>JBAZXU010000001.1:0-480905 GCA_041659705.1 Sphingomonas sp.
CGTGAGCTGGGTTCAGAACGTCGCGAGACAGTTTGGTCCCTATCTGCCGTGGGCGTCGAAATTTGAGAGGAGTTGACCCTAGTACGAGAGGACCGGGTTGAACATACCTCTGGTGTACCTGTCGTTTCGCCAGAAGCGCAGCAGGGTAGCTATGTATGGACGGGATAACCGCTGAAAGCATCTAAGCGGGAAGCCTCCCTCGAGATAAGATTTCATAGAGCGGTCAGAGACCATGACCTTGATAGATCGGATGTGGAAGTGGAGTAATCCATGGAGCTAACCGATACTAATTGCTCTATTCGCGCTTGAGAGTCCCGCCATCAATGACAGTGTCGGCTTTGCCGGTAGTGTTGGTGATAGGTTGGATGATCATCGTAACGCCTGATAATTTTTTGCGCACGTCCGTCGGCGCAAGAGTGCACGATCTTAAAGAACTCGTTTTTTCTATAGCACCGGCTTCATTGCCTGGTGGCCATAGCGTCAGTGAACCACCCGATCCCATCCCGAACTCGGCCGTGAAACCTAACAGCGCCGATGGTACTACTGCCTAAGCAGTGGAAGAGTAGGTCGTCGCCAGGCATTGTAGCTGGTGCTGTAGAAATTGCGTGTTTTTGTTGGAACCCATTTACATATTAGCCCGCGAGGGCCGCTGGCGCCCCCGCATTGTCGGGGGCGTTTGCGTCTTTTGCGCGGGTAAGTTCGGGCTGGAACGGGTTGTCCGCCAGCCTCTTGGTGACGCGGGGTGGAGCAGCCCGGTAGCTCGTCAGGCTCATAACCTGAAGGTCACAGGTTCAAATCCTGTCCCCGCAACCATCTCAACTTGTGATCGGCCCGCCCCTCCGGCGGGTCTTTTGCTGTTTAGCGAAATAGCAAGGATTCCAGCCAGATCGCTGCGCACGTCGATCTTCAACCCGTCGTCCTCCGGCGTCAGGATGTCGAAGACTAGCAACGGCCTGTTTCAATCCACGCCCCCGTGAGGGGGCGACAAGGTTGCGCGCCACATCCGTGCCCTCCATCGGCGTTTCAATCCACGCCCCCGTGAGGGGGCGACGCTGCTGATCGTCGATGAGGCGCAGCATCTCGCACAGTTTCAATCCACGCCCCCGTGAGGGGGCGACCGTTGCGCACGGCCTGGTATATGTCGTACGCAAGTTTCAATCCACGCCCCCGTGAGGGGGCGACCGATACGCAACGACAAACGGCTGTAGATCTGGGCGTTTCAATCCACGCCCCCGTGAGGGGGCGACGTCGTCGATCGACACGCTGCCGGATTCGTGCGACGTTTCAATCCACGCCCCCGTGAGGGGGCGACCGCCGCGACCGAGCTGCTCAAATATCGCATCCTCGTTTCAATCCACGCCCCCGTGAGGGGGCGACCCCGGTCGATCACGTGGGCGCGCCAATCATGCGACGTTTCAATCCACGCCCCCGTGAGGGGGCGACTATATTCTGGCGCGGCGCGGATCGTCATGTTCGGGTTTCAATCCACGCCCCCGTGAGGGGGCGACGGTGACAACCACGTTTTCAACATTCGCGCCTATCGTTTCAATCCACGCCCCCGTGAGGGGGCGACCTCATTTCCAACTTAGTTGGAAGGCGTATCCGTGAGTTTCAATCCACGCCCCCGTGAGGGGGCGACTCGCCTTCCATGTTCATCAGGATCGCGGCTTGCAGTTTCAATCCACGCCCCCGTGAGGGGGCGACAGGTCGGCTCGAACCCCCTAATCGGATCGATCATGTTTCAATCCACGCCCCCGTGAGGGGGCGACAACTGCGGGTTTTTTGTTTTTGCTCGCCGGGGCGTTTCAATCCACGCCCCCGTGAGGGGGCGACGGGGTGTGATGGCGCGCATGGCGTGCCGGTTGGCGTTTCAATCCACGCCCCCGTGAGGGGGCGACGCCCTATGGGGTAACACAATGAGAAAGAACCGGAAAGCTTGTGCTTTGCGCGAACCGGCATGCAATTCGGCAAAAACGGCAGTGAGAACAAGGGCAAAAATCATTTATCTTTGTAGATTCAATCTATTATGCTGTGTGCGAATGTTCTGGAGAAAAGCTGCTCGTTTACGGTTCGCAGGCTAGAATAACAAAGGCCCCTGAAGGTCGAGGCAAGCTTTACCGCCGACATGTTCAATCCGCCTCCGCCCATCGGCTCCCAGCCGATAAAAACGCAGCGAATCACAATCCGTATCGATTTCCTCAATTAATCGCGCGCGTAGGGCGGTCCATTGGGCGGGATCGACTTCACATTCAAATACTGAAAATTGCACACGCTGACCAAAATCGAGGCAAGCTCGCGCGACACGGCGCAGCCGCCTTCTTCCGGCGCTGTCGTCGGTTTTTACGTCATAGGTGATCAAGATCAGCACGGCGCATTGCCCCTATTTCCATATAAATCCCGGATACCCGTCCATATCTCCACGCAGGTGTCGTGCGAGCATTTGCGCTTGTACATGTGCCACCAGGCCAAGCGGCATATCCTCCCCCAAAAACGGATGGCGCAAAGTTTGGCGCTTGCGCTCTGAAAAAGCCGCCAGCACCGTTTTGCGCCCGGACTCGTTGAGCAACACTGCGCCGGTTTCGCTTTCTTCAAAATCGGATACCGCCAATTGGCGACGATTGATGAGACTGAGCGTAAGACGATCTGCCAGAACTGGCCGCATCTCCTCCATCAGATCGAGCGCCAGGCTCATCCGGCCGGGACGATCTGCATGAAGAAAGCCAATTGCCGGATCAAGGCCGACACCTTCCAGTGCGCCTCGGCAATCATTGCCCAACACGGCGTAAAGAAATGATAAAATGGCATTGGCACGATCCAGCGGTGGCCTGCGCGAACGGCCCTGAAAGGCAAATTTTGGATCGTCATGGCGGATCATCGCATCAAACGCTCCGAAATAGAGCGCCGCGCCTTCGCCCTCACATCCGCGCAAAATATCTATATCGGTAGCAGCCAGGGCGCGGCGGGCAACGTGCGTCATCCGTATTTCGGCATCGGCAAGCGCACCTGCTTCACCGTGATCGCGCAGCGCCCGCCGCATGACGGTTCGCTGGTTGGCCAACTTCGCAGCGACAATGCCCTTTGCAATGACAAGGGATTTTGCGGGGTCATCAGCCGTTCGGTGTTGCGTGCGGCGGACCAGAACATTGCCGCTGCGCGGGCCTTCAACACGGGCTAGAAAACGGCCATGTTCGGTGAGGAACGAAATGGTGACGCCTGCTTCTGCACAAGCGTTCATCAACGAAGGCGAAACAGATGCGCGGCCCAGGCAGACCAACCCGCCGATAATATGAATCGGCGCCCGGCCCCGTTCCTGCTTATCTACCTCGACCACGATGTTGGCGCCATCCTTGCGGCAATACGCGCCCTCCGATGTTACATAGATCGTGTTGAGGTGACGGCGCATTGGCGGCTCAGCTTTCTATCATCCGAGCCAGCCATTTGGACACGTCTGGCGGGTTCATCATGCACCTGGGGCGGCACAGTTCTGCCAGTGAACAGGTGCCGCACAGCTTGGCGGCCCACACTGGCGGCGGAGTGTATCCAGCGCGCACGATATTGCGAGCGTCCCGCGCGACTTGCACGGTAAGCGCACGAAGGTCCGCATCGATTGCCACGGGGTGCCGCCGCCTTACAGCGCCATAGAACAACACGCCTTCTGGCACGTGCGCTGCGAACATTTCTTCAAGGCAAAGCGCCTGCGCGCATAGTTGTACCTCGTCTGCGCGGTGCGCCTTGGGCTTGCCGCGCTTATATTCGACCGGAACCAGCGCATTGCCACGCTTCTCCACGACATCGGCCACCCCGGCGACCCCCAGTGTGAAAGATCGCAATTGGACTGCGCGCAGCGTTTGCAGCCCGCCGCGTCGGTCCGTTTTTCCGCTATCTGCCTTTTCATGCAGGATGCGCCCCTCCGCTGTCGCCGCATTTTCCGCCCACAATCGCTCAACGTGGATGAGCGCGCATTGACGCGGGCAAAAGAGATAGTGCTGGAGCGCAGAGATCGGCAGCAGCAGATTTTCGGCAGTGGCATCGGGCGGAGCGATGGCGCGCATGGCGCGCCCTAAAGATCGAGCATTTCCACCCCTGGCGGCAGGTTGGCGCTGTCCACCTCGATTGCGTAGTCGCTGAATGCGCGGGCAGGCGGGTAGTTGTGCGTCCGCTGGTCGCCGACGGGCAAAGTTTCTCCGCCATAAACCCGATGTGCGGTCACCCGGTCGAACAGTTTGTGGGCGGGGGCGTTGCCCATAGGGTTTTCATGTTTGAACACAATCAGGCGGCGTTTGGACATTTCGCCGCGCGCAGCCGAGCGATCATGGTCGAACATATTACCCAGCGCTTCCCACAACAGCGCCAGGTCGTCCTCCGAAAAACCAGTGCCCTTGCTTCCCTGGGCGAGCGGAGCAGAGATAAAGCCATGGGCGCGGTAGAGGCCATATGGGATAATATGCTTGCGGCCCATGGTGCGAATGTCTCCCTTTTCTTCGGCGTCCTTTTCCGTTGTTGCGGCCATGCGGGTAATCGAAATTTCCAATGGCATGACTGGTTCCAGCGATCGAGCAAAGGTGAACTGGACTGGTCCGCGCACCTGGCCACAATTGACCCCGGTACTCATCACCGCGCCAAAGCTGCGCACATCGAAAAAATTGGCACACATCCATGCGGTCAGTTCGCGAGCCTTGGCTTCATTTTTGGGAAGTTTTTTTAGGTCATCGACCTTGGTCACTTCGGGCAGAATTGCATCCCATGCCTTCTTGTTTTGGAGGTTCAGGATAGCGCGTTCCCCGACATAGATCTCATGCCCCGGCACCTGATCTCTGGCGAGGGCGACATAATTGCGAACTTTGCGCTTCAGGCAAACATCTGTCACCAGTCCCTGATTGGTTTCGGGGTCAACGCGCGGTAAGTTGCCGGCATCGGGGTCACCGTTCGGGTTGCCATTGGTGATGTCGAAAAAAAATACAAAATCATAGCGATTGGCGATGGGTTGGCTGGTCATGACATGGTCTCCTCGCCTGGGGCGGCCTCGTTGGTGTCTGATGTTTTGGTGAAACGATCGGCGCGCTGGTGGTAATAGCCGATGGCAAAGCGCGCCTGATCTTCGATCTGGAGAGAGCGGGGCAGGCCATGGTCTACACCGGCAATAATCGCCTCCAGCCGCTTTTCGTGGCCACCTGCCTTCCCGTCTTTGCGCAACGAAGCAAGGTGGTTCATCGCGTTGCGGATCAGCACTGGAAAAGTTCGCGCAGGAGCCGATGATGCCGAGCCATAGAACCGGTCCCGGATCGTGGCGTTCAGCCCCGGCAGGGCCCGTTGCTGAATAGCCTCCAACTCCGCAAACCAGCGCCCAAGCCGATAAGCGGTGTTTGTGTCCTGTTCATCGAGCGCCACGGGCACCTCCTTTTGTTTATTGGGAGAAAGTCTGCAGTCGCGGGCAAGAATGCCGCGTAGAATGGCCGCACGCATGGCGCTTACTTCGCCCTGTTCGGCGCGAATACGCATCAGGATTGCCGACATCAGGCTGCGCGGATAGCGCGTACCGTTCAAAATCGCTCGCATCAGTTCTCCACCCAGCAGCGGTGGAATGTTCTCGGATTTATGCTGCGCGGCGGTTTCGATCAGAAGGTGCCAGGCGGATGGCGGCCAGACCTTGGGCGGCGGCATAATCTCCATATCCTGCCAATGTTCGCGGATGCGTTGTTCCAGATCACCAAAAGTTCCATCGTACCAGAAGCGCACCGAGAGGCGGGCGGCATTGGGCGCAAGACCGAGGATGTAGAAGCGGGTGCCGGGATTGAGCTTGGCATTGATTTCGCAAACAGGGCGGCCCTTTGCCACCTCAATAAGCTGATCTCTAACAGCTCGCGTTTCTGCTGAATCGGTGGGTGGATCGAATGACAGGGCGGCCCATTCGTCCGCGGCATCGGCTGCGTCTGCGCCGCCTGCTCCGATGGCATCGGCCCAGAATACCGTGGTGGTGTCGCCAATCTGAATGCGATTGCGGCTGCCCTTGTCAAGCAACCGGTTCAGTGCCGCGCCGTAGCGCGCGGCAGCCGTGTCGGAAACCGGGGCATTAGCGCCTTGTTCCTTGCCGTAAGACGTCGATGCATCGAGGTTAAATGAGACGAGGCTGGCGCCTGCCGTTTGCGCGCCCCACACCCCCTTTATCGATGGATGCAGCCGCGCGGCCGAACCGCGTTCTCCGGTAACAAGGCACAAATCATCCCCTGTTCCGTCCGGTGCCGCTGTTATCAGCGCGCTGGCGGCGGGACGATCATGAATATATTCCCGCGCACCGTCCATGCGGAAGACAAAATTGGCGTCCTTCATCTCGTCAGTAAAATGCGGGTTGTCCTCGAATTGCGTTGGCGTCCAGTTTTCGAGAAATCGCCGCAACGCGACCAACCCCTCATCCTGCGTATCGGCAAGCAATGATGCATGGGCAACCTTGAAGGCTTCGTGCTCCCGATCCGTGCGTTTGTTGTCGCCAGCCGTTACACCCAGCACATACGCTGTTTTGTCCCACAATCTATTGGGAGCAATGCCGCTGGCCCGCTTTATGGCGGCAGGCACATTCATCATAATGGGCAAGGGCTTCTTGTTCGTCGTGTCCCGAATATCAGCGACCGCTACCACCGCGCCATCGATTGCTAACAAAACAGCATAGCTGATTTTTTCGCGGGAGTAGCCGGCTGGTTCGGCCTCTCCCCGCGCAGCCATGCGGTGATAATATCCATTCAGCGCCTGAAGGATCGTCATGCAATAACATCCCTGCTGCCCAGGGGCGGCACGGCTATGACGCCGTCAACCAGAGTTGCGCGAAAGAAGTTCGGCGTGTGATCGTTGGCGTGATCGATGTCATGAAGCATCCAGCCGAGGTCGCGGTTGCGCTGATCGGCTGATAAGGCGCTGGCGGGCAATTCTCCCTCCACCAGTTCAAAATGCGCGGCGAATTCGCGGGTGCCAAGATAGGGCCTGTGGTAGCATTGCCCCGCGGCCGCGCGTCGATTGAACATGGCGATATGCTTTGCAGCCGTATCGCCTGCTCCAGCCTGTGCCGTCAGTTCAAAATGGGCTTCGATCACATAGGCGGGCTTCACCAGCACAGTGGCCGCGCGCTGCTGACGATTATCATCCACCGCCAGCCCAAGCCCATCGGTATCTCCCCGGTTCATTGCCGATTTGACTGAACCTGCAGGAATTTTTGCGCCCACTTCGTTACGACGGATCGAGGTAAAGCGAATCGGGTTAAGAACGTGAATCGCATCCACCACCCACAAGATCGCGGGCTTCCAGTGGATCGCCTCCAGCACGCCGCGCGCTGCGGATGGAGTTATCACATCATAAGAAACCCGCTCGACCTTCATCTCCGGGCGAGTCCAGCAGGCATGGTCGCCCCAGATGTGAAGTTTTATGGGCATTTTATTTGCCCTTGGACAGAGGGAGCATCCGTGCCTTTGACCCTTGAATCGAGAAAAGAGAGCTACTATCGTATTTACTGATACAATATTTCAATCTACGTGCCAAATCATCTGGCCTTGTCTGGCTGATAAACTCGCAAGCGAATTGCAATAACTTTCTGGAGTGACCCACTTTCTCAACAATCCCAAAGATAAATCTCATCGCCACATTCCATTTGTTGTATCGATGATTGGTAGCGTAGGCGTGCTCTGGCAACTACCAATAACAATTTCGACGTTGCGGCATTTCGGTTCAAAATGCAATAGATGTTCTTAATGTTGGATCGCTCCAATCTAAGCCAGATTGGATAGAATAAATATCTCTATTTTCCAATAAAACAAACTGATCGCCAAATTTTTCGAAATTCACATAACTGGCTGCGCCAGATATGATAAGATCAACGCATTTATTTTTCGGAACTGGTACGGAATAGAGCGCCAGTTTGCGGGCAATAGCGCCGGGGCGTTCCACAAAATTTAAGCTGTCAACTAGCTTTCCAACCGATTCATGCTCGCCTGTAGCGCTATACGGCACGATCACCGGCTGCATCGTATCTTTGATAAACCGGAATGCTTGGGCGATCTGCGCGAAAGGAAAATTGAGCGCGGCCGCAGTTTCCTCGATGGCATTCATGATACCTTGTGTTTGATTGGGTTTTTCGCCCAGCATAGCTGCATCGAGTTGCTGCGGCCCCTTTGACCAATAGACCAGCGAGAAATAGGCTTTGATCGCCGCCAGTCCCAGCGGATCGCCATCATGCAGTCGCAGCACTTCGCGCGTTGCCGCGGCAAATTGCTTTATTGCAGGCGACGCTTTGCGTCCTTCCACGTCATCAGGGGAGAAAATACGGACTATACCCTCGGTCAGCAATCCTTCTCGATTGCACCGCCCTGCCGCCTGCGCGATGCTGTCCAACCCAGCTATGGCGCGCCAGACGGTGGGGAAATCAACATCCACCCCAGCCTCTATCAACGAAGTGGCAATCAGGCGGACAGGTTTTTTATCTTTCAAATCCTGCCTGATCTCCGCAAGCGCGGCACGCCGGTGGAGTGGGCACATCAACGTCGTTAAATGCCGAGCTCCCGGCATATCCCTGATCTGGTTAAACAGATCACGGGCATGGGCGCGGCTATTGACGATGCATAGCACTTGATCTTGTGCACGCAATTCTGCAGCGAGCGCATCATCGCTTATCGGTTCCGGCGAGATTTCTACCCGCACCCGTTTCAATTGCGTATCCAGATGCTGCGGATCGGGGGCGATCTCGCGGACATTTTCCAGGCCCTTGGTAAATCCGTCCTGTTTGGAAAGCGCAGGCTGAGTGGCTGTACAAAGCACAACGCTTGCCCCATAGCCTGCCGCCAGCGTCTCGATTGCGGCCATGCAAGGGCGCAGCAGCGGCAGTGGCAGGGTTTGCGCCTCATCCAAAATGATGACACTTTTTGCCAGATTATGCAGCTTGCGGCAGGCCGATGTCCGGGCAGCAAACAAGCTTTCGAAGAATTGCACCGAGGTTGTCACGATGATCCGTGCATCCCAGTTTTCGGCATCGCGGCGCAGCTTTTTCAGGCCTTCGCGGCCTTCATCGTCAGACTGTTCGCCGCCCTTTGGATCCCATTCAACGGCGCTGTGATGTTCCAGTACGTCGCCGTCTTCCCCCAAGGCGTCGCGAAATACCTGCGCCGTTTGTTCGATGATCGAGGTGTAGGGGATAACATAGACAATCCGGTCCAATCCGTGCGCAATCGCGTGCTCAAGCGCGAATGCTAGGCTGGTTAGCGTCTTGCCCCCGCCTGTGGGCACGGTTAGCGAAAATAGGCCCGGAGCTTGGCTGGCCTGCGCGCGGACATGGGCAAGGATGTTACCGCGCAGGCGGTTTACGGCAGTAGCGCTGCTGGCTTTGCCAGCAAGTTCTGTATTCAGCCGGCCCAGTAGCGTTTCCATACTGTTGATGAAGCCGCGCCTGACCTGTTCGCCACCGGGTTTGGCCAAGGCGTGGAACTGCTCGGTTGCCAGAAAGTCTGCGTCTACGAGCGCGGAAAAGAGCATTCGGACGAAGAAGGCCCGTTCAAATCCTGGGTGCTTGCCCTTTGATCTCAGCGGCGCAGGGATTCCAATCAAAGCTTTTTCCGGAAGCGCGCCCGCATGGGCTTGCCATCCATCATAAGGTTCAATCGACTTGGTCCGTAATCGGTGCAGGAGCGTGCCAGGCTCTTGCTCGCTTCCGCCATCGGCGAGGCCGGCATGGTGCCCAGCAACGCAATAAGCTAGGATGCGGCCCAGTTGCGGCCCATAAAGCCTGTCGGCCTCGCGCGCGCCTGCCGTTGCATGATCTGGCCCTTTGAGTGCACCATTGCCCTTTATATACGCCTGAAACACTGGCGACATTTTGCCAATATCATGCAGTCGCCCTGCCACATTCCCCAAGGCGTCCGCCCCGAAGCGACCAGCAAATCGTGCGCCCATTTCCCCTACCAAAGCCAGATGATCGGCAAGCGGTTCCCACTCTTCCTCCGACTTAAAAGTAAGGGAATGCGCGAATACCTTGTGGATGACGATCTCTCCTCAACAGATGTCTCGCGAATGATTCGGCTGTGCGTAAATTTCTATTCTGAATTTTTAAGCGACAATTTCGGCCTGTGTCGATAAGCAACTGGCTTGTCTGCGTTTTGGGCGCCGGGCGTGCGGTCTTGCAACGCGAGCGCAAAGGATGGGCAGCTAGCCGATTGAACCGTATCAAACGACAGTAGTAGGCCCGCCAAAGTCGATGGTAACTGACGTTGCAACCAACATCGCCTCCATAGCAGCGGGCGCTAAACCACAATCATAAGGAAATACCGGGCCATAGATCCTTGCAACCATCTCAACTGGTAATTGGCCCGCCCCATTGGCGGGTCTTTTGCGTTTGAGGGATATGCTAGGAATTCCAGTCAGATCGTCGCGTACATTGACCCTAAACTCCCAAGCATTCTGGGGCGAGGATGATTTCGCGGACCAGCGGTCGCCGCGCGCCGGCTGCGGCCATGGCCATGGCCTTGTAATTTCCCAGAAAGCGTCGTGGGGAGCCGGTTGGCCTGGAGAAGCCGACACCGGCGCCCGCCTTCAAAAAAAGCGCCTGATTATTTTGGCGCGAGCACCATGAGCATTTGCCGACCCTCCATGCGAGGATAGGCCTCAACCTTGGCGGTGTCGGCGGTATCGGCCTGCACGCGCTGGAGCAAGATCATGCCAAGCTGGCCATGGCTCAGCTCGCGACCACGAAAGCGCAGCGTCACCTTCACCTTGTCGCCCTCATCGATAAACTCAATGATCTTCTTCATCTTTGTATCATAATCATGATCGTCGATGTTGGGCCGCATTTTGATCTCTTTGATCTCCTGCGTCTTTTGGCTCTTGCGCGCGGCATTGGCTTTTTTCTGCGCTTCGTATTTGAATTTGCCGACATCGAGGAACTTGGCGACGGGCGGATCGGCGTTTGGTGATACCTCAACCAAATCAAGACCAACAGCTGCGGCCTGTTCCATTGCCTCGCGCGTGTACATAACGCCCAGATTTTCGCCATTTTCGTCGATCACGCGAACCTTGGGCGACTGGATAAATTCGTTGAACCGCGGGCCATTGGTCGGCGGGGGCGCAAGCGGGCGCCGGGTCATGGGAGGACGTATAACTCTATCTCCATTGTGGGTGCTGATGTTCAGCGTTGCTGCATGAATAGCGCAGAATTTGCGCTTGCGATAGTAGCGAGCGTATCTGCGCGGCTGGTCTGATCAATCCTGTGCCCTGTCAGGCGCGCGCGCGGCGGCAACAAGGCGGGCAACGACATCGTCGAGCGGCAACACCTCTTGTTGCGCGCCCGCGCCAAGCGGACGCAGCGCGACCGTGCCTTCTTCCGCCTCGCGCTTGCCGACAACGAGCAGGTTGGGCACCTTGGCGAGCGAATGCTCGCGCACCTTATAGTTGATTTTTTCGTTGCGCAGGTCGGTTTCCACCCGCAGCCCTGCGGCTGAGAGCCGCGCGGCAACCTGGTTTGCATAGCCATCCGCGTCGGACACGATGGTTGCCACCACCACTTGCACAGGCGCAAGCCATAGCGGGAAGCGCCCGGCATGGTGCTCGATCAATATGCCGATAAAACGTTCATAGGTGCCCAGAATCGCGCGGTGGAGCATGACGGGGCGGTGGCGCGCGCCGTCCTCGCCCACATAAGTCGCATCAAGCCGTTCGGGCAGCACCCGGTCAGACTGGATAGTGCCGCATTGCCATGTGCGGCCAATGGCGTCGGTCAGGTGAAATTCCAGCTTGGGGGCATAAAAGGCGCCCTCACCCGGTAACTCTTCCCAGCCATATTCCACCGTTGCCCGGCCTGAACGCGTCACCGCGTCGCGCAGTTCGCTTTCGGCCTTGTCCCACATCTCGTCGGAGCCAAAACGCTTGTCGGGGCGCAGCGCGAGTTTGATCGCATAATGATCAAAACCCAAGTCCTTGTACACCCGGTCGAGCAGGTCGCAAAAACGCTGTACCTCGTCGACAATCTGGTCTTCGCGGCAAAAGATGTGGCCGTCATCCTGGGTGAACTGGCGCACCCGCATGATGCCGTGGAGTGCGCCGTGAGGCTCGTTCCGGTGGCAGCAGCCCATTTCAGCCATGCGCAGTGGCAGATCTCGATAAGATTTGATGCCCTGGCGGAAGATGAGCACATGCGCAGGGCAGTTCATGGGTTTAAGCGCCATCCACTCGGCGTTTCCTGAAATTACCGCGCCTTCATCTTCGGTATTGGGCACCTCATCGGGGATGACGAACATGTTCTCGCGGTATTTGCCCCAATGGCCAGATTGCTCCCATTGCGCCGCATCCATGATTTGCGGCGTCTTTACTTCCTGATAGCCCGCGCCGTCGATTTGACGGCGCATATAAGCTTCAAGTTCGCGGTAAATGCGATAGCCCTTGGGGTGCCAGAACACGCTGCCATGCGCTTCGCTTTGCAGGTGGAACAGGTCCATCTCCGCGCCGATTTTGCGGTGGTCGCGCTTGGCTGCTTCTTCCAGCCGGGTCAGATGCTGGTCGAGCTGTTTTTTGTTGAGCCAGCCCGTGCCGTAAATGCGCGATAGCTGTGGGTTTTTCTGGTCGCCACGCCAATAGGCACCAGAAACGCGCATCAGCTTGAAGGCTTGCGGGTCGAGCTTGCCGGTCGAGACAAGGTGAGGGCCCCGGCACATGTCGAACCAGGCGCCTGGCTGGCCGGCAGCGCCAGAGCGATAAACCGTCAGCTCTTCGCCGTCGGGCAGTTCGGCTGCCCATTCCGCTTTGAAACTTTCGCCAGCCTCGCGCCACGCACGGATCAGCGCGTCGCGTTCCCACACCTCGCGGCTGAGCGGTTTGTCGGCGGCAATAATGTCGCGCATCGCTTGTTCAATGGCGGGCAGGTCTTCATCGGTAAAGGGTTTGTCCACCGGCGCGAAGTCATAATAAAAGCCATCGTCGGTGGAAGGACCAAAGGTGATCTGCGTGCCCGGAAACAGGCCTTGCACCGCCTCAGCCAGCACATGGGCATAATCATGGCGGGCAAGCTCAAGCGCATCGGCCTCATCCCGCGTGGTGACGAGTGCGAGTGCGGCATCGCCTTCCAGCGCGCGGTTGAGATCGCGCAGTTCGCCATCCACCCGCGCGGCAAGCGCCGCCTTGGCAAGGCCCGGGCCAATGGCGGCGGCAATATCCCCTGGCGTAGTTCCTGGCGCAACCTCGCGGACGGAACCGTCTGGCAGGGTAATGCGGAACATGTCGGACATGGCGGCTGGGTGCTTTCTCATCAAAGTGTCGGGCAGGGCATATGCCGGGTCGGTACATATAGGCAAGCGGCGCGGCGGCGCCACCGGCACGGCGGCATTGTCTCCCGTTTCAAAATGGCGCTAAGATGCTGGTGGACAACCACAAGAATCAGGAACAGCTCATGGTCACGCTCACCCGCCCGGAAGGCACCGAACCGCAGGACCTGCATCTGACGCGGCGCACAGCGGCCAGCATGTTTTTCGTCGGCTATGCGCTTGCTGCCGTTTCGGCCCAGGCAGAACCCATCATCACGCCTGATGAGGGGCTGGTGATTGACGAGGTGATGATCTCCAATGGCGCGGCCAAGCCGCTGCCTGCCTATGTTGCCCGGCCCGCGGGCGCCGGCCGCCACCCGACGATTATTGTCGTGAACGAGATTTTTGGCATCCACGCGTACATCAAGGATATTTGCAAGCGGCTGGCCAGACTCGGTTATGTCGCGGTTGCTCCCGATTTTTTCTACCGCGCCGGGGTGAATTTGCCCGCGCTAAGCGATTTTAAGCAGATCATCCCTATAGTGCAGCAGGCAACGCCCGACCAGGTGGACGGCGATGTGCGCGCCACCACGGCGTGGATCAAACAGGCAAGCTTTGCGGCGCCCGGCAAGATTGGCATTACCGGTTTTTGTTGGGGCGGGGCGGTTGTCTGGCGTTCGGCGATGGTGAATGCCGATATCAAGGCCGGGGTAGCCTGGTATGGCCAGCTTAAGCCGCTCATCGCGCGGGCAGCCGAGCTGAAAGCGCCGGTTCTGGGTTTGTACGGCGCGCTCGACCAGGGGATTCCGCAAACCGATGTTGGCGCCATGCGCGCTGCACTTGATGCTGCGCACAAAAAGGGGTCAAGCATTCAGGTTTATGCCGATGCGCCGCACGGGTTCCACGCGGATTATCGCAGCAGCTATAATGAGGCCGACGCCAAGGATGGCTGGGCGCGCATGCTCGCCCATTTCAAGGCCAATGGCCTTGCCTGACGGCGCCCGCGCTTAACGGGCCAGGCGCGCCACCACATCGCCCAATTGGCGGCGCACCGGGTCCAGCGCGTCATCTTGTGTTTTGCCCAGCCGAACGAGCACATAGCGGTGTGGCTGGCCATCTGCCCCGCGCCCTTCAAACGCCATGACATATTGGCCAAGATGGCCGATCATCGACACCAGCGTTTCTGGCCCTTTGCCGGGGAATAATTCTGGTATCGGGCGCACGCCGCCTGGTCGGTTGAGCCATAGCTGCCCGCCATATTCTGCATTGGTGGGGGAGGCGGCTTTCATAAAGGCCAGCCATTCCGGCGTGACCACCTGCGTGCCATCGGCTGCCCTTCCATCAAGCAGCAGGCCGCCAAGCCGGGCATAGTCGGGCAGCGACATGTGGATGAGCGAGCCGCCAATTTGCGTTCCGGCCCCGTCAAATTCGGGAAAGGCGGTGGTGATGCCCGCCGGGGTGAACAGCCGGGCATATTCAAAATCGCGGTAAGCCCTGGCACGAACATGAGGGTCGCGGCTGTGCGTCAGCGTCCGTGTGATAATTTCTGAAAGGATGATGGTGGTAAGCGAGCTGTAGCGATATTTTTCGCCCGGCTTTGCCTCTAGCGGCTGGGCAATGGCGCGTGCTGCCATGGCGCCAGTGCCACCAACGAACAGCACCTGATTGGTGTCCGATGCCTCGATCGGCTCGCCAACCTCAATATGTTTCAGGCCCGATGCCATGTGCAGCAAGTGCCGCAGCGTAATAGCGCCGCGCGGATCGCCGGGCTTGTGCCACTCTGCAATTGGTGCAGGCGCATCGAGCGACAGCCGGCCATCGGCCACAAGTTCACCAATCAGCATCGCGGTGACCGATTTTGCCATCGACCAGCTGATGAAGCGAGTGTCGTTTGAATAGCCGCGCGCATAACGGCTGGCGACTATTCTACCATCTTCCACCAGCATTGCCGCGCGCGTTTCCCCCTGATTGGCGGCAAAAAGCGGCGCGAGCGGATCAGGCAAGGCGGCGGGCGGCGCTGGCAGCGCATTTGTCGCAGCCGTGGTGATATAGGCTGCAGCCGCCACCCCGGACACGCCAAGGCCAGCGGCAATTGTTGCGACAAGGCTTTTTATTTTCACCCAGCCAGCCTAGTCTTCAAAATGATGAACGCAAGACGCCTTGTTGTGCCTGTTGGTCTGGTGGTGCTCGCCGGGGCGGCGCTGGCGCTGTGGCTTTATGTGCGCGCGTTGCAGCCGCAGCTTGAGCTGGGTGTCGGTTATGGTGCACGGGTCGTGTGTTCGTGCCGCTATATCGGGCATCGCAGCCTGGACAGTTGCCGCAAGGATTTTGAACCGGGGATGGAGCCTATCGGCCTGAGCGATGACCCGGCGACAAAAACGATAACGGCCTGGGTGCCGCTCATCGCCAGCCGGTCGGTGCGGTTTGATCCGTTGCTCGGCTGCCAGCCAGAAGCTTATCGCAGCACAGCGCAGCCCGCCTTGAAATAGCGCGCGGCGCCAGCTTATTCGTGCAGGATAACCCCGCCTTTCATCACCATCTTCACGGCGCGAACAGCGGTAATATCGCGCGTCGGGTCTCCCGTCACCGCGACAAGATCAGCCAGCAGTCCCGCCTTGACGGCGCCCAGCCGGTTGCCGATGCGAAAGGCCGCCGCGTTGCCCGATGTCGCGGCAATCATCACTTGAGCCGGGCTCATGCCGCCGGCCACCATCAGCGCCATTTCGCGGGCATTGTCGCCATGGGAAAACACGCCGACATCTCCCCCCATACACATCGGCACGCCGTATTTGAGCGCGAGGCGGAAGGAGGCGCGGCTGGCCTCCAGCGTGGCTGGCGCAGGGTCTGCGCCGTTCCATCCGGCGTAGCGGGCCACGGCATCTGCGGCGGCAAGCGTCGGGCATAGCGCTATCCCCTTGGCCTGCATTGCCGCAAAAATCGCCGCTGTGCCGCCATAGCCATGTTCGATGGTGTCGACCCCTGCCTCAATTGCGCGGCGCATGCCTTCAGCCGTTGCGGTGTGGACAGCAACGGTGCGCCCGGCATCGTGCGCGGCCTCAACTGCTGCGCGCAGCTCGGCTGCGGAAAAGGTCGGGCGGCTCTCTTCGCCGCTGCGCCAGCGATAATCGCCATAAAGTTTGATGACATCGGCCCCAGCGGCAATCTGGCTGCGCACCGCGCGCACAATTTCATCCGGGCCGCTCGCTTCTTGTGCGCCTTGCGGCACCGCAACGCCCGGCTCAAACCCCTTGGGGCCATATGCCCCGCGTGCGACAATGGCGCGGGTGGCAACAATGAGCCTTGGCCCCGGCACCACGCCCTGCTCAATCGCCTCGCGCAGGCCGACATCGGCATAGCCCGCGCCCTCGGTGCCCAAATCCCGCTCGGTGGTGAAGCCTGCCATCAGCGTGGCGCGCGCTGCCACCACCGCGCGCGCGGTGCGCAGCGCCAGCGCCTCGTGCAGCACCTGATCGTCCCATTTAGCCTCGTCATAGGGGTGGAGGAACAAATGGCCATGCCCTTCGATCATGCCGGGGATCAGCGTCTGGCCGGGCAGACTGACCGTGCGAGTGCCTTTGGGCACCGCGAGCGCTGGCCCAACCGCTACAATCTGCTCGCCGTGCACCAGCACCTGCCAGCCGGCATGGGGCACAGGGTTGGTGCCATCAAACACTCGGTCGGGCTTTAGCAGCAGGGCCGGAGGTTCAGCCGGCTGAGCAGCCATTGCCGGGTCGATGGCGCTAGGCGCGGGCAGCGCCGCCAGCAACAGCAGAGAAAGGGACCATTTCATCGCGTGCTCCTTGCCTTGGCTCCACCACGCCTGACATGCCCATGTCTGGCGCTGCCTTTTGTCGGGCACCTCCTTGCCCTGGGCGGCGCGGGTCTATAGCTTTCAATTCATGGATAAACACCCCCGCACTGTTCGCAACCCGCTATTGGTTATGGCGCCAATATTGGCGTCTTTTTTCGCGCAGCCCTGCGCTGCGGCTGCGGCCACCCCGGCAGAACAGGCCCGCTGGGCAGCCCATGCCGCGCGGATCACCATTACCCGCGACGATTGGGGCATTGCGCATGTGCGCGGCCACACCGACGCCGATGCCGTGTTCGGCGCTATATATGCGCAGGCGGAGGATGATTTTGCGCGGATCGAGGCAAATTACCTCACCGCACTTGGCCGCACGGCAGAGGCGCAAGGCGAAGGCGCGATTTGGCAGGATTTGCGCCAGCGGCTTTATGTCAGCCCGCAGGATTTGAAAGCGCGCTACCGCACGGCGCCGCCATGGCTGCAACGGCTGATGATTGCCTGGGCAGACGGGTTGAACGCCTATTTGGCACAGCACCGCGATGTTCACCCCAAAGTGCTTACGCATTTTGAGCCATGGATGGCGCTTTCCTTCACTGAAGGGAGCATTGGCGGCGATATTGAGCGGATTTCGCTTTCAGAACTGGCGAGTTTTTTCAGCGGCAAGCCAGTTGCAAAAACGGCGGAGGAAACTGGTGCCCGCCCGCAAGAGCCGCGCGGCTCCAACGGCATTGCCATTGCGCCCGCCAAAACGCGCGATGGCCATGCGTTGCTGCTCATCAACCCGCACACCAGCTTTTATTTCCGCTCCGAATTGCAGATGACGAGCGATGAGGGGCTGAACGCCTATGGTGCCTCTACCTGGGGCCAGTTTTTCATCTACCAAGGTTTTAATGCGCGGGCGGGGTGGATGCACACGTCATCGGGCATTGATAATATCGATCAGTTTGCCGAAACATTTCAGCTACGCAAAGGGCGGTATTTCTATGTTTATGGCCAGCAGGAGCGGCCGGTTAAGACCGATAGCGTGACGATCAGCTTTCGCCGCGCCGATGGCGGCATGGGAACGCGCACGTTCACCACTTATACCACGCACCACGGCCCCATTGTCGCCCGGCGGGGCGAGCGCTGGATTGCGCAGGCGTTGATGTGGCGGCCCGTGCCCGCGCTCAAGCAAAGCTGGCTGCGCACCAAGGCGGCAGATCTGCCCGCTTATCTCAAAGTGGCATCTCTCCTAGCAAACTCTTCCAACGACACGATTTTTGCCGATGCCAAGGGTAACATAGCCTATCTTCACCCGCAATTTGTGCCCCTGCGCAGCGCGCGGTTTGACTATACACAAGCCGTCAACGGTGCCGATCCGGCAACGGACTGGCAAGGGCTGCACAGCGTGGCGAGCCTGCCAAACGCGATAAACCCCCCTGTCGGCTGGGTGATGAATACCAACAACTGGCCATGGTCTGCCGCCGGGCCGGACAGCCCCAAAGCGGCCGACTTTCCAGCCTATATGGATACAGCCGGCGAAAATGCGCGCGGGGTGCACGCAACGCAGCTGCTCGCCCCTGCCAGGGCGGTGACGGCTGAAGGGCTGATGGCGATGGCCTATGACAGCTATTTGCCCGCCTTTGCCACACTCGTCCCCAAGCTCGTTGCAGCCTTTGATGCGCTGCCCGCAACCGACCCGCGCCGTGCGCAGCTTGCCGGGCCGGCCGGTGTGTTGCGCCAATGGGATTATCGCTGGTCAACCGCGTCTGAGGCCACGTCGCTTGCGGTGTTGTGGGGAGATAATCTTTGGCACGATGTCGGCGCGTTTGCGCAGGCAGAGCGGATGAATGTGCCAGATTACATCGCCACGCGCGTGTCGGACGAGGCGCGCCTTGCGGCGCTTTCTGCCGCGGTTGAAAAGTTAGAGCGCGACTTTGGGCGGTGGCAAGTGCCCTGGGGTGATATCAACCGTTTCCAGCGGTTGGACGATGCGATCGACCCCCATTTTGACGATACAAAGCCAAGCACGCCGGTGCCCTTTATTTCCGCCCAATGGGGCTCGCTCGCGTCGTTTGGCGCGCGCGCTTATGAAAATACGCGCAAATATTATGGCACCAGCGGCAACAGTTTTGTCGCGGTGGTGGAGTTTGGCCCCAAATTGCGGGCATGGGCGGTGACCGCGGGCGGCGAAAGTGGCAACCCGGCCTCGCCTCATTTCAGCGATGAGGTTGATCGCTATGCGACCGGCAAATTGCGCCCGGTTTATTTCTACCCGGCCGACCTGAAGGGCCATGTCGAGCGGCAATACCACCCCGGTGGCTAGGGGGCGGGGTGGATTGATTTTTGGTTTTTAACGCTGGCGGTTTGCCTTGCGGGGCAGGTGCCCCCGCCCGCCCGCCCGCAAGCGGGGCGGCGGGGGCTTGCCGCGTCAGATGTCGCCGTCGCTATGGCTGGCGCTGACGGAGCCGGCGCTCGCCTTACCCTCTGCCTGCCACCAATAGGGCGCGTTTTTGCGGGTGCCGGTGACCACCTCATCCATGGTGGCCGCGTCATAAAGCCGCCCGCCCAGCATTACCCGGTTGATCTTTTCGGTGTTGCGGATGTCAACCGTCGGGTCTGCATCGAGCACCACCAGATCGGCGAGCTTGCCCACCTCAAGCGAGCCGACATCCCTGGCATAGCCAAGCGAGATGGCGGGCATGATGGTGCCCGCGCGCAGCGCCTCAATCGGGCTCCAGCCGCCGCGCACGAACGACCACATCTCCCAATGCGAGCCAAGCCCGGCCTGCTGCCCATGCGCGCCAATTGACACCTGCACGCCCTTGTCGGCCAGTTTTTTGGATTCGCGCGCGCTGCCTGCGTCGACATAATCCTCCTCCGGTGCGAGCAAGCGGCGGACATTTTGCGCGCCAAGCAGGCCGGGTGGCACATGTTTGGTGAGTAGCGGATGCTTCCACACATCGGTATGCGCGCGCCAATAAGGGTCACCGGCCGGGCCGCCATAGGTAACGACGAGCGTTGGAGTATAGTTGGTCTTGGTTTGCGCCCACAGGCTGACAAGATCGGCGTAGAAGGTTGATAGCGGAACATTGTGCTCCACCGTCGAATTGCCGTCCTGGATAAGGCTCACATCCATGGTGAACAGCGAGCCGCCCTCTGGCACTACCTCCAGCCCCTCGGCCTGTGCTGCGCGCACGACCATCTGGCGTTGTTCGCGCCGCGGCTGGTTATAATTTTTAACCGAATGCGCGCCTTGAGCCTTCAACCGGCGCACATGGGCCAGCGCGTCTTCATAACTGCCAATCTCGGCATAAACATCAGGCGATTTGGCACCGTAGATGATCTCACCGGTGGAAAAGATGCGGGGTGCCAGTATTTTGCCGGCCTGCTGCATTTCTGCTGCCACAAAAATTTCGGCCGCGCGCGATGATGGGTCGTGAATCGTCGTCGTGCCAAAGGCCAGATTGGCAATGGCAGACCAGTTTTGCTGCGGCACCAGTTCATCTTCGCCCTGCGGCCCATGGGCATGGGCATCGACCAGGCCAGGGATGATGGTTTTGCCAGCAACGTCAACGACCCTGGCGCCTGCTGGAATGGCGAGGCTTGCGGCCGCGCCCACCGCGACTATGCGGTCGCCGGAAATGACAATGGCGCCATTGTCGATGATGCCGCCCTTGGCGTCGGCCATTGTTATGATCCGCGCGCCGGTTAGTACAACGGTGCCCGTTGGTTTGTCGGCTGCAACCTCCATCGACAGCGACAGGCCGGTCTTGGGCGGGTCAAACTTTGCTGCTTCTCCGCCTGCAGGCGCGGTGGCAAACAGCGCGCTTGTCTTGGCGGTAAACAGCGTTGCGCCAAGGCTCCAATGCACTTGTGCGCCATTGTTTGACCAGTGGATGAAGTCCGCTCCTTCGCCGCTTATGCGGGTGACGGGTAGCGCCCCACCTTTGGCGTCGGTTGAAACTTCCTGCGTGCCGGGCAGCAGCGGCATGACAAAGGCTTCGTAATTCTGCCGGAAGGCGACATATTGCCCATCGGGCGACACCTGATAGTCGTTGACGAGATCCCCCGCTGCATGGACGCGCTTTGCCTCGCCCGACAGGTTGGTGGAGACGAGCTGGCGCTTGCCCTTGTCGCTGGTGAGCAGGAAAATCCGGTCGTTGCTCGCGCCAAATTGCGGCTCCGCGCCGTCTCCGGCCACTTTTTTGGCTGTGCCGCCGGTGGTGGCGACCCAGTAAATGCCCGGATTTTCTCCCCATTTATCCGAAGTGAGCCCGCCGCCTGCGCCTTGTTCAAACGCGATCATCTTGCCATCGGGCGAAAAACGCGGCCTGGCATAATGGCCGGGTTGGGTGGTGATGGTGCGCGCAGCGCCGCCGCTTGCCGCCACGGTTTGGATCGCGCCGAGTGTGGCATCGCTCCACCCGACAAAAACGATGGTTTTGCCGTCGCGCGACCAGCTTGGCCACAGCTCGAAACCCGTATCGGCGCCGCTTGTCAGCCGCCGCGCGGCGCCGCCTGCCATGGGTTTTACCCATAGCTTGCCCAGTGTTTCGAACACCACCTGCCGGCCGTCGGGCGAAACGCTGGCCCAGCGGGGCATTTTGGTGGCGAAATGGTCTGGTGCTACAAGAATTTGCGGGTGGGTTGCGTCGATAACAACGCGCGTGTCGCTGATGTGGAACGGAATTTCCGCCGCGCTTGCGCCATTGGCATTCACCCGGCGAATTTTGCCACCGGCCCAAAACACGATGGATTTGCTGTCTGGTGTCCAGCTCATATTTGGATAAACACCGGTAACTGCCCAGGTTTCTTGCACATCCTGGTCGAGCGCGTCATAAATTTTGCGCTCTTCGCCAGAGGCGAGGTCTTTTATATAGAGCTTGGATTTGGTGCGCTCGCGCCGGACAAAGGCGATCAGCCTTCCATCGGGCGATGGCGTTGGCCGCACCGATCCGCCAACGCCCGACACCACATTGGTAACCTCGCCGGTTTCAAGATCATAACGGTCGATATGGAACAGGTCGGTGTTGGAGTTTTGAGCATATTCGAACACCGGGCCGGGTGTTGCATTGCGGGTGAAGTACAGGCTTTTGCCGTCGGGTGCGTAAACTGGCTCACCCAGTTCCTTTTGCAGCACTTCGTTTGCGCGTTTGACAAGCTGTACGCCGCCGCCGCCCGACACATGATACAGCCAGATTTCGCCCGTACCGAGCGAGCGCTGGGTGGTGAAGTGTTTTTTCGCGATCAAAAATCGGCCATCCGGGCTCCAGCTTGGCTGGTTGAGCAGGCGAAAATCTTCTTTCGACAATTGTCGTTTGTCGCTGCCATCGGCATTCATCAGCCAGATATTGTCGCCGCCGCCGCGGTCTGAGGTAAAGGCGATGCGCTTGCCATCGGGCGAAAAGCGCGGTTGATGTTCAAAAGCAAGGCCATCGGCAATGCGCCTGGGTGTGCCGCCGCCAATGGGCATGGTGTAAATGTCACCCAGCAGATCAAACGCGATCATCTTGCCGTCGGGCGAGACATCGACGTTCATCCAGCTTCCCTCTGTCACATCGATTGGTACTTGCCGTGTGGTGAGGCCGGGGGGCGCGCTTACGTCCCATTTGGGTGGCTTGGCGCTTTTGTCTGCCGCAGCAGGCGGGGTTGCTGCGGCCTGTGCCTGTGCCTGTGCCGAAGTCGAGGCCAGCACTACGGCCAATGCCGCGGTCATCCGATAAGTCATAAAGCACCTTTTGATCTTGTGAATAACCAAAGGTGTAGCGGCAAATTCCGCTACGCCAAGGGGGCAGGGCGCATACGCCAGCGGCGCTTGGCCTATCGCGGCCCGCCCAGCGCGGCACGCGCGATCATCGCCAGGATATGATACCCAGCCAGCACCACGCCACGCACCGTGCCCGACACTTTTGATATGCCAATGCGCGGGCGATAATCCACTGGCACCTCGACAATAGCCATGCCGTGCTGCACCGCGCGCACCTGCATTTCCACCGTCCAGCCATAGGTTTGCTCGCGCATGTCAAGCTGGTGCAGCCGGTCGGCGCGGATGGCGCGAAACGGCCCCAAATCGGTATAGCGAAACCCCCAGATGCGCCAGATGAGCCAGCAGGCCAGCCGGTTGCCAAACATCTGCTGCGGGGTGAGCGAGCGGCGCGCGCGCGTGCCCAGCATCCGCGACCCGACTACCATATCGGCTTTGCCTGCGATTATCGGCGCGACAAGCTGTGCCATTTGCTGCGGATAGTCGCTGCGGTCGCCATCGAGGAACACGATGATTTCCGCGCCAAGCTGCTGCGCTTGTGCAATGCCGGCAAGGCACGCCCGGCCATAGCCTGCCACCGGCACATCCACCGTCATGGCGCCGTGCGCGCGTGCCACCATGGCGGTGCCATCGGTAGAGCCGTTGTCCGCCACGATGACATAGCGGGCGGCGGCGGGAATATCGGCCAGGACATGCGGCAATGCGCCTGCTTCGTTGCGCGCGGGGATGATGACCGCGATGCACGGCCGGTTCTCGTCAGTCATGCAGCGCCTGTTTTTGTGTCGTGGTATGGCGCAAACTGCGCATGAATGTACGATAGTTCAAGCACTAACGCGCACGCATGGCGGCAAAAATGTTGCTTGTTGCCATTATCGTTAACGGCTTGTTATCCATGCCAATGTTAGCCGGGTCGCATGCGTAATGGCCTGGCTTATCAAGTTACCTCGGCGGTCAGCCGATTGCCGTTTGCGGCGCTGCTGTCGTTGCTGCTCGCTTTGGGGATGCTACCGGCTGTGTTGCTTGGCCAGTTGTTTGTCGAACAAAGCCTGGAGGATGTTCGCTTTACCCAGCGCGAAGTGGATGGGCTGGATTATTTGCGGCCGATCTGGATGAGCTATACGGCTGCCTCCCAGCCTCGTTCTGCCAGAGAGGTTTCTCGCGCGAACATTGCGCTTTTGACGCAAAAAGCGGAGATTTATGACCGCAGCTTTGGCACTGCTGGCCAGTCTGCGGTGTTGGTGGACAGCTTGCAGGCGACCATGCTGCGTTCGGCGGCATCGCCCGCGGCGGCGTTTAGCGGGCAGTTGATGACGGCGGTTGGCGATCAGTCAAACCTTATTCTCGATCCTGATCTCGACACTTATTATCTGATGGATATCGTCTTGCTGAAGTTACGCGATGTTGCCGATGCGATGCGCGGGCGGGCCGATGCCGATGATATGACGGCCGCGTTTGCGCGGCGCGACCTGCAGATCGCGGTTGCCGCGGTGGAACAATCGGCAGTGCGCGCGATGAACGCTAATCGCGACGGGCTGATTGCGAAGGGGGCATTGCCAGGCGCGGTTAAAAAGCTGGCGTCGGCAACACAGGCTGATCTTGCCAGGTCGGGCGCGCAGACGATGGCGACACTGGCAACCGCGCGCGACGCGGTGTGGGAGGTTGCGGCAAATGATCTCAACCGGTTGCTGCGCGCGCGGATTGACAGGCTGTCGCTGCGACTACAGCTCAACCTTGGCCTGTCGGCGGCGGCGGTGGTGGTTGTTCTCTTGCTGGCGGTTTTGCTCATTGGCGCGCTGTCGGCCGGGTTGAGCGGCATTACTCACCGGCTTCAGTCCATGTCGGATGGCGATTATGCCTCGCCGGTGCCAGGGGTGGAATTTGGTAACGAAATCGGCATCATCGCGCGCGCTCTGCAGGCCTTTGTCAGCCTGAGCAAAGAGCGGGTGGTGATGGAAGCTGCGCTCGCCGCTCAGCAGGAGGAGAGCCAGCGTAAGCTGGAACACACGGTGCGCCAGGTAAATGGCGAAAATACCCGGCTTGTCGCCCAGCTGGTGGAGCAGCAAAGAGCAAGCCAGGAGATGGAACGGCGCGCGGTTGCCTCGCTTGCGGGGGATTTGGAGAACCATGTCTCTGGCCTTGTTACTGCCGCACGCGATGCCGCCGCCCGGCTCGACGACGCCGCGCTGCTGATGACCAAGGACACAGCAACCACGCAGCACCAATCTGAGCTGGCAAGCGCTGCGGCGGGCGAAATTCGCGATGCGGTGAACAGTGTGGCGCCAAGCATCGTGGCCATCGCCATGCAGTTAAAGGCGTTGCGCCACCGGTCGGACGAAGGGTGTGCCATGGCCGATTCCGCCATTGAACGCGTCGACGCCGCCAACGCCCGTATCGCTGATTTTGAGGCAGCGGCCGACCGGATTGACGCCATCCAGTCATGGATTGCCAATGTCGCAAGCCAAACCAACCTGCTTGCGCTCAACGCCTCCATTGAGGCTGCACGCGTGGGCGAGGCGGGCCGCGGCTTCATGGTTGTTGCCGACGAGGTGAAGGCGCTGGCCAATTCCACCCGGCAGGCAACGCGCGATATTGCCAGCCAGATTACCGATATGCGCAGCACCAACGGTGCCGTTGTGGCTGCATTCCAAAATGTGACCGACGCCATTGCCCACCTGTCCGACGTGTCGCGGGCAATTTCCAGCGGCATTGCCAGCGAGGCGGAGCGGGTGGTCACGGTTGAGCACGCCATTACCCATGCCAGCGCCACGGTGAAAAGGCTGAGCGAAAGCGTGGCGGAGGCCGATAGCGCGGCGGCCAAGGCGTCGGGCTCGTCGCTTGAAATTGCCGGGGCATTTGGCGATGTGGTGGGCAAGTTGACCACGCTCGACCGCGCCTTTGGCGATTTCACCGCCGGAATGCGGCGCGCGCAGGCCGGCGCCTGATTTTGCCACCGGCGGCAAGCGCCGCGCTTGCCCAGATTGTTGTAGACGGCTGCGCATTTATCCGTATTGTGTCGTCAACACACTCATTGAGCATTGGCGGCGGGAAAACTGCATGACGGCACTTTCGTTCGAGGCGGTGAGCAAGGGGTTTGGCTCCAAAATTGCCGTCAATGATTTGAGCTTTGCCGTGCCGCAGGGCCAGGTTTTCGGATTTTTAGGCGGTAATGGCGCGGGCAAAACAACGTCGTTGCGTATGGTTTTGGACATAATCCGCCCCGATAGCGGCAAGATTGGCGTGCTCGGCCGCGCGCCAGGGCGCGAAAACACCTCGGATCTGGGATTTTTGCCTGAAGAGCGCGGGCTTTATCGCAGCATGACAGCGCTTGATACCATCATCTATTTCGGGCGGCTAAAGGGGATGAGCGCTGGCGACGCCCGGCTGTCGGCCAAGCGGCTGCTTGAGCGTTTTGGCCTTGGCGCATCGCTCAGAACCAATGTCGACAAGCTTTCAAAGGGTATGGCGCAAAAGGTGCAACTTGCCGCCGCCATCGTCAACGAGCCAAAGCTGGTGATTCTCGACGAGCCGTTTTCCGGGCTCGACCCGGTCAATCAAGGGCTGCTGGAGGGTGAGATTATCCGCCTCGCCCACACCGGGGCCACGGTAATTTTTTCCACCCATGTCATGCAACATGCCGAGCGGCTGTGTGACCGGCTGATGCTCATTGCCCAAGGCGCCAAGGTGTTTGAAGGCACGCAGGATGAAGCGCGTGCGCGGCTGCCGGCGCGGCTGCGGATTGCGGCGCGCAGCAACCCGGCCGACTGGGCGGGGGTGGCTGCGGCCGAGCTGGCGGGCAGCGCTGGGCCTGGCGCGCAGGCCGGGCGGTCAGAGGGGTTAGAGTGGCAAGAGTGGAATGTGCAGCTTTTGCCCGGTGTAGACGCGGCCGATGTGCTGCAAGCCTGCACCGAAAATGGCATTGGCTTGCGGCGGTTTGACCAACAACGCCCCAGCCTGCACGATGTGTTTATCCACCTGGTCGGCGGTGAGGAGCAACGGGCATGATCGCGCATATTCTGCTGGTCGCGGCGCGCGAATTTCGTCAGATTGCGGCCACGCGCGGTTTTTGGATCACGATGCTCATCGTGCCGCTGGCGATTGCGGCGGGGCCGGTTGCGTCGCGCTATTTCAACGAGTCCGGCACCGAGCGGGTAATGCTAATCGATGCAACCGGCCGAGAGGCAGCGGCAATCCGCGCCCGCATCGCGCTTGACGAGCAGCGCCGCGTGCTGCTTGCCCTGTCGCGCTATGCGCAGCGCCATGAGCTTGGCCATGCCGACCCGGCCGCCCCCTGGGCGCAGTATGACCGCATTTATAGCGATGCCGATGTGGTGATGTTTGAAAAATCGGGCGGGGTTGCTGGAGCGCAGGCACAGATGCGCCGATTTGCCGCGGCCGATACACCGCCTTTCAAGGCGCCTGAGCCCAGCTATGAGATTGTCGACACCCCGCCTGCCATTGCCGCAGCCGCGCCTGACAGGCTTGATGCTTTGCTCGAACCCATGTTGCGGCCATCAAAAACGGGCGGCGCTGTTGCAAAACCTGTTCATTATGCGCTGTTTGTGCCGGCTGATTTTGGCCAGGGCGGTGTAGCGGTAAAGCTGTGGGCCAAGGAGCAACCGCGCGGCGGCTTTGTGCAACTGGTGCAAAGCGTGCTGGCGGCTGATTTGCGCGGCGGCTTTTTGCAGTCATTGGGCCTTGGCACTGGGCAGATAGCGGGGCTTGGCGCCGTTGTGCCGACCATTGCTATTAAGGCGCCACCACCGGGCGGCGGGCGTGAGCGGGTTGTCGTTCGCTCCATTTTGCCGCTGGCCAGTGCGTATATTTTGATGATGGCTCTGTCGCTTTCGGGCGCGTGGATGCTGCAAGGAGTGGTGGAGGAGCGTTCCAACAAGCTGATTGAGGCGGTGCTTGCTTGTGTCAGCCCCAACGAGTTGATGTATGGCAAGCTGGTCGGCACGGTGGCGGTTGGGCTGACAATGGTGCTTGTCTGGGTGTTGTGCGGTGTTGGCGCCGCGTTTTTGAGCAAGGGGGCTGTTGCCGATTTTATTCGGCCGGCGCTGGCGCCATTGTCATCGCCTGGGGTCGCAGCGGCGATGCTGTTTTATTTTCTCGCAGGCTATCTCATATATTCGATGGTGTTCCTGGCGATTGGTGTGATGAGCGATTCCATGCGGGATGCGCAAAGCTATCTGACACCGGTGTTGATGCTCATCATCATGCCGTTTGCGCTACTGGCCCAGGCGATTTTGCAGCAGACCGGCGGCACGGCTATCGCGGTAATGACGTGGATACCGTTTTACACACCCTTTACGATGCTCGCCCGACTGGGGGTTGGCGTGTCCTTGTGGGAAATTATTGGCACATCGGTGATGCTGGTTGGCTTTGTCGTGCTTTTAGGGGTGATGCTGGGGCGGATTTTTCGGGCAAGCCTGCTGGCTGCGGGGCAAAAACCAAGCCTTGCCGCCATGGTACGGATGATCCGGGGCGAACAACCCGCCTAGTCAGGCAGCAGCAGCCGGGTTGCGGCCAGCGGAAAAGGGCTTGAGCGATGACGGCGGCAATAACGGTTTATGGTATCAAGAATTGCGACACGATAAAAAAGGCGCGTGCCTGGCTGGACGGGCATGGCGTGGGCCATGTGTTTCACGATTATAAGCTAGCCGGGGTCGACCCTGGCTTGCTGCGCGGCTGGGTGGCGCAGGTTGGGTGGCAGACGGTGCTGAACCGTGCCGGCACCAGCTTTCGCCAATTGCCCGAGGCCGCCAAGGCCGTGTTGGGCGCAGATGGACCGGCAGCGGCGGATGGCGCCGTTGCGCTTATGCTTGCCAATCCCTCGATGATAAAAAGGCCCGTGCTCGTGCGCGACGACAAGGTGTTGATCGGGTTCAAGCCCGATATTTACGCCGCGTTTTTCACCTGATGCGGCATTGCGGCGGGAGGGGGGCAACCCGATATCAGCACGACACACATACCGGGAGTGGAGCCTATGCCTGTTGCCACATGGAACGGCGCAATCCTTGCGCAGTCGGACGACACCATTGTCGTGGAGGGAAATCATTACTTTCCCGCCAATGCCATTAACCCGGCATTTTTTGAAGAAAGCGCCACACAGTCGCACTGCCCGTGGAAGGGTTTTGCCAGCTACAAAACGCTGATTGTAAGCGGTGAGCGTAACCTTGATGCCGCCTGGTATTACCCCGAGCCGCTGGCGGCGGCGGCCGAAATCAAGGGCCGCTTTGCCTTTTGGAAGGGCGTGACGATTAGTTGAGCGGGCTTGCCAGCGGCGCCCCACAGGTGCTGCGTGAGCGCAGAAAAAACGGGGAGGGTTGCCCATGTCCAGTTTTGCCCGGCAGGTGCCGCGATTATTCTGGCTTGTGTCGGCGCTGCTGCTGTTGTGGGCCGCAGTCGGCCTGTTTGCGTTCTACAGCCACCTCACTGTCGATCATCCCGCCCTGGCGGCTATGCCAGTTTATGACCGGCAATATTACATCGCCCTGCCCGGTTGGTTTGTTTATGTTTTTGCGCTTGCCGTTTTGCCCGCTTTTGCCGGGGCGGTTGCCTTGTTGATGCGGTTTAGGGTGGCGTGGATGTTCTCTTTGTTGTCGCTGGTTGGCGTGGCGGCACAGTTTGGCTGGTCGCTTGGCGCGACAGATATTGTTGCAGCAAAAGGACTGGCGGCGGCAGGGCTGCCACTGGTGATTGTTGCGCTGGCGCTGTTCCAGCTTTGGTTTGCAACCCGTGCGGCGCGGCGCGGCTGGTTGCGCTGATATGGGAGCGGTTTGTGGTCTGGCCCGATCCTCACAGTCCCCCTTCAGGCTTTTGCCCTGCCGCCTCTCCTCCACTCGCCACGCGATGCTACCCAAGCGGCAAGGGCTCTACCCGTCCCATTGAAACACCTCGTCGAGCGGCTTGCCGAATACAGCGGCAATGCGCAACGCTGCCTCCAGCGTTGGCGAATATTTGCCCGTCTCAATGGCGGCGATGGTCTGGCGTGTTACGCCAACGCGTTCGCCAAGCTCAGCCTGTGTCATTTCACCAGCCATAAAGCGCAACATGCGGATTGTGTTGCGGATAAGTAGCTTAGCCATGCCAGCCCCGACGATAGCTGATGACCATCATGGCATGGCGCATCACTTCGGCAATAACCAGCGCGAGCAAGGCGGTGTGGATGATTTCTGCGGGGTTTTTGTTGGACGGCATGACGATGCCAACCACAATCATGCCTGTAACCAGCGCATAATAGGCGCCTGAAGAAGCGCGGCGCGCAATGGCGAGGTCGCGTTCATCGGCAGGAGCTTTCGCCTCGCGCTGCGCCGTCACCGTAATGGCAACTGTGCCAATGACGATGACGACAACCTGCGCGGCAGTAACCACCGCAAACAGCGCGGCGATGGAAATAAGCGGCGCGGCCGGCCCCATTCGGGCGACCAGCGTAAAATACACGCCATAGGTGACCACCATGGTGGCAAGGGTCAGCCAGGTAATCTTTTCTTTGAACGACACTGGCTCCTCCGCGTTCGTTTATATGTGCATAATGTTATATATATCGAACATGAAGTCAAATAAAATCGATGCGTCTGCGCGATCACACTGGCGGAGCCCCGGCGGAGCAGTTATCAACCGCTTATGTCCACGACCTACACGCTCGATACGTCGACCAGCCGCGCCAACCCAACGCCTGCGCCGATGAAGCGGCTGACCGTGCCTGCCATCCGCGCGCGCAAAGGGGCAGAGCCGCTGGTGATGCTCACCGCCTATACCGTGCGCATGGCTCAGCTACTCGATCCGCATTGCGACATGCTGCTGGTGGGGGATAGTTTGGGGCAGGTGGTTTATGGCCTGCCCTCTACCGTTCCTGTTACGCTGGAGATGATGGCGGGGCACGGCGCTGCGGTGGTGCGTGGCAGCTATCACAGCCTTGTCGTAATCGATATGCCCTTTGGCAGCTATGAAATGTCACCTGAGCAAGGCTTTGCTAGCGCCGCGCGGCTGCTGAAGGAAACGGGCGCTGCCGCTGTCAAGCTGGAAGGCGGACAGGCCATGGCGCCCACGGTGAAATTTTTGTCGGAGCGCGGCATTCCGGTTATGGGCCATGTGGGGCTGACGCCACAGGCGGTGAACCAGCTGGGCGGCTATGGCGCGCGTGGCCGCAGCCAGGCCGAGTTTGCCCGCATTCTCGACGATGCCAGAGCGATCAGCGAGGCGGGCGCATTTGCGCTTGTGGTGGAAGGGGTGGTGGAGCCGCTGGCCCTGCAGATTACCAGCAGCATCGATTGCCCTACCATCGGCATTGGCGCGTCGGCGCAGTGCGACGGGCAGGTGCTGGTTGCCGAAGATATGCTGGGGATGTTTGATCGCACCGCCCGTTTCGTAAAGCGGTTCGACGATTTGGCCGGCCGCATTTCTGCCGCGGTTGAAACTTATGCAGCCGATGTGCGCGCCAGGGCCTTTCCCGGTGCCGAGCAGGTTTATCGCCCTAAGGATTGAACGCTTTTGTTTCGTCGCCACCAGCGCTAGGGTCCGCGCCTTTGTTGTTCCACCACGGAGAGTCTTGCCTTGGCCGTTACGCCGCAAACCAATGAAGCCTTTATCCGCGAAGTCGATGAAGAGCTGCGACGCGATCAACTGGCCAGCATGGGGCGGCGCTATGGCCTGATGATTGGCGGCGCGGTGGCGCTTGTGCTGGCAGTGCTTGGTGGGGTGTTGTTGTGGCAGAACCATCAGCGCGCGCTGGCGGGCGAGCAGGGCGAGAAATTTGCCCGGCTGTTCGACACGCTTGGCTCAGGCGATGTGAAATCGGCCCAGGCGCCGCTTGCTGAACTGGCGGGATCTTCCATCGCGGGCTACCGTGCGCTGGCGCAATTCACTCAGGCCGATTTGCTGCTGCAAAAAGATGATCTGAAGGGCGCGGCCGCCAAATTTGCCGCCGTTGCCGCCGACACAGCGGTTGGCCAGCCGCTGCGCGACCTGGCGCTTATTCGGCAGACATCGGCGGAATATGATACACTGGCGCCGGGCATTGTCGTTGCCCGGCTAAAGCGGCTTGCGATAAAAGGCGGGCCGTGGCTGGGCAGCGCGGGTGAAATGGTTGCGATTGCCCATGTGCGGATGAACAAGCCCGGTTTGGCGGGTGCATTATTTGGCGATATTGCCGCAGACCAGCGCGTGCCCGAAACACTGCGCCAGCGGGCAGTGCAGATGGCAGGCGCGCTCGGTGTCGACGCTGTCGCCCAAAAAGAGGATAACCAAGCGCAATGATGAAATCGGTTCGAGTGCCAGTCGCGATAGCCGCGCTGATGGCGCTTAGCGCGTGCGGCATCTTCAAAGGCGGCGGCAAGGCAAAAACGCCTGTGCTTGGAAATCGTGTACCCATTTTGGTGTCGGAGAGCGGCGCAGAGGCGGACAAATCGCTCGCCGGGGTGCAGGTGCTCCTGCCCGCGCCCGCCGCCAACGAGGCATGGACCCAGCCCGGCGGCGACCCCAGCAAATCTATGGGCCACCCTGCTCTTGGCGCCACACTGTCGCGGGTGTGGAGCGCGACGATCAACGGCGGTTCCCCGCGCGAAAGGCTGGCGGCGTCGCCCGTAGTTGCAGACAACAAGCTGTTTATCATCGATGTCAACGCGGTGGTTCATGCCTTTGCCGCCGATACGGGCCGTGCATTGTGGACAGCCGAGGTGAGCCGCGACAAGGAAAACCGCAAGGCGCGCTTTGGCGGCGGGGTGAGCTATGACGATGGCAAGCTGTTTGCCGCAACCGGCGTTGGCGAGGTCGTTGCCCTGAATGCGGCCGACGGCGCGATTTTGTGGCGCGCCAAGCCCGGCGGCCCGCTGCGCGGCGCGCCAACCGTGTCGAACGGCGCGATTTATATGCTTAGCCAGGACAACCAGCTTTTTGCCATGAGCGAGGCGGATGGTGCGGTCCAATGGACACGTTCCGGCTCGCTCGAATCGCAAGGGGTGTTTGGCGTAGCGGCGCCTGCGGCTGGCCGAGGCACCATTGTTGCCGGCTTCTCGTCGGGTGAGCTGAATGCTTATCGTTATGAAAATGGCTTGCCACTGTGGAGCGACACCTTGTCGCGATCGAGCGTGACGACTTCTGTGTCGAGCCTTGCCGATATTGACGCCAGCCCGGTGATCGATGGCACGCGTGTTTATGCCGTTGGTCAGGGCGGGCGGGTAGTCGCGCTGGAGCTGACCACCGGGCGGCGGCTGTGGGAGCAGAATTTTGCCGGCATTTCCACGCCATGGATTGCGGGTGAATGGTTGTTTGTCGTGACCGACGATGCGCGGCTGGTGTGCCTGTCGCGCGCTAACGGCAAGGTGCGCTGGATCAGCGATCTTGGCGGCTTTCGCAATGCCAAGAAACATAAGGGCCTGATTACCTGGTCCGGCCCGGTGCTGGCAGGCGGGCGGCTGTTTGCTGTCAGCTCACGCGGCGAAATAGCCGCCGTCTCGCCGGAGAGCGGCGCCATTGTTGAGCGTATCAAGGGCGCGGCACCATTTTCGCTTGGGCCGGTTGTTGCAAACAACATGCTGTTCGTCATCGACGGGAAAGGGCGAATCTCGGCCTATCGCTGAGCCCTTGCAAGTGGTGGCTGGCGCATTTGCAGCAAAACGCTAGAAGGCGCGCATGGCACAACTTCCAACCGTTGCGATTATTGGCCGCCCCAATGTCGGAAAATCGACGCTGTTCAACCGGCTTGTCGGCAAAAAACTGGCGCTGGTGGATGACCGGCCCGGCGTAACGCGCGACCGGCGCGAGGGGGACGCGACCCTTATCGGGCTTGACTTCCGCGTGGTTGACACCGCTGGCTATGAAGATGAAGATCCCAACACGCTGCCGGGGCGGATGCGCCAGCAAACCGAGGCTGCGATACGCATGGCCGATGTTGCGCTGTTCCTGATCGATGCGCGCGCGGGGCTGGTTCCGCTTGATGAGGAAATTGCCCGCTGGCTGCGCGCGTCCGACACGCCTGTGGTGCTGGTGGCCAACAAGGCCGAAGGCCGCGCTGGCGAGGCAGGAGTGATCGAGGCGCTGGCGCTTGGTTTTGGTGATCCGGTGCAGTTGTCGGCTGAACATGGCGAGGGGTTGGGCGACTTGTTCGAGGCGCTGTTCCCCCACCTTGAGGGCAAGGTGATTGAAGAGGACGCGCCAGAAGATGATAACCCCAATGCTCCGCTAAAGCTGGCAATTGTCGGGCGGCCTAACGCAGGAAAATCAACACTTATCAACAAAATACTGGGCGAGGACCGGCTGATTACCGGCCCGGAAGCTGGCATTACCCGCGATTCCATCGCCATTGACTGGGAGTGGACCGCACCCGATGGTGCAACGCGCCCGGTGCGGCTGATCGATACCGCGGGCATGCGCAAACGCGCGCAGGTGCAAGACAAGCTGGAAAAACTGTCGGTCGCCGATGCGCTCCACGCGATTGATTTTGCCGAGGTGGTTGTGCTCCTGCTCGATGCCACGCGCGGGCTTGAGGTGCAGGATCTGAAAATTGCTGATCGGGTGCTACAGGAAGGGCGCGCCCTCGTCATTGCGCTCAACAAATGGGATGTGGCCGAAGATGCAAGCCGGTTGTTCAACGGTGTGCGGGCCGCGCTTGATGAGGGGCTGTCGCAGGTAAAGGGCCTGCCGGTGCTCACCATTTCGGGCGCCACTGGCAAGGGGATCGACCAGTTGATCGCGGTCGCCTTCGAATCGCGCGAGGCATGGTCGCGCCGGGTCGGCACGGGCGAGCTCAACCGCTGGTTTGAGCGCGCCATTACCGCCAACCCGCCTCCTGCGCCCGGCGGCAAGCGCATCAAGCTGCGTTATTTGACACAGGCAAAGACCCGCCCACCCGGCTTTGTGTTGTTTGGCACCAGAGTGGACCAATTGCCCGACAGCTATCAGCGCTATTTGATAAACGGTATCCGCCGGGAGCTGGGTTTTGGCGCAGTGCCGGTGCGGCTGACCTTGCGGGCGCCGAAAAACCCGTTCGACAGTTGATGGCGACGATTGATGCTCGCGGTATGCGCTGCCCCTGGCCCGCAATCAGGCTGGCGCGCGCCCTGCGCGATGGCGCGGGGGCGGTGACGATATATGCCGATGATCCAGCCGCACAAGATGAACTCGATGCCGTAGCCAAAGCCGCCGGGCGGCGCCTGCGCCGGTGCAGCGAGCACCCAATGCCGGTTTTTTGCATCGAATAGCGTTTTGCCATCAACGGCTCGTTTACTTGCGCTGCGTATAAGCGAGGAGAAACCTTCGCGGTTGTTGGCGCGGTGGAGGAGCAGCTAGTGTCATTTGAAGGCAGCAATCTGGTCGACTGGGCCGCTTTTGCCAGAGCTCGTGCCGAGCTTGGTGGCGGTTTTGTTCGTATTTTGGGGTATTTTGAGGAGGATGGCATCAAGTCTGTTGGTGCCATTGAGGCGGCGGTGCGGGCGGGCAATGCTGCTGCACTGGTCATTCCAGCGCACACGCTCAAAGGCGAATCACGACAGTTTGGCGCAGAGCCGCTGGCGCTGGTCGCCGAGCGCATCGAGATGATGGCGCGCACCTGTGTTGAAAAGCACGATACACCCGAAGAAGTGCTTGAGCATGTGGTGGGCCTGCGCAAATTGTTCCACGATACGCTGGCGCTGCTCCAGCGAGAGGCCAATCCGCTGGTGGAACGCCGGCCAGTGGCCGGAGCCGGTTTTGGCCGGCGGCCAGCAACCGGTTTCGGTCGGGCCTAACGGCGCATCGGCTGCCAGCGGCCGCGCGCGGCAGACCGCCACAGCCATTCCATCGGGCCATAGCGAAATCTTGCCAGCCAGGGCTTGGACCAAAGCAGCATTGCAAGGCATAATCCTGCGGCAATGGGGATGAGTGCCGCACGGGAAAACAGGCCATATAGGCCAAAGCCATAGCCGTAAAACAGAGCGGTGCAGACCAGCGTCGTGCCCAGATAATTGCTGAAGGCCATGCGCCCGGCAGCGGCTATTCGCTGGACGAGCCAACCCTGTCCGCGCGCGGTGAATAATATAAGGCACGCCCAGCCGATCATCATTACCGGCTGCAAAACGGCGCCGGCTGGCAACACCGCAAGCGCAATCGCGGCCATGTCGAAGTCGGTGCTGATATCGAGCCAGGCCAGGCCAAGATACGCCGGTAAGGCAAGCGCAAAGCACAATGCCGCCCAGCGCACATAGCGCGCCGCAGGCCATGCTCCGCTGAGCAGGCCTGACCTGAACGCCGCCATGCCGATGAGCATATAAGCCAGCGTTTGTGCGCCGATGGCGCTGAGCAGAGCAAATGGCGTGCGCTGTGTCTGGGTAAATCGGTCAGCGGCAATGGTGGCATAATCGGCGCGGTGCAGCGCAAGATCTGCTGCCAGTTCGCGCGCGCCGGGAACGCCAAAAAACGGGCGATAGGCCGCAATGATATTCAGCGCACCAGCAGGCGGGCTGGCGGGCGCGGCGGCGATTTGGCGCTCGGCTAGGTAAATATCGGCGGGAATGGGGGCATAAACAGCAATCTGCACCATGAGCACACACATCGCTGCCGCCAGCAATTGTGGCACTGCCAATTTGCGCATGGTAAAAGCGATAATCCCAATCAGCGCATAATGGTGGAGAATATCGCCCCACCAAAACAGCCACAAATGTAGCAGGCCGATAACAAGCAAAACCGCCATCCGTGCATAATGCACCCGCGCTGCGCTGTGCCCGCGCGCCTCGGCACGTTCAGCCACCAGCAACAGCGACGCGCCGAACAGCAGCGAGAACAGCCCGCGCATCTTGCCGTCGATCAGTACAAAGGCTGTCGCCCAAACGGCCAGATCGGCACCGCTCGCCCCGCCAAAGGCGCGCGGGTTGTCATATGCCGGGCCGGGCAGCGCAAAGGCGTTGATGTTCATAACGAGAATGCCCATCACCGCCACGCCGCGCAAAATATCAAGCGTAACGATCCGCGCAGCCGGTGCAGCGGCAGTGTCGCTCACCGCTCGCTACGCCGAATCATCAACTTTAGCCCCGACCAGACAGCGTCGATGGCACACACCTTCACATCGACAAATCCCATGGGCAGCACGACGGTGCGTATAACATCTTCTGTGACATCGGTTGGCATTTTGGCGGCCTTTTTTGGCCAGGAAACCCACAAGAAGCCGCCCGGCGCCAAGCTGGCGCGCAATTGCGGCAGGGCCTGTTCAATCTGGGTGCGCCTGGTGACGAACAACTGCGCTGCATCAAGCCCGGCGGCGGGTTCAGCCTCCACCGCAAGCAGGCCGCTATGCGCCTCAATCTCGGCGCGAACATCATCGGGCATGTTGCCAAACCATAGCCGCATGCCTTGTTTGTATCCCAGCTTTTTCGCCAGGGGTGTGCCGGAATAGCCCGCCGTCACAGCCAGCTTGAAATTTCGTCGAGCGATTTCTTTTTGAGCGCGTGGAGCGGCACCGTCGCGTCTGCCGTTGGGTGGCCGGCGACGACGATCATCACTGCCTTTTCGCCTTCGGGCCGGTTGCACACCTGGTTCAAGAACCGCATCGGGTTGGGCGTGTGAGTAAGCGTGGCAATGTTTGCCGCGTGGAGCGCTGCGAGCAGAAAGCCCGTCGCGATGCCGACGCTTTCGTTGACGTAATAATTCTGCTTGTCGTCCCCCGGCTCGGCGCCGCCGCGCCTTTGGGCAAAGATCACGATCAGCCAGGGAGCGACATCGAGATAGGCCTTGTCGGCATCGGTGCCAAGCGGGGCGAGCGCCTCCAGCCATTCCGCGCTTGCCTTGCCGGCATAAAAGGCGCGCTCCTCCTCCTCGGCGGCGGCGCGGATCTGTGCTTTCAGCGCTGCCGATTCTATTACCGCAAAGTGCCAGGGCTGGTGGTTTGCACCCGATGGCGCCGTGCCCGCGGCTTCAATGGCAGCCGTAATGATGTCGCGCGGGACAGGCGTATTGCTGAAATAGCGGCAGGTGCGGCGCATGCGCATATGGTCGCGAAACTGGCGCGCGCGCGCAACGCGCTCATCATCGACAAGCGGGGCAAGGCCAGGCCAGGGCTGAGCGGGATGATCGAGCATTGAAAAAACCTTTTGGCGGCGTGGAAATTGGCTTGGATATTGGCGCGATTATTGGTCGCCAAGCGGCGCTTCGCCCATTAATTTAGGGAAAAAGCCTTCATGCGCGTTTCGCAGTTCGTCAAGCGTTACGACATGGTCCTTGTCTGGGCATTCGATGACGAGGCGGCCGATGATGGTGCGGCCGATGCGCTCCACTTCAACGCCTGCGCGGGTCGAGGCATGGAGGAAGTCATTCAGATGCGCATCGTTGACGGTGGCGACATACAGGCCCTGATCTTCGGCAAAATAGGTCGCGGCAAGGCCGTGTGGCACCGGTGCCGACAGCATGGCGCCAACGCCGCCTGCAAGCGCCATTTCTGCAATGGTGACGGCAAGCCCGCCATCGGACACATCATGCACGGCACTTAGCGCGCCATTGCCGATTTGTGCGCGGATAAAAGCGCCAACCGCGCGTTCCTGCATCAGATCAACCGGCGGCGGCGGGCCTTCTTCGCGGCCATGGCACTCTCGCAGCCACAAAGACTGGCCAAGATGGTGGCCTGGCGTGCCAATTAGCACGATGACATCGCCCGTGCCCTTAAAGGCTATGCCAGCCGATTTGCGCCAGTCCACCAGCAGCCCAACCCCGCCAATGGCCGGTGTGGGCAAAATGGCAGAGCCGGTGCCATCGTCATTTTTGGTTTCATTGTACAGGCTTACATTGCCCGAAACGATGGGGAAGTCGAGCGCGCGACACGCCTCGCCCATGCCCTCAAGACAGCCGACAAACTGGCCCATGATTTCTGCGCGCTGCGGGTTGCCGAAATTGAGGCAGTTGGTCACCGCAAGCGGGGTGGCGCCTACAGCAGACAGGTTGCGATAGGCCTCGGCAATGGCTTGTTTGCCGCCTTCAACCGGGTCGGAAAAGCAGTAGCGCGGTGTGCAGTCCGTGGTGATGGCCAGCGCCTTTTGCGTACCATGAACCCGCACCACCGCTGCATCGCCACCGGGCGGTTGCAGCGTGTCTGCGCCCACTTTTTGGTCATATTGCTCCCAAATCCACCGCCGCGAAGCGATGTCGGGCGAGGCCATGAGGGTCAGGAGGTCTGCTGCGACATCGGCGCACACGGGCACATTGCCGAGCGGCGCGCGCTTGGGCGTTGGCACATGGGGCCGGTCGTAAAGCGGTGCATCATCGGCCAGCGGGCCAAGCGGGATGTCGGCCACAATCTCGCCCTTGTGGGTGAGCACCATGCGCCCGCCATCGGGGCCTGCCTGGGTTACCTCGCCGATAATGGCAAAATCGAGCTGCCACTTGCGGAAAATGCTTTCGGCAAATTCTTCCCGACCCGGTTTCAGCACCATCAGCATGCGCTCCTGGCTTTCAGAGAGCATCATTTCATAAGCTGTCATGCCGGTTTCGCGGCACGGCACCTTGTCCATGTCGAGCAACAGACCAACCCCGCCCTTTGACGCCATTTCAACGCTCGACGAGGTGAGGCCGGCCGCCCCCATATCCTGAATGGCGACAATTGCGTCTGAGGCCATCAGCTCAAGGCATGCCTCGATGAGCAGCTTTTCGGTAAACGGGTCGCCCACTTGCACGGTGGGGCGCTTTTCTTGCGAATCCTCAGAAAAATCAGCCGAGGCCATGGTCGCGCCGTGAATGCCATCGCGCCCGGTTTTGGAGCCGACATAGACAATCTTGTTGCCAACGCCCGATGCTGCGGAATAAAAAATCTTGTCGACATCGGCCACGCCCACCGTCATCGCGTTGACCAGAATATTGCCATCATAAGCGGGGTGGAAATTCACCTCGCCACCAACCGTTGGCACGCCCACACAATTGCCATAGCCGCCAATGCCGTGAACAACGCCGGCGATAAGATGGCGCATCTTGGGGTGGTCGGGCCGGCCGAATCGCAGCGCGTTCATATTGGCAACCGGGCGTGCGCCCATGGTGAACACATCGCGCAAAATGCCACCAACGCCGGTGGCGGCGCCTTGATAGGGCTCGATATAGCTTGGGTGGTTGTGGCTTTCCATTTTGAAGATGGCGGCTTGCGGCTTGCCGTCTGGGCCAGTGCCAATGTCGATGACGCCGGCATTCTCGCCCGGCCCGCAAATTACCTGCGGCCCGGTGGTGGGCAGCTTTTTCAGGTGAATACGGCTCGATTTATATGAGCAATGCTCCGACCACATGACCGAGAAGATGCCAAGCTCGGTCAGGTTTGGCTCGCGGCCCATGGCGTGCAGCACACGGGCATATTCCTCGTCCGACAGCCCGTGCTGGGCGATGATTTCCGGGGTGATGGGCGCTGTGCTGTTGGTCATGCTTGCGCTTTAGCCGGGGCGCGCGCCTGCCGCTAGCCCTGTAGCGCTGCGGCCTTGTGGGTGCACCGATAATGCGCAGCTACCCCGGCTGCGCCAGCAATTGCTGCGCCACCAAGATAATAGGGTAATACCGCCGGATCGAACCGCAAGCCGGTTAAGCCAATGCCGAAAGAACGAGACAGCGTTGCAGGCAACAAGCCAAGATCGACGATCATGGCCATAACCGATATGCCGATGCCTGCCGCCAGGCGCCCTATCAACCCGGCCACACGGGTGGTTAGCCACATTCCAGGGATCAGCAAGGCGCCGAAAAGCAATTTGGCGCCAGGGCTCATCCAATCGGCCACAACAAAGGTGCGGGCAAAAATGCTTCCGCCTGCCGCAACAGCTTGTGGCGAAAGGTCAGAACAGGCGATGCCAAATGACGGCAGATAAATTGCAAGACACCAGCAAATCAGCCACAAGCTAAGCGGACAATGATAGCGCTTCATCATCAAATATTCTTCTAAACAGCGTTGGTTATATCTTGCTATAAACCAGCGCTGCCTGCCTGACCAGTATTTTATTTGTAATGCTCGCCCGCGGACACCAGCCACTTACCAAGTGCCGCGCCAACAAGTGCGCCTGCCATTTGCGCGACGATGAAGCCGGGCGCGTCGACCGGGCGGATGCCAGCGAAACTGTCGGTCAGCGCACGCGCGATGGTGACAGCAGGGTTGGCAAAGCTGGTGGACGAGGTGAACCAATAGCCCGCGGTTATCCAGCAGGCAACCAGCCCCGCTACGGCCTGTGGCCGCTTGCTGCTTGCCAATATTATGGTCAGCAACAAGCCAAAGGTGGCGACAAATTCGCCCAGCCACTGATGCGGCCCGGCCCGCACCTTGGCGCCAACTTCCAAAATCGGCATGGCAAACATGGCGTGGACCAGCCAGGTGCCCAGCACGCCGCCTGCAACTTGCGCGGCGATATATACTGCCCATTGTTTGCGCGGTGTCAAAATGAGTGTGACGGCCGGGTTGAACTGCGCACCCGAAATTGGGCCAAACAATGTTATCAGCAGATACAGCATCGCCGCTGTCGCCCCGGTATTGCCTATGAGCGCGACCGCGTCGTTGCCGCCCGCCAGCCGTTCGGCCATTACGCCTGAGCCGACCACGGTCGCCACCAGAATGAGCGTGCCGAGCCCTTCTGCCACAGCAGCGCGCGCGGTGTGGCTATTCACAAAATCTCCCGCACCAGGTCTTGCGGGCGACAAAGCGCTGCGCCCTTGTCGGTTTCAACCAGTGGTCGGTTGATGAGGATGGGGTGGGTCATCATCGCGTCGAGCACGGTTTCGTCATCGGCATCGAGCAGCGCGAGCTCGGCGCAAAGCTCTGCCGCCGGGCTGCCATGGGTCCGCAAGCCCGCCCGAGCGGACATGCCGGCGCGGGCATAAAGCGCGGCGAGCGTATCGCGCGAGGGAGGCGCGCGCAGATATTCGACAACGTGAAGCTCAAGCCCTGGCGTTTCTTCAAGAATGGCAAGCGTCTTGCGCGATGTGCCGCAAGCAGGGTTGTGCCAGATAGTTGCCTTCATGCCTTCGCACTCCGGGTTAGCGCTGTCCACCATGCCGCCGCAGCGAGCAGCGCATATGCGAATAACCCAAGATAGCCAAGAGAAACAGGCGCGGGGTCAATAATTTCATGCGGCTGGGGGCTTAGCCAGTTATAACCCTGAAGCACCGCCATGGCCATGCCCAGTACAAGGGCCGACCAGCGCCCGGCAGCGCCTGTCGGCTCGGTGCAGCGCACATACCAGGCAAGCCCGCCAAAGGCGAAGAACAGCTCCAGCGGCACCTCTATTGCGGGCATGTTCCACAAGCCCAGGCCAAGTTTTGGCGGGCCGCCCCACAGTGTCAGGTCGGGGCGGTGAACGAGGAGATCGATAAACCAGTGCGACACCACCACCGCTGCGCCGATGAGCGCCCCGGCCCAGCTTAAACGCAACACCCGCAGCATAAGCGCAAACCCCGCCGCCCAGCCAAGCGCGCCCGCCAGGCTATGCGTCCATGGCATGTCATACAGGTCCATCGGGTTCATCTGCATGATAAACGGCACCAGCCGCGCATGTTCGACACCCAGGATGAGGAGCGTGAAAAAACCGATATCGACAAGCTGCGCGGCGACGAACAACAGCCCCAGCCCCAGCCGGGGTGCGGCAGGCTGGGTTGCTGCAATAAAGGCTGGAGCAAAATGACCAATGAACATGCACGGCTCCCCCTTGAAAAAGCGTTTGTCCGTCAGGCAGTAAATTCGGGCGTATTGGTCAGCGCGGTTCCTCTTCGCGCGCCAGCCATTCTTCCAGCCATTTTATGGTGTAGTTGCCTTGCTGAAAATCCGGCTCGTCCAGCAGCGCCTGGTGGAGCGGGATGGTTGTCTTCATACCTTCGACCACAAATTCCCGTAGCGCGCGGCGCAGCCGGCGGAGCGCGCCTTCACGGGTGTGCCCCCAGACGATGAGTTTGGCGATCATCGAATCATAATAAGGCGGCACGCGGTATCCGGCATAAAGTCCGCTGTCGACGCGCACATTCATACCGCCGGGCGCGTGGAATTGTTTCACCAGCCCAGGCGATGGGGCAAAGGTGCGCGGGTCTTCGGCATTGATGCGGCATTCAATGGCATGGCCGCGAAACTCGACATCTTCTTGGGCAAGTGTGAGCGGATGGCCTTCGGCAATGCGGATTTGCTCGCGCACCAGGTCCAGCCCTGTAATTGCCTCCGTCACGGGGTGTTCAACCTGAAGCCTTGTGTTCATTTCAATGAAGTAGAACGCGCCGTCTTCCCACAAAAACTCGATGGTGCCCGCCCCGCGATAGCCCATATCGGCCATTGCCTTGGCCACAATGCTGCCCATCCGGTCGCGCTCGGCGGGGCTGAGGACGGGCGATGGCGCTTCTTCCAGCACTTTTTGGTGGCGCCGCTGGAGCGAGCAATCCCGCTCACCCAGGTGAATGGCATTGCCCTTGCCATCGCCAAATACCTGAAACTCAATATGGCGCGGGTTGCCGAGATATTTCTCCATATAGACGGTGGCATCGCCAAAGGCCGCCTTTGCCTCGTTGCCTGCCTGCGCCATCAGCGTTTCAAGCTGCGTTTCGTCGGGCACCACCTTCATGCCCCGTCCGCCGCCGCCAGAGGCCGCTTTGATGAGTACGGGATAGCCGATTCGCGCGGCAATTTCCTTGGCTTCGGCCAAATCGCTGATCGCTCCGTCGGAGCCGGGCACCAGCGGCAGGCCAAGCGCACCTGCTGTCCGCTTGGCCTCCACCTTGTCACCCATGGTGCGGATATGCTCAGGCTTGGGGCCGACAAAGATAATGCCGTGTGCCTCGACAATTTCAGCGAATTTGGCGTTTTCGCTCAAAAAACCATAGCCGGGGTGGATGGCATCCGCCCCTGAAATTTCCGCAGCTGAAATGATGTTGGGGATGTTGAGATAGCTCTCCGTGGCACTTGGCGGGCCAATGCAGATTGCCTGATCCGCCAGCCGCACGTGCATTGCGTCGGCATCGGCTGTGGAATGCACAGCCACCGTTTCAATACCCATTTCGTGACAGGCACGGTGGATGCGCAGGGCAATTTCACCGCGATTGGCGATGAGCAGCTTCTTGATGTGCGCCAACTGCGTTACTCGACGATGACGAGTGGCTGATCAAACTCAACCGGCTGGCCATTCTCGACCAATATTGCCGCAACCCGGCCCGGCGTGCCTGCGAGAATGGGGTTCATCACCTTCATCGCTTCCACGATGACGAGCGTATCGCCCGCCTTTACCACATCGCCAACCGAAACGAACGGGCGGGCGCCGGGCTCTGCTGCGAGGAACACCGTGCCGACCATGGGAGATTTTACCGCATTGGCCAAGGGCGCTGGTGCCGAAGCTGTGTCTGCCACGGGTGTGGCAAGTGGCGCCGGGCCGGCGGGCGGCGGGGCATAAGTTGGGGCATAGGCGGTTACCGTGCGCGCAACGCGCACCCGGCGATCGCCATCCTCAACCTCGATTTCGGTGAGCTGTGTATCGTCGAGCAGTTCGGCAAGCTGGCGGACAAGGTCGACATCGACCCGCATTGCGCCATCATTTGCGGTAGGTGTTGGTTCGTTCATGCGACTATTCATTCCCCTGTTGCCCGGTGTCCTGTCAGAACCGGGACGCGGCTTCAAGCGCCAGCAGATAGGATTGCGCGCCAAATCCCGCAATTGTCCCCATGGCTGCCTGGCCGACATAGCTTTTATGGCGAAATTCTTCGCGGCCGTGCGGGTTGGACAGGTGCACCTCGATAACCGGCGTGGTGATGGCGCGCACCGCGTCGTGCAGCGCAACCGATGTATGGGTGAACCCGCCCGGATTGAGCAGCACAGCCTTTGCGCCCATGCTTTGCGCCTCGTGCAGCCAGTCGATGAGATGGCCCTCATGGTTGGACTGGCGCATGTCGATTTCGATATCGAGCGCGCGTGCGCGGTCTTCCAGCATGCCAGCAATATCGTCGAGCGTGTCGGCGCCGTAAATTTCCGGCTCGCGCAAACCCAATAGATTGAGGTTGGGGCCGTTCAGAACAAAGATCGTATCGGCCAAGGGCCAAGCCTTTCGGTTGCGAGATGCTGCTGTAGCTCATATCTGGCAACCATGCATAACGACAACCTAGTTTCGATCACTGTCAACGGCGCGGCGCACCGCGTTGTCGCTGGCACCACGCTTGCCGGGCTTGCCCGCACCCTTGGCTTTGCGCCGGAAAAGGTGGCGGTGGAGCGCAATTTGGCCGTCGTCCCCCGGTCAACGCTTGATCAGATAGTGATTGAGGTGGGCGATGCGCTGGAGATAGTCCACTTCGTTGGCGGCGGAAACGATGCGCCTGCGCCACTTGGCGACGATGGCTGGACGGTGGCCGGAAGGCGGTTTTGCTCGCGGCTGATTGTCGGCACCGGCAAATATAAGGATTTTGCGCAAAATGCCGCCGCAGTTGCCGCATCGGGCGCCGAAATAGTGACGGTTGCTGTGCGCCGGGTCAATGTGAGCGACCCCAAGGCACCAATGCTCACCGATTTTATCGACCCCAAAAAGATCACCTATCTGCCCAACACCGCTGGCTGTTTTACCGGTGACGAGGCCATTCGCACGCTGCGCCTGGCGCGCGAGGCGGGGGGGTGGGATTTGGTCAAGCTCGAAGTGCTGGGCGAGGCCAAGACGCTCTACCCCGATATGGTTGAAACACTGCGCGCGACCGAAATTCTCGCCAAAGAGGGGTTTTTGCCGATGGTATACTGTGTCGATGACCCCATCGCCGCCAAAAGGCTGGAAGATGCGGGCGCGGTTGCCATCATGCCGCTTGGCGCGCCCATTGGCTCTGGTCTTGGCATTCAGAACCGGGTGACCATCCGGCTGATTGTGGAGGGCGCAGGCGTGCCCGTGCTCGTCGACGCCGGCGTCGGCACCGCGTCTGATGCAGCCGTCGCTATGGAGCTTGGCTGCGACGGGGTGTTGATGAACACCGCCATCGCCGAGGCGCGCGACCCGGTGCTGATGGCCGCTGCCATGCGCCACTCAGTAGCCGCCGGGCGTATGGCCTATCTTGCCGGGCGCATGGGGCTGCGCCGTTATGCCGACCCGTCCAGTCCGCTGGCCGGCCTTATTTAATCGCGCGCGGGTTTGGCGGGGGTGGTAACGCTGCGACAATTTGCTATTGGGCCTGTGCAGATTGGCCGGGCCGGTGGGCCATGCCCCAGGGCCGTTTTGCGTTTGGAGTGTTGATGATGCGCCTGTCGTTTTGCTTTGCCGCTGCAAGTCTGCTGGCTGGTTGCGGCTCGATTGCCGGGGTTACGCCGGAGCAGAACCAGGCAGCGGCGACCATTGCCGTTCAGCACAGCGAGTGGGTGCCCGCGGCCATCAAAACGGCAGATCAAATCCCTGTGGTCGGCAAGCTCTATTCAGCGCCCAACCCCAAGGCGATCATCGTGCTGTTTCATCAGGCCGGTTCCAGCAAGGATGAGTATAACAACATCGCCCCGCGGCTGGTAAAACTGGGTTATACCGCGCTGGCGATTGATCAGCGCGCGGGCGGCAGCCTGTTCGGTGATAATTCCACCGCAACGGTGATAGGCAAACAAGTGCCTTTTATCGATGCGCAAAAAGATCTTCAGGGCGCGGTCGACTGGGTACGCGAGCAATATGACCCGCTGAAACTGCCGGTGATCTTGTGGGGTAGCAGCTATTCCGCCGCGCTCGTCTTTCCTGTTGCTGTCGATAATGATGATGTCGTTAGGGCCGTGCTCGCCTTTTCGCCGGCTGAATATTTCGATGACACGCATTTTGTCCGCAAGGCAGCGGCCAAGGTCACTGCACCTGTGTTTATAACCCAGGCTAAGGATGCGGAAGAAATAGCGGCCGCCAAGCAGATTTTTGACACGCTGCCGGGGGCGAACAAGCAGCAGTTTGTGCCGAAAACGGCGGGTGTTCATGGCTCCTCCACGCTGATTGACGCGCGCGACCCCAAGGGAGCAGCGGAAAACTGGGCGGCGGTGGAAGCGTTTTTGAAAAAAGTTGCGCCCTGAACCGGCATGGATGCCAGGCGCAGGCGGCCAAGGATTGCGCCTGGCATCCATGCCGAAATAATCGATGTTGCAATTAACCCGCAGGACTGATGGGAGTATTACCAAAATGACCCAGCGCCACCGCTAAGGCGGCACATGTTCGTGCGCGGAACAATCCGCCAAACGGGGCTCATTTCAGGATATTTTCATGCAACGATTGAAGAACAAGACGTGCGTTGTCACCGGTGCGGCGCGCGGTATTGGCCGTGCAATTGCCGCCCGTTTTCATGCCGAAGGTGCAACCGTCGTCGCCACCGACATTGATGAGGCTTTGGGCCGGGCAATGGCAAAGGAAATCGGCTGCCGGTTTGAAAAGCTGGACGTGGGCGACGAAGCGGATTGGCGCCGCCTGGCCAACAATGTTCCCCTGGCCGATGTTGTTGTCAACAATGCGGGCATTACTGGTTTTGATACAGGAGCAGCAGCCCATGATCCTGAACATGCCAGCCTTGCGGACTGGCGCCGGGTGCACCGTGTAAATCTTGACGGGACATTTCTTGGCTGCCGCTATGCGATTGCCGCGATGAAAGGCAGGGGTACGGGATCGATCATCAATATTTCGTCGCGTTCCGGGCTGGTTGGCGTTCCGCAGGCCGCAGCTTATGCCTCATCAAAGGCGGCGATCCGCAACCACAGCAAGACCGTAGCCCTTTATTGCGCGCAGCAGGGCTGGCAGATCCGGTGCAATTCTATCCATCCTGCCGCGATTTTAACGCCGATGTGGGAGCCGATGCTCGGCAGTGGGCCGGAGCGCGAGGCAAAGATGCAGGCGGTGGTTGCGGACACGCCATTACGGCGCTTTGGCCAGCCCGACGAGGTTGCGGCAATTGCTGCCATGCTTGCCTCTGACGAGGCATGCTATGTAACCGGCACCGAGATTACCATCGATGGAGGGTTGTTGGCAGGGTCTGCTGCGGCACCGGGCTGATGGCATTGCCCAAGGGGCGCGGGCGGGCCAGCCGATATTGCCGCTGCGCCTTTTGCGTTCATCGGATCACCGCGCGCGAATGGCGCTGATGGTGGTGGCGTTGGTGATGATCTCGATATCGGTTTTCAGGTGCAGGAGCTTGACGCCCGACTTGGCCAGTGCGCGGTCGAGCGCGGGGGCGAATTGCGCGGTGGTCTCCACCGTTTCAGCCCAGATGCCAAAGGCGCGGCCAAGCGCGGCGAAATCGGGGTTGGTGAGCTGCGTGCCCGACAGGCGGCGGGGATATTCGCGTTCCTGGTGCATGCGGATAGTGCCATAGCCGCCATTGTCGACAATGATGACGAGCAGGCGTGCGTCGTGCTGAACAGCGGTGGCCAGCTCTTGCCCGTTCATTAAAAAATCGCCGTCGCCCGCCACTGCGACCACGGTTTTTTCCGGGCAACGCAGCGCTCCGGCAACAGCGGCTGGCACGCCATAACCCATCGCGCCCGATGTTGGGGCAAGCTGTGTGCCGGGGTTGCCATAATGCCAGTAGCGGTGCCACCAGCCGGAAAAATTGCCCGCGCCATTGCAGATGATGGTGTCGGCTGCGTGCAACCGTTCGCGCATTGCAGCAACGCACAGGCCAAGATCGAGCGCCACGCCCGCGCGCGGATGCGGGGTTGACCAGTCGAGCCATTCGGCATGAGCCGCAGCGCCGCTTGGTTGCGGCGTGGCAGGCGCCTCGGCGCGGGACAGCATGTCGGCGGCGGCAAGTACCGGCGCGGCAATGGCAATATCGGCCCGGTAAACCCTGTTCAGCTCATTTGCATCGGGGTGGATGTGGATGAGTGTCTGGCCGGGATGATCAGGACTGATGAGCGTATAGCCGTCTGTTGTCGCCTCGCCCAGCCGCGCGCCAAGTGCAAGAATGACATCGGCTGATTTGATGCGTTGAACCAGTTTGGGGTTTGGCCCATAGCCCAAATTGCCTGCCCATGCTTTTGACCAGTTGCCAATGGCATCCTGCCGGCGAAAGGCGCCCGCCACAGGCATGCCCCAGGCCCTGGCAAACGCATCGAAAGCGCCTGCCGTTGCGCTGTTCCACCCAGCGCCGCCAACAATGGCAATGGGGCGTTTAGCTGTGCGCAGGCGGCCCAGCACATCGTCAAAATCAGCGGGGTGGATGCCATAGAGTTGCTGCTCCACCCGCGGCCGATCCACCGCTTGCGCCACCTTGCACAACATGTCTTCAGGCAGCGCGAGCACCACCGGGCCGGGGCGCCCCGACACAGCGACGGCATAGGCGCGGGCGATATATTCGGGAATGCGCTGTGCTGAATCGATGCGCGCTGCCCATTTGGCGATTGGGGTGAACATCGCCTCGAAGTTGATTTCCTGAAAACCCTCGCGGTCGCGCATCGCGCTGTCGACATCGCCGATGAACAAGACCATCGGCTGCGAATCCTGCATGGCAACGTGCACGCCGATTGAGGCATTGGTGGCGCCGGGCCCGCGCGTGACAAAGGCAATGCCGGGTCGCCCGGTCAGCGCGCCATCTGCACAGGCCATGAAGCTCGCACCGCCCTCTTGCCGGCACACGACAAGCTCAATCTGAGGCGTATCGTGCAGCGCATCGAGCACGGCCAAAAAACTCTCGCCCGGCACGGTGAAAATGCGGTCGCAGCCTTGCGCTAGCAGATTGTCCACCAGAATTTGCCCGCCCGTGCGCCCTGCCACTGCCGCCACCATCAACCCTCTCCTTTGCAGCCCCCATAGCGAAGGACTAGGGTTGCGCAAAATATAGGAGAGAGAGCCAATGACTAGTCTTACCCCCATGGCCACTGGCCTGCGCTTTCCCGAAGGGCCCGTGGCCATGGCCGATGGCAGCGTCATTGTGGTGGAGATTGCCGCCGGGCGCATTACGCGGGTCTACCCCGATGGCTCAACCCAGACAGTGGCAGAGCCGGGCGGCGGGCCTAATGGTCTGGCGATGGGCCCCGACGGCAAGCTGTATTGCTGCAACAATGGCGGCTTCAACTGGGTTGACAATAATGGCTATCTGATGCCGCACGGCCAGGCAGATGCCTATTCCGGCGGCCGGATCGAGCGGATAGACATCGCGACGGGCGCGGTGGAAATTCTTTATAAGGATGGCGATTTCGGCTGCACCTTGCGCGGCCCAAACGACATTGTGTTCGATGCGCATGGCGGCTTTTGGTTTACCGACCATGGCAAAACGCGAACGCGTGAACGAGATGTCACCGGCATTTTTTATGCCAAAGCCGATGGCAGTCATTTGGAAGAGGTCGTCTTCCCGTGCGAAAATCCCAACGGCATTGGCCTCTCGCCAGATGGTAACACGCTATATGCAGCCGAAACCTATACGTGCCGGCTGATGGCTTTTCGCATCACCAGCCCCGGCAAGGTTGATCCAGCGGGCGGACCCGGCGGCCCTGGAATCCCGCTTTACCGACCCGCAGGGTATAAATTCTTCGATTCGCTAGGAGTGGAAGAAAGCGGCAATATTTGCATCGCGACGATTGGTGAAAGCGGCATTTCCGTTGTTTCCCCCGCAGGAGAGCTGGTGGAATTTGTGACCACGCCCGACATTTTCACCACCAACATCTGCTGGGGCGGGGCCGGGCGGCGCACGGCATATATTACGCTTTCAGGCTCAGGCGTTCTGGCGTCGATGCCCTGGGCGCGGGCAGGGTTGACGCTGGCATATTGACGCGGCGCAAATTCGCTATGGCAGCCGGTGTGCGCTATGGTGATGGAGCGATTTCCCCCCCCCCCGCACGGCCAAAGGACAGCCCATGGCACACCATATCGAACGCCACCTTGTCGCCCGCATCGGCTGGCTGCGCGCAGCGGTGCTTGGTGCCAATGATGGAATTGTCTCCACCGCCAGCCTGATTGTCGGCGTGGCGGCAGCCGGGCAGGACCGGGGGGCGATTTTGCTCACGGGCATTGCCGGGCTGGTGGCGGGTGCAATGTCGATGGCGGCGGGGGAGTTTGTATCGGTCAGTTCGCAGGCGGACTCCGAAAAAGCCGATCGCGCGCGCGAAACTGCCGAGCTGGCAACGCAGCCCGAATTTGAACGCGCCGAGCTGGCCGGCATTTATGAGCAGCGCGGGTTAACCAAGGCACTCGCCGCTCAGGTGGCGGAGCAATTGATGGCGCATGACGCGCTTGGCGCACATCTGCGTGACGAGCTGGGGATGTACGAAACGCTTGCGGCGCGGCCGGTTCAGGCGGCTTTTGCATCGGCGGCGAGCTTTGCGGCCGGGGCGGTGGTGCCGGTGCTGTTTGTGCTGTTGTTCAAAGGCGCAGCGCTGGCGCAGGCGGTGTCTGCCGGGTCGTTGGTGTTGCTTGCCGGGCTGGGGGCGCTCAGTGCGCAGGCGGGCGGCGCTCCTGTGCTGCGTGGAGCTGCGCGCGTTGCATTTTGGGGGGCGGCCGCCATGGGCGCCACTGCGCTGATCGGCCGTTTAGTGGGTGTGTCGATATAATGCCGCTGCGCCGGATTTTTGCTGGTCTGGGTGCTTGACCATGGCCGTCGCCTGGCCCTAATCGCCGCTGTCAGGCTGATTGGACCGCCCCGAAAGGACATGCCGATGAACAAGCTATATCCCAGCGCTGCTGCCGCTCTTGAAGGTGTGCTGAGCGACGGTATGACGATTTGCGCAGGCGGCTTTGGCTTGTGCGGCATCCCCGAACGGCTGATTGATGCGCTGCGTGATTCCGGTGTGAAAAACCTCACCATCGCCAGCAACAATGCTGGCATCGACGGGGAAGGGCTGGGCAAGCTGCTCCGCACGCGGCAAGTGAAGAAGATGATCTCCTCCTATGTTGGCGAGAATAAGGAGTTTGAGCGCCAATATCTTTCTGGCGAACTGGAGGTGGAGTTTTGCCCGCAAGGCACGCTGGCCGAGCGGTGCCGCGCGGGCGGTGCGGGCATTCCCGGTTTCTATACCAAAACCGGGGTTGGCACGCTGGTGGCTAAGGACAAGCCAGTGATGATGTTTGATGGCGAGGAATATATTCTCGAACGCGGCATCCGCGCTGATCTGTCGATCATCAAGGGGTGGAAGGCGGATGAGGCAGGCAACCTCATCTTCCGCAAGACAGCGCGCAATTTCAACCAGCCAATGGCGCCTGCGGGCAGGGTTTGCGTGGCCGAGGTGGAAGAAATCGTCCCTGTTGGCAGCTTTGACCCTGATCAGATCCACCTGCCGGGCATTTATGTGAACCGGCTGATATTGGGTGCGCCCTATGACAAGAAAATCGAATTCGTAACGACACGCGAGCGAGAGGCGGCGTGATGTTGGCAGCGCGCGTCTGGCTGGTCGCGGCAGCGGCGATGAGTATTCTGGCCGCGCTGCTTCACCTTGCGTGCATTGTCGGCGGCCCCGACTGGTATCGTGCATTTGGCGCCGGGGAGCGGATGGCGCGAATGGCCGAGCGTGGCCGGCCTGGGCCGGCAATTGTTACAGCGGCTATCGCAGGCATGCTGGCCATCTGGGCGCTCTATGCTCTGTCGGCGGCGCGGATAGTCGCGCGGCTGCCGCAGACGCGGGGGGTGCTTGTGCTTATTAGCGCGGTGCTCATCGCGCGCGGCATCGGGGCGCCGCTGGTGCCGCGCTGGCGGCCTGATCTGTCAGCCGCATTTCTGTATGCCTCGTCGGCAATCGTGTTTGTTTATGGTCTTACCTTTGCGATCGGAACCTGGCTTGCCTGGCCGACGCTTTCGATGAAGGAACATTATTGATGTCCTGGTCCCGCGACGAAATGGCCGCGCGCGCAGCGCGTGAATTGCGCGATGGCTTCTATGTAAACCTTGGCATCGGCATTCCGACACTGGTTGCCAACCATATTCCCCAAGGCATCGATGTAACGCTGCAAAGCGAAAACGGGATGCTGGGCATCGGGCCGTTTCCCTACCCTGAAGAGGTTGACCCGGACCTTATCAACGCAGGCAAGCAAACGATCAGCGAGTTGCCCTCTTCGGTTTATTTCAGCTCGTCGGACAGTTTTGCGATGATCAGGGGCGGGCATATCGACCTGACCGTGCTGGGCGCGATGGAGGTGAGCGAGGGTGGCGACATTGCCAACTGGATGATTCCGGGCAAGCTCATCAAAGGCATGGGCGGCGCGATGGATCTGGTTGCAGGGGTCAAGCGCATCGTTGTTGTGATGGAGCATGTGTCGAAAAACGGCGATCCCAAATTCATTCCCGCCTGCACCCTGCCGCTCACCGGGCGTAATGTGGTGGACATGATCATTACCGATATGGCCGTGTTTGAGCGCGCCGATCATTCAAGCCCGTTTCGCCTTGTCGAGCTTGCGCCGGGGGTAACGGCGGAGGAAGTCGCCGCTAACACAACGGCGCATTATCTGAGCTGAGAGTGGCCGGGCAAAAATAGCCGGGCAAATTGCGCGCAGTTTCCTTGCTTATATAGTTGCGTCTGCGCATTTTTCGGTTAAGGCGCTGCGCATGGCCAGCCGTCCAATGACCTTGTACGAAAAAATTTGGGCCGCGCATGTTGTAGAGCGGCGCGATGATGGCACGTACCTGATTTATATCGACCGGCATCTGGTGCATGAGGTGACAAGCCCTCAGGCGTTTGAAGGGCTGCGCGTGGCCGGGCGGCGGGTGCGCCGGCCTGACCTGACACTTGCGGTGCCCGACCACAACCTGCCAACGACCGCGCGGACCAATGCGGCCGGGCAGCTCTTGCCCATCGCCGATCCGCAAAGCGCGCAACAGCTCGACGCGCTGCGCCTCAATACCGCAGAATTTGGCATTGAATATATCGACGCGGCGGCGCCTGAGCAGGGCATTGTCCATGTCGTGGGCCCCGAACAGGGTTTTACGCTGCCTGGCACCACGCTGGTTTGTGGAGATAGCCACACCTCGGCGCATGGCGCCTTGGGGGCGCTGGCGTTTGGCATTGGCACAAGCGAGGTTGAGCATGTGCTGGCGACGCAGACCTTGCTGCTCACCCCGGCAAAGACGATGGAGGTGCGGGTCGACGGCACGCTTGGCGGCTGCGTTTCGGCCAAAGATGTCATTTTGGCGATTATCGGGCGGATTGGCGCGGCAGGCGGCACGGGCCATGTGATTGAATATACAGGCGAGGTAATCCGCGCTTTGTCAGTCGAGGGGCGGCTGACGATTGCCAATATGTCGATTGAAGGCGGCGCGCGGGCCGGGCTTGTGGCGCCCGATGACACGAGCTTTGCCTATTTGAAAGGCCGGCCAATGGCGCCCAAAGGCGATGCCTGGGACAGGGCCGAGGCATATTGGCGCACTCTGCCGAGCGACCCGGCCGCGCACTATGACAAGCGCGTGGTGCTGAACGCGAGCGATATTGCCCCCACGCTTACCTGGGGCACCAGCCCTGAAGATGTCGTGCCCATTACAGGTCATGTGCCCGACCCGGATAGTTTTGCCGACCCGGCAAAGCGCGAGGCGGCGCGCAAATCGCTGGACTATATGGGCCTTAACGCTGGCATGGCGATGGCTGATATCGGCGTGGATTATGTGTTTATCGGCAGTTGCACCAACAGTCGGATCGAGGATTTACGCGCAGCCGCTGCCATCGCCAATGGCCGGCAGGTGGCAGATGGCGTGCGTGCGCTCGTCGTGCCGGGCTCTGGCCTCGTCAAGCGGCAGGCCGAGGCTGAAGGGCTCGACCGGATTTTTGCCCGTGCCGGGTTTGAGTGGCGCGAGCCGGGCTGCTCCATGTGTCTGGCGATGAACCCGGACAAGGTGCCCTCCGGCGCGCGCTGTGCTTCCACTTCCAACCGCAATTTTGTAGGGAGGCAAGGGCCCGGCGCGCGCACCCATCTGGTGTCGCCCGCAATGGCCGCGGCGGCCGCGATAACCGGGCGGCTGACCGATGTGAGAAATATGACGGGGAGCATGGCATGAAGCGCGTGTTGATTTTGCTGGTGGCGGGCACGTTGCTCAGCGGCATGGCGGCAATTGCAGCGAGCGGGCAGGAGCCGGCGGTGGTCAAATTGTGGCGGCTGGATTGCGGCGCGGTACAGGTTAATGATCTTAACGTGTTCAGCGATGTGCGCGCCTATACCGGCAAGACAATGCGGCTGGCGTCGAGCTGCTACCTCATTAAACATGGCGATGCCTATATGCTGTGGGACACAGGGCTGCCCGCCGCGCTGAAGGGCGGGCCGTTTGACAGGATAGCGCCGCTTTCGCCCAGTGTTTCGGTGACGATTGTCGAGCAACTCACCCAATTGGGGGTAAAGCCGGCAGATATTTCGCGCATCGGCATCAGCCATTATCATTTTGACCATATTGGTCAGGCGGGAGATTTTCCACAGGCGGTGCTGATGATCGGCAAGGGCGACCATGATTCGCTCGGCGCTACGCCACCTGCCAACGGCGCCAACCCCGCGCCGCTCAAAAACTGGTTTGGCGGCCCCGGCAAATCTGAAGCCGTAGCGGGCGACAAGGATGTGTTTGGCGATGGCATGGTGACGATGATCAACCTGCCGGGCCACACGCCGGGCCATCATGGTCTGCTGGTAAAGCTTGCCAAGGGCGGTAACATATTGCTGAGCGGCGACGCGGCCCATTTCCGCGAAAATTATGCGACCAACGGCATTCCCATCTTCAATTATGATCGCGCCGATTCGCTCGCCTCGATTGAGCGGTTCAAGGGTTTGGCTGCAAACCTTAAGGCGACCGTCATCATTCAGCATGACGAACGCGATATCGCAAAGTTGCCCGCATTTCCGGCAGCAGCGCAGTAGTGGCGCCGGTTAGCATGGTATCGGGCAGTGCCTATCCATGGGGCGCAAAAAATGTCGATACCGATGTCATCATCCCGGCACATTGGCTGAAAACGGTCACACGGACCGGGCTGGGGCGGGGCGCGTTTGAAACGGTGCGCGCGGTGCCGGGCAATGTGTTTGATGACCCGCGCTATGCTGGCAGCCCAATTTTGATTGCGGGCGACAATTTTGGCTGTGGCTCCAGCCGGGAACATGCGGCCTGGGCGCTGGCGGATATGGGCATTAAGGCGGTAATCGCGCCCAGTTTTTCTGATATTTTTTCGGGCAATGCCTTTAAAAACGGCATCATCGCCGTGGTGTTGCCGCAAGATCAGATCGACCAATTGCTGGAGGCTGCCTGCACCTCCACCGTGACGATTGACCTTGAGACCATGACGGTGACGACGCAGTTTCAAGACCGGTTTTCCTTCACCCTCGACCCATTTCGCCGCGATTGTCTGATGCAAGGGCTGGACGAGATTGGCCTGACACTGGCAAGAGATACCCAGATTTCGAAATTTGAGGCCGGTGTCGCTGAGCATCGGCCCTGGATCATCAGGGAGACGGGAATTGCGGGCACTACTTTCAACAGCACCGGGCGGACCTGAAACACTAAACCTGCAAGAACTGCCCGATCCCGTGGCAGGCAATGGGCAGGTGGTCGTCTGCGTTAAGGCGTGCGCCATCAACTATCCCGATGTGCTCATCATCGAAGATAAATATCAGTTCCGCCCCGAACGCCCTTTTGCCCCTGGCGGGGAAATTGCCGGCGTGGTCGATATGGTGGGCGAGGGCGTTACCGGTTTTGCACCCGGCGACCGGGTAATCGCGATGATCGGCCATGGCGGGCTTGCCGAAAAGGTTGTGGTGGATGCGGCCCGGCTCTACCGCTTACCGCCTGGGCGCAGCTTTGAAGAAGGCGCAGCGCTGCTGCTCACCTATGCGACAACCATCCACGCGCTGGCAGACCGGGGGCATCTGCGCGAAGGGCAGACGTTGCTTGTGCTTGGAGCGGCCGGCGGCGTGGGCCTGGCCGCGGTTGAGCTGGGCAAGGCAATGGGCGCGCGCGTGGTTGCCGCCGTCAGCTCAGATGAAAAGGCGGCGGCCTGCCGCAAAGCCGGGGCGGATGAAACAATTGTTTATGCGCGCGCGCCGTTTGACAAGGCGCAGTCAAAGACGCTGGCCGACCAGTTCAAGGCGGTGCTGGGCGCTGGCGGCGCCGATGTCATCTACGATCCGGTTGGCGGGGATTATACTGAGCCTGCGCTGCGTTCCATCGCGTGGGAGGGGCGCTATCTGGTTGTGGGCTTTCCAGCCGGCATCCCGCGGCTGCCGCTCAACCTGACCTTGCTTAAAAGCTGCGATGTGTGCGGCGTGTTTTGGGGTGCTTTTGCCGCGCGCGACCCGCTGGCCAATCAGGCGCATGTCGAGCATCTCTTTGCCCTGTGGGCAGCGGGCAAGATCAACCCGCTTGTGACCGAGGTATTTGCCTTGGCTGATGGCGGCAAGGCAATTGCCAAAATGGCCGCGCGCGGCGCCATTGGCAAGCTGGTGATCAGTGTTGGGCAATAGCAACCGTTGCCTTGGGCGCTGCGCCTCCCTATCTGTGGTGAAATTTTGCATGAAATGGGATGAGCAACGATGACGACCTTCGACGACCGTGAACGCGCCTTTGAGTCGAAGTTCGCGCGTGAGGAGGATTTGAGCTTCCGTATCACGGCCCGCCGCAACAAGCTGGCCGGACAATGGGCGGCCGCGCTGATGAAGCTGACACCGGAGGAAACCGACAGCTATGCCAAAGGCGTGGTCCAGGCCGATTTTGAGGAGGCGGGCGATGATGATGTCGTGCGCAAACTCTTGGGAGATCTGCTTGGCGCAGGCGTTGAGGTGGATGAAGCCGCTGTTCGCCGCGCGCTGGAAGAGGCAGCGGTTGAGGCACGGCGCCAATTGACACAGGCACAGCAATAATCATGGCGATGCTCGCAAGCGACATTGAGAGCTTGATCAAGGCTGCCATTCCCGGTGCGCAGGTTGAAATTACCGATCTGGCGGGTGACGGGGACCATTATGCCGCGCATGTGGTGAGTGAGACTTTTCGTGGCCTGCCGCTGCGCAAGCAGCATCAGGCCGTTTATGCCGCTTTGGGGGAGCGCATGGGGGGCGTGCTCCATGCCCTGCAACTCAAAACCGCAACGCCTGAATAAAGGACTGATGACATGACCGACGATGTGCAGACACGGATCGCCGATCTGGTGGCCGCCAATGATGTATTGCTGTTTATGAAAGGCACGCCGCTGTTTCCGCAGTGCGGCTTTTCCAGCAAGGCCGTAGCCATTCTCCAGCATCTCAATGTCGATTTTGACAGTGTCGATGTATTGCAGGACCAAGGCGTGCGCCAAGGCATTAAGGCGTTTTCCGACTGGCCAACCATCCCGCAGCTCTATGTCAAAGGCGAGTTTGTCGGCGGGTCTGACATTATGATGGAAATGTTCGAAACCGGGGAGCTGGCGCAGTTGCTGGCTGATCAGGGCGTGACGGCGGCCGGTTGATCCGGCATTGCAAGGGGCTGGACATGTTGTTGGAATCAACTGACCACCGGTTCGGTCCCGGAGGCGCGGCGCCGCTGTTATTGTGTGATCTGACGCAAAGCTATTCGCCAAAGGGTGGTGGCGGCGTTGGCACCTATATGTTTGAAAAGCGCAACTTCATCCTCAACCACACTCCGCACTCGCTGTTGCAGATTGTACCGGGACCAGAGGACAAGGTAGTGGTCAATGGCCGCCATATCTGGGCGGAGGTGGGTGCAGACCCGGTGCGGGGCAGCCCCAATTATCGTTTCATCCTGCGCACCAAAATCGTGCGGGAACTGCTGAAACATTATCGCCCGGATGTGATCGAATCGCTGTGCCCCTGGGTGTTGCCCTGGACCGCGATCCACCACCGCCGCGCTTTTCCCGACACAACTTTGGTGGCCGGATACAGCACCGATTTCCCCAATGCTCATGTGTACCGTGTGGCGCAATCCATGTTCGGCACAACGCTTGGCAAGGCGTTTCGCTGGTTGTCTTATGGTTATGCCGAAATCACCTATCGCGAGTTTGACTGGGTTTACACGCTCAGCCCGGAAATTTGCGAAGTGCTTGCCAAGCACAATGTGCCGCGCACCAGCGTGTTGCAGCTTGGCGTGGATATTGACCGGTTCCACCCCTCGCGGCGCGACCCCGGTTTTCGTGCAGAATTGGGGCTGCCGGGCGACGGACCACTGCTGATTTATGCCGGGCGGATCGACAATGAAAAGCGCGCGGACCGGCTGATCGACATGTTCCGCCGCCTGCCGCCAGAACTTGGCGCGGCAATGGTAATGATCGGCGATGGCAAGCTGCGCGAGGGGCTGATGGAGCAGGCGCAAGGGCTCCCCATCGCCCTGCCCGGTTTTGAGGCAGACCGCACCCGGCTGGCGCGTGCGCTTGCTTCTGCCGATATCTATGTGTCGGGCATGGCAGATGAGACTTTTGGCATTTCGATTGTCGAGGCACAGGCATCTGGCCTGCCTGTCGTCGGCGTGGCGAGCGGCGCGATGATCGAGCGGATACCTGAAGGCACGGGCTATCTTGTGCCGGTGGATGACACACAGGCAATGGCCGATCGGGTGGTGCAATTGTGGCGCGAGGGTGCAGCGCCGATGAGCCTTGCAGCGCGCCGCCACGTGGAAGAGCGCTTCAGTTGGAACCGTACTTTTGAACGCCTGTTGGGGGAAATTTACCCCAAGGCGCTGCACCATGCAGCGCTGCGTGCGCGCCATGGCCGGGCAGGGGCAAGCCGAATTGCGGCAAAGGCGGCTGCGGCCGGCTGATATGCTGGGGGGGAGAGCCGGGTTGGGCGGGCGGTTCATCGCGACATGACGCTGAACCAACCCGCCCGGCTGAAGCGATACCGCTCGGCTTGTTCATACATTAGCATCTGCCGTGCCAAACACCGGAAAGCGGGGTTTCTTGCCGGTTTGTGTGGTTAATGCGCCGGTTTCTTCTTTGGTCGGTGTCAAAAATCCCGACAGGTTGTGGCGGTGCGGGCTGAGTCTGGGCGGTGCTTGGGGCACGGGTAGTAGCATCGCTTGCGCGCCGCCGCCCTTGCTCTGGCCGGGTAAAGGCGCCACTTATAGCCGATGGATGCGATTGCTGCCGAGGATGTGCCGACGGGCAGCATTATTGTGTATGAGCCATTGGTCGCGCGCGTGCTGGCGCCAAACCCCTCCCCCTTCACCTATACGGGCACGCAGACGCACATTGTTGGCGCGCGCGATGTCGCGATTATCGACCCCGGGCCGGACGATCCGGCGCACATCGCGGCCATCATGGCGGGGATTGCCGGGCGGGCGGTGGTGGCCATTCTCATTACCCACACCCACCGCGACCACAGCCCCGGCAGCCGCCCGTTAAAGGCGCTGACCGGCGCCGCCATCATCGGCTGCGCGCCACTGGCGCTCGATGATCTAGGCCCGCGTGCCGATGCCTCGTTCGACCGGGATTATGCGCCCGACCGGATATTGGCCGATGGCGAGCAGGTGACGGGCGATGGCTGGACGCTGGTCGCCGTGGCGACTCCGGGGCACACGTCGAACCATTTGTGTTATGCGCTGCCAGAGGCGCGCGCGCTGTTCACGGGGGATCATGTTATGGGCTGGTCGACCACGGTTGTCGCGCCGCCCGATGGCGATATGGCCGCCTATATGGCCAGCCTGGAGCTGCTGCTTGCGCGTGATGACCGGCGCTATTACCCGGCGCATGGGGAACCTATCGACACGCCCCAGCGCTTTGTGCGCGGGCTGGCCGGGCACCGGAAACAGCGCGAGGGGCAGATAATGCGCCTGCTCGCCGCCGGGCCGCTTGCCGTGCCGGCTATGGTTGCGCAAATGTATGCAGGACTTGATCCGCGCCTTGCTGGGGCGGCGGGAGGATCGGTGCTGGCGCATCTCGTCGATTTGCAAGACCGCGGACTGGTGGCCAAAAGGGCAGGCGGCTTGTGGCGCCTGGCGGGGTGAGGCGGCGCGAATATGCCAGCACATGGTCGATGAGGGCGTGAAATCTGCCCGATATTGCATTAGGGCGCGCTTGGCGGACAAGGCTTTGGGAATTGGAGGCGATGATGAACGCGCATAGTGGCACTGGCGGCAGCCTGGCGGGGCTTGACCTGCGCACCGAGATCAACCGGTTGCGCAAAGAGCGCAACGCGGTGATCCTGGCCCATTATTATCAAAAGCCCGAAATTCAGGACATCGCCGATTTTGTGGGCGACAGCCTTGACCTGAGCCGCAAGGCGGCAGCAACACAGGCTGATGTCATCGCCTTTTGCGGGGTGAAGTTTATGGCCGACACCGCCAAAATCTTGTCGCCTGAAAAGATTGTCGTGCTGCCCGATCTTGCCGCTGGGTGCAGCCTGGAGGATTCGTGCCCGCCCGACAAATTTGCAGCCTTCCGGGCCGAGCACCCCGATCATATCGCGCTCACCTACATCAACTGCTCAACCGAGGTTAAGGCACTGAGTGACATTATCGTCACATCGTCATCGGCGGAAAAAATCCTCAGCCAAATTCCGCCCGAACAGAAGATTATTTTTGGCCCCGACAAACATCTGGGCGGTTACCTTGCGCGCAAGACCCGGCGCGACATGCTGCTGTGGCCGGGTGTGTGCATTGTGCACGAGGCGTTTAGTGAAACCGAACTGCTAAAGCTAAAAATGCTTCACCCCGGCGCCCCGGTTGCCGCCCATCCTGAATGCCCGGCCTATATTCTCGACCATGCCGATTATGTCGGCTCGACGCGCGGGATATTGGACTATGCACTGAGCATGGCGGGCGACACGCTGATTGTCGCGACCGAGCCGCACATTATTCATCAAATGGTAAAGGCTGTGCCGCACAAGAATTTCATCGGGGCGCCCGGTGCCGATGGCAACTGCAATTGTAATATCTGCCCCTATATGGCGCTCAATACGATGGAAAAGCTCTATCTTGCGCTGCGCGACCTGGCGCCCCGGATTGAGATTGAGGAAGGATTGCGGCTGCGGGCGAAAAAATCGCTCGACGCCATGCTCGCCATGGCGGGCGCAACCGTTGGACAAGGTGATTTGGGGCCGGTCGGCGCTGCCTGAGCGGCACGCCCGCTAATATTGGGCGCCTCCATCACCAAACAAGGCCGTTCAAGGGCCAGAAAATGGAGCCGTATCATGGTTGAAGCGGGCGCGAAAATACTGGTTACCGGCAGCGCGGGCTTTGTTGGCTTTCACGTCGCGCGCCAGCTGCTCGCCATGGGGTGCCGGGTGCTGGGCATTGATAATTTTTCGGATTATTATGATGTTGCGCTGAAGGAACGCCGCAATGCCATGCTGGAGGAGAGCCCCGGCTTTAAGGTAGCGCGAGTGTCGATTGAGGAAATGGGCGCGCTGTCTGCCGAGTGGGAAGCGTTTCAGCCGGATGCGGTTGTCCATTTGGCGGCACAAGCTGGGGTGCGCTATTCAATCGATCACCCGCAGACCTATGTCGCCTCCAATCTGATTGGCACCTTCAACGTGCTGGAGCTTGCCCGGCGCAGCAAGCCGCAGCATTTGCTCGTCGCATCGACAAGCTCGGTATATGGCGCCAATCTGGACATGCCGTTTCGTGAAACCGAACGCTGCGCTGCGCCGCTCACTTTTTATGCCGCAACCAAGGGCGCAACCGAGCTGATGGGGCACAGCTATGCGCATTTATTTGGTGTGCCGACCACTTTTTTCCGTTTTTTCACCGTTTATGGCCCATGGGGGCGGCCAGACATGGCGCTGTTCAAATTCACCAAGGCGATTTTGGCCGGTACACCAATCGACGTGTACAACCATGGTAACATGGTCCGTGACTTTACCTATGTGGAAGATCTGGCGCAGGCGGTGGTGCGGTTGATTGACGCTGTGCCGGGTGCCGCGCCCGCGGTGGCGGCCGACAGCCTGTCACCGGTTGCGCCGTTTCGCGTCGTCAATATCGGGCAAGGTGAGCCGGTGCGACTGCTTGACTATATTTGCGAGATTGAGCGCGCGCTTGGCGCCGAGGCAATTATGAACATGTTGCCGATGCAGGATGGCGATGTGCCCGCAACCGAGGCATCGGTAGATTTGCTTCGTCAATTGACGGGCTATGCACCCGCAACGCCTGTGTCGGTCGGCGTGCCGGCCTTTGTCGACTGGTTCCGCGAGTATTACACTGGTTAAGCTGCCCCATGCGGCCCGACGTGGCTCATTAATGGGACAGGCCGCCGCAGCGATGCGTTGCGCCGCCGCATCGCGACCGGCATAGTCGTGGGCACGGGCCTGCTGCGAGGGTGCCATTGGCGATGGCGTTGCGTGGGCTGAAATGGGGGATGAAATGACACGAGAACAACCAAGGGTTGTCGTGATTGGCCTGGGGTATGTCGGCTTGCCGCTGGCTGTGGCGCTGGCTCGGCAATATGAGTGCTGGGGCCTTGATATCAGCGCTGCGCGAATAGACGAGCTGCGCTGCCACCATGATCGTACCGGCGAAATCGACACCGAACGGCTTGCCGCCTCGACGCTCAGGCTCACGCATTTGCCTGCTGAATGCCCGGCGGCGGATATTTATATCGTTACAGTGCCAACGCCGGTGGATGGCGATAACCGGCCCGATTTAGGGCCGCTGACCTCGGCTACGCGGATGCTTGGCCCCATGCTCGACGCCGCGCGCGCGCCGATAATTGTGTATGAAAGCACGGTCTATCCCGGTGTAACGGAGGAACATTGCGCACCGCTTCTGGAGGAAAGCTCCGGGCTGGTGTGCGGGCGCGACTTTTTTGTTGGCTATTCGCCTGAGCGGATCAACCCCGGCGACCGCGAGCATACAATCGATCGCATCGTCAAGGTGGTTGCCGGGCAGACGCCGCAGGTGCTTGACACGCTGGCGGCGCTTTATGGGTCGATTACCTCTGGCGGGGTGTTTCGTGCCGCCTCCATCAAAGCAGCCGAGGCAGCCAAGGTAATTGAAAACGCGCAACGCGACATCAACATCGCCTTTATGAACGAAATCACCCAGATTTTCGCGCGGATCGACCTGTCGATCTGGGATGTGCTGGATGCAGCGGGCACAAAGTGGAATTTTTTGAAGTTTCAGCCCGGCTTTGTAGGCGGGCACTGTATTGGCGTTGATCCATATTATCTAAGCCACCGGGCAAAGCAGCTGGGCCATGATCCGCACGTCATTTTGTCGGGGCGCAGCATCAACGATGGCATGGCTGGCTGGACAGCAGAAGAGATACACAAGGCTGCCGGGGGCGGGCGTGGTTCAGCGCTTGTGCTGGGGTTGACCTTTAAGGAGAATGTGCCCGATTTGCGCAATTCGAAAATCGCCGATCTGGTTGGCCGCCTGGCGGCGCTTGGCCATGAGGTAACGGTGCATGATCCTCATGCCGATGCGGCGGAGGCGCTGCATGAATATGGGCTTTCGCTGGATGACGACGCCTTGGCGCGGGTTTATGATCTGGTTGTACTGGCCGTGCCGCACGGTGTTTATCTCGACATGGGGCAAAGGCGGATCGAGGCGCTCGTCGCGCCGGGGGGCATGGTGGTTGATTTGAAAAACGCTTTTCCAGCGCTACGGGCTGGCGAACGGCGCGCGGGTGATCTGGCGCGCGTGTGGACGCTGTAGCCGCATGTCGCGTCGGCCACAGCTCACCCCCGGCCTGGACCGGTTATTACCAGTGGCAGGCGGGGGTGGGGCGCCTATTTTTCCGGGCAGGTCAGTCGAACAAGCTGGAAACCGAGCTTTCATCGGCAATCCGGCGAATAGCTTCGGCCAGCAGCGGTGCTATTGTCAAATGGCGGATGCGCCTGGCGTCTTTGATGATTTCATGGCTGCCGATTGAATCGGTGATGACAAGTTCCGACAGGGCCGAACTGTCCACCCGCGCCACGGCCCCGCCAGACAAAACGCCATGGGTGCAATAGGCGACCACGCCTTCTGCACCCGATTGCATCAGCGCGGCGGCTGCGTTGCACAGCGTGCCGGCCGAGTCGACAATATCGTCGATCAGTACGCAAAACCGGCCCTCCACATCGCCGATGATGTTCATAACCTCCGATTCGCCTGCTCGCTCGCGCCGCTTATCGACGATAGCAAGCGGCGCGTTGTCGAGCCGCTTGGCGAGCGCGCGCGCGCGCACCACGCCGCCGACATCGGGTGAGACGACCATCAGATTCTTGTCGCCAAAGCGCGCGACAATATCTGCCGACATAACGGGGGCAGCGTAGAGATTGTCTGTTGGAATGTCGAAAAACCCCTGGATCTGCCCGGCGTGAAGATCAACCGACAGCACCCGGTCTGCACCGGCGACGGTGATGAGATTGGCAACAAGCTTGGCCGAAATGGGGGTGCGCGGCCCCGGCTTGCGGTCTTGGCGGGCATAGCCAAAATAGGGGAGAACGGCGGTAATCCGCTTGGCCGAGGCACGCTTTAGCGCATCTATGCAGATGAGCAGCTCCATCAGATTGTCATTGGCGGGGTAGCTGGTCGACTGCAGCACGAATACGTCTTCGCCGCGCACATTTTCGTGGATTTCAACAAACACTTCCTCGTCGGCAAAGCGGCGCACGCTGGCTTGGGTGAGGCCTATCTCCAAATAACGCGCCACATCGCGCGCCAGCGGCAAGTTTGAATTGCCGGTCATTAATTTCATCGCTGCATGTCCCCAGGAAATGTTGGTTATCCCTTAGAACGGTGATTTGACGAACGCAAAGGGGGCATTGCAGCGCCAAGGGCCTCTGCCTAGAGCAGGGAGTATGACAATCATCACCCGCTTTGCCCCTTCGCCCACCGGCACGCTCCATGTCGGCAACATTCGCGCTGCACTTCACAACTGGCTGTGGGCGCGCAAAAATGGCGGGCGCTTTGTGCTGCGCATCGACGATACGGATGCGCAGCGCAGCGAGGAGCGCTTTGTCGAGTCGATTCGCGCCGACCTTGCCTGGCTTGGGCTGGAGAGCGATGCGCAGGAGCGCCAATCTGCCCGTTTTGCGCTTTATGAGGCGCGGTTTGCAGCGCTTGTGGAGGATGGGCGCATCTATCCCGCATATGAAACCGCGCAGGAGCTTGATTTAAAACGCAAGATTGCCGCCGGGCGCGGCTTGCCGCCAATATATGATCGCGCCGCCCTGGCGCTTGGCGATGCCGAGCGCGCAGCATTTGCTGCACAAGGCGTGCAGCCGCACTGGCGCTTCAAGCTTGATCATGGTGCGCCGATTGAGTGGGATGATCTGGTGCGCGGACCCCAGCGTTTTGACCCCGCAACGATGAGTGACCCCGTCGTTCGCCGCGCCGACGGCTCATGGCTTTATATGCTGCCAAGCGCGATTGACGATGCGGATATGGCTATCAGCCATGTGGTGCGTGGGGAAGACCATGTGTCCAACACGGCGCTGCAGTTGCAGATGTTTGCCGCCATGGGGGTGGCGCCGCCGCGCTTTGCCCATGCAGCACTGCTCACAGGGGCCGAAGGCAAGCTGTCAAAACGGCTCGGCTCTTTGGGGGTTGCTGCTTTCCGCGAGGAGGGGATTGAGCCTGAGGCGATTGTCGCGCTGCTCGCGCGGTTGGGGACAAGCGACCCGGTTGAACCACTGGTTACGCGCGATGATTTGCTTGCAAGCTTTGATTTCAGCCGTTTTGGCCGCGCGCCGGCGCGATTTGACGAGGCAGAGCTGCACGGGCTGAACGCCCGGATCATCCACCAATTGCCATTTGCCCATGTCGCCCACCGCGTGCCCGCCGGGGTGACCGAGCAGGTGTGGGAGGCGATCCGCCCCAATGTGTCGCGCGTTGCCGATGCGGCTGAATGGTGGGCGGTTATTGAAGGCCCGGTGGCGGGCGGGCGCCTTGCTGAGGATGCTGATTTTCTGGCACTTGCAGCCGATGTGGCGCAGGCGGTGGATTGGCAGGATGACCCTTGGCGCGCGCTGACCGCGGCGCTCAAGGCCCAAACCGGGCGCACGGGCAAGGCGCTGTTCCTGCCGCTGCGCCGCGCGCTGACCGCGCAGGACCACGGGCCAGACATGGCCTTGTTGTTGCCGCTTATTGGGCCAGAGCGGGCGGTTGCCCGGCTCCGCGGGGAAGTAATTATCTGACCAACAACGGCTGTTTTAGCGCCGTTGCGCTGGCTTAGCGGCGCAAGCAAATGGCCGCCTCCTTCCGCCTCGCACAGGAAGCACCCTGCCGCCCGCTCAGGTGCCGGCTGTGCTAGCAAAGGGCTGGCGCTGGGGCGAGCGGTGGCCTATCCTTGTGGCCAATGTCTTATCTTGCTCGCTTCTCCCCTTTTCGCGCTATCCGCGATTTGCGCGTGTTTTTGAGCTATAGGCGGCCGCACGAGTTGGCTTTTCTGGCGCTTGCCGTCATCATCACATCGCTGCTTGTTGCCGGATTTGTGCATGATTCGCACGAAGAGCGGCCCTATCGGCCTGAGATAATCTATGTGCAGCAATGGCCCGCAACCCGCAGCGAGGGCGAAATTACCGCTCAGCAAAAAATTGACGCAGCCAAGCGCCACAAAGAACTGGCCGAGCTGCAAAAGCGGCAAAAGGCGCGTCAGGCCGAGTTCAAAAAGCTTGATGATCAACTAAAGGCCTGGGGTCTCTGATCGACGCGCGCTTTATGTGCGCCGCGCTGGCGCTGGCAGAACGCGGGCGGGGGCAAACTGCGCCCAACCCCAGCGTCGGCTGCCTCATCGTGCAGGGCAAGCAGGTTGTCGGGCGCGGGTGGACGCAGCCGGGCGGGCGCCCCCATGCGGAGGCGATGGCGCTGGCACAAGCAGGCGCCGCCGCGCGCGGTGCGACAGCCTATGTCACGCTGGAGCCTTGCGCGCACCTGTCTTTGCGCGGCCGCGCTTGTGCCGACATACTGGTTGAGGCGGGAATATCCCGGCTGGTTTGCGCCATGTCAGACCCCGATCCCCGCACCAACGGCGCGGGCGCGGCGCGGCTGATGGACGCAGGCGTGGAGGTGGCGATGGGCGTTTGCGCAGCCGGGGCGGCGCGCTCGATGGCAGGGTTTTTGGCGCGTCAGGCTTTGGGCCGCCCTGCCGTTACGCTCAAGCTTGCGACTTCGCTTGACGGTTGCATCGCGCTGGCAAGTGGCGAGAGCCGGTGGATTACGGGCGCGCAGGCACGAGCGCATACCCATATGGAGCGTGCGCGCCACGATGCTATTTTGGTGGGGCGCGGCACGCTGGAGGTCGATGCACCGCGGCTCGATGTTCGGCTTGCCGGGCTGGAGCACCGAGCGCCGCGGCGCGTGCTGCTCAGCCGGAGCGCGCCGCCACAGGGCTGGGCAGCGGTTGCCAGCCCGGCGGCGATAGCTGCGCTTGATGCGGTAAACGACCTGCTCGTCGAAGGCGGGGCGCAAACGGCGGCGGCGTTTCTTGAGCGTGATCTGGTCGACCGGCTGCTGCTCTACCGCGCGCCTGTTCTGGTTGGCGGGGGCAAGGCGGCGCTTGGGGACATTGGGCTGGGCAGCCTGGCCTCAGCGCATGGCCGCTGGCGGCTGGTTGATACACGCCTGCTTGGCAGCGACCGGATGGAGCATTACGAACGGGTACGGGGGTAGCAAATGTTCACCGGGATCATCACCGATATTGGCCTTATCGAGCGCACAGAGGCGCTTGGTGATCTGCGCATCAGGGTGCGTACCGCTTATGACATGGCGCGCGTTGATCTGGGCGCGTCTATTGCCTGTTCGGGCGTGTGCCTTACGGTTATCGACAAAGGCATGGCCGATGGGCGCGCGGGCTGGTTTGCCGCTGATGTCTCGCACGAGACCATCGCCCGATCGGCGCCGGGGCGATGGACGGCGGGCAACCGGCTTAACCTGGAGCGCGCGATGAAGCTGGGCGACGAGCTTGGTGGCCATATTGTGACGGGCCATGTCGATGGCATTGGCGAGGTGGTGAGTATTGCCGCTGACGGTGATTCGCGCTGCATTGTCATCAGCGTGCCCGCAGCCATTGCGCCATTTGTCGCGGCCAAAGGCTCGGTGACGGTGGATGGCGTGTCGCTTACGGTAAACAGCGTGGATGACCAAAGCGGCGGTGCGGCGCAGTTTGCGCTCAACATTATTCCCCACACACAAGCAGTGACAACGCTGGGCGCGCTGGCTGCCGGGCAGGCGGTTAATATCGAGATCGACGTGCTGGCGCGCTATCTTGCGCGGATGGAGCAGCAGCGGGCCTGGGCGCAAAAGCAACTTTAACGGCAAATGTGATAGCGAGGGTTGACAATCACACTGTAATGTGATTTGTACGGTTTATGAGCACTAGCCTGATCGAAAAAGTCCGCGCCCTTGTTACTCAAGGTGGCATGTCGCGCTCTGGCCTTGCCCGTGCGGCGGGCCTTCACGCCAATACTCTGCGCGACCTGGAGGCGACGGATTGGAACCCGACGGCCGACACCTTGCGCAAGCTGGAGACATTCCTGTTTGCCAATGACGATAGCCCGGCGCTTGTCCCGATTGAGGAAATTATCGACGAGGCGCGCAATGGCCGCATGTTCATTCTTGTCGACGATGAGGACCGGGAAAATGAGGGCGACCTCATCATCCCCGCACAAATGGCAACGCCGGACGCCATCAACTTTATGGCGACGCACGGCCGCGGCTTGATTTGCCTGGCGCTGGGCAAGGCGCGGGTCGATCAGCTTGGGCTGGACCTGATGAGCCGCCACAATGGCACGCGGCACGAAACCGCCTTCACCGTCTCCATCGAGGCGCGCGACGGGGTGACAACGGGCATTTCCGCCGCCGACCGGGCCCGCACAGTGGCTGTGGCCATCGATGCATCCAAAGGCAAGGACGAGATTGTTACGCCCGGCCATGTTTTTCCGCTGGTCGCGCGCGAGGGCGGGGTGCTGGTGCGTGCCGGACATACCGAGGCCGCGGTCGATGTGTCACGCCTGGCCGGGCTCAACCCGTCGGGCGTCATTTGCGAGATTATGAACGAAGACGGTACCATGGCCCGGCTTGATGATCTGGTGGGGTTTGCCCGGCTCCACAAGCTCAAAATCGGCACGATCCGCGATCTGATCGCCTATCGCCGCCGGCATGACCATCTTGTTGAGAAACGCGCGGAAATGCCGTTCCAAAGCCGATGGGGCGGCGAGTGGCGCGCGATGACCTTTTTCAACAAAGCAACGGGTGATGAACAAATTGCGCTGGTGAAGGGGCGGATTGACCCGGACCAACCAACGCTGGTGCGGATGCACACCATGTCGATGTTCGTCGATGTATTTGGTGAGGCGTCGGAACGCGCCGGCCTGCTCTCGCGCTCGATGGAGCTGATTGCCGAGCAGGGCGCGGGCGTCATCGTCGTCATCAATCGGCCGATGAAGGATATCGTCACGCGCTTCATCAAACTGCGGGCGGAAGGCAAGGGTGCGGGCGCACCAGAGGTGGAGGAGCTGCGCGACTATGGCGTCGGTGCGCAAATTTTGGCGGAGCTGGGCGTGGCCGACATGGTGTTGCTCACCAACACCCACCACACGCTTGTCGGGCTTGATGGCTATGGCCTGAGCATTGTCGGTGAGCGCCCCATTCCCGGTGCGGGTGGCGAATGACTTGCCCTGCTGCTGCCAAGCCGGCGTGCTTGCCAATTTTCACCGGCCGGATAAGGATGGGTAATGGCTAAAATTCTCCTCGTTGAAGCGCGTTTTTACGATCATCTGAACGACCTGCTGCTGGCCGGTGCACGCGCGGCAATCGAGGCGGCGGGCCATGCGCATGAAACCATTACCGTGCCCGGTGCGCTGGAAATTCCGGCAGCGATTGCGCTGGCGAGCGAGACGGGCGGCTATGACGCCTATGTCGCGATTGGCGTGGTCATTCGCGGCGAGACCTATCATTTTGAGATTGTGGCGGGTGAAAGCGCGCGCGGGCTGATGGCTTTGTCGATGGACGGGCTGGCGATTGGCAACGGCATTCTCACCACCGAGAACGAAGCACAAGCGCTCGCCCGCGCGCGGCCCGATGAAAAGGACAAGGGCGGCGAGGCGGCCAAAGCGGCGCTGGCGATGCTGGCGCTGCGGCAACAGTTTAGCTGATTGGCGGATGCGCGATCAGCCCCCCTCGCGTTACCGGGTCGTTGAGCGCGATGGGCTGTTGGTGGTGATTGACGATTGGGCGGGGCGCAATGCTCCAGTGGGCGGCGATGCGCTGTTGCAACAGCCAAGGCGCCGCATTGGCGCGTATCTTCCGTCATTGGCGCTGAAAAAGACAGCGTTTGATGGGCGGGTGGCGCTGACCACGCACAGGTTTTACGACGATAAAGGCCCGCGCACCATTATGTTGAGGGCGCTGAACGGCCAAATGATCTTGGGGATGAAGATGGCGGCAAGCTCGTTTGCCGCGGTTGTCGTGTTTGCCTGGTTGATGGCGCCGTGGCTGCTTATTTTGCTGCCGCTGAGCGTTTTGGCGCTGACCAAAAAAAAGGCGCGCTTTGTCTTGCGAACATGGATTACCGCCTGGCTGGACGCGGCCGAGGCGCGCGCGAGCGGAAATATGTTGTGAGTGGCCCGGTTCTTTTCACGCAACGCCTGATGCTGCGCGCGCCCAATGCGGGTGATTTTGAGGATTGGGCGGCTTTTCATGCCGATGAGGTGACGATGCGCTTTCTGGGCGGGGTGCAGCCGCGCTCGGTCGCGTGGCGCGGGCTGTGCGGCATGGCGGGCGCGTGGAGCATCCGCGGCTATTCGATGTTTTCCGTCATCGAGCGCGCAACCGGCCGGTGGGTTGGCCGTATCGGCCCGCATTATCCCGATGGCTGGCCAGGGCGCGAAGTTGGCTGGGGCGTTGCGCGGGCATTTGCCGGCAAAGGCTATGCGCATGAGGCAGCGGTTGCGACCATCGATTATGCTTTTGAGGTGCTCGGCTGGGATGATGTGATGCACATCATCGATCCTGAAAACGCGCCGTCGATTGCGCTTGCCAGGCGGCTTGGCTCCACCAATCGCGGCGCCACGCAAATGCCGCCGCCGCTGGAGACCTTTACCTGCGACAATTGGGGGCAGAGCGCAGATGCCTGGCGCATACGGCACGGGCGCTGAGCCGCCACGGGTGCTGTGGGCGCAAAAGCCGGTTTCCTTTGGCGCGCGGCTTATTTATACTGATGTAAGTAAGCGCGCCAACCGGAGTATTCTTCATGGCCCATGCCCATAGTTTCAAGGCCAACTCTCATTGGCTGCCAAAAATCCCCCAAAGCGCAATCGGTGCTATTCCGGGGGAGGACGGCCTGCCGCTTATTGGCAACACGCTGCGTATGTTGCGTGATCCGGCGGGCTTTGGCGAGCGCATGGTCGATACTTATGGGCCGGTGTTTCGCAACAACGCTTTTGGCAGCCCGCAGATCAACCTGATGGGCGCCGATGCCAACGAGCTGGTCCTGTTTGACCGCGACCGGATTTTTTCTTCCGAACAAGGCTGGGGCCCGCTGCTGAACCTGTTGTTTCCACGCGGGTTGATGCTGATGGATTTTGACAAGCACCGGGCCGACCGGCGCACCTTGTCGGCCGCGTTCAAGCCTGAACCGATGCGTCATTATGCCGAAAGCCTGAACCGCGGCATTGCCGAACAGGTGGGCGGCTGGGCGAACAGGCCGATGAAATTCTATTCGGCCATCAAGGCGCTAACGCTTGATCTTGCAGCGGAGAGCTTTCTCGGTATGCCGCTGGGGCCGGAGGCGACGCGGATCAACCAGGCTTTTGTCGACGAAGTGCAGGCCTCGGTTGCGCCGGTGCGCTTGCCTCTGCCGGGCACCAAAATGGGCAAGGGTGCCAGGGCACGCCGCTATCTGGTCGATTTTTTTGTCCGCGAAATTCCAAAACGCCGCACCAGCAAGGGGCATGATTTCTTCTCGCAATTCTGCCGGGCAACCGACGAGGCGGGCGACCCGCTGTCCGAGGCAGCCATTGCCGATCATATGAACTTTTTGATGATGGCGGCGCATGACACAATAACATCATCGGCGACATCGATGGTGATGCTGCTGGGCCGCCACCCGCAATGGCAGGAAAAGCTGCGCGCCGAAATTGCCGGGCTTGGCCTGAACGATGCTGACGGCCTGGCCTATGGGCAGCTCGACAAGCTGGAGCTGGTCGATTGTGTGTTCAAGGAGGCGCTGCGGCTTATTCCGCCGGTGCCCTCGTTGCCGCGGCGCGTGTTAAAAGCGTTTGAGTTTGGCGGCTATCACATTCCCGCCGGGGCAAATGTCAACATCTCGGTCGCCCATACCCACAAAATGGCGCAATATTGGCCTGAACCGGCACGGTTCGACCCGCTGCGCTTTACGGCTGAGGCTTCACGCGGGCGGCATAAATATGCCTGGGTGCCCTTTGGCGGGGGTGCGCATATGTGCCTGGGGCTGCATTTTGCGACGATGCAGATGCGCATTTTGATGGTGCAACTGTTGCGCCGCTACCGCATCGAGCTGGCGCCTGGCAGCGGAGATGCGTGGCAGCCCTGGCCCATTCCTCAGCCCAGGGACGGCCTGCCACTCACCTTTGTGCCGCTATAATTCAGGCCGGAGTCTGTTCCAGCCGGGGGTAATCGGTATAGCCTTGCTCGCCCTGGCTATACCATGTCGCCATGGAATCGGCGCTCAGCGGCGCGCCCTTTTGCAGCCGCACGGGCAAATCGGGGTTGGCGATGAACGGGCGGCCAAACGAAATCGCATCCGCCACACCTGAATCAAGCGCGGCCTGCGCGCTGGTGCTGGTGTAATCGGAATTGAGCACCAACGGCCCGGCAAAGGCTGAGCGGATGGCGGGCGAAACCTTGGGCTGGTCCGACCGGCCAAAAGTGCCGTTGGGGCCGGGTTCGCGCAGTTCCAGAAAAGCAATGCCGATGTCGCTCAGCGCGCGGGCAGCAGGCACGAACACAGCCTCAGGGTTGCTGTCCTTCACCCCTTGAGAATTGCCATTGGGGGAAAGGCGCACGGCGGTGCGCTCTGCCCCGGCCACAGCGGCAACAGTTTCGGTCACTTCACGCAACAAGCGGATGCGGTTTTCCGGTGTGCCGCCATAACGATCATCGCGCAAATTGCTGCTGTCGCGCAAGAACTGGTCGATCAGATAGCCGTTGGCGGCGTGCACCTGCACCCCGTCAAATCCGGCGGCCAGCGCATTGCGGGTGGCGCGGGCATAATCTTCCAAGAGCGCTGGAATTTCGCCAGCGGCAAGTGGACGCGCCTCGACATAATCCTGCTTGCCGGCATAGGTGTGGGCCTGGCCGGGCGCTGTGGTGGCCGACGCGGAAACGGGCTGCGCACCGCCCAGAAAATCGGGATGAACAATTCGCCCCATGTGCCAAAGCTGGGCGAATATCCGCCCGCCGGCTGCGTGTGTGGCCGCGACAACCGGCGTCCATGCCTCGGCTTGCTCATCGCTCCACAGGCCCGGTGCAAAGGGCCAGCCAAGCCCTTGCTGGCTAATGCCCGTTGCCTCTGAGATGATCAGCCCGGCGCTGGCGCTCTGGGCATAATAGGTGGCCATAATCGGCTGGGGTACATGCGCCTGGCTTGATCGGCCACGGGTGAGCGGGGCCATGAACACACGGTTCGGGGTGGTGATCGCGCCAATCTTCAAGGGGTCGAACAAGCTGGGCATGATGGCGTATTTCCTTTGCTGCGAGGATGCGGCTAGATTAGCGCGCGAAAGGTTGCGCAGAAAAGACACCTGGCGCCAGCTACCGTTTTTTGGCCCGACACAACGAGAAGTTGCCATGACCGCCCCTGCCACCACTTGTGCCGATGCAGCCTGTACCCCAGCGCACGCCGGGGCCGGGGCCGGGGCCGGGCCGGCGGTGCCGCGGCTGGCGCTTGTTGCGTTGATTGTCGGCAATGTTGCGCTTGCCTTTGGCCCCTGGTTTGTTCGCCTTGCCGATACCGGCCCGGTGGCGGCGGCTTTTTGGCGGATTGCACTGGCCGCCCCGGTGCTGGCAGCAGCGGCATTTGTCAGCGGATGGCGGCCCGGCGTGCTTTTTGGTAAAAAAGGGCGCGGCCTGGCGATTGCGCTTGCCATTAGCGGCTTGTGTTTTGCGGCTGATCTGGCGAGTTGGCACATCGGCATTTTGCGAACGACGTTGGCCAATGCCACATTGTTTGGCAATTCGGCGACGTTGATGTTCCCCATTTATGGCTTTTTCGCCGCGCGTGCGCTGCCCAGCCGGGTGCAGGCGCTGGCGCTGGTGCTGGCGGCGCTGGGTGGCGCGTTGTTGATGGGGCGGTCCTACCAGCTTGATACGCGCAACCTGGCGGGAGATTTGTTGTGTTTGCTGGCGGGGCTGCTTTATACTTTGTACTTCATTGCCATGGCACGTGCGCGGGCAACCATGGCTCCGCTTCCCGCGCTGGCGCTGTCGACGCTGGCAAGCGTGGTGCCGCTGTTACTGTTTGCTCTTATGTTGGGGGAGCATTTGTGGCCCGACAAATGGTGGCCGCTGGTGGGGCTGGCGTGTGCAAGCCAGTTTTTGGGGCAGGGCTGTATGATTTATGCGCTGGGCAAAGTATCGCCGCTTGTGGTCGGCATTGCGCTGCTCGTTCAGCCGGTTGTTGGTGCAACCATTGGCCTGTTCGCCTATCAGGAGCGGCTTGGGCTGGCTGATTTTGGTGGTGGGGTGATGGTGGCGGTAGCGCTGATATTGGTCCGGCGCCCGGCGGCGCTTGCGCCGGCTATGGGGGTGAGTAAAACAGCATGATGACCAACTATGCTCATGTCGCCGCAATTGCTGCTCGCACCCCTGTTCTTGCTGAGGAGGCGACGCTCGATGAAATGCGCGCAGCGCTTGCCCCGGTTATTGCTGAAAACGCGGCCTTTGATGGCTGGAGCGAGGCAGCGCTCAGCATGGCGGCGGATAAGCTGGGGGTTGATCGTGAAATTGCCGGGCTTGCTTTTGCCGGTGGCGCGGTGGCGATGATCGACGCGTGGTTTGCCCATATCGATGGGGTGGTTGCCGCGCGGTGGCCGGTAGAAAAATTGCAGACGATGAAGGTGCGCGCACGGATTGCCGCGCTGGTTGAAGAGCGGCTGGCGGCGCTGGCGCCGCTGCGCGAGTCGTTGCGACGGGCGCTGGCTGTTCTGGCGATGCCGCAAAACGCCCCCCGCGCTGCCCGTCTCGGCTGGCGATCGGTGGATGGAATGTGGCGGCAGGCCGGCGATAATGCGACGGATTATAATCATTATTCCAAGCGGATGATGCTTGGCGGTGTTTATTCCGCGACGATCGCGGTTTTCCTGAACGATGAAAGTGAGGATTGGGCGGAAACGCGCGCCTTTCTTGCGCGGCGGATTGAAGGGGTAATGCGGTTTGAAAAGGCCAAGGCGGGCTTTGTGGCGCGCACTGCCAATTTGCCCAGCCTGTCACGGTTCATCGGGCGGCTGCGTTATCCGGCGGTATGAGGCCGCAGGGCCGCCCCATTCACCGATATTGGCATGACGGTTATTGATACTCAATCGCAGCAAGCCTATGTCTGGTCGGTGATGCACCAGATGAGCCTTGAAGAATATCCCCTCAATCAAGCAGCCACGGTTGCAAAGATTGACTGGGTGCGCCTGGCGCTGCCAGAGGCGCGGCGGCTGCGCGAGCTGGGTTTTGATGAAGGCGTTGGCGTGGAGGTGCTCCACCGTGCGCGCTTTGGTGGCGGGCCGATGGCGTGCCGCATCGGCAGGATGACGGTGGCGCTGCGCCGCGGTGTCGCCGGTGCCATCCATGTCTTGCCCGGCGCGCCCGCAGCATGAACACCACCCCGCTGGTCGCGCTGGTTGGCAACCCCAATGCCGGCAAAAGCGCGTTGTTCAATGCGCTGACGGGAGCGAGGCAAAAGGTAGGCAATTACCCTGGCGTTACGGTGGAGCGCCATGCCGGGCGCATCGCCCTGCCGGATGGCCGCCCGGTTGAGCTGGTTGACTTGCCCGGCGCCTATAGTCTTGACCCTGCAAGCCCCGATGAGCGCGTGACGCGCAATGTCGTTTTGGGAGCGCAAACCGGCGAGCGGCGGCCAGATGCGCTGATCATCGTGGTTGATGCCGCCAATCTTGATAATCACCTGCGCTTTGCTTTGCAGCTTGGCGCGCTTGGTTTGCCGGTGGTGGTGGCGCTCAACATGGTTGATCTGGCGGCGCGTGACGGGCTTGAGCTTGATCCGGCCGCGCTTGCCAGGGCGCTGGGCGTGGCTGTGGTGCCGATGGTTGCGGTGCGCAGGCGCGGGCTGGACGAGCTGAAAGAAGCGCTGGCGCTGGCGCTTGACCAACCCCGTAGCGCGGCGCCCCTGGTTGACGGGCCGAAGGAGGATTTGGCCACGCTTCAGCGCCGTGCCCGCGCCATGGCCAAGACGGCGATAAAATCTGAAACGCCCACCCGGCGATGGACTCAAGCACTTGATGCGGTTGCGCTGCACCCGGTAGGCGGCATGGCGCTGCTGGCGGCGATATTGTTCATGATGTTCCAGGCGGTGTTTTCCTGGGCGACAATTCCCGCTGATATGATTGACGGCGCGTTCTCCGCGCTTGGCGCGGCGGTGGGCCAGGTGCTGCCTGCGGGTTTTTTGCGCTCGCTGCTGGTGGATGGTGTGATTGCAGGCGTTGGCGCGGTGCTGGTGTTTTTGCCGCAGATATTGATTTTGTTTGCCTTCATCATGGTGCTGGAGGCGAGCGGTTATATGGTGCGCGCCGCGTTTTTGATGGATGGGCTGATGGCGAGCGTCGGCCTGTCGGGCCGGGCGTTTATTCCGCTGCTATCGTCGTTTGCCTGTGCAGTGCCAGGCATTATGGCTACGCGCACCATCGAGGATGAAAAGGACCGGCTGACCACCATTTTAATCGCCCCGCTGATGACGTGTTCGGCGCGGCTGCCGGTATACACGCTTATCATCGGCGCGCTCATTCCCAATCGACAGATTTTGCCATTTGTCGGCCTTCAGGGCGTGGTGATGTTTGCGCTTTATGTCATGGGCATTGTCGGCGCCTTTGTGGCGGCGCTGTTGCTGCGCAACACGGTGACGCGCGGCGCATCGTCGGGTTTCATGATGGAGATGCCGAAATATCAATGGCCGCGCGCACGCGATATTGCGCTTGGGCTGTGGAGCCGGTGCTATATTTTTCTGCGCCGCGCAGGCACGATCATCCTTGCCTCCACCATCGCCTTGTGGCTGATGCTGAGCTTTCCCAAGCCGCCGCCGGGCAGCCCGGTGTCACCGGTTAATTATTCGCTGGCCGGGCGCATTGCCAATGGCCTTGCAGTGGTGGTGAAGCCAATTGGCTTTGACCGCGACATTGCGCTTGCGCTCATTCCTGCCATGGCGGCGCGAGAGGTGGCCGTGGCCGCGCTTGGCACTGTTTATGCGGTGGATAATCCCGATGGCGCCAAGGGGCAGCAGGCAATGGCCGCTAATCTGCGCCACCGCTGGAGCTTGCCGACTGCGCTTGCCTTTCTCATGTGGTTTGTGTTTGCGCCGCAATGTATTTCCACCATTGCCGTTACGCGGCGCGAGACTAATAGCTGGCGCTGGCCTGTGTTCATGGTTGGCTATCTCTTCGCGCTGGCCTACGTAGCGGCTGGGGCCACTTATTGGGCCGCTATCGGCTTAGGATTATAGGACAGGCATTATGGCGGGCAGCGTCAACAAGGTTATTCTCGTCGGCAATCTGGGGCGTGACCCGGAGGCGCGCAGCTTTTCAAACGGAGGCAAGGTGGTGAACCTGCGCATAGCCACGTCTGAAAGCTGGAAGGACCGCAATACCGGCGAGCGCAAGGAAAAGACCGAGTGGCATTCGGTGGCGATTTTCAACGAAGGCCTGGCCAATGTCGCTGAGCGTTTTTTGCGCAAAGGAAGCAAGGTTTACATCGAAGGCCAGCTTCAGACGCGCAAATGGCAGGACCAGCAGGGGCAAGACCGTTATTCAACCGAAATAGTGCTGCAGGGCTTTAACAGCGTGCTGACAATGCTTGACGGTGCGCCGGGCGCAGGCGGCGGCGCTTCTGGTGGGGGCGGCTTTTCTGGCGGTTCGGGCAGCGGTGGTGCGGATTGGGATCAGGGCCGCGATGATTTTGGCGGCGGCGCTGCCGGGCGCGGCGGCGGCAATGGCAATGGTGGCTTTGGCAGCAGCAGCAAAAGCACGGGCTTTCCCGATGATCTTGACGATGAAGTGCCATTCTGAGCGCTGCCGGGCGGGCGGGGGGCATCTTCTGCCCGGTTGAGAACAGGCGAGCGCGGCATCCCTTACAATTGGCCGTGTCCATCCCCATATCGGCGTTACGCCGATGCGGTAGCTACTGCATATCTGTCAGGCTGTGTCTCGTTTCGATCAAAAAACCGTTTGATTGGCTGTCCTGAGGCAGGGAGCACTGCCGTGACGCGCCGGGGCCCATGGCAGCCCGGCCGCCGTGGCGCCGGAGAACCGCGCGATGATCGCCTATTTTATCCTTGTTCACCGCTATCCTGAACAGTTTAAGCGGCTGTTCCGGTCAATCTATCTGCCAGGAAACTCCTATGTCGTGCATATTGACAAAAGCTCTGGCGCAGCGCTTGCGCGTGATCTGGCACGGTTCCTAAAGCCGTATCAGGGTGTGCAGATCCTGCCTGCCCGCAACGCGTTATGGGGCGGATATAGCCTGGTGAATGCCGAGTTGCGGGGCATGGCCGCGCTGCTGGCGATGAATGCTGGCTGGACGCATTATATCAACCTGTCGGGCCAGGATTTTCCGCTCAAGAGCCAGGAATATATCCGCAGTTTCCTGGCCGCTCATCCCGGCAAACAGTTTATCCGCGCGGTAAGCCAACGCAGCGAGCGCCCCGATACGATGAACCGGGTAAACCGCTATTTCGTTGAGTTTTTTGGTAAAATCTATCGTACCAGAATTGGCCGCAAGTTCCTGTCGGGGGCGACGCCGTTTATCGGCACTCAGTGGAAGGCGGTCACCCGTGGTTTTTGCCAGTTTGTCTGCCATGATGCCAAGGTGGCGCGGTTCAAGCGCTTTTACCGAAACAGTTTCATCGCTGACGAGGCGTTTTTCCAAACGGTGATTATGAACCATGCCGGCCATAATCAGGTGATGAACGATGATTTGCGGATGATCGACTGGGTGCCAGATGGCAATATTAAATTGCGCCCGCGAAATTTTGGCACCGCAGACATTGCCCGCCTTATGCGCAGCCCCAACCTTTTTGCCCGCAAGTTTGATTCATCGGAAGACGGGGCCATTCTCGGCCTGCTCGAAGCGCATCTGATGACCGATGCAGCCAATGATTATGCGCCCACGCTCCTGCCAATGGCGACTGCACTCTCCGCGTAGAAAATAACCCGGTAAAGGAACATGAAATGGCCAAGTCACAAGCAAAGTCCAACCGAGAAGCCCGTAAGCCCAAAGCGGTTAAGGTTAAGACCAATGCTTCAAAGCCCAGCGAAAAAACGGGGGCGATCCGCGGGCTGGAAAATATGAAGAACAGCTAAGCCCGGCCACATTGTCGCCAGCTATGGCGAAACACTGTCGTCGCTCGTCTGGCGCCGCAGCAGGAACACTGCGTGCTCGGCAAAAATATTTGCAAACGCCGCACTCGCCCGCTTGTCTCCTGCCAAAAACCACGCACCCTCAACGTGCACGCCGCGCACGCGCACAAATTCGCGGAAATCGTCGATCGTCAGGTGGTGAATGTTGGGCGTGTCGTGCCAGCGTTCTGGCAAGAGGCGGGTCACCGGCATCCGCCCGCCCAGCAGCAACGATGCCCGCACCCGCCAATGACCAAAATTGGGAAAAGAAACAAAGGCACGCTGCCCAATCCGCAACAAATGGTCGAGCACCACCGCCGGGCGTGCGGTTGTTTGCAGCGTTTGGCTGAGCAGCGCATAGTCGAAGCTGCCACCTGGATAATTGGCAAGCTCCACATCGGCATCACCCTGCACCACCGATAATCCGCGCGCGACCGCTGCTGCCACATTGCCTGCGTCAAGCTCCAGCCCGCGCGCATCCACCCCGCGCTCGTCGCGCAGCGCCGCCATCAGCGCACCGTCGCCGCAGCCGACATCGAGCACACGCGCGCCCGGTGCCACATTGGCCGCGATGACGGCAAGATCAGGCCGCAGCCTGGTCACTCGCCCGCTCGTAAAAAGCCGTCGACAACACGGTTCAGTTCCGGGCATTCGAGCAAAAACGCATCATGGCCAAACGGGCTGGAAAGCTCCACAAAGCTCGCCGCCGCACCGCTTGCGTTGAGCGCGTGGACGATGCTGCGCGATTCCGCCGTCGGATAGAGCCAGTCGGTGTCGAAGCTGACAACGCAAAAGCGCGTTTGCGTGTCGCGAAATGCGCCCGCCAGCATCCCGCCATGCTCCTCGGCCAAATCAAAATAATCCATCGCGCGCGTGATATAGAGATAGCTATTGGCGTCGAACCGGTCGACAAAACTCAAACCCTGGTGCCGCAAATAGCTTTCAATCTGAAAGTCGGCATCAAAGCCGAAGGATTTGGCGCCATTGGGGCTGTTGGGCCGCGATTGCAGGCGCCGGCCGAATTTCTCGGTCAATCCGGCTTGCGACAAATAGGTGATGTGCGCGGCCATCCGCGCCACCGCAAGCCCTGCCACGGGCGCCTCGCCATGCGTATAATAATCGCCGCCATGCCAGCGCGGGTCGGCCATTACCGCCTGGCGCCCAACCTCGTGGAACGCAATATTTTGCGCAGTGTGTCGCGCGGTTGATGCAATGACGACGGCCGCCTCCACCCGGCTGGGAAAGGCGGCGGGCCAGCTTAGTGCCTGCATCCCCCCCATCGACCCGCCAACCACCGCGCGCAGCCGCGCCACCCCCAGATGGTCAAGCAGCATTGCCTGCGCACGCACCATGTCGCCAATGGTGATGACGGGAAAGCGCATAGCATAGGGCGTGCCCGTTGCCGGGTCGATGCTCGCCGGGCCGGATGAGCCCATGCAACTGCCCAGCACATTGGCACAGATGATGAAGTGCCGCGCCGGGTCCACCGGTTTGCCCTCGCCCACCATCCGCCACCACCAGCCGGGCTTGCCGGTAATCGGGTGGGTGCTTGCCACATGCTGGTCGCCGGTGAGCGCATGGCAGATGAGCACCGCATTATCGCCCGCCGCATTGAGCGTGCCATAGGTTTCATAGGCGATATCGACGCCGTACAAAGTCCCGCCGCCATCCAGCGGGAGCGGATTGGCCAAAGTGATCTGACGGCCAGGGCCAAAGCGCGCATCGTGCGACATGCCCTGCGCGCTAGGGCGGGCGCGGGCGCCTTGTCAATGTGATTGGCAAAGCGCTATGCGCTCAGGCCATGACAAACACCCCTTCCGCGCCCGTTCCAAAACCATGGGTCATGGCGATTGCGCCCTATGTGCCCGGCAAATCAAGCACCGATAACGGGCAGCGGGCGATAAAATTATCTTCCAACGAAAATCCGCTTGGCACTTCGCCTGCTGCTCGCGCGGCGTTTGCCGCAGCACATGGCGCGCTGGAGCGCTACCCTGATCCCGGCGCCACGGCGCTGAGGGAAACGCTTGCTGCGCAATATGGGCTGGACCCGGCTCGCATCATTTATGGCACCGGCTCGGACGATGTGCTGCACCTGGCAACCGGCGCGTTTGCGGGCGAGGGGGACGAGGTTATTTTTGTCCGCTACGGCTTTGCTGTGTATGAAATTGCCGCAAGGCGCGTGGGAGCTGCGCCGATTGTCGCGCCAGACCGCGATTATGCAACCGATGTCGATGCCGTGCTGGCATGCGTGAGCGAGCGCACGCGCGTCATCTTCATTGCCAACCCCAACAACCCCACCGGCACCTTTGCCCCGCGCGCAGAGATTGCCCGGCTGCACGCCGCGTTGCCGCCATCGGTGCTGCTGGTTATCGACCAGGCTTATGCCGAATATATCGACGCGCAGGAAGATGACGGCGCGCTGGCGCTGGCGATGGTGGCACCCAATGTGCTCATCACGCGCACTTTTTCCAAAATATATGGGCTGGCGGCAGAACGTATCGGCTGGGGCTATGCAGCCGCGCCGGTGATTGAGGCGATGCACCGCATACGCCTGCCCTTTAACATCACTACTGCCGGGCAACATGCCGCAATTGCTGCCATTGGCGATATCGATTTTGTCGAAGCGGCGCGGCGCCACAATGCGACCTGGCGGGCATGGCTGGCCAAGCAAGTGGCGGCGATGGGCAATGCTGGCTTGCGCGCGGTGCCATCTGCTGCGAATTTTCTGCTCGTATTGTTTGAAGGCGCGGTGACGGCGCAGGTTGCGTATGATGGCCTGATGGCGCGTGGCTATATTGTCCGCTGGCTGCCGGGGCAGGGGCTTCCCCATGGCTTGCGCATCACCATCGGCACCGAGGAGGAGACGCGCGGGCTGGCAGCGGCGCTGCGTGATATTGTGGAACAGGGCCGCTGATGCTGCCTTTCGCGCGCGTCACCATCATCGGTTTGGGGCTTATCGGTTCCTCCATCGCTCGCGCGGTGCGCGCTGAGATGCCGACAGTCGTGCTGACGGGCCATGATGCAGACCCTGCGGTGCGCGACACGGCGCGCAACCTTGGCCTGTGCGACGACATAACCGATACGCCCGGTGCCGGTGTTATTGACGCCGATTTTGTCATCTTGTGCGTGCCCGTTGGCGCAATGGGCGCTGCAGCGACGGCGATTGCAGCAGATGTTCCAGCCGATGCCATTATCAGCGATGTCGGTAGCTCGAAGGAGCAGGTTGCCTGTGCTTTGGCTCAGGCGTTGCCTGGCGCAACCATTGTACCCGCGCACCCGGTGGCCGGCACCGAGCGCAGCGGCCCGGAGGCGGGCTTTGCCACGCTGTTCCACAAGCGCTGGTGCATCCTCACCCCGTCAGACGCGACCCCGCCCGCCGCGACCGAGCGCGTGGCCGAGTTTTGGCGCAGGCTTGGTGCCAATGTAGAGCTGATGGCGCCTGACCACCATGACCGGGTGCTGGCGATCACCAGCCATTTGCCGCACCTTATCGCCTATACCATTGTCGGCACCGCGTCTGACCTGGAAGAGGTGACGCAGAGCGAGGTTATCAAATTTTCCGCCGGGGGGTTTCGCGATTTTACCCGCATCGCTGCGTCCGATCCCGTTATGTGGCGCGACGTGTTCTTGTCAAACCGCGATGCGGTGCTCGACATGCTCCAGCGTTTTTCGGAAGATCTAACCGCGCTGCAGCGCGCAATTCGCTGGGGCAAGGGGGATGAGCTGTTCGATCTTTTCACCCGGACGCGTGCGGTGCGGCGCAACATCATCGATCAGGGGCAGGACGACCCCGCACCGGATTTTGGCCGGACGCACGATTAATATCTGCGGTGGCTCTCAGCTTTCGGGAGAGGCGCGCGCGCTATTCTGCGAGTGGTTGTCGAGCGCATTTATTGCGCTGTGCACACGTGCCTCAATTTCGTCGCGCGGCAGTTTGGCGGGGATGGGCGCGCCGAAGCGAAAAGTTATTGCGCCTGCCCGCTTGGGGCCTTTGCGCGGCCAGCGCTCGCCAGAATTGAGCGCAACCGGCACCACCGGCAGGCCCAGTGTCCGATATAGCCCGGCAAACCCGGATTTCAGCGGTGGCTGCTCGCCGGGGGCGACACGAGTGCCTTCGGGATAAATAAGAACAGACCGCCCGCTCGCCAGTGCCGCTTTTGCTTCGCGCATCATTTGGCGCAACATCGGCGCTGATCCGTCGCGGTCGACCACAATCGCGCCATATCGGCGGATTGCCCAGCCCCAAACGGGGATGGACGCAAGCTCGCGCTTTACGACAACTACCGGGTTGCCGAGCATCAGGACAAGCTCCAGCGTTTCGTACATTGCCTGGTGTTTGGCGGCATAAAATACCTGCCCTTTGCCTGGCTCACCCTCGCAATGGCTGTAAATTCCTAAAAATATGCGGGCACACCAGCGGTGCAGCCCAACCCATGCATGGACCACGCGCACAAGCGCCGCCGGGCCAATGGCCGCGGCAACCAGCGTGGACAGCACCACCGGCACCGACGCGCCATAAAAAACAATGCCAAACAATGTCAGGCGCAAAGCAGCAATCATCCAGCAATTCCGAGCAGCAATGCACCCCGGCGAACAAGGAGTTTGTTATATTCCAGCAGCAGCAGCAGCAGCTTTGGCGTGCCCGGCACGCCATCTTCATAAATTGTAACATCCGGGCCGAGCCGGTTGACCAATTCAAGCCGCGCACGGCGCATGTGCCAGTTGGATGTTACCAGGCGCACACTTTTGAAGCCGTGGCGGCGCACCCAGTCGGCGGTTTCATCGGCATTGGAGCGTGTGTCCACCGCATCTGCACCCAGATCGATACAACAGGCAAAAAGCGCTGGCGGCGCGCCATATTCCTTTGCAAGCGATACCGGCCCAACACCAGGGGCAACGCCCGTTACCAGCATTCGTCGCGCAGCCTTTGCCTGTAACAGGCTGATCCCGCGCGTAATCCGCCCGCCCGTGCCGGTGGGGACCACAATCGCGTCGGTGCGCTGGTTGTCAAGCGGGCCGGGCAGGGTGAGCATAAACCAGGCAAAACCCAATACCCATGCCAGTGCGGCAAGGCCAAAAGTGCGCCGGATCATAAAATCCGCCTGAGTGCTGCGAGAACGGCATAGCGCGCAACCGCCATGGCAAGCGCTGCAAACAGCACCGGCAGCAACAAAAGCACTATCCAGTCCCACAGGCCAAGCGCGGCACCACTCAGCAAATCTGACCCAAGAGTTGCTGCCTGCGCGCCGATAAACAGGATGGCTGCAATGCCACAACCGGTGCCGATCAACCCGCCGAACAGCGTGTCGAGCGCGATCCGCCGTTGAAAAAGCCGGGCAATCTGTACATCAGTTGATCCAAGCATGTGCATTACATCGATGGTTGGCCTGTGCGTGTCCAGCCCGGCTCTGGCGGTCAAAACAACTACCGTTGCCGTTACCGCTGCCATCATCAGCACAAGGCCCAGCGCAAAGCCCGCCATTATCTGCATAAAGGCGCTGACTGGTGCGAGCCATTTTTCATGCCGGTCGATATGGGCGCTTGGGACGGCGCGCAAAACGGCGTTGCGCACGGCTTGCAGGGTGGCAGCATCGCCGCTGGCAAGGTCTGCATCGATCATTGCGGGAATGGGCAAATCGGGGTCCGCCCCTTCCTCACCCAGCCAGGGGCGCAGCAAGGCAGCAAGCGCTGCCCGGTCGACCGGGGCTGCGCGGAGCACCCCAGGCGTCGCGCGCAGCCGTGCCAGCACGCGCGCGCTCGCCAGATCACGCATGCCGGGGTTGGCCTCGATAATCTGCACCGTCAACCGGCTGCCAAGCTGGCGGTCGAGCAGCCGCGTGGCCGCCGCCAGGCTCAGCCCCAATGCGGCTGCAAGAACGGTGAGGAACAGCATAATCGCCATGATCCACCGCATGGCGCGGGTCTGCCGGTGCTGGTCAAGCAAGCGGCGGTCGGGGGTGGAGGCAATGACGCGCAGCCTCATTGCTCTGGCGCGGCACTTGGCGCGAGCGGGGGAAAGCGCAGCGAGCCGGTGGGATCAAGCAGGCGGCCCTTGTCGAGCCGCATCATATGGGCACTGGGAATGCGGCCAAGCAGGTGAAAATCATGCGTTGCAACGACAACCGTCGTCCCCAGTCGGTTGAGCGAATCGAACAGATGGAGCAGCCGCTCCGCCATATCGGGGTCGACATTGCCCGTCGGCTCGTCTGCCACCAATATTTCAGGCCGGCCGATAACCGCGCGCGCAATTGCCACGCGCTGCTGCTCCCCGCCTGAAAGCGTGGGCGGTCTGGCCTCTACCCGTGCAGAAAGGCCCACCCATGCCAGCATTTCGCGCACTGGCCCGTCAATATCGGCCTCTGGCACCCCGGCTACGCGCAGCGGCAGCGCGATATTGTCATAGGATGAAAGATGCGGAACCAGCCGAAAATCTTGAAACACAACGCCAATCCGCCGGCGGAAACCGGGCAGCCGGGTGCGCGGCAGGGTAACGGCGTTTTCGCCAAACAGATGAATGGCGCCGCGCGTTGGCCGCTGCGCGAGATAAAGCAGCTTGAGCAAAGAAGTTTTGCCAGCACCAGATGTGCCGGTGAGAAAATAAAAGGCGCCTGTTTTCAGCGTGAAGCTGATGTCAGACAGCGTCTCCTCTCCCTCGCCATAGCGCAGGCCCACTTTTTCGAACTGCACGATATTCGCCATGCGCGCGCGATTTGCCTTTCCTGTCGCCTCGATATTGCCTGCCATTGCACGCAATCTGCGTGCGCTCAAGCGCTCTGCACTTGCCACTTGGGGGCGAGGCGTGCTTAGATTCGGGCAAAGGTTGCCAGGCGCCGCGCCGGTTGTTTTTGCTTAGTGACGAAATTTGTAGCGCATGATTCTTGAGTGTACTGAATGTCGGACCCGGTATCTGGTCCCTGATACGGCGATTGGGCCGGCGGGCCGGACTGTGCGTTGCGCAAATTGCCGCCATAGCTGGTTCCAAGAGCCCATTTTTGCCGACCTTGTCGAGCGGGCGGATGCATTGCGCGATGCAGGCCACGACACGCAAGCTGCGCCCCGTGCGGCCGCTTTCGCTCCAGTTGAGCCGGTGCCGCCTGCAAGTGCGCCGCTGACCGAACCAGATCTGGAAGGGCCAGATTTGGACGGGCAGGCAGCGGCTGAGGGCTTTGATCCCTTCGTCCATCGCCCGCCTTTCCGTCCGCGCCGCAACCCGGCGCGGCGCTACACAATCGCCGCGGTTGCCGCCAGTCTGGCGATGCTGAGCGCAGTGGGCATTATTCTCTACACCGGCCAGCCAGGGATTGCCGCGCAGCTTGGGCTGATCCGCGCGGAGGAAACCCCGCTCAAAATTGTGCAATATCCAATCGACCGGCGCGCGCTTGCCAATGGCAGCGAGATGCTCGCTGTCAGCGGCCGGATTACCAACCCGACCAGCGAGCGACAGCAAGTGCCCGATATTCGCGCTGAACTGCGCGACGCGCAGGGGCGGCTGGTGTATAGCTGGATGATCGAGCCGAACCGGCGCCGGCTGGCACCGGGGGGCGCTGTGGAATTTAACAGCGCGAAATTTGATGTGCCCGGCAATGCCAAGCGGCTCGACCTTAATTTTTCGAGCAAGCCCGCCGGCTGAGAATGGCGAACCGCGCGCCGTGCAGCATGGCGGCAACGACCATGCCCGCGGCAGAGGCGACTACCAGGCCGGTTGCGCCATAGCCTGCCGCATAGAGCAGCCATCCGGTGCCGCCCGTCACCACAAAATAGGCCAATATGCTGTTTACCCCTGTCGCCACCTGGTCCCCCAGCGACCGTAAGGCATAGGCAAAAACGAGCTGGGCGGAATCAAACAGCACAAAAGGCAGCCACAATAGCAGCATCGCCGATACCAGGTGGCGCACCTCAGTTGTCGCGGGAAAAGCGGCGATGAAAGATGCGCGCGCAATGATCAGCGCCAGCACCAGCGCGCCCGTTGTCATTAGCGCTCCACCCAGCGCGATCATCACCCGGCCCGTGGCCGCCGCCGGCATGCCTTCTCCCACTGCATTGCCCGCGCGCACGCCGGCTGCCGAGCCAAAGCCGATGGCCACGGCAAATAGCAGATTATGAACGCTGAACACGATTTGATAGGCATGCGCCACTGCGTCGCCCAGCCGCGTTGACAGGCCGATGATGATGGCAAAGCCGCCCAGCTCAAACATCGCGGCAAGTGCGGGCATTGCGCCAAAAACCAGCATTGCGCCCGCGCCGCGTAAAACGCCTGCCCAGGCAAGGGGTGTAAAATCGCGCACGCCGCGCGCCTGTGCCTGCGGCAAAAACCATACCGCCGCCGCCAGGCCGCTGGCGCTAAGGGCAGAGGCGATGAGCGTTGCAACCGAAGCACCTGCGGCTCCACCCGGTGCAAAACCCAGATGCCCGCCCGACATCGCCCAGGCGAGCACGGCGTTGATGGGAAGAATGGCCAGGTTCACCAATGTCACCCGCATCGGCTGGCTGATCCCTTCAAGAAAATAACTTAGAACAAAGTTGGTGATGTAAAATGGCAGGCTAAGCGCGATTATCCGTACCACGGTGGCCGTACTCGAAAGAAGCGACGGCGCCACGCCAATGCCCGCGAGCATCGGCTCGGCCAGCCAGTAAATCGGCACGGCGAGCATCAGGCACAACAAGGCGCCCAGCACCAGCCCCTCGCGCAAAATACGGCCGGTGGCGGGCAAATTTTCCGCGCCATTGGCCTTGGCTGCAAACACGAGAACTCCCGTAAGTGCGCCAATGGCGGCGACCACGGCAACAAAGCTGATGGTGCGGCTGGCACCCAGAATCGCCGCCTGATCGGTACTCACCAGGCCAACCACTGCGACATCGGTCAACTGCATCACCGTCCAGTTGAGGCTCGTGACGATCACCGGCCATGCCAGCGAGGCGACCTGGCGAAATTCACGCCTGATGTGCAGCCAGTCGAGCATGTTGGGGCAATAGGCGGCATTTGGGCACAGCGAAAGGGGCTGTGCACGATGCGATGTGGTTGAGGCTGTGATTGAGACAACGAATGCTGCTTGTGCGCGGGGCAATGCTTTGCTAGGGGCCACGACCTGCCAGCCGCCGGGCTTATCCGGCGGAAGTATCACGGGCGGCCGTGGCGGAATTGGTAGACGCGCAACGTTGAGGTCGTTGTGGGCGAAAGCCCGTGGAAGTTCGAGTCTTCTCGGCCGCACCAGACAGTCCTGAAATCCTGACGAGATAGAGCCTTACCCTGCGGGGGCGAAATTACTGTGGGGAATCGGGGGGGGTACACGCGGGACATTTCAACCTGTGGCTAAACAGGCCTCTAATGTGGCCATCTTGGCCTTCGAAATCGTCGCCTGCCTCGGCCTCGTACTTGCCTGGCCGCAGGTCCGACGGCGCTCCTGGTCTCAGGCCAACTCCCGATCTCGCTGACGGACAACGGCGAATGGGCGCATAGCACGCGGCCCATTTCCGACCAGGCCCAGTCGTTCACCACCGCCAAATCGATCGCCTGGTTTTACCGGAAAACACCACATCACTTTGTTCCACCGGGCAGCCGACCTAAGACTGCATGGGTACTTATCCCCTTTGGACATGTAGTGCCAAATGTTGTACCGCAACCCACTGCCGGGAGCGAATCGGCATGAGGGGGCGTGGATGGGTATTTTTCGAAGCGCGGTGGCTCCGCGTGTCTTGCTTACGGTTATTGTCTCGACCATCGGTGGATGGACAGCGCTGGCAGACCGCAACATGACGTTGGATGACCCAAATTTTTGGGCTTTGACGGCGAGCATGCTGGTTTGTGGCGTGATCACTTGGGGTCTCATCGCTTTTGATAACTCGTCGAAAGACAAGGAAGCAAACCGCCTTCAGGCGACGCTAGACGGCCTTTTGAAGCAGATAACGCCAGTTGACCCAGGCAGCCTAAAAAATTGGCGCTCAGCAGCAAACTCAGAACTGAAAAGAGAGGTGGCGCTACTGGCTGCAAATATGAGGGCATTCGGAAATCGGATCAGGCAGGAGAGGATACCAGTATCCCACTTCTTGACGATATCTGACGGCGATCAACGCCAAGCCGCCAGACAAGACGAGAACAACCGGCGTGCCGCGCAAAGTGCGGGGCACACTGATGATTTTAATGCGCAGTTTAGACCGGCTGCTCTCGCTTTGCGGGACGAGATGAGGCGCAGATTGGGTGAAGGGCCGCCTCCGCATGCGTCACAAGATTCGGTGGCGCTAGAATATGGTATGTTGGCTGGAGTGAACCCCGTCGATGAAGCTGCACTTGAGCTTGAGCGGTTGGCTCAGAAACTACCGGATTGAGGAAAATGACGGATATCAACGAGCGCTTTGACCGCCTGCTTCACGCTATGGCCAATGGCCAAGCCCCTAGCGGGAAAAAGAAACCATCAGCCGCGCCAGCATCAAGTGAGGTGTCTGACGCATGTTGTGACGATACTCAAACTCCGAAAGATACTTCGGAAGATGCTTCGCGCTGACATGAATGTGCGTGCCATTGATCCCGCGCTTAAGCTGCGCCCACATGCCTTCGATAGCGTTCGTGGTAGCGCCGCGCTTGCCGACGTGCGCGCCCGATTTGTGGCTGACCGTGATGTGGTCAAAACCCTGCTGACCGAGGAAGCGGTACGAGCCGAACTCATCGCTGCTGATCGTTGTGCCGCGAGCGATAGAAGCGTGAATGAGCGCCTCCATTGGCCCGCGCGTGCGGCTTTCCACAACGCGCATGGCCAGCTTACCGCCGCGCTCTTTCATGCCAACGACAACGGCCTTGTTGCCCATGTAGCCATTGCCCTTGCCGCTGATCGAGCCGCCAACGATGGTCTCGTCAATCTCAACCGTAGTGCCGGGACCGCCAAGAAAATCATCGCCGTCAACGTCGCCCATGTACTCGCGGATTTGGTGGCACATACGCCAAGCCGTTTTATAGGTCACGCCAAGCTGGCGCTCGACTTCCTTTGCCGCAACGCCGTTACGCGAAGTGCAGAACTGGAACATCACAAAGAACCAGTCACGCAGCGGAGTGCGGGTCCGGTCAAACGGTGTGCCAGCGGTCGGATAGACCTGATGCGCGCACCACTGGCACTGATACGAGCGGCGAGCCTTCACGCGCGAAAACTTGGCGGGCCGATCACAGCCGGGACAATCAAAGTCAGTGCCGTAGCGCACCTGAAACAGGTGATCGAGACAAGATTCCTCGGTCGGGAACTGCTCTTGGAACTGGCGAAGGGTGGGGGCTTTCGTACTCATAGATATTGTATACCACATGTGCTTACATGTCGCAAGGGGATAATTACCATCAAAATGGATCAGCTTTTGGTTACAACTATGGAATTGTAACCGCGATAACGAAATGCCCCTTTACTTACGTCCGCGGTCGAATGATCTACAGAAAGCATGGGACACAGCATGGCGTTATCGATTGAGGCTATCGTTTCGGCCAAAATCGGCTTTGCCTCGCACCAAAACTCGGCACCAGTGGTCCGGGAGCTCACCGTCCGCAATGACGGTGACGTAGCGGTTGAAGGATGTCGCCTGATTTTGCGGGCGGACCCGCCGTTCCTGATCGAGAAATCCTGGCGCATCGACAGAATTTCTCCGCTGGACGAAATCGTCATTTCCGACCGCGATGTTCATCTCAATGGCACCCTGCTGTCGGGCCTTACCGAGGCGATGACCGCATCCACGATTCTCACACTGCTGGACTCCACCGATCAGGAACTCGCATTATTCCGCCAGCCGGTGGAACTTCTTGCTCATAACGAGTGGGGCGGCGTGGGCACCATGGCCGACCTGATTCCTGCGTTCGTAATGCCGAATGATCCGGCCGTGGACCAGGTACTAAAGGCCGCGTCGGACTGTCTGCGCCGAACGGGTAAGCCCGACACGATCGATGGATACCAAAGCCGTGAACGGACCCGGGTGTGGCAGCTCGCCGCGGCGATATGGTCGGCTGTCGCTGGCCTTCGGCTCTCCTATGCCTTGCCGCCGGCAAGTTTCGAGCGCAGCGGGCAGAAGATCAGGACACCGTCCCAGATTCTGGAAGGCAGGATGGCCACCTGCCTGGACACGACCCTGCTCTTCGCCGCTGCCCTGGAGCAGGCGAGCCTCAATCCACTGGTGATCCTAACCAAGGGCCATGCCTTTGTTGGCGTGTGGCTGCAGCCGACCGAGTTCAGCTCGCTCATCATGGATGAAGCAGCGGCAATCCGGCGGCGGTTCGATCTGGATGAGCTGATCGTCTTCGAGACCACGTTGGTCACTCAGGAAAACCCACCCAGCTTTTCGCAGGCGATCGCGGCGGGCCATGGGAAGCTCAACGAAAGACTGGATGACGAATTCGAGATGGCGGTCGATATCCGCCGCGCCCGGATGCAGAAAATCCGGCCCTTGGGCGTTGCCCTCGCGCCAAGGGGATCAGCGGAGCCGGTAGTGTCGGTGGCGGAGGCGGTGGAGGAAGCGCCCTCCCTGCCATCATTCGACGCCGAAGTCATGGAGGGTGTGGTTACACCGGGTGGGCGGGTGGGCCAATGGCAACGCAAGCTGCTGAACCTGACGACCGCGAACCGGCTGCTGCATCTGTCGGATACGGCCAGGGCCGTTCGGCTCTTTTGCCCTGATTGCGGCAGGCTGGAAGACCTGCTCGCCGCGGGAAAGAAGGTCCGCATCCGTCCCATGCCGGATCTCGATACCGGCGACCGCGACGAGAAACTCTACAATCAACAGAACAGCTCCAGCCTAAGGCGGGATGTCGCATCCGAGGCGCTGGACCGCGGCGAGGTGCTGGCGCTCCTTCCGAAGGACAAGCTCGATGGCCAGCTTATTGACCTCTACCGCAAAGCCAAATCCGATATCGAGGAGGGCGGCGCCAACACGCTTTTCCTCGCGATCGGCTTCCTCAAATGGAAGAAATCCGACAAGGAGACCAAGGTTTACCGGGCGCCGCTGATCCTGTTGCCGGTCAAGCTGGAACGCAAGAGCGCCCTGTCCGGCGTGGTCATGGGCCAGCACGAGGATGAACCGAGATTCAACCTCACCCTGCTCGAGTTGCTGCGGCAGGATTTCGAGCTGACCATTCCCGAACTGGAAGGCGATTTGCCACGCGACCACTCCGGTATCGACGTTGCCCGGATTTGGCGCTCTGTGCGCCATGCGGTAAAGGAAATGCCGGGCTTCGAGGTCGTCGAGGACGTGGCGCTGGGAACCTTCTCCTTCGCCAAGTACCTCATGTGGAAGGACCTCGTTGATCGCGAGGCGCTGCTTCGCGAAAGCCCGCTAGTCCGCCATCTCATAGACCGCGACGGCGCGGTGAACCTCGATCAGGGCGGTCTGCCGCGCGTAGAGGATCTCGACCGCGAGATCACGCCGGCGGAGCTATTCACCCCCTTGCCGGCGGACAGCTCCCAGCTTCGCGCCGTCATCGCCTCGGCGCGGGGCCACAATTTCGTGCTCGATGGGCCGCCAGGCACCGGCAAGTCGCAGACCATCGCCAATATGATCGCCCACAATCTGGCGCTGGGGCGACGGGTGCTTTTCGTCGCGGAAAAGAAGGCCGCGCTAGATGTCGTCCACCGGCGCCTGACCGACAAGGGACTCGCCCCGTTCTGCCTCGAGCTGCACTCCGCAAAGGCGACCAAGTCGGCGGTCCTAAAACAGCTGGGCACCGCATGGGATACGCGCGATGAGCTCTCCGCTGCCGTCTGGGAAATGCGGGCGGATCAGGCGAAATCGCTACGCGACCGTTTGAACGAGACCGTCGCCCTGCTCCACCGAGAGGAAGAGTGCGGCTACACCATCCATCAGGCGATCGGCCGCGTCGTCCGGGACGGGAAGGAATACACACCCAGATTCAAGTTTCCGCCGGCGACCCGCCATTCCAGGACGGACATGGATTCCATGCGCGATGTCGCGCGGCGCCTGGGCATCGCCTATCAGTCGGTGAGCGACCTGCCGGTCGAGCTGGACGGCGTGACGCATGCCGACTGGACAAACGGCTGGCAGGAACAGATCGTCTCATCCGCCCGCGCGCTGCCGGGGGTCCTCGACGATTTCGAGGAAGCGGTGGCGGGGCTGGCGAAAGCCAGTCAGCTTCCGACTAATGGGGACAGCCGGCGGGAAGGCAAACGCCTGATGGTGCTGGCCAATGCTTGCCTTGCGGCGCACGGGCACGATCTGCGCTTTGCGTTCAGTCCTGACATGGCCGAGAAGGTCGAGGCGGCCCGAAAGGGAATCGATCTCGTCGAGGCCTACCTCGCGGAGGAGCGCGCGCTGAGCGCCAGCTACGCGCCCGAGGTTGCCAGGCGGCTCGATCTCGAGGGGCTGCGAAAGACCTGGACGCAGGCTGGCACGAAGTTCTGGTTCCTCTCCGCGCTGGCGAAGCGCAAGGTGGCGCGCGGCCTTGCGCAGGCTGGCGGCGCGACCGGCAAGGTCGATCCGGAAACCGACCTCCCACGATTGACAGCTATGCATGATCTGCTGGAACGGATTGAGGCTCTGGCCGCAAAGGCTGCGGCGGTACCCGGATGGTACGGACTGGCCACCAGGAGGTACGATGTCGAGGCCTCGATCCAGCGGGGCGAACAGCTTCGCCATTCGCTGGCCGCCGAGGCTGACGGGACAGAGGATCTCCTCGCCCTTCGGGGCGCCGTGGCCCGCTTGGTGGTGGATGCCAATGAACTGTTGGCACCTGACGGCGCCGTCGACCGCGTGGCGAAACGTCTCGATCGCGCAACCGCCGCGATGGTCGAGGCTGTCGATGCGTTTGATCGCCTGAGCCGGGCGGAAAGCGAAGCCGGTCTTGCGGAGCTTCGCGCCCGGGCTTCTGTGGTTATCGCGCAGGAACGGCGCTTGCGGGACTGGGCGAATTGGCAACGCGTCGTCGAGGAGGCAACCCGGCTCGACCTGTCGCCACTTGTCGAGGGGCTCGAAAACGAGGACTTCGCGGTTGCCGACGCGGTTCGCGAATTCGAAACCGGCTATGCGAGATGGTTCGCGTTCCATCGCATGGACGCGGAACCCCTACTGCGCAATTTCATGCCGGGCGAGCATGCGGACTGCATCGAGCGCTTCCGCGACATCGACGACCGCATGAGCGAACTGGCGTCGCAATATATTCGCGCGAAAATCTGCGGCTCGATCCCGGACAAGGACGGGGTCGCCAAAAACAGTGGCTATGGCGTGCTTCGCCACCAGCTTCAGCTTCAGCGCCCGAGCAAGCCCATCCGGCAATTGGCGAGCGACATGGGGGACGCCTTCACGCGCCTTGCCCCGTGCATGCTGATGAGTCCCCTTTCGATCGCCCAGTACCTCCCACCCGATCAGGCCCTGTTTGACATCGTCATCTTTGACGAGGCGTCGCAGATTACTCCCTGGGATGCTATCGGCGCCATGGCGCGGGGGAAGCAGGTCATCATCGCTGGTGATCCCCGCCAGATGCCGCCCAGCAACAATTTCGAGCGGCAGGGCAACGTGGCCGTCGACGACGATGATACCGAGGAGGATATGGAGAGCATCCTCGACGAGTGCCTCGGCGCCGGAGTGCCGCAGATCAACCTGGACTGGCACTATCGAAGCCGCCACGAGAGCTTGATCACCTTTTCGAACGTCCGCTATTACCAGAACCGGCTGGTCACCTTCCCCGCCCCCGATACGCGGCCGAGCGCTGTCAAGTGGCGCCGTGTCGATGGTGTCTTCGCCAAGGGCAAGGAACGCACCAATGGTGTCGAGGCCCAGGCGATTGTCGACGAGGCCGTGCGCCTGCTGCGCGATCCCGCCTTTGTCGACGAGCAGGGAAAACCGCTGAGCCTGGGTATCATCACCATGAACATCCAGCAGATGAAGCTGGTGGAAGACCTGCTCGACAAGGCTCGCAGCAGGTATCCGGCGATCGAGAAGCACTTCAATCCCGAAGCCACGCTGGAACCCGTTTGTGTTCGCAATCTGGAAACGGCCCAGGGCGACGAACGGGACATCATTTTGCTGGGCGTGAGCTTTGGTCCAACAGAACCGGGCAGCAAGACCATGTCGATGAACTTCGGCAAGCTTAATCCCAATGGCGGCTGGCGGCGCCTGAACGTGGCGGTCACCCGCGCACGGCGTGAGATGCAGGTGTTTACCTCGTTTGATCCTGGAATGATTGACCTGACCCGCACAAATGCCGATGGCGTGCGCGACCTCAAGGCCTTCATCGAATTTGCCCATCGCGGCAAGGATGCCATCGCGTCGGCCGATCGGGGGTCACAAGGCGGCTATGACTCGCCATTCGAGGAGGCGGTCGCCCAGGAGCTTCAGCGACGGGGCTGGCAGGTCGTGCCGCAGGTAGGCGTTTCCAAATTCCGCATCGACCTTGGTATTGTCCATCCCGACTGGCCGGGCGATTTCCTGGTCGGGGTTGAGTGCGACGGCGCGGCCTACCATAGCGCGGCGACAGCCCGTGATCGTGACAAGGTGCGTGCCGCCATCCTGGAGGGATTGGGCTGGAAGCTGCTGCGCATCTGGTCGACCGAATGGTGGTTCAACCGCGAGCGGACCGCTGATCATCTGCATCAGGCTCTGGTTCAGGCGCTGGAAGAGGATCGCCAGGTCAGGGCCGAGGCCGCCGAAATTGCGGCGGCTAGCGAAGATCAGGCCGCCCCGAACGTGGAAGCGGATATCGAAGAGCATTTTGCCGAAGGCAGGGAAACCGTTGTTTACGCGGAGCGCGCGACGCTCGATAACCTCTTGCCCATGGCGTTTGCGGCGACAGCGGGTTTGGACCCTGGCATATACAGGTTCACCGATTTTGGGGAGTTGACCAGCCTTATCGACGCTTCCACTTTCTATGAGCCCAGCTATTATCCGACTTTGTGCAAGCTGGTCGCCCGCGTTGTCGAAAGCGAAGGTCCCATCGCCGAAAGCCAGCTCGTCAACCGGATCGCCAGAGCTCATGGCTTTCAGCGCTCCGGAAACCGGATCCATAACAAGGTCATGCACCTAGCCCGCCGGCAACACTATCTGGTGTCTGATGGCGGTCGTGAGGCTTTTGTCTGGAACAGTGTGAAGGCGCTGGCAATGGGCGTGATAGCCCGCTTCCCCGCCAGCGAGGATCATATCAGGCAAATAGAAGATATCGCCCTTGCCGAACTGCGTGCGACGGGCTGCGACGATCCCTTGGAGATCGCCCGCATGTACGGGGTGCGCCGTCTGAGTGCTTCAGCGCGAGCGAGGATTGAGGCGTCGATAGGGTAAATGTGCGGCTATGCCGACATAACCCGACAATGGCGCTCGCTGCCGTCGTTCGATGTTCAAGCGTCACTCAGCATTTCGGCCCGCGCATCCGCGCAACAGCACCTGGGTAGCGGGCGAATGACGGGGGCGACCAAGAATTTCCGGGGGCGAACATGATTGAAGCCATGCGGGCAATATTGGCGAGATCGTCCTCGCATGTGCCGTTGACCCGTTCGCTCAGGACTGCGTCACGCACCAAACAGTGAATAGTCCATCGTGCAGAGGGGCGCGCAGCCACTGGCCAACTCGCTTTTTGGCCAAATATTTTCTCAACAATCATGCCGATAGGCAAAAGTCGGAGGGAAGCGCTGTGCCGCCGTGGTGGCCGATAGTCCGGCCATATTGCCTAAATAACAGGCAGTTTTTCGCAACTGCACAAAATTTATCGTGCTTTTTGGCGGCAATTTGCGCAATAAATAGCCATAATTGGCGGAAATCCTAACAATTCGTAAATGGCACGCGCCTTGCTACCCAAAAATTCTGAACATCGACAGCATAAGGGGGCGCGGATGAAACTGGTTATTGCGATCATCAAGCCGTTCAAACTCGACGAGGTCCGCGAAGCGCTGACCGCCGTCGGGGTTGCCGGAATGACCGTCAGCGAAGTCAAAGGTTTTGGCCGGCAAAAGGGCCAGACCGAAATTTATCGCGGCGCGGAATATACGACCAACATGGTCCCCAAGATTAAAATCGAGATTGTGTGCTCATCCGACCTTGCGCCGAGTGTTGTCGAAACCATTCAGGCAGCAGCCAACACCGGTGCGATTGGCGATGGCAAAATTTTTCTGCTCGATGTGGGCCAGGCCGTGCGCATCCGCACCGGCGAAACCGATGAGACTGCGCTGTGAAAGGGGCAAGAATGACGAAGATGACAAAAATGCTTGGCGTCGCCGGCTTGCGTGCCGCTGGCCTGGCCGCCGGTATGTTCACTGCGCTGCCCGCCTGGGCGCAAGAAGCAGCGGCCGCAGCGCCGGTCGCCACGGTCGACAAGGGCGACACTGCCTGGATGATGACCTCCACCGTGCTGGTGCTGCTGATGATCTTGCCGGGTCTGGCGCTGTTCTATGGCGGCCTGGCGCGGACCAAGAACATGCTGTCGGTGATGACACAGATCGGCGCCGCCGCGGCGCTCGCCATGCTCATCTGGGTAATGTGGGGTTATACAATGGCGTTCGGCAATGCCTCTGAGGGCTGGCTGAACCTGTTTATTTCCAACTTCGACAAGCTGTTTTTGAAGGGCGTAACCGCGTCGTCGCAGGCAGCCACTTTCACCAAGGGTGTCGAAATTCCCGAATTTGTGTTCATCTGCTTCCAGATGACTTTTGCCGCCATAACCGTGGCGCTGGTGCTGGGCTCGGTGGTTGAGCGGATCAAATTTTCCGCGGTCATGCTCTTTGCCGCCATCTGGCTGACGATTGTCTACTTCCCGATTGCGCACATGGTGTGGGCAGCAGGCGGCCTGTTCTTCGACAAAGGCGCGCTTGATTTTGCCGGCGGCACCGTGGTGCACATTAACGCGGGCGTATCGGCACTGGTGGCTGCGCTGATGCTGGGCAAGCGCATCGGTTATCCAACCGAGCGCATGGCGCCGCATTCGTTGACGATGACAGGCATCGGCACCGGCTTGTTGTGGGTGGGTTGGTTTGGTTTTAACGCAGGCTCTGCTCTGGAAGCCAATGGTTCGGCTGGGCTGGCGATGATCAACACCTTTGTCGCGACCGCATCTGCCGGTCTGTTCTGGATGCTGACCGAGCGGGTGATGGGCCACAAGGGTTCTGCTCTTGGCTTTTGCTCCGGCATTGTGGCGGGCCTTGTTGCGGTGACGCCTGCTGCGGGTAATTCCAGCCCGTTTGGCGCGATTGTGCTTGGCGCGGTTGCCTCTGTCGTTTGCTACTTCGCGGTGTCCTGGCTGAAGCCAAAGCTGGGTTATGACGACTCGCTCGATGCGTTTGGTGTGCACGGCGTTGGCGGGATGATCGGCGCAATCGGTACAGCAATTGTCAACGACGCGGCCTTTGGCGGCCCGGCAAATGGTGGCAAACCGCTGGGCGAGCAGTTGTTCATTCAGGTTCAGGCCGTTGGTGTGACTATCCTGTGGGCAGCGGTTGGTACAGCGATTGCCATTACCATTGCCAAGCTGGTGACTGGCCTGCGTGTCAGCCGTGAAGTTGAGATGGAAGGTCTTGATGTCGGCGAGCATGGCGAGCGCGCCTATAATTATTGATGAGATTTGGGGTGCTGGCGGTGCTGGCGCCCCACCAAGTGGTTCCTCCTGCGAACATCTCCTAAGGGCCGGTGTGGTAACGCACCGGCCCCTTTTTTTGGGCAGCCTGCAGTTTTTAGTCTTTGCCTTTAGCCGAGGTCAGCGGCGATGAAATCGGCGCAGCGCTCGCCGATCATCATTGCGGGGGCATTGGTGTTACCCGAAATCAGCTTTGGCATGACGGAGACATCGGCGATGTACAGCCCATTTACACCGCGCACCCGCAACTGCGGGTCGCACACCGCGCCATTGTCGCTTCCCATGCGCGCGGTGCCGACGGGGTGATAGATCGTGTCGGCGCGCGCGCGGATCAGCCGTTCGAGCATGTCGTCATCGGTCAAGTCAACCGGGTTACGATCTCGCCCGGCATATTGTGTCATCGGTGCAGATTGCATCACCCGGTACATTTCGCGCACGCCCTTTTTGAGCAGGGCGATGTCGCGCGGGTCGCTCAAAAATTGTGGGTCGATGAGCGGTGCTGAAGCGACATCGGCTGAGGCGAGGCGCACCGTTCCCCGGCTTTCGGGACGAAGCACACAGACATGGCCCGAATAGCCATGCGCTTTTACAATAATACGACCATGATCTTCCAGCGCAACCGGAAAGAAATGAAACTGAATATCAGGCGCAGGCGCGCCAGGTTCTACAGTAATAAAGCCTCCGGCCTCGGCATAGTTGCTGGTCATCGCGCCTTGGCGTTTCCAAAACCATTGGAGCACCGCTTTTGCGGAATTGAACAGCCCGGCGGGTGTTTGCCCCAAAAACCGCGTGTCTTTGCATTCAAATACTACAGAATAATCAAGATGATCTTGAAGATTTTCGCCAACATCAGCCCGGTCCACCTGCACGGCAATACCATGCTCAGCCAAATGCGCCGCCGGGCCGATGCCCGACAGCATCAGCAGTTGCGGCGTGGCAAAAGCGCCGCCCGCCAGCACCACTGCGCGGCGCGCGCGAATTTCGCGGGACTGCCCCCCTTGCCGATAGGCAACGCCTGATGCCCGGCCATCTGCAAAAATCACCCGCTCGGCCAGCGTGTTGGTCAAAACATGCAGGTTGGTGCGGTCTTTTGCCGGTTCAATATAGCCGCGTGCCGCGCTCCACCGCTCGCCTTTGCGCTGCGTTACCTGGAACAGGCCGACACCGTCTTGTTGCGCACCGTTGAAATCGTCGTTGCGCCGCAGTTGCAGCGCGGCTGCCGCCTCAACCCAATCAAGCGAGCCCGGGTTCGGCGAAACCTGCTCGCTCACCCATATTGGCCCATCGGCGCCGTGATAGGCATCGGCCCCGCGCGCATTATGTTCACCGCGCTTGAAATAGGGAAGCACGTCGTCAAACGACCAGCCGGTCGCGCCCATTGCCGCCCAGTTGTCATAATCCCATTTATTGCCGCGGATATAGACCATGCCGTTGACAGCGCTCGACCCGCCCATGCCGCGCCCGCGTGGCTGATAGCCGCGACGGCCGTTCAGCCCGGCTTGCGGCACGGTTTCAAAACCCCAGTTTGTCTTGCTGGTTTGAAAGGCGACAAAGCCCGGCACGATGGTGCGATAGCCCCGATTGTGCCCGCCTGCCTCTAATATGGCGACGCTGTACTTCTTGCCCTCGCTCAGGCGGCCGGCGACTGCGCTTCCGCCCGATCCACCTCCGATGACGACGATATCGGCTTCCTCCACGGCACTTCCTCTCCCTTTTCGTGGCGGGCCAGCCACTGTGCTTTTATCGTTTCAGATGTATCGCGGCTGCCATCATGGCTCCAGCCCGGCGGCTTGATGATATAGCCCAGCCGCGCGCGCCAGCCAGGTGCGCCCCACACATCGCGCGCAATGCCCACCCATTCATGAAAGGCGGCCCAAAGCAGGTTGAAGCTGCCAAGCTGCTTTACAATGCCATAGCGTGGCGGATCATCGGCGCGCTCGCCCACAAAAGTGCCCAGCATCCTGTCCCATATGATGAACACCCCGGCATAGTTGCTATCAAGATAGCGCGGGTTGGTGGCATGGTGTACCCGGTGGTGCGAGGGTGTGTTCATCACCGCTTCAAACCAGCGCGGCATCTGCCCGATCATTTCGGTGTGAATCCAGAACTGGTAAATAAGGTTCAGCCCGCCGACGAACAGCAGCATTTCTGGCGGAAAACCTATAAGCACGAGCGGCAGATAAAAAATGAACGCCAGACTGAAAAAGCCCGTCCATGTCTGCCGCAGCGCGGTCGACAGGTTATAATGCTGGCTGCTGTGGTGGATGACATGGCTCGCCCAGAACCAGCGCACGCGGTGGGCGCTGCGGTGAAATGCATAATAGGCCAGGTCATAAAGCACAAAGGCAAGCACAAACCAGCCAAAGTGCATGCCGATGTCGAACCAGCGGAACTGATAAACCCATAGCGAGACAAGATAGGCCGTGCCCCCAAGCGCAATGCCCGCCACGTTGCTGCCCAGCCCCAGCGCCAGCGAGGTGAGTGTGTCGCGCGGCTCATAACGGCTTTTGTCGCGCGCCCACACGGCCAGCATCTCGGCCAGCACGAGCAGCACAAAGGCGGGAATCGCATATTCAACCGGGTCGGGCAGTGTCATGCGATTATGTTTACACCCGTGTCAGCAAGGATTCCAGTGCCCGAATTTCAGGTTCAATCACGCCCAGCAAGGTCACAGGGCCAAACATCCGCTCGCCCGTCTCCACCGACACCCCCTCCACCGCAGGTCGCAGTGCAAGCGGGGGCACAAGCCGGCGCGCGGCGACATGGGCACCGTGCCGCTTCAACACCGCCACCGCGCCATTGCCCGCGACAAGGGCGGCGCTGCCATCGGTGCTGACGATGGCACTATGGGCAACAAAACCGCCGAGCATTTCTTCTGCCCGCGCCATAGCGTCGGGTGCAGAACTAAGGCGGGCCTCTCCCAGCCTGAGCCAGCGCGCCAACCCGGCAAGCATTAATATCGCCACAAGCGACCCGCCAAGCTGCACCCAATTCACGCGTGCGGCGCTCCGGCTTTTGTGCCCACAGCACCGGCCAGCGCATCGAGCATGGCGCGAATGCCGCTCAGATCATAGCCGGCTGCCGCTGCTTTTGCGCATAACATATCGGGCGAGGCACCCTGTTTGGCCATTGCAAGCGCCCATAAGTTGCACGAGCGCGTGCCGGAGCGGCAATAGGCAAGCACCGGCCCACCGGCGCTTGCCAGCGCTGCGGCCATGGCGTCAAGCTGCGGGTGGGAAAAGCCCGAATGCGTAACCGGAATAGCCGTATAGCCAAGGCCCAAAGTTTTCGCGACAAGGCCGATCGCTTCTCCTGCGGGCTGGCCGGCATCTTCATCATCGGGCCGGTTGTTGATGATCGCGGCAAAGCCCGCACGCGCAAGCTCGGTTACATCGGCTGCGTTTATCTGGGGGGAAACGGCAAAGCCTTCATCAAGTTGGCGGATCATATGCCCTCGCGGATAACATTAAGAAAGGCGTCACCGTAAGCCTCCATCTTGCGCGCGCCAATCCCCGTTATCTGGCTGAGCGCGGCGCGGCTGACGGGCTTCAGGCTGGCCATGTCGCGCAGCACCGAATCGTGAAAAATAACATAGGGCGGCACCTTGGCTTCATCGGCCAGCGCCCGACGCTTGTTGCGCAGCGCCTCAAACAGCGGATCATTGACGGGTAGTGCCGAGGTGTCCCGCCGCCCCTTGGCCCTGGGGGTTGGGGCAACAATTTCCACCGGCTCTTCTCCGCGCAACACTGCGCGCGCCTCACCCGAAAGCGCCAGCCCGCCATGTTCATTAGGCGCGACCAGCCCGCGGGCCTGCAGCGCGCGCGACAAAGGCTTGATAAGTGCAGCCTCCGCCGCGGAGGAAACAATGCCAAACACGCTGAGCCGGTCATGCCCAAGCCGGGTTACGCGCTCATCCCCGGTGCCGGTCAGCACTTTTTCAATATGGCCAACGCCAAAGCTTTGTCCCGTGCGATAAACAGCGGACAGGAATTTGCGCGCAAGTTCAGTTGCATCAATGAGCTTTGGCGCGCTGCGGCAATTATCGCAATTGCCACATTGTGCCGCTGGGCTTTCACCAAAATGGCGCAGCAGCACCGCGCGCCGGCAGCCCCCGGTTTCCACCAGCCCGGCAAGTGCATTGAGCCGTGCCCGCTCGCCCGCCTGCCGCTCCGGCTCCACCTCATCCACCCGGCCCCAGGCGCGGGCAAAATCTTCTGCGCCCCAAAACAGATGTGCAATGGCCGGGTCGCCATCACGCCCGGCGCGGCCGGTTTCCTGATAATAGGCCTCGATCGATTTGGGCAGCCCGGCATGAGCGACAAAGCGGACATCGGGCTTGTCGATGCCCATGCCAAAGGCGATGGTCGCGCACATCACCATGTCTTCGCTGGCAACAAAGGCGGCCTGGTTGCGGGCTCGCACGGCCGGATCGAGCCCGGCATGATAGGCGCGGGTCGGCCGGCCGGTACTGGCGAGCTGCTCGGCCAGCCGCTCGGTATCGCGCCTGGTTTGCGCATAGACGATGCCGGGGCCGGGTTGAGCACGGATGATGGCGGCAATCTGGCGCGCCGTGCTGTCGCGCGGCGAAATGGCGTAATGGATATTGGGCCGGTCAAACCCGGCGATGATCAGCCCTTCAGCCGGGATGCCGAGCTGCTGCAATATGTCTGCGCGGGTGTGGGCGTCTGCCGTTGCCGTCAGCGCCAGCCGGGGGGTTTGGGCATAGCGGTCGAACAAGGGCCGCAACAACCGGTAGTCGGGGCGGAAATCATGCCCCCATTCAGAAACACAATGCGCCTCGTCAATTGCAAACAGGCTTAGCCGCGCCTGGCCGAGCAGCGCGGCAAAACTCTCGTTCGAGGCACGTTCGGGCGCGACATAGAGCAGGTCGAGCGCACCCGCCCGGTAACGCGCAATGGTTTCGGCCTGGTTGGTGTCAACCGAAGTCAGCGTGGCGGCGCGGATGCCGATGGCGTCTGCTGCGCGCAATTGGTCGTGCATCAGCGCGATGAGCGGGGAAATGACTATGCAGGTGCCCGGCATCGCGACCGCAGGCAGTTGATAGCAAAGCGATTTGCCCGCCCCCGTTGGCATGACAGCAAGCGTGTTGCGCCCGGCAAGCACACGCTCCACCACAAGGCTTTGCACACCGCGAAAACCGGGAAAGCCAAAGGTTTTCTGCAACAGGGGGAGCGGGTCGATCACCCCAGCCGCTTAGCCTGCGCGCGACTTAAGTGTCGAGGCGAATATCGGCACGGGCGACGTTGCGGCGTGTGTCGGTGGTGCGCGGGCTATTTGCGCATTGGCTTTGTCTGCTGGTCGACAATGTCGACAATGTCGCGCAGCGAAATGGTAAACACGCCGCCCCTGGCTTTTTTCCACCGGGCGATGCCATCGTTTGCGCTGGGGAAATGTGGTTTTGACCGTGAAGGCACGGTGAGGCTGGCATCGAGCGTCTGGCGGGAGACGGCGGCGTGCGTGAGCAGACCTTGCACCCTGGGGTTGCGCAAATGCAGTCCGACAATGCTGATATGATATACCGGCCCGGCGGCAGGATAGGCCGGATCAACCTCGATCCGCTGGATTTTCACCCGCGATCCGCGGTCCTGCGGCCGGGTGTGATATTGCCACACCTCGCCGACATGATAGGCGCCCGGTGCCGGCGTCTGGGCGCAGGTGAGCAAACAGCCGATCGCGGCCAGGGGGCGCAGGCGGATCATCGCCAACATATAGCTCAACCGGCTACCGCGCGCCAGCTTTGTGCCGTGCTGCCACTAAGGCGTTATTCGGCGGCGAGCTGTTCTTCGGCGCGTTCCTGTGCCTGGCGGTTCCACATATCGGCGTAAATGCCTTGCTGGCGCAACAGGCTGGCATGGTCGCCTCGTTCGACAATTCTGCCCGCTTCGAGCACCACAATCTCATCGGCATTGACAATGGTGGACAGGCGGTGCGCGATGACGATGGTGGTGCGCCCGCGGCCAATTGCCTCCAGCGTGGCTTGAATATCGGCCTCTGTTCGGCTGTCGAGCGCGCTGGTCGCCTCATCGAGAATAAGGATTGGCGGGTTCTTTAGCAGCGTGCGCGCAATTGCCACGCGCTGCTTTTCTCCGCCAGACAGTTTTAGCCCGCGTTCGCCGACGCGTGCGTCATAACCGCCGGGCTGCGCTGCAATAAAACCCGCAATCTGTGCGCCGCGCGCGGCTTCCTCAATCGCGGTCTGGCTGGCACCATCACGGCCATAGCCAATGTTATAGCCGATGGTATCGTTGAACAGCACCGTATCTTGTGGAACAATGCCAATGGCCGCCCGCAGCGAGCGCTGCGTGACAAGGGCGATATCCTGCCCGTCAATGGTGATCCGCCCGGCGGACAAGTCGTAAAAACGGTACATAAGCCGGGCAAGCGTTGATTTGCCAGCACCAGATGGGCCGACAACGGCCAGTGTGTTGCCGGGGGGAATGTCAAGATCGATGCCCTTCAGGATGCAGCGCTGTGGGTCATAATCAAACTCAACCCCTTCAAATCGCACATGGCCTGCGTGCACCGCCAGATCGGGTGCGTCGGGCGCGTCAGTAATTTCGGCAGGCGCATCGATCAGCGCAAACATCGCTGCCATGTCGACCACCCCTTGCCGGATCGTGCGATACACCATGCCCAGCAGATCAAGCGGGCGGAACAATTGCGCAAGCAAGGTGGATACGAGCACGACATTGCCCGCGTTGAACTGCCCCCGGCTCCACCCCAGCACGACCAGCGCCATGCCGGTGGCCATCATCACATTGGTGATGAGCGACTGACCGATATTGAGCCACGCCAGCGAGTTCTGATTTTTGACAGCCGCTGTGGCATAGGCTGCCATTGCGCGGTCATACCGGGCTGCCTCACGCTCCTCGGCGCCAAAATATTTTACCGTCTCGAAGTTGAGAAGCGAATCTACCGCATGGGCAACCGCGCCAGTATCAAGGTCGTTCATCTGGGCGCGCAGGGCGTTGCGCCAATCTGTCACCACGCGGGTGAACCAGATATAGGCGGCCACCATCACCAGCGTTGCCACGACCAGCGCGGTGCCAAACTGGCTGTAGAATATCTGTAGCACCAGCCCAAGCTCCAGCACGGTGGGCGCAATGTTGAACAGCAGGAAATAGAGCATGGTGTCGATGCTCTTGGTGCCGCGCTCCACCACCTTGGTGACAGCGCCCGTGCGCCGCTCCAGGTGAAAGCGCAACGACAGCTGATGCAAGTGCCGAAATACCGTGGCCGCCAGCCGCCGCGTCGCATCCTGCCCCACCCGTTCGAACACCGCGTTGCGCAAATTGTCGAACAACACCGTGCCAAAACGCGCAGCGGCATAGCCCAGCACCAGCGCGACGATCAGCGTGGCGGCGGAGCGATCTCCCTTGGCCATGTCGTTGACAACGCCTTGAAGCGCAAAAGGCGCGCCATAGACCTGCACCAGCTTTGACAACAGCACGAGCAACAACGCCACAAGAATGCGAGCCCGGAGCGCAGGCTCATTTTTGGGCCATAAATAGGGCAGAAAGCGGCGCAGCATAGGCCATAGGGGAGGTTCGGGCTGCTGCTGGGGCAAGGGGGTATCCGGGGGCATGGCCACCATGTAGGGCGGCAGCGGCCCATGCGCCAGCGATGAAAGGCCCGCCGGCCGGCTGGGCGCTGCCCTATTTCGCCGCCGCTGCTGCTGCCTGGCTTGTGCTCCATACCAGGCGGCGCGCGTCGGCCGCTATCGGCCCGGCTACTGGCCGACCCACGTCGCAACCTGTGCTGCCACCTGGTTTGCCGCCTTGCCAAGGCTGGCGGCGGCGCTTTGGGGGTTTATAGCAGCCAGGCGCGCGCGCGCTTCAAACCGGCGCTTTTCAAACGGCTTGCCCGCGCCGCGCACCAGCGTTGCGTCATAGGTGACGACCGCCTCCTTTGCTGCTTCGTCGACGGTAAAGTTGCGTAATTCGCCGCTCAGCCGGGCGCCAGGGTCGCTCAGCGCCTGAGCAGGTGTCAGCACCAGCCGGCCGGTTCGGGCCTGTACCGTGTCCGACAGCAGCCGCGCAAACAGCCGCGACGGCGGCTCGGCCCATAGCGCGCCTTTCAAATAGGCAATGCTGTTCGCGCTGGTTTGCACCGGCACACGCTGGGTTGCGAGCGCCTGCGGCACGCTGGGCAACAAAATTGTGAGCGTGGCGGCGGTGTCTGAATTGCTCGCGCGGTCAACCGGAACCGGTGCGGCGGTGTTAAGCACCAGCAGCGACGCCGGCGGCTTGGCTGCAAGGCTGATGCAGCCGCCGAGCAGCGCGATTGGGGCCGCGGCCAGCATTGCCAATGCCAGCCGGGGAAGCGAGAAGGGCAGGCGCATCATCGAGGCCTCATTTCTTTGCCTTGTAATCGGGAAGTCTGGGTGAGCCAAGCAACGCCGGGGCGCCGCCGGAATCAAGCTTTTCAGCCACCGAAGTGAGCGCGGCTGCCATGATGCGCAAATCAAACACCAGTTGGTTGGCCTGGGGGATGGTTTGCTTTGAGAAGGATTGCAGGCCCGGCCGCGCATCCTCAATCGCTGCATTTAGCGTGTCGAGGCTTTTGGCGGCGGATGTTACAGCGCTGCTCAATTGCCGGGCAGCCGGGCGCACATCATCGGCGATAAGGCCATTGGCCGAGCCGGCAAGCGCGGTGATCTGGTCGGCTGCATCTCCCGCCTTTTTCAGCGTCAATGTGGTTTCAGCCAGCACGGGGGCGATGTTGGGCGCCTGATCGGCCAATTGTCTGGTCAAACGGTTGGTGTTGGCGAGAATGGCGGTGATGGAGGCCTGGTTCTTATCCGAAAGCAAGTCGTTCAGCCGCCCCGTCAGGCTAGACAGCCGCTCCAGCAATTGTGGCGCCGAGCTGAGCAGTGCGCCAAGTCCGCCCTGGCGGGTGGGGATTACCGGAACGCCAAAAGGGCAGGAGGCCTGCGCGTTGAGTTCAGGACAGGCGATGGGCTTTGCGTCGCGCACCGCACCATCGAGCTGCACGGTGCTTGATCCGGTGAAGCTGCTGGAAATGGTGGCGGTTGTCCCTTCAAGCACAGGGGTTTCTTCTTTTACGGCAATGCGCACCCGCACAAAACCGGGGTCGCGCTTCCACAGTGCAATCTCGGTTACCTGGCCCGATGGCACACCGGCAAAAGCAACGCTTGCCCCCTTGTCGAGCCCGGCGACCGATTGTTTGAAAAAAATGTCATATTCTTTTGCATTGCCGCCGTTCAGCCGCACCATCCAGATGATGAACAGCGCCAGCAGCGCGAGCAGCGCCAGCACGACAACGCCGACCAGCACATGGTTAGAACGGGTTTCCATCAGTCTTTATGCCCCTGCCAGTTTTTGCGCGCCGCCAACCCCGGTAGCCCTTTGCGCGGCTCGCCCGCGAGGGCCGTTAAAATAGGCCTGTATCCATGGGTGGTCCAGCGCCAGCAACTCGTCAATCGTGCCAACCGCAATGACGCGCCTGTCGGCAATCACCGCTACCCGGTCGCAAATTGCATAAAGCGTGTCGAGATCGTGCGTGATGAGAAACACAGTCAGCCCAAGCGTGCGTTGCAGGCTGCGCGTCAGCTCATCAAAAGCGGCCGCGCCAATCGGGTCTAGCCCGGCGGTTGGCTCATCGAGAAATAATAGCTCCGGGTCGAGCGCGAGCGCGCGTGCAAGGCCTGCGCGTTTGCGCATTCCGCCAGAAAGTTCTGCCGGAAATTTTGGCCCGGCACCGGGCTGCAGGCCGGACATAACGACCTTGTAGCCGGCAATTTCGTCGAGCAGCTTAGGTTCAAGCTCAGGGTAGAATTCGCGCAAAGGAACCTGCACATTTTCGGCAACCGTGAGTGTGGAAAACAGCGCGCCGCCCTGAAACAACACGCCCCAGCGGCGGCGAATGGCGATGGCATGGGTTTCCTCGCGGCCGATCATATCCTCGCCAAACACCGTTATCGTGCCGGCATCGGGGGTTTGCAGGCCGATAATCGAGCGCATCAGCACCGATTTCCCCGTGCCCGACCCGCCAACAACGCCCAAAATTTCGCCGCGCCGCACATCGAGGTTCAAATCGTCATGCACCAATTGCGGGCCAAAGCTGTTGCGCAGGCCACGAACCGCGATGATGGGCAGCTGCGTCATCAGATCCAGCCGATACTGGTGAAAAACACCGCAAAAAATGCGTCGAGCACGATAACCAGAAATATGGCCTGCACAACGGCTGCGGTTGTGCGCGTGCCGACCTGCTCGGCGTCGGCCTCCACCAACATGCCCTGAAAGCAACCCGCCATCGCGATGATGGCGCCAAATACCGGTGCTTTGACAAGGCCGACATAAACATCGGTAATCGGCACAACTTCACGAATGCGCGATACAAAGGCGGAAGGGGGAATGCCGAGCGAAACCCAGCACAGCAGGCCGCCGCCGATAATCGCGATGATCGACGCATAAAACCCCAAAAGCGGCATCATGAGTACGGTGGAAATAACCCGCGGCAGAACGAGCGCCTCCATTGGCGAAACGCCAATGGTGCGCATAGCGTCTACCTCTTCGGTTAGCTTCATCGTGCCGATTTGCGCGGCAAAAGCTGAGCCGGAACGCCCGGCAACCATGATCGCCGTCATCAACACGCCAAGCTCGCGCAGCGTAATGCGCCCGACCAGATTGATGGTAAGAAACTCCGCGCCAAATTGCCGCAGTTGCACCGCGCCTTGCTGGGCGATGACAATGCCGATCAGAAAGCTCATCAGCCCGATGATGGCAAGCGCGGTTACGCCTACGACCTCAAACCGGCGCACCGTTGCATTCCAGCGGAAGCGCGAAGGGTGGAGGCACACATTCCAAAACGCGATGACCGTTGCGCCAAAAAAGCCGAGCAGGCCGTACAAGGTGCCGAGCGCGGCCAGTGTCGACCCGCCGATTTCGGCCAATATGCGCATTATCGGGCCGGCATCATCCGGGCGCATGTCCACCTGCTGGCCCGCATTTGCAACCTGTTCAAGCAAATGGGCTGAATTGGGGTCCAGTCCTTCAATCGTGGCGCCGTGTTCGGTTGCAAAGCGGTGGACAAGCCATGCGCCCACCGTGTCCATCCGCTCAATTTCGCTCAGGTCAAGCTGATCCACCGGCCCTTGAAAGTCGCGCAGTCGGTTGGGAAAGTCGCCAAGGCGCGCAAGCGAAAGGCTTCCGCTGAAACGCAGAATATCGCTGGCGCCGCGTTTTTCGGCCGTAAAATCTGGCGATGCGCTCATCGCTGCCATCATTGGTGCAATTGGGCTGGATCGGCAAGGGTATAGCAGCGTAGGAAGGCGGCCATGCACCTCATTGCGCTATATGATATGGACAAGACGATCACCCGGTCGCCAACCTGGACGCCGTTTCTCTTTTATGCGGGCGCGCGGCTGGCGCCGTGGCGGCTGGCGCTGCTACCTTTTGCGGGGCTGGCGGTGCTTGGCTATGCAGCGCAAATCATAGGGCGGGCACGGCTGAAGGAAGTGACACAGGCGTTGATTTTGGGGCCCGTGGTTGATGAAAGCGCCCTGGCGCGCGTGGCGGAGGGCTTTGCGGGCGGGCTTGTGCAACGCGGCGTGTTTGCTCAGGCGCTTGCCCAGATTGCGGAGGACCGGGCGAGCGGGCGCCAGCTCGTTATGGCGACTGCGTCTTGCCGTTTTTATGTTGGAGCGATTGCTGCAGCGCTGGGTTTTGATGCGGTAGTCGCCACCGAATCGCGTCATTTGCCCGGTGGCCGGGTGGCGGCGCGGCTGGCGGGGGAAAATTGCTATGGCCCGGCCAAGCTCGATCAGGTGGAGGGCTGGTTTGCCGGGCTTGGCATTGCCCGCAGCAAGGCTAATATCCGCTTCTATTCAGACCATGTGTCCGATGCGCCAACCTTTGAATGGGCAGATGAAGCGGTTGCCGTTAATCCGCATCCGCGGCTGCGCGCACTGGCGCTGGCCAGGGGGTGGAAAATCGTTGAATGGCAGCGGTAATGGCGCTGCTCACACCAACAGGTCGACGCTGTGGATCACCACGCCGACCAGCCCGCCAACCAGCGTGCCGTTGATGCGGATAAACTGCAAATCGCGGCCAACCGCATTTTCCAGCCGCCTGGTTATGGTGCCCGCATTCCAGCCATGCACCGTGTCTGACACCAGCCGGACAATGCCATTGCCATAAGCCGCAGCGGTGCCAACCACTGCGCGGCGCGCAAAGCGGTTTATTGTCGCGCGCAGCCGTGCGTCCTGCTGTAAATTGGCGCCAAGATGCTCAAGCGCTTCTGCCAGCCCGCCATGGCGCCCGGCTTCAGGGTCTCGCGCCAGGCGCAACAGCGCGGCGCGGCCAGCCTCCCACAAGCCATCGAGCCAGCGCTGCATGGCGGGATTGTCGATCAACTCTAGCTTGAGCTGCTCGGCGCGGGCGCGCATCACATCGTCAAACTGAAGATCAAAGGCGAGGCGGCGCAGGCCGTCTTCTGCCCGCGTGCGCAGCGGGTGGCCGGGGTCTTGCGCCATATCGGCCAGCATCTGGTTCAGCCCGTCGATAATCTTGTTGGCGAGCGTTTCGTCCAGCCCGGTCCAGCGCATGATGGAGCCTGCGCGCTCATGCACCATGTCGCGCACCAGCTGTTCATTGGCCGCAAGCGTGCGCGCGGCCCAAATGATGACACCGTTCAGCAGCGGCAAATGGCGGTCTTTGGCGATAGCGGCGTCAAGCGCCTGACCAAGAAGCGGCGCAACTTCCATGGCGCGCAGCCGCTGGCCGATGGAAGATTTCACCATGCCACCCAGCCGCTTTTGGTCAAACGCCTCCAGCAAATCGGCAATGAGGCGCGCCGCGCCGCGCCGCAGGCGGCCATCGCCCATCTGCGCCCCGGCCAGCCATCGCCCGGCCGCTGCTGCCACATCCACGCGGTGCATGCGTCTGGCAACCACCGCCGGCACCAGAAAATTGGTACGCAAAAACGCCGCCAGCGTATCGCCAATCCGGTTTTTGTTGCGCGGGATGATGGCGGTGTGGGGAATGGGCAGGCCAAGCGGGTGGCGGAACAGCGCGGTAACGGCAAACCAGTCCGCCAGTCCGCCCACCATCGCTGCCTCAGCAAAAGCGCGGACAAAGCCAATCGCGGGGTGCACACCGGCATAGGCCCGTGCCAGCGCATAAGTGGCAGCCATGGCGATGAGCAGCCCGGTTGCCACCAGCCGCATACGCAACAGTGCAGGCGGCGGGCCTGCCTCGTCGGTTGAGGGCTGCGCAAACAGGCTCATGGGCAAGCCAACCCCCAGAATTGGGGATTGGGCGGCCAGCCGGTCACTCGGCCGGGTACGGCGCGTCGTCGCCGGAGCGATAGCCAATGGCGCCGCCAGACGGATCATGATCGATGGTCGCCCCGCCCTTGCCGAGCACGGGCACGCCATTGTCTCCCGGCTTATAGGTGAGCAAACGCTTGGAGAGGCGCGGGCCGATCCATTCTTCCACACCAACCGCCAGGCTAAAACTTGCCGGCACAATAACCAGCGTGAGGAGGGTCGACAGGATCAACCCGCCAATCACCACTACGCCCATGGGTGCGCGCCAGCTTCCATCGCCGGTAAGCGAGAGCGCGATAGGCACCATGCCGGCCACCATCGCCACCGTTGTCATCACAATGGGCTGCGCGCGCTTGTGCCCGGCATCGATGATGGCATGGGTTTTGGAAACGCCCTTGCCCATTTCCTCCAGCGCAAAATCAACCAGCAGGATGGAATTTTTGGCTACAATACCCAGGAGCATCAACAAACCGATGAACACCGGCATAGACAGCGCATCGCCTGTGATGCGCAGCGCAATGGAGCTGCCAAGCGGGGCGAGAATGAGCGAGCCCATGTTGACGAGCGGCGGCATGATCCGCCGGTAAAGCAGCACGAGCACCGCAAACACCATGAGCACGCCAGAGGCAACCGCGACGACAAAGTTGAACAGCAGCTCACCCAGCCATTTGTCCTGGCCGATTTTGAGCTGGGTTACCCCGGCCGGCAAATTTTTGAGCGTTGGCAGCTCCTGAATTTTTGGCGTGGCATCTCCTGTTACCTTGCCTGGCGCCAGATCGGCACCAATGGTGATACGCCGGATCTGGTTGTTGCGCTGGATGAGTGTTGGGCCTGCACCAAAGCCAATTTCAGCCACGGTTTTTAGTGGTACAGAACCGCCGCTGGACGTTGGTACCGGCAGATTTTCTATTGTGGAAAGCGTGCGTCGAGAATCTTCCGACAGCGAAACCCGGATGGGAATTTGCCGGTCGGACAGCGAAAATTTGGCGACATTCTGGTCAATATCGCCAAGCGTTGCGATACGAATCGCGTTGCTGAGTGCCGATGTCGTCACCCCCAGGCTCGCCGCCAGATCGGGCCGTGGCTTGATGGTGATTTCGGGCCGGAGCAAATCTCCATTGACACGCGGCGCGCGCAGCTCGCGAACGGTGCCCATCTCCTTTACAAGCTGGTTTGCCAGCGTGTTGAGCTGAACCGGGTCTGAGCCACCCAGCGTAATGGTGATATCGCGGCCAGAAGCGCCGCCGCCGCCGCCTTGCGATTGGAAATAGACGCGCGCATCGGCAATGGCGCTCAGCTTGGGCGCAAAACTGCGCTCAAATTCAACGCTGGTCTGCTTGCGGTCGGGGCGCAGCGTCAAAAAGATATTGGCGTCCCCCACATTCACATTCGCGAAAGCGGTTTTCACATCGGGCGAATGCTTGACGATGGCGGTTGCCGCCTCGGCAATGCGGCGTGTTTGTTCCAGCGTTGCCCCCGGCGCAAGTTGCACGCGGATCTGGCTGTAGTCGGTGTTGATTGTTGGCTGGAAGGTGAGCGGAATCCCCGCTATTCCCAAAGGTGGCAGACCGGCAAAGCCGATGATGGTAAAGATGAACGCCAGCATACCAAAACCAACCGTTTTCCAGCGGTTGAGCATCGACCAGCGCAGCACGCCCATATAACGATCCATCAGCCAGCCTTCGCCGTGGCTGGCATGGCCCTTGGCCTTCAGAAAATAGGCCGCGATCATTGGTGTGATGAGCCGCGCAACCGCAAGACTCATCAGCACAGCGGCTACCACCGTCAGCCCAAAATTCTTGAAAAACTGGCCCGATACGCCGGGCATCAGCCCAACGGGCAAGAACACCGCGACAATCGCCATGGTGGTCGCGAGCACGGCCAGGCCAATTTCGTCTGCGGCGTCGATGGAGGCCTGATAGGCGGATTTGCCCATGCGCATGTGACGCACGATGTTTTCAATCTCAACAATCGCGTCGTCAACCAGCACACCTGCAACCAGGCTAAGCGCCAGCAGGCTAAGCCCGTTGAGCGTAAAGCCCATCAAATCCATGAACCAGAAGGTAGGAATGGCGGACAAGGGAATGGCGATGGCCGAAATCATCGTCGCGCGCGTGTCTCGCAGGAAGATAAATACCACGATGACGGCGAGCACTGCGCCCTCCACCATTGCTTCTATCGCAGAATGATATTGCGACTTGGTGTAATCGACACTGGTGAAAAGCTGGGTGAAATGGACCTTGGGGTTTTCCTTTTCCAGCTTCTTCAGTTCCTCCATTGCAGCATCATATACCGCAACATCGGATGCGCCTTTTGCTTTGGTGATATCGAATGCAAGCACCTGATGCCCGTCCATCAGCGCTAGTGAGCGTTGCTCGGCGTAAAGATCCTTTACTGCGGCGATGTCGGACAATTTTACCGTGCGCCCGCTGCCAATCGCAATCTGCGTGTCGCCAAGCGCAAAGGCGGTGTTGGCATTGCCGAGCACGCGCATCGATTGTTCAGAACCCGCAATTTCAGCGCGGCCGCCAGCGGCGTTGAGGTTCACCTGCCTCAATTGCTGGTTCACCTGCACCGCGGTCAACCCCAGCGACTGAAGCTTCACCGGATCGAGAATGACGCGGATTTCGCGGTTGACCCCGCCGTTGCGGCTGACCGCCGCCATGCCCGAAATACCAAGCAGCCGCTTGGCCACCGTATTGTCAACATACCAGCTAAGCTCTTCAAGCGACATGTCGCTGGTTTCAGCCGAAATATAAGCAATTGCCCCGCCCGAAATATCGACACGCTGCACTTCGGGCTCCAAAATGCCGTCGGGCAGGTCGGAGCGGATCTGATCGACAGCATTGCGCACGTCGTTCACCGCGCGGTCAATCGGCGTGCCGATGGCAAATTGCACAAGCGTGTTGGTCGACCCTTCGCGAACGCTGGAGTTGATCTCATCAACGCCGTTGATGCTGCGCAGCGCCGCTTCAACCTTTTGGGTGACCTGGGTTTCCAGCTCGGTTGGCGCAGCGCCGGGCTGGACAATGGTCACCGTTGCGGCGGGAAAATCGATATCGGGGTCGTTGTTCACGTCCATCCGCATAAAGGCGTACAGGCCCATCAGCGTAAGAGCTGCAAACAACACAAGCGGCGGCACCGGGTTGCGAATGGACCAGGCAGAAATATTGCGAAAGCTCATGGTCTGAAAACTCAGCCTTTCTTCGCCGCCACTGGTGCGACTTTCTGCCCCGGATTGAGAAACGCCCCGGCTGAAATTACAACGCGCTCGGTGCCTTGTAGCCCCGCGGCAATGGCGACACCTGCATCCGACACCTGCCCAACCTTGATCGATTGACGAGCCACTTCGTTCTTGGCGTTGACAATATAGACGAAATTGCCCTGATTGTCACTCTGCACAGCCGATTCAGGCAGCAGCGGCACCGATGCTGACCCACTGGTGATGACGGCGGCCGCAAAGCCACCCGGCCGCAGCGCGGGGTCATAACGCAGCGCAATGCGCGCCATGCCCTGGCGCGTTTGCGGATCGATTACGGGAGACACCTGCCAAACGCTGCCCGCAAAGCTGCGATTGCCGCCAACCGGGGTCACCTTGGCCTGCGCGCCGTTGTGGATTACGGCCAAATCGGCCTCGCCCATGGCGGCGCGCAGTTCAAACGCACCATCGCGCGCCAGCCGGAACAATATACCAGAGCCTGCGCTAACTACCTGGCCTGGCTCCACATTACGGGTAAGAACCAGCCCGGCCGCCGGCGCGCGGATGTCAAGCCGGCCCGCCCGCGCCAGCGCTTCCTTCAACTGGGCTTCGGCAACATGGACCCTTGCATTGGCGGAATCGCGCGTCGCGGCCCGGCGGTCCACATCCGCCTTGGAAATAAACCCTCGCTCCACCAGCTGCGCCGCGCGCTCAAGCTCAGACTGTGCGAGCCGGGCGTCGGATTTGGCGACGTTGATCTGCGCAGCAAGTGAGGCGGCGGTCTGGTCCTGCACCGAGCGGTCGATTGTGGCAAGCACCTGCCCGGCGCGCACCCAGCTCCCCGGCTGCACCAGCACGCGCGTGACAATGCCACCCTCGCCCGCAACGCCCACGGGCATGTCGACACGGGCCGCAAGCGTGCCGGTGGCGGAAATTAAATGATCAACCAGTTGCCGTCCGGGCACCTGCACGGTCACCGTGGGCGCTTCTTCCTCGCCGGCGGCGGCGGTGTCTGGCTTTTTTGAAGGGGAATAGGCAGCATAGACCAGAGCCAGCACCGCGATGAGCGCAATAACACCGGCAAGCCACCACCACAGGCGCGAGCCGCCCTGCGCCGTGCCGTCGGGCAGCGCCTGCCGGTTATCCGCCCCGATGGTCCCCGAATCGTAATTCATTTTGTTGCTCTCACGTCCTGGCCAGCCATGCGCTGGCGCCCACTGCACGGGCTGTATTATAGCAATAAATCACCAAGCTCAAGAGAGCTCGCACAATCTTTAGCGCATTGCCCGCTTTAAGCGCCTTTCGCAAGGGCGTGTGCGGGCATGGCCGTCCATGCGGGCCGCCGCGGCGGCCAATGAAAAACGGGCCGTCCGGCAAAAGCTGGACGACCCGTTTTGAATGTTGGGCAATGATCACCGGTGGCGCTTTGGCCTCAGTATTTTTGTTGCCGCTCATATAGTGAACGATAATGCTGAATTCGCGTAACGCGCAGCCCAGGCATGCCTGAACGGTCAATCGCGCGCTGCCAGCCGGCAAATTCTTCCACGGTAAGATTATAGCGGGCGCACACATCATCCACGCTCAGCAGCCCGCCATTGACGGCGGCCACGACCTCGGCCTTGCGCCGAACCACCCAACGCGTCGTCTCTGGCGGCGGCAATGAGTCGACGGTCAACGCTTCACCAAGCGGGCCGATAACCTTTGCGGGGCGGATCTTTTGGTTTTCGATCATTCTTAACCTCGATCGGGGCGGGGGCCCCTGTTCCTCAATAACGACCGATATCGCCAGGACTTGAACATCGCCTGAAACGAGCCGGTAAATGCGGCGTTCATTCTTATAAATTGCGCCTAAGCATTTGGGCGACGGCGGGATTGAACGCGCCGTGCACAGGCGCCAGCAATGCAGCAGACCGGATAGCGTTGGTTTGCTGGGCATGGAGCAGCGCGGTTGGGCCGGCGGCTTGCCGGGCGGCTATTCTGACCAGAAGAACAGCCATGTCCGGCGCCATGCCGGTGCAGGCATCATCTGGAAAAAATTGTGAAAAGCCAAGGTCCATTCCGCCGCCTTCAATCGCCGATCGTTTAATCTGTCTGCTATGGACCCAAGGGTCTGAAGGTAGGGTAAAGCCGCGGTACAAAATATTGCCGACAAAGTTTTTTGCACAACGCCAGCCGCGCGCCTATCAAGCGGGTAATGATCCAGGGTGATTTTCAACTAGGCGACACGCCAGCCGCCAAGCGGATTGTGGTCGCCATGTCGGGCGGGGTGGACAGTTCTGTCGTTGCAGCGCTTGCCGTGCGTACCGGTGCTGAGGTTATTGGCATCACCTTGCAGCTCTATGACCATGGCGAGGCGGTTGGCCGGGCGGGTGCTTGCTGCGCCGGGCGCGACATTCGCGATGCGCGCGCGGTGTGCGACAGGCTGGGCATTGCGCATTATGTGTTCGACCATGAAAGCGCGTTTCGAGAGGCTGTGATCGACGATTTCGCGCAGGAATATCTGGCCGGCCGCACCCCCATTCCGTGCATCAAGTGCAATATGGGGCCAAAATTTACCGATTTATTTGCGCTCGCGCGCGATTTGGGCGGGGATTGTCTGGCGACGGGGCATTATGTTCGCCGGGTGGCAGGCGCAAATGGAGCAGAGCTGCACCGCGCGGTCGACCCTGCGCGCGACCAGAGCTATTTCTTGTTTGCGACAACGGGCGCGCAGCTCGATTTTCTGCGCTTCCCGCTTGGCGGCCTGCCCAAGCCGCTGGTGCGCGAAATTGCCGCTGACCTTGGCCTTGGCGTGGCGATGAAGCCGGACAGCCAGGATATTTGCTTTGTCCCCGATGGTGATTATGCCGCGCTGGTGAAAAAGCTGCGCCCCGAAGTGGAGCATGGCGGCGACATTGTCGACGAGACCGGGCAAGTGCTGGGCCAGCACCGGGGGCTAATCCATTTCACCGTTGGCCAGCGGCGCGGGCTGGAAATTGGCGGTACACCGGCGCCGCTCTATGTTTTGCGGCTGGAGCCTGACACCCAGCGCGTAGTGGTTGGCCCAAGATCGGCGCTGGCGGTGTCGGCCGCCCGGCTTGCGGGCATCAACTGGATTGGCGGGGAGCATTGCGGGCCGCTGAGCGCCAAGGTGCGCTCGCTCGCCAAGCCTGTGCCCGCCCGGCTGGACGGCGACATGCTGTTGTTTGATTCGCCCGAATATGGTGTGGCGCCGGGGCAGGCCGCGGTGCTTTATGCCGCGGACCGGGTGCTGGGCGGTGGCTGGATTGCCCAGACACAGCGTGCGTCAACCGGCGTATAGCGCCCGCCTGTGCCTAATCTGGCGGGGTGAGCATCAGCTGTGGTTCCTGCGCTGTATTGGCGGCAAAGTTGGCAAGCGTTACGCCAACCAGCCTCACGCCCGCGCGCAGCGGGAGCAATGTGCGAAACAGCGCTGTTGCCACGCTTTCCAGCGCGGCGGGTGTTTCTACGGGCTGGGGCAGGGTGCGGCTGCGCGTGACGATGCGGAAATCGGCAAACTTTACCTTGACGACAATGGTGCGCCCGCGCGCGCCGGTTTTTGCGGACCATGCCCACACATCGGCGGCCATGCGCAACAAGGCAGCCTCCACAGCGTCAGGGTCGTGAAGATCGCTCGCAAAGGTTGTTTCAGTGCCCGATGATTTGCGTGGCCTGTCGGGTTTTACCTCGCGCGCATCCTCGCCACGGGCAATGCCATGATACCAGGCCCCCGCCTTGCCGAAATGGGCGGTGAGAAAGGCAAGCGACTGCGCCCGCAGATCAGCCCCTGTGGCAATGCCCAGTGCCTGCATCTTTTCTGCCGTTTTTGGCCCGATGCCGTGGAACCGGCCAACCGGCAGCCCTGCGACAAAAGCCGGGCCGGCGGCGGGGGGAATGACGCATTGGCCGTTGGGCTTGTTTTGATCGGATGCAAGCTTGGCGAGAAACTTGTTGTACGAAATGCCGGCTGAGGCCGTCAGCCCGGTTTGCGCCAGAATGCGCGCGCGAATTTCGCTTGCGGTGTCGGTGGCGGAGGGCAGGCCGCGGATGTTGGCGGTCACATCCAGATAAGCCTCGTCGAGCGACAAGGGCTCGACCAATGGGGTATAATCAAGGAAAATCGCTCTGATCTGTTGCGACACTGCGCGGTAAACCTCAAAGCGGGGCGGAACGAAGATGAGGTCGGGGCAGCGCCGGAGCGCGGTAACAGAGGGCATGGCCGAGCGCACACCGAACCGGCGCGCCTCATAGCTCGCCGCCGCGACCACGCCGCGCCCGGCCCCATACCCCACTGCAAGGGGTACTCCGCGTAGATGCGGGGCATCGCGCTGTTCCACCGAGGCGAAAAACGCGTCCATATCAATATGCACAATCTTGCGCGTCACGCAGCAGAACATGATGGCAACACAGCGCCTGTGCAAGCGATAATGTGGCTGGCGTCGACGCGGGTGCGCCACGGCGGTGGCCCCGCGCGCCGGGCTATTTCGCTTCGGCGATCAGCGCGGCCGCTTGCGCCCCTGTCCAGTCCATGGCGCCTGCCACCCGCCACACTTCATGCCCGGTGGAATCGAACAGGATGGTGGTGGGCAAATTGGCCTGATAGCCAAGGCTTAGCCCCGCCTTGTCATCAACATAGGGTTGCAGGTGGCGAAACTTGTTTTCGGCAAAGAATGGCGCAACACGGGCAGCGCCCTCCAGATCCTGGCTGACGGTGAGCACGCGCACCTTGCCCTCAAGCGTGCCGGCCAGAGTATCGAGCAACGGCATTTCAGCAACGCACGGCGCGCACCATGTGGCCCAAAGGTTGAGCAACACCGGCCTGCCTGCGTAGCTGGCCAGCGTAACCGGCTTGCCCGACGGATCGACAAAGCCGTCGGTGCGCGCTGCCTCGCCCTTGTGGCTGCGGTCCAGGCTCGTTTGCGCGTCGTGCAGGGCGCTGGCCGCACTCTTGGCGCCGGTTGCGGGCGCGGCGGTCACCTCGTCGCTTGGCGGTGTGGCGGGCGCGGTGCTCGGCGCTTGCTCCGGCCGGGGGGATTGCCTATCGCAGGCGCCAAGCGACGGCGCGGCCAGCAGGAGAAGTACAATCAGCGAGCGCAGGGACATGCCGGGGGAAAGCTCCAATGCGATGTGGGGCGGGCGCTTTGCCGAAGGGCCCGCTGCGGTGATGCGCGAGATAAACGCCTCCATCCCGTTCGACAAGCGCTTGTGGCGCCAGGATGTGGCGGCCTCCAGGGCGCATGTCGCGATGCTGGGCGCAACGGGCATTGTGTCGAGCGACGATGCTGCCGCCATTGCCGCCGGGCTCGATTCGGTTGCCGCCGATTATGCCGCGCACGGCGTGACCGAGGATTTGGCGCTTGAAGATATTCACATGCAAAGCGAGGCGCGGCTGGCTGACAAGATTGGCCCGGTGGCCGGGCGGCTGCACACGGCGCGTTCACGCAATGATCAGGTTGCGACCGATTTTCGCCTCTGGGTGCGCGATGCAACCGATGAGGTGATCGCCGCGCTTGGCCAGTTGCACGATGCGCTGCTCGCGCGCGCTGAAGAACATGCTGACAGCGTGATGCCCGGCTTCACGCACCTGCAAAGCGCCCAGCCGGTGACGCTTGGCCACCATTTGATGGCTTATTATGAAATGATCGCGCGCGACCTCAGCCGTTTTGCCGATGCGCGCGCGCGCGGTAACCATTGCCCGCTTGGCAGTGCAGCGCTTGCGGGCACTGGATTTGCTATCGACCGGGAGATGACGGCGGCAGCACTTGGCTTTGCCAGCCCCACGCGCAATTCGCTCGACGCGGTGTCCGACCGTGATTTCGCGCTCGATTATCTCATGGCCGCAGCCCAATGCGCGCTGCATTTGTCGCGGCTGGCGGAAGAATTCATCCTTTGGGCCTCGCAGCCCTTTGGCTTTGTATCGCTGTCTGACCAATGGTCGACCGGCTCGTCCATTATGCCGCAAAAGCGCAACCCCGATGCGGCTGAGCTGGTGCGTGGCCATTCGGGCCGCATCGCCGGGTGCATGATGGCGCTGGTGATGACGATGAAGGGCCTGCCGCTAGCCTATTCAAAAGACATGCAGGACGACAAGCCGCCCGTGTTCGAGGCGCATGACCTGCTGGGCCTGTCGATTGCGGCGATGACGGGCATGGTCAGCAGCGCCACTTTCCGCACCGAGCGGATGCGCGCGGCGGCTGCGGCGGGCTTTGCCACCGCCACCGACCTTGCCGACTGGCTTGTGCGCGAGGCGGGCGTACCCTTTCGCGAGGCGCATCACATCACCGGTCGCGCGGTAAAACAGGCCGAGGAAGCGGGCGTAGCGCTCGATGCACTGCCGCTTGATGTCCTGCGCATGGTTGATGCCCGAATCGATGAACGCGTCTATGGTGTACTAAGCATCGACGCCTCGGTCGCCAGCCGGACGAGCTTTGGTGGCACGGCACCGGTGCGGGTGCGCGCGGCAATTGCAGCAGCGCGGGCTGCGCGCGCAGGCAAAGGAGATGGGCGATGAAACGGGCGATGCTGATATTGCCGCTGGTGCTGGCGGGCTGCGGCGCGGCCAATGGGCTGAAGCCGCTGGAGGGGCAATCCTTGCCGCCTGCGCCTTTGGGTGCCACAAAAACGCCTTCGCCTGCGGATTTGCTGAAATCTTCCGCACAGGCCCGGCCCGGCCGTTCTGACGAATTGCTGACCCGCTCGGAAACGCGGCGCGGCGATGATTTTGATTTACCCCCGCCAAACTGAGCAACGATGGATCATTTTACCTATAAAAACGGCGTGCTCCACGCCGAAGACGTGCCGCTCACCGCCATTGCCGCAGCGGTTGGCTCGCCAGTCTATGTTTATTCCACCGCAACCCTTGCCCGCCACGCGGCGGTTTTTCGAGAAGGGCTGGCGGACGCGGGGCGCGTGCACCTGGCTTATGCAATGAAGGCCAACCCGAATATCGCGGTACTCAAGGTGCTGGCAAAAGCGGGCTATGGCGCCGATGTCGTTTCGGGTGGAGAGCTGGCGCGCGCGCTGGCAGCGGGCATGGCGGCGTCGGACATCGTGTTTTCAGGCGTTGGCAAAACGCGCGCTGAGATGGAGCAGGCGCTGGCCGCCGGGCTTGGGCAATTCAATCTGGAGCTGGAGGAAGAAGGGCATGTACTTGCCGCGCTTGCCCATGCGTGCGGCGCAGTGGCCAGTGCAACGCTGCGAGTGAACCCCGATGTCGACGCTGGCACCCATGCCAAAATTTCAACCGGCAAGGCGGAAAACAAATTTGGCGTGGCGATTGACCAGGCACCGGCAATTTTTGGCCGGCTGGCGGGCTTGCCGGGTTTGAACCTGCGCGGTGTGGCGGTGCATATTGGCAGCCAGCTTGCCAGCCTTGCGCCGCTGGAGGCCGCGTTTGCGCGTGTTGGGCGGCTGGTGGCAGATTTGCGCGCGGCCGGGCACGTAATTGACCGGGTTGATCTGGGCGGCGGGCTTGGCGTGCCCTACCGCGCTGGCGAGGTGATGCCGAGCCCGGCGGAATTTGGCGCCATGGTTGCGCGCGTAACCAAAGACTGGGGCGTTGAGCTGATGTTCGAGCCGGGCCGCATCATCGCGGGCAATGCCGGCGTGCTGCTTACCCGCGTCATTTGGGTGAAGCCTTCAGCCACCAACCCCTATGTCATTGTCGACGCGGCGATGAACGATCTTGCCCGCCCGGCGCTTTATGATGCGTATCATGATTTTGTTGCAGTGGAGCCAAGTGGCGCGCGGATGACCGCCAATATTGCCGGGCCGGTGTGCGAAACCGGCGATACTTTTGCCATGGCGCGTGAGATTGACGCTGTACAGTCTGGCGATCTGGCGGTGTTTCGCACCGCAGGCGCTTATGGTGCGACGATGGCAAGCACCTATAACAGCCGGGCGCTTGTGCCCGAAGTGCTGGTGCATGGCGACAGATTTGCCGTGGTGGCGGACCGGATTGCGGCGGAAACGATCATGGCGGCAGAACGCTTGCCAGACTGGCTGGCATAATGAGCTTGCACAGCCTGCCGTTGTTCGTTCGGCTGGCGGGTAAACCGTTTATGCTGTTGGGCACGGGCACCGCGGCCGACGCCAAGCGGCGCTTGCTGGCGCGCGCGGGCGCGGTGATTGTGGGGGAGGAGGATGCAGATGCCCGCCTCGCCATTGTCGCTTGTGAAGATGAGGATGAGGCGCTCGCCGCTGTGGCAAGGCTGCGCGCGCGCGGGTTGCTCGTCAATGCGGTGGACCGGCCGGCCTTGTGTGATTTTACGCTGCCAGCGATTATCGAACGCGCGCCGGTGTTGATCGCCATTGGCACCGGGGGGGCCTCTGCCGGGTTGGCCGCTGCTGTGCGCCAGCGACTGGAGGGGGTGCTGCCCGCCTCGCTTGGTGCGCTGGCGCTGGCGCTGGCGAATGCGCGGGCGGCGCTGCGGAAGCGCTGGCCCGACATGGGTGAGCGCCGCCGCGCGCTTGCCACTGCGCTGGGGGCGGGGGGCGCGCTTGATCCGCTGGGCGAGCACGGCGCAGGCGCGGTGGATGCCTGGCTGCAAGGCGCAACTGCGGCTCATGCGGTCGATATGGCCTCCGTCGGTACGCTGGTTGCCATCGCCTTGCGTTCAGAGGACGCAGAAGAGCTGACGCTGCGCGAGGCGCGACTGCTCGCGCTGGCGGACCGGGTATATCATCAGCCGAATGTGCCGAGCGCAGTGCTGATGCGGGCGCGGGCCGATGCGGAGCATATTGTCGGCGCGCCGGGGCCGGACGCGTGTCTGCCGGGCCTGTCGGTGTGGCTGGAGATGGCGCGATGAGCAGATTTGCCTATCGCGTTCAAGGAGCGCAGATCGCCCGAATGCGCCCCGATGATGTGGTGGCGGCCGGTGATTGCGAGCTGGTTTGGGTTCATCTCGACACCGCCGATGAAGAGACGCAGCGCTGGCTCGCCAACATTGCCAAATTGCCCGATTATCTGGTCGATGCGCTCACCGCGATGGAGAGCCGACCAAGGTGCGACCAAATCGGCGAGGGTGCCTTTCTCAATCTGCGCGGGCGATCTTGCGGGGAGATGACGACGGCCGATCCGCTTGCCTCGGTGCGGATATGGGCGCTGGGTGGGCAGGTATATTCCGTTACACGGCGGCAGGTGAACGCGCTGGCGCATGTTGCAGCCGCGCTTGAGGCGGGCGGGATTCATGATCCGGGGGATTTGATAGCTGAATTTGCCACCGCCATCACCACCGAGCTTGACCCTGAAGTGGCGGATTTGGGCGATTTGCTCGACGATTGTGAGGAGCGGCTGGATGCTGAGCGCGTGTTTGAGCTGCGCCGGGTGGTAACAAGGGTGCGCGCAACGGCCATTGGCTATCGTCGTTTTTTGTCGCCGCAGCGCACCGCGATTGAAAAGCTCGCCGCCCTGCCGGTTGGCTGGCTACACACCGATGACCGTGCGCATTTGTCTGCGGCGGCAGACAGGGCGGCGCGTATGGTGGAAGAGCTTGAATCGATCCGAGAACGATCTGCGCTGATGCACGAGGCGTTGACGGATCTGCGCGCGGAACAAATCGATCAGCGTTCGCTTATCATCGCTGTAGTGGCGATGATTTTCCTGCCGCTTACCTTTCTCACTGGCTTGCTCGGCATGAATGTAAAGGGCATTCCCTATGCTGATGCCCCTTGGGCGTTTGACGGGGTGGTTTGGGCGTGTGTGGCGATTTCTGGGGTTATTTCGCTGTATTTTGTTCGGCGTCGCTGGTTTCGCTAATCGTGTCGAGCCGTTCGTTCAGCTTTTGGAGCGAGGCAATAAGCCGCAGCCGGTCGGCATGACATTGGGCAAGCTGCGCGCGCGCCTCGCCAAGCTCAACCGCGCGGATAGCGATACGCGCATCGAGCGCGGCCGCAGTTTTTTTCAGCGCAGAAATCCGTCGCGCGCAGGTGATTGTCCGCTCAATGCGCGCGGCGAGCAAGTCAGCTGCAAAGGGTTTCACCACAAAGTCATCTGCGCCTGCCTGTAGCGCTGTGACAGCGGTTGCAGAATCGCTGCGCGAGGTAACCATGATGACGGGCAGGTCCATCATTTCCGGCGTGTTGCGAATTTCGGTCAACACCTCCAACCCCGACATGCCGGGCATGACAATGTCGAGCAACACCCCGTCAAAACCGCCAACGGCCAGCAGATCGAGCGCCTCAGGCCCGGATTCGCACAGCACCGCCATATAATTGTGGTTGGCCAGATGGCGGGCGGTGACGGCAAGGCTGGTCCGGCTGTCATCCACCGCCAAAATGGTGCGCGCGGCATTTGGCTGGTCGCTAAACCCCGCCGCTCCCTCAATTGGCACCATTTTCATCGCATTTTCCCTGATAGCTTCTGGCCAGCTTATCTTCCGCTTGTCAGCAAATGGTTAAAGCACCGGCAATGATGTTTTGGGGTACAGGCATATTGGGTATGGCGGCTGTGCGGGCGGTGCCGGCCCGGTGGCTGCCCCTGGTTGGTCAGGCGCCGCCCACTGTGCGCCATGCCTGGGAAATTTCATTCAAACTATTGGCGACGTTTAGAAAAGGCGCCGGGTCATTGCCAAGGCTTGCCTCGACAAGCGTGCGCCGCGCACCGCGATATAGCCGGGCCAGGGTTTGGGCCAAATCACCGCCGCGTTCAAAATCAAGCCCCGATTCGAGCGCGAACAATATTGCCAGCGCCCGTGTCGTTTTTTCGCTCTTCATGGCATATTTGCCGCTTTCGGCGGCCAGCGCCGCCACGTTGAGAGCGTGCACCACCTCTTCGTAAAGTAGCTGCACAAGCGCATGTGGGTTGGCGGTGGCTGTCCGCCCGGCAATGTCGATTTGCCGATAGGTAGCCTCTGGGTTTCGGCCCAGGGTCGTTGCGTATTGCATGATTAGCTGGTCGTGTCGGGCGCGAAGAACGAAGTAAGCTGGTCCTGCGTTGCTTTATAGGCGGAGAGCTGCGCATCCACGCCCGCAAATTGCTGGGTCAACCGGGTGCGCACCACTTCGCGGTCGGCATCCGCCTTGCTTTGCGCGTCGGCAATCCGCCCTTGCGCCTTGGTGTAGCGATCAATGCTGGCGCCAAGGCCAAGCGTTGTACTGTTGGCGGCATCGGCAATTGCCTGAAATGCTGCTGCCAACCCTGCGCCGGTTGCGCCGGTGCCATCGGCAAACAACGCCTCCACCTCGTTGGGAAAGGCGGCAAGCGCGGCATCGAGCCTGTCTGCGCGGATGGATAAAGAGCCGTCGCGGTTGGTTGCTACGCCAATATCGGCCAGTGTCTTGGGTGCGCCGCTTGTCGTTGGGCTGGCTAGCTCGGTCAGTGTCAAGCGGCCAAGCGAGGTTTGGAAATTGCGCGCCGCAGTGTCGCCATACAACGAGCCGCCGGTTGAGCTTGTCAGATTTTTGGTGCCATTGGCCAGATTGTTAAAGGCCGCCACAAAATCGGTAACCGCCTGACGCAGCGCGGTGGTTGGTGCACTGCTGCCAATCGACACTGTGGTCCCAACCGATGCGCTGACAAGATCGAGCCTTACCCCGTCGAGCAGATCACTGATGGAATTGGTAGAGCGGTTGAGTGGGACGCCATCTACCGCGACAATCGCGTCTTGCGCAGCGCTGCCCACAATGGTGCCAGATGTGCCAACGCCGATGTCAAGCGCTGAAAGGCCGGGTGCGCCTGCGTCTTCGGTGGCGGTTAGTGTAAAAGCCTGGTCTGCACCGGTTTTGCTACGCAGCGACAGGCGTGCCCCGCCTGAATCCGTCAAGATGGTCGCGGTGACGCCAGCATTGGCATCGTTGATTGCCTTGGCGATGCCGTCAAGGCTCGAATTGGAGGAGTCGATGGTAATAGCAACCGGTGTGCCTGAACCGGCAGTAAACCCGGTGAGCGCGCTATCGGCAACAGTAGCGGTGCCAAAGGTGAGCGTTAGCGTGCCGGTGCCGATGGCGGCGGTCCGGTCTGCCAAGGCAGCGGTGGTTGCTGATTGGCCGCGAGCAAGCTGGCGTACTTCAACCGAGGCGTTCAGCCCGGTCAGGCTGGCGGAGCCTAATCGGGAGACGGTGACGATGCCGGTGTTGGAGCTTGTCGGGCTGGTAGACACATTGCCGCCTGTCGCCAGCGTTTTGAGGCCGGCGGCAAAGGAAGTGATGTTGCTGCGCAGCTCGCTTGCGCCTGAAATCTGCGCGGAAAGCTGGGCGTCGCTGCGGTCGAGCTGTTGGGTTCTGGCGGCAAACTGCGCGTTGACAAGCTGGCCGACGAGTGAGGTCAGATCAATGCCCGAACCCGCCCCAAGGCTGGTGAGGATCGACGATGCCGATGTTGCCATGATAATTTCCCTGTCAGCCTAAAGGGGAAAGCGACCAAATGGCGCAAAAGTTTAGCGTTAGTTTAGAATTTTCACGCCGTTTTCGTCGAACCGGGCGCCGCTTGGCACCTCCACGGGCGGCGGTGTGCCACCGGCCTTTTGGTTGAGGCCAAATACAAAGGCGAGCACCGTGGCGATGGCAACATAAAGGTCGTCGCGCACTTCCTGCCCTTCGCGGCTGGTGTAATAGATGGCGCGCGCGAGCATGGGATATTCAAACGTTGCAATCCGCGATTCCGCCGCCAGTTCACGTATCGCCTGCGCGGTGACACCGCGCCCCTTGGCCACCACCACCGGCACCTGGTCGCGACCTCGGTCATAGCGTAGCGCAACGGCAAAATGCGTCGGGTTGGTGAGTACGACATGCGCGCTTGCCACCGCCTTGCGCCTGTCGCGCTTGGCGACTTCGCGCTGCCGGTCGCGGATATAGGCCTTGTTCTGCGGGTTGCCTTCGGTTTCCTTGTGCTCGTCCTTCACTTCCTGCTTGGTCATGCGCAATTTACGCAAAAGCTGGATCAACTGCACTGGCACATCGATGCCTGCGATCACCACAAGCCCTGCTGCCATGGCAAACAATACACCCATCAGCATCGCGCCGAGCGAACCAACCGCTGCTGCCACGTCGGATGTACGCAAGCCATTGGACTGGGAAGATATATGTGAGAGCATATAATAGCCGATAGTGCCCAGCAACACCACCTTGAGCAGCGATTTGCCAAGCTCCACCCAGCCTTGCAGGCCAAAAATGCGCTTGAGCCCCGAAGCCGGGTTGAGCCGAGACGCTTTGGGCGCGAGCAGCTTGCCGCTAAACGTCATCGAGCCAAGCCCTGCCTGGCTGAAAATGGCCGCGAGCATCGAAATAATCAGCAAAGCGCCGATAGAGGGCAATAGTTGCGTTCCGGCCGCCTCAAGCGGGCGCATGGGCTGAAAATCGTCGATATCGCCGGCGTTGAACTGAAAGCTCGCAATCATCAGGCTGCGGCACGCCGCCATCAGCGATGGCCCGAACAGCGCCATCCACCCACACCCGGCCAGCACGATGAGCGCGGTGGCAAACTCGCGGGATCGAAGAACCTGGCCATCTTCAAACGCCTTTTGCTTGCGTTTTTGCGAGGGGGCTTCTGTCTTTTCGCCAAATTCGTCTGCCATCAGCCAAGCACCAGCGATTGGGTGGCGGCCAGGCCTTCCTGAACGATGACGACCATATAATCCCCCATGGCCGGAAAGGCGATGGCCAGCGCGACCACGCCAACGGCAAGGCTGAGCGGCAGGCCAACGGCAAACAGGTTAAGCGCAGGTGCCGAGCGCGACAGCATCCCCACGACAAGATTGAGGCACAGCAACAAAAAGCCAACCGGCAGCGCCAGCAAAAATCCGGCGGCCAGCATATAACCGCCAAACATCGCGATATCGCGCAGCCGCTCGGGCGCAATCCAGCCACCGCCAGGCGGCATGACGACATAGCTGCGCACCAGCAACTCGACGAGCATCAAATGGCCATTGAGCGAGAGGAACAACAGCGTCATCAGTGTGAGCATGAACTGGCCAAGCGCGGTGCTCGATCGGTTGTTTTGCGGGTCAATCGCTGCGGCAAAGCCAATGCCCATAGAATTGCCGATCACCTCACCCGCAATGAGCGGGGCGGCAAAGGCAATCTGCATGATGAAACCAATGGCCGCGCCAATCAGCGCTTCCGACGCTACCGCCAAAAAAGTGGTGATGACAAAAAGCTGGGCAGGTGGCGCGACGGGATGGGCCGCCAGAACCAGCACGCCAATCGCCGCCGACAGTGCGATGCGTACCTGAAGCGGCACCGACACAGCGCTGAAAATGGGCGCGGTGATAAAAGCTGCGCCAACCCGCACCATGACAAACATCAGCGCCCAAAGCTGTGTTTCAATCGAAAGGCCAAAGCCAAACACAGCGGCTATTTCACCAAATCGGGAATGCGTTCAAAAATGCTGACGGTAAAGTCGCTCAGCAAGCCCAAAATCATTCCGCCAAAAATGACGAGCGACACCGCCACCACCACCAGCTTTGGCACAAAAGTGAGTGTCTGCTCGTTGATGGAGGTTGCCGCCTGCACCATGCCCAGAATAAGCCCGGCGAGCAGCGCGGGAATGAGGATGGGCGCAGCACCCAGCGCCAGCACCCACAAGGCCTCATGCGCCACGGTGAGAAAATATTCAGCGTCCATGGCTATCTCACAAAACTATTGGCAAGCGAGCCCATTGTCAGCGCCCAGCCATCGACCAGCACGAACAAGAGCAGCTTGAAGGGAAGGGCAATGATGGTGGGCGACACCAGCGTCATGCCCAGCGCCATCAGCACCGAGGCGACGATCAAATCGATGACGAGAAATGGCAAAAACACCAAAAAGCCGATTTGAAAGGCGGTCTTTAGCTCGCTTGTTACATAAGATGGCAACAATACCGAGAATGGAACATCGGCAGGCTTGGCATAAGGGCCGGATTTGGCGATTTGCGCGAACAGCGAAATATCCTTCATCCGCGTTTGCTTGAGCATAAAAGCGTGGAGCGGGGTCGCGGCGGTTTCGATCATTTGTGTCGCGCCGATTTTGCCGGCCGCATAGGGCTGAATGGCGTTGGTGTTCATGTCATTCAGCACCGGCGCCATGACGAAAAAGCTCAAAAACAGCGACAGTCCAACAAGCACCTGGTTGGGCGGCGTTTGCTGCAGGCCCAGTGCCTGGCGCAATAGCGACAGGACGATGATGATGCGCGTAAAGCTCGTCATCATTAACAAAATGCCGGGCAGAATGGACAACAGCCCCATGATGATGAGAATCTGGAGCGAGAGCGCGAGCGGCGCCTTGTCTCCGCCCAGGTCACCAAGCGCGCGGTCGATGGCATCGCCTGTACCCGGCGAGGCCGGTGCCGCGGGCGCAGGCGGCGTTATGGGCACTGCGGCTGCACTTTGGGCAAAAACCGGCCCGGCCATGAAGAAGCACAAGATAAGTGCCAGCATTGCCAAAGCAACCCATGGTGCGCGACGGGCGCCAGCGGCGCGGGGGGCTGTGTAAAACAGGTTGGGCCGGGCCTGGTCGCGCAGGCGGCGGATGGTAGGCATGGTCATTGCCCGGCCCTGTCGATATCAGCCTTGTCGATGAGCGTTACACCCGCGCGTGCCACCGACACGAGCAACCGGCGCCCTTCAAATTCCAGCACCGCCAGCTTCAGCCCCGGTGCGATGACCATGGTTTCTTTCACCGTCAGCGTGCGGTCAGTCACATTGCCGGGCAGGCGCTGTTCCAGCTTGCGCCACAGATAGAGGCAGCCGACCATCAGACCGCACACCAGCGGCAACAGAATGACGAGCTTGAGGATATAGGCCCACATCATCTAACGGGCCGCCCGCTTTTCGGGGGACACAAGCTCTGTCATCCGCACGCCGAAGCGATCACCCACCGTCACCACTTCACCCCGGCCGATCAACGTGCCGTTGACGAACACGTCGAGCAGTTCATTGGCGTGACGATCCAGCTCGATGACGCTTGCCTCCCCCAGTGCCAGCAACTCGCGCAACGTGAGCGAGGTTGAGCCGATTTCCACCGTCAGCTTGACATCGACATCCTGCAACAACCGGAAATTGGCAGCCACAGCCCCGTCGACGGGGAAACCGCCGGTCATGTCGTTCATTGGAAATCCTCTTCATTGTTACGTTCTATTCGCGTCAGGCGGATGGCGGCGCGGCCGTTCGACGTGCCAACCGTGCCCGTGGCCAGCCGGTCGCGGCCCACCATTACCGGCACATCGGTGCCAAAGCTCACCGGGATGACATCGCCAACTTTCAGCTCCATCAACTGGGTGATGGGGATCATCGGCTCGGCGAGCACCGAGCGGACCGGAAATCTCACCGCCATCACCGAGCGTGCCAGGCCATTGGCCCATGCCGGGTCGGGCGCCGCTGTCCGGCCATGCACCTTGCCGGTGAGCGTGGGCGCATAAGGTTTTAGCACGGCGACGGGGTAGATAATGTCGAGAAATGTCGGCTTGGCGGCGCCAGCGGCAAGGCCAAGCCGGGTGATGACCATGGCATCGTCGCTGTCAAAATCTCCAAGCAGCGATGGACTCGCCTCGGCGTGGCCGGGCTGGAAGTTGAGCCGGGCAAGTGGCTCCCAGGCATTTTTCATCGGCCCGGCAAGCATGCCGCCGAGCCGCTCGACCATGGCATCGGCGGCGGGAGAAAATTCTGGCGGCAGCGGTGAGGGGGCTTCTCCCCGGCCGCCAAAAAACTGGTCGAGCAATTCGAGCACAAATTTGCCGTCGAGCACAATGAGTGCCTGGCCATTGCCCGGTGTCATGGCCATTGGCAGCCAGGCGGTCAGTGTTTCCGGGCGCTCTGCGCGATAGTCTGCAAAGCGCTGCACCACCAGCGGTTCCGCCCAGATGCGCACTTCGCGGCGCAGCAACGGCTCAAACACGCCGCGCAAGGTGCGCGCGAGCAGCGCCGACAGATGCTGCACCGTGTGCAGATCACCAAAGGGGTTGAGCTTGGCAGCTCCCAGTACAGCCGCATGCGCTGCGGTCGCGCCGGACCTGTTCCGAGCGCGCCGTTCGTCTGCAACTGTTTCTGAAGAGCTGTTAACCATGCCCGTTTACTGAACAATGAAATTGGTAAAGTAGACGTTACCAATGCCGCCAAAACCCTCTTTTTTCTTCAATACATCGTTAATTGCATGGGCCAGGTGGATCTGGAGCTGGCGTTTGCCCTCAACCGAGAACATCTGCTCCTCTGTCGCGTCGCCAAGCGCGAGCAGAATGGCCGAGCGCACCGCTATCTCGTGTGTGCGCAGATTCTCGATGATTCGTTCGTCATATGGCGTTGAAACGGCAATGCCCACCTGGATGAAATGTACGCTGTCATGCAGATTGGCGGTAAATTCCTTTTCCATAGGATAATAGGTGGAGGCAAATTTCTCGCCGCCTTCGCCCATTGGCGCGGTGTGGCCGCCGCCGCCGCCCCCGCCGCCGCCATGCCCGCCGCCCTCGCCGCCTTCGCCGCTGGCGCTGGCGCGCTTTTCTTCGCTTTTGGGCACTAGCCTTGGCCGGTCATACACCACTTCGTGCGCGTTTTTTGCGCCACCCAGCAAGCCAGACTGGACAGCGAACAGGCCACCTGCCACGCCGCCGCCAACCAGCACCAGGGCAACTACTGCCATGATGATGACCTTGCCCATGCCGCCCTTCTTCTTGGGGGCTTTTTCTCCGTCCTTGGTCTCGGTTTTCGCCATTTTCTGGTTCCTTCAGATCATGCAAGTCGTTGGTTGAGAATAGTTTCGCTGGTTGCCGCCTGGCTGTTAGCGGCGCGCGGCGGGCGGGGGGAATGCGGCGCTTGAGCTGTAGTTTCTGCGCGTTGGCGCGGGTCGTTCTGGCTGCCGGTGCCGCCGCCGCCGACAGTTGTGTCGCCCAAGGTCAGCCCGCGTTGGCTGGCGATGTCGGCCAGCCGGGGCTGCGCCTCGCTCAGCAATCCGCGCGTGGCGGCGGTGTCTGCGGCGAAGTGAACGTGCAGCGTTTCTCCCTCGCGTCTGATCGCAACGTCGATCTTGCCCAACGCGTCTGGCACCAGGCGGATGCGCGTGTTGGTGGCGTCTGCCGCGTCGCGCAGCGCCTCGATCCGGGTGGCAAGGCCGGCGGCAAGGTCTTCGCGGCGAAGGTCAAGCGGCACACCGGGCGGGCTTTGTGAAGCAGAAGGTGCGCGCGCATTGCCCAATAGCCCGGCGCTGACCAGCGCGTCTTGCGGATCGAGCCTTGGCGTATCGCGCCGACGCAAGGGCACCGCGTCGTTGCTGGCGGCAATGGCGCTGGCAAAGGCGCGCGCGGCGGGCTGGGCAATGCCAATCTGCACAGCCGCAGGTGCCCCAGCGCGTGCTGCAACGCCACCTGTGGAGGCTGTCGGCACGGTTGGACTGGGCTGATCGTCTCGCGCCGCCTGCGGCTCCAGCGTTAGAATTTGCGCCTGAGGTTGTGGCTCGATTTTGGGTTGTGCCAGCGTTTGGGCTGGCAGTGGCGTGCCCGCTGGCGCGCCTTCTACTTGGCCAACGGTGCCGGGCAGCGCCGGTTTTGGCGCTGGGGCCAAAGTGCTGGTGAATGACGTTTTCGCGCCTGCGTTTTCGGCGTTGATGGCTGGCACGGGCAGCGCTGCGCCATTATTGCCGGGCAGGCCGGGCAGGCCGGGCTGGCCAGCCGCCGGGGCGGTGGCGGTGCCTGGTGCAGCTGTCGGTATTGGTGCCTGTACTTGCGTGGGTGGCTGTGCGCGGACCGAGGCACTGGCGGCCAGGGTATAGGGCGTCACCTCGGTACTGCCGGCAAGTGGTACATAGGCGAAAATGGGCAAGGCAGCGCGTGGATCAATCGCAGAGCCAGCCAGCCCGGCACTCGCCTCGTTTTCCGCCTCGTTGCCGGTGTCAATTGCAATATCGTCTTGCGATTTGTTCCCTTGTCCGACCGCCTCGGTCAGCGCTTTGTCGACTGTGGCTGCTGTTTCCAGCGCGGGCGCGGCATTTTGTGAAATGAAGTTGCTCCCGGCAAGCTTTGTGCCGGTGTCGGGAGACTTTACGACTGGCTCGCCGCGCGGGCTGGTTAGCTCCGGCGCGATTGTGTTGCTGGCTTCGATTTGGGAAGTGCGGGGATTGTTGCCCGTGGTTTTGCCAGCGCTGCGGGCGGGAGAGGCGGTGGCGGTATCTGTGCGGCCGTCGGGCTTTGACAAGGGCAAGTCATTGCCGTCTCCGGCAGGCGTTTGCCGGGCGCTTGAGGAAGATGGCGCGGCGCGTGGCGGCGCACGACCGGGCGCGCTCACCGTTGCCAGCGTCGCTGAAAAACGGCGCGTATGCACCGCCGCCGCCGGGGAGGGGGCGATGGAGGGTGCCGACACTGAAGAAGGTGAGATTTGAACCATCAAATTTTCCTGCAAGGCGATACTACCCGCAGGCAACTAGCAAGGATCGTGCCGAACCCTGCGGACGGGCGGCGCTTTTTCCAGCGCGCGCACTTCTTTAAGTGCTTGAACGGCGTCATCGCGCGCCATCAGCTTTTCAATCGCGTTTTGGTCTCGCCGGGCCTCAATCGTGGCGGCGGTGGCGCGGGCCAACTCGGCCTGGGCGGTTTGCAGTCGGCCTTCGGCGGCCAGGGCTGACGTGGTCAGGCGCTCGCGGTAGTGTGCGGCGGCGAGAAACGAAACGGCCTGATCCACCGTCTCTACCGCAGCGACATTGGCGGCGAGTTGGGCGATGCGCTCCTTTAGCGCGGCCTCGCTCGTCAATTTTTCATGCGCGCGCGCCTCGGTGGCGCGCACCAGCCCCAGTTGCAGCGTGCGAACACGTAAAATCCGATCAAGCGGAATGCCGCGTTTAGCCATCGCCAAACACGCCGATCAGCTCGTTGGTGGCCACCTCAAGCGATACCACTTCGTCGGGGTCTTGGCGAATATAATCAATAATTGCAGGGTGATAGGCAATGGCTGCATCAATTGCCGGGTCCGCGCCACCGCGATAGGCGCCCATTAATACGAGATCGCGATTTTCCTCATATGTTGCCAGATGACCGCGCAAAATTCGCGCGGCCTGTTGGTGTGCCTTGGGAGTGATATCCGTCATCACCCGGCTGACCGAGGGGCCAATATCGATTGCGGGATAGACACCGCGCTCGGCCATGGCGCGCGACAAAACAATGTGTCCGTCCAGGATGGAACGGGCGCTGTCGACCACGGGGTCATTGCCGTCGTCCCCGTCTGCCAGCACGGTATAAATCGCAGTGATCGACCCGCCAGAGGAAACGCAGGTGCCCGCGCGCTCGATGAGGTTGGGGAGCATCGCAATCGCCGAAGGCGGGTAGCCGCGCGCCGAGGCAGGCTCGCCAAGCGCCAGGCCAATTTCGCGCCCGGCATGGGCGACGCGCGTCAAACTATCCATGATGAGGAGAACGTTTTTGCCCTCGGCCCGAAAGGATTCGGCAATGGCGGTGGCCCGCAATGCGCCGCGAATGCGCAGCACCGGCGAGTGATTGGCCGGCACTGCGACGACGACTGAGCGTTTACGTGCTTCTCCGGCTACTTTTGTTTCAAGAAAATCAGCAACTTCGCGGCTGCGTTCGCCAATTAACCCTATGACGATGACATCGGCCTCAGCCGCTCTGACGATCATGCCGAGCAGCACCGATTTGCCAACGCCTGAGCCTGCCATAATGCCAATCCGCTGGCCCTGGCCAATGGTGAGCAGCCCGTTGATCGCGCGCACGCCAACATCGAGCGGCTTTAGCACGCGGCCCCGGTCGAGCGGGCTTTGCAGCTTGCCCGCAATGGGCCAGTGGCGTGCACCGCGAATGGGGCCAAGCCCGTCAATCGGCTGGCCCGCGCCGTCGACCACCCGGCCGAGCAGCGCTGTGCCCACTTCTGCCTCACCCGGCGCACCAAGCGGGCGAACGGGCGATTGCGGCAGCAGCGCGGCGGCGCCGCCCAAATTCATCATCAGCGTGCGCCCGCCGCGAAAGCCGATAACCTCAGCCTCGACGCGCGCCTTGCCGGAACCAACAGCGCACACCGTGCCGACCGGAAGCGTGAGCCCGGTTGCCTCCATCAAAAGCCCGTCGAACGAGGCAAGCCGCCCCGACACACGCGGGGCGGGCGCGGCGTTACAATCGGCAATGCCGCCCAGATAATCGTCGATAAAGTCGCTCAGCATGATGGCGGCACGGCCACCCGATCAATCGCCTGGGCAAGCTGCTCTAGCCATTGTTCGGGGCCGTCCTCGACAATGGTGGAGGCGGATTCGAGCGTGAAGCTGCCGCAATCGATCATCGCATCGGCGACGGGGTGGAGCGTGGCGGGCAGTTTGTCAGCCAGCAGCGCAATGTCATCAGGGTTGACGCGCAACACCGTGGCCTCGGTGCTGTCTGCCAGCAAATCGACCGCAGCCACAATGCGTTTGGCGAGCAATTCAGCCGATATGCCCACCTCGCCGACAAGCCTGTTTACCAGATGCAGCACGGTTTGGCGCAGCTTGCGCGCGATAAGGTCGCGGTCGAGCCGCCCGGCATTGTCAAGCGCCGCTGCAAGCGAGGCAAGCAGCGCGCGGTCTTGCTCGCCTTTTTCGCCTGCAAGCTGGCGGGCCTGAGCCAGGCCTTCGGCAAAGCCTGCCGCGCGAGCGGTTTCAACAGGATCGATAAAGGCGTTGGTGCTGCTGTCGGCCTGCGCGTCAAGCGGGTCCCACCCTTTGGTCGGGTCGCTATCAGGGTTGGCGGGCGAAAAATGCTTGGGTGGATTGGCAGCGGGTGAAAAAGACTTGGGCTTTCTGCCCGATGCGTGCGCCTTCAAATCTGCCGGCACAAAGCCCCTGGGCGTGTCGGATGCGGTGAAACGCTGGTGCAGCGCCTCGGCGGCGGCATCGTGCTTTGCGGCAAAACCTGCGGAAAAATCAGACATAATCGTCGTCGCCACCGCCCATCATAATGGTGCCATCCTTGGCGAGCGAGCGCGCAATCTGGATGACGGCCTTTTGCGCTTCCAGCACTTCGGACAGCCGCATTGGCCCGCGCGCTTCGATTTCGTCGCGAATGCCGTCTGCCGCGCGCGCCGACATACAGCCAAGGAAGCGACCACGCCCCGTTTCGTCCAGCCCTTTGAGCGAACGGACCAGAATGTCGCTGTCCACATTGCGGATGAGTGTGCCAAGGCTTTTGTCGTCAAGGTCAAGCAGATTGTCGAAGACAAACATCGCCTCTTCAATGGCGCGCGCGACCTGGCGGTCAATTTTGGCGAGCTTGGGCATAACGCGCGCCTCGGTTGCCTTGCGGGCGTTTTGCATGATTTTGGCAGCCTCGGTTGTGCCGCCCAGCAACACGCCGGTTGCCTGTTTGCCAAAGCCGATCCGGCTGGAAAGCATGGTTTTTAGCGTGTCGATGGCCTCTGGCGTAATTGGCCCAAGCTGCGCAATGCGGTGCAGCACATCGGGCTGAACGGCCTCTGGCAGCAGTTCCAGCACCTGCGCGCCGACGCTTGATTCCAGATTGGCAATCAGCACTGCGGCAATTTGTGGATGTTCTTTTTCAATAAGCGTGGCGATGTCGCCGGCTTCCAGCCAGTCGAGCAAATCGATGGCGCAGGCATCGGCGGGCGGGGTGATCCGCGCAAGTACGCTGTCTGCCTTTTCCTGGCCGAGCGCGCGCGCCATCATCGATTCTATCCGCGGGCGCGGATCATAGCCAATGGCGGTACGATCGCGCGCCTTGTCGACAAAATCGTCGAGCACGCCTTCCACTTCTGGCTCGCTCACATCGGCCACGGCAAACATTGCCTTGCCCAGCAGGCGCACTTCGTCCGGCTCAAGCCGCTGGAGAATTGCCGCCGCCTCTTCATCGCCGACCAGCATCATCAGCACCGCTGCACGCTCAACGCCTGAATATGTTCTGGGGGGCTGTTCCATCAGCTTGCATCCGCCTTGATCATGTCGCGCACAGCAAGCGCGGCGCGCGTGGGATTATCTCTTGTAAAGCCGCGCACCATGCCGATCCGCTCATCATAGCCACGAGCGTTATCGAGCATTTCGATGCTCACCGGTTCGGGCGGATGACTGCCCTGAGCGTAAGGCTCCCCCGGTGCACCGCCATGCGCGATTGCGCCAACAGGAGCACGGACAGGTTGTGGTTCTTCTTCTTCCCGCTTTTTCAAAATGGCCTTTACCAGCGGGCGAACGCCCATGAGGAGCACCATCGCTGCAATGACAAGCGCCGTCGCATTACGGGCAACGATGGGCAGCCAGCTTGCCTCATACCAGGCAGGCACGGTCTCAATGGCGGGCGGGCCGGCAAACTGGCGCGCGATGACGGTTACCTGATCGTTGCGCGCTGTATCATAGCCAACGGCTGCCTGAACGAGCTGGGTAATCTGCTGAATTTCCGCAGGCGTGCGCTTTTTGCCCTTGGGAGGATCACGCAGCAGCACGGCCACGGAAAGGCGACGGATATTGCCAGGCACACCGCGTGTTACCGAAATTTCCTTACCCAGGTCATAAGCGCGGGCGTAATTTTCGTTGCGCTTGGCAACTTCGGTGGTGGCAGGGGCTGCGGCGGCAACCGGCAGGCCTGGCGTCGTTACCCCGCTGCCCGGAGGCGGTGTAGGCGTGGGTGCAGGTTTTGGCGGCACCGACAAGGTGCTGGCGGGCGGAGGCGTGTTCGACAAGGCGCCAGGAATGCCACCGGGCGGTGATGAGGATGCGTCATCGCCTGCGGTCCAGCTTCCCTGTTCAGCGCGGAGCACGCCTTGGGGATCAACGGTTTCGCGCGTTGCCTGGGTTTCGTCGAGATTGACATCGGCCTGCACTTCCGCCGTAAAATTGCCCGCGCCGACAAGCGGTGTCAGCAATTGGGTGAGCTGGGCGCGATATTTATCTTCGATGCGGCGCTGAAAATCGATGCGCGCGCTGCTGGCGGCGGCAACACTGTCCTCGCCTTGCGCATGGGTGAGCAGCGCGCCCATCTGGTCGACAATGGTGACGGCATCGGGCTTCATCCCCGGCACCGACGAGGCAACGAGATTAACGATTGAGCTGACCTGCGCGTCAGACAGGGAGCGCCCCGGTTGCAACTTGAGAATGACAGAGGCTGAGGGTGCGGCGTTGTCGCGCACGAACACGGTCGATTCTGGCATGGCAAGGTGGACCCGCGCCTCACCTACTGCATCAATTTCCTCAATGGATTTGGCCAGCTCGGACTCGCGCGCCTGGCGCAGGCGCTCCCCCTCGACAGCCCGACTCACGCCAAGCGGCAACTGGTCAAGCAGGGCATAGCCGCCCGGCGCCGCTTTGGGCAGGCCCTGGCCCGCCAGCAAAATGCGCGCGCGCGAATAATCATCCTCGCCAACTGTCAGCGCGCCGGTTGCATTGTCGATGGAGCTGGAGATGTTGGCGGCTTGCAGCGCCTGTGTCACGGCTGCCTTGTCAGCATCGGGCAGGCTTGAAAAAAGCGTGCGCTGTGGCGGTGATGCGAGCAGTGACCAGGCCAGCGCTGTGCCGGCAACCAGCCCGACAAGCGCGATCATCGGCAAACTGCGCCGGACGATGGGCAAGGCAAACAGGCTGGCCAACTGGCGCAGCGGGTTGGCAAAACGTTCAGGCAGCACTGGCTGCGTGGTGAGTGAGTTGCTCATAGATTATACCGGCATGCTCATAATGTCCCTATATGCGGACAAAAGCTTATTTCTTACTTGCAGTGTGGCCTCAAAACTTACCGAGGCTTCCTGTCGGGCGAGCATCACCTTGGCGATGTCGATTTCTTCGCCGCGTTCATAGGCCTCGCTCACCTGTCCCGCGCGGTTTTGCGTGGCGTTGACGCCCTGCAGCGCCTGGTTGAGCGTATCGGCAAAACTGGGCGCGCCTGTTGTTGGCGTTTGTACCGGGCCGCCGGGCGCGGGCGCCGCATTTGCGCTGGCATTGGCCCGTTGCAGCGCCTGGTTGCGCTCCAGAATCTGGGCGCGCAGCGCCAACACCCGGTCGACACCGACCGCGCCGCCTATGCCGCCAACCCCGCTCATGCCGACATCGCCTTGGTGATGTCTTCACCCTGTTCGCGCGCCTTGGCCAGCCGGTAGCGCAAGGTACGCTCGGAAATCCCCAGCCGCCGCGCAGTTTCTGTCCGGCTGCCGCCACACGCCATCAGCGTTTCGCGGATTGCTTGAAATTCAGACATTTGCACGATGTTTCCAAGCGTCGTTGGCATTGTGTCTGTTATAATCGGAATTATTTCTGCGGTTTGCGTAGCAACCGCTGCTGGCCGGTCGAACAAAATGTGCGACGCGTTGATCGTGTCGCCTGCAGCAAACAGCAGCGCGCGCTGCACGACATTTTCCAACTCGCGCACATTGCCAGGCCAGTCGTGCAGCATCAGCACGTCGAGCGCTGCTGCGTCGGGCCAGGGGATGGTGGCGCGTGTATCGGCATGGCGCAGGATGAGCGTTGCGGTAAGCGCGGCAATATCCAGCCGCCGCTCGGCCAGCGGCTTGGTGGTAAGCGGAAAGACGCTTAGCCGGTAATAAAGATCGGCGCGGAACCGGCCATCTGCCACTTCGGCCTGAAGATCGCGGTTGGCACAAGCGATGACACGGACATCGATTGGCTCGGGCACTGAGGCGCCCAGCGGCACTACCTCGCGCTCCTGCAGCGCGCGCAGCAGCTTGGCTTGCAGGTTGAGCGGCATCTCGGCAATTTCGTCGAGCAGCAGCGTGCCGCCATTGGCCGCGCGGAAAAACCCCTCTCCCCCTGAGGAAGCGCCGGTAAAAGCGCCTTTTTGGTGGCCAAACAGCAGCGCCTCCAGCATCGATTCCGGCAGGGCCGCGCAGTTGATGGCGATGAACGGGCCGGCACGGCGGGTAGAGGCCATGTGGATGGTGCGGGCGAGCACCTCCTTGCCGGTGCCGGTCGGGCCGTTGATGAGGACGGTGATGTCTGCCTCGGCCACGCGCTGTGCAAGTGCATATAGCGCAAGGCTTTCAGGGTCTGCCGCTGTGGGTGCGTCGGGCCCTGCGACTAGCGCGCGCGCGAAGCCCGCGCCAATTGCTGCATCATCGTCACCATAGGCAATCCGTGCCGGGTTGCCCGCGCGCATGGGCACGACATAGCGCCCCTCGCTGCCAATAATGATGGTGCGGGCAGGCGCGGGCGGCGCCTCCCCCTCGGCAATCAGAAACAAATCTCCCGCTGCCGGCTTGGCATCGTCGAGCGAGCCGATGGAAAAGCCCTGTGCCCGAAGCGATGAAACCAGCGGATATCTGTTACGCAACACCGAAGCAGATGGATAGATCGAACGCATCAAAGTCCCCTTTATGGAAAACAGAGTTGCACCAACCATGGTAAATTTCGGGTTAACTATGCGGCAGGGCGGCAATTTTTTTCCGCCCAACCCTGCCGGAATCGTCGAAATATCAGCCTAAACATATGATAATATTGAATTTATTTATTATCCTTAAGACCGGCGCCAGCTTGCCGTTTCCTTGGATGACGGCTCGACACTTCCCAAGGGGGGCGGCGGGGATCGTCGACCAAGATGGAGATCGGACACCATGACTGTTATCGGAACCAACGTTGCCGCGCTGCGCGCAACCAACGCAAACAACAGAGCAAGCAACGACCTTGCGGACAGCATTCAGCGGCTGTCGACCGGCAAGCGCATTAACTCCTCGCGTGATGACGCCGCCGGCCTCGCCATCGCTTCGTCCTTCACCGCGCAGATCCGCGGCCAAAGCCAGGCAATCCGCAACGCGAATGACGGCATCGCCCTTGCTCAGACCGCCGATGGCGCTTTGGGCGAAGTAACCAACATCATTCAGCGTGTTCGTGAGCTTGCGGTTCAATCCGCCACGGGCACCATCAGCGACGCTGACCGCACCAACCTGCAGGCAGAAGTTACCGAGCTGCAAGGCCAGCTCACCGACATTCAGGCAAATTCGAACTTCAACACGATTTCGCTGGTTGATACGGCCGCTTCGACCGTCGACATTCAAACCGGGTCAAACAGCGGCGACACGGTTACGCTGAACCTGGGCAACGTCGATCTGACGGCTACTCTGGCGATTGACATCTCGACGGCAGCAGGCGCCACCACCGCGCTTGATGATCTCGACACCGACCTTGCCGCGGTGAACACGCAGCGCGCAACGCTGGGTGCAGGCCAGAGCCGCTTGCAGTCGGTCGTCAACACGCTGACCAGCAACGTTGCCAACCTGACCGACGCCCGCAGCCGGATTGAAGATGTCGATTTCTCCAGCGAAACGACCAACCTGGCCCGCGCGCAGATTTTGAGCCAGGCATCGACTGCTCTGATTTCGCAGGCGAACCAGTCGCAGCAGGGCGTGCTCCAGCTGCTTCGTTAAGCGACGAAATCGGCGCCGGCACCGCCCCCCCAAAGGGTGTCGGCGTCGCCTAGCCCGTCCTCATCCGTTCGAGGACCAAGGCAAAAAGAAAACCCCGGTGGAGTGATGCCACCGGGGTTTTTCTTGTCTGCAAAAGATCGGACAATTTTGCAGAACAATTAGTCCACGCGCCGCGCCAGCGCCTTTTTCAACCGGTCATGGGCTGACTTCTTTATCTGGCAGACCCGCGCCGGGCCAACGCCAAGCACCAGGCCAATTTCTTCCAGGTTGAGTTCTTCAACATAATAAAGCTGGATAACCTGCGCCTCGCGTTCGGGCAATGCGGCGATTGCCTCTACCAGTGCGCGCTTGAGATCGGCATCGGCCAATTGGTCAAACGCGTTGGGTTCTTCGCTGGCAAACCATGGCATTTCGTCTGAATAAATATCGTCGATCGGCTCAAAACGCAGCGGTTCGGCCGTGGCATATTCGGTGCGCAGCTTGTCAGTGCTTACGCCGAGCTTTTCTGCCACCACCGCGTCGTCGGGCTGGCGGCCGGTTTCGCGCACCAGCGTTGCCACCGTTTCTTGGTAAACGCGCCGCCGACGCATGGCGCCGCGGGTCAGCGTTGCCTGGCGGCGCAGCTCGTCGATCATGGCGCCGCGCACGCGGGTCAATAAATATTGCTCGAATGTCACCTGCCCCCGGTCTTCAAAGGCGGCCGCTGCTTCGAGCAGGGCGACAAGGCCAATCTGGATCAGATCCTCAACATCGACAACGCTGCTCATGCTGCCATGGACATGCCAGGCAACCCGGCGAACAAGTGGTAAATGTTTGCGCGCAAGGGCGGCCGCCTCGCCCGGCATCGTGCCGTCGCGGCGATAGGTAACCGGGGTGGCGCCGATGAATTGCGCCTTGTCGGGTTGAACGGTCATGCTGCAAGCGCTCCTGGCGCGCCGATTACGGCGACGACCTCTACGGATTTGTCTTCAGGCACTTCAAAAAAGCTCATCACAGGCGTGTCGGGCAGGAAGTTGCGGACGAGTTTGCGGATGGCGAGGCGGATGGCGGGCTGAACGACCAGCGCAAACGGCTTGGCCTCCGCGATCAGCGGCTGGGCTGCCTGTTGCAGCGCCTCGACGATGCGGCGGCCAAGGTCTGGCTCGATAGCATGGCGGCGCGACGGATCGGCGCGCACTGCCTGGCCGAGCAGGCCCTCAAGCTGCCCCTCCAGCGTCATCACCCGCAGCGGCTCGCGCATACCGCACAGTTTTTGGATGATGAGGGGCCCAAGATCGGGGCGGATCAGTTCGATAATTTCTTCGGCATCGAGTGTCCTTTGCGCGGCAACCGCGATGGCTGCGGCAATACGGCGAAACTCCTTGAGCTGGATTCCCTCGGCCAAGAGCCCGCGCAAAACCTGGGTTAGCGTGGTGAGCGGCACCGGCGTTGGGCAAAGCGCGGCGACAAGGTTGGCCGCGCGCTCCTTCAACCCGTCGAGCAGGTTTTGCACCTCGTCCGGCCCCAGCAGATCGGCCGAATTCTGGCTGAGCATATGGTTGAGGTGCGTTGCGATCACCGTGCCGGGGTCAACCACCAGATAACCAGCGCCTGTTGCCGCATCGGTGTCGGCCGGGGAAATCCACGTCGCGTCCAGCCCAAAAGTGGGGTCTTTGGTCGCCCGGCCAAGCAATGTGCCGACAGCTTGCCCGGTGTTGAGCGCCAGCATGTCATCGGGCTGGACCTGATCTTCACCCATCACCACACCGCCAACGACGATGCGATAGGCATAGGGCGCAAGGTTGATATCGTCGCGCACGCGCACTTGCGGCACGACAAAACCCAGTTCTTTGGAAAGCTGGCGCCGCACCCCGGTGATCCGGCTCATCAGCGGGCTGCCACGGCGCTCATCGACCAGCGGCACCAGGCCATAACCAATGTCGAGATTTACCTGAATGGTGTCGGCCACATCTTCCCAGGTGATTTGCGAAGGGTCTACCGGTGCCTCGACAGGCTTTTCCTCAACCACCGGCTGCAAGGCGTGCTGGCGCATCCGCCAGGCAGTGTATCCCGCAAGAGCCGCGGCTGGCAGGATGATGGCATGGGGCATACCCGGCAGCACACCGAGCAGCGCCAGGATGGCCGCCACTGGTGTCCAGGTCTTGGCCGAGCCGAACTGCGTGCCGATTTGCCCCGCAAGATCTTGCGACGATGTAACGCGTGTTACGATGGTTGCAGCAGCAATAGACAACATCAGCGACGGAATCTGCGCGACCAGCGCGTCGCCAATCGCCAGCAGCACATAATTATGCGCCGCATCGGCAAAGCTTAGCCCGTGGCTGAGCGGCCCCAGAATGAGACCGCCGATGATGTTGGCGGCAAGAATGAGCAAGCCCGCAATCGCATCACCTTTGACGAATTTGGACGAACCGTCCATCGACCCGTAGAAATCGGCCTCGGTTGATATTTCAATCCGGCGCGCCTTGGCTTCATCCGGTGTCAGCAGCCCGGCGTTAAGATCGGCATCGATGGCGATTTGTTTGCCCGGCAACGCATCGAGCGTAAAGCGCGCCGACACTTCAGACACGCGGCCTGCGCCCTTGGTCACCACGATCATGTTGATGATGACGAGAATGGCAAAGACGAACAGGCCAACGACATAGTCGCCGCCGATGAGGAAGGTGCCAAATGCCTCGATCACGCGGCCTGCTGCTGCCTCTCCCTCATGTCCATGCACCAGCACGACGCGTGTGGACGCAACGTTGAGGCTTAGGCGGAACAGCGTGGCAAAGAGCAAGACACTTGGAAAAGCCGAAAAATCGAGCGGCTTTTGCGCATTCAGCGCCACCATGAGCACCGCCAGGCTGATGGTAATGTTCATAATGAAGAAAATATCGAGCATCGCCGCCGGAATTGGCACGACCATCAACAATACGAGCAGCAAGATAGCGCCCGGCAGCGCAGCGGTACGCGCCAGCCCGGTCGCGCCGGATTTCGTTAGGGTAAAGCTCGCCATTGGTTAACCGCCCAGCCGTGCCAGAGTAAGATAAGCCAGCCGCGCCAAATCGGGGGTAGGCCGCAGCAATTGCGCCGCGCGGTTTTCTGTGGTGTTGAGCCGGTCGATCGTCGCCTGCGCCCAGCGCGTGGCGCCGCCAAGACTTTCGCCAATGCCGGGGATGATTTCTGTGTCGGTGTCGCCGTTGCCGGGCAGCCCGCCATTGTCGAGCACGGCCGAAGCAAGGCCGGTTGCGCCGCCAGCGGCCGCGCCGGAATCAAGCTTGGCAGCAAAACGCTGGTAAATTTCGCTCACGGTGCGGGGTTGCCCGTTTGGCGTATAAAAGACGTTGCGGTTGGCGCGCGCCGCGGCGGGAAATTGTGCCGCGCCGATCGAATCCGGGTTGGTTGCCAGCGATTTTAGAAAATTCTGCGCGCCGCCCAGGCCAAGGAAATGGGCAACATAAAGATCGGTGCCGGTCGCTGCGCGGCCCAGCGTGCCTTCGATTGACGTCTTGTTGTCCGCGGCATGTTCAGCCGCCATCAACGATGCAGTGGCAGGATCGTTGCGCAGCGAAAGAATTGCCTGCCGGGTATTGGCGTCTCCAACGGTCAGCCGCCCGCCCGCGCCAGGCTGAATAGCGTCTGCCGCCCAGCCCAGCCCATGTTCTGCGCCATGTTTTTTTACAACCGACAGCCAGCTTTGTTCGATAAACTGGTACAGCCCCGATGCGCTTGACGTGCCAGCCTTGGCGTTGGCGCGCAGCCCGCTTTCAACCTGTGCCTGGCCCAGCAGATAATTGAAATCGACACCGGTCTTGCGGCTTGCAAATGCAATCGCGGATTCAACCGAATTCTGGGCGGTGGTGATCGAATTGACTGTCATCGTTCCCTGCTGGCGTTCCCCGGATATGGGAAGGGTTAAGCAAGAGACGTGCCATTTTAACCATATTTGCCGACACCCTCAGCACAGCTGAGCAATGCGCAAATATCTATTTGAAATGTCGCTATTATCAGGCGCAGGCAAGGCTTGCCCGGCCGGGCCGATAGGCGGCTATGCCATCGCCAGTAATCTGGTTCAGGCGGCGGCGAACATTGGCGCTCATCAGGTTGACATAAATACGCGCGGTTTCGTTCAGCGTTTGCGCCTCCTCGGCGAGCGCGCGCAAATTATTGGGCAGCGGGCCGAAATCGGCGGCGGCAAGCGCGTCGATATGGCGCAGCTTGGCTGCGGTTGCACGCTCAAGACCGGCAACATCATTGGCTTTTAGCGCGGCAATTTCCGCATGCAGGGCGTCAATCACCCGCACCAATGCGTCACGACGATTCATGCGGCCTCCAGTTGAATTTCAGCGCGATCAGCCGGTCTGCAATCGTTTCCGGCAAAATGGGATAGGTCTGGTTGGCGATAGCAGCGCGAATGCGCGCCACCCGCTCGGTGTCCACCGGTGGCGCAGCGGCAAAATTTTGCACGACAGCGGCAAGCTGGCCGGCACTTGGAGACGCGCTCTGCGCCACGGGTGCAACCGGGGCGGAGCGCGGCGTTGCCACCACCCCGCTTGCCTCGCTTGCCGGCGTTGGCCGGGTGGTTGGGGGTGTGGACTTTACACCGACGGGATCGACCATGTTTCACCCTCGCGTTGAAGCCTACACAGGGGAAAACGACGACCACGGCAAAACCTTTAGAAAAAATTATTGTGTCCAACCCGGCAATGTCGCGACTCCGGCGCTAACCGCTACAGCTTGCACGGGTTTTTTCGTTCCGTTGACATCGACAAGCAACCGCCCGCCAGCGGGGGCCTCGCTCATCGCCACGCCTTCGCGCGAAATTGTAAAGCCCGGCGCGCTTGCCTGGATTGTCACCGGATCGCCGCGTTTGATGATAATCTCTGGTTTTGGCGCAGGTGCTGCCGGAGCAGCTACCGCGACCGCTGCCGGGGTTGGCGCTAGTATCATTGGCACAAACAGCCGCCATTCCGGCCCGGTGCAGGTAATTACTACTGCATCATGCGCCTCTGTGCGCCACGAAAGGCTGACAGTTGGGCAACTTGCGAGCCGCAGCCGCGTGTCTACCGTGGTGCGTGCACCTCCTTCTACCCCAATGGGGTGGCCGGCAAAAGCGGCAACAGCCCGGTCTAGCGCCACAGTGTCTTGAAACCCGGCTTGAGCCCGAGCGGCTCCGGCGCAGGACGCGACTATGGCTATGGCGAGCAGGGCAGGGCGGATCATGATGGTCTCCTGATTATAACGGCAAATAATGTGCAACGAGGGTTCTGGCCGGCAAGCCGGCGGCAAGCGGCAAATATGGTGCGGCAAATCATTGCCGTTTCGCGCCAGCGGTTTGGGGCCTTTTTGCGCCAGTGGCTTGGGGCGGTTCTCCTCCAAAGGCGATAGTGAGAGAAACGCGGCGCCCGTCGGCGCGGGGGGCCTCGCTGTCGATGGTCATCCGCCCGCTCGGCACTGCGCCTGCTTGCGCCAGCGCGGCCGCCACGGCGCGCGCGCGGTCAATCGCCAGCAACGCAGCGCTACTGGTTGTCGCATCGACATCCTGGCGGCTGCCATCGGTTGCGCCGGTAATTTTGAGCGTGACGCGGGGGTCTGCCGTGGCGCTGCGCGCCCAGGCGATGATACTTGCAGGCGATGAGGGCAGCGCGCTTGCCCCTGGTGCAAAATTTGTCATCGTAGCCGAGCCGACGGGCATGACGCTGGCTACGCGCCGGGCCTGATTATCCGGTTCCACCAGCTGCGCTGCGCCAAAACCTTGGCGCAAGCCATTGGCCAAGGCCCTGCGGTCGGCCTGATGTGTGGCTTGTACCAGCACGAAAAAACCAACCAGTAACAAGGCCAGATCCGCCAGTGTAATCAGCCAGATTGGCCGGCTCGCTGGCATTTCGAGCAGAAAATCATCGGTCATGCCGCCACCGTCGACCCGGCAATTTCGTGCCGCCGGGGTGCTTCGCGAATGGCAAGTGCCACCAACGGATCGACAAGGCGCGCGCGTTCAAACGCTTCGGTGCGCGCGCGTTTACGCAGGCGGGTGGCAATGGGCATCGCCACCAGATTAGCCAACACCGCGCCATAAAGCGTAGCGAGCAGGGCAACCGCCATGGCCCCGCCAATGGCGGATGGGTCGGTCATCGAGGTGAACATGCGGACAAGGCCGATCAGCGTGCCAACCATGCCCATGGCAGGCGCAACCTCGGCCATGCCAGTCCACATGTCCGCCGCAGCCAGGTGGCGCTCAAAGCGTGCCCGGCGCCGGTGGTGGAGCCGGACTGCAACCTCTTCTGCGGGAGCGCCGTCGACAATGGCCGCAATAGCTGCAGCGACATCTGCGTCGGCGATGATCGACTTGTCGAGCGCCATAACGCCGTGGCGCTGAGCGATGCGGCCAAAGGCGCCGATTTGCGTAAGAAGCGGATCAGCCGAGAAGGCGCGCCTTCCCAGCCGCCAGGGCGCCGCCAGCGCGCGCTGCAAATCGGCTGTTTCTGTCCGCAATATAACTGCTGTCAGCGTCCCCCCGCCGACAATGGCGAATGCGATCGGATCAAGAAACGGGCCCAGCGCCTGGGCGAGGTCGAATGTGGTGGCCATATCCCTGGCCTAGCAAGCCGCGCGCCAATTCGGTTGATTGTGCGGCAAGGCCAATAAATTCCCCGCACAGTGGCAAGCGCGGCGGAACCTGGTTGCCGCTGCCCGGCAAGGTTTTGCCGCTGCCCGCCGGCGCAGAGCAGTTGAGCGGGGGCAAAAGCAGGCCAGATGGGGGGTAGGAGGCAGGCTGGTCGCTTGATCGCATTTTGGCACGAGCATTGCTTGTATCGCTGCGTAACATAGGTGCGGAGACCGCCAAAGTGGCAGATAACAGTCTATTCGGGGTGCATGGAGCAGCGCTTGAAGTGCGTTCGCGGCGCCTTGGGCTGTTGGCGTCGAACATCGCTAACGCTTCGACGCCGGGCTACAAGGCCAAGGATATCGATTTTCGCACAGCGCTTGCCGCAGCGGATACACCTCAGGGGCTTACCGAACAGGCGATTGATGGTGCAACGCTGTTTCGCGTGCCGCTGCAACCTTCGCTTGATGGCAATACGGTGGAGCTTGCAACCGAACAAACCGCTTTTGCTGAAAATGCTGTGGCCTATCAGACGACATTGTCGTTTTTGAATGGGCGGATCAGCCAGCTCAGCCGCGCGTTGAGGGGCGAGTAATCGTGGCAGACCGCCCGCTTACAATTTTTCAGGTCGCCGGGCGGGCGATGAGCGCACAGCTTGTGCGGCTGAACACTACTGCCAGCAACCTGGCCAATGCAGGGGTCGTTTCAGGCAGTGCCGACACCGCCTATCGTACCAAAAAACCAGTATTCCGTACAGAATTCGACAATGCAAGCGGCCTTGCTACAGTTAATGTCGAAAGTATTGTTACCGCCGGCGGTGAACCAACCAAGACCTATGATCCAACAAATGCACTCGCTGACAGAGACGGTAATGTTTACGAAGCCGTTGTTGATGAAACGCGCGAGTTTGTTGACATGCTGGAAAGCTCAAGAAACTTTCAAAACAATGTGGAAGTTATGCAAACAGCAAAATCACTGATCCTCGATACCCTCAAACTGGGACGATAATAATGGCAACTAGCTTTGACACTACGCTCGCAAACCTGGGAATAAGCCGGACAAACAGCCCCGTGACCGCAAAAACCGCGGCGCAGGTTGATACGCTGACCCAAAACGACTTTTTGAAACTGCTCACCGCGCAGTTGCAAAATCAGGACCCGACCAGCCCGGTAGATGCGACCCAGCAATTGACGCAGCTTGCGCAATTTTCAAGCGTTTCTGGGATTTCCGAGATCAATACCACGCTGAAGGCCATTCAGGATAAATTGTCGGGTACATCGACGAGCGATGCGCTCAGCTATGTCGGGCACAATGTGCTGGTGCCTGGCGGCACTGCGTTTCCGCGCACCGATGGCGGGCTTGACGGCGCGGTTGAGCTGTCCGGCGAGGCGAGCGACCTGCGCGTTACCATTCAGGCGCCCAACGGGCAGATCGTCAAGTCCATCGCGCTTGGGCCGCAACAGGCGGGCACCGTTACTTTTGATTGGGATGGCACGACCGACAATGGCGAGCCTGCCGGCGATGGGCCGTTTCAGGTCATCGCCTCGGCCAGCAATAATGGCGCCAGCGTGCCCAACCAGACGCTGGTGTGGGCGCCGGTATCCTCGGTTTCGGCGCCGGGCGGCAAGGCGCCCGTGCTCACCGTATCGGGCGTTGGTCAGGTTTCTGCAGGCGATGTCCGCCAAATTGGTTAATTTTAATATCAATTTTGTGCCATAATGGAGATAATGAAATGAGCTTTTTTACCTCTCTCAGCGGCCTTCAGGCAGCACAGACCGATCTGTCGGTAATTTCGCATAATCTGGCGAACGTTTCGACCAATGGCTTTAAAAAAAGCCGCAGCGAGTTTGCCGATGTCATCGCGTCCAGCGTGTCGCAAAACCCCACGTCGCAGGTTGGCTCTGGCGTAACGGTAAAGGCCAATCGCCAGCAGTTCAGCCAGGGTAACATCGTTCAGTCCGGCTCGACGCTTGACGTTGCTATTTCGGGCGACGGGTTTTTTGCGGTGAAGCCGGAGCCGGGCTCCGAGGCGGTTAATTTTACCCGCAACGGCTCGTTTCAGGTCGATGCTAACCGGTTTATCGTCGACGGGCAGGGCGGCCAGCTCCAGGGTTATCCCGCCGATGCGAGCGGCGGCATCATCAGAACCAGCCTGGCCGGTGCGGTGAGCCTGCGCCTGCCAGCGGCAAGCGGCACGCCGGTTGCAACCTCGCTTGTTGCCAAGTCGGTTAATCTGCCGGCGGGCACAGCGGTGCCAACCGCGCCCGCATTTGACCGGTTCAACCCGGCAAGTTTCAACAACTCAACCCAGACAACCATCTATGATTCTGAGGGCAACCCGCAAACCCTGACTAACTATTTCCGCCGTGAAACAGTGGGCGCAGGTGCAGGCACAACGAGCGACTGGTCGGTGTTCAGCTTTGTTGGCGATACACAGCTTACAACCAGCGGCAACCCCTCCATTACCGCAACATTCGACTCCAACGGCGTGTTGACAGCACCGGCAGGAGCCAGCGCTTTTGACCCGTTTACGCCGGTTGGCACCGCAACCGCGCAGCAGTTTTCGTTCGATATCAGCGCGGGCACAACGCAGAATGCAGGGGCATTCAACGTGTCGGCAACCACGCAGGACGGCGTGCCGGTTGGCTTGTTGCAGGGCGTGGCGGTGGATGCTGAAGGGCTGGTGAAGGCCAGTTTTTCAAACGGCGATGTTCAAACACTGGGCCAGGTAATTCTTGCCAACTTTGCCAATCCTTCAGGCTTGCGCCAGATTGGCAACAGCAACTGGCAGACAACGGGGCTTTCGGGCACGCCGCTGCTTGGCGAGCCAAACGCCAATGGCTTTGGCGGGCTGTTGTCGGGCGCCATCGAGCGGTCGAATGTCGACACTACCGAAGAGCTGGTCAACCTCATCTCCGCACAGCGCACCTTTCAGGCAAATGCCAGAGCGCTCGATACCGCAAACCAGGTGAGCCAGACCATCTTTAACATTCAGTAACCATATAAGTCGCAGGAAACGTTGAATGGATAAGTTGATCTATACGGCAGGGTCGGGCCTTAAGGGGCATCTGGCATCACAGGCGGCGATTGCGAATAATATCGCAAACGCCTCCACCGTGGGCTTTCGCGCCGACCGCGTGTCGTTTGATCAGATTATCGTCAACGGTTCCGGCTTTGCCTCGCGGCAACCATCCTCGGCGGAAGTGAGCGATTCCGATCGCAGTCCAGGAGCGATCTTCCAGACCGGGCGCTCGCTCGATGTCGCGGTGACGGGGGAATCCTTCATCACGGTGCAGGCAAGCGATGGCAGCGAAGCCTATACCCGGCGGGGCGATTTTCGCATCGCGCCCACTGGCGTCTTGGAAACCGGAGATGGTTTCCCGGTGATCGGGTCGGGGGGCCCGATCACCGTGCCGCCAGCGCAAGATGTCAGCATCCGGCCCGATGGCACGGTGGTGTTTGTGCCGCAAAACGCGCCGCCGGGCACAGCGGCACAGGTGCTTGATAAGGTCAAACTGGCCAGCCCCAAAGGGTCTGACACGGTAAAGGGTGTCGATAACCTCTACCATGTGCGTGGCGGCGGCGTGCTTCCGGCAGATTTGGCCGGCAAGCTGGAAACCGGCGCGCTGGAGAGTTCCAATGTCAACCTGACACAGGCGCTGGTTGATCTGATTGAAAACCAGCGTTCGTACGAAGTGCAGGCCAATCTCATAAAATCGGCCAAAGAACTTGATGAAAATGCCTCGACGCTTTTGCGTCTGCCGGCTTGAGGGGAATAGAAGATGGGTAGTGCAGCACTGCATATAGCGCGCACCGGGCTTGATGCTCAGGATGTGAAGCTGCGAGTAATATCGAACAATTTGGCCAACGTGAACACCACAGGGTATAAGCGAGACCGCGCCTCGTTTGAAACGCTGACTTACCAAACGGTGACTGCGGCTGGCGCTGCAAGTACGGCGCAGTCCAACTATGCCACCGGGCTTAACCTTGGCACGGGCGTGCGCATTCAAGGCACTGAGCGGATCGACACGCAAGGCGCACTAGCGACCACGGGCAATTCGCTCGATCTTGCGCTTGATGGCGATGGCTATTTTCAGGTCCAGTTGCCCAGCGGCACGCTGGGTTATACCCGTGCAGGCAATTTTTCCCGTTCAGCACAAGGGCTGCTGGTTACGGCTGAAGGCTATCAGGTGCAGCCAGGCATCACCCTTCCCGAAGGGGCAACCTCAATCACCATCGGCACCGATGGCACGGTGTCCGCGCTCATCGCCGGGCAGACCGAGCCAAGCCAGCTTGGGCAGATTCAGGTGGCGAGCTTCCCCAACAGCGCGGGCCTGCAATCGACGGGTGACAATTATCTGATCGAATCTGCTGCAAGTGGTGCTGCCAATCTGGGGACTGCCGGGCTCGATGGCCGCGGCAACATCCGCCAGGGTTTGCTCGAAGGGTCAAATGTCAATGTCGTCCAAGAGCTGGTTGATCTGATCGAAACGCAGCGTGCTTATGAGGTGAATTCTAAAGTAATTCAGTCGGTTGACGAGATTCTCCAATATGCCAACCAGAATATTTGAAAAGGGCGATATCATGCGTTTTGCAGCCTCCATCATGGTCGGCGTTGTCGCTCTGGCCGGTGTCGCGCCCGACCCTGCGCAGGCGGGTCTGTTTGGGCACAAAAAGTCCAAGACCGATTTTTCGGCCACTTTGCCGCCGCCGCCGCCACCGGCGCAGCCGGCAAATGGCGCAATTTATCAGGCGGTAAACGGCTATGCCCCGCTGCACGAAGGCTGGCGCGCGCGCCGCGTGGGAGATCCGCTTACCATCGTGCTGACAGAGCGCACCTTTGCCAGCAAATCGGCCACCTCGACACTTGATAGTTCCGGCAATCTGGGCATTACGCCTCCGTCATCTGGGCCATTTTCCTTCAATCCAAATGCGGCAACCGCCAGCGGCACGCGCAGCTTTAGCGGTTCTGGCGCGGCGGATCAGTCGAACAACCTGTCGGGCGAACTCAGCGTGACTGTGGCCGAGGTTTATTCTAACGGCACCATGCTGGTACAGGGCGGCAAGCGCGTTACGCTCAACCGCGGCGATGAGTTTGTGCAGATCAAAGGCATTGTCCGCAGCGCCGATATCGATGCCGAGAACCGTGTACAGTCCACCCGTGTGGCCGATGCGCAAATCGCCTATACCGGCAAGGGCGATGTTGCCCGCGCCAGCCGGCAGGGCTGGCTGAGCCGGTTCTTCTCGGTGGTGAGCCCGTTCTGATGGAATATCCAATGCTCCGCCTGTTTCTCGCGCTGCTTGCCAGCATGATGATCGCCACGCCTGCCTTTGCTGATCGTGTAAAGGATCTGGGCACCTTTCAGGGCATTCGCGCCAACCAGCTAACGGGCTATGGTATTGTTGTCGGCCTGCCGGGCACGGGCGACGACAATCTGGAATATACCGTGCAGTCGCTTAAAAGCGTTGCGTCGCGCTTTGGCCTGCAATTGCCCGCCGGGGTTAATCCCAGTTTGAAAAATTCAGCCGCTGTGTTGATTACTGCTGAGCTGCCACCCTTTGCCAAGCCGGGCCAGCGCATCGATATTACCGTGTCGGCGCTGGGCCGTTCAAAGTCGCTGCGTGGCGGCAGTCTGGTGCTCACCCCGCTCATCGGTGCCGATGGGCAGGTTTACGCCATGGCGCAAGGCTCGCTTGCGGTTGGCGGCCTGGATGCAGGGGGAGCAGATGGTTCTAAAATCGTCGTCAATGTTCCCTCCACGGGCCGGATTCCCGAAGGGGCAACTGTGGAGCGCGCGGTTGACACAGGCTTTGCCAGCACGCCCTATTTGACCTTTAACCTGGCCAAGGCTGATTTTACAACGGCGCAAAACATTGCTGCGGCCATCAATGCGCGCCTTGGCGAGGGGCGGGCACAGGCGGTGGACGGCGTGTCGATTGCGGTTGCCGCGCCCGAAGGCGCCGATGTGCGCGCAACCTTGATGAGCCAGATTGAAAATCTTTCCGTTACCTCAGCAGAGCCAGCAGCCCGTGTCATCGTCAACGCGCGCACCGGCACGGTTGTCATTAATTCCGCCGTGCGGCTTGGGTCTGCGGCGGTGACGCAGGGCAAGCTAACGGTGCGGGTCGACGAAACCCAGCGCGTGAGCCAGCCCGGACCGCTGAGCCAGGGCACCACCGCGTCGGAACAAAAAAGCGATGTTGCTGTAACCGATGAGGTTAAACCGATCTTCCTGCTGGAGCCCGGCCCCAAGCTTGCTGATGTGGTAAAGGCGATGAACGCGATTGGCGCCTCACCGACCGATCTTGTCGCTATTTTGGAGGCGCTGAAGGAAGCGGGCGCGCTGAAAGCGGATCTGATCATCCTGTGACGATAAGCACGCCTTCCACTGGCCTTCGGGCTGGCACGCTCGATGCCGCAAACGTCTCGACCGATACGAGCCGGCTGTCGACACGCGCCAATCTGGACAAGGCGGGCACGCAGTTTGAGGCGGTGTTTACACAGATAATGCTGAAATCTTTGCGCAGCGGGCATCTGGCAAAGGACATATTCGATAGCCAGGCGCTCGACACTTTTCGTGATTTTCAAGACCAGAACACCGCGCAGATTCTGGCAGGCAAGGCGCCGCTCGGCATCGGCAAGGCTGTGGTCGAATTTTTGTCGCGCTCGCAACCCGCATTACAAGCGCCCCCGCCGGGCGTGGCGGAGGCAGCGGGCGGCACGGGCGCAAAAGGTGACACCGGCCAGAGCGATAGCGGCCACAGCGACACCGGGAGGGCGGGCGCATGAGCGACATTCTATCCATCGGCGCATCGGGCGTGCGGGCATATCAAACCGCGCTCACCACTACGTCTGAAAATATCGCCAATGCCGGGGCAACAGGCTATAGTCGGCGCACAACCAATTTGTCGGAAGTCGCCGCGATCAGCGGGCGCGCGGTGCGCTCGCTCGATGGCAATGGCGTTACGGTAAAGTCGATCAACCGCCTGTCGGACGATTTGCGTACGGCCGATGTGCGGGCCGCCGGGGCAGACCTTGCACGCACCGACACGAGCATCACCTATCTCGGCCAGATTGAAACCGCGCTGTCGGGCAACCAATTGTCCAGCCAGCTGACCAGTTTTTTCAACGCCGCCAGCGCCATTGCCGCAGACCCTACCGCAACGGCTGCGCGATCGGCGTTTTTGGAACAGGCAACCGCGGTTGCCAACGCTTTTGCCGGCACGGGCCGCGCGCTCGACCAGATTAACATCAACCTCGATGTAACCGCCGATGATGGCGTGCGGCAGCTTGAAACGCTGGGCAATGCGCTGGCCAAGCTCAACAGCGCGCTGGGTGGCGCGGCGCCAGGTTCTGCCACGCAGGCACAGTTGTTTGATCAGCGTGACCAGCTATTGGAGCAGCTTAGCGCGCTGAGCGATATTGCCGTTACCACCGATGCGCGGGGCCGCGCGAGCGTAAAGCTGGGCGGGGTCAATGGACCTTTGCTGGTCGAGGGGCAAAATGTCAGCGACATAACCTATGTTCGCGCACCAACCGGCGCAGTTTCCTTTGCCGCGCACCGCGATGGCGCAACATCCGCCTTCACGCCCGGCGGTGGCGCGCTGGCGGGTATTGTCGACGGTGCGCAGCGTGTGGCGAGCGCGCTTCAAACGCTGGATCAGCTCGCGACCGATTTTGTCGATGGCGTAAACACCGTGCAGGCGGGCGGGCGCGACCTGGACGGCAACGCCGGCGCCCCCTTGTTTGCCGCGGCTGCGGTGCCAACGGAATTTACCGTGGTGTTAAGCAATCCGCGCGGCGTGGCCGCCGCCGCGGTGGGCGGCGGCCCGCGCGACAACACCAACCTCGATGTGCTGGCGGCGCTGCGGACAAGCGCGGGCTTTGAAGGCAGTCTATCTGCCCTTGTGGCCGATAATGCAGCAGCGCTTGCCTCACGCAGGACAGTGTCTGCGGCACAAACTGCCATTCGCGATGGTGCGGTAGTAGCTCGCGATGCCATTTCCGGCGTCAATCTCGATAGCGAGGCGGTTGATCTGTTGCGATTCCAGCAGGCGTATCAGGCGTCGAGCCGTGTCATTCAAGTGGCGCGTGAAACGCTGCAAACCATTCTGGACATTCGCTAAGGGCCGATTATGACCATCAGCACCAGCCTATATTATGATCGTTCCGCCAGCCGGATCAACGCCATCTCCACGCAGACACAGACGCTGCAGGAGCGGATTTCGAGCGGGAAAAAGATTGCCAACGCATCCGATGATGTCGTTGCCTATCAAAGGCTGCAAGGGATTGCGGTGGCCTCGGCCAATGACACGGCAACGGGCAAGAACATTGCGCTTGCCCAAACGCTGCTTGCCCAGACGGACAGCGCGCTTGGGTCGGTTACAACCCAGATCCAGCGCGCGCAGGAACTGGCCATTCAGGCCAACAGCGGCACTGTGTCGGATGCCGATAAGAAAATTATTGCCGATCAGCTCCGCGGGCTGGTCGATGAGCTGGTGACGCTGGCCAATAGCACCGATGTGCGCGGCGGCCCCCTGTTTGGCGCGGCCACCGGCAACAGCGCAGTAACCGTGGGCGCGGGCGGCGTGGTTAGCTTTACCGGCACAGGTACGCCCAACGCCATTCCCATTGGCGATGCCGGTAAAATTCAGCCAACCGAAAGCGCCGAGCGCGTGTTTGGCGGCATTGCTCAGGGCGGCGGAACGACCGATGTCTTTGCCATCATCAACACGCTGGCCGATGCGCTGGACGCAGGCGGCAGTTCCGTGGCGGCGGCCGGAAGCGCGATTGACGGGCTAAAACTGGCGCTTGACCAGGTAAACGGGGTGCGCGGCTCGGCGGGCGCGCGCAGTGCCCGGCTGGATCTTGAGGCCACAAAGCTGGAAGACACCGGCATCGACCGCGAGGCGGATCGCTCCAACCTGGAAGACACCGATATCACCGCGACTATCGCCAATTTGCAAAAAGCATCGACCGTTTTGCAGGCCACACAGGCCAGTTTTGCGCGGCTGAGCCAGCTCTCATTGTTCGATTATTTGCGTTGATTGACTGTTTGGTAACCGGTTGGCGGCGAAACTGAGTGAATAATCAGCCGCGCCGGTCGTTCTACTAGTCGAGAACGGCCTATTTACACCGGGGGAATTCGAACGCCATGTTTCCGATTATCGGCCTTGTCGTGCTGCTCGGAATGGTGTTCGGCGGCTTTGCGCTCACCGGTGGCGCGCTTGGTCCGGTCATGGAAGCCATTCCGCACGAGATGCTCATCATCGGCGGCGCGGCGGCCGGGGCGCTCATCATCGGCAATTCAGGCAAAGAGCTAAAGGCGATGATTGGCGGCCTCGCCAAGGTGTTCAAAGGGCCAAGGTACAAAAAACAGGACTATCTCGACACGATTTTTCTGGTGTCGAAGCTGATGAAGATGTTGCGGACTGAAGGGCCGATTGCGCTTGAGCCGCATGTCGAAGACCCCAAATCAAGCGCGATCTTTGGCGAATATCCCCGTCTTCTGGCCGACCACGCGCTGATTGCGCTGATTGCCGATACGCTGCGGCTGGTTGTTGTGTCTTCGGGCACGCTCGATGTTCATGCGGTGGAAGAGGTGATGGACAACACCATCAAGACCCATCACCACGAGGTGCAGGGCCCGCAAACCACGCTGCAAACACTGGCGGATGCGCTGCCAGCGCTTGGCATTGTCGCGGCTGTTTTGGGCGTGGTGAAAACGATGGGATCAATCGATAAGCCGCCATCGGTGTTGGGCGCGCTCATCGGTTCGGCGCTTGTTGGCACCTTCATGGGCGTGTTGCTGGCTTATGGCATCGTTGCCCCGCTTGCCAGCCGGTTGCAGCAGGTGATCGACGCCGATGCGGCAATTTATCATACCGTAAAGCAGATCATCATCGCCTCGCTTCATGGCCACCCGCAGCCGCTTGTCATCGAGGCGGCGCGCTCAGGCATTGCGCACAACAATCAACCCGGTTTTGCCGAAGTGTTTGACGGGTTGCGCGGGCGCTGATGATGGCGGCGCGCCTTTTGCCATGCGTGTCGCGGCGTGAGCGTGGGGGGGGCAGATAATGGCCGCCCGCGCGCCGCACGGCAACAACCAGCCGCCCAAGGTCATTGTCAAAAAAGTCTATGTGGAAGGGCATGGCGGCCACCATGGCGGCGCCTGGAAGGTGGCCTATGCCGATTTCGTTACCGCGATGATGGCGTTTTTCCTGCTAATGTGGCTGTTGGGTGCAACCAATGAAAAGCAGCGCAAGGCACTGGCTGATTATTTCGCGCCCAACCTTATCACCACGCGGGCAGCAAGTGCGGGGGCCAACGGGCCATTTGGCGGCGAATCGATTACCGATCAGGATAACTACCCTCATAAAGCTGCGCAGACTGGTACTCGCGCCCTGACCGTGCCTGTTGGCGCAACGGGGGGCACAGCAGTTGGCTCTGGCGAGAAGGGGTCGCTCAAAAACGCCGAGGTAACGGCTGAGGACGCCAAGAATTTTGAGAAAATTCAGCGCCAGATCAAGCAGCAGGTTGCCCGAAGCGTCAAGCTGGCAAAGCTGGCCACCCATGTGCGCTTTGTCCCCACGCGCGATGGCTTGCGAATCGACCTTGTCGATAACGCCGATTATTCGATGTTTGCGCTTGGCACGACCAATTTTGAGCCTGAAGCAGACAAGCTGATCGGCCTCATTGCCGAATCAGTCAAACCGCTGGGCAACACGCTGATGATCCGCGGCCACACCGACAGCCTTGCCTATACCGACCCTTCGGGCATGAACAACTGGCTGTTGTCAAGCAGCCGTGCAGAGGCAACCCGGCGCAGGCTGGCAGCGGGCGGTATTCCTGATGATCGGTTTGAGCGGATCGAGGGCGTGGCCGATCGTGAGCCTTATGTTGCCGACAATGCAGCCGACCCGCGCAACCGCCGGGTTGCTATTACGCTGCTTTACCGCCGGGGCAGTTTCGGCAGGTAATGCGGCCCAGGCGGCTGGCGTTGGAGCCGGCAAGCGTTTATCCTGGACTATCGCAATTTGGGATAACAGATCGATATGAACGCGGCGACGATGCGCAATATGCGCCTGTATCATCATTATATGGGTGTGCTGTTTGCGCCGCTCATCCTGTTTTTCGCGTTTAGCGGTGCGCTTCAGACGTTTGATCTTCACGAGGTGGAAAATGGCGTGAAGCCGCCACAATGGATTGCGGTTATCGCGGCTCTCCACAAAAAACAAACATTGCCCCGCCCGCGCCCGCCCCGCCCTGCACTGGCTGCACCCGCTGCTGGCCCGAAGGACGCGGCAGGCGCGCCCGCAACACAGGGCGCCCGCGCCCTTCCGGCCAAGCGCCCCGGTTCGCCATGGCCGTTAAAAGTGGTCGTTGGCATCATGTCCATCGGCTTGATGTTGTCGACACTGACCGGGCTTGTGATCGCACTCAACAACCGGCGCACCCGGCGCATTTCGGTTCTTCTGCTGGTTGTCGGCGCGGTGTTGCCGTGGATGCTGATCGTCGCCTGAAGCAGGTGCATGACAGGCAAGCGTCTTGCCAAGCGGCTGGCGCGATGGGGCCAGGCGACTGGCCGATGGGGCATGGCAGCGCGGCTGCTGGTGCAGCGGCGTTGACGGCCGCCATGTTGCGGCGCGCGTGCCGGCCCTGAGCGACACCGGCCCTGAGCGATAGGGCGCATTTTCACCGTGTTAACGGTTCGGGCGCGACGCCTTGTTTGCGCACTTGTTAAAAAACCCCTGAGCTGCGCCAGCCTTTGTAAGGGCCAAGGCATTTCACCCGATTTGATCAAGGTCAAGGGGCGCGCCGCAGCGCTGCGCCATGGCGGGCCCAACCGAAGAAAGGGTGGGGCATGGAATCAACCGCAACGCGCGCCGGAATATGGGCGCTGCTTGGATTTGTCGGCGTGGGTTGCGCAATTGGCGCGGCGGACTGGGGGTTCTCCGTTCATATGGCGATTTGCGCAGGCGCTGCTCTGATCGCCGCCTTTGTTACCATGGGCGGCGTGGCAGACCCGGTTGCGCCACAAGCGCATGATGCTGGCCGTTATTATGATCAGGTCATCCGTTGGGGCGTGATCGCGACGGTTTTTTGGGGCGTTGTCGGCTTTTTGGTCGGCGTGGTTATCGCGTCGCAGCTAACCTTTCCGCTGCTCAATCTTCACTCTGAATTTACCACCTTTGGGCGGCTGCGCCCGCTGCATACGTCTGCGGTAATTTTTGCCTTTGGCGGCAATGCGCTCATCTGCACCAGTTTTTACATCGTTCAGCGCACCTGCCGTGCGCGCCTGTTTGCGCCCGCGCTCGCGCGGTTTGTCTTTTGGGGCTATCAGCTTTTCATCATTCTGGCTGCCACCGGCTATCTGATGGGCGTTACCGAGGGGCGTGAATATGCCGAGCCGGAATGGTATGTTGATATCTGGCTGACGATTGTCTGGGTCAGCTATCTCGTCGTGTTCGCAGGCACGATTTTGAAGCGTCAGGAGCCGCATATCTATGTGGCTAACTGGTTTTTCCTTGCCTTCATCATCACCGTCGCCATGCTGCACCTTGTCAATAACATGACCGTGCCGGTGTCGTTTCTGGGTTCAAAATCCTATTCGGCCTTTTCAGGCGTACAAGATGCGCTGACCCAGTGGTGGTATGGCCACAATGCTGTCGGCTTTTTTCTGACGGCGGGCTTTCTTGGCATGATGTATTATTTCGTGCCGAAACAGGCCGAGCGGCCGGTGTACAGCTACCGGCTGTCGATCATTCACTTCTGGTCGCTCATCTTTCTCTACATCTGGGCCGGGCCGCATCATCTTCATTACACCGCTCTGCCGGATTGGGCACAGACTTTGGGCATGGTGTTCTCCATCATGCTGTGGATGCCAAGCTGGGGCGGCATGATCAACGGGCTGATGACGCTGAACGGCGCGTGGGACAAGATCCGCACCGACCCCATTATCCGCATGATGGTGGCAGCGCTCGCCTTTTACGGGATGAGCACGTTTGAAGGGCCGATGATGTCGGTCAAGGCCGTCAACTCGCTGTCGCATTATACCAACTGGACGATTGGGCATGTTCATTCCGGCGCGCTGGGGTGGAACGGAATGATCACCTTTGCTGCGCTTTATTATATGACGCCAAGGCTTTGGGGGCGCACGCGGCTCTACTCGCTGCGGCTGGTCAACTGGCACTTTTGGTGTGCGACGCTGGGCATTGTCTTTTATGCCTCGTCAATGTGGGTGGCGGGCATCACGCAAGGGCTGATGTGGCGTGAATATGGCGCGGACGGCTATCTCGTCTATTCCTTTGCCGAGGCTGTGGCGGCGATGCACCCCTATTACCTCATCCGCGCTATTGGCGGCCTGCTCTACCTGTCGGGCGCGCTCATCATGGTCTTCAACATCTGGATGACCATAGCGGGCAAGCTGCGCGTCGAGGCGCCGATGACCGAAACCCCGTTCGATGCCGGCCGCGACCGCCCCGCCGCCGCTGCCACCGCATAAGGAAGTCCCGACCATGGCAACCCATTTTCTCCATCGCCACAAGGCAATTGAACGCAATGTAACCTTGCTTGGTGCGCTGGCGCTCATCACCGTCGCGATTGGCGGCATTGTCGAAATTGCGCCGCTTTTCTGGATCCAGTCGACGGTGACCAGGGTAGAGGGTGTACGGCCCTATACCCCGCTGGAGCTGGCTGGCCGCGATATCTACATACGGGAGGGTTGCTATGGCTGCCACAGCCAGATGATCCGCCCGTTTCGCGACGAGGTGGAGCGTTATGGCCATTACAGCCTGGCAGCGGAAAGCATGTATGACCATCCCTTCCAATGGGGGTCGGAACGCACCGGGCCAGACCTAGCGCGCGTGGGCGGGCGATATTCGGACGAATGGCATGCCCAGCATCTGGCCGACCCGCGCTCGGTTGTGCCGGAATCGATCATGCCGCCCTATGCCTTTTTGGCAAATCGCGAGCTTGATGGCGGGGCAATAGCGGGGCACCTGGTGGCGCTCAGCCGGGTTGGCGTGCCCTATAATGCCCAGCAGGTAGCGCAGGCCGCAGCCGATCTGGAAGCGCAGGCAACCGGTGAGGGCGACACAACCGGCCTCGCCAAGCGTTACCCTAAGGCACAGGCGCGCGATTTTGATGGCGACCCAAAACGCATTACCGAGATGGACGCGCTGATCGCCTATCTTCAAGGGCTGGGCACGCAGGTGGATTTTAAGGCCGCCGCCGCGCAGGAGCAGGCGCAATGACCTATGACGCACTGCGCCACTTTGCCGATAGCTGGGGTCTGGTCGCCATGGCGGTGATGTTCTTCACCTTTGTCGGATGGACTTTTCTGCCCCGCGCGCGCGCCGCCCATGCCCGCGCCGCCACCATGATCCTGGAAGATGAGGAAACCACCAATGGCTGAAGAGCGGATCGACGCTGCCACAGGCACCGGCTTTGTGGGGCATGAATGGGACGGGATCGAAGAACTCGACACGCCAATGCCGCGCTGGTGGCTCTATATTTTGTACGCCACAATCGTGTTTGCGTTTGGCTATCTCATTTTCTATCCGGGGCTGCCGACAGCAGGCGGGGGAACACGCGGTGTGCTTGGCTGGTCGAGCCATGGCCAGCTTGCCGATGAGCTGCGCGCCGACCAGATACGCAAAGGGCCAGTTCTTGCCGCGATTGCACGCACGCCGGTTGAAAAACTGGCGGCGAACCCGCAATTGCTGCGCGCGGCTGAAGAGGGCGGGCGCGCGGCGTTCAAGGTCAACTGCGTTCAGTGCCACGGCGCAGGTGCCGCCGGCGCCAAAGGTTATCCGAACTTGAATGACGATGACTGGCTGTGGGGCGGTGACCCGGCAACGCTTTTGCAAACGATTATGCACGGCATTCGTCAACCCGGTGATGATGCAACCCGCGCCTCGCAAATGCCCGCTTTTGGTCGGGACGGGATTTTGACCGAAAAACAGATCGAGGATTTGGTTTCGCATGTTCGCTTTGTGTCGCACCAAGAGCCCATGACGGCGGGCGCCGCGCGGGGGCGGGCTTTGTTCGCCGCCAATTGCGCGGTTTGCCACGGTGATGCGGCCAAAGGCAGCCGCCAGGTTGGAGCGCCAAATCTTACAGACGGCATCTGGCTTTATGGCGGTGACCGGACAAGCCTTGCCCAGACGATCAGCAATGCGCGCTACGGCATTATGCCTGCATGGACTGGGCGGCTCGACCCGGTGACGATCAAAATGCTTGCCGCCTATGTCCATTCGCTGGGCGGGGGCGAGGCGGCGCCAAGCGCGGCACCACAGGCTCCGGCACCACAGGCGGCCAATGTCCCACCCAAATGACCCGCCAAATGACCCGATTGAAGCCGAGGATTTTTTCGAGGCGCGGCGCAAGGTATTTCCAAAGGCGGTGCATGGCACATTCCGGCGGCTGAAATGGGCAATTATGACCGCGGCGCTCGCGGTATATTACATCGCGCCGTGGCTGCGGTGGGACCGGGGCCCCTATGCCCCGCATCAGGCAGCGCTGGTCGATATTGCGCACCGCCGCTTTTATCTGTTCGCCATCGAGATTTGGCCGCACGAATTTTATTATGTGACCGGCATGTTGATCATGGCGGGCATTGGCCTGTTTCTCGTCACTTCGGCGGTGGGGCGGGCATGGTGCGGCTATGCCTGCCCGCAAACGGTGTGGACCGATTTGTTCGTCCATGTCGAGCGGTTGATCGACGGAGATCGCAACGCGCAGTTCCGGCTTGAAAAAGCGCCATGGGGCCCCGCAAAAATCGTCAAACGCCTGGCCAAGCACGGGCTGTGGCTGCTGATCGCTGCGGCAACCGGGGGAGCTTGGATCTTCTATTTTGCCGATGCGCCAAGTTTGGCGCGCGCTTTGGTTGCCGGCACCGCGCCATTCGTGGCCTATGCAACCATTGGTGTGCTGACCTTTACCACCTATGTTTTTGGCGGGCTGATGCGCGAGCAGGTGTGCATCTATATGTGCCCATGGCCGCGGATTCAGGCCGCGTTGATGGACGAGCATTCGCTTACCGTTACCTATAAACACTGGCGGGGTGAGCCGCGCACTCACGGGCTAAAAAGAACGCATGATCTGGCCGAAATTGCCACAAATCCGGCGGCACGGGTGGGTGATTGCATCGATTGCAACGCCTGTGTGGCGGCCTGCCCCACTGGCATCGATATTCGCGAAGGACCGCAAATCGGGTGCATCACCTGTGGCCTGTGCATCGATGCATGCGACGAGGTGATGGCAAGAATCGACCGTGCACCCCGGTTGATCGGCTATACAACCGAGGCAGATGCAAAGCTGGCGCTTGGCGGCGGCCAGCCCATTTCACCGGTAAAGCGCTTGTTTCGCCTGCGCACGCTACTTTACCTTCTTGTTTGGGGCGGAATTGGACTGGGCATGGTCTTTGCCCTTGGCAGCCGCACCCGGCTTGACCTGTCGGTCGCGCAAAGCCGCAATCCGCTGTGGGTGCGTCTGTCCGACGGGGGAATTCGCAACAGCTACACCGTCAAAATCCGCAATATGGAAGCACGCCCGCGCACCGTGGAAATCAGCCTTGTCGGGCTGCCACAGGCGGTCTTGTGGGACGAAAGCGGCGCGCGCAAAACGGCAGGCCGCTCGCTCAGGCTTGCGGTTGAGGCTGATCAGGTACAGCGCGTGCAGCTTTTCGTTGCCGCGCCGGCCGCCGGGCCGGAGCACACCGACATTGCCTTTGCCGTTCGTGCGCTCGACGCAGAAGGTGGCAATGCACGCGATGCAACGCGGTTCGACCGCCCAGAAGATGAGGAGCATGAGGAATGACGCGCCGTTTCACCGGCTGGCACATGCTGGCGCTGATGCTTGGCTTTTTCGGCCTCATTCTGGCGGTTAACATAACAATGGCGCGTTATGCCGTTTCAACTTTTGGTGGCCAGGTGGTGGAAAACACCTATGTCGCCAGCCAGCGCTTCAACGGGTGGCTCTCAAGCGCGCGCGCGCAGCGGATGCTTGGGTGGCGCGTGGTTTCCAGCGTGGATGCAGCAGGTCTGCTGCATGTGACGCCTGGGGATGCGTCTGGCACTATCATCGAGGGGCGTGTGCGCGTGGTGGCGCGCCACCCGCTGGGCAGGCTGCCCGACCAGACATTAGCGCTGCGCCGGGTTGAAGGAGGCTATGTCGCCGACCAGCCGCTGCCCGGCGGGCGCTGGCTGCTCCATATCGATGTACGCGCGCAAGGGCATGAGGCGCGCTTTGCCGACCAGGTGCAGGCGTGACGGCTTTTGCCCCGGTGCGTGCGACCACCGATATGGCTGAAGACCGTTTTGCCGTTGAGGGGATGCACTGTGCCGGGTGTATCGCCCGGATTGAAGGTGCGCTCCACAAATTGCCCGGCGTGGCGGCGGCACGGGTAAACTTTGGCGCGCATACCGTGTTGGTCCGCCATGTGGCCGATATGCCGGCCACCGCGATTGAGCAGGCTATCGAGGCGCTTGGCTTTTCGGTGCATCTGACCCGCGATTGCGCGCCGGTGGCGGCGCGTGGCGAGAGCCGCTCGTTGATGAAGGCGCTGGCGGTGGCCGGTTTTGCGGCAATGAATGTCATGCTGCTCTCGGTTGCCATCTGGTCTGGCGCAGAAGGGGCGACGCGCACGCTGTTCCACTGGCTCTCGGCGTTGATCGCGCTGCCCGCCATTGCCTATGCCGGGCAGCCGTTTTTCCGCTCCGCGTGGCGGGCCCTGCGGCGGGGCCATACCAATATGGATGTGCCGATTTCCATCGGTGTGTTGCTTACTGCGGCGATGAGCCTTTACGAAACGGCAACCGGCGGCGCCCATGCCTATTTTGACGGCGCAATCATGCTGCTCTTCTTTCTGCTGGCGGGCCGTTTTCTCGACAGCGCGATGCGCGCCAGGGCGGAAGATGGCGTGGCCGCGCTGCTGCGCCGTTTGCCAGAGCATGTAACCATATTGCGGGCCGACGGCACCACCGAGCAGCGATTGCTGGCGCAGATTGTGCCAGGCATGCAGGTGCTGGTTGCGGCGGGCGAGCGCATTGGCGTTGACGGGGCGGTAGTGGCGGGCGAGGGCCATGTCGACCGAGCGCTGGTTACGGGTGAAAGCACGCCGGAGCGGGTGCGGCCGGGTGACAGCGTGCTCGCCGGGACGGTTGCGCTCGATGCGCCACTCACCATTTGCGCGGTCGCTATTGGGCCGGACACGGTCATCGCCGATATCGCCCGGCTGATGGAAACGGCCGGGCAAGGCAAGTCGCGCTATGTCCGCATCGCCGATCGCGCCTCCAGGCTTTATGCGCCCGCGGTGCACAGCCTTGCGCTGCTCAGTTTTGCTGTGTGGATGGTGGCGGGCGCGGGGTTGCACCAATCGGCGATGGTGGCGGTTGCGGTGCTGATCATCACCTGCCCCTGTGCGCTTGGCCTTGCGGTGCCCATTGCGCAGGTTGTGGCGGCGGGCGCGCTGATGCGGGCGGGCGTGCTTATCAAAGATGGTTCGGCGCTCGAGCGGCTGGCCGAGGCCGACACGCTGCTGCTCGACAAAACAGGCACAATTACGCTGGCCCGGCTGGCACCGGTCGCCGGCTTGCCGGTTGACCCGGCTGAACGCGCCGCGCTGCTCACGCTGGCACAGGCGAGCCGACATCCGCTGGCGCAGGCTATTCGCGCGGCAATCGGCACCGGGGCGACGGTTGAAGCAATGGCTGGCGCAGCGGGCATCGTCGAGCAGCCAGGGCTTGGCGTCGAGGCAGTCATCGATGGGCAGCCCGCGCGGCTCGGCCGGGCCGACTGGGTGGGCGTTGATTGGCATGGTGAGCAAGTCTCCACTGTGTTTTGCTGGGGCGCGCGGGCGGCAAGCGTTATTACCTTTGAAGATTGCGTGCGCAGCGATGCTCCGATCGCGATTGCCCGCCTCAAAGCGCTTGGTTTTGCGCCAATAATGCTGTCGGGCGATGGCAGCGGGCCGGTTGCGGCTTTGTCGCGACGGTTGGGCATTTTGGGGATTTCGGGCCAATCTCCGGCAGAAAAATTTGCGCTTGTCGAGCGTCTCGCCGGGCAGCACAAGCGCGTGCTGATGGTGGGCGACGGGCTGAACGATGGCCCCGCGCTCAGGCGTGCGCATGTGGCAATGGCGCCTGCCACCGCCAGCGATGTGGGCCGGCTTGCGGCCGATCTGGTGTTTTTTGGAGATCGTTTGCGCCCGGTGCCGCTTGCCATTGTGGCGGCGCGGCGGACCATGGCCGTGGTCCGGCAAAATTTTGCGCTGGCAATCGGCTATAATGTGCTTGCCGTGCCGCTGGCGATGCTGGGGCTGGTGACTCCCCTGGTCGCGGCGGTTGCGATGTCGGGCTCGTCGCTGATTGTCGTTGCCAATGCGCTGCGGCTGCGCGGTGCGGCGCGGTGACCGGGCTTGCGCTGCTTGTGCCGATGGCCCTTGGGCTTGGCCTGGCCGGGCTGGCGGCGTTTTTCTGGGCGGCACGCAGCGGGCAGTTTGATGATCTTGATGGCGCTGCGCTGCGCATTCTCATTGAAGATGAAGAGCCGGATTGAGCCAGAAAAAGGAGGCGGGCATCGCTACCCGCCCCCAGCCGGCCGGCCCGGTTTTCGGTTATAGCCTGATGCCAAACCCCGCGCCGATGATTACCGGGTTGACCCGCACGCGCACAGTTTGCGTGCCAATGGCGGTGGTACGCAGCGTGGCGTTGGAGTTCATGTCGACGTATTTCGCGTCGATATTGAAGAAGAACTTCTTGCTGATATCGATGTCAAACCCGGCCTGCGCCGCCCAGCTTACGCTGTTGGAAAGATGAACGCGCGTTGGGCCAAGTGCGCCTGCCAGTTCGTTGCTCGCTTTTTCGTTCCAGTAGATGGTATAGTTTATGCCGCCACCAACATAGGGGCGGAACTTGCCAGCGGAATTGAAGTGATATTGCGCAGTCAGCGTTGGCGGGAGCACCCAGGTGGAAACAATCCGCCCAATGCCCTGAGTAACGCCTTGTTTGCCAAAGGCGGAGTGCTTTGCCGTTGCGGCAATAAGCTCAAAGCCGATATTCTTGGTCGCCATCCAGGTTATATCGACTTCGGGCACAACGGATGTGTCGACCCGCAGCCGGTCGTTGGGAAGCGCGGGCAAAATGCCGTCGGACTGCCCCGTTGGCTGAATGAAGATACCGCGCACCCGCACCAGCACGTCGTGCGCCTTCAGGCCCTCACCATCTCGCGCCGCGGCGGGCGCTGCGCAAACCAGGCCACCAAGCGCGGCCAGGGCGAATATGGAGCTGTTCATTTTCATCGACATGTCCCTCTTTGCTATGTCTGGAACAGGCGATATGCCTGTGCGAAAGGCCCGTCTTTGACCGGGGTCAATTCCCCGTTGTCCAAACTGTGACATTAAAATCGCATGTGGTCATATTATCCCGATTTGCTGGCAACGCCCGTACCGCGCTACACCAGCTTTCCAACAGCAGCTGAATTTTGCGATGATGTTGGTCCAGCTAATCTTGCCGGTGCTTTAAAAATGCTTGGCGATGGTGAGAGTGTTTCGCTCTACCTGCATGTACCATATTGTACTGAACTTTGCTGGTATTGCGGGTGTAACACCGGTTCTGCCAATCGGCAGCAGCGGGTTGGTGCTTATTTGCAGAGACTGGGCGAGGAAATCGACATGGTTGGCGCCGCTCTGGGCGGCCGGGCGCGGGTGCGCCGGGTGGCGTGGGGAGGGGGTAGCCCCAATGCCATTGCGCCGGCTGCTTTTGATGCGCTGATGCAGCGTGTGGCGCGCGCGTTTCAGCTCGACAATCCCGCTATTTCGGTGGAGATAGACCCGCGAGGATTTGACCAGCAATGGGCCGCGGCTTTGGCGCGTAACAATGTGTCGCGCGTGAGCCTTGGCGTGCAGACGCTGTCTTTACCGCTGCAACAGGCAATTGGCCGTGTTCAGCCTGCCTCTATGATCGCAGACGCGGTGGCGCTGCTGCGTGGCGCGGGGGTTACCTCGCTCAATTTCGATTTGATGTACGGACTGCCGGGGCAAGATGTCGCGACATTGGCGGCCACGCTTGATGCTGCCATCGAGATGAAGCCGGATCGGCTGGCGGTGTTCGGCTATGCGCATGTGCCCCATTTGGTGCCGCGCCAGCGCCGCATCGATGCAGCCGCGCTGCCAGATCATTTCGCCCGCTTTGCGCAGGCGTCGTTCGCCTATGAACTGCTGACGCGCTCAGGCTATCGCTCCGTTGGCTTTGACCATTTTGCACTGCCCGGTGACGCAATGGCCAAAGCGGCGGAAAATGGCACGCTGCGCCGCAATTTTCAGGGCTTTACCGAAGATACAAGCGATGTTCTGGTCGGCCTTGGTGCATCGGCAATCAGTGCCTTTCCCGGTTGGCTTTTGCAAAATGAGAAAAACGCCGGGCGTTATCATTTGCGCATTGCCAATGGCCAGTTTGCCACCGCGAGGGGTTTGTGCCGAAGCGGCAGGGATATAGCGACCGGGCGCGCGATTGAGGGGTTGCTGTGCCAAGGCGAGGCCGATTTGGCGCAACTGCCCAATCTTGCGGAGATCATGGCGCGGACAAGAGCTTTTGTGGGGCAGGGCCTGGCGAGCTGGCAGGGCGCGCGGCTGAAAATCGCGCCGGATGGCTTGCCCTATGCCAGAGCAATTGCCGCAGCGCTTGACCCTTATCGACAAGCCTCCACCACGCGTTTCAGCAGCGCGATTTAGCCGATGCTGGCGCGTTTTCTTTCGGTTCTGGCGGTAATGGGCCTGGCACAGGGCGCGGCGGCAGGGCCGGCAGTGGGCGGCGGGGAGGGGGCGTTTCTCCTCATCCCCATTTGCGGGGATGTTACCCATTTCATTAAAATTCCCAAGGGTGGCAACTCTCCAAAACAGCCAGATTGCTCCGGTGGGTGCCATGCGCTTTGCACCCGTCGGCAGCTTGCCGATACCGAAGATGGCGACGATGACGCCCCAATGGCTTGACGCGCTGCCGGGCGGCTGCGCACTATGGCATGGCATTACCAAGACCAAACAGACTGGGAAACCATGTTTTCGAGCCAAATTTGCGCCGATTGCAGCGTCCGGGACCGCTCGCTGTGCGGCGTCCTTACCAATGATGAACTGACCTCGCTCAACAGCATTGGTCAGCGGCGGCGCTTTGCCCGCGGCGAAACGGTGATTTGGGCGGGGGACGAAAATGTGATTTGCGCCAATCTGCTCGATGGTATCATGAAGCTGTCTGCCTCAACCAGCGATGGGCGGGAGCAGACGGTTGGCTTGCTCTATCCGGCTGATTTTGTTGGCCATCCTTATGAGGGCGATGCTGGTTTCACCGTTGTGGCGCTTACCGATGTCGAGCTTTGCGTTTTTCCGCGCCAATCTTTCGAGGCGGTTTTGAATGATCATGCCCGGATGGAGCGGCTGCTTTTACAGCGCACTTTTGCAGCACTTGAAGATGCGCGGTCGCGCATGCTGATGCTGGCGCGCCGCTCCGCTGAAGAACGCCTTGCCAGCTTCTTGCTCGATATGGCCGACAGGGCTGGCGCAGCCGGGTGCAAGGTTTCAGCGGATGGCCCGTTGACGTTTGACCTGCCGCTCAGCCGCAACCAGATTGCCGAATTGCTTGGCCTGACCATCGAGACGGTGAGCCGCCAATTGACGAAATTCAAGGCCGCGGGGATCATCGCTCTGCCAAGCCTGCGCGCGGTCACCATCCGCGATCGGGCCGGGCTTGCTGCGCGGGCCGAGGCCAGCGGCTAGGCGCTGAGCGCAAGCCGCGATTCAAGCAGCCGCCGCGCACCAAGGGTAAGGCGGTCTGCGCCGAGCAGCAAAATTGCCAATATCTCCACAGCCAGCAAATGGCGGCAGTTTTCAAAAAAACAGCGGAACATAAAGCCAAGCGCCTCTGCGCATGGCCATGCACGGCCACTACTCCCGGCACCAGGGTCGAGCACCTCCAGCAAGCTATCGGCAATGCCAATCGTTGCGGTATCGCATGACTGCAAATAGGCGAGCATCGTATGCGGCAAGCTGTCGTGTGCGGGGCAGCAGTGCAGCGCTTGCCAAAGCGCGGCCTGATCCGCTGCGCGCTTGTCGACATAGGCCGAGAGCGCCTCGCACAGCAAAAGCGCCTCGCTGGCATCGGGCCGGTCGGGCAGCCGGTCCGCCCAGTTTTCCAGCCGGGCGTTGAGCCTTGCCGTTGAGGCATGATGTGCCAGCAGCATCGATAAATCCGCTTCCGTGAGCGGCGGCAGCGCCATGTCGCCAGAGGGAGGCATGATCATCATGCCTGCTATCATCATGATTTGGCCACGGCTCCGCTTTGACCCAAGTCAAAAACTGGCAGAGATAAAGCCGCGCCCTGCCATGCGCCAAGGCTGGATGAAAACCGCCCTCGCCCCGGCAAAAAAGGGGGCACCACCGCCGACTTCATCGAAAAAATGGTGCTGCCGGTGAGGATTGAACTCACGACCTCAGCCTTACCAAGGATGCGCTCTACCACTGAGCTACGGCAGCATTTTTTCCGGCAATATGGCGGAGCGCGCCTATGGTCTTACTCTGGCGTGCTTGTCAAGGCGTGGTCTGCCTCGCTAGGAGTTGGGTATGGATAAAAGCAGTGACAAGGCGGCGCGGCGGTCAGCGGCGCTGCGCGATAACCTGAAAAAACGCAAAGAGCGCGCACGCGGCGTCGCAGCGGAGCAACCTGCGCACGAAGCAGCCGCCACCAAGCCCGGCGATGCGGTGAAATAGCCCGCATTGTTGCAATGGCGGCGGGCTCGGCGCCCATTTTTCACGCTATAGCGGCGCACATTTGGCGTGTACCCAGGCAAGGTCATCGCCTGATAATTGCGGGCCGATCACTTCCACAACGCGGGCATGATAGGCATTTAGCCAGTCGCGCTCGGCCGGGCTCAGCATGTCGGCGACAATCAGGTCGCGCTCGATTGGGCAAAAGGTTAGCGTTTCAAAGCCAAGCATCGGCGCTTCTGCCCCTGGCACATCACGCTCCACCACAAGCACCAGATTTTCGATGCGAATGCCATATTCGCCTGCCTTGTAATAGCCCGGCTCGTTGGAGATGATCATGCCCGCGCGCAGCGGCTCGGCCGGGCCGCCACCGGGGTAGTTGGGCGTGGCGATCCGTTGGGGCCCTTCGTGCACGGCAAGATAGGCGCCAACGCCGTGGCCGGTGCCATGCGCATAATCGAGCCCGGCCTCCCACAGCGGCCGGCGGGCAAAACCGTCGAGCTGGCCGCCATTGGTGCCATGGGGGAAAACCGCGGTCGCCAGCGCGATATGGCCCTTGAGCACACGGGTGAAGCGATTGCGCATTTCATCTGTCGGTGTGCCGATGGGCAATACGCGGGTGACATCTGTCGTACCATCGAGATATTGGCCGCCCGAATCGACAAGATATAGCTGGCCAAGTTCAAGCGGGGCGTTGCTTTCCTCGTCCACCCGGTAGTGCGGGCTGGCACCATGCGCGCCGGTGGCGGAAATTGTGTCGAACGACGTATCGATCAGCACGCCGGATTGCTGGCGGAACTCCAGCAGCTTGGCAACGCAGGAAAGTTCTGTCAGCCCGCCCATGGGCGCCTGCGCCTCCACCCAGCGCAAGAAGCGGGCAAGCGCTGCGCCATCGCGCGCAGAGGCTGCCTTGTGCCCGGCAATTTCCACCGGGTTTTTGCACGCCTTGGCCAGCACAACGGGGTCGCGCAACGACAAAATAGCCGCGCCGCCTGCTTCAAGCGCGCCAAAGATCGCCGCCACTGCGCGTTCGGGGTCTGCCGCGACGCGCTTGCCCCGATACAGCGCAAGCGCGCCGGCAAAGGCAGTGCGCGGGTGCAGGCGAATGGCGTTGCCCAAATGTTGGCGCACAGCATCGGTCAGCTTTTCTGGCGCAATGTACAGATCGGCTGTGCCATCGGCCTGCACAATCGCATAGGCAAGCGCAACCGGGGTGTGCGCCACATCGCGCCCGCGAATGTTGAGCACCCAGGCAATTGAGTCGAGCGCGGTCAGCACCACGGCATCGGCGCGGTGCTCGGCCAGCCATTCGCCAATCGCCGCGCGCTTTTGCGCAGATGATTGCCCGGCGCGCATGTCATCCTGCACCGCGAGCACGGCGTTTGACGGGGCAGGGCGGTCTGGCCAGATGGCGTCCACCGGGTTGGTGTCCACCGCAACCAGCGTGGCACCGCGTGCTGCCAGCGCTCGTGCTGCCTCGGCCACCCAGGCGCTGGTGTGGAGCCAGGGGTCATAGCCAATCCGCCCGCCCTGCGGCGCATGGGTTGCCAGCCAGCCCGAAACGCTTGCCTGCGGCACCCCGACATAAGCCCAGTGGTTGCCATCTACCTGTTGGCGCACTTGCAGTGTGTAGCGGCCATCGGTGAAAATGGCTGCCGCTTGCGGCAAAACCACCGCCGTGCCGGCAGAACCCTGAAACCCGGTGAGCCATGCCAGGCGCTGGGCATAATCGCCGACATATTCGCTCATATGCTCATCAGTCAGCGGCACGACAAAGCCGTCAAGCTTGTCGCGGGTCAACTGATCTCGCAGGGCAGAAAGGCGGTCAGCATGGCTGGACATCGGACAGGTTCCTCAACAAGGCAAAGCGGTACTCGCGGCCCTGCCCGGCTTGAGGCGGGGCCCGTGATACTGCCAATATGGCGCGGGAAGAAGCCGCCGACAACCAATTGGCGCGAATAGCAGTGTAAACAATAGTTTAACCATGATGTGCGATGCGTGAGCGATGAGCAGTTCAAATTGCCGCCTTTGCAAACGCGATATCAGCAAACCTGCCCTGGTGCGCTGCCGGGAGGCCAGTTGCCCGCTAAAAGCAGTGCCCAAGCGCGCGCCGCTCACCATGCTTGTGGGGCTTGGGGGGGGGGGCATGCTTGTGGCTGGCGCAATGGCGTTTGTTCTTTGGCAGTCGGCCGGGCCGGGGGGCACATCTGCACCCGGCGAGGTGGTGGCGAATGCTTTTGTCGCCACAACGAGCGCGCCGGACAATGTCGGTAACGCTGACAGTGGCGGTGGTGTAATCAGCGCTGCTGCACCCGCAGCGACCAGCGGCTGGCTCAACAAGCTATTTACGCCCCCCAAACCGAAAGACGACGAGGCGCCGGCTTTTTCTGCGGCGGACGAGGCAGCGCTGAATGCGCGGGCGCCATCGCGTGTGCAGAATTTTTCGTGCAGCGGCACGCTGAGCGCCAGCCGCTCGCAAATCTGCTCCAACTGGACGCTTGCCATCACCGATTATAACGTGGCGCTTGAATACCGCGACGTGCTTGCCCGCTCTGCCAAGCCGCACGAATTGCGCAAGGCGTATGCGGCTTGGCTTGCCCGGCTGAATGAGCTGGGCGCCGACCCTGTGGCAATCTTGAAACATTATAATGATTGGCGCGCCAGGCTGGATACAGAACAGCCCGCCACCGCTTCACCGCTGGGCTGATCAGCAGCTTTCCAGCGCCCGGCTTGCCCAATCGGCGCCGCGCGGCTCGACTTTACCCGTGTTGCCGCGATAGGGAGGGGCATGCAAACCCATTCCCAGCCGCCACGGGCCGAGCGCTGTGCCCACAGCTTCACCGCCCACAACATCACCATCGAAGACCCATATGCCTGGTTGAAAGACCCGGCCTATCCCGATGTGTCCGACGCCGATGTGCTCGCCTATCTGGAGGCGGAGAACGCCTATTTCGACAGCGCGATGGCGCCGCACCGCGCGCTGGTCGACACGCTGTATGAAGAGATGAAGGCGCGCATCAAGGAAGATGATGCAAGCGTGCCGCAAAAAGATGGCGACTGGCTCTACTGGACAGCGTTTGAAACCGGCGGCCAATATCGCAAATGGTGGCGCAAGCCCGTGGCCGATCCTGACAACCCGGCCGCACACCAATTGCTGCTCGACGAGCCTGCACTGGCTGAGGGGCGAGAATATTTTCGCCTTGGCGCCTTTTCGGTCAGCAACGACGCGCGCTTGCTGGCTTATGCGATTGACGACAATGGCAGCGAGCGGTTTGAGGTGCGCATCAAGGATTTGACCACAAGCGAGCATTTGCCCGATGTCATTTCTGGCATGTTGTCCGACATTGTGTGGGCAGCAGACGATGCGGGCTTTCTCTATGGTTTGGCGAATGACCAGTGGCGCACAGACAATGCCCGGTTCCACCGGCTGGGCACTGATCCGAAGGACGATGTCGAGCTGTTCCGTGAGGCAGATGAGGGGTTTCGCGTTGGCGTGTCGGAGACGAGCGACCGCAGGTGGATCATCCTTGCCAGCGGAGATCATGTAACGAGCGAGGTTTGGCTGCTCCCGGCAAACGACCCGCTGGCCACGCCGTTGCTCGTTTCGGCGCGCCAGCCTGGCCGCGAATATGATGTCGATGCCCATGGGGACACGCTGTTTATCCACACCAACGACACCCATCCCAATTTCCGCCTGTGCACAGCGCCCCTTGCTTCACCGGGCGAATGGGCCGAACGGATTGCGCCTTCTGAAAGTTTTTATCTGACAGGGGTGGAGTGCTACCGTGATTTTTTTGTGGTCGACGGGCGCGAGGATGGGCTCGATCAGATTGAAATTCATTATTATGATGGCGCACCGCCACGCCGCCTGACCTTTCCCGAAGCGAGCTATGTAGCCGGGCTTGGCGATAATCCTGAATATGACCAGCAAGTGCTGCGTCTTGGCTATGAGTCGATGGTGACGCCGGGCACGGTGAGCGAATATGATGTCGCAACCGGCACGACCGCTGTGCTCAAGGTGCAGGACATCCCCTCAGGTTATGACGCTGCCAACTATATTACCGAGCGGCTGAAAATTCGCGCGCGCGATGGTGTCGAGGTGCCGGTGTCTATCGTTTATCGGCAGGGCTTCAGGCGCGATGGCAGCCAGCCGCTCTATCTTTATTCCTATGGCGCATATGGCCATGCGGTTGCGCCGGGCTTTTCCACCGGGCGGCTGAGCCTGCTCGACCGCGGCTTTGCCTATGCCATCGCCCATATTCGCGGCGGTGATGACTTGGGGCAGCAATGGTATCTTGATGGCAAGCTGGAAAAGCGCACCAACACCTTCAACGATTTTGTCGATGTGGCGCGCGCGCTGGTTGCGGATAATTGGACGAGTGCGGGCAAAATCGCGATTGCGGGCCGCTCGGCGGGCGGTGAGCTGATGGGCGCGGTTGTCAATGATGCACCGGATCTATGGGGCGCAGTAATTGCAGATGTGCCCTTTGTCGACGTGCTGAACACCATGATGGACGCCTCGTTGCCTCTCACCCCCGGTGAATGGCCCGAATGGGGCAACCCGATTGAGGACAAGGCGGCGTTTGAGCTGATCCGTTCCTATAGCCCTTATGATAATGTGCGCGCGCAGGCCTATCCGCCGATGTTCATTTCCGGCGGGCTAAATGATCCGCGCGTAACCTATTGGGAGCCAGCGAAATGGGCTGCCAAGCTGCGCTACGAAAAGACAGATGACAATCTGCTTTTGTTGAAAACGAATATGGGCGCCGGGCATGGCGGCAAATCGGGCCGGTTTGAAAGCCTGCGCGAGGCGGCCGAGGAACACGCTTTTGTTCTGTGGCAATTGGGGGCTGAAGGCTGACGGGCAGGCCCCAATTCGCGCTGCACGGCCCGTTAAAGCGCGCGCGCGAGCACGGCAAAGCGCAGCGCATCGGTGCGCGGCAGGCCAAAGCGCTCATCGCCATAGGGGAAGGGCCGTGCTTCGCCGGTGGCGAGATAGCCGCGTCGTTCATAATAGGCGATAAGGTCTTGCCGCTGGTCGATAACGGTCATCTCCATATGGGTGGCAGCGAGCGTGTCGCGCGCATATGCCTCGGCCGCGGCGATGAGCGCGCGGCCAATGCCGCCTGCCTGTAGCGCGGGCGCCACCGTTAACATGCCCAGATAAGCCAGCCCCGCGCCCCTGTCGCTAATGGCGACACAGCCAATTGGGGTTGAGCCTGATTTGGCAATGAGGATGCGCTGCGCTGAGTCCGCGATCATCGCGCTGAGTGTCTCGGCATCCGTTCGCTGCCCGCCTAGCAGATCGGCCTCATGCGTCCACCCCGTGCGGGCCGAATCACCACGATAGGCGCTTTCGATCAGGCTGTGCAGCGCGGGCACATCGGCCTGAGTGGCGGGCGTGATCAACGGCGCGGGCATTGTTGCTGCTTCCTGCCCCAGCAGCGGTGCGCGCGCAAGCGCAAGAGGCGGGTTGAGGCCGGGTGAGATCAATATGCACGCATGTCGTCGCGAGGCTGCCTGCTGTCTGTCGTTGCGAACCGCACTGGCTGTGCGGCACTGTGTTCGCAGCGGTTGGCCGGGGGAGCGTGAAAAAAGGCGACCGGGATGCCTTTCACAGGGCATTTCCGACCTGGTGCTGCGCCAATATGCCGCCACATTCGCTCAAATGGCCGCTTATGCCAGGTTACGTTGATTGCCCGCCCTGCCACTCCCTTCTCGCCATTTTGTCACCATGGCCAAAAAGGTGTTGTCTGGGGCTGGTTTGAAAGGTGGGTCGGGGGGGCATGGCGATAAGCCTTGGTATGAAGTGTAAATCGTCTTCAACACCGCGCCGATGGCGAAATTGTGAAAAGGCCCAGCAAGTCTGGTTGATCCCCGGTTCCTCAGCCCCTTTGTAAAAGCGAGCATTTATCGGGCGGCAAGGGGGGCAGCCGCCAATGGCCTGAAACCGCCAACGGCCTGAAACAGGAGGGCGCTTGAGGCCGCTGTTGCCCCGTTTGCGCCGTGCGCCGTGGCGGTTGCGCCATTGCCTGCGCCTTTATGTCCTTTGTCTACCATCGGGCAATAGTACAAGTACAAGACTTGACGCCGCCGGCCCAACTGCTGGGCGCGAAAAACCCGGCCTGCGCGAGGCGGGCCGGGTTGTTTCGTCCGTCAGTATCAGCGCAATTATTGTGCTGAATTACTGCATCGGTGCAAGGTTGACGGCGGCATATTTGCCACGGCGATCGACCTCGATTTCAAATTCGAGTCGGTCACCCTCGTTCAACGTTGGCATGCCGGCGCGTTCTACTGCGCTGATGTGCACAAACGCATCGGGCTGGCCATCGTCGCGCTGAATAAAGCCAAAGCCCTTCATTGCATTGAAGAATTTGACCGTGCCTGTAGCTTTTTCACCGGTAAGCTGGCGCTGTGGGCCACCGGCACCTGCGCCGCCGCGCGGTGCTGCATCGCGATCCCGCGGGGGGCCGCGATCTTCCACCGGCAAAGGCTCGCCATCGATCTTCAGATCGGTTGCTGAAATCCGGCCACCGCGATCAACCAGCGTAAAACCAAGCGGCTGACCTTCGGCCAGCCCGGTCAGGCCGGCCTGTTCCACAGCGCTGATGTGCACGAAAACATCTTCGCCGCCATCGTCACGAACGACAAAGCCAAAGCCCTTTTGTCCGTTGAAGAATTTTACGACGCCTGTGCCTTCGCCAACGACCTGAGGCGGCATGCCGCGCCCGCCGCCACCGCCTGCGCCGCCGCCAAAGCCGCCACCGCTGCGAAAGCCGCCGCCACCGCCAAAACGATCGCCGCCGCCGAATCGGTCTCCACCGCCGCCGAAACGATCACCACCACCAAAGCGGTCACCACCGCCAAAGCTATCAAAGCCGCCCTCGCCGAAACCGTCGCGCTTGTCTTTGCCACGCCCGCCGCGATCTCCGCGGCGCCCTTTATCGAAACTCATGTCCCTGTTCGTCTTCCCGGTTCGCCCACTATATTCTTCAAGAACCTGAGCGTCGGACGACAAACGCAGGCCTTTGGGCGCTATGCTCAATCGCGCCGCCACTGCGTCATATCGTAAAAAACAAGTCTTCGCGAACAAATTCGTGTCCATTTGCTTGTATATTTGCGCACAGTGCCGGACCTGCCCTTGCGCTTGGCGTGATTGCCGGGCAAATTACGTGATTATGACCGTATTTATGTTGCTCGCTGATCCTGCCGCCTGGGCCGCGCTTGTCACTCTCATTGTGCTCGAAGTGGTGCTGGGCATTGATAATCTTATCTTCATCTCAATCCTGTCGAACAAGTTGCCGCCGGCGCAGCGCTCAAAGGCACGCAAGGTGGGCATTGGCCTGGCGCTGGGGCTTCGGCTGGCGTTGCTTTCAGGTATTGCGTGGATTGTGGGGCTTACTGCGCCATTAATTGACCTGGGGGTGACAGGCGCGCTCGATTCGCACGGGCAACCGAGTTTTGAGACCGCTTTTTCTGCGCGCGACCTGATTTTAATCGCGGGTGGCCTGTTTTTGCTGTGGAAGGCGACCAAAGAAATCCACCACAGCATGGATGCTGAAGATTCGGGTGAGCTGCTGGATAAGACGGGCGGAGTGGGTAGCAAGGCGGCCATGAGCTTTGCTTCTGCCATCGTGCAGATATTGCTGCTCGACATGGTTTTTTCCATCGATTCGATTTTGACTGCGGTTGGCATGACCGATCATCTGCCGATCATGGTGGCTGCGGTCATCGTGGCGGTTGGCGTGATGTTGCTGGCGGCCGACCCGCTTGCCAATTTTATCTCGCGCAACCCAACGGTGGTGATGCTGGCACTGGGCTTTTTGCTAATGATCGGCGCGGTGTTGATTGCCGATGGCTTTGGCGTGCATGTACCCAAGGGCTATATTTACACCGCCATGGCGTTTTCGGCCGCGGTTGAAACACTCAACATTCTCTCCCGCCGGGCGCGGCAACGGGGGCGCGGTGGCGCCAGCCATTGAGCCGGGCGCCGATCGGCGCTACGGCGAGGGGCATGAGCGTATATTTTCACGAAGAAGACTTGCCCGCCGACGTGTTCGCCCCCGGTGCTGCGATTGCTGTCGATACCGAAACAATGGGGCTTATCACGCCGCGCGACCGGCTGTGTGTGGTGCAATTGTCAGATGGTGGTGCCAATGAGCATCTGGTGCGTTTTGCACCCGGTAGTGATTATGCCGCGCCAAATTTGCGCGCTGTGCTTGGCGATGGCGCAAGGCTGAAGCTGTTTCACTTTGCCCGGTTCGACCTGGCGGCGATTCGGCATTATCTCCACGTGCGGGCAGCGCCTGTTTATTGCACCAAAATCGCCTCGCGGCTGGTGCGCACCTATACCGACCGGCATGGCCTGAAGGAGCTGGTGCGCGAGTTGCTGGGGGTTGATCTGTCAAAGGCGCAGCAATCCTCCGATTGGGGCGCGCCTGTGCTCAACGATGCGCAGCGTGAATATGCCGCCTCAGATGTACGCTTTCTCCATGCGATGAAGGTTGAGCTGGATATTCGGCTGGAGCGCGAGGGGCGGATGGCGCTGGCGCAGTCTTGTTTCGATTTTTTGCCTGCGCGTGCGGAGCTTGATCTGGCCGGGTGGCCGGAAACCGACATTTTTGCCCATGGCTGACACTGTCATTCCCGGCCGGCCGATCTTCCCCCAGCCACTGCGCACCGCGCGGCAGCGCTGGGCAATGCCGGGCAGCGGGCATGACATGATTATTGGCGTGGCACGGGTTGTGTTGCCGGTTTCCATCGGCGTGCTGACGGCTTTTTTGCTGGCCGCGCCGCTTACCATGGGTGGCGAGGTGAGTTTTGTGCTCGACAAAAAGAAGGTCGAGGTGGCGCAAGAGCGGATGCGGCTTCAGGCAGCGCTCTATCGCGGGCAGGATGACAAAGGCCAGCCCTTTGCCATCAGCGCAGGGTCTGCCGTGCAGAAAAGTTCGGCCGAACCGATAGTGCAGCTCCGCTTGCTTGCCGCGGAAATTCTGCTCGCCGATGGGCCCGCCAAGCTCCATTCCGACACTGGCCGGTATAATATTGACACTCAGCAAGTCTCAATGGACGGCCCCATTCAGTTCAACGCAGCCGGTGGCTATAATCTGGCAACGAGCAACGCCACGCTGGATTTGAAGAGCCGCAATCTGGTTAGCCGGGGTGCAGTCTCTGGCCTTGTGCCGCAGGGAAGTTTCAGCGCCAGCGGCATGCGCGCTGATCTTGCTGAGCACCGTGTGCTGCTCGATGGCAATGTCCGCTTGCGCATTCCGCCGCGACGCGCGAGATAGCGGTCATGCACTATTTGCGCTTCCTTTTGCCGCTTGCACTGCTTGCGCTCGCGCCCGCTGCGGCACAGACCCGGCATGACAGCAACGCGCCGTTCGATTTTGCCGCAGATCATGCCGATTTGCAGGACAAGGCGGGCCGGGGCATTTTGTCGGGCAATGTCGTGGTGCATCAGGCAGAATTGACGATGAAATCGGGCCGGGCGACCATTTTTTACACAGGTACTGTGCTTGAAGGCAATGTCGAGGCCAGCCGTGTCGACGCGGCCGGTGGGGTAACGCTTACCCGGCCAGACCAATCGGCCAGTTGCGATTATGCGATTTACGATCTGAAGCAGCGCACGATTTTGCTGCTTGGCGGCGTGGTGCTGAAACAGGGAAATAATGTTACCCGCGGAGACCGGATTACGCTTGATCTCGACGCAAGCAGCGCCCGGCTTGACGCGGCGCCCGGCGGCCGGGTGACGGGGCGCTTTTCGGTGCCGCAGCGCGCCCCCGCCGTCGACCCGAAATAACCGCCATTTGCAGGGGTAGTGGTGCATCGCCCCTTTCCTTTGGCCACCGCATTGGGCAAAGGCCATGCAGGAACCTTGCCAATTTGCGAACAGTAAGGTTCCAGTAACCATTTGCTGCGACCACAGAGAGTGTGATGGACCATCAGACCAGCCTTGCAACCGCCGACCCGAGCGCCGCCGCCGCTGAGGGGGATGGGCTGTCCGTCGTCTCCATCGCCAAGGCATATGACAAGCGCCCCGTGCTTACGGACGTGTCGGTTGCGGTTGGGCGTGGGCAGGTGGTTGGCCTGTTGGGGCCAAATGGCGCGGGCAAAACCACATGCTTCTATTCGGTAATGGGGCTGGTGAAGCCCGATTCGGGCCGGATCATGCTTGACGGTGAGGACATTACCGGCCTGCCAATGTATCGTCGCGCTATCTTGGGGCTGGGGTATTTGCCGCAGGAAACATCCATTTTCCGCGGACTTTCGGTTGAGGGTAACATCTTGTCGGTGCTTGAACTTGCCGAGCCGAACAAAGAGGCGCGGCTGGCCAGGCTTGAGACGCTGCTCGATGAATTTGGCCTGACGCGGCTGCGCGATGCACCCGCCATGGCTTTGTCGGGCGGGGAGCGGCGCCGGGCGGAGATTGCGCGCGCGCTGGCCGCCAATCCGTCGATCATGCTCTTGGATGAGCCCTTTGCCGGCATCGATCCGATTTCCATTGCCGATATTCGCGAGTTGGTGCGCGAGCTTAAGCAGCGCGGCATTGGCGTGTTGATTACCGACCATAATGTGCGCGAAACGCTCGAAATTGTCGACCGTGCCTATATCATTTATGATGGCCGCGTGCTGTTTACCGGGTCGCCCGATGAACTGGTTGCAGATGCCAATGTTCGCCGGCTCTATCTGGGCGAGGGGTTCTCGCTCTAACCCCCATGTCGCTTGCCCCCCGCCTCGATCTGCGCCAATCGCAATCGCTGGTGATGACGCCGCAGTTGCAGCAGGCCATCCGCCTGCTGGCGCTTTCCAACCTTGAGGTGGAGGGCTTTATTGCCGAGGAGATTGAGCGCAACCCCCTGCTCGATGCGCGGGCGCCCGAAGAAGATGGCCCGGCGCAGGAGCGCGAAGCACCGCCTGTGGAACTGAGCGAGCCTGCGCCTGCTGACCAATTGCTCGCCGGTGGTGAGGCAACGGGTGAAGCCGCGCTCGATGTCGATTTCGCGGCAGAAAGCTTCCACCATGACTGCGCGTCCGACGGCGGCGTGGGCATGGATGGCGCGCTTGGGCTGAACGGCGCGGGCGGCGGCACCGGGCTTGGCGATGAAGGCCCCGATTTTGACAGTTTTGCCGATGTTTCTCTAAGCCTTGCTGATCATTTATTGGCGCAGGCCGGCACCGCCATTGGCGGGGCGGACGCGTTTATCGCTGCCCATCTTATCGATCAGATTGACGAGTGCGGCTATTTGACCGTGCCGTTGCTCGATATTGCCACGCGGCTTGGCACTTCGGTTGCGCGGGTTGAGGCGGTGCTGATGATCATTCAGAGCTTTGATCCAACGGGTGTCGGCGCGCGCAACCTGGCGGAGTGCCTGGCGCTCCAGGCGCGCGAGGCAGATCGTTACGACCCGGCCATGGCGCGGCTCATTGATAATCTCGATTTGCTGGCCCGCGGCGAACTTGGCCGGCTAAAGCGGCTGTGCGGGGTCGATGACGAAGACATGGCCGACATGATCCGCGAGCTACGCGGCTATGATCCCAAGCCGGGTTGCCGTTATGGCGCAGAGCCAATGCAGGCGGTGGTGCCAGATGTGTTTGTTGCCCGGCGCAAAGGTGGCTGGGCGATTGAGATCAACTCGGCCACCCTGCCGCGCCTGCTTGTCAACCGCAGCTATTACACCGAGCTGTCGAGCGGCAGCCACGACAAAGCCGCAAAGGCCTGGCTGTCGGATATGCTTGCGAGCGCGAACTGGCTGGTCAAGGCACTTGATCAGCGTCAGCGCACCATCATCAAAGTGGCGACCGAAATCGTAAAGCAGCAAGAGGCGTTTTTCCTCCACGGTGTTGCCCATTTGCGCCCGTTGACATTGCGACAGGTGGCAGATGCGATCGAGATGCACGAATCGACCGTCAGCCGGGTTACCAGCAACAAATATCTGAGCTGCGACCGGGGCCTGTATGAGCTGAAATATTTTTTCACCTCCGCCATCCAATCAGCCGATGGCGGAGATGCTGTGTCGGCCGAGGCGGTGAAGAACGCTATTCGCACCTTGATTGCAGCGGAAAGCGGCAAGGCAATATTGTCGGACGACAGCCTGGTGGAAATGTTGAAAGAGCAAGGGTTTGACATTGCCCGGCGCACCGTTGCCAAATATCGCGAGGCGATGGGCATTGGCAGTTCGGTGCAGCGCCGCCGCCAAAAAACGCTACAAGGCGCCGGGCAGGGCGCGGGCTGAGGGCAAAGCAAGTTAGGCACTGGCGCCGCCATTGTGGCCCGCCCGCTATTTGCCGCGACAATGGCAAGCGCTGGGGGCTATATTGCACCGATGCCCGCTGCCGCTGCTGTCCAAAATCCCCGCCTGCCCGCGCCGCTGGAGCGGTGGTTTGCCGAGCGGGGCTGGGCGCTGCGCCGACATCAGGCAGAAATGCTGGCAGCAGCGCAGGCAGGCGCCCATGCGTTGCTGGTCGCGCCAACCGGGTCGGGCAAAACGCTTGCCGGTTTTTTGCCTACGCTGGTTGATCTTGTCGAGCGGCCAGTGGCCGGGTTGCATACACTTTATGTATCACCGCTAAAGGCGCTCGCAGTCGATGTGCAGCGTAACCTGCTTGGCCCCATTGCCGATATGGGCCTGGCCATCGCGGTGGAGACGCGTACTGGGGACACCTCGTCGGATCGCAAAGCCCGGCAGCGCGCTCGCCCGCCGCATATTTTGCTCACCACGCCCGAATCGCTGTCGTTGCTGCTTAGCTACCCCGACAGTTTTTTGATGTTCGCCGGGCTGAAGGCGATTGTGGTCGATGAGGTCCACGCCTTTGCCAGCCAAAAGCGCGGCGATCTGCTGGCGCTGTCGATGGCGCGGTTGCAGGCGATTGCACCGGCCATGCGCCGGGTCGCATTGTCAGCAACGGTTGCCGCGCCCGACGCCTATCGCCGCTGGCTCGCCCCTGGTGGCGATGCGGCCAGTGTCTGGCAGGTGGAGGGCGAGCCGGGGGCCGCGCCCGATATCCGCATTCTCCTGCCGCAAGGGCGCGTGCCATGGTCTGGTCATTCGGGCCGCTATGCTGCGCTGCAAGTCATTGCCGAAATCGCCCGGCACCGCACCACACTGGTATTTTGCAACACGCGCGCGCTGGCGGAACTGATCTTCCAGGATTTGTGGAAGGCCAATGATGCGCAGCTCCCCATCGGCATTCACCACGGCAGCCTGGCGCTTGAGGCGCGGCGCAAGGTGGAGGCGGCAATGGCGTCTGGCGCGCTGCGCGGGCTGGTTGCCACCTCCAGCCTCGACATGGGGATTGATTGGGGTGATGTCGACTGTGTTATCCAGATGGGTGCGCCCAAGGGCGCCTCGCGCTTGCTTCAGCGCATTGGCCGCGCGAACCACCGGCTTGACGAGGCGAGCGAGGCCGTGCTCGTGCCGGGCAACCGCTTTGAATATCTGGAGGCACGCGCCGCGCTTGATGCGGTGGACGCAGGCGAGCTGGACAAAGATGTGTTTCGGCCCGGCGCGCTAGATGTGCTGGCGCAGCATTTGATGGCGTGCGCGTGCGCGGCGCCCTTTACCAGTGCAGACATGCTGGCGGAGTTGCGCTCGGCCTTGCCCTATGCCGGCGTGACAGACGCGGTGTTCGATCAGGTCATCGGCTTTATCAGCGATGGCGGTTATGCGCTTAAGGCCTATGACAAGTTCAAGCGGCTGGTGCATGGTCCTGATGGTCGCTGGCGGCTTAGTCATCCGCGTTTTGCAGCGCAGCACCGGCTGAACGCGGGGATCATCGTCGAGGCGACGATGCTGAAGGTGCGCTTCAAAAACGGCCGGCAACTTGGCCGGGTGGAGGAAGGCTTTGCCGCGACGCTGAGCCGGGGGGATACGTTTTTCTTTTCCGGCATGAGCCTTGAGGTTGAGAGTATTGATACTGAGGACGTGGTCGTGCGCGCCACCGCCCGCCCGGCGCGCATCCCAAGCTATGGCGGCGCGCGGATGCCGCTGACGACCAATCTGGCCAATCGCGTGCGCAGCTTTCTGGCAGATCCGGCAGGGTGGCCGCGCTTTCCGCCTGATGTGCGCGAATGGCTGGAAACCCAGCAACTGCGCTCGACCATGCCCGGCGCAGATGAGCTGCTGGTGGAAACATTCCCGCATGAAGGCCGCCACTATCTGGTCGCATATCCGTTTGAAGGGTGGAATGCGCACCAGTCGCTTGGCATGTTGCTCACCCGGCGGATGGAGACCCGTGGGTTAAAGCCGCTTGGCTTTGTCGCTAATGATTATGCGCTGGCCTGTTATGGCCTTGACCCGATTGATGATCCTGCGCCGTTGTTTTCACCCGACATATTGGCCGATGAATTTGCCGATTGGGTGCAAGGCTCGCATCTGTTGAAACGCGCCTTTCGTGAAGTGGCGGTGATCGGCGGGCTGGTTGAGCGGCAGCACCCCGGCAAACGCAAGACCGGGCGGCAGGTAACCTTTTCAACCGACCTGATTTACGACGTGCTTCGCCGTTATGAGCCTGACCATCTGCTGTTGCAGGCCGCTTGGGCAGATGCGCGCCAGCGGATGACGGATGTTGGGCGGCTGGCCGATTTGCTTGGCCGGGCGCAGGCCAGCATCGTCCATGCCCCGCTCAGCCGGGTGTCGCCGCTTGCGGTGCCAGTGCTGGTGATGATTGGGCGTGAAAGCGTGCCGCAGGGGCTGGCGGACGAGGCGCTGCTCATCGAGGCAGAGGCGCTGGCGCAGGCGGCGATGCGGCTCGACTGAGCCGGGCGCGCGGCGCTTGTTATGCCGCGGCGCGGGGCGTAGCCTGGCGCGATGCGTGCGATTATTGCCTCGGTTCTGCTGGGTTTGCTTGGTGAGGCTGCCGCCATGGCGCAACAGCCTGCGCCGGCTGCAAATTCGCCGCCTGTGCGCGCCCTGCCTGCCTCAGAACCGCCGCTTGTCGAGGCAGATGTAATCGGCATTGGTGTCGATGTTCCCGGCCGGTTGACGGTGCCGGTGATGATCAGCACCGGGCGCGGTACATTTGGCCCTTATCCTTTTACGGTGGATACAGGCGCTGAGCGCACCGTTATTTCGCGTGAGCTTGCCACGCTGCTGCGGCTGGAGCGCGGCCCCAATGTGCGCGTGCTGGCAATAACCGGGCCGGCGGGCACAGGCACGGCGATTATCCCTTCGCTGCAAGTGAGTTCTGTTGGCGGCCTGGCGATTGAGGCGCCGATTTTTGAGGGAAAAGACTTGGGCGCGCCTGGGTTGCTGGGCATCGATTCGCTCAGAAGCCGGGCGGTGTCGATCAATTTCGACACACAACAAATGTCGGTGCAATATCGCCCGCGCCGCCGCGCGCTCGACGAGGCCGGGCCGGGCGAGATTATCGTGCGGGCAAAGAGCCTGCTTGGCCAGCTTGTGGTGGCGGATGCATTCTACCATGGGCAGCGGGTGCGCGTCGTGCTCGATACCGGTACATCGGTAAGCATTGGCAACCTGGCATTTCAGCGGTTGATCAGCAAAAAAGGACACGACACCGCCCCTATTTCGATTACCAGTGTTTCCGGCGCAACGCTGATGGCAAATTTCACCCAGATTGGCCGGTTTTCAATTGGGGGTGCTATATTCAGTAATCTGCCCGTCGCCTTTGCCGATGCCGCGCCGTTCAAGCGCTTGGGGTTGGCTAGTAAGCCTGCATTGCTGCTGGGCATGGACGCGCTGCGCCAGTTTCGGCGCGTCGATATTGATTTTGCCAATCGCGAGGTGCGGCTTTCACTGCCCGCGCCGGCTGGCCCGGACAGCCGCTGAGCCATGGTTGCGCTGCGCAAAAAAATTGGCTCTATTGCAGGCAATTGCATCAAAACGGGGAAGTGGCAGATGAAGGCGATGTGGCGATCATTCGGGAGCGCAGCAGCAGTGGTTGCCGCGCTTATTCCAGCAGCGGCAATGGCGCAGTCGCGGCCTGACCAGCAGGCCTATTTTTCGCTGTTCAAAGAGCTGGTTGAAACCAACACTACGCTGTCTGTGGGGAGTTGCACCAAGGCGGCCGAGCAGATTGGCGCGCGGCTGAAGGCGGCAGGCTATGCCGATGGTGACATTACGCTGTTCAGCACGCCTGACCATCCGCGCGAAGGCGGCATCGTGGCTATTTTGCCTGGCAGCGACCAAAAGCTGAAACCCATGCTGCTGCTTGGCCATCTCGATGTGGTGGAGGCCAAGCGCGAAGATTGGGTGCGCGACCCTTTCACTCTGGTGGAGGAGGGCGGCTTTTATTACGCCCGCGGCACCGTGGACGACAAGGCGCAGGCATCTATCTGGGCAGATTCGATGGTGCGCTTTAAAAAAGACGGCTACCGGCCCAAGCGGACGATCAAGCTCGCGCTGACCTGTGGCGAAGAAACCACTTTCGCCTTTAATGGTGCCGAATGGCTGGTGAACAACCGGCCCGATCTTATCGCCGCAGAATTTGCGTTGAACGAGGGCGGCGGCGGCCGTTATACGCCAGAAGGCAAGCGCCAGTTGCTCGCCATTCAGGTGGGGGAGAAGGCCGCGCAAAACTATACGCTGAGCGCCACCAACCCTGGCGGGCACAGCTCCCAGCCTGTGCCGGTGAACGCGATATATCAGATCGCCGATGCGCTAAAGGCGGTGCAGAATTATAAGTTTGCGGTAAAATTCACCGATACGACGCGCGCCTTTTTCTCGGCGACCGCGGCCAGCCTTGGTGGCCCGGTTGGTACAGCGATTATGCGGTTGCTTGCTGATCCAACCGACAAGGCAGCAGACGCCATTGTGAGCCAGGACAAGGCGCTGCACTCCACGCTGCGTACAACCTGCGTTGCCACGCTGCTGAACGGCGGCCATGCCGAAAACGCGCTGCCGCAACGGGCAACGGCAAACGTCAATTGCCGCATATTTCCTGGTGAAACGGTGGAGGGCACGCTTGAAAAGCTGCGCGAGCTTTCAGGGCCTGCGGTTACGGTAACAGCCAATACGCCTATTCGTCCAACGGCCATTCCGCCCTCGCTCGACCCCAAGATTACCGGGCCGGCGCAAGCGGTTGCGGCCAGGCATTTTCCGGGTTTGAAAATTCTGCCGCTCATGTCCACCGGGGCGACCGACGGCATTTTTCTGGAGTCAATCGGCATCCCTGTATATGGCGCGCCGGGGATTTTCATCGAACCCGATGGCAATGGCACGCATGGACTTAACGAGCGGATCCGGGTTGAATCGCTTTATGCCGGGCGGGATTATCTGTTTGACCTGATCAAAGCCTATGCCGGCTAGTGCGTTTTCCAGCCAGATGGGGTTGCCTGAAGGCTGGAAATAACGCGCAGCAACAAAAGGCTGGGCCAGTTGACCTGATCCAGCCTCATTGCGGGCTGCTCCAGAATATAATCACCCATTGCCCTGGCATTTGCTTGCGCCGGGGCCGGTGTTAAACGGTTACCTGTTCGCCCAGCTCCAGCACCTTGCCCGGCGGAATGCCCAAAAAGTCCGTCGGGTCGCTGGCGTTGCGCTGTAGAAACATGAAGATGCTGTCCTGCCATAGCGGCATCCCCTCATCGGCTGAGGGTTTGAGCGTGTTGCGGCCGATGAAATAGCTTGTCGTCATCGGGTTTATGGCGGTTCCCGCGCCGCCGCGCCTGGCGGCTAGGTCACCGGGCACGTCGGGTTTTTCCATAAAGCCGTAATTGAGCATGACTGTGGAAAAATTATCGTCAATCCGCTGAATGCTCAACCGGTCCTGATCGGGCACCATTGGCTGGTCGGCGGTACGCACGCTGACGATGAGGTTGCGCTCGTGCAGCACCTTGTTGTGCTTAAGATTGTGGAGCAGGGCACCGGGCGTGTTCGCCGGGTTTGCTGTTAAAAACACCGCTGTACCCTCCACCCGCTCCGGCGGGCGCCGCACAAGGGCAGCCGCCAGATCGGCGAGCGGAATGCTCTGCCGTGCCTCGAATGTCGCAACGATTTTGCGGCCACGCCGCCATGTGGCGATGAGCAGGCCAATCGCGCCGGCAACGACCAGTGGCAGCCACCCGCCTTCCACCACGCGCAAAATATTCGCGCCAAAAAAGATAAGGTCGATAACAAGAAACGGCAGAATAAGCAGCACCGCCTTCCACGCAGCCCAGCGCCAGTGATGGCGTATAACGATATAGGCAAGGCACGTCGTCACCACCATCGTGCCCGTCACCGCAATGCCGTAAGCCGCCGCCATAGCCGATGAAGTGCGGAACTGGATGACCAGCGCAAGCACGCCCGCCAGCAACAGCCAGTTGACCGATGGCAGATAAATCTGACCCGCATTGGCAGCCGATGTTTGCCGAACACGGATGCGCGGCAACAGCCCGAGCTGGGTTGCCTGCTGGGTTAGCGAATAGGCGCCGGTTATCACCGCCTGGCTGGCAATGATGGTGGCAGCGGTAGCCAGCAGCACCAGCCCTATGCGCCAATAGCCCGGTGCCATTTCAAAAAACCAGTCGCGATTGACAAAGGGAAGATTGGCAGCAGCAGCGCTTTCCAGTGCATCGAGTGCAAAGGCGCCTTGGCCAAAATAGTTAAGCACAAGCGCTGGAAAAACCAGCAAAAACCAGCCCCGTTGTATGGCCGGGCGCCCAAAATGGCCCATATCCGCCGTCAACGCTTCTGCACCTGTTACGGTAAGAAATACCGCGCCGAGCACAAACAGCCCGATCAGCCCATGCGTAGCCAAAAACGCAACCGCATAGCCCGGCCACACCGCCCGAAGAATCGCCGGTTCATCGGCAATATGATACAGCCCACTCGCGCCAATGGCCAAAAACCACAAGACGCACACCGGGCCAAACAGTGCGGCCACCCCTTGCGTGCCGCGCTCTTGGATGAAAAACAGCCCGACCAGAATGACAATTGCCAGCGCCACAATGCCGTCGGCACTGATATGCTCGCTCGCGCCCGGAATGGTGCGCAGCCCTTCCACAGCCGATAACACCGACAGCGCCGGAGTGATGATGGCGTCTCCATAAAATAGCGCTGTGCCAACAGCACCAAGCACCAGCGCAACCACCGCCTGCCCCCCGCCCGCGCGCCGGGCCAGCACTGTAAGTGCCAGAACGCCGCCCTCACCGCGATTGTCCGCGCGCATCAGCAGCAGCACGTATTTTACGGTGACAACCAGTATCAGCGCCCAAAGCGCAAGCGACAGCACGCCAAAAATCTCGCTGGCATCCACCCCGTCGCCCGCGGATTGCTGGAGCGCTTCGCGAAACGCATAAAGCGGGCTGGTGCCGATATCTCCAAACACCACGCCAATTGCGCCGATCATCAGCCACAGTGCGGTATGAGAATTTTGAGCAGGTGTGTCAGGCGCGGCGGACATTGGCGGCGGGGCTTTCAGGCAACAGGGCTTTCGGGCGGAGCGCAAGAACGGCGAAAACATCGATGGACGGCGCGCTTTACGCTTGTTGCAAATCTGCGCAACAAAAATTGTGCAGTGCATGGTGGCGCTGCTTGCCCGGCGCGCCGGTTCCCGGCATAGCGAGCGGATGGTTCCCCTTTCGTTCGCAGGGCAGGAGATGATGGCGCTTGGCGAGGGCGCGCTTTTTCTGCCTGCAAGGCGAGCGCTGCTGGTGGCGGATTTGCATTTTGAAAAGGCGAGCTGGTTTGCAACGCATGGGCAGATGCTGCCACCCTATGACAGCATGGCCACGCTTGCCGGCCTTGCGGCGCTTGTTTTTCGGCTGGGTGCGGCTGAAGTCTGGTGCCTGGGCGACAGTTTTCACGATTCGGCGGGCACCGACCGTTTGCCTGCGGATGCAGCCAAGCTGCTCTGCACGCTGACCGGGGAGCTGCGCTGGACCTGGATTACGGGCAATCATGATGCCGAACCGGGTCGCCATTTTGGTGGAGAGGTCGTTGCAGAGGCGCTGGTCGATGGGCTGGTGCTGCGGCACCAGGCCAACCCGGCTGAGCTTCAGCCCGAAATTTCGGGGCATTTCCACCCCAGATTTCGGCTGCGGCTGCGGGGACGCAGCGTTTCGCGCCGATGTTTCATCGCGACAGAGCATAAGATGATTTTGCCGGCCTTTGGCGCGTTTACCGGCGGGCTGGACGCCGCAGACCGCGCTATTGCCGCAGCAACAGGACCAGGGGCAACAGCACTGGTGCCGGTTAACACCCGGCTGCTGCGCTTTGCGTTAAATGGCTGAGCGCAAAATTTTGTGCGGGCAGCGGGCCTGAACCGCGCCGCCCGCTTATGGTTCAGGAACGCGCGATTGACGGAAAGGCAGCCTTGAATGCGGCGACCTTTGGCTTGTCAAAGCGCACAATATAGGGGTGGTAGGGGTTGTTATCGAAAAAATTCTGGTGGTAGGATTCTGCCTGGTAAAAGTTTCCGGTTTCGATTTTCGTTACGATAGGGGCAGCAAAGACATGCGCCTTGCTCAGTTGTGAAATATAAGCGGCGGCGACCGCCTTTTGCGCCCTATTTTGCGGGAAAATCGCCGAGCGATAGCTGGTGCCGGTGTCCGGCCCCTGACGGTTCAGCTCCGTTGGGTTGTGCGCGATGGAAAAATAGACGCGCAGCAGCGTCGCATAGCTCACCTGGGCTGGGTCATAAACGATCTTCACCGCCTCGGCATGGCCGGTCGTCTCGGTGCTGACCTGTTCATAGGTCGCGGTGTCAGCCGTGCCGCCCGCATAGCCTGAGGTGACGGACTTTACGCCTTTTACGTTTTCAAACACCGCTTCAACGCCCCAAAAGCATCCGCCGGCCAAAACCGCCGTTTGCAGGCCCTTGGCGCGGGGAACGTCCTGCTTGGAAGCGGGAATGGGAACGGCGCGCTCCGCATTGGCGGGGCCACCAAAAGCGATATAGGCAAGGCCAGCAAAACCGGCAGCGGCGATCAGGATACGGGTCATCAACATCCTCACAAACTACTGAGCGGTTATACGCGCCAATGCCGGCCCCGGTTACAGACAGTCAATTTTACGAATATTTTTCCGGTTGTTATCCCCGGTTGTCATCCCTTGTGGCCAAGGCTGGCCACCCGATCGACAAGCTGGTGCGTGGCTTCTGCCGGCTGCATGGCGACAATGCCGACAAGGCCAAGCGCAAAACCGCCGAGCAATTGCCACAGCAGCGATGATGACAACAGCTTGAGCATGGTGGGTCTCTGGTTCCTTATGGGCCGAACCATGGCTCGGCGGCTGGCAATAGTGCCAGCACAATAGCCAGCGTAAGTTGACACCGGGTAAATTGGCGCGCCCTGGCCAATTTCAATCCCAATAAAAACTTTGCCCCTATAAACCGCCAAAAGATTAACCAGAGCTTACCGGCCCCGGCCTGGCTCAAATAAGCGCAGCGCACGCCTCTTGAATACGCTCGCACGCGCAGCGCAGCAGCTCTTCCGAGGCAGCATAGCTGATCCGCATTGCCGGGCTGAGGCCAAAGGCTGCACCCTGCACCGCGGCTACCCGTGCCTCGTCGAGCAGATAGGCAACGAAGTCCTCATCTGACGAAATGAGCGCGCCTTTGGGGGTTTTTTTGCCGATCAGCGCGGAAAATTCAGGGTAAACGTAAAAAGCGCCTTCTGGGCGGGGGCAGGTAATGCCATTTGCCTGGTTGAGCATCGACACCACAAGATCGCGCCGGGCCTGAAAGGCGGCGGCCCTTTGTACCAAAAAGCCCTGGTCGCCGCTCAGCGCGGCAACGGCTGCGGCCTGTGCGATGGAGCAGGGGTTGGAGGTGGACTGCGACTGAAGCTTTGAGATTGCCTTGATGAGCCACGGCGCCCCCCCGGCAAAGCCAATCCGCCACCCGGTCATCGCATAAGCCTTGGAGCAGCCATTTACCGTTAGTGTACGATCATAAAGATCGGGGCAGACCTGGGCAATTGTGGTGAAGTTGAAGCCATCATAGATGATGTGCTCGTACATATCGTCGGCGAAGATCCACACATGCGGGTGCCGCGCAAGCACTGCGCCAAGCGCGCGCAATTCATCTGCTGAATAGGCAGCGCCCGTGGGGTTGGAGGGAGAGTTGAGAATGACCCATTTGGTGCGCGGTGTAATTGCCGCTTCAAGCTGGTCAGGCAGCAGCTTATAGCCCTGGTCGGCGCCCGCTGCCACAAACACCGGCACGCCGCCGGCAAACTGTACGACATCGGGATAGCTCACCCAATAGGGTGCCGGCACGATAACTTCGTCGCCTGTATCGACAGTTGCAACAATAGCGTTGAACAGTGTGTGCTTGCCGCCGACATTTACGGTGATTTGATCGGGCTGATAGGCAAGGCCATTGTCGCGTGCAAATTTGGCGATAATCGCCTGCTTCAACTCCGGTGTACCATCGACATTGGTATATTTTGTCTGCCCGTCGCGAATCGCTTTTATTGCGGCTTCTTTCACAAAATCGGGCGTGTCGAAATCCGGCTCGCCCGCGCCAAGGCCAATCACATCGACCCCTGCGCGCTTCAGTTCCATCACCCGGCTGGTGATGGCAAGCGTTGGCGAGGGCTTGATACGGCCAAGGGCGGCGGAGGGCGTCATGCTGGTAGACCTGCTGTGCTGGAGGGGCGGCGAGCGGGGCTATAGCCGCAAATTTTATTACGGTGCAACCTGGTTTGCCGCAACAAAAGCAGGAATAAGCCCGCGAAGCGCATTGCCGATAAAGAAGCCGCCCGCCAAGTCTTGTGGTACGACATCGCCCTCCTCCGCTTTATTGGTAGCGAGCATTTCTGCGCGCAAAACGCCGGGGAGCAGCCCGCGGGCAAGCGGCGGGGTGACAAGCCGCCCGCCCTTATCCACGAACAGGCTCGTGAAGCTGCCCTCTGTCAAAAATCCGTCGGCATCGGCAAAAACCACCTCAAAGGCGCCCGTGCCAGCCATGCGCGCCCGGCTCTCGTCATAAAAAGCGCGGTCGGTGGTCTTGTGGCGCAAGCGAAAATCGCTGGCGGCAACCGGCAGTGGTACAATGGCCACGGGCACCGGTGCTGTGGGCGCGTTGGGCAGGGCGGCGGTCTCAATAGCGACTGCGCCGGTCCGGCTCAGCAGCAGGCGGACCTTGCTTGGCTTGCGCAAGCGGAAGGTGGCGGCCTGCAATTCGTTGCGCGCGACATGGCGGTCGAAATCAAATCCGAACAGTGCAGCACTTGCCCGCATCCGCTCCAAATGCCGCTCCAGCCGAAGCAGCCCGGCAAGCGGATCAAACGCCATCGTCTCGATAAGGTCGAACCGGCGTTGACCATGGGTGAGGAAATCACCCTTGGCGCGGGTTTCATCCCACTCCGCGGCCGCTACCGAATCGGCGACAATGCCCCCGCCCACGCCAAAGCGCGCGGTGCTGCTGTTTGTGGTGCTGTGCCCGGCAGGCAAGCTTAGCGTGCGAATGGCCACGCTGAACCGGGCGTCGCCATTGGCACTTAACCAGCCGATTGCGCCGGTATAGGCGCCGCGTGGCGCCATGCCCGCCTCGGCCTCGGCAATTGCCTGCATTGCGCGGATTTTGGGTGCGCCGGTAATCGAGCCACAGGGGAAAAGCGCTGCCAGCACGTCGAGCGCGTCTTTCCCAGGCGCAAGCTGAGCGCATATGTCTGAAACCATCTGGTGCACCGTGGGGTAGGTTTCCGTTGCAAACAGCCGCGGCACCGCCACACTGCCCGGCACCGCGACACGGGCAAGGTCGTTGCGCATAAGGTCGACAATCATCAGATTTTCAGCCCGCTGCTTGGGGTCTTGGGCAAGCGCCTGAGCAGCGGCGGCATCATCCGCAGGGGTGGGCCTGCGCCGGGCAGTGCCCTTCATCGGGCGGCACTCAAGCCTGTTGCCAGTAAGCGCGAAAAACAATTCTGGCGAAAGGGATAATAGCGTCTCCGCCCCCGTGGCGACGACAGCGCCATGGCTGGCGGCAGATTGTGCCCGTAGCCGGGCAAACAGCGCAAGCGGCGCCCCCGCCATGGCCACATCGGCGCGGTAGGTAAGGTTCGCCTGATATATATCGCCTGAGCCAATCAGCGCTTGAAGCCGGGTGAGCCTTGCGGCGTGATCAGCCGGGGTGATGAGCGGCTGCGGCGCGCCGATCCACGCGCCGGCCGGATTGCCGAGCAGGGCAGGCACATCTTGCCCCGCAATCGCGGTGAAACCGCTGAACAGGCCAAACCACAGCAGCGGCGCGGGCGGGAAGCCGGCGGTGCCCCCGTGTGGCGCGGCCTTGTCGCTCGCTGCGAGCGCCGGCTCAAACGCGGCGGCTGCCTCATAGGCGATAAAGCCTGCCGCCTCCAGCCCTTGTGCGCGAGCGGCGCGCAATTTCGCCACCGCAGTGGCAATATCTTCAACCCTGTCTGCGCGGATAATGCTGCAAGGGTGTTGGTAAAGCCGCGCGCTGCCGCCGGGCCGGGCATCGTCAAACAGCAAAAATGGCGGTTCGGGGGTGGAACCGGGCATCGAGGCAAGAGGGTGCGCGCTGTGGGGCATTGCTGTTGTGCCAAATGCCTGCCCAAGCCGGGCGGGGCAAGCCCTGTGCTTGCCGCCGGCCCGGCGGCGCTCTATCGCTATGGCGCATGACCACGGACCATCCACTGCGGGCTGCCATTGTACCCGTTACTGCGCTCCAGCAGAACTGCACGCTGCTGTGGTGCACAAAGACGATGCGCGGCGCCTTTGTCGACCCCGGCGGCGATTTGCCACGGCTAAAGGCGGCGGCCGCGCAGGCAGGCGTGACGATTGAAAAAATTCTCATCACCCACGGCCATATTGACCATTGCGGCGAGGCGGGCGCGCTGGCGCGTGAGCTTGGCGTGCCGATTGAAGGCCCACACGAGGCCGACCGGTTCTGGATTGCGCGGCTGGACGAGGATGGGCGCAACTATGGCGTGCGCGGCGCCCCGTTTGAGCCGGACCGCTGGCTCGTCGATGGGGATGTGGTGACGGTGGGCGAGCTCGTTTTCAGCGTTCTCCACTGCCCCGGCCATACGCCGGGCCATGTCGTGTTTCATATTGCCGCAGCAAAGCTTGCGCTGGTGGGGGACGTGCTGTTTCAAGGCTCAATTGGCCGTACCGATTTTCCGCTGGGCAACCATCAGGATTTGCTCGATGCAATCACCAGCAAGCTGTGGCCGCTGGGAGATGACACAGCTTTTGTGCCGGGGCACGGGGCGATGAGTAATTTCGGGCATGAGCGCCGCCACAACCCGTTTGTCGGTGACGCAGCCCTCGCCAAATAGCGCAGGCGTTGCCCAGTGCGTGTGGTCGCGCGCGGTTCAGCCTCTGGCGGGCACGCCTTCAACCGTGCGGGCGGCTGGTGCTGTTGATGTGTGCACCAGCGGCAATATGGCCGCGTAAATGCCAAGCCCTGACAGAACGAGCATGGTGATAGTGATGCCGATGCTGCGCCCTTTGGGCAAGCCGCTCATTCCCAGCCCGTGGCCGATGCGGCCGAACAAATAGGCGCCTGCAACCCCCCAAAGCCATGTCGGGCTGCCGATGTTGAGTTCGATCAGGCCAAGGAGAATGAGGACAAAGGGTGTATATTCGACAAAATTGGCATGCGCGCGCATTCGGGCGATGAGCTGCGGATTGCCGCCATCGCCGATGCTCACTTTCGCTTTGCCGCGCGCGCCGCCTGCTCGTGTGGCCAGCCAGATGTTGATAAAGGCAGCCCCGCTGGCAGCGGCCAGCGTTATTGGCAGTGTCGGCATAGCCATAATGCTCTTCTCCCGATTTTATGTAAGATGCATCGCATGGCGCTGCTATTCTGGCAATTGGCACATGCGCGAGTAAGGTGCTGTAGCAGATTCGCCGCGGATTGCTTGCAACCTTGATGAAATTCGCTATAGCGCCTGCCTTCGCGATGCGTCTGGCCGCTTGAATGGCTGCTGCGGCCTAATGGCCCGTGGTTGCCTGTTCAGCCGGTTGGGCCTATCGCAAGCCCCAAGAATTTCACAAGCTAAGGTGCCTCGATGGCCGTCCCGAAGAGAAAAACGTCCCCCTCCAAGCGCGGTATGCGCCGCAGCCATGATTCGCTCGCTGTCGAAGCGTTTCAGGAATGCCCAAATTGTGGCGAGCTGAAGCGCCCGCACATCTTATGCGGTTCCTGCGGCCATTATAACGGCCGTGAGATCCTTTCGGTCGAAGGCTGATCCAAACGCCGGTCGAGGGGAGCCGTCAGGTGCCGATCAGCTCCCGAATTGCGGTGGACGCGATGGGCGGCGACGACGGGCTGGCAGTGATGCTGGCCGGGGTCGCGCGTGCGCGGCGCGATTATGGGGGCCTTGAATTTGTCCTGGTAGGCGATGAAGGGGCGATTCGCGAAGGCCTGAAGGCGCACCCCAACCTGTCGGATCATGCCGAGATCGTTCACGCGCCCGATGTCGTGAGCGCGAGCGAGCGGCCGAGTGCTGCGCTCAGGCGGGCAAAGACCACGTCGATGGGCATCGCGATCGACACTGTAAAGCAAGGGCTTGCCGGCGCGGCGGTTTCGTCGGGCAATACCGGCGCGCTGATGGCAATGGCCAAGCTTGCGCTGCGCACCCTGCCGGGCATAGACCGGCCCGCGCTTGCCGCCACCATGCCAAGCCTTGGCAAAAACGACGTTATCATGCTTGATCTGGGCGCGAACACCGAGTGCGATGCGGCCAATCTGGTGCAATTTGCGGTGATGGGTGCGGCCTATGCCCGCACCATGCTCGATCTGGAGGCGCCGCGTGTTGCGCTGCTCAACATCGGCACAGAGGATTTGAAGGGCACCGACATTATTCGCGATGCCGCTACCCGGCTGAAAGAGGCAACCCACCTGCCGATGGTGTTTACCGGCTTTGTCGAGGGCAACCGCCTGTCGCAGGGTGACGTTGATGTAATTGTGTGCGACGGATTTTCTGGCAACATTGCGCTTAAAACCGCCGAGGGCACCGCTCGCTTCGTGGCGGATTTGCTAAGGCGGGCGTTTCGCAGTTCGTTCCGCTCAAAAATCGGTTTTCTCATTTCGCGCCCCGCCACTGAATTGCTGCGCGACCATCTGGACCCTAACAACCACAATGGCGCGGTCTTTTTGGGGTTGAACGGGCTGGTGGTAAAGAGCCATGGCAGCGCCAATGAACTGGGCGTGGCGCACGCCATTGGCGTTGCCGCCAAGATGTTGCGTGATGACCTGGCGCGCCGGATCAGCGATGATCTGGGTAATTTTGAGGCAAAGGCCGCGTGACGCCATGCGGGTGAAGGTGTTTTCATGATTCGCGCTGTAATCACTGGCACAGGCTCTGCGCTGCCCGCCCGGCGGGTGTCGAATGCCGAGCTGGCACAAACGGTGGATACAACCGACGAGTGGATCGTCGAGCGCACCGGCATTCGTTTTCGCCACCTCGCTGGCCCTGGGGAAACCACCGCAAGCCTGGCGAGCGATGCTGCGCGGGCAGCAATTGCCGCTGCCGGGTGCGATGCCGCCACTATCGACCTCATCGTGCTAGCGACCGCCACGCCGGACCAGACTTTTCCCGCAAGCGCAACCAAGGTACAGGCGGCGCTTGGTATTGAAGATTGCATCGCGTTTGATGTGGCGGCGGTGTGTTCGGGCTTTCTGTACGCGCTGCATGTGGCTGACAGCATGATCCGCGCAGGCAGTGTGCGGCGTGCGCTGGTGATTGGCGCAGAAACCTTCAGCCGTATCCTCGATTGGGAAGACCGGACAACTTGTGTGCTGTTTGGCGACGGTGCGGGCGCCATTGTGCTTGAGGCGCAACAGGGCGAGCGCGGCATCCTTTCAACCAAGCTTCACGCCGATGGCCGTCACAATCAGTTGCTCTATGTTGATGGCGGGCCTTCGACCACCGGCACCGTCGGCCATGTGCGGATGAAGGGACGCGAGGTTTTTCGCCACGCCGTTGTCAATCTGGCAGCGGTGATGGAAGAGGCGCTGGCCGGCACTGGTTTTGCCGCAGGCGATGTGGACTGGGTTGTGCCGCATCAGGCCAATGCCCGCATTTTGGATGCAACTGCGCGCAAATTAGGCCTGCCTGCTGATAAGGTGATCATGACAGTTGATCAGCATGCCAACACATCGGCGGCATCGGTGCCGCTGGCGCTTGACGTGGCGGTGCGCGATGGGCGAATTAAAAAGGATGACTTGATTGTCCTGGAGGCGATGGGCGGCGGATTTACCTGGGGGGCAGCGCTCATCAAATTCTGATTTTGGCAGGGGTATTGCAAAAACCTCATATTATGGATTATCATCGTCTGTATCGAGAAATTTGCTAGATATTTGGGGTGTATATGAGCGAGACAGGAACATTGACGCGGGCCGACCTGGCCGAGACGCTGCACAGCGAAGTTGGTTTGTCGCGAGCCGAGTCGTCAAAGCTGGTGGAACAGATTTTGCACAGCATGTGCGATGCGCTTGCCGGGGGCCAGAATGTTAAAATTTCTGGTTTTGGTACTTTCATGTTGCGTGACAAGGGCGAGCGGATTGGCCGCAACCCCAAAACCGGCGTTGAGGTGCCAATTGCGCCGCGCCGCGTGCTTACCTTCCGTGCCAGCCACATGGTGCGGGAGCGCATCGTAAAGTCTGGCTGATATTTTGGCCGGCGCGGTGGAAAAATCTGCCACGGCTTTTCGGACGATTGGCGAATTGTCGCAGGAAACCGGGTTGCCGCGGCATATTTTGCGCTATTGGGAAACGCGCTTTTCCCAGTTGCGCCCGCTGCAGCGCGCGGGCAACCGGCGCTATTATCGCCCCGACGATGTTGCGCTGGTGCAGCGGATCAATTTGCTGCTGAACGATAAGGGTTATACAATTCGCGGCGTGCAGGCGCTGCTGTCGAGCGAGGAGAAGGTGCCGCCGCTGGCAGATGGGGTGGACATGGCGGCGGTTCGCGCGGTGCGCGGCCTGCTGGTCGCCGCGCTGGAGCATGACGGGCAATATAAGCACCGCACAGGATGAAGGGCTAAGGCTCTTAACCGCGCATTGCCATGTTTGAACCGGAGGATGGGCAGTTTGCGCTGGCTTTAGCTGCGCCTCGCTGCGGGGCAAAGCCTGGCGCTGCGGCCAAGCTGCGTCGCGCTATTCCCGCGCAATGCCCTGCGACAATAGCCGCGCGACGGCATCCGCCACTTGTTCAGGCGCGGCATCTTCTGCCCAAACGCCGTAGCGCAAGCCTAAAAAGACATTCATGCCCATGATAGCCCAGGCGTGAATCTCAACATCGGCCCCGCGCACTTCGCCGCGCTCGGCCGCAGCAGACAGCCGCTGAGCAATGCGGTCCGCCGATATGGTGTAATGCGCGCGAAAACTGTCGGGATCGACAAATTCGGCCTCGTCGATGATCCGGTAAATTTCCTTATGCCCGCGCACAAATTCGATAAAGCCTAAAAGCCCGGCGCGTTCGGCGTTGATCTGGTCGGTTGCGGCGCGGATTTTGGGCGCGACATGATCGCGCACCTGATTTGACATGTCGCGCACCAGCGCGCGGAACACCGCATCCTTGCTATCAAAATAGGTGTAAAAGCTCCCCAAAGCGACCCCGGCGCGGCGGGTAATTTCACTGATCGACGTTTCATGAAAGCCGCGCTCGCCAAATTCGATGGCGGCGGCATCGAGAATGGCGCGCAAGGTTTTGCGGCCGCGGTCGGTGCGCGGCGCCTTGCCGGCGCTTGCGGCAGACAATGTTGCCGATACAGCACGCTCGGTCCCCATTTTCCTCGCCCTCCCAATTCCCAAGTTGAAACCCGGTTCAGGTTTCAGTATAGCAGCAGCCAATGGCGTTCAACCCGCAAGAGGGGCGCGCCACACAGGAGGGGAGAACACCACCATGTCACGCCGTATATCGTCTATCCGCACGTCATTTCTGTTTGGCGCGGCGCTAAGCGCGCTCAGCAGTGCGCCACTACTCGCGCAAGAGGCGCCAGCCACAGCTCAGGCGGAAAATCCTGCCGAAGAAAATGGCGATATTCTGGTAACGGCGCGCCGCCGCGAGGAGAGCCTCCTCGATGTGCCGATCGCCATAACGACCTTTTCCGGCGCACAGCTCGACCGCCAGGGCGCAGCCGATATTACAGACATTGCCAATTCTGCGCCCAACGTGACGCTTGAGGTGTCGCGCGGCACCAGCTCGACGCTCACCGCCTTCATTCGCGGCGTTGGCCAGCAAGACCCTGTGGCCGGCTTTGAAGCGGGCGTGGGCATTTATCTTGACGATGTCTATCTCAACCGCCCTCAGGCCGCGGTGCTCGACATTTACGATGTGGAGCGGATCGAAGTGCTGCGCGGGCCGCAGGGCACGCTTTATGGCCGCAACACCATTGGCGGGGCGATCAAATATGTTACCAAGCGGCTGGCCGACAAGCCAAGCCTTGCGCTGCGCGGCGCCTATGGCAGCTATAATCAGGCAGACGGTGTTATCACCGGCAGTGTGCCGCTGCTTGATGGCAAGGTGAAGGTTGGCGGGGCAATTGCGCGCCTCAGCCGCAATGGCTTTGGAACGAACCTGACTACGGGTGAGGAAAATTATAACAAAGACATTTGGGCAGGCCGCGGCACGCTGGAAATCGAGCCCAGCAGTCAGGCCTTTATCCGCATTACCGGCGATTATACGCAAGACAGCACCAACGCGCGTGGCGGGCACCGCCTGATCCCCGGCCTGTCAACGGGGGCGCCGGTGCTTGCCAATGTTTTCGACACGCGCGGCGGGTTGAACAGCCCGGCGCAGGATGTTTCGGCCTGGGGTATTTCGGGCTTTGGTGAGTTTCACCCGGCTGATTGGCTGACCTTCCGCAGCATTACGGCCTATCGCCGCGATGATAGCGCCACACCGATTGATTTTGACGCGCTGCCCGCGGTTGATGTCGATGTACCGGCATTTTACAACAACACCCAGCTCAGCCAGGAATTGCAGCTTCTGGTTGAGAGCGGCGGGTTTAACGGGCTTGTTGGCGCCTATTTCCTCGACGCCGAGTCGCGCACGGCTTTTGATGTCCGCCTGCCGGGCACGGTGACAGCGCTCACCTTTGGCAATGTCCGCACCGATACCGTCGCGATTTTTGGTGATTTCACCTATGATTTCGACGAGCATTTCAGCCTGTCGGCTGGCGGTCGCTATACATGGGACAATCGCAACTCGCAGATTGAGCGCAATGTCTATCTGGGCGCATCGCCATTTTTTGGCGGGACCAGCGCGCCGATCGTGCGGCAGACGGATTTCCGCGGGCGGGCCACATTTCAGCGCTTTACCCCGCGCGTTTCGGGCAGTTTCAAGCCCAGTGCCAATCACACATTATACGCCAGCTATTCTGAAGGCTTCAAAGGCGGCGGCTTCGACCCGCGTGGCGTGGGCACGGCGGCCCCCGATCTCAATGGCAATGGCATTAATGGTGCGCGCGGTGATCAGGCCGACATTTTCAGTTTTTTGTCGTTCGAGCCCGAAGATGTCCGCACCTATGAAGTTGGCTATAAGGCAGCGCTGTTCGACCACCGTCTGAACGTGTCGCTTTCGGCGTTTCATTCCAATTATCGCAACGTTCAGATCCCAGGATCGGTGGGCGTGGTGGTTGGCGGTATTCAGACCTTTGCCGGGATTACGACCAATGCTGGCCGTGCGCAGATCCGCGGTGTTGAGTTTGAGGGCAGCGCCATTCTCGCCAAAAGCCTTGCTGCCAGTGGAGACAGGCTGAACCTTTCCTGGACGGTTGGCTATCTTGATGCGCGCTTCAAATCCTATATCGACTCGCGCGGGCTTGAGGTGGCCGATCGTCGCCGGATTCAGAACACGCCCGATTGGACTGCGGGCGTCACGCTTGGTTATGATGTGCCTGTGGGCGATGGTTCGCTGAACCTGAGCAGCTCGGTTTCCTATCGCGGCGATTCGCAGCAGTTCGAGCTGCGCACCCCCCAGCTTGACCAGCCCGGCTTTGCGCTGTGGGATGCCAATGCGGTGTGGACTGTCAACAAAAGCTTGTCGTTCGGGCTGCACGGCCGCAACCTGCTCGACAAGCGCTATATCGTTGCAGGCTATAATTTTCTCAGCCAGAACCCCGACACCGGCAATTTCAACCGCAATAGCGCGGGTAACCTGATCTCGACGCTGGGCGCAGAAGGGGTGCTTACGGCCTATTATGGCAACCCGCGCCAGATTACCGTGACGGCGCAGGTGAAGTTTTAACACCTGCTCAGGCCAGTCGGCACCGGCCTGTTTTTGCGGGTTCGGTGCCGACCAGTCTTAGCGTTCCTTGGTCGCTGCCAGCCGGATTTTGGGGTAGCGCTCGGCAATATACCCCACCTCCCAGGCCGATTTGGCGAGGAATACAGGGTTGCCGTCGCGGTCCTTGGCCATGGCGCTGCGGTTCACATCGACAAATGCTTTAAGGTCCGCCGGGTCTGCCGCTGAAATCCACCGAGCGGTTTCAAACGGCGCCATTTCCAGCCCGGCGGCCACCTTATATTCCGCCTCCAGCCGGCTCAGCAGCACCTCAAGCTGCAATTGGCCAACCACGCCGATAATCCAGTTTGAGCCGATATCGGGGTAAAAGACCTGTGTCACACCCTCCTCCGCCATATCGTCGAGCGCTTTGCGGAGCTGCTTGGTCTTGGTCGGGTCTTTAAGCGCGACGCGGCGCAAAATTTCGGGTGCAAAATTGGGCAGGCCAGTAAAGCGCACATCGGCTCGCTCGCTCAGCGTGTCGCCGACGCGTAGTGTGCCATGATTAGGAATGCCGATAATGTCGCCAGGATAAGCCTCGTCAGCCAGCTCGCGGTTCTGCGCAAAAAACAAGATGGGCGAGTGGATGGCAATGGGTTTGCCGTGCCCGGTGGGGGTTAGCTTCATGCCGCGTCTGAACACGCCAGAGCACAGCCGCATAAAGGCAATGCGGTCGCGGTGCTGCGGGTCCATATTCGCCTGTACCTTGAAGACAAAGCCCGTCACATCGGCCCGGTCGGGCGAAACGGCAGCAGGCTCGGCCGGTTGCGGCCGGGGGCCGGGCGCGTGGGCCGCGAGCGCTGCGATAAGCTCGCCCACGCCAAAATCCTTGAGCGCTGAGCCGAAATAGACCGGTGTCTGGTCCCCATGCGCATAGGCCGCCCGGTCAAACGCGCCATAGCCGCCCAGCGCCAGCTCCGCCTCGTCGCGCAGCCGCTTGAGCCCGGCGGGTGAAAGCCGCCCGGCAAGGGCTGCGTCATCCAGCGAAGCCACGTCCAGCGCCTTGCCCATATAATCCCGCCCATCGCCCGTCGGCTGCATCAGGCGGTTGGCGTGAAGATCGAATATGCCCTCAAACTCGCCGCCCATACCAACCGGCCAGCTCATCGGCGTGACATCAAGCGCCAGCAGATCGGCAATTTCGTCGAGCAGCGAAAAAGGGTCGCGCCCTTCCCGGTCGACCTTGTTGATGAAGGTGATGATCGGCACCGAGCGCAGGCGGCACACCTCAAACAGCTTGCGCGTCTGCGCCTCGATGCCGCGGGCAGCGTCAATCACCATCACAGCAGAATCAACCGCGGTCAGCGTGCGATAGGTGTCCTCGCTAAAATCTTCGTGCCCCGGTGTATCGAGCAGGTTGAAGGTGATGCCATCTTTTTCAAACGTCATCACCGACGAGGTGACGGAAATGCCGCGCTGCTGCTCAATCTTCATCCAGTCGGAACGGGCCCGCCGGTTGGCCCCGCGCGCCTTTACCTCGCCGGCCAGGTGTATGGCGCCGCCAAAATAGAGGAGCTTTTCGGTAAGAGTTGTCTTGCCAGCATCGGGGTGGGAGATAATCGCAAAAGTGCGGCGGTCAAAAGGGGTGGTCATCTGGCGTCTCTAACGAGTGGATATCGCCGCGTCACCCATGGTTGCACGGCCCGGCTCATCGCTTACCCGCGCAGCGCCGCGCCAAGTTTGGCCGCAGCGGCAACCACCTTGTCGGCAATCGCCTTTAGCGCATCATCGGTGAAACTTTTGTCGGCGGGTTGCAACACCACCTCCACACCCATGGACTTTTGCCCCTCGCGCTCGAACACGTCGAACAGCCGCGCGGCGGTGATGCTCGCCTTGTCCGCACCGCGAATGGCGCGCACCAACGCATCAGCGCCAAGCGCTGGTGGCACGACAAACGCAAAATCGCGCGTGACGGATTGGAGCGCAGGCGGGGCATAAGCGGGTTTCATAAATCCGCTTGCCCGTTTGGGCGGCACGGCATCGAGATATAGCTCTGCTGCGGCAACCGGGCCGTCCAGATCAAATGCCTTGAGGGTGAGCGGGTGGAGCATGCCGAAAGTAGCAAGCACCGTCTTTGGCCCCAGCCTGAGCGTTGCCGATTGGCCGGGGTGCCAGGCCACGCCCGCCTCACCATATATCTGTAGATTATCAACCGGCGCACCCGCCTCTGCCAGCAGCGCCAGCACCTCCGCCTTGGCGTCGAACGCGTCGAAAAGCTGCGCCCGGCCGCTTTGCCAGCCGCGTGCACGGCGTTCTCCTGCCAGCACCATGCCAAGCGTTGCTCGCTCGGCATCTGCCAGATAGCGCCGGCCAAGCTCGAACAGGCGCACATTGCCGGCCCCGCGCTTGATGTTGCGCTCTGCCGCGGCGAGCAGGCCGGGGAGTAACGAAGGCCGCATGACCTTGAGTTCTTCGCTAATGGGGTTGGCAAGCGCCCAGGCCCCGCCGCCAAACGCATCTGCCTGTGCTTTTGACAAAAAGCTCCAGGTAATTGCCTCGTTCAGCCCGCGCGCGGCGGCGGCGCGGCGCACGCGGCGTTCCAGCTTTTGGTCGGGCGTGGCCGTGGGCAGCGCTACGCCCGGCGCGCGCGGCAGCGGTGTAGGCGGCACTTTGTCAATGCCCTCGATGCGGATGACTTCCTCCACAAGGTCGGCAATTCCCTCCACATCGCGGCGCCAGCTTGGCGGTGTTACGTGCCAGTCAGGCGTCACGGCAAAGCCAAGGCTTTCCAGAATGGCGCGCTGCCGGTCTGCCGTTATGGCAAGGCCGCCCAGCGTTTGTGCACGTGCCGGGTCATAAATGATGGTGCGCGCGGGCAGGGGCGCAGCGCCTGCGCGAGTAACCGCGCTTGGCGTGCCGCCACAATATTGGGTTATCATCCAGGTTGCCATTGCCAGCCCCTCATCGAGAAAGGCCGGGTCAACCCCGCGCTCAAACCGGGTGCGGGCATCGCTCGTCAGCATGAGCTTTTGCCCGGTACGGGCGATGGTGTCGGGCTCGAACCAGGCGCATTCGATCAGCACGTCGGTGGTTGCCTCGGTAGCGCCGCTTTCTTCACCACCCATGATGCCGCCAATGCCACGGACTTTTTCATCATCGGCAATCACCGTCATCGTCTCGTCGAGCGTGTAGGTCTTGCCGTTGAGTGCTGCCACCTTCTCCTCATGGCGCGCCTTGCGTGCAACAAGGCTGCCGCTGAGCTTGGCCATGTCATACACATGCAAAGGCCGCCCCAGATCGATCATTATGAAATTGGTGATGTCAACCAGTGCGGAAATAGGCTTTTGGCCGATGGCCTTTAGCCGCGCCTGCATCCAGGCGGGCGCGGGGCCATTGCTGACCCCGGCCACAGATTGGGCGTAGAAGGCCGGGCAGCCGTCCGCGTCCTGCGTGGCGACTACAGGCCCCGGCCCGCAAAGGGACAGCGAGACGGGCGCGAGCGGGCGCAATTGCCCCATGCCAGCGGCCGCAAGGTCGCGCGCAATGCCGCGCACGCCCATGCAATCCTGTTTGTTAGGGGTGATCGATACGTCGATAACGGGGTCGTTCAGCCCGGCAAAATCGGCAAAGGCCGTGCCAATGGCGCTTGCGGCGTCGCCGGGCAGCTCGATTATCCCGTCATGATCATCGCCCAGCTCCAGCTCGCGCGCAGAACACATCATCCCGTTTGATTCGACACCGCGAATAGCCGCCACCTTCAGCACCATGCCATTGGCCGGCACCGCCGCGCCGGGCGCGCCGAACACGCCGACAAGCCCTGCGCGGGCATTATGCGCACCGCACACCACCTGGCAGGGGCCACCGCCTGCATCGACGCTGAGCACGCGCAGCTTATCCGCCTGCGGGTGTGGCTCGGCAGAAATAATCCGCGCGATGCAAAAGCCTGCCAGCTTTTCTGCAGGATTATCTACCCCTTCCACTTCCAGCCCGATGCGGGTGAGCGCGAGCACAATGTCATCAAGGCTTGCATCCGTTTCCAGATGTTCTTTCAGCCAGCCGAGCGTGAACTTCATGCGCCTACTCCTCCTGAAAGCGTGGGCACGTCGAGGCAGGAAAAGCCATAATGTTTCAGCCAGCGGATATCGCCATCGAAAAAGGCGCGCAGATCGTCCATGCCATATTTGAGCATCGCCAGCCGGTCGATGCCGCAGCCAAAGGCAAAGCCCTGCCACTCGTCCGGGTCGAGCCCGCAAGCGGCGATTACCTTTGGGTGGACCATGCCGCTGCCGAGCACCTCCATCCAGCCTTCGCTGCCACCGATAACGCGTTTGCCGTTTTGCAGCGTGAAACCAACATCTACCTCGGCAGATGGTTCAGTGAATGGGAAATAGCTGGGGCGCAGCCGCAGCACGACATCGTCGCGCTCAAAAAAAGCCTTGAGAAAGGTTTCCAGCGTCCACTTCAAATGGCCAAGCGTAATATTTTTGTCGATCACCAGACCTTCCACCTGATGGAACATCGGCGTGTGGGTGGCATCTGAATCGGATCGATAGGTGCGGCCCGGTGCGATGATGCGGATGGGCGGCTGCTGCGCCATCATCGTGCGGATTTGCACCGGGCTTGTGTGGGTGCGCAGCACCATCGGCCGGGGGTGCTCGCCTGCCAGATAGAAAGTGTCGTGCATGGCGCGCGCGGGGTGGGTTTCTGGAATGTTGAGCGCGGAAAAATTATGCCAGTCGTCCTCAATCTCCGGGCCGGTCGCCACGGCAAAACCCATATCGGCAAAAATCTCGGCTAGCTCGTCCATTACCTGAGAAACCGGGTGGATGCTGCCCATGGGTGCGCGGGCCGCAGGCAGTGTCATGTCCAGCGTTTCGCTGGCAAGGCGTGCGTCAAGCGCTGCGCGCTCAAGCGTGGCTTTGCGCCCGGCAAGCGCCGTCGTCACCGCTTCGCGCAAGCCATGAATAGCCGGGCCGTTTGCCTGGCGTTCCTCCGGGTTCATCTGCCCAAGCGATTTGAGCAGCGCGGTAATGGTGCCTGCTTTGCCAAGTGCTTCGACGCGCAGCCCTTCCAGCTCCTCCAGCCGGTCCGCTGCTGCAATGGCCGCAAGCATCGTGGCGCGCATGTCATCGAGTTGGGTTGTCATTACCATTCCCGTTTTATGTTTCGTGCGTGCGATAACGAAAAGGGCGCCGGTGGCAATCCACCAGCGCCCCTTTTGTCGTGGGTGGCAGGACCGCTCAGGCGGCCTGGGGCAGAGCCGCCTTTGCCTGCGCGATGATGCCGCTAAACGCTTCGCCCTCGTGCATGGCAATATCGGCCAGCACTTTCCGGTCGAGTTCAACGCCTGCAAGCTTCAGCCCGTGCATGAACTGGCCGTATGTAAGGCCCTCCACACGGACCGCCGCGTTGATACGCTGAATCCACAGCGCCCGGAACGAGCGCTTCTTAACCTTGCGGTCGCGATAGGCATATTGCCCGGCCTTTTCGACTGCCTGCCGCGCGATGCGAATCGTGTTCTTGCGGCGGCCATAATAGCCCTTGGCCGATTCGAGAATCCGCTTGTGCTTGGCGTGGGTGGTAACACCCCGTTTTACGCGTGCCATTTTCTATATCTCCTGAATCAGCCGAGACCGTAAGGCGCCCAGGCCTTTACGGTTGCGGTGTCAGCCTTGGACAAGACCTTGGTGCCGCGATTTTGGCGAATATATTTGCCGTTATGGCTGATCAGCCTGTGGCGCTTGCCGGCCACGCCGTGCTTCAGCTTGCCGGTCGCTGTGAGCTTGAAGCGTTTTTTTACGCCGCTCTTCGTCTTGAGTTTGGGCATTTTCGTCTCCTTGTTTGCGCGACGATTTATGAACGGCCACGGCAGCCCATACCGGCCGGGCAGTTCCTCTTACTCGCGGAAAGGCGGGTCGCTTAACCGGCCTTGGGGCAAAAGGCAAGGCATTGTGTCGATGATCGCTGCGTCAATGGCCGTGGCAGGCCAGCGTTTCGACAATGTCGTCGATGCGTGCCGGGTCTCCAGCCGCTATCACATCGCCCGCGCTATCGGCGGTGAGCGGCTCGCCCGCCCAGTCGCACATCCGCCCGCCTGCTCCTTCAACCACAGGCACAAGGGCGGCAAAGTCATGCAGTTTTAGCCCCGCTTCGATAACGATATCGATATGGCCAGACGCAAGGCAGCCATAATTATAGCAATCCCCGCCATAAATGGGGCCCTGGCGCATGTTGCCGCGCGCAGCGGCTGCTGCCAGCGCCAGATAATGCTCGCCTTCATGCGCGTCGAACAAATGGGGGCTGGTGGTGGCGATGGATGCGCCGGCAAGCGCGGGGCACTGCCGGGTGGTGGCGGGCGCGCCGTTGAACATGGTTGGCTGGCCGATAATGCCGAGCCAGCGCTCGTGCAAAATTGGCTGGTCGATAATGCCGAGCACCGGCCAGCCATCGGCCAGAAGCGCGATCAATGTGCCAAAAATCGGCCGCCCGGCAATGAAGGCACGGGTGCCATCTATCGGGTCGAGCACCCAGACACGGCCCGATGTGCCGGGCTGCGTGCCAAATTCCTCGCCGATAATGCCGTCTTGTGGGAAGGTGGCGGCGATGAGGTCGCGCATCGCTGTTTCGGCGGCGCGATCAGCAAGCGTGACGGGCGAAAGATCGCTTTTCGTCTCCAGCCCATGGGCTGCGCGAAAATAGGGGCGGATGGCAGCCCCTGCGCTGTCGGCAAGGTGCTGGGCAAGGGCGATATCGGCTGGGGTAAGGCGCATCGCCTGCGCATAGCCCGAGCTAGGGGGCGGCGGCAACTTTTGTATGGCGCGAGTTGATTGTACCAGCGCATATGAGAATATGCCCAATTAGTCTCGACATTTCCTAACCCCGGCCTTGCCCATGGCGCCGGCTCCCACCCGCCTATGGCCTGGCCGTTGCCACAATACCGGGCTGCGCGGTTCGGGCCGGTAGCGCTGCACCCGCAACGCCGCCTGTAGCGCCGCGGCGAGGATGAAGCCGATTTTGCGCGGCGTTGAGGTTGAAACGCGCGCGTCCCACGCGCAAGGCCCTAGCCGGGCGACATCGCGACCGATGGCGCCATAAATTGCCGCTGCCGCCAGCACCGCCCAGGCAGAGCGAAACGGCAGCGCCGGCGTGCCGAACCGGGCGCTGTGTTCATAGGCGGCGGCAAGATCTGTCAGCCGGCGGACAATTGCAGCAAGGGCCGGGCGATTGGCCGGGTTCATCATGGTTTGCGGTGTTAACCCTGCTTGCTCAAGCCAGTCGCGCGGCAGATAGCAGCGGCCAGCGTCTGCATCTTCGCCAACATCGCGCGCGATATTGGCAAGCTGGAAGGCGAGGCCAAGGTCGCATGCCCGGTCAAGCGTTGCGTCATCATCTGGCGCCACGCCCATTGCCACCGCCATCATGCAGCCGACAACGCCTGCGACATGGTAGCAATAGCGCAGCAGATCATCCTCGCTGCGAGGCTGCCATCCGGCGGCATCCAGCGCAAATCCGGCGATGTGATCTTGCGCAAAGCCATGGGGCAGGCCAGTTTCCGCCACCACCAGCCGCAGCGCGTCAAACGGCGGATCGCCCAGCGCCTCTCCCGCGAGTGCGGCCGCCGTCTGGCGCTCCAGTACCGCCAGCCGCGCCGGGCCATCGGCAACCATGGTCATACCATGGCCGTGCTCCTGCCCGTCGGCAAGATCATCGCATGCGCGGCACCAGCTATAAAGCAGCCAGGCCCGCTCGCGCACAGATGGCGAAAACAGGCGGCTTGCTGCGGCAAAACTTTTTGAACCGCGCATGATGGAGGCGCGAGCAGCAGCCACGATTTGCGCACGGGTCATGGCCTGGCACGCCTCATAAATGCGCTTGCGTCACAAGTCTGCGCTGCCAATTTGCCCGATGGTGGTGGCGGGCACATGGCTGGCCATTTTGGCCAGCAAGCCGCCCAGCGTTGCATCATGGATCAGCAGGCGCTGATGCTGGGGCCGGATAAAGCCAACCATGCCCATTTTCGCAGCAAAGCCAATCAGCTCATCATAAAAGCCAGCGACATTGAGCAGGCCCACAGGCTTTGCATGATAGCCGATCTGCGCCCAGCTCAGCGCCTCCCACAGCTCATCCATTGTGCCCGTGCCGCCGGGTAAGGTGACAAAACCATCCGCCAGATCGGTAAAGGCCTGTTTTCGTTCGTGCATGGTGCCACAAACGTGCAGCTCGCTCAGGCCTTTGTGCGCAACCTCCGCATCCACCAGCGCCTGCGGGATGATGCCGATAACCTCGCCGCCCGCAGCAAGTGCGGCATCGGCAACCGCGCCCATCAACCCCAGCCTGCCACCGCCATATACCACGCCGATGCCGCGCGCCGCCAAATCATGGCCGACATGGCGCGCCGCATCAATATAGACCGGGTCCGCAGGCGTTGCCGATCCGCAATAAACCGCCAGCCGCTTCACCGCCGCGTCTCCAGCATCAGTGCCGCCGTTGCCTTGGCGCTGCCCACAACGCCTGGAATCCCCGCGCCGGGGTGTGTGCCTGCGCCAACAAAATAAAGGTTGGGAATGTTGTCATCGCGGTTGTGCACACGGAAAAACGCGCTTTGCGCCAGTGTGGGCGCCAGGCTGAAGGCGCTGCCGAGATGGGCGTTGAGATCGGCCGAAAAATCGCTTGGGGCATAGTGGAATTTCGTCACGATGCGGTTGTGAATATCGGGAATGAGCCGCCGGCCGATTTCATCCAGAATGCGTTTTTCCAAAATCGGGCCTATCTCTGCCCAGTCGCGCGGAAATTTGCCCTGATGCGGCACCGGTGCCAGCGCATAGAAGGTGGAATGCCCCTCTGGCGCCATGGAAGGGTCGGTGACGGTTGGGTGGTGCAGATAAAGCGAAAAATCCTCCGCCAGCACGCCGTGGTCGTAAATATCGGCAAGCAGGCCTTTATAGCGCGGGCCAAATAATATCATGTGGTGGGGAATGCCGGGCCAGGTGCCCTTGATGCCAAAATGCACGACAAACAGCGAGGGAGAGTATTTTTTGCGCTCCAGCCGCGCCCTTGTGCGCTGAGCACAACGCGAACCGGCCAGCAAATCGCGGTAGCTGTGCATTACATCGGCATTGCTGGCCACTGCATCTGCCTGCATACGAAAGCCGCTTTGCGTGGTGATGCCGGTTGCCCTGTCGCCCCGCGTGTCGATGTTCGCCACCGGGTCTTCCAGCCGAATAGTGCCGCCCAGCCGTTCAAAATGCGTGACCATGGCGGCGATGAGCTTGTTGGTGCCGCCCATGGCGAACCACACGCCGCCTGCTTTTTCCAGCTTGTGGATGAGCGCGTATATGGCGCTTGTCGTCATCGGGTTGCCGCCGACAAGCAAGGTGTGGAACGACAGCGCCTCGCGCAGCTTTGGGTGTTTCACAAAGCTGGAGACGATGGAATAGACACTGCGCCATGCCTGATATTTGGCAAGGCTGGGCGCGGCCTTTATCATTGAGGCAAAGTCGAGAAAGGCCACCTGGCCAAGTTTTTCATAGCCTTCCTTGAACACGCCGGCAGAATATTCAAGAAACTGACGATAGCCAGAAACGTCGTGCGGATCGAGCTTGGCGATTTCGGCCAGAAGCGAGGTGTCGTCGTTTGAATAATCGAAATTGGTGCCGTCCGGCCAGTTTAGCCGATAAAAGGGCATGACGGGGCAAAGCGTTACGTCGTCGTCCATCACATGGCCAGACAAGGCCCAAAGCTCGCGCAGGCACGCCGGATCGGTGATCACGGTTGGCCCGGCATCGAACACGAACCCGTCTTTTTCCCACACATAAGCGCGCCCGCCCGGCTTGTCGCGGGATTCGATGATCGTGGTGGCAACCCCGGCGGATTGCAGGCGAATGGCCAGAGCAAGGCCACCAAAGCCCGCGCCGATGACAATGGCGGATTTCATCGCCGCATTCCCTTGATAGCGCTTAGTGCAGCGCTGATTTTGACGGGTGGCTTGCCGCTCAGGATGCGTGCCCGGTCGAACATGGTGGTTGTTCCTGCGTAAAATCGGCCAATCAGTGCCGGGTTCAGTCGATAAAAATGCTCTAAAATACGGTAGCGCTCCGCCGGCTCGCTTGCCTTGTATAACATTGTATCAAGCAGACGATAGAATCCACGTTTGCGCCAGACAGTTTGTGCAAAACCGTAGAGCAGGTCGTGCAGCGCTGCACCCGACAGGTCGGTCGCGCCCGCAATCAGCGCAGCAGTGCGCACGGCGTCGGGCAGGGAATAGCCCGTGGTCGGGTGAAACAGCCCGGCGCGCATGCCGATTTTGGCCAGCTTGTTGCCGCTGCTTTGCCAATAGCCGGCAAAGTCGCCCCCCAAAGCAACCGGCAGGACGCCTCGTTCCTCGCGCATCACCTGCCCCGTCTGCCAGCCATTGGCCGCGGCATAGGCGTTGATACGCTGCGCCACCGGGTCGATAGTACCGCCCTGGCCAGGCGCTGCCGGGCCGAAATTGGGCGTGTCGCTATAATATGTGTCCTCGATGAACAGCCGGGTGGGGGAAAAGGGCAGCACATAAAAGAAACGATAACCGTCAAGCTGATCGATCGTTGCATCCATGATGATCGGCCGCGCAAGCGCATGGGGTTGTTCAAGCGCAAATTCGTGGCCGACAAATTTTTGCCAGCCAAGGTCGAGCTTTGACAAATCGCCAGCGCCGCGCGCGTCAATTACGCCGCGCGCCTCCACCCGGTCACCATCGGCCAGCACCACCACTGTCGGGCTGGTGCCGATCACCCGCCGCCCCAGCATGAGCGCAGGCGGGGGCAGGGCGTGGCGCACAAGCTGATCGAGCTTGCGGGATTCGATGGAATAATAAGGCGCATTCAGCGTGCGCTTGCGCCTGGGAAAGCGGACATCATGGGCCGCCCAGCTATGGCTGAGCAGCGGGGCGACGATCCACCGATGCGCGGCCGCAATGTCGCTGCCAAAAAACGACCATAGATGGTTGCCGCCAACCCGGTCGCCGCTGTCGATGAGGCAGATGTTGAGCGCAGGCAGCCGCTGCCGCAGCGCGAGCGCGAGCATGCCCCCCGCAAGCCCGGCGCCGACAATGGCAAGATCCGCTTTCATTTTCGACGCCATATCTTGGCTTAGCCGATTTCCCCCGCCTATTGCCACCCCGAAGCAGGAAAGGTGCGGGGTATTGAATATGCCTGTACAAGCGCGATGCCCGGTTCCGTTTCGTGCGGGCATGGGGTAGGGCCGAAATATGAAGATGCTGCTTGCGTTGATCTGGCTCGCAATATGGCCTGCAATATGGTCTGCGCTGGCAATGTCGGTGATTGTGGGCGTGCGCTATCTGGCGGTGAGCGGTGTTTTTGCTGGTGTGACGCGGCTGCTGCACCCTGGCTTGTACCATGGGCTTAACCGACAAATCCGCCGCGAAATTGGCTGGAGTCTGTTGAGTGCGGCGATTTATGGCGTGCCGGCCGGCATAATCGCCTGGGGCTGGCAGCAGCGCGGCTGGACGGCGATTTATACCCGCGCGGGCGATTATCCGCTCTGGTATCTGCCGGTTTCGGTGCTGCTCTATTTGCTCGCGCACGACACGTGGTTTTACTGGACACACCGCTGGATGCACCAGCCACGCCCGTTTATGCTGGCCCATGCTGTTCATCATGCCAGCCGCCCGCCAACCGCCTGGGCGGCCATGGCTTTTCACCCGGTAGAGGCGCTGAGCGGTGCGGTGGTCATTCCGCTGCTGGTGTTTGTTATTCCCGTCCATGTGGCAGCACTTGGAGTTGTGTTGCTGGTGATGACGGTTATGGGTGTAACCAACCATATGGGGTGGGAAATTTTCCCCGCCTTTGTGTGGCGCGGTCCGCTTGGCAAATGGCTGATTACGGCCAGTCACCATCAACGCCATCATTTGGAGTACAGGTGCAATTATGGGCTATATTTCCGCTTTTGGGACCATATCTGCCGCACCGACCGCGGCCTTGGCCGGTTCGACCATCGGCCCGGCGCAGCGTTTCGCCCGGCGGCTGGGCGCCGCGCTCATCGTGGTGGGGATGTTGCCGGGAGCAGTGCCGACAAGCACGCTCGACATTAGCATCGACAAGCTGCGTTCCGCCAAGGGGCTGGTGCGGATTTGCCTGACAGCGGACCCCATGAATTTTCCCGGCTGTGTTGACGATGCGCGCGCCATTACCCGCAACCTGCCAGCAGACATGCATATCGCGCGTTTTGAAGGGCTGCCGCCGGGCACATATGCGGTTGCTATTATTCACGACGAAAATGGCAATGCCCGGCTCGACACGTTTCTGGGCATTCCGCGCGAGGGTTTTGGGTTCTCGCGCAACCCCAAAATCGGCTTTGGCCCGCCCCGTTTTACCGCGGCGGAATTTGACGTGACGGCGGCTGAAAACGAACAGGCCGTGCGGATGCGCTATTTGCTGTAAGGCGGCGGCAGGCAATTACTGGTGGAGAAATGGTGTGCGTACCCCCCAAATGGTTCGGTTGAGCAAAGCGCTGGCTGCGGCGTGGCTGTTTGTACTGGCGGCAGCGCCTGGTGAGTTGGCGGCGCAATCTACAGGCGAGCAGGCAGCGGATGCGAGCGCAGATGCGGCACCTGGCCCGGCAAACAACATTGGCGAAAAGCCCGCACAGCGCCGCGACAGGGTGACGATTGGCGCGGGCGTTGCCTTGGTGCCAAGCTATGAAGGCTCCAACGACTATGTCGTCCTGCCGGCGCCGGCAGTGCGGGGCAGCCTTTCAGGCTATAATTTTTTCAGCCGGGGCGCAGCGCTTTATGTCGATGTGCTGCGCGACCACGGTTCGCTCAACGTTGAGTTCGGCCCGGTAGTTGCAATCAACTTCAACCGTACCAACCGGATTGTCGATCCGCGTGTCCGCGCGCTTGGCAAGCGCAAAGGGGCGTTTGAGGCCGGCGGTTTTGTTGGCCTGTCCAAAACCGGCGTCATTACCAGCGCTTATGACACGCTTGGCGTGCGCGTGGCGGTGCGCCAGGATGTGAGCGGTATTCATCGCAGCTATGTTGTTTCACCCTCAATCGACTATGGCACGCCGCTTAGCGAAAAAATCTATGTCGGCGTGTCGGCCGCGGCAAGCTTTGCCGGGCGCGGTTATGCCGAGAGCTATTTTGCCGTAGATGCAGCAGGCGCAGCGCGCAGCGGCCTGCCCATATTCGCCAATCCGCGCGGGGGTTTTAAGGATTTTACGCTGTCGGCCTTGGGCAGCTATGCGCTGAGCGGCGATTTGCGACAGGGGTGGGCACTGTTTGCCACGGGCTCATGGGGCCGGTTGCAGGGGGATTTTGCGGCGAGCCCCGTCACGCGTATCGCAGGCAACCCAACCCAGTTTTTAGGTGCGATTGGCGTTGGCTATACTTTTTGATTATGGTGCAATAGCCTTATATTCCGCTGGCCTGCCAAGGGCTTGGAATGGGGTGTGGCTGGGTATTTTGGCCAGGCATCGGCACAAGGAGAGTGGCGCATGGGCGTAAGTGGCAGGGCAGTGGTCTGGGGTGAGGCGATTGCCTATTGGGTCGCAACGCTCATCATGTTTGCAATCATGGCGCTCGCGATTATCGGCTATCAGGCGCAATATGCTAATTTTTCGCGCTTTTTTGTCGAGTTTGGCTATCCGACCTACATTATTTATCCGCTGGCCTATCTGAAGTTGGGCGCGCTGATTGCCATTGCCGCCAACCGCTATCGCAACCTGAAAGACATCGCTTACGGCGCCTATTTCATCAACATGGGCTTTGCAACCGTTGCCCATTTGCGCCATGGCGACACGCCTATCCATGCTTATGTCGGCTTTGTGGCGATCATCATCAGCTATGTGCTGAGCAACCGGGTGCGTGGTGAACCCAGGCACGACGCCTTTGTACTGCCCAAGCGCCGCCAGGCGCGGTGACCTGACTGGACGTGTGGCATAGACCGCGCTAGACCTGTGCCCATCCCCGGGGTGCCGCGCCTAGCGGCTGAGAGGTGGCAGATGCCGCCAACCCGCTGAACCTGATCCGGCCCCTTGCGTGCAAGGCCATACCGGCGGAGGGAGGGTATGGCTTTCGTCCTCGAAAACCTGTCCTTGCTCCGCCATTATTTGGAGCGAACGACCATGGCAGATATTCCCGCCCGCGCCGAAATTGGCGTTACGACCGGCCCCATTCGCGGCAGCCGCAAAGTGCATGTCGGGCCTTTGCAGGTGGCGATGCGCGAGATTATGCTGGAGCCATCTTCTGGCGAGGCGCCGTTGCGGGTTTATGATACTTCAGGCCCTTATACCGATCCGGCGGCGAACATCGACATCATGGCCGGCTTGCCGGCCCTTCGGCGGGAATGGATTGTCGCGCGCGGCGATGTGGAAACCTATCAGGGGCGCGATATTCGCCCTGAGGATAATGGCCAGCTTGGGCCTGACCGGTCGGGCGGTGTGCCGCAATTTCCAGGCGCCGCGCGCGCGCCGCTGCGCGCCAAGCCTGGCGCCAATGTCAGCCAGATGCACTATGCGCGCGCCGGCATCATCACGCCGGAGATGGAATATGTCGCCATCCGCGAGAATATGGGCCGGGCCGCCGCGCGCGAGGCGCTGATCCGCGACGGGCAGGACTTTGGCGCCGCGATCCCCGACCATGTCACGCCCGAATTTGTGCGCAGCGAAGTGGCGCGCGGCCGCGCCATCATCCCGTCAAACATCAACCACCCCGAAAGCGAGCCAATGGCGATTGGCCGCAATTTTCTTGTCAAGATCAACGCCAATATCGGCAATTCGGCGGTCGCCTCCGATGTTGCAGCAGAGGTGGACAAGATGGTCTGGTCGATCCGCTGGGGTGCCGACACGGTGATGGACCTGTCCACCGGGCGCAACATCCACGACACGCGCGAGTGGATCATCCGCAACAGCCCCGTGCCGATTGGCACCGTGCCGATTTATCAGGCACTGGAAAAAGTGGGCGGCATTGCCGAAGATCTCAACTGGGAAATTTTCCGCGATACGCTCATCGAACAGGCCGAGCAGGGGGTGGATTATTTCACTATCCACGCAGGCGTTCGCCTGCCCTATATCCCGATGACGGCAAAGCGGGTTACGGGCATTGTCAGCCGGGGCGGCTCAATCATGGCGAAATGGTGCCTGGCGCACCACCGCGAAAGTTTTCTCTACGAGCGCTTCGAAGATATTTGCGAGATTATGAAGGCATATGACATTGCCTTTTCGCTGGGCGATGGTTTGCGGCCGGGCTCGATTGCCGATGCCAATGACGAGGCGCAATTCGCCGAGCTTTATACGCTGGGTGAACTGACCCACAAAGCCTGGGCGCATGACATTCAGGTGATGATTGAAGGCCCCGGCCATGTGCCCATGCACAAGATCAAAGAGAATATGGACAAACAACTTGAGGTGTGCGGCGAGGCACCATTTTACACGCTTGGGCCGCTGACGACCGATATCGCACCAGGGTATGACCATATCACCAGCGGCATTGGTGCAGCGATGATCGGCTGGTATGGCACCGCGATGCTTTGCTACGTCACGCCCAAGGAGCATCTGGGCCTGCCAGACCGCGACGATGTGAAGGTGGGCGTGGTGACCTATAAGCTGGCAGCGCACGCGGCCGACCTTGCCAAAGGGCACCCGGCGGCGAAATTGCGCGACGATGCGCTCAGCCGGGCGCGGTTTGATTTTCGCTGGCGCGATCAGTTCAACCTTAGCCTCGATCCTGATACGGCCGAGCAATATCACGACCAGACTCTGCCGGCCGAAGGGGCAAAAACCGCGCATTTCTGCTCGATGTGCGGGCCAAAATTCTGCTCGATGAAAATTACCGCCGAAGTGCGCGAATTTGCCGCGCGGCAAAACCAGCCCGCAACCGCTTTTATCGCCGCACAAGATGCATCGCCCCCGGCGCCAGCGCTGGCAGAAAGCGAAATCGACGCCGGCATGGCTGAAATGAGCGAGGCGTTTCGCGACAAGGGCGGGGAGATTTATCTGCCCGCGCAATAGCTGCGCAAAGCCATGTTATTTGCCAGCCGTGCCCTGCTCGCCCGGCTGGCGAACCCCCGCCATGGCGCGGCGCTTCAACTCGGCCTTCAGCGCTTCGGGGCGGGGCGCGACGAGAAAGCCAAAGCTGACGGCGCCTTGTCTGGTTTCCACCACATGGTGCAGCCGGTGGGCCTGCACAATGCGCTTCATATAGGCTGAGCGCGGTACATAGCCGGTCGCCACCCGCCGGTGAACGATGATGTCGTGAAAGCCGAGATAAATCGCGCCATAGCCGGCAATGCCTGCTCCCACCCACACAGCCCAATGCCCAAGGCCCCCTTGCGTGCCGAGCAACAACAAGGCGATTGAGGGGGTGGCGAAAATGAGGAAATACAAGTCGTTCCATTCCCACCGCCCGTGGCGCGCGGTGTGGTGGCTTTTGTGGAGGAACCAGCCCGGCCCGTGCATGATCCAGCGGTGCGCGCCATAGGCAAAGCCCTCCATTGCCACCACAGTGGCCGCAAACAGGCCAAGCCCGCCCATGATGGTGGTCACATTCAACATAAGACTGGGTATAGCCTGGGCGGCGCATAAAGGCGAGATTGATGCAGCCTGTACAACGCAATGCCTGCTTGCTCTGGATTTGGCGCGCGCACTGTGCTTTAGGCAGTGGCAAATAGATCATCGCAACAAAGGCAGCGGCGCTCATGAACATTCACGAATATCAGGCCAAAGAACTTCTCGCGAAATTTGGCGTGCCCGTGCCCGCTGGCTTTGCTGCGCTGAGCGTTGAGGAAGCTGTTGCTGCGTCTGCCAAGCTGCCGGGGCCGCTTTTTGTGGTGAAGGCGCAAATCCACGCCGGTGGCCGTGGCAAGGGCAAGTTCAAAGAACTCGGCCCCGACGCCAAGGGCGGCGTTCGCCTTGCTCGCACAGCAGATGAGGTGCGAGCGGCCGCAACCGACATGTTGGGTAACACACTTGTCACGGTGCAAACAGGTGAGCATGGCAAGCAGGTCAACCGCCTGTATGTGACCGACGGCGTTGATATCGCCAAAGAATTTTACCTCGCACTGCTCGTGAACCGTGCGTCGGGCCGGGTGGGCATGGTGGTGTCAACCGAAGGCGGTATGGACATTGAAACCGTGGCACACGACACGCCGGAAAAAATTCACACGATCGATATCGACCCAGCAACCGGCTTCATGCCGCATCATGGCCGCCGTGTGGCAGCAGCACTTGGGCTGAGCGGAGACCTGGCAAAACAGGCCGCCGCGACCGCTTCCAAGCTTTATGACGCCTTTCTTGGCACCGATGCGAGCCAGATTGAAATCAACCCGCTTGCCGTTACCACCGACAACAAGCTGATGGTGCTCGACGCCAAGGTTGGTTTTGATTCGAACGCGCTGTTCCGCCACAAGGATTTGCTCGACCTGCGCGACGAGACGGAAGAAGACCCAGCCGAGCTGGAAGCGTCGAAATATGACCTTGCCTATATCAAGCTCGATGGCGACATTGGCTGCATGGTCAACGGCGCCGGGCTTGCTATGGCGACGATGGACATCATCAAGCTCAACGGCATGTTCCCGGCCAACTTCCTCGATGTTGGCGGCGGCGCCAGCAAGGAAAAGGTGACGGCGGCTTTCAAGATCATTCTCGCTGACCCCAATGTGAAGGGCATTCTCGTCAACATTTTTGGCGGGATCATGAAGTGTGACATCATCGCCGAAGGGATTGTCGCGGCGGCCAGAGAAGTTAACCTGTCGGTGCCGCTTGTCGTGCGGCTTGAGGGCACCAATGTGGAAGCCGGCAAGGAAATTCTCAGCCGGTCCGGCCTTGCCATCGTACCCGCCAACGACCTTGGCGACGCGGCAAAGAAAATTGTGGCCGAGGTAAAGGCCGCCGCCTGATCCCCTCCCCAGGACAGGACAGGAAAAAACGGAGAGAGGTGCAATGAAGCTGCTGGTCCCTGTTAAGCGTGTGCTTGACTATAACGTAAAGCCTCGGGTGAAGGCGGATGGTACAGGCGTTGACCTGGCCAACGTCAAAATGAGCATGAACCCGTTTGATGAAATTGCGGTGGAAGAGGCCATTCGCCTGCGCGAAAAGGGGGTGGCGAGCGAGGTTGTCGTCATTTCCATTGGCGAGGCCAAGGCGCAGGAAACGCTGCGCACCGCGCTCGCCATGGGGGCGGACCGGGCCATTCTCATCGTGAGCGAGGAAAAGGTTGAGCCGCTGGGCGTCGCCAAGCTGCTCGCCAAAGTGGCCGCAGAGGAGGAGCCAGGCCTCATCATCCTGGGCAAACAGGCAATCGATGATGACAATAACCAGACCGGGCAGATGCTCGCCGGGCTGCTTGGCTGGGGCCAGGGCACTTTTGCGAGTGCTGTGGTGGTGGAGGGCGACCATGTCGATGTTACCCGCGAAGTGGATGGCGGCGCAGAGACGGAGCGGCTGAAACTGCCCGCCATCGTGACAACCGACCTGCGGTTGAACGAGCCGCGCTACGCCTCGCTCCCCAACATCATGAAAGCAAAATCCAAGCCGCTCAGCACAAAAACGCCGGCCGATTATGGCGTGGATGTAACTGCGCGCCTGACCACGGTTAAGGTTGTTGAACCAGCAAAGCGGACAGCGGGCGTCAAGGTGGCCGATGTCGATGAACTGGTAGCAAAGCTCAAGGCAATGGGAGTGGCAAAGTGAAAACGCTCGTTTGGGTGGAGCATGACGGTGCGGCCGTCAAGGATGCAACGCTGGCCGCGGTAACGGCTGCGGGTAAGCTGGGCGAGGTGCATTTGCTGGTGGCAGGCGCAGCCGTTGGCGCGGTGGCCGATCAGGCAGCAAAGATTGCCGGTGTGGCCAAGGTACATGTGGCAGACGACGCGGCCTATGCGCACGCGCTGGCAGAAAACATTGCCCCGCTCATCGCACAGCTGATGGGCCACCATGACGCATTCGTCGCGCCAGCCACCACCAATGGCAAGAATATTGCACCGCGTGTTGCCGCGCTGCTCGATGTTATGCAGATTTCCGAAATTCTCTCGGTTGAAGGGCCAGACAGCTTTACCCGCCCAATTTATGCAGGCAACGCCATTGCCACTGTGCAGACGAGCGACAAAAAGCTGGTGCTGACGGTGCGCGGTACAGCGTTTGACAAGGCGGCGGCTGAAGGCGGATCGGCGGCGATTGAGGCGGTTGCCACCACTGGAGACAAGGGCGTGTCGGCTTTTGTCTCGGCAGAAATCGCCAAGTCGGAACGGCCAGAGCTGACAAGCGCCAAGGTGATCGTGTCGGGTGGCCGCGCATTGCAAAATAGTGAAAACTTCCATCAGTTGATCGAGCCACTGGCCGACAAGCTGGGCGCAGGCGTGGGCGCGAGCCGTGCAGCGGTAGATGCAGGCTATGTCCCAAATGATTATCAGGTGGGCCAAACCGGCAAGATCGTGGCGCCCGAAGTGTACATCGCCATTGGCATATCGGGTGCGATCCAGCATCTGGCGGGCATGAAGGATTCAAAGACCATCATCGCCATCAACAAGGATGAGGATGCGCCGATTTTTCAGGTGGCAGACATTGGCCTTGTCGGCGATTTGTTCAAAATTGTGCCTGAGCTGACGGAAAAGCTGTGAATATGGGCCGTGCCGCGCGCACCAACGCGGCACGGCAAGCCAGTTTGCTACACAGTGGCGCAGTGCATCTGGATGGCGCCGCTCTGGCGCCGTTGAGCCATTGCTGAATATCCTGGCGCAGGCGGATGTTGGCGTGCCGGGGGCTCGGCTGCATGGGGTCGCGGGGCTGTGGCCCATCATTGCGGCGGGCGGTGCAATTGGGGCGTTGGCAAATTTGGTTGCCAGCCATTCCGTCCGGCCGGTCAGGGCATTGTTGTTTGATAAATCGGCCAGGGCGAATTGGGCGCTTGGATGGCATCAGGACCGGACAATCGCCGTTGCCGAGCGGCGCGACATGGGTGGCTTTGGCCCTTGGACGGTGAAATCTGGCGTCATCCATGTCGAGCCGCCATTTGCGCTGATCGAGCAGATGGTGACGCTGCGCGTCCATCTTGACCCTGTCGACAGCAACAGCGCTGCTGCTCGTAGCGCCCGGTTCGCACCGCCTTGGGCGAATTATTGACGCCGAAATTGCACAGGTGGTGGCGCGGTGCGGCACGGTGGAGAATCTGGCAAGGCGGGGGGATGTCTGGGCATATGCAACGCCGATTGTGCATGGATCGGCCGCTGCCAAAGCTCCTTCGCGGCGGCGGGTGTTGCAAATAGATTATTCGCCCGACGATTTGCCTGCGCCACTGGCATGGGCGGGTGTTTGATCGTAACCATATCATATGACGCAATCGACCCACCGCATCGCCGTTGTTCAGGCCGGATCCACCTTGTTCGATACACCGGCAACGCTGGAGCGGATGGCCGTGCATGTCGCAGCGCTTGGCGCGGCCGGGGTGCAGCTTGCGGTGTTCCCGGAAGCCTATATCGGCGGCTATCCCAAGGGGATGGATTTTGGCGCGCGTGTCGGCTCGCGCAGCGCGCAGGGGCGCGATGAGTTTGCCCGCTATTTCGCCAGCGCAATTGCCGTGCCGGGGCCAGAAACGGCGCGGATGGGCGAGATGGCGGCGAGCATTGCCGCCACGCTTGTCATCGGCGTTATCGAGCGCGACACCGAGCGAGGCGGCGGTACGTTATATTGCACCGCGCTCACCTTTGGCCCCGATGGCGCGCTGCTCGCGCGGCACCGCAAGTTGATGCCCACCGCGTCCGAGCGGCTGATCTGGGGGCAGGGCGATGGATCGACCTTATCGGTTGTCGACACGCCCATTGGCCGGGTTGGGGCGGCGATTTGCTGGGAAAACTACATGCCAGCGCTGCGCCAGACATATTATGCCAAGGGCATTGCGCTATGGGCCGCCCCCACGGTGGATGATCGCGACATCTGGCAGGCGTCGATGCGGCATATTGCCTATGAGGGGCGCTGCTTTGTGCTCAGCGCGTGCCAATATATGGTGCGCGGCGACGCGCCTGCGGATGTCGCCTGTGTGCAGGGGGACGCGCCCGACACGGTGCTGATTAGCGGTGGCAGTGTAATCGTGTCGCCATTGGGCGAGGTGCTGGCCGGGCCGGTTTATGGCCATGAGGCAGTGCTCACTGTCGATATCGACATGGCGGATATTGCACGTGGCAAATATGATCTGGATGTGAGCGGCCATTATGCCCGGCCAGATATTTTCACCCTCAACGTTGACGAAAAGCCGCGCAAGCCCGTGGTTTGAGGCGGGGCGGGGAAGCGCAAGGCGCTGTGAGGCGTTAGCGCTTTTCGTTTTTCGCGGCGTCTGCCTCCTGCTGGAATCGCTCTTGCTGGCGCTTCTGATCGGCGATGGCGGGCACGCCAACTGCCTTGCGCAGCGCGTCAGCAAGGAGTGCGCTGTCATATTTGCCCTGGCTGACCTTGCCCTTGTCATCTCCCACAAATTGCGTGCCAAATATCTGCGGCTGCCCGGTGGATTGCAGATACCGGTCGAGCGTTGCCGCAGCGATCCAGGCGGCGGAAGATTTCCCGCGCGCCACCGCAATGGTCGCCAGCACATGTGCTTTTAGATAATCGGCCGGGGTGTTGCCATGCTGGAAGAGAAAGGCGGCGTTTTCATAATCTGCGCCGCTTTGCAGCATGCCGCTGTCGAGCAGCGTCTGGGTTTGCGCGCGCCTGGCCCGGTCTTCGGCGACGATACGGCCGATGTCGGCGGGCGTGCCGCCGTGCCAATTTGCCCGGGCGGCCTGGTCAGCGTTGAAAATTGCGGTCATCTTAGCATTGGTGGGGTGAGCGCGGCGATAGACAAGGCCTTGTTGCGCCGGACCAATCGCCTCGGTGCCGGTTGTGCGCGTCAACGTCAGCGTTGGCTGATCGTTGATCTGGAGCGTTGCGTGATCGGCGTCGATCAGGCGGAGGCGCAGGTGGTCGGGCCTGTGGTTGGGGAGGGGGTCATCGACCGTTAGTGCGATATCGCCGCCACTGCCGCTGTCGTTGGCCGCAAGAACCGCGCGACGCTCCAGCGGGCCTTGTGCTTCTGCTATACCGTCAGCGTCGGTTGTTAGCTCGGCTGGGCGAATCCAGGCGCCGGTCAGGCCCTTGGCGGTGCGCGAAATCTCAATCTGGAAAATCACCACGCCATTGGCGCGCGCGCTCCACAGGCTCAGCCGGTCATCGGCAAGCGCTGGGGTTGTGCAGCAAAACAGAAGCAGACCAAAGACCAGCCGATGTGCGTTCATTGTGGTCCTCCCTTATTGAAGCTAGAATGACGCCCATGATAAAAAGATGCACCTTGGCGCCAATGTTGCTGTTGCTTGGCGCGGCAGCAAGCCCGATTGACGATGCTGCGATCAAAGCTCGTGTCGAGCGTGTTCTTGCCGCAGCGCCGGTGGTTGACGGGCATAACGATCTGGCATGGGAAATCCGCCAGCGATATGCAGCCAAAGTAGAAACGCTTGATCTGTCAAAGGATACCAGCCGGCTGCCGCAGGCGCTGCAAACCGATTTGCCGCGCGCGCGGCGCGGGCATTTGGGCGGGCAATTCTGGTCGGTGTATATTCCAGCAGATGTGGCAGGGCCGCTTGCGGTTGAGGAAACGATCGAGCAGATCGACATTGTTCGCCGGTTTGTTGCCGCCAACCCGCAGGCGCTGGCGATGGCGCGCACAGCGGCAGATGTGCGCCGCGCGCAGGCCGAAGGGCGGATCGCCTCGCTCATCGGGGTGGAGGGCGGCCATCAGATTGACGGGCGGCTGTCGGTGCTCAGGCAATACCGCGCATTGGGCGTGGGTTATATGACCCTCACCCATTCCAAAAGCCTGAGCTGGGCTGATGCCTCAACCGATGCGCCGCGTGCGGGCGGGTTGACAGCCTTTGGCCGCGATGTGGTACGCGAGATGAACCGTATCGGCATGATTGTCGATGTGAGCCATGTGTCTGACGCGACAATGGCGGCGGCGATTGCGGTATCGAGGGCGCCGGTCATTGCCTCCCATTCGGGAGCGCGCGCATTGTCGGGCGTGCCGCGCGGCGTGCCCGATGATCTGCTCCGCAAAATCGCCGCCAATGGCGGGGTGGTGATGGTAAACTTCTTTCCCGGCCATTTGTCTGCCGCCTGGCATGAATGGGATGTGGCGCGGGGTGAATTTGCCAAATCGGTGGGTGTGTCGGCGGAGGTTTATGGCGAAAAAGCGCCCGCACCGCTTGTCGCGTGGGAGCGTACCCACCCCGCTCCACCGGTTACCGCAGCAACGGTTGCGGATCATATCGACCATGTGGCGCAGGTGGCCGGGCATGATCATGTTGGCATTGGTGGTGATCTTGACGGGATTAGCGGCACCGCGCCGCAGGGCATGGCTGGCGTGGATGGTTATCCGCTCGTGTTTGCCGAGCTTGCCCGGCGGGGGTGGAGCGATGCTGATCTGGCAAAGCTTGCCCAAGGCAATGTGTTGCGCGTGATGGAAGCGGTGGAGGCGGTGTCTGCGGGCATGGCGGGCGAACCGGCAATCGATGCAACCGACAGACATTGAGCAAGCGCGCTGGCATCGCTGGTTTATCCGCTCGACCTGTGCACGCTGGCCGCGTAGCAATCATCTGTTTCGCCAAAGCCATCAGGCGGGATTTTGCAATGGAGTAGCCTCGATGCGTGTAGCCTTGTTAGCGTCAATCGCCTTGTTGTTCGCCACCCCGGCAAGCGCCGCGCTCGCCCCCGGCGCCAGGGCGCCTGATTTCACCACGCGCGGAGCGACGGCGGGCAAGATTTTTACGGTGCATCTGGCAGACGCGCTGAAAAAAGGGCCGGTGGTGCTCTATTTTTTCCCTGCTGCCTTCACACCGGGGTGCAGCGCGGAAGCACGTGCTTTTGCCGCGGCGATCGGTGATTTCAAAAAGGCAGGCGCAACCGTGATCGGCATGTCGGCCGACCCGGTCGATGTGCTGGCCGATTTTTCAAAAAAGGATTGCGCAGGCCAGTTTCCGGTGGCGAGCGCTGGCGCGGCGATTGTCAAAGCCTATGACGTAGCGCTCGGCCGGCAGGTGCTCGGCAAAGACGGGATACCGCGCGCAATCACCAACCGCACCAGCTATGTCATCGCGCCTGACGGATCGGTGCTCTATGCTCATAGCGATGCAAACCCGGCAGACCATGTGCGCAACACGCTGGATGTCGTGCAGCGCTACCGAACAGCGCGCAAATAGGTTGTTCGCAACCCATTGTTAGAATTTGGCGGGTAATGCTTTTGCTCGATCCGCTTTTCCGGCGCACTGGAAAAGCTGTCAGAGGGCGAGTTGAAGGCATGGGCGAAACACTGCGGCATTTCGGCAAGGAGGAGGTGGCTGGCTATATTCCCAGCGGACAAGAGCTGTTCGAGGCAGTTGGCGCCTTTCTCATAGCTCATCGACTGAGTCCCGACCCGGTAAACTATGATTTTGCTTATGGCGTTTGCAGCAACCCGCAAGGCGCAATTGCCCAGGCCGTGGCGACGCTTACAGATGGCGGCATCCGGCTGACCGCGCGTGATATATTTTCGCTTGGCGGGCTGGCCAGCACCGCGCCCGTTCCCGCCCCGCGTGCCGGAAGCGAAAACGCCGCGCAACTGGCAGATGGGCTGGTTGCACAAACCCAGCACCAGGTGGAGGGCTTTCACGATCTGGTAGAATTGATCCGCGCCCAAACGGTCGATTTTGGCCGGGATCTTGAACAGAGCGCCAAGGCCATGCGCAACATTGGCGGCAAGGTTGATGCAGGCGAATTTGTACGGCTGACATCGGCAATGCTGGCGCGTGTTCGCGTGGCGGAAAATCAACTTGAAGAAGCAACACAGGAAGCCGCAGAACTACGCACCAAGCTTGAAGAAGCGCGCGACAATGCCCGGCGCGACCCGCTGACCGGCCTGCCCAACCGCCGCGCCTTTGAAGAAACCTATGCCGAGCGGGTAAATGCCGGAGCAAAGCTGTGCCTGGCCGTGTGCGATATCGACCATTTCAAGCAGGTGAACGACGGTTTTGGCCATGCAGTGGGCGACCGGGTGCTAAAGGCGATTGGCGATGTGCTGAACAAAAGCTGCGCTGATCATTTTGTTGCGCGCTATGGCGGTGAAGAATTTGTGGTGCTGTTTTCCGATATTGAGCTGGCCGCCGCGCAGAGCATTTTGGAAGAAGCGCGTGAAACTGTGGCGCGCAAGCGCTACCGCCTGCGCGAAACCGATGCGCCGCTTGGCGAGGTGACTTTTTCCGCCGGCATGGTGGTGGCATACCCTGGCGAGTGCCATGACGATAGCTTCAAGCGGGCAGATGAGCTGCTCTATGTCGCCAAGGGCAATGGCCGCAACTGTGTGAAGATCGGCTGACGATATTTGCTCGCCATATATTGGCGTATTTTCCCATGTAATTTGGGGTATCGCCATTCACTCAAGCGTAGCGTGCAAAAAAGTAATTAAATATCAGATGGTTAATCAATTGGCATAATTCATGCTCACTCCCCCTTGTCTTGCGCTTGGATATTCTGGGCGTTGACCAGCCAGGGAGAGTTTTGATGTTTGCTCGTTTTGAATCGCTTAGTCGCGCCGTTATTTCGCTTGTCGCCTCGGTTTTGCTTGCATCGGTGGTGGTCAGCGCCGCTGCGCCGATTGTACCAATTGCGTGATGGCGGCAATCATAGCAAGCGCAACGCGCCAAGCCCGGTAATGGCGCTGGCCAACAGCAACACGCCACCAATGATTGGGCGCACCACTGCTAATCGCCACGTGCCAAGCGCCCGCTCGCCGATGAATATTGCAGGAATAATCACCGCCAAGCTACCGAGGACCGCACCGGTTGGCGCAAGAATGGGCAAGGTAGTGCGCGCAGCAAGTGCAGCTGTTACAAATTGTGTGCGGTCAGTCAGCGCGAGCGCCAGCGTGCCGACCAGCCCGGCGCCAAAAGCGCCCAGCCGGGCATTGATCAGGCGTGTGCCGGGCATTTTTACTGGCATCACCGCACCAATGCCAGCCGAGGCCAGCGCAATGGCAAGAAGCAGCGCGCTGGCTTCTGGTGTCAGCTCCGCGCCGATCAACACGCCACCAAAACTCGCCGCGCCATTGCCGAGCGCGAGACCAAGCGCCATGCCGGCCACTACCTCGGCCTTGTCGGAAAAGCGGTCGCCGGTCATGGCGGCTCGCCACATTGTGCGATCGGTAAGTTGGACCAGCAGCGCTGCGACAAAGGCGGCCATCAACGCGTCCACAAGCGGCCGTACCTAGCGGGCAAGGCGTACGGAACAGGCGGCGGAAAATATGGCGCATGCCTCGTCGTCCTGCCGGGCGCTGTCCACGGCATCGGCCAGAATAGTGAGCCAGCCGCGGATTAGTGGCCCCCGCTCGCCGCGGGCAAGCGCTGATTCGAGCGCATGGGCCACGCTGGCAACGGGCAACATGCCGTGCTGCTGAGCGATTCGCCTGATTCGGTCGATTTCGGCGGCCATCGTGCCGGGGCTGGGGCCGCGCGGCGCATCGGTGTGCTGGGCCAGGGCGGTTACGCGCTGCATCAGGTCATACCGGGTTTCGTCAGTTGCCGCAGTTTTGCGCACCATGTTTTGCTCTCCCTGTCGGAAGTTTGCCTGTGTGTAGCAGGGTGCGCCCGCGCTGGTAAACTAAGCATTAATGCCGTGGCGGCGCGAGCGGAACGCTGCGGCTGTTTCATCGCCGCCGCTTGACAAAGCGCTTGCCTTGGGCCATCGGAGCGCCCTGATAAGCGGCGGGCACGCGTTCGCCGCTTTTTTCATTTTTATTCATATTTCAGGATTTGAAGGTCATGGCAAAGCCGACCACCGTCAAGATCAAGCTCGTGAGCAGCGCCGACACCGGATTCTTCTATGTAACGAAGAAGAACCCGCGCACGCAGACGGAAAAAATGTCGTTCCGCAAATATGATCCTGTCGTGCGCAAGCATGTGGATTTCAAGGAAGCCAAGATCAAGTAATCTTTTCGGCCGGCCAGCGGCGTTGTCCTTTGGCGGGTTTGAAATGATTTGTTGGTGGCGCTAACTGACATCATGGGCCGTGAAGCGGGCGCTTGGCGGCCTTTTTGCTTGTCTGGCGTTACTGTGTAGCACCGCTTGTCGCTACGTAATCAGCGCGTTCACTTGTGCCATGAAGCCGCCAAGCGAAATGGGCTTGGATACATAAGCATTGGCGCCTGCTGCGCGGATGCGCTCTTCATCCTCGCGCCCGGCATAGGCGGTGACCGCCATGACAGGGATAGCGCGCAGCGATTGATCTGCCTTAAACTGGGCGATCAGCTCATAACCCGTCAGGTGCGGCAACTGGATATCGGTGATGACGAGATCGGGGCGGAAGGCCCGCGCTCGCGCCACCGCGTCGCGCCCGTCACGCACGCCCTCTGCCACGAAATGATGCGCGCGCAGCAAATCGCAGAAAAGTTTCAGATTGAGTTCGTTGTCCTCGACAACCAGCACCCTTTTTGCCACGTCCATGCCATCCGTCATAAGGGCTCGATAAGCAATGCTGACGCCAGAAACAAATCAAGACACAGTGGCGACGGCGCTCGGCGCGTTGGGCTGGGTTGTGAGCACGCCAGACCGTGCCGAGCGGCTGCTTGCGCTGACCGGGCTTGACCCGGCAACGTTGCGCTCACAGGCGCGTTTGCCCGCAACGCTTGCCGCTGTGCTGGCATTTCTTGAAGGCCATGAGCCTGATCTTGTCGCCTGCGCTGAAGCGCTTGGCACCACCCCTGCCGCGCTGGTTTTGGCGCGTGCGGCACTGGAGCAGCTATGAAACCGTTGTTGATATGCGATTGCGACGAAGTGCTGCTGCACATGGCCCGCCATTTTGGCGCCTGGGTGGATGAGGCGCACGATATGGATTTTTCCTGGGCGGACGGCGAGTTTACCAAAATGCTTACGCGCCGCGATGGTGCCGACGTTACACAGGAGGATATGTGGGCGTTGATCGACGGGTTTTTTCCCGCTCAAATGCACCGGCAAACGCTGGTGCCCCATGCCCGCGAATCACTGGCGGTGCTGGCCGAACTGGCCGATATCGTCATCCTCACCAATTTGCAGGACAAGTGCCGCGCGCCGCGCGCCGCGCAGCTTGAGGCATTTGGCATTGTCCACCGGATTGAGACCAACCAAGGCGGCAAGGGCCACCCCGTTGCCCGGCTGATGGCAGAGCATAACCCAAGTGTTGCGGTGTTTGTCGATGACATTGCCCGGCACCACCAATCGGTGGCAGAGCTTGCGCCGGCTGTTCACCGGCTGCACATCGTGTCGGAACCAGCGCTTGCCGCACATGTGCCACCTGCGCCTGCGGCTCATGCGCGGATTGACGACTGGCGCGACGCGCGGGAGTGGATTGCTGCGCGCTTTGCCGAGGGCCGTGCGGCAAATGGCTGATGCCAGGGCTTGACCAAAGGGCAGGCGGCATGGTTTGCCGTTTGCATGACAGACCGAATCGACCGCGCGCTTAGCGAGCTTGGCCTTGCCCTTCCACCGGCTGCGGCGCCTGTTGCCGCTTATGTACCAACGGTAATGGCAGGCGGGTTGCTCCATATTTCGGGGCAGTTGCCTTTTGATGGCGGCGTGGTGATGACCGGGCGGCTGGGGGAAGACCGCGATCTTGCCTATGGTACGCTGGCGGCGCAGCGTTGTGCGCTGATGCTGGTTTCGCAAATCAAGGCGGCGCTTGGTGGGTTGCACCGCGTGGAGCGGATTGTGAAGCTGGGTGTGTTCGTGAACAGTGCAGCAGATTTTACCGATCAGCCAAAGGTTGCAAATGGCGCCTCGGAGTTGATGGTCGCCCTGTTTGGCGAGGCCGGCCGCCATGCGCGCAGCGCAGTTGGGGTTGCGGTTTTGCCGATGGGCGCAGCTGTTGAAGTTGACGCGATCGTTCAGATCGCTCCCTGATCGCGCAGATGCCTTTATTGGTGCGGCCATTTCGGCAAGCCGTATGACCGGGGCGAGCGCCTATGTTGCCGATGGCGTACGCGCCATTGCCGCTGAGGATTGGGACGCGTGCGCTGGTGCCGACAACCCGTTTCTCTCGCATGCTTTTCTCTGCGCGCTGGAAGAATCGGGCAGCGTGTCGCCTCAGGCCGGGTGGCAGGGAGTACCCGTTGTCATCGACGGTGGCGATGGCCGGCCTGCCGCCATCGCCCCGGCCTATGCCAAGGGCCATAGCCAGGGTGAATATGTGTTTGACCATGGCTGGGCCGATGCCTGGCACAGGGCGGGCGGGCAATATTACCCCAAGCTGCAAATCGCCGTGCCGTTTACGCCGGTGCCAGGGCCAAGACTGTTGCTGCGCGACGCGGCTCTGGCGCCCGCGTTGATCGGCGCGCTTGAATCTCTGGTGCGCCAGCACGGCCTGTCATCGGCACATGCAACCTTTGTGGCGCCGGAACAATTGCCGGCGTTTGAGGCGGCGGGCTGGTTGGTCCGTGCGGGCACGCAGTTCCACTGGCGCAACCAAGGCTATGTGAGTTTTGACGATTTTCTGGGCGCGCTTGCCAGCCGCAAGCGCAAGGCCATCCGCAAGGAGCGCGCCGCCGCAACTGCCGGGCTCACCATCCGCCATGTGTCGGGCAATGATCTGACCGAGCGCGATTGGGACGCGTTTTGGGCTTTCTATCAAGATACCGGCGCCCGCAAATGGGGCCAGCCCTATCTTACTCGGCCGTTTTTCTCGCTGCTAGGCGAACGTATGGCCGACAAGGTGCTGCTGATGCTGGCGGAGCGCGACGGCCGGCCGATTGCCGGTGCGCTCAACCTGATTGGCGCCGACACGCTCTATGGGCGTTATTGGGGCGCAACCGAGGAAGTGCCCTTCCTTCATTTTGAGCTATGCTATTATCAGGCGATTGATGCCGCGATTGCGCGGGGCCTGCGCTTTGTCGAGGCGGGCGCGCAAGGCGAGCACAAGCTGGCGCGCGGCTATGAACCGGTGCCGACATGGTCTGCCCATTTTCTGCCTGATGCCGGCTTTCGCCGGGCGGTGGCCGAGTTTTTGGCGCAGGAGCGCGCCGCCGTTTCGGCCGATCGCGAGTATCTTGGCGCTATGACGCCTTTCCGGCGCGGGGAGGAGGCGTAATATCGCGCCGGTCGGGCCGGGCGGGCTGCTTGTCATGGTCAATTTTGAACAACGCGCTGCTGCCGCGGCGCCACAGCGGAATAAGGCCCGCCTCCAGCCGGGGGTCATAAGGGGGAGGCATAATCACCCAGACATAGTCAAACGCCTCGCGCGGAAAACTTGTCAGCGAGCGGGCAATTGGCCGCCAGAATTCGCGCGGGCACTGCGTTGCCGTTACGATTTGCGATGGGTCATGGCGAAATCCCCGTGCGGCGAAATAAGTGGTGGCCATAAGTTGTGCGCCGGGTTGAGACCATTGGTCGTTGGAATAGGCCAGCTTGCGCTCAAGCGCGAGGCCCGACAAATGCTCCACCCGGCTCATCCGCCACTCATTATGGCAAGTCTCGCCGATTAAGGTGAGAAGGCGCGCGCCCTGCGGCACATGATCGAGCGCGGCCAGCTCGCGCGAAAAATTTTGATGATAGAGGTAATAGCTTGCCGTCGTCCCCGCGAGCCGCACGCCAAAAAATGCCAGCCCCGCCAGCGCAAGCGCAGACATGCCGCGCACTGTCATCCCCGGTTTTGGCCGAATGGCGATGATGGCAATGGCAAGCATAAACGGCACCAGCCGCATATCAGCATAGGCCGAGCCAAACACGACACGAGGCAGCAAAAGGAACACCGCCAGCAAAAACAGCGCCGACAAGCCAAGATTGCGCGAATATTCGATATTGGGATCACGAAAGCCGCGAAACAAAATGAGGTAGAGAATGGCCGTTGAGCCAATGTCAAACGCCTGCCAGCGGTCGCGCAGCACCATGGTCAGCCATGCCGTTTTCGCCAGCCAGTTGAACCAGTCGCCCGTCTGCCCGCTCACATGGCTGCCCTGCCGCCACAGGATCATCAGCCCCATGGGCAAGGCAAGCGGCAAACAGCCAAGGCAGGCCCGCACCCATGCCTTGCCCCAGCGATTGCCCATATCATGCTGGCGCACCATCTCGGCAGAAAAGGCAAGCACCCCAAGCGTGCCCCAGCCAAAGGTGTGGCACAGCCACAACAGGCATGAGAGCGGGACAAACAGCGCTGCACGCAGCCTGAAATGCCCCAGCCGCGCCAGCCGCAGCCACAGCGCAAAACCGTTTAGCGCCAGCGCCATCGACAGAGCGAAATTGACAAAGCCGAAATGGAACGGGAAACTATAGGCCAGCGGTAAGGCAAACAGCGCGGTGGCCGGAATGCGCCCATGCACCTCGCGCGCAATCCACAACAGGCCAAACACGGTAAGCGGCGGGATTGTGAGCACGATGAGCTTGACGGCAAGCTCCAGCCCGAAAATCTTGCTAAGCGGAATGATGAGCAGATCAAGCCCCAAATTGCCGATCAACGACCATTTGAAACTATACCAGTTGGCCAGCCACGCATGGTTGGCAATGTCGATTTCGACGCGGTATCGGCCCATATGGCCGGGTAAATCCACCAGCGGGGGGATGGTGGGCCACAAAAGCGGCACGGCCGACAGCAGCGCCGCCGCCAGCACGAACCAGCGCGTTTGCCACCAATGTTGCGACGCATTATTCCCCTGCATGCACACCTCCTAGTGCGACATTGGGCCCGCCGACAAGCGCTGTTTGACACGGTAGATCATCACCCCATCTGGCGTGGGGGCAATTGGCACCAGCCAGGGCGGCGGGCGGCGGGCGCGCAATTGGCCAATCAGCGTGTGCAGGTCGCCCGTCATCTCCACGCTCAGTTCGTTGAAACTATCAGCGCACAGCACAACATGGTCGATGTGCCATTGGCGGGCAATGGTTGCTGCATGATCATTTGCACCAAAGAAAAAGCGGTACAGCGCGCCATTGCCCGCATTGTTGCGGTGGTAGGGTGCTGCAATAATCCGGTGCCGCGTTGCCGCCAGCGCATAGGCTCCCAGATCAACCGGCGTCAGGATGGTGCCGCGAGGCAGCGCAGCAATGCGGCTGAGAGTGGCGGGCGCGGTACACGTGGTGGTGCCTTGCGAGCCTGTCGCGCCGCCATTGGCGTGCGCACCCGCGCCGGGCCACAGCTTTTGCGCGGCCAGCGGATAGACGATGCCGGCCGAGCTTACCCATGCGGCCGCAAGCCATAGCGGCCCGCGCAAGCGGGCTGCGTGAATCATCATCGCCAGCGCTGGTGCTGCAAGGATGGACGCGGCATAGGCCCCTCTAAGCTGGCTGAGCGCAAGCGCCACAGCTCCTGCCTGTAGCGCCACCATGGCCAGCCAGCCGGGCAGGCGCTGGCGGTGCAGCACCCATGCTCCCGCCGCCAGGCCGGTGATAGCCAACCCGACATAGCCAAAAACGGTCGCCAGCGGCGCTTGCCAGGCGGATTGCGCTTCGCCGACATGGGCCAGCCACCGGCGGGCAAGCAGCGGATCGACCAGCCCATAGGGATGGGCGCAAAGCTGGATGTCTGGCCATAGCGCGGCCGCGAGCAGCGCGCAGGTGGCGCCACTGGCCGCCAGCCGCGCCGCTGGCGTGGAAACCCACCGTCCGGCAAGGCCCAGCACCAATGCGCCGCCAGCGCCCGTCATGCACGCCTGCCACACGACAAGCGTAAAGCCGTCGCACGCCGGATAAGAAAATTGGTTGCCTGCAAACACAGCTCGCGCCAACAGCATAGCCGCCAGCAGAGCGGCCGCAAAGCCAGTGAGCGCCGCGGATGCGCCAGCTTTGCCCGCTATCCACCCTGCCCAAATCAACATTGCCGTTATGAGCAAGAGCGGCGCAGTCTCCAGGCCGATGGCAATGCTGGCAGTAGCCGCTAAACCGGCCACGGCGCCGTGGCGCCAGTGCCGCTTGCTGACCACAGCGAAAGTCGCAACCAGCAGCAAAATGATTTGCAGCCCGTGATGGTCAATCCGGCCGGGCGCGAAGATAGTCGTTACGGGGTAAGCGATGGCGGCGATTACCAGTGCCATACGCGCCTGTGCGCCACCGCCAAGCTGCCGGGTAATCGCGGCGACGAGGAACAGCGCTGCGGTAAACAACATTGCCGGCCAGGCGATGACGGTGGCAAGCTCTGCTGCGTGTGGCCCGACAAACGGGGTCAGCGCGGCCATCATCGCGGCAGGGGCTATGTCGGGCAGGCGTGACCAGTGCATGGCCAGGCCCGGCGCGGCGCCCAGCCGGTGCTGGCTAATATCACCAAAAGCCTGCCCGCCCAGCCAGTCGCGGATCTGCTGTAGGCGGACAACATCATCGGTATCGGGCAAATGCAGCGCGCGCAGCATCGGCCAGTCGCGCAGCGCCCAGGCAAATAGCAGCGCTGCCGCCATCGTGGCCGCAAGCAGCGCATCGCCGCGCCAGGCCGGGTGGCACAAGCCACAGCGCGGCGCGGCTGGCGCGAGAGGATCGGCGATTTTATTCATCGCACCACTCATAGCCAGGCCGGCATTAAGGCCGGGTTAGGAGGCGGGGTGGCTTATCCCTGGTCTCGCCGCGCCAACAGCCGCAGCCTGAGCGCGTTGAGTTTGATGAACCCAGCTGCGTCACGCTGATCATAGGCACCCTGATCATCCTCAAAGGTTACTACCTTCTCGCTATAGAGCGAATAAGGCGATTTGCGGCCGATGACATGAACCCCGCCCTTGTAGAGCTTGAGCCTTACAGTGCCTGTTACCTTTGTCTGGCTATGGTCGATAGCGGCCTGCAACATCTCGCGCTCCGGGCTGAACCAGAAGCCGTTATAAACAAGCTCGGCATAGCGCGGCGCCAGTTCATCCTTCAGGTGTGCAGCGCCCCGGTCGAGCGTAAGCTGTTCAATGCCGCGGTGCGCTTGGGCATAAATGGTGCCGCCCGGTGTTTCATACATCCCGCGCGATTTCATGCCGACAAAGCGGTTTTCCACCAGATCGAGCCGGCCAATGCCATGAGCGCGGCCAAGGTCGTTGAGGCGGGCAAGCAGCGTGGCCGGGCTCATCCCCTCGCCGTTCAGCGCAACACCGTCGCCGCCTTCAAAATCGATGGTGATGATCTCAGGCGTGTCGGGCGCGTCTTCGGGGTTGATGGTGCGCGAATAGACATAATCGGGCACTTGCTCCCACGGGTCTTCCAGCACCTTGCCCTCGGATGAGGTGTGCAAAATATTGGCGTCGGTGGAAAAAGGTGCCTCGCCGCGCTTGTCCTTGGCGACGGGAATCTGGTGCGCCTCGGCAAATTCGATAAGCCGGGTGCGGCTGGTAAGGTCCCATTCGCGCCACGGCGCGATCACCTTGATATCGGGGGCGAGCGCGTAATAGCCAAGTTCAAACCGCACCTGATCATTGCCCTTGCCGGTGGCTCCATGGCTCACCGCATCGGCGCCCAGTGCGCGGGCAATTTCAATCTGGCGCTTGGCGATCAGCGGGCGTGCAATGCTGGTGCCAAGCAGATACAGCCCCTCATACAGCGCATTGGCCCGCATCATCGGGAAAACATAGTCCTTCACAAAGGTTTCGCGCAGATCATCGATAAAGATATGTTCCGGCTTCACACCCGCCATCAGCGCTTTTTGGCGGGCGGGCTCCAGCTCTTCGCCCTGCCCCAGATCAGCCGTGAAGGTAACCACCTCGCACTCATAGGTCTGTTGCAGCCATTTCAGGATCACAGAAGTATCGAGCCCACCGGAATAGGCAAGCACAACGCGGTTGATTTTATCGGTCATCGGCATGATCCTAAATTGCACACGCGCGCGCCCTAGGCGAGGCGGCGCCCGCGCGCAACCGGAGAGGGGCAATGGGGGAGAACAAGACCGGGCCGACAACCACACCCGCTGCCGATTTTGTCGCGCAGTTGGAGCCGCAGGCGCGCCGACACGACGCGACAATGCTTATGGAGGTGATGGCGCGCCTGTCTGGCCTGCCGCCGGTGATGTGGGGGGCATCCATCATCGGCTTTGGTATGTATCACTACCGCTATGAAAGCGGGCGCGAAGGAAATATGCCACGCATTGCTTTTGCCCCGCGCAAGGCAGAGCTTGTGCTCTATATGGGTGCGGCAAATGGGAATGTCGCAGCCCTGTTGCCCGGCCTTGGCAAGTATAAGACGGGCAAGGAGTGCGTTTATTTAAAGCGGCTGGCCGATGTCGATATGGCTGTGCTTGAACAGATCATCGCTCAGGCTTTGGCAAATCGCCCAGGCTAATCAGCCCCGCCCCGCTTCATGTCGTGCGAAAGCGTTGTTCGGCCTGTGCGATGTAATCGCGCGTTAGCGGCAATGTGTGGCGGTTTTTGGCATATTGGAGCTGATAATTGACCATGCCGCCATATTTGAAAGCGCACAGCGCACCGGCCAGATAAAATTGCCACATGCGGAAAAATCGCTCGTCATACAGCGCGACAATCTGCTCGCGCGCGGCTGTTGTGCGGTCATACCAATGCTGGATGGTGTGCGCATAGTGCACACGCAGCACTTCCACATCGGTAAGGAGCATATGCAACCCTTCGTGCCCGCGCACGATTTCTGACAAGGCCGGGTTATAGCCGCCGGGAAAGATATATTTCACCGTCCACTCATCCGTCACCCCAGGGGGGCCCATGCGGCCAATGGTGTGGAGGAGCATGACGCCATCATCGCTCAGCAAATCGCGGCATTGGCGGAAAAAAGTGCGGTAATGCGCGGTGCCGACATGCTCGAACATGCCGACCGACACGATACGGTCAAACTTGCCGGTAACATGGCGGTAGTCGATGAGTTCAAATTTCACCTTGTCGGCAACGCCCGCCGCCTCGGCGCGCCCGCGCGCAACCTTCAACTGCTCTTCAGACAGAGTGACGCCCAGCACCTCTGCGCCAGTTTTTTCGTGCAGATACAGCGCCATGCCGCCCCAGCCACAGCCAATGTCGAGCACGCGCATGCCCGGTGCCAGCGCCAGCTTGGCAGCAATATGTGCCTTTTTGTCGGCCTGTGCCTGTTCCAGGCTGTTGGCAGGGTCGGCGAAATAGGCGCAGCTATATTGCCGGTCCGCATCCAAAAACAGGTCGTATAACCTGTCCGACAGATCGTAATGATGCGCCACATTGCGCTTGGAGCGGCGCGCCATGTTGATGCGCCCGATACGGTGTGTCACCGCCTGTATCGCGCGGGTGGGTGCATTGGCGGCAAGCGCGTTGGCGCCGTCTTCCCACAGGTCGTTTGCGGTCATCAGCGTGACAAGGTCGAGCACATCGCCTTCGTCCACCACGAGCCGGCCGTTCATATAAGCCTCACCCGCGCCGAGGCCGGGGTCGCGGATGATGGCACCGGCTGCGCCCTTGTCGGTAAAGCGGATGGTAACGTCGGGAAAGGCGGCGTCGGGTGTGCCAAATGTCCGGCGCTCGCCATTGGCATGAACCACGGTCAACTGCCCGCGCTTCACGCGCTTGGCGAGAAATAAATCTAATATAGCCATAAGGGGTTACTAGCGATCAAATACCGGCATAGGTATCATAATCGACATTGTCCTCCCAATAGCCGCCCTGACCAAGGCCGTGGTTGGCCAAGGTGGCCACCGCCTCAATCCCCATCACATATTTGGCCTGTTTATAGCCAAGGTGCCGCTCTGCCCGCAGGCGGACGGGCGCGCCGTGCGGCACGGAGAGGGCTGCGTCGTTCATTTGCCACGCCAAAATGGTTTGCGGGTGGAACACATCGAACATATCGAGCGATTCATAATAGTTGGTGCCACGGTACAAATCGGCACAGTGGATAATCACATGGCGAGCGCCCGATTGCAGGCCCGCCAGCTTCATTATCTCGCCCAGCATCGGCCCTTGCCATTTGCCAATTGCGCTCCACCCTTCAACGCAGTCGTGCCGGGTGATTTGCGCGCGCTGCGGCATCGAGCGCAGTTGCGCGAGCGACAGGCGGAGCGGGCGATTGACCATGCCGGTTATCTCCAGCCGCCAGTTGGCGAATTTTTCAGCGACATGCTGGCTGTACACCGCGCCGCCGGGGTTCAGCGTGCCATTGGCACGGAAAACCGGCGACATCTGGTCGGGCCGGAACTCGGTGGCCAGCGCGCCAGGGCGGGTCAGCGCAGTTTGCAAGGTGCGGTGAATGTCGTCGCCCTTGAAGATGATGTCGCGCACCGTGCTGTTTTGGATCACCTGATCGCAGCCGGAAAGCAACAGCCCTGCACCCGATGCGGCACCGGCAACAAGCGCGCGGCGAGTAATGAGCGACGACATCAAACTTTCTCCCCGTCGGTTGTCTGGGTGTTGGCCGGGTGGTCTTCAACCAGAAGATAACCCGTAATCATCGAGCGTATTTCGTTAATCGGCCCGGCAAGGATGACCAGCGCCAGATGAACGATGATGAAACCGGCAAGCGCCAGCATGCCAATGAAGTGGAACGAGCGGGCGGACGAGCGGCCGCCCCAGATGTCGGTAAGCCATGGCCAGGCAGTGTCCATGCCCGGAGACATGGCGAGGCCGGTTAGAATAATCATGGGAATGATGATGAAAATTGCCCCAGCATAAGCAATTTTTTGCAGCACGTTAAAAGCTGCTGGATCTTTGGGATCGTGAAAGCGCAGCGCGAGATGCTCTTTGACGTCGTGCCACAAATGGCCGGGTGCAATTTCTGCCGCCCTGATCCGCAAATCGCGCTGGAAATGGCGGTTGATCAAGCTCGAAAGCATGAACAGCAACAGCGCAAAGCCAAACACCAGCGCAAAAAACAGGTGCCAGCGGCGCGAAATCGCCAGGTTGTAGCTGGCCGGAATCGTCATCCAGCCCGGCCAGTGCGGCAGATCGAGCCAGGGCTTGTCCGGGTTGGCGCCATATTGGCCCCAATATAGGTGCGGGTGCGCGTTCAAAATTCCCAGACCACTGCCGATCATGATGAACACCGTCACCACATTCACCCAGTGCCAGATGCGCGTGGCCAGCCGGTGCCGATAAATCCATTTGCTGGCAGGTTTGTCCTCCACCATCACTGGTGCGTCGCTGTTGTTAGTCGAGGCGTCCATTGCAAACCTTTTTCAATGGCCGGTCGGCCGAAATTATCCCTGCGGCCCCAGCCACCCCGCTGGCAGGGTGGCACCGCTGTGCAAGCCTATTATAGGAGGGCGCATGAAGAAACACCATTTCTATGAGCCCGCGCGCGGCCACGGCCTTGCGCATGATCCGCTGAGCAGCATTGTCGCGCCGCGGCCCATTGGCTGGATAAGCACGCTGAGCGCGGCGGGTGTGCCCAACATTGCCCCCTATAGTTTTTTCAATCTGTTCAATTATGCGCCGCCAATCATCGGCTTTTCGACCATTGGCTGGAAAGACAGCGCCGCCAACATTGCCGAAACCGGCGAGTTTGTGTGGAACCTTGTCACGCGTGATCTGGCCGAGGCGATGAACACAAGTTCTGCTGCGGTGGCGGCTGATGTCGACGAATTTTTGCTGGCGGGCATTGAGGGAGCGCCCAGTGTGCTCGTCGCCCCGCCACGGGTCGCGGCCAGCCCGGTCGCTTTTGAGTGTCGCCACAGCCAGACGCTGCAGCTGAAGAGCGCGACAGGCGTTGAAACCGATAGCTGGCTGATCCTTGGCGAGGTAATTGGCATTCATATTGATGACGCGATGATTGTGGATGGCAGCTTTAATACGGCGCGCACGGGGCTTGTGTTACGCGGCGGCGGCTGGGGTGATTATTTTGAGCTTGGTGAAAGGTTCAAGATGAAGCGGCCGGGGTGAGAATGTAGCGGCTGAACCGGTTATGCCGCGCGGCAGTCCTTCCATTTTCACTCCAGCGCGGCCTGCTTTTCCGCGGCAAGGGCGTCCAGCTCTGCCCGGCTCTTTTTTTCGCTCGCGGTTTTCAACTGGCCGCAAGCAGCGTCAATGTCTCGGCCGCGCGGGGTACGGGTGGGGGCTGAGATGCCCGCTTCGAAAATAATATTCGAAAAAGCGCGAATCCGTTGTGGTTCGGAACATTCATACGGCGCGCCAGGCCAGGGGTTGAACGGGATGAGGTTCACCTTGGCGGGCAGACGATATTGGCGGATGAGCCGCACAAGCTCATGCGCATCGGCATCGCTGTCATTTTTGTCCTTCAGCATCACATATTCAAAAGTGATGCGCCGTGCGTTATTGGCGCCAGGATAATCGGCGCAAGCCTGAAGCAGCTCTTCAATGCCATATTTGCGGTTGATCGGTACGATTTCGTCGCGCACTTCCTTTGTTACGGCATGGAGAGACACGGCAAGGTTCACGCCGATTTCCGCGCCCGCCCGTGCCATCATCGGCACCACGCCAGAGGTTGAGAGCGTGATCCGCCGCTTGGAAAGCGCAAGGCCATCGCCATCCATCACCAGCTTCAGCGCGTCGCGCACCGCGTCGAAATTATAGAGCGGCTCGCCCATGCCCATCATCACGATGTTGGTGAGCAGGCGCCCTTCTGCCTGGCTTGGCCATTCATCAAGCGCATCGCGGGCAAGCATGACCTGCCCGACAATTTCCCCCGCGCTCAGATTGCGCACCAGCCGCATCGTGCCGGTGTGGCAAAAGCGGCAGTTGAGCGTGCAACCCACCTGGCTCGACACGCACAGCGTGCCTCGGTCGGCATCGGGGATGAACACCATTTCATAGTCCTGCGCATCGGGCGATCGCAGCAGCCATTTGCGCGTGCCGTCAACGGACACTTGCGCTTCGACAATTTCAGGCCGGCCGATGACAAAATGCTCGGCAAGCAGCGGCTGCTGCGCCTTGGCGATGTCGGTCATCATGAAGAAATCGGTGGCGCCGCGGTGGTACATCCAGTGCCAGAGCTGCTTGGTACGCAGTCTGGCTTGTTTTGCGTCCAGCCCGGCTGCCTCCAGCGCTGTACGAATGGCCTCGCGCGGCAGGCCGATCAGGTCCAGCCTGCCATCGGCGCGCCGGTTTTCAGCGCGTGGCACCGGCACCGGGTCGATATGGCCGGGAATTGGCATGGAGAGGGAAGATGGCGGGGAAATGCTGTTCATCGCGGGCGCATAATCGAAATTGTCGCCATTTGCCACTGGCGCGCGATTATCGCCGCAAGCACCCAAGAGCTGCGGCATCGATAGCAGTAGCGGCGCCGCGCAGTGCATAGACATCGGCAAAGGGCTGGCCGGTGCGGCTCAGCGCCTCCACGCTCATGCTGCGGCTTGCGCGCATTGCGGCCACTATGGCGGCATCGGTGCGGGCGTCTTGCGCCCAGGCATCGGCGTCGCTCGCCACAAGCTCAAAACGGCGGGCTCCCACGCTCAGCGTGACTTGCGCGTTGTGGCTGCGCGCCAGGCTGAGGCGAATGTGGAACTGGCCGCGCGCGCCCTGGCCGGGCCAGGAGCCGATGGCGGCAAAGGGGCGCCACTGCCCGTTATCGCCTGCGCGCACCGGTGCGGAAATGGCATAGCAGCGCAAAGGCGAGGGGTCTCGAAAGGCGGCCCAGCGATCAAACACGCCAAGCGAATCGCGCGCGGTTGCGGTGCCTGTGCTCGCCAGCAAAGCGGCGATGGCGGCCATGCCCGGCAAGTTGCGCCGCCACCGGTTCATGCAGGTGCTTGCCCCCGGCCCAAATAGACAACCGACTCGACACCGCCTTCAACCAGCACAACCGAGCCTTGCGGCAAGCCCGGCAGGGCCGGTGCGCCAAAGCGGGGGTGCTCAGCAGCGCTGGTCATCATGCCGCGCAGCACCCGGCTGGAAATACCATGCATGATGATGAGCCTGTCACCGGGGTCGTCATGGGTGTCGGCCAGCCAGCCATTCAGGCGGCGGGTGATTTCTGGGTAGGTTTCCCCATCGGGTGCGGGAAGCAGCAAACCGGTTGCCTCATCGACAACTGGCCCAAATTCTCCTGTAACATCAGTATAATAGCGCCCGCCCCAGCTCCCCATGCCAATTTCGACCAGCCGGTCGTCGGTGCAGGTGTCGTGCCAGTCCAGCCCCAGATGGTCGGTGATGACGGCCAGCGTTTGCAGCGCGCGCCCGGCTGAGGAGGACCATAACGAAAGCGCCGGCCTGAGGCCAAGCAGCCCGGCAAGCGCTGCGCCCATTTCATCTGCCTGTGCAAAGCCTGTGCGGGTGAGCGGGGTGTGCAGCGCCTCTCCCTGCAAGCGACGCGCGGCGTTAAAGACTGTTTCTCCGTGCCGCGCGATAAAATCGCGCCCGCGGCGCGCATTGGTGGTGGCCATGGCCACCGTTTCCCCCGCCTTTTGCCCAAATGCAACGGCCGATTGCACAGCGCATCTTTTTGCGGCCATTTGCGTTCATGCCGAACAGCGCCGCTGGCAAGTGGCCGATTTTGACCCGCTCAAGTGCACAGGCGGCAATATGAGGCCGGTGGCAGCGCTTGCCCCGGCCTTTTTTATGTTTAAGGAAAGAGGGGTAAGTTTTTGCTGTTGGCCACAGCGCCCGGCGGATGATGTGGGCGGCGGCCCGGGGGAGCATAATGAAGGCTACAATCGAACGCGCTACATTGTTGAAGGGCCTGAGCCACGTTCAGTCGGTGGTTGAGCGGCGCAATACCATCCCGATTCTGTCAAACGTGCTGATCGAGGCAACCGCCGATGGCAGCCTGCGCCTGATGGCGACCGACCTTGACCTGCAAATAAACGAGCATGTCGCTGCCAGTGTTGAAACTCCTGGCGCTACCACGGTTTCGGCGCACACTTTGTTCGACATTGCGCGCAAATTGCCTGAAGGCAGCCAGGTGCAGCTTGCCGCGGCTGAAGGGCGGATGACGATTGTGGCCGGGCGTGCGCGGTTTCAGCTCGCCACCCTGCCGCGCGACGATTTTCCAGTAATTGCCGAAGGCGAACTGCCGGTGAGCTTTGAGTTGCCGGCCGACACGCTCAAGCAGATTATCGACAAGACGCGCTTTGCAATTTCAACCGAAGAAACGCGCTACTATCTTAACGGCATTTTTCTGCATGTGTCCGACGACCCCACCCCCATGCTGAAGGCCGCGGCCACCGATGGGCACCGGCTTGCCCGCTACACCATTGCGCGGCCACAAGGGGCCGAAACGATGCCCGATGTCATCGTTCCGCGCAAATGCGTGGCCGAGCTGCGCAAATTGCTCGACGAGGTAGATGGCTCGGTCGGCGTGTCGCTGTCCTCCACCAAGATTCGGTTTGATTTGGGGCAAGCGCTGCTCACGTCGAAACTTATTGATGGGACTTTTCCAGATTATAGCCGCGTCATCCCCACCGGCAACGACAAGATGCTGAAGATTGACCCGCGCAGCTTTCAAGAAGGGGTGGACCGCGTGTCGACCATCGCTACGGAAAAAACCCGCGCGGTGAAGATGGCGCTTGACCGCGACAAGATCACCCTGTCCGTCACCAGCCCGGAAAACGGCACCGCAGCGGAAGAGGTTTCGGGCGAATATAGCTCGCTTGCGTTTGAAATCGGTTTTAACAGCCGGTATCTGCTTGATATTCTGGGGCAGGTAGAGGGCAGCTCGGTTGAGGTGCATTTGGCAGACGCCGCTGCGCCAACGCTAATCCGTGAAAATGATAAGGCGCCCGCGCTCTACGTCATCATGCCGATGCGGGTGTAACTGCGCATAAAGCAGGCGCTGGCTGAGTTTGCCCGCCGGGGCCGCGGCCGTGCGCCATGACTTGCGCCAAAGGGGCCGACATGCGCTATGCCTGCCAATGTGCTGACCCGCCTTGTCCTGACCGACTTTCGCAACCATGCTCAGGCCGGCATTGTGCCGGGGCCGGGTTTTGTCGTGCTGACGGGGGAGAATGGCGCGGGGAAAACCAACATATTGGAGGCCATTTCGCTGCTGGCGCCCGGGCGCGGGCTGCGTAGGGCGCCGCTTGGTGATATGGCGCGGCAAGGCGGGCCGGGGGGCTTTGGCATTGCCGCGATTGTGGGCGGCGATATCGACATTGCCACCGGAACACAGGCCGGTGCGCCCGATCGGCGGATTGTGCGGGTGCAAGGGGCCGGTTGCGCGGCAACGGCGCTTGGGGACTGGCTGACAATTTTGTGGCTCACCCCGGCCATGGACCGGCTGTTTACCGAGGCGGCGGGCGAACGGCGGCGGTTTCTTGATCGGCTGACGCTCGCGCTCCACCCTGGCCACGCAGTGCACGCCAACCGTTATGAAGCGGCGATGCGCGCGCGCAACCGGCTGCTGAGCGACGAGGCTCCGGCCGACCCGGCCTGGCTTGGCGCGCTTGAGGCGCAAATGGCTGAGCATGGCCACGCGATAGACACCGCGCGCCGCGACACGGTGGCGCTGCTGGGCGCGCGGCTTATTGACCAGCCCGAAAGCGCGTTCGCCAGAGCAGGCCTCGCGCTGGAAGGGTGGGCGGGCGAGGGTGAGGAGCTGGCGCACGAGCTTGCACGCAGCCGCCGGCGGGATGCGGCCGCCGGGCGGGCGCTTGCCGGCCCGCACCGCACCGATTTGGCAACCACCCATCTGGACAAACAACAGGCTGCCGCTTTGTGTTCAACGGGCGAGCAAAAGGCGTTGCTGCTCGGCATTGTGCTTGCCCATGCCGATCTTGTCGCCGCGCGCACCGGGCGGGCGCCGGTCCTGCTGCTTGACGAGGTGGCAGCGCACCTTGATCCCAGGCGCAGGGCGGCCCTGTTCGACAGGCTGGCCATGCGTGGCCAGGTGTGGATGACCGGCACCGAGCCGAGCTTGTTCGGCGCGCTGGGCAGCAGCGGCGTTACCCGTTTGGCGCTGCCACTGGTTGAATGAGGCGCAACAGCGGCTTGCCCGGCGTGTCTGGCAGGCGCTGCTTGCCTGCGCTTGCGCCACCCGACAAACATTGCACCCATTTCGCTTTCGTTTTCTCAAGCGATTCCCTATATGCTTGCCATGGCAACATCCCCCAATTCTCCAAGCAATCCGAATGAATATGGCGCCGATTCGATCAAGGTGCTCAAAGGCCTTGATGCTGTGCGCAAGCGGCCGGGCATGTATATCGGCGACACCGACGATGGATCGGGCCTGCACCACATGGTGTTTGAGGTGTCCGACAACGCGATTGACGAGGCGCTGGCTGGGCACTGCGACCGGATCGATATCGTGCTCAACGCCGATGGATCGGTGTCGGTGGAGGATAATGGCCGCGGCATACCAACCGGCATCCACACCGAAGAAGGCGTGTCGGCGGCGGAAGTTATCATGACCCAGCTCCACGCGGGCGGCAAGTTTGAAAACACCTCGGACGACAATGCCTATAAGGTGTCGGGCGGCCTGCACGGCGTGGGCGTGAGCGTGGTGAACGCGCTGTCCGAATGGCTTGATCTCACCATCTGGCGCGATGATCAGGAACATTATATGCGTTTCGCTTTTGGCGACGCGGTGGCGCCGCTCAGAATTATTGGTCCTGCCCTTGGCAAAAAGGGCACCAAGGTCACGTTTTTTCCCAGCCCGGCCACTTTCAAGATAACCGAGTTTGATTTCGACAAGCTGGAGCATCGCTACCGCGAGCTGGCGTTCCTCAATTCCGGTGTGCGGCTGTTTTTGTCCGATGCGCGCCACGCCGAGGTGAAAACGGTTGAGCTATATTATGAGGGCGGCATCGCGGCCTTTGTGAAATATCTGGACCGGAACAAAGTGGCGCTCATGCCTGACCCGGTGGCGATCAACGGCACGCGAGACGATGTAACGATCGATGTCGCGCTGGAGTGGAACGACAGCTATTATGAAAACGTGCTGTGCTTCACCAACAACATTCCACAGCGCGATGGTGGTACACATCTGGCCGCGTTTCGCGCCGCGCTCACCCGCACGCTCAACAATTATGCCGACAAATCGGGGCTGTTGAAGAAGGAAAAGGTCACGCTGACGGGCGATGACATGCGTGAGGGGCTGACGGCGATTGTCTCCGTCAAGCTGCCCGACCCCAAATTTTCTTCCCAAACCAAAGACAAGCTTGTGTCCTCCGAAGTCCGCCAGCCGCTTGAAAGCCTGATGGCTGATAAGCTGGCGGAGTGGCTGGAGGAAAACCCAGCGCATGGCCGCGCAATCGTTGCCAAGGTGATAGATGCCGCCGCCGCGCGCGAGGCAGCAAAAAAGGCGCGCGAGCTGACCCGGCGCAAGGGCGTGATGGACATCGCCTCGCTGCCCGGCAAGCTTGCCGATTGCCAGGAGCGCGACCCGGCCAAGTCTGAACTGTTTCTGGTCGAAGGGGATTCGGCCGGTGGCTCGGCCAAGCAGGGGCGCGACCGGCATTTTCAGGCGATTTTGCCCCTTCGCGGCAAAATTCTCAACGTTGAGCGCGCTCGTTTTGACCGGATGCTGTCGAGCCGCGAAATCGGCACGCTCATTCAGGCAATGGGCACCGGCATCGGCCGGGATGATTTCAACATCGCCAAGCTGCGTTACCACAAGATAGTCATCATGACCGACGCCGATGTTGACGGCGCGCATATTCGCACTTTGCTGCTTACATTTTTCTACCGGCAAATGCCCGACATCATCACCGGCGGGCACCTCTTCATCGCCCAGCCGCCCTTGTACAAGGCGGTGCGCGGTCGCTCGGAAGTCTATTTGAAAGACGATGCAGCGCTTGACGAATATCTGGTGGAAAATGGCGTTGCCACCTCGGTGCTCGAAGGGGCAGGCGGTGCTCGCACAGGGGCTGATTTGCGTGCGCTGGTTGACCATGCCCGGCGGATGCGCACGCTGATGCGTTATGTGCCCCGGCGCTATGACCCCATGATAGTCGAGGCATTGGCGATGGGCGGCGTGCTTGAGCCGGGAATTGCGCCAGCGGTGCGGGCCGAGCGGCTGGCGGTTGCGGTGACGGGGCTAGACGCGGCAGACGCAGATGCGCGCTGGTCCGCCGTGCTCAGCCCGGAAGGGGCGGTGCAGTTAAAGCGTGTGTGGCGCGGCGTGAGTGACCACCATGCCATCGACGCGGCGTTCATCGGTTCAGCCGAGGCGCGCAAGCTGCACGCGCTGGCAGCCGAGCAGGGCGAAGCCTTTGCCCAGACAGCCAAGCTCGTTTCCACCAAAGCCGCGCAGGCAGCACAGGCAGAGGCCGATGAAGCCGGGATTGACGATGATGCGCCGCCGGTAATCGGCAAGGGTGAGAGCATGGTCGCCCGGCCCAGCCAGTTGCTCGATGCGGTGCTTGCGGCCGGGCGCAAGGGGCTGGCGATTTCGCGCTATAAGGGGCTGGGCGAAATGAACGCCGACCAGCTTTGGGAAACGACGCTCGATCCGCAAAACCGCTCGATGCTGAGGGTGGAGGTGGAGCAAGCCGATGTCGCGGACGAAATTTTTACCCGGCTGATGGGTGATGTGGTGGAGCCGCGGCGCGAATTCATTCAGGAAAACGCCCTGTCGGTGGCCAATCTGGACGTTTGATGCCGGGCTGCGGCGTTCGCGGCCCGTGCTATTTTCTGTGCTGTTTGCCTTTGGGCAAAGGCGGAGAGGTTGCTTATTGGCCCTAAACTGCGGCCCTAATCTGTGGCTTGCCACCGGCCGCCCAGTGCTTTGAACACGTCCACCTGAGCATCGGCAATGCGCGCATCGGCAAGCGCCACCTGTGCCTCGACCTCGGCAAATGTCCGTTCGGCGTCGAGCGCGTCGAGCGAATTGATCAGCCCCTCGCGCTGTTGCGCACGGGTGATTTGCACCGCCTTATCCGCCTGATCCCGCGCCGATTTCAGCGCGATGCGCCGCTCAAGCAGGCGGCTATAGTTTGAAAGTGCCGTCTCGGTTTCGCCAAGTGCTGTCAGCACCGCTCCGTCAAACGCGGCGAGCGCGGCGCGAGTGTCCGCCTGCGCCCCGGCAATTTGTGCCCGCGCGCGGGCCTGATTGGGGAAAGACCAGCTGATGAGCGGCCCCAACAACCAGCGCAGCGACCCCGCGCTGAACAGGTCGCCCGCGCCAATCGAGGTGGAGCCGACCGATGCACCAAGACTGATATGAGGATATAGCTCAGCCGTGGCCACGCCAATGCGCGCTGTTGCGGCCACCAGGCGGCGCTCGGCCGCTGCAACATCGGGCCGGCGGGCGAGCAACTGCGCGCCGTCTCCCACCGGAATGGGCTGGTCGAGCCGCAGCGTTGTTGCCCGCGCCGCGCCAATTACTGGCAAATCTGCCGGTGCCCGCCCGGCAAGCGTCGCCAGCCTGAACAACGCGGCCTGGCGCTCTGCCTGAAGTGTGGGAATTTCGGCGCGCCGTTGGTCGCGCAGCGCGGTAATGCGCGCTGTGTCGAGGCTGGTTGTCAGCCCTGCATCTGCGCGCTTGCCCGTCAGGAGTGCTGATCGATCGAGCAAGGTGACAATATGCTCGGCCACCGCCAGTCGCTCCGCGGTTGAAGCGGCCGCTGCATAGGCGCGCGTGGTCTCCGCCGCCACTGACACCCGCACCGCATCGACATCGGCCTGCGCCGCCGCCACATCTTCATGGGCAGCCTCTACGCCGCGCTTTACCCTGGCGAACAGGTCGACTTCATAAGCCACATCCAGCCCGGTGTCGGTGCGCAGGTCTTGGCGGTTGGTGCCGGGCACCTGAACAACTGCGCTGGATTGGCCATAGTTCACACCGGCGCCAAGCGTTGCTTGAGGCAACCGGTCTGACCGGACAGCGTTGAGCGACGCGCGCGCACGCTCCAGCCGCGCAACCGCTACGCGAATATCCGCATTAGCAGCCAGCGCCTGCGCAACCAGCGCGTTGAGCGCGGGGTCGTTGTAAAGGCGCCACCAGCGCGGGTCGGCCGGCGCCGTGACAACGGCGTCAGTCCGGGTGAGGAATGGCCCGGTCGCAGCGACGGGCAGGGGCGCCGGGCGATATTCCGGCGCCACGGCGCAAGCCGCAAGCGCCAGTGCCGGTGCGATGGCGATCAATATGCGCATAACTTGCTCCTCACTCGGCAAAATGTTGCGGAACACTGCCGGAAAGATGGCGCTGCCCGCTGGAAAGCCGTGCACCCAGCGCACGACAGACGACGTAGAATGTTGGCGTGAACACCAGGCCAAAGCCGGTGACGCCCAGCATTCCGAAAAACACCGCCGTGCCCAGCGCCTGTCGAAGCTCTGCGCCTGCACCGGTTGCAACCAGCAGCGGAACAGTTCCCAGAATAAACGCAAAGCTTGTCATCAAAATTGGCCGCAGGCGGTCGCGCGCGGCACGCATGGCGGCCTCAACCGGTGTCAGCCCGTCGCGTTCTTCGGCCTGTTTGGCAAATTCGACAATGAGAATCGCGTTCTTGGCGGCCAGCGCAATGAGCACTACCAGGCCGATTTGCGTCAGCACATTATTGTCGAGCCCGCGCAGATTTACACCGATCATCGCCGCGAACAGGCACATCGGCACGATAAGAATGATTGAAAGCGGCAGAACAACGCTCTCATACTGGGCGGCAAGAACCAGAAAAACGAACACCACCGCCAGCGCAAAAACCAGCCCGGCTGTGCTCCCAGCGGCCTTTTGCTGAAAGGCAATGCCGGTCCATTCGGTGCCATATCCCGCCCCAAGCGTTTCGGCCGCCAGCTTTTCAACCGTGGCTAATGAAGCACCAGAGGAATAACCGGGCGCAGTGTCGCCATCCACCTCGACTGCGGGAAACAGATTGTAGCGCACCACCCGATAGGGCCCGGTCTTGTCGCGGAAGGTGGCAACGCTGCCCAGCGGCACCATCTGGCCGGAATTGGACCGCGCCTTCAGGTCGGCAATGTCAGCAATTGTCTGTCGGAAGGGCGCGTCCGCCTGCGCGGTTACACGATAGGTCCGGCCGAGCAGGTTGAAATCGTTGACAAACGACGAGCCAAGATAAACCTGCAATGCCTCAAACACGCGCTCTGGCGGTACGCCTAGCAAATCTGCCTTGGCACGGTCGATATCGGCAAAGACACGCGGGTTGCTGGTGTCAAAGAATGTATAAACCTGCGCAAGCCCCGGCGTTTGGTTTGCTTTGCCGATCATCGCGCCGGATTGTTCAGCAAGCGCCTGATAGCCATTGCCGCCCCGGTCCTGCACCATTAGCCGATAGCCGCCAGCCGAGCCGATGCCCTGAATGAGCGGCGGTGGCACGACAAGGAGTTGCGCATCGGTGATGTCTGCTGTTGCCTTGCGCGCCTGCGCCATAATCTGGGCAAATGAAACGCCAAGTTTTTCGCGCTCATCAAAAGATTTCAGCGGAAAATATGCCGCCGCCGAATTGGGTGCCAGCGTTTGCGAAGGGCCGTCAAACCCGGCGAACATTACCGCGCCGAACACACCTTTTATCGGCAAAATGCGCCTGGCAACTTTCTGCAACACCGCGTCGGTCCGCTCGACGGAGGAACCGGGGGGAAGTTTGACGATGGTGAGAAAATATCCCTGGTCCTGCGCTGGAATAAAGCCGGTAGGCGTTACCCAAAAAAGCGCAGCCGTCGCCGCAATGAGGCCGGCATAGACGGTCATAACCTTGGCTGGGCGGCGAACTAACCAGCCCGTCATCGCCGAGTAGCGCTCGCTCAGCCGCTCAAATCCGCGGTTGAAGCCGTCGCCAGCCGCCGCCACTGCCCGGCGGAGCGCCCCGGATTGAAGATCGCGGTCATGCGCGCGCAGCAACATGGCCGACAGCGCGGGCGAGAGCGTGAGCGACACGATGAGCGAAATGATTGTCGCTGTGGAAATTGTCACCGCAAATTGCTGATAGAACGCGCCCGACAGGCCGGTGAGGAACAATGTCGGCACGAACACCGCGCACAGCACCAGAACAATGGCGACAAGCGCACCCGACACCTCGTCCATCGACGTTTTTGCGGCGTCGAGTGGGCTAAGGCCGCGCGCCAGGTTGCGCTCGACATTTTCCACCACGACAATGGCATCGTCCACCACAACGCCAATGGCCAGCACCAGCCCGAATAGTGAAAGATTGTTGAGGCTATAGCCCGCAGCCGCGAGCACCGCGAACGTACCAATGAGCGATACAGGTATTGCCACAATGGGAATGACCGCCGCGCGCCAGTTTTGCAAGAACACAACAATGACAAGGACCACCAGAACCATTGCCTCGATCAGCGTATGGTAAACGGCGTCAATCGATTGTTCGATGAATTTGGTCGGGTTGTAGATGACGCGATATTCCAGGCCTTTTGGAAAAGACTTTTGCATCGTATCCATCTCTGCAAGCACAGCCTTTGCCGCTGCCAGCGCGTTGGAGCCTGGCCGCTGGAATATGGCGAGAACAACCGTCGGCTCGCCCGAAAGATAGGTGTTCGAGCTATAATCGGCCGCGCCAAGCTCAACACGCGCGACATCGGCCACCTTTACCTGTCGCCCGTCGGGGTCGCTGCGGATAACGACATTGCTAAATTGTGCTGGATCAACCAGCCGCCCTTGCGTTTCGACATTGAGTTGAAAGGCGCTGCCCTGCGCATAGGGCGGAGCACCAAGCGAACCGGCGGCAACCTGCACGTTTTGCGCCCGCAGCGCCTGCACAATCTCCCCTGCGGTCAGGTCAAGCGCGGCCGCGCGGCCGGGGTCGATCCACACGCGCATGGAGTAGTCGCGGCCGCCAAACAGGCGCACATCGCCCACACCATCAATGCGGGACAACCGGTCGCGCACCTGCGTCAGCGCATAGTTGGAGATATAGCCACGATCGAGCGACTTGTCGGGCGAGACAAGGTTTACAACTGTCAAAAAGTCGGGCGAGGTTTTTCGCGTGACAACGCCGAGCCGCTGAACCTGCTCCGGCAGGCGGGGAACCGCAATGGCTACCCGGTTCTGCACAAGCACCTGCGCTGCGTCGAGATCGGCGCCGACCTTGAAAGTAACGGTAATCGTAAGGTTGCCGTCGCCCGTTGATTGCGAGCTTTGGTAAAGCATGTTCTCGACGCCGTTAATTTCCTGCTCAATCGGTGCGGCCACCGTCTCTGCCACCGTTTCGGCAGAGGCGCCGGGATAGCTGGCGGTGACGGTGACCGTTGGCGGCACAATGTCGGGATATTGGGAGACCGGCAGGTTCCAATAGGCAATGGCGCCAACAAGGGTGATGACGACCGCAATAACTGCGGCAAAAATTGGCCGGGTAATGAAAAAGCGCGAAAATCGCATCGTAAAAACCCTAAAGACAATATGTGGCTGGAGCGGCGCGGGTCAGCGTGAGAAGGTGGCCTCACCCGCCAGCGGCTGGTGGGCGGGCGGGCCGGCATCGGCTGTGTCTGCAGGAAGAATGCGGCCTTGGCGGATCTGTGCCTTGTCTCCGGGTCTGGCAAACTGCACTCCGGCGATGATGACGCGGTCTGCCTTGTCCAGCCCGGCCCGCACGATCCGCAGCCCATTGACCAGAGGCCCAAGCGTAACCGGTTTGGCAATAACCGTTCCATTAGCGGCAACGATGAGCGCCGTCTTGCGGGCCTGATCCGTGACGATGGCCGTGTCGGGCACGAGCAGCGCTATGCTCTGCTCGCCGGTTTGCAGGCGCATGTTACCAAACATGCCCGGCGCCAAAAAACGCGCCGGGTTGGCAATGACAGCGCGCGCGCGGATGGTGCCGGAGCGCAGATCAAGCTGGTTGTCGGTGAAGTCGATCCGCCCTTTCCAGCGATACTGCTCCTCGTCCTGAAGGCGGATTTCCACCGATGATGCGGCCGTACCGGCTTCTTGCGCGCGCTTTGCCTTGAGGTACAGCGCTTCTGAACCGGTGAATGAGAAGTAGATCGGATCGAGCGCGTTGATCGTCGTCAGCAAGGTGCCACCACCTGCCTGGGATGCCGATACGATGTTGCCAGCATCGGCACGGCGATCGGAAATTTGCCCGGAAATTGGCGCCCTGACCTGGGCGAATTCCACATCGAGCGCGCGCGCGCGTACCTGCGCCAGCGCCGCTGCGACAGCCGCGTTTGACGCTTGCACACGCGCTGCCAGCGCATCCAGATCGCTTTTGGAGACAGCGTCATCGGCAATCAGCCGCTGTCCGCGCGCCAGATTAGCCTGTGCAAGCGCAAGATCACTGCGCGCGCTCGCGAGCCTTGCCTGCGCCTCGGCCAATGCAGCGGCAAAGGGTCGCGGGTCGATGGTAAAAAGCAACTGCCCTTTGGTAACCGGTGCGCCGTCGGTAAAATGAATAGCGGTTATTCGCCCGGAAACGAGCGGGCGCACTTCAACACTGCGGCTCGGCGCGAAGCGGCCGACATAATCATCCCATTCCACCACCTTGCGGACCAGCGGCGTTGCGACCGTAAGCGTGGGCGGCGCAGGCAAGGCCGGGGCCGGGGCCGGGCGGTGGAGCAGCAGATAGGCAAGCGCCAGCGCGACGATGATGAGCGCCGCTGTAATGCGATAGGCCCATGGGTGCCGCCTGCCTTCACCGCCAAGCTCGCCGCTTGCGCCCGTGTCGATTGGCCGTTCCATGTTCATAGGGAAATTCTCCAGGTGCCGCGCGCTGCTCTGATTGCGCCGATGTGTTAGACAATTTTCTTATATTTTTCAGCAAAATGGCCCGATGCCGCCAAGGCGCTGACCTTGGCCGGGCGGTTCTTTTTATGCACTGCCCGCTCAGCATGAGTTTGTGCCGCATGTGCCCATGTGCGCCATCTTGTCTCCTGCATCTGTAGCGGTCGCGCTTGCCCGCAGCCGGCACACCGCAAACCTTGCGCGTGCAGCTGTGGCGCTCGTATCAGTCTGGCTGCTGCCCCTGTTTTCCAGGGTTCAGCCCAGCGGGTTCTTAAGGTAAATTATCTCATGTCCTCTGACAGCCCTGCCGTAGCAAGCTATCTGTACCAAGCGGTATATAAAACAATCCGGCTATGGTCAAGGGATTTTATACCGGGCGTTATGGAATAATTTTAGGAGCTGGGCCACAGTGCCAGGCTGGTTTCAGCAAGCCGCTCAAGATCTTCCCTCGTAGCGCCTGAACTCGCCTGCACGGACATGCCCTGAAGAATGGCATAGAGATAGCTGGTTAGCCCGCCGACATCGACCGTGGCGGGAAGATCGCCTTCGTCGCGCGCGCGCTCGAACCGCTCGACCAAAGCACGCTGAGAGGAAACACGGCGTGTAATAACCTCGGCGCGAATTGATTCGGCTTCCGGGCTGCACGCAAGCGAGCTGATAACGCCAAGACAGCCTTTCGGGTCGTAATTGCTCGTTTGTAAGTCGATTGCGCCACGCATAAAATATTTGGCAACACCGCGCGCCGTTGGCTGTCGAAGCGCCTCGCGGGTATATTCGAGCTTTTCCGCCTCATAAAGGTCGAGCGCCTTGTTAAAAAGCGACTCCTTGTTGCCAAAGGCGGCGTAGAGGCTGGGCTTGGTGATGCCCATCGCCTCGGTAAGCTCTGCCATGGAGGCGCCCTCATACCCCTTGCTCCAAAAAACGCGCAGCGCCGCTGCAAGCGCATCGTCCACGCAAAATTCGCGCGGACGGCCCTTTGGCACAGGAAGGACGGGACTTTCCATAACGTGCGGTATATATGTATTGCTCAGCCAAGTCCAACGGGATGGGCGATTTTTGCCACAAACAGAGCCGCCGCCCGGCCCGGTTTACAATAGTGTGTCCTGAACCGGCGGTGCGCGGCCGGCCCCGTTGTGCCCGCGCCGCCGCGCCTGCTCTTGCTGGGCGGTATAGCGAACATCGGCATCGCGGTCTGCCGCAAACTCGGCCAGCGTTTCTTCGTCGAGGTCGCGCCAGTCCTTGCCGCGGTCTGGGCCGTTGCGCACGCGCGGCAGCAGCCCTGGCAGGTTCGACCATTCGATAAGTTGTGCCACACTGGCTTCGTTCAGCATGTCGCGCAGATGATGGGCGGTGACATAAGCGTCGGGAAAGGCACGGTGCGCGGGCAGCCCGCGTGCCTGCTCCAGCCCGGCCGGGCGGCGCCAATAGCGCAGCACCTGATTGGAAAAGCTTGGCGAATCGGGCCACAGGCGCAGTGCGCATTTCCAGGTGCAAATCCACTCCGCACCATGGGTGAGCGAGGGTGCGCAAAATTTCATCTCAAAATCGGCCCGGTGCGCAGCGAGCGCTACGCGGCGCGGCCATGGGTCAAGCACGGGCCGAGCACAGTCATGCCATAGCGGCGCCTGCGCTACATCTTCATCCAGAATATGGTGGATTGCCTGGGTAATGGGCGGAATGGCCCGCCCTGGATTGACGAACAACGCCCCGCCATCGCCGTGGAGCGCCCAGCGGCCATCATTGCCCAGCGCAACATCCTGCCAGCCGATTTCGCATACGCCGTGCAGCGGGGGCGCCTGCCCTGTTGTCTCAAGATCAATAACGCGGATGAGTTGTGGGCTGGCCATGGCCGCTATGTGGCGCCAGATGGCGGCGAAAGCCATCCCATTTGCATTCGCTCCGTCAAATCTCAATGAGCGGCCTGCGGCCCTCGCACCAGCCCGGAGCCCGCCAGTTGTGTGTCGATCATCGCCAGCAGCCGTGCGAGCCCGGCTTCGTCCTTTGCCTCTGCACGGGCGACAAGCACGTCTTGCGTGTTGGAAGCGCGCAGCAGCCACCAGCCATCGGCCGTAGTAACGCGCGCGCCATCGGTGCGGTTCACATCGGCACCTTCCGCCTCAAGCCGGTCGAGCACCTCGTCCACCACCGCAAATTTGCGCGCCTCGTCCACCTGGAACCGCATTTCGGGCGTGTTGACCATGGCGGGCATGGCGCTGTGCAACGCGGTGATCGACTTACCGATGGAGTGCGCGGCGCGGATGAGGCGAACAGCGGCGTAGTGCGCGTCGTCAAAGCCATAAAATTCATGCGCAAAAAAGATATGCCCGCTCATTTCGCCGGCCAGCGGGCTGCCGGTTTCCTTCATCTTGGTTTTGATGAGGCTGTGGCCCGTTTTCCACATCAGCGGCACGCCGCCCAGTTCTGCCACCCGGTCATAAAGCGCCTGGCTTGCCTTTACGTCGGCGATGATGGTTGCGCCGGGCAGGGCGGCGAGCACGGGTTCGGCCAGAATGGAGAGGATTTGATCGCCCCAGATAACCCGCCCTTCTGCGTCGATTGCGCCCAACCGGTCGCCATCTCCGTCAAAAGCCAGTCCAAAATCGAGCTTGTTGTCCGCGACAAGCGCTTTCAGGTCCGCCAGATTTTTTTCCTCTGTAGGGTCTGGATGATGGTTGGGAAAATTGCCGTCGACTTGGGTGAACAACAGGTGATGCTCTCCCGGCAAGAGCTTCACCAGCTTTTCCACCACCGGGCCGGACGCGCCATTGCCCGCATCCCAGCCAATGCGATAGGCGCCGCCGCCAAATCCTTCCACCAGCCGGGCGACATAGGCGTCGATGATGTCGGCCTCGCTCACGCCTCCCGTGCCGCTTTCCCAGTCGCCGGCGGCGGCCATTTTGCCCAGCGCCTGAATATCGGCACCGTAAAAGGGCTTGTGCGCAAGCACCATCTTGAAGCCATTATACTCGGCGGGATTATGGCTGCCGGTTATTTGAATGCCGCCATCAACCTCTAATGTGCTTTCTGCATAATAGAGCATTGGCGTTGCGCTAAGGCCAATGCGCACCACGTCTATTCCCGCCGCGTTGAGCCCCTCGATCAGTGCCGCCTCCAGCGCGGGGGAGGACAAGCGCCCGTCATATCCCACGGCCACGCGCGTGCCGCCAGCGCGGCGCACCCGTGTGCCAAAGCTGCGGCCAATGGCGGTTGCATCAGCCGTGCCCAGCGTTTTGCCAACAATGCCGCGAATGTCATATTCGCGAAGGGCGGTGCGGTTAAACTCATGCGTCATCGATTGCCTCCTGGCGAAATTTCGCGTGTTTTTTGTTCCGGTCAGTTCTGCCGGTCGCGCAACAATGTGTCCCGCGCCGCGTTGATTTGCCTGGCAAGGGCGGCGGACCCACCCTTGTCCGGGTGAACGGCGGCGACAAGGCGGCGGTGCGCGGCGCGAATATCATCGACGCTGGCGCCGGGGCCAACACCCAAAATCGCGCGCGCCTCCGCCTCGTTGCCCATGGTGCGCGGGGTGAAGTTGCGGCGCCACCACATCCACAAAGCAGCGGCAAGCGCCACAAGAAGGGCAATTTTACCCATCAATCCGCCGCAGCTCGCGCGGTGTCGGGAAGTGCCAATCCGCTCATCATTTCGCGCAATTCCTGCCGCGCGGCAACATGGCCGAGTGCCATGGCGCCAAAATCGCGCGAATCGATCATGGTGAGGCCATTGGGGAACAGTTCGCGATATATCACCCGCTCGCCAAGGCCGGGGATAACGCGAAAGCCAACGCGCTTGGCCAGTTGATCAAGCGCATCCGACACACGGCGCATGTTGCGCGCCTCGATATGTTGCAGACGGTTGCGCAAAACCACCCAGTCGATGGTCGATCCATCCGCCTTGGCGCGGGCTTTGCGCGCATCCCAGATAAGCTCTGCATAAAAGCTTGGGCGCGTCACCTTATAGCTTATCGGGTCGACCTGACCGATAAGATCGAAATCGACAAAACTGTCGTTCATCGGCGTAACCAGCGTATCTGCCCGCTGGGCGGCCATGCGCGCAAACCGGTCGTCCCGGCCTGGCGTGTCGATGATGAGAAATTCAGCATCGGCGGAAAGTTCGTCAAACTGCTCGGTAAAATGTTCAAGGCTCTCGCCATCATGCGTCAAATGGCGCGGCATGGGCAGCGCCCGGTCAATCCGCGCGATGGTCGCTGTGCGGTTGTCGAGATAGCGCCCAAGCGTGCGCTGGCGGTGATCAAGGTCAAGCGCGGCCACCCGCGCGCCGCGCGCTGCAAGCGCGATGGCCACGTGCACGGCCGTCGTCGATTTCCCGGTTCCGCCTTTTTCATTAGCAAACACAATAACATGTGGCTTACCGACAGATATATTTCCCAAACCGTTGGACAACCCGTGCGCTTCCCTAGTTGATCGTTTGAGCCGCCCCCCATAGAAGGCCCGCCCGTCCTTATCGAAGGCTAGTCCCGCGTGCAAACCATCCGTCAGATTACCGCTCTTAGAGAATCGCTTGCCAGCCTGCGTGCCGATGGCGCGCGGATTGCGCTGGTGCCAACCATGGGCGCGCTCCATGATGGGCATATGGCGCTCATCGCTGCGGCAAGGCTTGCGGCAACGCATGTTGTCGCGTCGATTTTCGTCAACCCCCGCCAATTTGGCCCCAACGAGGATCTTGCCCAATATCCGCGCCGCGAAATTGCGGATGCGCGCATGCTTGCCGATGCTGGTTGCTCGATATTGTGGGCGCCTGCGGTGGAAGAAATCTACCCGGACGGTTTTGCCACCAACATTTCGGTTGCAGGTGTAAGCGAGGGGCTGGACGGTGCAAGCCGCCCTGGCCATTTTGACGGGGTGGCCACGGTGGTTGCCAAGCTGTTTAATCAGGTTCGCCCCGACATGGCGTTTTTTGGCGAAAAGGATTTTCAGCAGCTTGCGGTGATTCGGCGGATGGAGGTGGATCTCGATTTCGGTGTCGAGATTGTCAGCGTGCCAACGCAGCGCGACGATGATGGCCTGGCGCTGTCTTCGCGTAATGTTTATCTCGCGCCGCAAGACAGGGCGCACGCGGTGGCGCTGCCGCGTGCTTTGGGCGTAGCTGCCCGCAGCATTGCGCGCGGGGGCGATGTTGCAGCAGCATGTGCCGGCGCAGGCGACGCTTTGCTGGCGGCGGGTTTTGACAGCGTCGATTATGTGTCGCTGGTCGACGCTGAGACGCTGGCCGATGGCGAAGACGCGTCGCGGCCGCGCCGGCTGCTGGCGGCAGCGCGGATAGGCGGTACGCGCCTTATCGACAATATTGCCGTCGAAATGACCGAATAAGGTTAATTACGTTAACCAATTGTTGACACCCCTTGGTCAAAACCGATGAGGTGGACATCAAAAGGGGTTGGCGAAGATGGGCAATGGCCTGAAAAGCGCGACGTTCCTGATTGAAAGCAGGCTGGCGGACGCGGCACTGGGGGATTATTCGGCCTGTTACGATTTGGGTATTCTATATTCAACCGGCGCAGGCGGTATCGGTATTGATCTGATCGAGGCGCATAAATGGTTTAATCTGGCAGCCGCTGGCGGGCATGAAGCCGCTCAGCAATGCCGCGCCGACATTGCCGAAGACATGACCGCGCGCGAAATTGCCGAAGCGCAGCGCGCCGCTCGTGCCTGGCTTGCGCAAACGGCCCGCCGCGCTGCCTGATCGGCGCCACCGCGCAGCAACTACTCTGCTGTAGCCTTAGCCTCTTTTTTTGGCGCTTTCTTCACGGCTGGTTTTTTCACGGCTGGTTTTTTCGCAGCGGCCTTTGGCGCCGCTTTTTTGGCCGCAGCGGTTTTTGCTGGGGCTTTTTTCTTGCCTTTTTTGGCAGGAGCAGCGGCCGCGCGCGCGTCGATGAGTTGCGCTGCCTCCTCCAGTGTCAGCGCGTCTTTTTCAACCGATTTGGGGATGGTGGCGTTGGTCGTGCCGTCGGTAACATATGGTCCGTAGCGCCCCTCCATCAACCGAATTTCGGCGTCGGTGCGCGGGTGGGGGCCAAGCACCTTGAGCGGCGCTTGTGCCGCGCCGCGCGCCGGCCGCCCGCCATTTGCCGCAGCTTCAGCCAGTTTTACAACTGCGGCATTCATGCCGGTTTCAAACACCTCGGCGGTGGAGGAAAGGCGCGCATATTTGCCCGCATGGGCAAGATAGGGCCCATAACGCCCAATTGACGCGGTAATCGGCTCACCGCTTTCGGGGTGGGTGCCAATGGTGCGCGGCAATGATAGCAGCTTGAGCGCCCAGTCAAGATCAAGCTCGCCCGGCAAATCCTTGGGGAGCGAACCGCGCCTGGCTTCTTTGCCATCGCCAAGCTGTACATAGGGGCCAAATCTGCCGGAGCGCTTTGTCACTGCCAGCCCGGTTTGCGGGTCTGTGCCCAGTGTTTCGGGGCCGGTATCATCGCCCTCGCCGCCGCCGGGCTGCGCAAAACGGCGGGTATATTTGCATTCGGGGTAGTTGGAGCACGCAACAAAGGCGCCAAACTTGCCACCACGCAATGCAAGGCGCCCCGCGCCGCAATTGGGGCACAGCCTTGGGTCGGCCCCGTCTTCGCGCGCGGGGAACAGATAGGGTTCAAGAAACTGGTCAAGCTCAGCTGTTACCTCAGAAGGTTTGAACTCCATCACCTCGGTTGTGCGTGGCTTGAAGTCGCGCCAAAAGGCATCGAGCACTGCTTGCCAATGCGCCCGCCCGCCCGACACATCGTCAAGCTCTTCTTCCAGCCCGGCGGTAAAATCATAGCCGACATAGCGTTCGAAGAACCGCTCAAGAAAAGCGGTGACGAGCCGCCCGCTTTCTTCGGCAAAAAACCGGTTTTTTTCTACCCGGACATAGGCCCGGTCCTTTATTGTCTGGATGATCGACGCATAGGTGGAGGGGCGGCCAATGCCTAGTTCCTCCAGCCGTTTGACAAGGCTCGCCTCCGAAAAGCGCGGCGGCGGCTGGGTGAAATGCTGGTCGGCGTTCACCGCGTGCTTGGCTGGGCAATCTCCCTCGCGCAGCCGCGGCAGGCGGCGGGCATCCTCCTCGCCATCGGCGCTGTTTGCCGTGGCACCGGCACTGTCATCTGCTCCCTCTTCATAGAGTGCCAGATAGCCGGGGAACAGCACCACCTGGCCTGTTGCCCGCAGGCCGTGCAGGCCAGAACCGTCGGTCAGTTCAACCGTGGTGCGCTCCAGGCGGGCAGAGGCCATCTGGCTGGCCAGCGCGCGCTTCCAGATCAGCTCGTACAGCCGGGCATGGTCACCAGAGCCGGCGCGCTCTGTGCCAAAGTCGGTTGGGCGGATTGCTTCGTGCGCCTCCTGCGCATTTTTCGCTTTGGAGGTATATTGGCGCGGCTTGTCCGGCACATAGCTGCCGTCGTACCGGTCAACCACAGCCTTGCGCGCAGCGGAAATGGCGCTTGTGTCCATCTGCACACCGTCTGTTCGCATATAGGTGATGGCGCCGTCTTCATACAGGCCCTGGGCCACGCGCATGGTGTGGCTGGCGGAAAAGCCAAGCTTGCGCGCCGCTTCTTGTTGCAGGGTCGAGGTGGTGAAGGGCGGCGGCGGGTTGCGCGCAGCGGGCTTGGTTTCAACGCTGGCAACGGAAAATCGCCCCGCCTCGACATCGGCCTTGGCGGCAAGCGCATCTGCCTTGTTGCCAAGGCTCAGCCGGTCGATCTTGCTGCCCTGCCACCGGGCCAGGCGCGCGGAAAAACGGGTGCCGTCATGCTCCATATCGGCGGCGACCGACCAATATTCCTGCGGGGTAAAGCCATCGATTTCGCGCTCGCGCTCAACGATGAGCCTGAGCGCCACCGATTGCACCCGCCCGGCTGATTTTGCGCCTGGCAGTTTGCGCCACAGCACGGGAGAAAGGGTGAAGCCAACAAGATAATCAAGCGCGCGGCGGGCGCGATAGGCGTCGATCAGGTCGGTATCGAGCGCGCGTGGATGCTTCATTGCCTCGGTCACCACTGCCTTGGTGATGGCGTTGAAGGTAACGCGGTCAACCACTGCAGGCAGCGCCTTGCGCGCGCGCAGCACCTCTTGCACATGCCATGAAATTGCCTCGCCCTCACGATCGGGGTCGGTGGCAAGGATCAGCCGGTCGGCCGTCTTGGCCAGATCGGTAATGGCTTTGAGCTGTTTTGCCTTGTCGGGATAATTTTCCCACGACATGGCAAAATCGGCGTCGGGATCAACAGATCCGTCGCGCGGTGGCAAATCGCGGACATGGCCATAGCTTGCCAGCACCCGGAAATCTGCGCCCAGATATTTCTCGATGGTTTTCGCCTTGGCGGGCGATTCGACAATGACAAGCTGCATGGGAGATCAATTTTCCTTCACGTGTACGCGCGAGGGTGGCGGGGCAAGGCGGCACTCGTCAAGCGGGCGCCGCCGGGTCGACTTCATTTAGCTATTGTTGATAAATGTCGAGCAGGATTGTCGGGCATTTTGTGTTTTGGTGGCGGTGGGCAAGGGAACAGCGCATGTCGTGGCTGGCGGTAGTGATGTGGATGTTCGCCCCGGTGCCCGGCGGGAATGAGCCGGAGCGCGCAGCGCCCGTGTCGGCAGCGGCGGCGCTTGAGGCTGAGGTGCTGGAAGAGGTGAACCGGATGCGCGCCAATCCGCAAGCCTATGCCGATGGGCTGCGCGGCTATCGGCAAGGATTTGACGGGCTCGTTGTTCGTGACGAGGAATCTCCCGATGGCATTTTTACGCATGAGGGCGTGGCCGCGGTGGACGAGGCGATAGCATTTCTTGACCGGCAGGCGCCTTTGCCCCCGCTTGGCGCGTCGGCTCTGCTGGCGCTTGGCGCGGCTGATCTTGCCGCGGATCAGGAAACAAGTGGGCAGACGGGCCATATTTCCGGCAACGGCTTTGGTCCGGGCGAGCGGGTAAGGCGGCGCGGCGGTGATATTTATGTGGGTGAGGTGGTGTCTTATGGCCATGCCATTGCCAGGGGTGTGGTGCGCCAGCTGGTTGTGGATGATGGCGTTGCGCGGCGCGGGCATCGCGGGTTGTTATTCGCTAAGGGCTATCGCTATGCGGGCGTCGCCTGCGGGGCGCATGAGCGATATGGCGTGATGTGCGTGGTCGATATGGCGGCGACACCAACGGGCCGGCCCGTTGTACCACAATTGGCCGCGACACCGGCACCCCGGCCGGCCGGTTTTTAGCTCAGGCTCACCCGCCCGGCGGCGTGGCGCTCCAGCCGCCCGGCAAGCTCAAGTTCCAGCAGCACGGTTTGCACAATGGCAGGCCCCATGCCGGACTGGCGAATCAGCTCATCGACAGAAACCGGCACCGGGCCGAGCAGAGCATGCAGGCCGCGGCGCTCGGTGTCGGTAGCATCCGCCGCCGGCGCCGCGCCAAATACCGCACCCGGCGCACGCACCATTCTGGTGTCGATAGGCCGGATCTGCTCGGCAATATCAGCCGCGCTTTGCACCAGCGTTGCGCCTTCGCGGATTAGCCCGTTGCACCCTTGTGCGCGCGGGTCGAGCGGGCTGCCGGGCACCGCCATCACATCGCGCCCCGCCTCTGCTGCCAGCCGTGCGGTGATGAGCGAGCCGGATTTGGGCGCTGCCTCCACCACCACTGTGCCAAGCGCCAGCCCGGCGATAATGCGGTTGCGATAGGGAAAGTGGCGCGCGCGTGGCTCAGTGCCGGGGGGTTGCTCGGCAATAAGCAGGCCAAGCCGCGCGATTTGTTCCTGAAGGGCGGCATTTTCGGGCGGGAAGCAAATGTCGATGCCGCTGGCAATGACAGCAATTGTGCCGCCTGCCTGTCCGGCTGCCAGCGCCCCCCCATGCGCGGCAGTGTCAATGCCACGGGCAAGCCCGGAGATGACCGCCATGCCCTGCGTCGCCAGATCATGACCCAGTTGTCGTGCAAAGCGACAGGCCGCAGCAGATGCGTTGCGCGCGCCCACCATTGCCACGCCGTTCATCCGCAAAAGTGCCGGATCGCCCCGCAAAATGAGCGCGGGTGGCGCGCTGTCCAGCTCCGCCAGCAGCGCGGGGTAGCCCGGATCGTCGATGAACATGTAACGCGCGCCCAGCCGCGCCACCTGCGCCTGCTCACGCTCAACAAGGCTGTGGTCCGCCAATATCGGCGCCCGCCCGCCACCGCGCGCGGCAAGCATGGGAATAGCCTCGATAGCCGCTGTAGCCGAGCCGAAGCGTTGCAAAAGCTGGCGATATGTAACCGGCCCGATATTGGTCGACCGTATCAGGCGAAGTCGGTCCGCCGCGGCGGTATTAGCCACGTCTTGCGCCGATTCGCGGCTCCGTCCCCTCCATCAGCCGGGCGATATTATCCTTGTGTTTCCATATCACCATCAGCGCCATTGCCAGCAGCAGCACCAATATGTCGAAACGGCCAAAAAACAGCGCGCTGAGCGGCGCGCTAATGGCGGCGGCCATGCCCGCAACCGACGAAATGCGCAGCGCCAGCAACAGCGCGATCCACACCAGCGCATATATCAGCCCGCCCAGTGGATGCAGCGCCAGTACAATGCCCATCAAGGTGGCAACGCCCTTACCACCCTTGAATGTCAGCCATACGGGGTGAAGATGGCCAAGAAGCGCGCCCGCCGCTGCCACGGGACCAAAGCCGGGCATTGTCCATTCGGTTAATATTACCGCGATCCAGCCCTTGGTGACATCAAGCAGCAGCGTTGCCGCCGCAATGCCTTTGCGCCCGGTACGCAAGACATTTGTCGCGCCGATATTGCCAGAGCCAATGGTGCGCAAATCGCCAGCGCCCACCGCCCGTGTCAGCAATACGCCAAAAGGGATTGAGCCCAGTAAATATCCAAGGATTAGCGCGAGCGACGGTTGCAACCATAATATCTCTGTGGGCACGCGAGTTATGACCCCCATAGCTTTGCCGGAAACCATCCGTTAGAGCGCAGAAGCGATATTGGAAAGTACCAAGGTTGTTGCAAAGCACGACATTGATGGTCAACAGCACCATAATGGATGCAAGGCCGCTTCTATTCTTTGATTCAGGCGTAGGCGGACTATCCGTCATGGCGGCGGCGCGGGCGTTATTGCCCCAATTCCCTGTAGTTTATGCAGCGGATTCGGCGGGCTTTCCCTACGGCGTGCGGGCCGAGGCGGAAATTGCTGCGCGTGTTCCTGCGCTGCTTGGGCGCCTTTCGGAGCGTTTCTCGCCGCGGCTGATCATCATCGCCTGTAACACCGCATCCACCATTGCGCTGCCCGCGGTGCGGCTGGCGCTCGACATACCCATTGTGGGTACGGTGCCCGCGATCAAACCTGCCGCCGCGCTCAGCACGACACGGGTTATCGGCGTGCTGGGCACCGAGGCGACGGTGCGCCAGCCTTATGTTGACGATCTGGCAGCGCGCTATGCCGGGGATTGTCTTGTACTGCGGCACGGCGCGGCCGATTTGGTAGAGGCGGCCGAAGCCCGTTTGCGTGGCGAATCGGTGGACCCGGCGCGCTTTCGTGCAGCGCTTGCGGGCCTGTTCGATCAGCCCGGCGGCGACCGTATTGATACCATCGTCAACGCCTGCACCCATTTTCCGCTGGTCGAGGCAGAGCTTGCTGCTGCTGCGCCGCGTGCAGTTCGATTTGTCGATGGCAGCGCGGGCATTGCCCGGCAGATCGCGCATTTGACGCATGAGCAGCACGGGCCTGGTGCGGTGGGCACTGGCACCGCCATATTTACGCGGCTGGACGACAAAGCGCGCGCACTTGCCCCGGCGCTCGCCCGCTTTGGGCTGGGGGAAATTTTGGAGCTATAGTTAACCCTTGCTTTATTAAGAGTCGTTATCACTGGAATCGATGAGCGAACCTGCCTATTTCAGCCGCGAGATGCATGAAGATTTGCCCCTGGTTGCGCCTGCGCCAACCGTTAATTACGCTCAGGTTTTCACCAAGGCGATCGACAGGTTGCATGCCGAGGGGCGCTACCGCGTCTTTATCGACATTTTGCGCAACAAGGGCGCTTTCCCCAATGCGCGCTGCTTTGCCGGGCATAATGGCCCCAAGCCGATTACCGTTTGGTGCTCCAACGATTATCTCGCAATGGGCCAGCACCCTGATGTGATTGCCGCGATGGAAGCGGCGCTGCACGATGTTGGCGCCGGCTCTGGCGGCACGCGCAATATTGGTGGCAATACGCATTATCATGTTGACCTTGAAGGCGAGCTTGCCGATTTGCACGACAAGCAAGCAGCGCTGCTCTTTACAAGCGGCTATGTTTCCAACGAAGCGACATTGGCCACGCTGGCCAAAATTTTGCCCGGTATTGTCATTTTTTCCGACGCGCTGAACCATGCGTCGATGATTGCGGGCATTCGCAATGCCGGGTGCGAGAAGCGGGTTTTTCGCCATAATGATCTGGCGCATTTGGAAGAATTGCTGGCAGCGGCCGACCCGGCGGCGCCCAAGCTGATTGCGTTTGAGAGTGTATATTCCATGGAGGGCGATGTTGCCCCCATCGCCGCGATTTGCGACCTGGCGGACAAATATAACGCGCTCACCTATCTCGATGAGGTTCATGCGGTTGGCATGTATGGTGCGCGTGGCGGCGGCATTTCCGACCGGGACCGTGTCGCGCATCGGCTGACCATCATCGAAGGCACGCTCGGCAAGGCCTTTGGAGTGATGGGGGGATATATCACCGCCGACCAGACAATTGTCGACGTCATCCGTTCTTATGCGCCCGGTTTTATCTTCACCACCTCGCTGTCACCGGTGCTGGTGGCCGGGGCGCTCGCCAGTGTACGCCATCTAAAAGCCTCCAGTGTGGAGCGCGAGGGGCAGCAGGCGGCGGCGCAATTGCTGAAATCGATGTTGAACGATGCCGGGCTGCCGGTGCTGATGAGCGAGACACACATCGTACCGCTGATGGTGGGCGATCCGGTAAAAGCAAAGCGGATCAGCGATATATTGCTCGCCGAATATGGCGTTTATGTACAGCCCATCAATTACCCAACCGTGCCGCGTGGCACTGAGCGGCTGCGCTTTACGCCTGGCCCTGCGCATGATGTGCAGATGATGCGCACCTTGACACAGGCACTGGTGGAAATTTGGGGGCGGCTGGCGCTTCCCCGCGCGGCCTGAGCCTGAAATAATCGCATGGGCACGGCACAGCCCAATGCGCGCGCAGGGCCGTTGCCGGGATTATGCGCTTAGCCGACCGGTCCAGGCATAGCCCTTGTATAGCGGCGCAAACTGCACGGTAAGGGCGCGCGGCGCGGCAATATTGTGCAGGGCCTCTTCCAGCTCGCGCCTTGGCGACACGTCAAATTTGGCAAGCCAGGCAAACAGCCCGGCACGAAAAGCGCGTGGCAGCCCTTCTTGCTGACCAAAATCGACCACATCGAGCCGCCCGCCGGGTGCAAGCTTGTCTGCCCCCTCGCGCAACGCGCCTTGCCAGTCGGGGATCATCGATAAGGTATAGCTTTGGAAAATTCGGTCGAACCGTGCAGTGCTGAACAGCGCCTCTGCGTCAAAGGCAGTTGCATCCCCTTGCGCCAGCGTGATCTTGCCAGATAGCCCCGCCTTGGCGACCGAGGCGCGCGCGGTTTCCAGCATGGCAGCGGAAATATCGATGCCGAAATAGCGCGCGTCGGGCCAGGCTTTGGCCGCTGTGATCAAATTGCGCCCGGTGCCGCAGCCGATTTCCAAGACAGTGCCGCCGGCCGGCGGTGCCAGATCACGGATCAGCCGGTCGCGGCCGAGCAGATAATATTTGCGGGTCAGGTCATAAAAATGGCGCTGCGTCTGGTAGATCGCATCCATATGTCCTGCATGGCCATGGTCGCTCAGGCGCCTTCTCCCAGCACATAAAGATGCACGCCGCCATAAATTGAGGAGCGGTCGCGCCGGGTATAGTCAAGCGAATCCTCAGCCCTGTAGCCCCAGCGGCCCAATATGGCACCCGGTACGCGGCCTGGCAAAATGGTTTCCACACCCGCTGTGCGGAACAGCACGCGGGCACCAGGCTTGGCGGTCCGGGTGATTTCTGTCCACAAGGCGGTGAGTTGCTCGTCGGTCATCCAGTCCTGCGCGTCGAGCAGGACATAGCGGTCGAGCGAGGCGTCGGCCATGGTCTTTAGATAATCGGTAAAGTTGATGTGGCGCACCTCTACCCGGTTAACCCGGTCGACGATGTCGCGATAATTTTCGGCCTGCAGATAGGGGGGGAGCGGTGCTGCGGGGCCATCGGCATATCCCCTGCCAAAAGCTTGCCAGGCGAAATAATTGTCCTTCAGGTCAAAATCGCAGGCCAGCTTTTCCAGTCGCTCGCGCAGAACGACCGCCATTTTCGAATCGCCCGCCAGTGCTTCATATTGAGCAGGCGGAATGCCCAGCCCAAAAAGCGAGGCGGGTTGATCGGTCAGCCAGCGGACAAAGGCTTTGTCGAACACCGGAGCCAGCTCACGATCAAAAATCTCTCGCTGCTCCTCCATCGATTTGGCGCGGAGCATTGCCTTGGGGTTTGCGCCGTTCAGCCGGGCAAGCAGGTGCGCTGCGCCAATGAAATTGCCCAACAGGCCGCGCTTGTACACGCCCTTGGCAAAGCCGCCGATTCGCCGCCGGCCGATCATGTCACGGCTTTCCCAATAGCTGCGGGTGGCATCATCAAGATGCGGCTGAACATATTTTTTATAGGCAGCCACATTTTCCCGCGTGTTGGCGCGGGCAAAGAAGCGGTGAAATGCTTCATAATCAGGCAGGTGAACCGCCGCTGCCAGCTTCAGCTTGTTAAGCGCGATGTGCGCAGTGTTAAGATCAACCGCGGTAATCGCGCGCGGGTTTGCCGTCAGATAGCTCAGTATGTTGCACCCGCCAGAGGCGATTGCGACAATGTGACTGTCGGGCGTGACGGCGAGCGCTTCAAGGTCGACGGCGGGGTCTTCCCAGATTTGCGCATAGACAAGCCCGCGAAAGGCAAAGGTAAAGGCGCGTTCAAGGATCCCCTGTTTGCTCAGGTGGCCATGACGGTGAACCGCTGATCGAACGGCGCGGTTGCGCGGGGGTTTGGCAGCAAGAGCCATTGTCAATCTCCAGGGCGCCGCACCCGAAACATGGGCTTGGTCGTGTCTGAGAAATGCGATGACGTTTTTGCGCCGGAAAATCAACGGGCCCGCCATGGGGTGATGGCGGGCCCGGAAATTTAGATGCAGCCAAGAGGGGTGGTGGCCGCATCCGGGGTGTCCTGTGAGGGATTAGGACAGCAACGATTACGGGGCGGCTCTGCAAAAGGTTTCACTCCGGCGGAATAATTTTGCGCAAATTGCGTTTTTTCTTTTCTTCCGCTGCGATGTGCTGCGTCTTTTTTTATCATAATATTGATTTTATGTAATTTTTCCCCTGCGATGCGTTTGTCCACCCGCGCCTTTGGGTGGCAGACTGGCGCAATGTGATGCGATCCGCTGTGGCCTTTGGCTGGCACATTGGGTAGAAGCCCGCGCATTCGACCCTCTGCTCCACCCCCGCCGGGAGAAAAGCGCCGCCCATGCGCATCGCCATCGCCTCTGATCACGCCGCTTTCGAACTTAAGCAACGCCTCCTTTCCTGGCTTGCGGAACAAGGGCATGAAATGCTCGATCTGGGCACGCATGGCACTGAAAGCGTCGATTACCCCGATTATGGCCGCGCGCTTGGGGAGGCTGTGGCTGCGGGGCGGGCCGAGCGCGGCATTGCGCTGTGTGGTTCTGGTATTGGCATATCGATTGCCGCAAATCGTGTTGCCGGGTGCCGTTGTGCTCTGGTTTCGGAGCCGTTGTCAGCGACGCTTGCGCGCCAGCATAATGATGCCAACGCCCTTGCGCTTGGCGCCCGCCTCATTGGCGATGATATGGCGCGCGCCTGCATCTGCGCTTTTCTTTCCGCCGGGTTTGAAGGCGGTCGCCATCAGCGCCGCGTCGATAAGCTGTCGCCGCCGGCGCGCCAATAACCAAGGGATTTTATGATGAGCAGCAACCCTCAAATCCTCAGCGACGTTCAGCCCGACGGCTTTTTCACCCGCAGCCTTGCCGAGGCGGACCCGGCCATTTTTACAGGCGTCTCCCATGAGTTGGCGCGTGAACAAACACAGATTGAGCTGATTGCCAGCGAAAATATCGTCTCCAAGGCAGTGCTGGAAGCGCAAGGATCTGTATTTACTAATAAATATGCAGAAGGTTATCCCGGTAAGCGCTATTATCAGGGCTGCCATCCGTCGGACGAGGTAGAAACGCTGGCGATTGAGCGTGCCAAAAAGCTGTTTGACTGCGGTTTTGCCAATGTGCAGCCGCATTCCGGCGCGCAGGCGAACGGCGCGGTGATGCTGGCGCTAACAAAGCCTGGCGATACAATCATGGGGCTAAGCCTCGACGCAGGCGGCCATTTGACGCATGGCGCGCGCGCCGCCATGTCGGGTAAATGGTTCAACGCGGTGCAATATGGCGTTGATCCTGTGACGCATCTTATCGATTTTGATCAGGTAGAGCGGCTGGCGCACGAGCATAAACCAAAGCTCATCATCACCGGCGGCTCCGCCTATCCGCGGACGCTTGATTTTGAGCGTTTTCGTGCGATTGCGGATGCTGTGGGCGCGTTGTTTATGGTCGATATGGCGCATTTTGCCGGGATTGTTGCTGGCGGGCTCCACCCGTCGCCGCTCCCCCATGCCCATGTGGTGACGACGACGACGCACAAAACGCTGCGCGGCCCGCGTGGTGGCATGGTGCTCACCAACCATGAAGACATCGCCAAAAAGATCAATTCAGCGGTGTTCCCCGGCTTGCAGGGCGGGCCGCTGATGCACGTTATTGCCGCCAAGGCGGTGGCTTTTGGCGAGGCGCTGGAGCCTGGCTTCAAAACCTATATTGCCGCCGTGGTTGAAAACGCCAAGGTGCTCGCCGCCACGCTGAAGGAGCGCGGGTGTAACCTGGTGGCAGGCGGCACAGACACGCATCTGGCGCTGGTTGACCTCACACCGCTTGGCGTAACCGGCAAGGACGCGGACGAGGCGCTTGAGCGCGCCGGCATCACGTGCAACAAAAACGGCATTCCAGGCGATCCGCTGCCGCCGACCAAGACAAGCGGCATCCGCGTTGGCAGCCCGGCGGGCACGACGCGCGGCTTTGGCCCGGCGGAATTTCGTGAAATTGGCCATATGGTTGCCGATGTGCTCGAAGGCCTGCGTGCCAGGGGTGAGGCCGGTGATCCGGCGGTGGAGGCCGGTGTCCGGCAGCGCGTTTTGGCGCTGTGCGCGCGTTTCCCCATTTATTCACAAGGTGTTTGATGGTGCGCTTGCCCGCTGAACTTGGCCGGGGTGGCTGATGCGCTGCCCGTTTTGTGGCCATGAAGACAGCCAGGTAAAAGATTCTCGCTCGACAGACGATGGCGCTGCAATCCGCCGGCGCCGCCAGTGCGAAGGGTGCGCTGCGCGCTTCACCACCTTTGAGCGGATACAGTTGCGCGAGCTGGTCGTGCTGAAGAGCGAAGGGGCCGGGGGAGATTCGCGGCGCGAGCCGTTCGACCGGGAAAAGTTGATGCGCTCGGTGGCGATAGCGTGTCGCAAACGCCCGATAGCGCCAGTGCGTATTGAAAAACTCGTGTCGGGCATTCAGCGCCAGCTTGAAACGCAAAGCGATGGTGAAATTCCCGCCGCGCGCATTGGGGAACTGGTGATGCTAGGGCTGAAGGGCCTTGATTCGGTTGCCTATATCCGCTTTGCCAGTGTGTATAAGGATTTTCGCGAAGCGCGCGATTTTGAAGAATTCGCAGGCTCGGTAACAGAAGTCGCCAAGGGCTGATCATGGCCGCCTCGCTTCCTGATTCGCCCCAGATCGCCGATATCGCAGCCGCCGTGCAGCCGCCCGTTATCGTGCTGGTTCGCGCGCAACTGGGCGAAAATATCGGCAAGGCTGCGCGCGCCATGCTCAATTTCGGGCTGGTTGAGTTGCGGCTGGTGGCCCCGCGCGATGGCTGGCCCAACCCATCTGCCGGCCCGGCGGCATCGGGCGCAGATATTGTGCTGGCGCAGGCGCAGGTGTTTGGCAGCGTTGCCGAGGCGGTGGCAGACTGCGCGCATGTTTATGCAACAACGGTGCGCAGGCGCGGGGTTACCAAGCCGGTGGTGACGCCAGAACAGGCAGGGCGAGCGATTGCAGCAGCAACCGGGCGCACCGCGATCCTGTTCGGGCCAGAACGTTCCGGGCTGGAAACCGACGATGTGGCGCTGGCGCGCGAGATTATCACCGTGCCAATCAACCCGGAGTTCGGTTCGCTCAACCTGGCGCAGGCAGTGATCCTCGTTGCCTATGAATGGTCGCGCGGGCAGGCAATGGTGCAGCCGCCGGACGGCGATTTGCCGCCGCCTGCCCCACAGGCCGAGCTGGAGGGCATGATCGCACAGCTTGATGCCATGCTTGTTGATGCAGGATATTTTTTCCCGGAGGAACGCAGCACCGCGACAAGGCGCACACTGCGGACATTGTTGACAAAGCCGGGCTGGTCAACCGAGGAGGTGCGCACTTTGCGCGGAGTATTGTCAACGATCGACCGGCCTCGTCCGCGTCGCGGAAGGTAGCGACAGGCGCAGCGTCCTTCAGCGCGCGTCGAAGGCTGCCAGCTCATAGGCGATGGAGGTTTCGACCAGCCGTTCCCAAATATCGGTGATAGCATCCGCTGGAAGCCCGGCACTTTGCGCAGCGGCGGCGGCGTTGGCAATGACCTGCGCCTTGCGGGCCTCGTCGCGCACGGCGGCGCGCTCGGGCTTGATGCGAGCGGCCGCGCGCATATAGGCAAAGCGCTGCTCCAGCAGGCAAACAAGCGCCCGGTCGACATCGTCGACACCGGCGCGCACTTCGGCCATGGTGGTGCATTGATCGGCGGGCAGAATGCTATCGGTCATTACGCAAACCCCCTAGCGACCAGCGGGCCATGCTGTCCAGCACGGCGCATATGGGTTGACTCTGCCAGGCGTGGGGGCTAACCGCGCGCCTTCGCATCTGGCCCCGCATCCCGGTGAAGCGGCGGCCCTGCCGGCCTTTTTTGGCTCAAACAGCGCGATGACCGGGAAACCCGCGCCACTTCCGGGGCGGGTGTTGTTGGCAAATGCAAGGGAATACACATGTCGAAGCGCCAAAGCGCCAAGTATAAACTCGATCGCCGTATGGGCGAAAATATTTGGGGCCGCCCCAAATCGCCCGTCAACAAGCGTGAATATGGCCCCGGCCAGCACGGCCAGCGCCGCAAGGGCAAGGTTTCGGATTTCGGCCTTCAGCTCCGCGCCAAGCAGAAGCTAAAGGGCTATTATGGCGATGTGACCGAAAAGCAGTTCCGCGCCTGCTACCATGAAGCATCGCGCATGAAGGGCGATACCAGCCAGAACCTGATCGGCCTGCTCGAACAGCGGCTCGATATCATCGTTTATCGCGCCAAGTTTGCGCCCACCGTGTTTGCCGCGCGCCAGCTTGTCAGCCATGGTCACATTCGGGTGAACGGTACCAAGTGCAACATCGCCTCGCGCAGGGTGTTTCCGGGTGACGAAATTACGCTTGGCGCCAAAGCGCAGGAGATGGCGCTGGTGATGGAAGCGCAGAGCCTGGCCGAGCGCGACATTCCCGATTATGTAGCGCCAGATGGCGCAGCAAAGGTGACCTTCACGCGCGTACCCACGCTCGATGAAGTGCCTTATGCGGTAAAGATGGAGCCAAATCTGGTCGTCGAATTTTATTCGCGCTGATCTGTTGGCTGTGTTGCCTGTGTAAAATGGGCGGATGTGAAAATGGGGGGGGGCGGCCTTGGCGGGTTGCCCCTTTTTCATGCCCGGCACAGGCTTGTTTTATTGCAAATGCCGCGCGCAAAAAGGTGTCGCTTTTTGCTGGCATTTCGGCGCGAACCCGGCTGTCGCCAAGCCGGTGGTCAAGCCCTTTATATTCGACATAGGTAACCGCGCCCACCCGCTTTTGGCCGACCGGCCATCAGGCGGGATTTCGCCCACACCCACATTGTGGTCATGGTCGCCGTGAAATAGCAGCACCGGGGCCGCTATCGCTGCGGCATGGCGCGCAGGAGAGCCCGCAGCGACACGCTCGCCACGGCCGATGAAGCGGTCATGATTGGCGTGGCTGGTGAAGTTCTCCCGTTCACCGCGCAAAATATCGAGGTCGCTAACCGGGGCAATGGCGATGATCGCCTTGAACAGATCGGCATCGAGCACCGACGTTTGTAGCGCGGCATAACCCCCATAGGACCAGCCGATAATGGCGAGCTGGCCCGGCGCACCAATGCCTTGTGCGCTGAGCCAGCGCCCGCCATCACTCACACCGCTCATCGCGATTCGCCAGGATTTGAAACCGTTATTCTGGAACCAGGCATCGCCATAGCCGGTTGAGCCGCGATAATTGGGCCGCAACACTGCATTGCCATGTTCTGCAAAAAATTATGGCGGCCAGTCGAGCGACCATTCGTCGCGCGCGGCCAACCCGCCATGGGTAAGGCCGATGGCAGGCAGGTTCTTGCCATCGCCACCAACGGGCAATGTGAGACAGCCGGGAATTTGCGTCCCTTCGGCTGCTGCATAGCTAACCGGTTTGACATTAGTGGGCGACTTGTCGCTGAGTGCCGGGCGCGCGTTGTGCAATGTGCTGAGATGGTTGTTGCTGCGATTGAACAGAAAATAGGTGGCTGGATTATTGTCGCTCCCCGCCCAAAGCCGCAGGCGTTGCCCATCGGCGCTTACATCGATGCTGTTGACAAGCCGCAGGCCGGGAATGGCGCGCGCCAGTTTGGTGGTGGAGGATACGCCAGCCACGCGCTTTGCCGCCCGATGGTGACAAGGCCATCGATGTCGACATCGGGCTTTGCGAACACGAGCGATTGGCTGCCGCTGCCGTCGAGCGCAATGCGGAACAGCGCTTTATGCCCGTCATTGGGCGCAAAGCCATAAACCATGTCCAGCGCGCTATCGACTGCCACGGGTGTGAGACCGGCAGTCAAGCCATCCACCTGCACGGTGTACATTATCAAGCCATGCTCTTTAGTCGGTGCAATAACGGCGATGGATTTTCCATCTGATAACAGGTTGATCTGGCGCACATCGCCGCGGCTGCCGAACGGGGCAGCCACCTGTGCTCGCTGTTCTGGGAATGACTTTTGGGCAGCGGCGGGCGGCTCTGCTAAACCGGCGGGCGCCGGCGGTGTGCGCCGCATTTTCCTGCCCCGCCAATTTTACCAAATGCTCAAACAGCTTAATCGGTGTCTTGCCCATGGTAATAAGCAAGGTGCCAAAGCTGTATAAAATCGTCGCGTTAGGCGTTATTCCTCACTATTCGCAAATTTGGGGCCGGCGGGGCGGCTAAATTATAAGGACGGACAGAGGATGACGCGGTTGGTGCAGCCGCCCGAATGGGCACATCACAAAGCGGTGTGGATTGGCTTTCCCAGCCATCCAGAGCTTTGGGGCGATGATATTGCGCCCGCCAGGGAGGAGGTCGCCGCTTTTGCGCGCGCGGTGCACGCCGGCGGCCGGGGCGAGCGGGTGCTGCTTGTCGCAGCAGATGATGAGGCGGCAAGCGCGGCCCACAAGCACGCGCCATTTGCCCATATTGTCGTTGAGCCATTTGGCGACATCTGGCTGCGCGACACTGGCCCCATCATGATATCGCGCCACGAGGCACGGCTGTTTGAATTCAACGGCTGGGGCTGGAAATATGACCTGCCGGGCGACGAAGATATTGGCGAGCGGCTGGCGAAGAGCCGCGGCTTTGAGGTGGAACAATGTGGCTGGGTGCTGGAGGGCGGCGCGATTGATGGCGATGGCACGGGCCTTGTCGTTACCACCGAGCAGTGCCTGCTCAACCGCAACCGCAATGCCGGCCTGTCCCGGCCCGATATCGAGCACCGGCTGCATATGGATCTGGGGTTCAACACAGTGCTGTGGCTGGGAGACGGGCTGACCAACGACCATACCGACGGCCATGTCGATAATCTGGCGCGGTTTGTGGCGCCGGGCCGGCTGGCTATTCCCGATGCGGCTGAAAACGACCCCAACTGGCGAATCTATCAACTGGCAACGCAACGCGCGAAGGTATTTGGTGTCGAGGTGGTGCATGTGCCGTCACCGGGGCGAATTTTGCGCGATGAAGAGATTGTGCCTGCAAGCTATATGAACTTTTACATTGGCAATGCAGCGGTCGTTGTGCCGCTTTATGGTTCGCCCGATGATGATGCCGCGGTCGCAGCCTTTGCAGAAATTTTCCCCGACCGGCAGGTGGTTGGCCTGCGTGCGGACCATGTTTTGACCGGTGGCGGCAGCTTTCACTGTATTAGCCAGCAAATTCCCGGTTAAGCACAACAAGGGCCTATTGAGATGACCAAGATTACCGTCGCTGCGCTTCAACTGGGTTTTGGCCCGGATACACAGGCTAATCTCGCCAATGTAGCAGCGCTGGTGCGCGAGGCGGCAGCGCGCGGTGCGCAGGTTATTTTGCCGCCAGAATTGTTTGAGGGTGAATATTTTTGCCGGGTTGAGGATGAAGGGGCGTTTGCCACCGCGCTTCCCGTGGCAGAGCACCCAGCCGTGCTGGCGATGCAGGCGCTGGCGGCGGAGCTGCGCATCACCATTCCCACCAGCTTTTTTGAAGCCGATGGGCCGCATCATTATAACTCGCTGGCGATGATCGGGCCCGATGGCGCGGTGCAGGGCGTGTATCGCAAAAGCCATATTCCAGATGGGCCGGGCTATGAGGAAAAATTTTATTTCCGCCCCGGCAATACCGGGTTCAAAGTGTGGGCGGGGGCAGGCACCACGCTTGGCGTCGGCATTTGCTGGGACCAATGGTATCCTGAGACTGCGCGTGCGATGATGTTGATGGGTGCGCAAGTTTTGTTTTACCCAACCGCAATTGGCAGCGAGCCGCATGACGAAGGGCTGGACACAGCACGGCTTTGGCGGCGCGCAATGCAGGGCCATGCGGTGTCAAACGTTGTGCCGGTGGTTGCTGCCAACCGGATTGGCAATGAGCATGGCCAGCGTTTTTACGGCACCAGCTTCATTTGCGATGAGCGCGGCGATATTCTTGCTGAATTGGGGCGCGAGGAAGAAGGCGTTATCGTGGCCGCGCTCGACATTGACAGGGTGAAGCGCCACCGCGCTGCCTTTGGCTTTTTTCGCGATCGCCGGCCAGAGCTTTATGGGCGGCTGGTGCAGGACATTTAGCCCTCAGCCATGATCCGCTGGCTTTAGCGCGAGCGCACGGGCAAATACCGCGTCGAACATTTCCGCCGTCAATCGCCCGGTATTCTGGTTGTAGCGCGAGCAGTGATAGCTGTCGATCAGCACCTGGCCATCTGGCATATGGTGCTCGGCCAAATGCCCAAACCGCGCCTTGGGCAGCCGCCCGCCAAGCACTTTCACCGCCGATTGATGCGCAATCTGGCCAAGCGCAACCACCACCCGAACGCGCGGCAAGGCGCCAAGCTGGCTTTGCAAAAACGGACGGCAGGCGTGAATCTCGGCCGGCACCGGCTTGTTGGCGGGTGGCAGGCACTTTACCGCGTTGATGATGATTGCGCCGTTCAGCGTAAGGCCGTCATCTGCGTGGCTTTCATAGCGGCCGGCTGCCAGGCCGTGGCGCAGCAGCGTGGCAAACAATAGCTCGCCGGCAAAATCGCCGGTAAAAGGGCGCCCGGTGCGGTTGGCGCCGTGTTTGCCCGGTGCAAGGCCAATAATCGCCAGCCACGCCGCGGCATCACCAAAAGCGGGCACGGGCGCGTTCCACCAATCGGGGAATTCGGCGCGCAGTTCGTGGCGAAAATCCGCCAGCCTTGGACAAAGCGCGCAATCGTGCGGTGGCTCGGTGGCGGAGATGGGGCTTGGCGGCGGCATGGTTGCGCGATAGGCCGCTGCCATGTCCCTGCCAAGCGGCCCGCAGCATTTTGTCATCGCCATCGGCTCCAACCAACGCGGGCGCCATGGCAGCCCGGCGCAAGAGGTGGCAGCCGCGCTTGCAGCAGTTGGCGGTGTGGTGCGGGCATCGTCGGTATTGCACACAGCGCCGCTTGGGCCGTCGCGGCGGCGCTATGCCAATGCAGCAGCCCTTGTCGCCACCAACGAATCGCCCGCAGCGCTGCTCGCCCGGCTAAAAACTATCGAGCACGCCTTTGGCCGCCGCGCGGGGCAGCGCTGGGGTGCAAGGGTTATCGATCTCGATATTATCCTCTGGTCGGGGGGAGGGTGGGCGGGAGAAAAGCTCATTATTCCGCACATTTCCTTTCGCGAGCGTGCTTTTGTAATCGGCCCGGTGGCGGCCATTGTGCCGCGGTGGCGCGACCCGCTGACGCAAAGAACAATGCGCCAGCTCGCCTATCGCGCGCTGCGTGGTTGACCGGCGGGCTCTGCGCTCCTAACAGGCGCGCTCGCGTGAAGACGCACAGGCTGGCGCTGGGGCCCGTAGCTCAGTTGGTAGAGCAACGGACTTTTAATCTGTAGGTCTCGGGTTCGAATCCCGACGGGCCCACCACCGCCGCAATTTATTTCTGAGCCATCGCCAGTAAATGCTCAGCCGCTTTGAGATGGGGTGCGTCCACCATCCGCCCGCCCAGGCTGAGCGCGCCCGCACCCGGATTGGCAGCGAAAAGAGCAACGATTGCGCGCGCATGGTCAATTTCTTCCGCCACTGGTGTAAAAGCGGTGTTGATAACGGTCACCTGCGCGGGGTGGATGGCCATCATGCCGGAAAAACCATCGCGCCGCGCGCGCGCGGCATAGGCGGCAAGCCCGGCTTCATCGCGAAAATCGGGGTAGACGGTCTCAATCGCCGCAACGCCTGCTGCATGGGCGCCAAACAGCGTAAGTGAGCGGGCAAGTTGATAGGGCGCAGTGTAGCGACCGTCGCTCTCGCGTGCGGTGGTTGCACCAATGGCGGCGGGTAAATCTTCCGCGCCCCAGGTCAGCCCGGCAAGGCGCGGGGTAACCCCGCCATAGCTGCCAAGGCCAAATATCGCCGCTGGAGTTTCTGTCGCGATGGGAAGGATCATCACATCGCCCGACAGGCGCGCATCAAGCGCGGCAAGCGTCTGCCCGCCAAGCGCCTTGGGTAGCACCACCCCGTCTGGCCGGGCGGGCAAAATGGCGGCAAGATCATCATCTGCCAGCCCCGAATCGAGCGGATTGATCCGCACAAACAGCTTTTGTGTGCGCGGTTCGGCCAAAAATGCCGCAATGGCCGCCCGCGCCGCCGCCTTGGCGCCGGGAACCACCGCATCTTCAAGGTCGAGGATCAGCGCATCCGCGCCACACCGCGCTGCCTTGGCCATGCGGTCGGGCCGGTCGCCTGGCACAAATAACATCGATCGCGCATGCAGCATGGTCGTTCCGCTAAGGTTCAGCTTTAAGGTCATTAACATAGCCGGGCTGTGTGTTGAAAGCGACAAACGGTGTTGATACTTTATATCATCTCGACTATCCCGGATCTCTGTATAACATTTTACAAGGCGTAATCGATGAAGCGTTCAATTTGGTTGCTCGGTGCTGGGTGGTGCGCAATTTTGCCGGTTCAGGCAGCAGCGCGTGACGGGGTCGCCCCGGCCGGTGCGCCCGCTGAAATCGTAGCAGAAGCTCCGCTGGCGGAGGCCGGCGACGGGCAGGCAAAAAACATCGACACTGCACCCGACATCATCATAACCGGCGCCCTTGCCCATAGCGAGCGCGACGTGCTGCAGGGAACCTCTGTTGTCAGCGGGGCCGAACTGGCCCGCGAATTGCGCTCAACTATTGGCGAAACGCTGGCGCGCCAGCCTGGTGTTTCGGCCACCTCGTTCGGGCCAAACGCTTCCCGCCCCATTTTGCGCGGCTTTCAGGGGGACCGCATTCGTGTGCTGACGGACGGCATTGGCTCTATTGACGTGTCGAACACCTCGGTTGACCATGCCGTCATCATCGACCCACTGCTGGCGGACAGGATTGAGGTGCTGCGCGGGCCGGCGGCTTTGCTATATGGTTCAAGCGCGGTTGGTGGCGTGGTGAATGTCATCGACAGGCGCATCCCCATTTCCGTGCCGGAAAAAGGCTATCGGGTTGATGGTACGGGCACTTTTGGCTCCGCTGCGACCGAGCGTTCAACCGGGCTGGCGGCAGATGTCGCGGCGACCAAGCACATCGTACTGCACGCAGATGGTTCTTATCTGAAGTCAGATGATTTGCGCATTCCAGGCTTTGCGCTGACGCCGGAGCGCCGCGCCGAGGCTTTGGCCACCGCCGCTGCCAACCCAGAACCTTTGCCGGATGCCGACCCGATTGATTTTGCCGCTAATGCCGCCGTGCGCGGCCGCCTGCCCAATACGGCGGGTGAAACCTGGACGGCGGGCGTCGGCGCAGCGCTTATCACCGATACTGGTAATCTTGGCGTGTCGTACAGCCATTATTCCAGCTTTTACGGCGTGCCCATCCGCTATGCGACCGAGGCAGGGCAAGGGCAGGAAGAGCCGCGGCTCGACATTATTCAAAACCGGGTGGACATCCGCTCGGCGGTCGACACGGGCGGTGACTGGCTAAAGCAGATCCGATTTCGGGCTGGTTTTGCGGATTATCGGCAGTTTGAGCTGGAGCCAGACGGTGCGGTTGCCACCACATTTCGCAACAAGGGCTTTGAGGGGCGACTGGAAGTGATTCAGGCGCGGCGTGGCGCCTGGCAGGGGGCGTCTGGCGTTCAATTGTCTAGCCGCATTTTCGATGTGCAGGGAGAAGAGGCTTTTCTGCCGCGCAACGACACGGTGCAAACGGGCTTTTTCACCCAGCAGCAGCTTGATTTTGGCAGGCTGAAGGCGGAAGCTGGCGTGCGCTATGAGATAACCGATGTCGCATCGCGCGCGTTGGCGGATGACACGCGCTTCTTCCAGGGGCGGCGCCATTTTGATGCGGTGTCGGCGGCTATTGGCGCGTCTTATGCGTTGAACGACGCGGTGCGGGTGGGCATCAACCTGTCGCGCACCGAGCGGGCACCAACGGCTGAGGAGCTTTTTGCCAACGGGCCTCATGCCGGCACACAGGCTTATGAACTGGGCAACCCCAATTTCGGCCTTGAGACAAGCTATGGGGTTGAAGGCACGCTGCATGTGCACGGCGATGGCTATAATTTTGATGCATCGGCCTATTACAACTCCTTTTCCAACTATGTGTCCGAAGATCAGGTGGCGCAAAGCGTGTGCGAGGATGCCGCGGCCCCCAGCGGGCGGGAGGTTGATTTGCCCTGCTTCCTCTCAACCCAGGTTAGCGCGCGCTATTATGGTGTGGAGGGCGACGCGTCGGTAAAGGTCGCTCAGCTTGGCGAGTTTGCGCTGAATGTCGATTTGCTGGGCGATTATGTCCGCGCGACGGTTGTCGACCGTGGCCCGGTGCCGCGCATTCCGGCAGCGCGGCTGCAAGGTGGCATTGAGGCGCAGTCTGATGTGCTCAGCGGCCGGATTGAGGCTGAGCATGTGTTCGACCAAAACCGGGTGACGGAATTTGAAACGCCAACGGCGGAATATACGCTTGTCAACGCCTCGGTATCGTTCAGCCCTTTTGCGAGTAAAAAGACATCGCTCACGCTGAGCGCCAACAATCTGTTCGACGTGACGGCAAGGCGCGCGGCGAGCTTTTTGAAAGATTTTGCGCCGCTCGCCGGGCGTGACATTCGGCTAACGGCGCGGTTCAGCCTGTAGCGCGCTCGGCCAGTACGCGCTCCCATGCAAGCGCATCGGCGACGATGGTATCAAGATCATCGAGCGCCGGGCGCCAGGGCAGGGTGGCCAGGATGGCGCTGTTGTCCGCAATCAGCGCATCCGGGTCGCCCGCGCGCCGCCCCTCGTAGCGGCGCTCGATCGTCTGGTTGGTGATTCTGTCCACCGCGTCGAGCACGTCGTTTACCGAATAACCCCGGCCATAGCCGGCGTTGAGAATATGGCTGCGCGCGGGCTCGGCCATCAGCAGGTCAAGCGCATGAACATGGGCTGCGGCAAGGTCCGACACATGGATATAGTCGCGCACCCCTGTGCCGTCGGGCGTGGTGAAATCGGTGCCGAATATGCTTACATGCCCGCGCTTGCCAATTGCTGCCTCCACCGCCACTTTTATGAGGTGCGTGGCACCTGTGGTCGACTGACCAGAGCGCCCCTGCGGATCGGCTCCGGCCACGTTGAAATAGCGCAGGCAGCAAAAGTTCATCGGGTGGGCTGCGGCGACATCGCGCAGCATTGCCTCCGTCATCAGCTTTGACATGCCATAAGGGTTTATCGGCCGGGTTTGCGCATCTTCGCGCACGGGCACGCTGTCGGGTATGCCATAGGTCGCAGCGGTTGATGAAAAGATGAAATGGCCAACTCCGCACGCCACCGCGCTCTCAATCAGCGCGCGGCTGGCAACGGTGTTGTTGCGATAATATTTGAGCGGATTGCTGACCGATTCGGGCACCACAACCGAGCCGGCAAAGTGCATCACCGCGCGCACCCCGTGGTCGCGCATCGCCCCGCGCACGGCCACATCATCCTCGATATTTGCCTCAACCAGCGTCGCGCGCGGGTCAACCGCCCAGGCAAAGCCGGTGACGAGGTTATCAACCACCACAACATTCCACCCCGCATCAAGCAGGGCAAGCACCGCGTGGCTGCCGATATAGCCCGCACCGCCCGTTACCAGCACCGAACCCTTTTGCATTATCGTCGCCCTCGTCATCACCATTTTGTCCAGCGCCCTATCACCAGAGATTGCGCAGCGCGAGCCTGTGCCTATCTAGGGGTGAATTGATGCAAGGAGTGATCGATATGGCAAGCGAAACCGCAACGCTGGCGGGCGGGTGTTTTTGGTGCACCGAGGCTGTTTTCAACGACGTTATCGGCGTGGAAAAGGTGGAGAGCGGCTATATTGGCGGCTCGGTTGCCAACCCAACTTATAAACAGGTGTGCAGCGGCAACACCGGCCATGCCGAGGCAATCCGCATCACCTTTGATACCGATCAGCTTTGCTATGGCGATTTGCTCGACATGTTTTTTGTAACCCACGATCCAACGCAGCTCAACCGGCAGGGCAATGATGTGGGCACGCAATATCGCTCCGCCATTTTTCCGCATTCAGATGAGCAACGTGCCGAAGCCAGGGCGGCGATGGTTCGCGCAAGCAGCGAGTGGCCCGCGCCCATTGTCACCACCATCGAACCGCTTGGCGAATGGTATGTGGCGGAAGATTATCACCAGGAATATTGGGGCGGCGAGGGGCAGAAAAACCCATATTGCCTAGCCGTCATTCCTCCCAAGCTGAACAAGCTGCGCAAAAGCTTTGCTGCCCGGTCAAAAGCGGCACAGGCGGTGGGGTGATTGAAAGTCGGGGCCGGCGCTAGTTTTAGGCCGGCCAGATCTTTCGTAAACCTCTAAAACATCAAATGTTTTTATCGAGCCAATTAGCGACTACCCAGCCGACCAGCCCCGTAAGAGGTACAAGATAGGACAGGTAGATAAGATGATACCAAATCGGGTAGTCGGCCCAGACGCGTAGAAAATGTTCTGGAACAGAGGCTGTGAGGAAAAGCCCGCCGAGCCACCATGCTGCCTTCCCATTGTCTCTGGCAATGGCGGTTGTCGTGCAGGCTGCACCGGCTGCACAAACCCCGCCTGCGGCTAATCTTGCGATGAGCATGGTGGCGCTATAGGTTTTATTTGGCTCTGCGGTGGCATATTCAGGCCACAAGGTTCGCGCAGCCAATGTCGCGATAAGCGCGGTGGTGATAGCGGTAATACACCCGGCCAAAAGCCCTGCGGTAAAACGCAACCAGGCGTTCATCCTTTACCCCAGCTCTGGAAAAACGCTCAAGCGCGGCATGTTAAGGCTGGCTTTCGTGAAAGCAAGCAATTGGCCTGAGTGGGCGGTGTATAAGCGCATCTACTCCCGGTGCGCGGCGCGCTTTAGCCGGTCGTTGATGGCAGCGCCAATATCATCGCCGGGCACGGGCGCCACCGCAATTCGTGCGCGCGCGCTTGCATCGGCGCGGTGGAGGCAATCGAACAGGCGCGCGGCGGCTTCCTCAAGGTCGCCGGTGGCAGATAGTGTGTCGTCCCCAGCAATGGCGCCAAAGCCGATCATCCATTCATCAGGCGCGGGGCGGGTAACGCGCAGCCTCACTTCCTTACGCGGCGCATAATGGCTGGCCAACTGCCCCGGAGCCTCGATGGAGCCGGTCGTGCCATTGCCATCGTCAAAACGGGGGATGCCGGTTGTCCGCTCGCTCTGCGCTGCTATGCTGGCAAGCGCGGCCCTCAGGGCGGCTGAGGTAATTGGCCCGTGCCGCAAAATTCGCGTCGTGCCGAACACCTCGCGCACGATGGTTGATTCGATGCCGCGCAGCGCTGCGCCGTCATCCAGAATGAGCGCAATGCGCCCGCCAAGGCTCGCCAGTACATGTTCTGCCCGTGTCGGGCTGATGGTGCCGCTCAAATTGGCCGAAGGCGCGGCCAGGGGTTTGCCCGTTGCCTTCAGCACAGCCCGCATCGCGCGGTGCGCAGGGACGCGGATGGCAATGGTGTCCAGCCCCGCGGTCACAAGGCTTGCCACCCCCGCGCTTGGGCGCACCGGCAAGACAAGCGTCAGCGGCCCCGGCCAGAAGGCCTGCGCCAGCGCTTGGGCCCGCGCGTCAAACACCGCAAGCGCGCGCGCGCTTTCCAAGTCGGCGACATGGACGATGAGCGGGTTGAAACTTGGCCGGCCCTTGGCGGCATAAATGCCAGCAACAGCCAGCCCGTTGGTGGCATCCGCTGCCAGCCCATAAACCGTCTCCGTTGGCAGCGCGACCATGCCGCCGGCGCGAATCACCGAAGCTGCGCGTGCAACAGCCTCCTCGTCGTAGCGTAAACACTCGGTGGCAAAGGTGTGATTTGGCGCGTCCATGCCGCCGGGCTATAGACCGGTTGACCGAAGAACAAGACAGGATGGGCCACCCGTGTTTACTCCCGCCATTGCCGAACAGCGTTTCACGCTCGATAATATCGCTAAAATCGCAGATCTTGCCGCGACCGATCGTTTTCAGTCCGCCTCAAGCGATGTGGTTGATGCCGTGCTGGAAGGTGTGGGCGCGCTGGCCGCGGGCGAATGGGCGCCGCTGTCGCGCCTTGGCGACACGGTAGGGGCAAAATGGACCGACGATGGCGTAAAAATGCCAGCGGGTTTTGCAGATGCGTACCGTGCCTATGTCGAGGGCGGCTGGGGCACGATTGGCGTGGCGGAGGCGTTTGGCGGGCAGGGTATGCCCTTTGTTATCCAAACCGCGGTGCTCGATACGCTGGGCGCCGCCAATATGGGCTTTGCGCTTGCCCCCACGCTGACTGTTGGCGCAATTGAGGCGCTGAGCCACCATGGCAGCCCTGAGCAGCAGGCGCTCTATCTGCCAAAGCTTGCAACTGGCGCATGGACCGGCACGATGAACCTGACCGAGCCTCAGGCCGGATCGGACGTGGGCGCGGTGCGCGCCAGGGCCGAGCCGCGCGCCGATGGCACATGGTCTATCAGCGGCACCAAAATCTTCATCTCCTTTGGCGACCATGACATGGCCGAAAACATCGTGCATCTCGTGCTCGCGCGCACGCCAGATGCGCCGCCGGGCACCAAAGGGCTAAGCTTGTTTCTCGTGCCCAAATACCGGCTCGATGCCAATGGCAATCCCGGCGTGTTCAACGATGTGCGCGTTGTGTCTATCGAGCATAAGCTGGGGCTGCACGCCTCGCCCACTTGCGTGCTGAGCTTTGGCGACAAGGGAGATTGTGTGGGCGAGCTGATTGGCGCCGAGCTTGGCGGCATGCGCGGCATGTTTACCATGATGAACAATGCACGGCTGAATGTGGGGCTTCAGGGCGTGCAGATTGCCGAGGCAGCGACGCAGGCCGCCATCGCCTATGCGCGAGACCGGGTACAGTCGGCGCGGGCGGGCGCCGGGCGCGAGCCGGTGGCGATAATCGAACATCCCGATGTGCGGCGCATGTTGATGCGGATGAAGGCGCAAACACAAGCGGCGCGCGCGCTGGTATATTTGGCGGCGAGCGAGGTGGACCGGGCGACGCTTGGCTTGCCCAGTGCGCAGGCCCGGCTCGATCTGCTCACCCCGCTTGCCAAGGCGCACGGCACCGACATTGGCTGCGAAGTCAGCTCGCTTGCCGTGCAGGTGCATGGCGGCATGGGGTATATTGAGGAAACCGGCGTTGCCCAGTTCTTCCGCGATGCGCGCATCACGCCAATTTATGAAGGTACTAACGGCATTCAGGCGGCCGATTTGGTAGGGCGCAAACTGTCGATGGAAGGTGGCGGCGTGCTGGCGTTGCTCATCGCCGACATGCGGGCCGAGGCGCAGGATGCGGGGCTGTGCGCGCTCATCGATGCGTGCGAAGCTGTGGCACAGCGGCTGTTGATGGCTGATATCGATGACCGGCTGTCGGCAAGCTACCCCTTCCTCACCATGCTTAGCACAGCGGTATGTGGCTGGCTCATGGAGCGGCAGGGGCGCGCTGCCGCCACCGCGAGCGGTGACCCGCAATTTCTGGCGATGAAGGTGGCAACCGCGCGTTTTTATGTCGAGCAGATCGTGCCTGAGGCGATGGGGCTGAAGGCGGCGGCCATGGCGCCGGCTGCCCTTCTGTACGCACTGGACCCAGAAGCCTTTGCTGCATGACCGACTGGGCGTGGACCCCGCCCGAAGATAGCGGCGTCACGTTGAAAATGATCCGCGCCAACGGTATCGAACTGGAAGTGGCAGAACTTGGCGCGCATGACGGCAATGAGCAGCGCCTGGCTTTGTGTGTTCATGGCTTTCCTGAGCTGAATTATTCGTGGCGCCACCAAATGCCGTTGCTCAGCGCGCTTGGCTGGCGGGTATGGGCGCCCAATATGCGCGGCTATGGCGCCTCGTCCAAGCCGGGCGGCATCAGGTCTTATCGGCTCAACACGCTGGTGGACGATCTTGGCGCGCTGATCGATGCGAGCGGCGCGACCGAGGTGATGCTCGTTGCGCATGACTGGGGCGCGATTGTCGCCTGGCATTTTGCCATCCGGCGAGTGCGCCCGCTGGTTCGCCTTGTCATCATGAATGTGCCGCACCCAATGGTCGCACAGCGCGAAAGCGGCAATTGGCGACAATGGCTGATGAGCTGGTACATTCTGTTTTTCCAGCTTCCTCGCTTGCCTGAATGGGCGATGGGCCGGGCATCGGCGCGCGGCATTAAGCGCGCGATTTTGGGCATGGCGGTCGATAAAAGTCGCTTTCCCGGCCCGGTATTGCAAATCTATGCCAATGCCGCGCTGCGCCCCGGTGCGTTGACGGGCATGATCAACTATTACCGCGCGCTGCTTTGCACACCCGATTACCGCGACATTGGCGATGGGCTCATCGATACGCCCACGCTGCTTATCTGGGGCGAGGAGGACAAGGCGCTGGGCATTTGGTGCGCGCATGGGACCAATACATGGGTGCCCGACATAGAGCTGCATCTTTTGCCCGGCGTGTCGCACTGGGTGCAGCAGGAAGCGCCGGAACGCGTGAACGACATTCTTCGCCAATGGCTGGCTGTTTAGGCGATTTCACTCTCGGCCAGTTCTGCCATGGACAAACCCAGCAGGTCGATGTGTTCGCGGATTTTGGGCCATTTGGTGGTGACAAAATGCTCGCGCTCCGCCGCGCGTAGCCGTTCTGCCGCGCCAGGCCGCACAAACATGCCAACGCCGCGCCGCACCTCGACATAACCATCGTCCTGGAAGCGCTGATAGGCTTTGGCGACGGTCAACGGATTGGCGCCGTGCTCGGCTGCAAGAGCGCGAACCGAGGGGAGCTGATCCCCCGCGCGATAATCTCCACGCAGCACCGCGGCTGCGATGGTTTGGCGCAACCGGATGTAGACCGGGCTTTCTTCGCTGTTCATGGCCGTCATGCTGGCTTAATACACCAATTGCCGCGCTTTGCCACCCCCTTATGGCGCATCAGGGCCGCCACTCGGCGATGACGTGCCCCGTTTCGGGCCGGGGGCGGTCTTCCAGCCGATGAGCGGGCGAGCCGATGAACATGTAGCCCGCAATCTGCTCAGGCTCTTTGCCAAAAGCATCGCGCACCGCCTCGGCATAAGCGGGCCAGCCGGTGAGCCAACTCGCGACAAAGCCATGCGCATGGGCGGCGTGGAGCAGGTTCATACAGGCAGCACCAGCCGAGAGCTGCTGCTCCCAAAGTGGAATTTTGCTGTCAATGCGCGGTGAAAACAGCACAACCACAAGCGCAGGCGCTTGCTGTGCAAAGCCTTGCAGCGCCTCAATTTCCAGCCGCGCAGCGCCGGGCCGCTCCGCAAGATAGGCCTTGGTAATGACATCGGCCAGCTGCGCGCGCGTTGATGGTGGTATGACAATAAACCGCCATGGTGCGAGTTTGCCATGGTCTGGCGTGCGTGCGGCAATGGTGAGAATTGCGGCAAGCTGCGCTGCATCTGGGCCGGGCGCCACCATGTCGCGCGCTTTGCCGGAACGGCGGGTTGAGAGGAGCGACAAGGCTGAGCTGAGGTCATTGAGCATGGCGCTTCATAGCGCGGCACCAAGCGCCGATACAGGTGTTGATTGTAGCTGGCACTAAACCACTGGTTTACAGAGCCGGTTTTGGCGCTAGTCTCCGCCCCCAATCGCCGTCCACAGAGCGGCATTTGCCTATCAGGGAGCATATTTGAATGGAGAGCCCAACCGCCGGTTCCATCAACGAACCGGATATCAGCCATGTGAGCACGGCCAGCGGCGCGACATGGTTTGGCCATCCGCGCCAACTCGCGCGGCTGTTCACCACCGAGGCGATGGAGCGCTTTGGCTATTATGGCATGCGCGCGCTGCTCACGCTGTATCTGGCGCAGCATTTTTTGTTCAGCGACACAACGACGGCTGGGATTTATGGAGGCTTTACCGCACTTGTTTATTTGACACCGCTGGTAGGCGGGTTGATGGCGGACCGGTTTTTGGGCTCCAAACGGTCGGTAAAATTCGGCGCGATTTTGATGTCGCTTGGCTATCTCACGCTGTGCTTTGGTGGCCAGCCCGCCAAGCCTTTTGCCACTATCGATGGTGTTCGCCATGAAGTGACGGTGCAGGGCAGCGGCGAGGCGCGCAGGCAGTTTGTCGCCGGTGCAGGCGGGCAATTGCTGCAAATCAAGGGCAATGACGACAAGTCCGTGTCGCTGCTTGCCGCCGATGGCCGAGAGGCGCGCAAAATTGCCGCAGGTGGCTTTGTTCCAGGTGCAGATCGCTCTTCGTTCACTGTATTTTTGCTGCTGATCGGCCTGGCGCTTGTCACCATTGGCAACGGTTTTTTCAAGCCCAACATTTCGACCATCGTCGGCTCGCTCTATGCGCAAGGAGACCGGCGGCGCGACGCTGGCTTCACCATTTTTTACATGGGTATCAACCTTGGCTCGTTGTTTTCGCAAATACTGTGCCCGCTGCTCGCGGTGGGCATGGGGAGCTGGGGCGGGCTGGGCTGGTGGGCGGGCTTTGGCCTGGCTGCGGCCGGGATGACAGTGTCGTGGCTGCTGTTTCAGTTTGATGGTGGCAAGCTCGATGGCTATGGCGAGCGGCCGCAGGGTGCGCCGGCCAACCGCGACTGGCTGATTTATGGCGGCGCGCTGCTTGCCATTCCGGTGGTGTGGTTCTTGTTCACTAACCTGATGAGCTATGTAAAGCCGGCCGCGGGCAGCGGTATCATCGGCTATATCGCCACGCTGCCTATCATGGGGCAGATTATGTTCCTCACCTTTTTGGTGAGTGTGCCTGCCATATTGATCTGGGCCTATCTGAACGCGCCGCGCAAAGAATTTGAAATGATGCTGGCGGCCATGGTGCTCATCACCTTCAACACGGTGTTTTGGACATTGTTTGAACAGGCCGGATCATCGCTCACCCTGTTTGCGGATCGTAACACCGATTTGTCGGTGTTTGGGTGGTTTTCGATTACGGCTGGGCAAACACAGTTTTTCAACGCGCTGTTCATTGTCCTGTTCGCGCCCATATTCAGCATTATGTGGAATGCAATGGCCAAGCGCGGCATTGAGCCAACGATTCCGGTAAAGTTCGGCCTGGCGCTGGTGGGTGTGGGCGCGGGCTTTTTGCTGCTTGTGTGGGGGTCGCATTTTGCCGGGCCAGATTTCAAAGTCGGGCTGTGGTGGCTGGCGGGGCTATATCTCATCCACTCGCTGGCAGAACTGTGCATCTCGCCCGTTGGCCTTAGCATGATCACCAAATTGTCCATCGCGCGGATTGTGGGTATGATGATGGGCGTGTGGTTCTTGTCGATTGCGGTGGCGCAATATGTGGCCGGGCTGGTGGCGCAGGTCGCAAGCGTTGAGACGGTGGGCGGGCAGGTGACCAACCTAAAGGTCAGCCTGGAGACTTATGTCGGCGTGTTCACCACCATTGCCGAAGTGGCGATGGCGCTGGGCGTGCTGCTGCTGCTCATCGGCTTTCCGCTGAGGAAATGGATGCACGGGGTCAAATAATCGCCTATGCTCTGGTCTGGGGCTTTTTGGCGGAGCGGGCAGATGGGCAGCACGGAAATGGTGGCGGCGGCGGCGGGTTCGTTTGTCGCCAGCCATTTCCTGCTCTCGCACCCGTTGCGCGCGCCGCTGGTGAAAATGCTGGGCACAGGCGGTTTCATGGCGTTTTATTCACTGGTGGCCTTTGCGATGCTGGGCTGGACGGCGCAGGCCTATCGCGCGGCGGCGCCCACGCCCCCATTCTGGCCGGTGGGAGAGGGTTTGTGGGCTCTTGCCACGGTCGTCATGCTTTGTGCCAGTATTTTGCTAATGGGGTCGCTTATTGGCAACCCGTCGCTCCCCGGCCCGCCCGATATGCCCTTGCCAGACAAGGCGCGCGGCGCCTTTGCCATTACCCGCCACCCGATGATGTGGTCGTGCGCGCTGTGGGGCGCGGCGCATATTCTGGTATATCCCGTTGCGGCCAACATCATCGTGGCGGCAGCGGTAATCATACTCGCGCTTGGCGGTGCAGCGCTTCAAGACATCAAGAAGGCCGCGCTGCTGCCGGGCCGCTGGCGCACGTGGGAAGGCCGGACCAGTTTTTGGCCATTTGCCGCGATTGTGGCGGGCAAGGCGCGCTTTGGCGGGTTCCGCCCGCATGATCTTGCGGGCGGCGCCATAGTCTGGCTGGTCGCGACATGGGCGCATATTCCGCTTGCCGGGCTGGCAGCGGGCATTTGGCGCTGGATCTAGCGCCAGATTGAACGCTATTTGTCTGCGTCGCGTGCGCGGGCTGAAAGCGTCGCTGTCACCGCCAGGTCCATCGTTACATTGCCCACGGTGCGCATGATGTCGGGAAATGCCTCGATCGCGACGAGCAGCCCAAGCGGCGCAATTGGCACGCCCATTGCCGCAGCGATGGGCGCGATTGAGCTGATATAGCTGATCGAGCCGGGCAGGCTGACCGAGCCCATGGTCGTGATCGCTGCCACAGCCACCCCTGCGCACAGCGCCGCCGGGGTTAGCGTAATGCCAAACCAGGTGGCGATGTAAATGGCGACGGCAAGGTTCATCGCCGGGCTGGTTGCGCGGAAAATCGCCACGGCGAGCGGCAGGGTGATGCCGCTGCGATGTTCGGGCACCCCAAGGGCGGTTGCGCCTTGCACCATGGCGGGCAGCGAGGCGAGCGAAGATTGCGTGCTGATCGCCACCGATTGTGCAGGCAGCGCTGCCCGCACAAACCGGCCAAGGCCGACCCGCCCGCCAACTACGCCAAGCGGGAAGGCGGATAGCCACACGATAAGCCCAACAGAACTTACGACCAGCACATAATGGAGCAGCGCGCCAAAGGCCGCTGTCCCCACTTTTGCGCCAATCACAAACGCAAGCGCGCCAACGCCAAGCGGCGCCAGCCACAAAACCCAGCCAATGACGATGAGCATCGCCTCGGCCAGTGCCTGAAACAAATTGGTGAGCAACAGTCTTTGTGCATCGGGCAGGCGCGTAATGGCAAAGGCGAGTGCAAGTGTGAACACAATGAGCGGCAAGAACGCGTCATTTGCGGCGGCACTAATGGCGTTTGGCGGCACAATGGCGGCAAGAAATTCGCCAAAAGGCGGCACCTGACCCACTGGCGCGCTGTGCGAGAGCGCGTTTTTGAGCGCGGCAGCGGCATCTGGCGCGAGCGGCCATTGCCGCAAAATGAGCGGGGTGACGATGGCCGACATGATTGTCGCCAGCCACAAAAGGACAACAAAAGCTGCCATCGATGCCCCCGCCAGCCGCCCGGCGCGCGCTGCATTTGCCGTGGTCGCTACCCCAACCACGAGCAGCGCCACGACAAGCGGCACCACCGTCATTTGCAATCCGTGGAGCCAGGCGGCGCCAATCGGCTCGGCAATGGCCAGTGCCAGCGGCGCCCAGGCTGGCATTTGTGCTGAAACAAGGATGCCCAGCGCCAGGCAAAAGATGAGCGAGAGAAAAATTCTGATCGTTTGCGACATGCTCGCTCTTGTTCCTGTTCGGCGCTATCACCCTGTGTGACGCAACAACCTACATAGCGACGGGAACGCGCGCGAATGGCAAGAAAATATTTTGGCACCGATGGAATCCGTGGGCTTACCAACCGCACACCGATGACGGCGGCAATGGCGATGAAGGTGGGCATGGCGGCGGGCGCTCATTTTTTGCGCGGCCATCACCGCCACCGCGTGTTGATTGGCAAGGATACTCGCCTGTCTGGCTATATGCTTGAATCTGCCATGGTTGCAGGCTTTACGTCGGTTGGCATGGATGTGGTGCTAGTAGGGCCAATGCCAACGCCCGCGGTCGCCATGCTCACCCAGTCGATGCGCGCCGATATGGGGGTAATGATTTCTGCCAGCCACAACCCCTATGCCGACAACGGAATAAAGCTGTTTGGCCCAGACGGCTACAAGCTCTCCGATGCCGATGAGCTGGCGATTGAGGCGATGATCGATGGCGATGTGGCGCTCTCGCCGGCGGCCGAAATTGGCCGGGCGCGGCGGGTGGAGGATGCGCGCGGGCGCTATATTCACGCCGTCAAATCAACGCTGCCACCCGATCTGCGCCTCGACGGGCTGCGCATTGTTGTCGATTGCGCCAATGGCGCGGCCTATCAGGTGGCGCCTTCTGCCTTGTGGGAATTGGGCGCGGACGTGGTGGCAATTGGCGTTGCGCCCAACGGCAAAAATATCAACGATGGTGTTGGCTCAACCGCCCCGCAGCTTTTGTGCGAAACCGTGGTGGCAAGCGGTGCTGATATCGGCATCGCGCTCGATGGCGATGCCGACCGGCTGATTGTGGTGAACGAATTGGGCGATGTGGTGGACGGAGACCAGCTTATGGCCACCATTGCCACCGGCTGGGCAAAGGCCGGGCGGCTGCGCGGCGATCTGGTGGCGACGGTAATGTCCAATCTGGGGCTTGAGCGGCATTTGCGCGCGCACGGCATCAACATGGTGCGCACCAGCGTGGGTGACCGGCATGTGCTGGAGGCAATGCGCGCCGGCGGCCACAATGTGGGCGGTGAGCAATCGGGCCATATCATCTTGTCGGACTATGCAACGACCGGTGACGGGCTGGTTGCCGCGCTGCAAATTCTGGCGGAAATGGTACAGTCTGGCCAGCCGGCAAGCAGGGTGCTGCGCCAGTTTGAGCCATTGCCGCAATTGTTGAAAAATGTGCGCTTCAGCGGCGGCAAGCCACTTGAGGCGGAGAGCGTGAAGGCGGTGATTGCCGCAGCAGAAGCCGAACTGGCCGGGCGCGGCTTGCTTGTCATCCGCCCGTCGGGCACCGAGCCGGTTATCAGGGTGATGGCGCAAGGCGATGATCCCGGCCAGATTACGCATGTGGTCGAGCAGATTTGTAACGCCGTGCAGGAGGCTGTTTGATGCTGGAGATGCGGCCCGATTGCGAACGTTGCGGCGCGGATTTGCCAGCAGATGCGCCCGGTGCGTTCATCTGCTCGTTCGAGTGCAGCTTTTGCGCCGATTGTGCCGAAGCGCTTGATGATAGGTGCCCCAATTGCGGCGGTGAATTGATGGACAGACCAACCCGTGTCGGTGCGTTGCTCAAAAAATTCCCCGCCGTGACGCAAGCCCGGTTTGCCGGATGACGCCGCGCGTGCTGATTATCGCCGGGTCGGATTCGGGCGGAGGGGCGGGCATTCAGGCCGATATCAAGACCGTTGCCATGCTCGGCGGCCACGCGATGACGGCGGTGACGGCGATTACCGCGCAAAACACGCTGGGCGTGCAGGCGGTGCACCCGGTGCCGCCCAATATTGTGGTGGCGCAAGTCGCAGCGGTTGCAGGCGATATTGGCGTCGATGCGACAAAAATCGGCATGTTGGGTAGCGCGCAAAGCGCGCGCGCGCTGGTGGCGGAACTGCGACGCGGGCCATATCCTGCCGCAATAGTGCTTGATCCGGTAATGGTGGCGACAAGCGGCGCGCGTCTTGCAGATGATGAAACCATTGCCGCGATGCACGATTTGGCACAGCTGAGCGCGCTTGTGACCCCCAATTTGCCGGAGCTTGCGGCCTTGTGTGGCCGCGCCGCGCTTGCGCCGGCCGAGGTGGAGGCGGCGGCTGAGGAGTATGCCGCGCGCATCGGTACAGCAGTGCTTGTTAAAGGCGGCCATGCTCAAGGCGAAGGCGGCGGAGCGGCGGCAGAAATTGTCGATCGGCTGGTCGTGCCCGGTGGCGGCATTACCCGCTGGTCTGCCCCGCGCATCGACACGCGCGGGGTGCACGGTACGGGCTGTACCTTGTCTTCTGCAATTGCAACGGGCCTTGCGCGCGGCTGGGCATTGGACGTGGCGATTACACAGGCCCGGCTTTTTGTGCGGCTGGCGCTGCACGGCGCGCCCGGTTTTGGCGGCGGGCACGGGCCGATGGGGCAACAGACTGTGCGGCTGGACACCGGGCCGGGCGGGCGGCTCAACCAGGTGACGCTGGGGCTGGCGGATTATGCCGCCTCGTGTGATTTTTACCGCCTGCTGGGCCTGCGCCAGATTGTTGGCACCGATGACGGCCATTATGCCCGGTTTGAAGCCGCGGGTGGCGCCACACTGTCCATCGAGCAGGGGGCGGGGGCTTGCGTGTTTTTTGAGTACGACGATCTGGATGGGGAAGTTGCCCGGCTGCGGGCAGCGGGACTGGTGTTTGACCGCCTGCCCGTGGAGCAGAGCTGGCAATGGCGCGAGGCCCGGCTGCGCGATCCGGCGGGCAACGTGCTGTGCCTTTATCAGGCGGGAGAAAGCCGCCGCTATCCCCCATGGCGGCTTGACGCGCCATGCTAGCTGGCACACGCTGCACGCCGGTTGCGGTGGTGTGCGTAATCAAGGGGATGGGCAAGGGGATGGGTTGATATGCGCTGTAGATCCGGGGCGTTTTTGCCGACGGCACTCGCCCTTGCTCTTGCCTTTAGCGCCAATGCGTTGCCCGCCGCTGCCGCGCAAGACCCGCAGGCGATTGCCCAAATCGCTGAGCTTGACGCGCGCGCGCCGCTGCCTGACCGGGCACTCATCTCGCAGGAAATTTTGAGATCGGCGATAAAATTTGCCGCCGGGCGCAAATGGTGCACGCCGACCAAGGTCGAGATAGAATCAACCTCGCCGATGACTGGCGTTCGTAATATTATTGACGGCATTATTGCTAATCAGATCCGCAATGGCTGGGTTGTTTATGTGCAGCAAAGTGGGTGTGCCGCGCAGGCGGAGCTGTTTCGCTATGGCGTTGTCCAGCGCGTGGATGGCGGGCTGGTTGCTTTCCCCATCAACCGGGGTCGCACCATCGCCAGCCTTTCGCTGGTGCAGGACACGGTGCCGCCCGCCGGGGTGGCCGCGTTGCGCGCCATCCACGCCAAGGATCGCCCAGGTAAAAAGTGCAATGACAGCGATATCGACATGGTATCGATGCGTGTCGTCTCAACAAGCAAGGATCTTGGGCCTGATGTGTTCGGCGTCCGCTATGTGGGGTCGTGGCGCGAAATGTGGCGGTTTGTCGCGTGCGCAAAGCACATCGATGTGCCGGTTGATTTTACGGCCGATGGTGATGGTGGCGCCGACATCCATGTCGACCAAAGAGAAATCGCGATTGTGCCGTGAGGGGGCCGCGCGATGATTGCGGGTGTTGATGAGGCAGGGCGCGGGCCGCTTGCCGGGCCGGTTGTTGCGGCAGCGGTTGTGTTGTGCACCGGCGGCATTGCCGGGCTGGCCGACAGTAAGAAGCTGACCGCGCGCGCTCGCGAGGCACTGTTTGAGCAGATCAACGCGCGCTGCCATGTGGGCATAGGGCTGGCGAGTGTCGAGGAGATTGACCGGCTGAACATCTTATGGGCGACAATGCTGGCGATGGAGCGCGCGGTGGCCGCGCTTGGCGTTCCCCCGGCCGAGGTGCTGGTCGATGGCAATCGCTGCCCGGCGTGGCGCTGGCCTTCACGCGCCATCATTGGCGGAGACGCGAGCGAGCCCGCCATTTCCGCAGCGTCCATCATCGCCAAAGTGACGCGCGACCGGATGATGGTGGTCGCCGATGCCGCGCACCCTGGCTATGGCTGGGCAGCAAACAAGGGCTATGGCAGCGCGCAACATATGGCTGCGCTCGCTGCTTTGGGGCCAAGCCCGCTTCACCGGCGCTCCTTCCGGCCGGTGGCCGAGGCATATTTGCAGCGCTAGAGTCTTTTGCGCCACACCACCATCGCTTGCGGTATTGGCCGCATGGCGGACTCAATATGTCGTTTTACCCCCCAAATGTTCCGCTGCGTTAACCATTTAGCAACTGGATTCGTTAACCATTCTTTGCTTGACGATGGCGCACTTTGCGCCACGGATGCCGGGCTTGTAATCAAGGAACGGGTGATATGGGGCTGTTGGAAAAGTTAAAGCTGCCCGTGCAGGCACCGGCAAAAGCGCCGGCCAAGGCACAAGACAAGGCACAGGCCAAGGCGCCAGCCACATTGCCGCTCGACCAGATTTTGCGCGCAGATTGCGTGGCCGCCATGCGCGCGCTGCCTGCAAAATCGGTGGACATGATCTTTGCCGACCCGCCCTATAACCTGCAACTTGGCGGCGATTTGCACCGGCCAGACGGCAGCATGGTCGACGCGGTAAATGACGAATGGGACAAGTTTGACAGCCTGGCCGTTTATGATGCGTTCACTCGTGCCTGGCTGGCCGAGGCGCGCCGCATTTTGAAGGACGACGGCACCATCTGGGTGATTGGCAGCTATCATAACATCTTCCGCGTAGGCGCGGCCATTCAAGACCTGGATTTTTGGATTTTGAACGACATTGTCTGGCGCAAATCCAACCCGATGCCCAATTTCAAGGGCACCCGCTTCACCAACGCGCATGAAACACTCATCTGGGCGTCAAAAGGGGAAAAGGCGCGCTACACCTTCAACTATCGCAGTATGAAGACGTTGAACGACGAGTTGCAGATGCGCTCCGACTGGGAGTTTGCGGTGTGCGGCGGGCAGGAGCGGCTGAAAAAGGGCGGTACCAAGGTGCATCCCACACAAAAGCCCGAAGCGCTGCTCTACCGCGTGCTGCTTGCCTGCACCAAGCCTGGCGATGTGGTGCTCGACCCGTTTTTTGGCACAGGCACAACCGGGGCAGTCGCCAAGCGGCTTGGGCGGCGCTGGATCGGCATTGAGCGTGAGGATGTGTATTGCGAGGCAGCGCTGGAACGGATTGAGGCTGCGCTCCCGCTCGATGAATCCGCGCTTGCCACGATGCAAAGCCCGCGCAATGCGCCACGAGTGGCTTTTGGTACGATAGTCGAAAACGGCATGTTGCGCCCCGGCACCGAATTGACCGACGCCAAACGCCGGTTCAGCGCGGTGGTACGTGCCGATGGCTCGTTGCTTGCGGGCGAGCTGAGCGGCTCGATCCACAAAGTGGGTGCCGGGGTGCAAGCCGCGCCGGCGTGCAATGGCTGGACCTTTTGGCACTATGAGGCAGAAAGCGGGCTGACACCGATAGATGCGCTGCGCCAAACCTATCTGCTCGCAACGCAACCCTGACCGCCCGTGCATCTGCGCCCGGTTCAGTTTGTCGACACACCCATTGGCCGCGACGGCGATGTGGCGCGGCTGGCCGGTGGCCTGTTGTGGTTTGCTGCCTATGAGGTGATTGAGGGCGGGGAGCAGCGCACGGTTGGGGTGCGGGACTTTTTGGCCGGGATGGGCGCGGGCGATGAACGAGCCGCACTGCTCCATGCACGGATAACGGCACCCCGCCTGCCGCTTGTGCTGGGCGCACGCACACTCAGGCTCGATCAGCCCCAAGTTGCGGGCATTTTGAACATGACGCCCGACAGCTTCTCCGATGGTGGCGCTTTTCACGATGATCCTGTCGCAGCGGCGAATGCCGGGTTCGACATGGCGGCCAAGGGTGCCGGCCTTATCGATGTTGGCGGTGAATCCACCCGCCCTGGCGCGCAGGCGGTGTGGGAGGGAGATGAGATCAGGCGGGTCGTGCCCGTTATTGAGCGGCTGGCGGCAAGCGGCGCGCCGGTGTCAATCGATACGCGCAAAGCGGCCGTTATGGAGGCAGCGCTGGCCGCGGGCGCGCATGTCATCAACGATGTATCGGCGCTGTTGTGGGACGATCGTGCGCTGGCGGTCGCCGCTCAGGCAAAGGCGCCGGTGATTTTGATGCACTCGCCCGACCCGGCAAACGGGCCCCATGGGCAGTCGGGCTATGCCAACCCGCTGACCGGCGTGTTCGACTGGCTTGAGGCGCGGGTTGAAGCGGTTGTTGCGGCAGGAGTGGCGCGCGAACGGATCATGGTCGATCCTGGCATTGGCTTTGGCAAGGGGCTGGCGGAAAATCTTGCGCTGCTCAATGGACTGGCCATGCTGCACGGGCTTGGCTGCCCCATCATGCTGGGTGCAAGCCGCAAGCGGATCATCGGCGCGCTGTCGAACGAGGCAGGGCCGGGTGAAAGGCTGGGAGGGTCTGTCGCGCTGGCGATAAAGGGCGCGCAAATGGGCGCACAATTGCTGCGCGTGCACGATGTGGCCGAAACCGTACAGGCGCTGCGCGTGTGGCGCGGGTTGGCGGATCAGGCGCTGGTGGGCCGCTAAGCAGCGGCTTGCCCCTACGCTGCGTTATCAATCCCCAATTCGCTAAGCTTGCGGTAAAGCGTTGAGCGACCAATGCCGAGCCTGCGCGCCACCTCGGTCATTCGCCCGCGATAATGGCCAATGGCGAGGCGAATGACATCGGCCTCAATCTCGTCGAGCGGGCGCATATTGCCATCGGGGCGAAACAGCGTGACGCCGCCACTTGCCGGCATGGCCGAGGTGGCGGGCTGGGCGGTTGGGCGGCCGGCAAAGGCGGCAATCTGGGGAAAATCGGCGCGGGTAAGCGCGTTGTCTTCGCACAGCACGGCCGCGCGAAAGAGCACATTTTGCAACTGGCGCACATTGCCTGGCCAGTCATAGTCGACCAGCAGTTGCAGCGCCTCGTCGGTGATGCCGATGGGCCGCAGGCCAGGCTGCTGGGCAATCCGGGTGAGCAGGTGGCGGGCAAGTGCTGGAATGTCTGCTGCCCGCTCGCGCAGCGGCGCTATGCCGACATGAACGACGTTCAGCCGGTAATACAGGTCTTCGCGAAAGCGCCCGGCCTCCACCTCGTCGAGCAAGCGCGTGTTCGATGCGGCAATAACGCGCACATCAACCTCGCGGCTGTGGCGCGCGCCGATTGGGCGGATTTCTCCAGATTGCAGCGCGTGGAGAAGTTTTGCCTGAACATCGAGCGGAGTTTTACAAATATCGTCGAGAAAGAGCGTGCCGCCATCGGCATCGTGAAACCGCCCGATTTTGCGCTCAAAAGCACCGGTAAAGGCGCCCTTTTCGTGGCCGAACAGCTCGGATTCAAGCAGATTGGCGGGGATGGCGCCGCAATTGACGCGCACTACCTGCTTTTTGGCGCGGGGCGAGGCGGCGTGCACGGCATCGGCAACCATTTCTTTGCCGACCCCCCTTTCCCCCTCGATGAGCATGGGCACGCGCGCGCGCGCCGCCTTGGCTGCAATGGCAAGCGCAGCGCGAAAAGATGGCTCGGAGCCAACGATCTCATCAAAGCCGAGCACGGCTGGAATTTTTTCGGTAAGCGGGCGCAACTCCCCTTCGGTTTGGGCGCAGACGGCCGCGTCAAGCGCGGCAAGCAGCCGCTCTGGTGCCAGCGGCTTGACGAGAAAATCGCTCGCGCCAGAACGCATTGCCGCCACGGCGCGGGCGACCGAGCCATTGGCTGTCAGCATCAAAATGGGCAGCGATGGGCGGCGGGCGCGCAGTTCGGCAATCAGCGCATCGGCATCGGCATCGGCATCGGCATCGGCATCGGCATTTGGGGACTCGGCATTTGACACCCAATGGTCGATTAATATCGCATCAAGCTGCATCCCGTCCTGGGTGCCAAGCGTCGCAATGGCGGTTTCGTTGTCGGGTGCAAAAATCGCGCGCCAGCCCCCACGCGCCGCAATCGCCGCCACGAGCCGGCGCTGGGTAGGTTCTTCATCGATCAGCATCAGCAAGCGCTGGCCGTTGCGCGTCATTTCGGCGTCCCTGTATTCCCGGTTGGTGGCCGAGCATAAATGGTGTTGGTAAAGGGGGGCTTAAGCGCGCATGGCTCCTTTGTTCGTAGGGCTTGAGCATCGGTGCGCAGCCGGTTAAGACTGGGGCGAAAATTTTAGAAGGGGCAGTTATAATGGCCGGAAACGGTGATTTCAGCACGCATCAGCAGACCTATAACAGCGTGATGGGGCTGTTGAAATGGGGCGGCCTTGCAAGCTTTGCGCTTGCGGTAATTGTCGTCTGCTTGATCGCGGGTTGACGGCTGCGTGAAAATCGCAGTTCTGCGCGAACAAGCCCAAGGGGAGCGCCGTGTTGCGGCGACCCCGGAAACCGTGAAAAAGTTTATCGCGCTTGGCGCGGTGCTTGCCGTTGAAAGCGGCGCGGGCGAAGGCGCAGCGATTAGCGATGCGCAATATGCCGAGGCAGGGGCTATTATGGCCGCGCGGGCAGATGTGCTGGCCGGGGCAGATATTGTGCTCGGCGTGCAAGGGCCAGACCCCGCGAGCCTTGGTGCCGCGGCACCCGGCGCCTGGGTTGTGGCCAGTCTGAACCCCTTTGGCGAGCGGGCGCGGATCGACGCTTATGCGGCAGCGGGTCTCGAAGCGCTGGCGATGGAGTTCATGCCGCGCATCACCCGCGCGCAGTCGATGGACATATTATCCTCCCAGTCCAACCTTGCCGGTTATAAGGCGGTGCTTGAGGCGGCGAGCCATTATGGCCGCGCTTTCCCGATGATGATGACGGCCGCGGGCACTGTTTCTGCCGCGCGGGTGTTTGTGATGGGGGTGGGGGTTGCAGGTTTGCAGGCAATTGCAACCGCACGCCGCCTTGGTGCGCAGGTTTCGGCCACAGATGTGCGCTCCGCCACCAAAGAGCAGATACAGTCTCTGGGCGCCAAGCCGATTTTTGTGGAGAATGTCAAAGGCATCGAGGGCGAGGGCGCGGGCGGCTATGCGGGTGAGATGAGCCCGGAATATCAGGCAGCGCAGGCCGAACTGGTGTCGAGCCACATTGCCAAGCAGGATATCGTCATTACCACAGCGCTCATCCCCGGCCGTGCGGCGCCCCGGCTCATTTCAGACGCGCAGGTGGCAAGCATGAGGGCGGGGTCGGTCATTGTCGATCTCGCAGCCGAGCAGGGCGGCAATGTCGAAGGCGCAGTGTCGGGCGAGGTGGTGGTGCGCCACGGCGTAAAGATTGTGGGTGCAGCCAACATGGCCGGGCTGCTCGCGGCGGATGCTTCTGCCTTGTTTGCGCGCAACCTGTTCAATTTCCTCTCCGCCTTTTGGGACAAAGAAGCGCAGCGGCCTGTGCTTGACGAGGAAATCGGGAGTGCAGTGCGCCTCACACAGGGCGGCAAGGTTGTGAACGCGCGGCTGCTGGGATGAATAAAGGAACTAGCTGATGGACTTTATCTCCACCCTCTCCATCTTTGTCATGGCGTGTTTCGTTGGCTATTATGTTGTCTGGTCGGTTACACCTGCGCTCCACACGCCGCTCATGGCGGTAACGAACGCGATTTCCTCCGTCATCATTGTCGGCGCGCTGGTCGCGAGCGCGGCGGCGGGGTCCCCTTCGTCAAAATATCTGGGCCTGCTGGCGGTAGTGCTGGCGAGTGTGAACATTTTTGGCGGCTTTGCGGTGACTGAGCGGATGCTCGCCATGTACAAGAAGAAGGCCAAGTGATCGCGCTCGCGCGGCTCGTTGGCTGGGGGGAATAAGCGATGGAACATGCAGCACCCGTCAACCCCTGGGCAGCGCTTGCCTATCTGGTCGCAGGGGTGTGTTTCATCATCGCGCTGCGTGGCCTTTCCAGCCCGGCGTCAAGCCGCAGGGGCAACCGATATGGCATGGCGGGCATGGCGCTTGCCGTTGGCACCACGTTGTTCGTACACTCAATTGCCAGCTTGCCTGAAATATTGATCGCCATGGGCATTGGCGGCGCCATTGGCATTGTCACCGCGCGGCGCATTGCGATGACGGATATGCCGCAGCTTGTGGCCGCGTTCCACTCGCTGGTGGGCATGGCGGCGGTGCTGGTGGGGCTGGCGGCCTATCTTAACCCTGAGGCCTTTGGCATAGCCGAGGCGGGGCAAATTTTCCTGCAAAGCCGGGTGGAAATGGGCCTTGGCGTGGCGATTGGCGCCATCACCTTTAGCGGTTCCGTCATCGCGTTTTTGAAGCTGAACGGCAATATGAGCGGCAAGCCGATCATCCTGCCGCTGCGCCATGTGATCAACCTTGGCACTCTGGCGGCAATATTGGGGCTGGTGGGCTATTTTCTCGTTGATCAAAGCCCCTGGGTGTTCTTCACCATTACCGCGCTTAGTTTTGTCATCGGCTTTTTGCTCATCATCCCCATTGGCGGGGCTGACATGCCGGTCGTGGTGTCGATGCTCAACAGCTATTCCGGCTGGGCGGCGGCGGCGATGGGTTTTACGCTTCACAATACCGCCATGATCATCACCGGTGCGCTGGTCGGTTCGTCAGGCGCCATCCTTTCCTACATCATGTGCCGGGCGATGAACCGCAGCTTCGTCAGCGTTATCGCCGGTGGCTTTGGTGCGGAGGCGAGCAGCAGCGGCGAGGCCAAAGAACAGCGGCCGTGGAAGCGTGGCTCGGCTGAAGACGCCGCCTTTCTGATGGGGCAGGCGGAACAGGTCATCATCGTTCCCGGCTATGGCATGGCGGTGGCGCAGGCGCAGCATGTGCTACGCGAGATGACCGACAAGCTGAAGGAGCACGGCGTGCGCGTGAAGTTTGCCATTCACCCCGTGGCGGGGCGGATGCCAGGGCATATGAACGTGCTGCTTGCTGAAGCAAACGTGCCCTATGACGACGTATTCGAGCTGGAAGACATCAACTCCGAATTCGCGCAAACCGATGTTGCCTTTGTCATCGGCGCAAATGACGTGACCAATCCGGCGGCAAAAACCGACAAGACATCGCCCATTTACGGTATGCCCGTGCTTGATGTGGAAAAAGCCAAGACGGTGTTGTTCATCAAGCGATCAATGGGCGGTGTCGGTTATGCCGGGGTCGATAATGATGTTTTCTATATGGACAATACCATGATGTTGCTTGCCGATGCCAAGAAAATGGTTGAAGAAATCGTCAAGGCGCTCGATTGACACTCGCTTTGCCGGTAGTTGCATCCGATTTGGCGATTTTTTCGGGCGGGATGGTGAGTGATATCGCCGTTACGCGTTGAAATGCGCCCGGCAAGTTTCGTTTTGGAGGAATTACGGACTCACCCATTCCGGTATAATGCGTAAATGGCTGGAACGAACGGCGTACAAGTGGGGGCGAGTATGAACTTCTCGGAATATGCAGCACCGCAATCAACCGGATATGGGCTGCAGGCGTCGGCATTGTTGATAACAGGTGCGTCAAACGGCCCCTCCGCGGGGGCAGAGGCGCTGGCGGCCGCGGGTATGCGGCTGCTTGGGCCGGTGGCCTGGCACGCAGCAGCAGAGCGGCTGGCGGCACAGGCGATGGTTGATCTTGTGCTCATCGAGGCATCGGATGGTGACGACGATAGTGTGGCGCCCGTGTTCTCTGCGGCTGACCGGCTGGCGGCTGAAGGCGTGCCGGTGATCGCGATTATCGACACTTCGCAGATTGACCTGGCAAGCGCGATGCTGGTTTCTGGCCGTTCACAATTACTGTGCGCTCCTTCTGTGGTTGAGCAGATCGGCGCAATCGTGCTGACAATGGCCGATGCGGGCGGGCATATGCTGAACGACTCAGCCCGTGATGGCGAAACAATGCGCCTGCAACGCCTGAACGAGGAAGTCGCGCGTATTGCCGAAACGCTCGCCCGGCTGACACGTGGAGACGCGAGCACCACGGTGGTACGGCGCGACGGTGTGGCCGACAGGAACAGCAGCTATGATGCCGGGCCGGTGGCGGCGCCCGATTTAAGTACACGCTCATCAGCCGGCGGGCCGGTAACCGCAAGCGATGTACGCCAGGCGATCCGCCTGCGCCGGTTGCGCGAACAGATTTTTGCCGGCAGCCTGTTTGAAGACCCCGCATGGGACATGTTGCTCGATCTGTTCGCGGCAGAACTTGAGCGGGCGCAGGTTTCTGTTTCCAGCCTGTGCATCGCTGCGGCTGTAGCGCCGACAACTGCTTTGCGCTGGATTGGCCGGATGACAGAGGCCGGGCTTTTTGTGCGCGAGGCAGATCCGTTTGACCGGCGCCGAGCGTTTATGGGGCTGTCAAACCAGGCACGTGAGGGGATGCATGCCTATTGGGCCGCGGCAAAAAGACTAAGCGCGGCCGCGGCATAGGCCTTTGGGCCAGCGTCAATAGTACCGTTTGCTGGCTGGGGGGGGCGGTTTTGCCTGTTTCGCGTCGCTTTTGAACGCAAAAAGCGCCGGAAGCCATGCCCCATGCCCGGCTACCCTGTCAGATGCGCGCTGACACCGCGGGCCGTGGCGGTTAGACGGGAAGGGGAGCATGAATTGCGCTTAAAGCCATTTGCTGTTTCGCGTTCATCGCGCCGATTGGTCGCCTGTTCTTACACAAAACGACCGCAGGGGCTTGCGCATTGGCGCAGGCTTTGGCATTGGCGCAGCCCCGAACATGCTTGGGCGCATCGGCTGCGCCCGCGGTATGAGGAAAATCGGGGCGATTAGCTCAGTTGGTAGAGCGTCTCGTTTACACCGAGAATGTCGGCGGTTCGAGCCCGTCATCGCCCACCATTTTCTATCATGCATGGCGCGGCGCTCAGCTATAGTGGTGGATCGCCTCTTCAATGACACCATAAACCTGCCGAAGTTCCTCATCGGCAATGCAATAGGGCGGCATGACGTAAATGGTGTTGCCAAGTGGGCGCAGCAGCACGTTGCGTTCTTGAAAAAAGGCAAGCAGGCGCGGGCCAATATCGGCCAGGTAATTGCTGGCCCCGCTGCCAAGCTCAAACGCGGTTATGGTGCCGATCTGCCGTGCATTTGTCACGCCTGACAATGTTGATATGGCGCGCAGCCACGCCGCCTGCCGCCAGGCAAGTGCCGCCACCCGTGCGAGCACCGGCTCCTCGCGCCAGATGGCGAGGTTGGCATTGGCGGCAGCGCAGGCAAGCGGGTTGGCGGTGTAGCTGGATGAATGAAAAAACATTTGCTCGCGGTCTGCCGAGCTATGCGCATCAAAAATAGCCGGGGTTGCCAGCGTCACCGCAAGCGGCATGGCGCCGCCGGTCAGCCCTTTGGACAGGCAGAGAATGTCTGGGACTACCCCAGCCTGTTCGCAGGCGAGCAATGTCCCCGTGCGCCCCCAGCCGGTCATCACTTCATCAGCAATGAAGAGCACGTCATGTGCGCTGGCTATGGCGCGCAGCTCCGCCAATAGCTGCGGGGTGTAGATCCGCATGCCGCCTGCCCCCAGCACCAGCGGCTCGACAATGAGCGCAGCAGGCGGTGCAGGCGCGCGGCAAAGCGCGGTAAATGCCTCAAGCGTGCGCAGTTCTGCCCCGGCATCGGGAAAGGGCAGCGTGTCGACATCGAACAACAGCGGTGCATAGGCCCGGTTGAACACGCCGCGCGCGCCAACCGACATAGCGCCAATGGTGTCGCCATGATAGCTTTGCGCCATTACCGTAATCCGCGAGCGCGGCCTGGCTGTATTGCGCCAGAAGCCAAGCGCCATTTTAAGCGCAACCTCGACACTCGTTGAGCCGCTGTCGGAAAAAAAGACATGAGCAAGCGGCGCAGGCATCATGTCGACCAACCCGCGCGCCAGCGCCTCGGCTGGCTCATGCGTCCAGCCGGCAAAAATAATCTGGTCCAGCCGGGCCGCCTGCTCGGCAATTGCCGCCATGATGCGCGGATGGCAGTGGCCGTGCGTCGTCACCCACCAGGACGAAATGGCGTCGATAATGCGCCGACCATCTGCGGTAACAAGTACTGCACCCTCAGCGCGGGTTACGCGGGTAATCGGCTCGTTCAGGCCGTGTTGCGTAAAGGGGTGCCAGACGGGCGACTTCATGGCGCAAAATCGGCCATGTTGAAATTGGCCGCAAAGGCGGCACGCAGCGTGGCGGGGCTGAGCGGGTTGAGCCAGGGCAAGCGGCCCAGCCGGTGCACACCACCCATGGCAGCGATAGTTGCCTCATTGTCGGGCGCTGCCTCGCCGACAAAGGCAATGCCGAGCAAGGGGACCGCGCGCACGCGCAGCGCTTCTATCGTCAGCAACGAGTGGTTGATGGTGCCAAGCGCCGTGCGCGCGACGATGACAACAGGCGCGCGCCACTGCGCAAACAGGTCTGCAAACAGAAGCGAGCGCGTTACTGGCACCAGCACGCCGCCTGCGCCTTCGATGATCAGCCGTCGGTCACATCGAGGCGGCAGCAGCCCGGCAGGGTCTATCGATATGCCGTCAATTTCCGCTGCCCGGTGCGGTGAGCATGGTGTTGCCAGCCGATAAGCTTCGGGCAACAGCCGCCCGGCCGCCAGCCCGGACAGCGCCTGAACGCGCGCGCGGTCGGCATTGGCCAAACCGCCTGCCTGCACCGGTTTCCAGTAGCAGCCGTCAAGTGCGCCGGCCAGCGCGGCGGCGAACACCGTTTTGCCAATATCGGTGTCGGTGCCGGTGACGATGATTGTCACCGGAATATGCCCGAAAGTGCAGCGCACAACGCGTCGATATCATCGCGGCTGATGTTGAGCGTAAGCGAAATACGCAGCCTTGCGGTGCCCGGTGGCACGGTGGGCGGCCGGATGCCGCGCACGTCGAAACCTTGCTGCTGGAGCGCCTGTGCTGCCGCCATCGTCCGCGCTTCGTCTCCAAGGATCAGCGGTATGATCTGGCTGTCCGACGAGCCAGCGCCAAAAGCGGCAAGGCGCGGCGCGGCATGGCGGACAAGCGCTGCAAGTTCTTCGCGCCGCCATGGCTCGTCGCGCAACATGGCAATCGATTCCTGCACAGCAGCGGCCATCAGCGGTGAAGGCGCGGTTGAAAAGATGAACGGGCGGGCCCGGTTGATGAGAAAATCGCGCAGTGCAGCGCTAAGAAAAACCAGCGCACCCTCGCACCCCATTGCTTTGCCGCAGGTCCGCAGCGTGATAATATTTTCCGCGCCGTCGAGCCCGTCGGCAAGCCCTGCGCCGTGCGCGCCATATACGCCAGTGGCATGGGCCTCATCGATTAGCAGCATCGCGTCGTGGCGCCTGGAAATGGTGACAAAATCCGCAAGCGGTGCGCGGTCGCCATCCATGGAGTAAAGGCTTTCGATAACAATCCATGGCCGGCCCTTGCCCCCTTGGCGCCGCCAGATGGTCAGTGCATCATCGGCTGCGGTTACATCATTATGAAAAAAGGCGCAGCGCTCGCCACGGGTAAGGGCCATGCCGTCATGCACGCTGGCATGGATGAGCGCGTCATAGAGAATCAGGTCGCCGCGCTGTGGCAGAGTAGCCAAAAGGGCGGTGTTGGCGGCAAACCCATTGGCAAAAAACAACGCAGCCTGCGCGCCAGCCCAGCGCGCGGCGGTGTGCTCAAGCTCTTCATGCGCGGCATGATTGCCGCGTAGCAGGCGCGACCCGCCAGAGCCAAGCGGCACGCCGCGTGCCATTGCGGCTTGCAGCGCGTGCGCAATGCGCGGCGAGGCGGCAAGGCCAAGATAGTCGTTTGACGAAAAATCCAGCCCTGATGGCGGCGACAGTTGGCGCAATCTTCCTGCTCGCTCAAGCGCTAAGAGTTGGTCGGCGTGTACTGCGGTTGGCATGGCAGGTGCTATAGGTAGGTCTGCTTTGCAGCGTCCACCGGGAATATTGTGCGCGAGCCGTTTCTTGCCCCGCCCGTGCGCCAAGCTTGCGGTTGCCCGCAGGCTTATCCGCCTTGTATGAGGGCCGTGACAGGAAAATCATAAAACGGATTGAGGACTCACATGAAAATCGCGTTGACTGTTATGGGCGCGGTGGCGGTGCTGGCCGCAATGGCTGGAGGGTTTTTTCTGTTCGTGCCGCCGCCTGCGCAGCTCAACATGGTGGATTATTTCACTCCAGATGATGGCCGCGTCGCGCAGGTGGTGCAAGGCGCTGCCTATGGCGCCGCGCCGCGCCAGCAGCTTGATATATGGGCGCCGCGCGGCCGCGGCACGGCCGAGTTGCCGGTGGTGGTGTTTTTTTATGGCGGCGGCTGGCACGATGGTGACCGGGGCAGCTATGGCTTTGCCGGGCGCGCCTTTGCCAGCCAGGGGTTTATTGCGGTTGTGCCCGATTATCGGCTGGTGCCGCAGGTTCGCTTTCCCACATTTGTTGAAGACGGCGCGCTCGCGGTGAAATGGGTGCGCGACCATATTGCCGAATTTGGCGGTGACCCGGCGCGGATCACGCTCGCGGGCCATTCGGCCGGGGCTTATAACGCAGCAATGCTGGCGCTTGATCCGCAATTTTTGCAGCGCGCAGGCGTTGACCCCAAAGTTGTGCGCGCAGCCGCCCTGCTTGCTGGGCCTTTTGACTTTTTTCCCTTCAAAGGGGCTGCCGCGCGCAACGCCTTTGGCGCCTGGCCAAAACCCGCGACAACTCAGCCGATCAACCATGCCCGCGCCGACGCGCCGCCCTTGTTGCTGATGCAGGGCACGGCGGACGACACCGTTTTACCCCACAACGCCACCAGTCTTGCGGCACGGCTGCGCGCGTTGAAGGCGGCGGTTGAGGTTCGGCTTTATCAGGGAAAGGGGCATAACGATGTGGTGATGGGCCTGTCCAAGCCGTTTCGCGGCCGCGCGCCGACACTGGCCGACAGCGTGGCTTTTTTGAAAGCGCACAGCCGCTGATTACGGCTTTTGATTGCAGCCGCGCCACTGCCCACCCATATGCGGGGCATGAGCGAAAAAACGAATATGTGGCACGGCACGACCATCCTCTCCGTGCGGACAGGCGGCAAGGTAGTCGTAATCGGCGACGGTCAGGTGTCGATGGGCCAGACGATTATGAAACCCAATGCGCGCAAGGTGCGGCGGCTGGGCGATGGCACGGTGATTGGCGGCTTTGCCGGCGCAACGGCGGATGCTTTTACCTTGTTTGAGCGGCTGGAGCGCAAGCTGGAACAGCACCATGGAGCGCTGCTACGCGCGGCGGTGGAGCTTGCGAAGGACTGGCGCACCGACAAATATTTGCGCAACCTTGAAGCGATGATGATCGTCGCCGACAAGGATGTAACGCTTATCCTAACCGGCAATGGTGATGTGCTGGAGCCAGTGGGCGGGGTTGCAGCCATCGGTTCTGGCGGCAATTTCGCGCTTGCCGCCGCGCGCGCGCTGGCTGAATATGAACCGGACGCCGAAACCTTGTGCCGCAAGGCGATGAAGATCGCGGCAGATGTTTGCGTCTATACCAACGATCAGCTCACGATCGAAGTGCTCGACAGCGCGGCCTGAGCCGGGCCGCCACGCCAATTTTTCCCGTTTTTTCAGAGATAATGATGAACGACGCGCTTACTCCCAAAGCAATTGTTGCCGCGCTTGATGCGCATATTATTGGCCAGGCAGACGCAAAGCGCGCGGTGGCGGTGGCGCTGCGCAACCGCTGGCGCCGGCAGCGGCTGGGCGCGGATTTGCGCGATGAGGTTAGCCCCAAGAATATTTTGATGATTGGCCCCACCGGTTGCGGCAAAACCGAGATTTCGCGCCGCCTTGCCAAGCTGGCCGATGCGCCGTTCATCAAGGTGGAGGCGACAAAGTTTACCGAGGTTGGCTATGTGGGGCGCGATGTGGAGCAGATTGCGCGCGATTTGGTCGAAGAGGCGATGAGGCTGGAAAAAGAGCGCCGCCGCACGGCTGTGAAAGACAAGGCGGAGGAAGCGGCGATGGTGCGGCTGCTCGATGCGTTGACCGGCAAGGGCGCAAGCGAGGCCACGCGCGAGGCATTTCGCCAGCATTTTCATAGCGGCAGCCTGAACGACAAGGAGGTGGAGCTTGAGCTGGAAGCGGCAGCGCAAACGCCGTTTGAAATCCCCGGCGCTCCCCAAATCGGCATGATCAACCTTGGCGACATGCTGGGCAGGCTAGGCCAGCCACAACTCAAACGCCGCAAGCTGAGCGTGCCCAAGGCGTGGGAAAAACTTGTCGAAGAAGAGGCGGACAAGCGGCTTGATCAAGACGAACTGAGCCGCGCCGCGCTGGCCGATGCGGAGGCCAATGGCATTGTGTTTCTTGATGAAATCGACAAGATCGCTGTGTCTGACGTGCGCGGCGGCTCTGTCAGCCGAGAGGGTGTGCAGCGCGATTTGCTGCCGCTTATTGAGGGCACCACGGTTGCCACCAAATATGGGCCGATGAAGACCGACCACATCCTGTTCATTGCATCGGGTGCGTTTCATGTAGCCAAGCCAAGCGATTTACTGCCTGAATTGCAGGGGCGCCTGCCGATCCGCGTGGAGCTGAAAGCGCTGACGGAAGCAGATTTTGTGGCGATATTGTCTGATACAAAGGCGTCGCTGCCAATTCAGTATAAGGCGTTGATCGAGACGGAGGGCGTAACGATCAACTTCACCGAAGAAGGCATCGCCGCTATCGCGCGCATTGCGGCACAGGTGAATGCCGATGTGGAAAATATCGGCGCGCGCCGGTTGCAGACAGTGATGGAAAAACTGCTGGAGCAGATCAGCTTCGAGGCGGAGGACCGCATGGGTGAGGTGTTGACGATTGACGCCGCCTATGTCGCCTTGCAGCTAAGCGGCATTGCCCGCAACACTGATCTCAGCCGGTTCGTGCTTTAGTCACGCAAAGTTTACTCAGCCGGGCGCGGCGGCGGCAGCGGGCTTCGCCTTGTCATAGGGCGTAAATATGCCCAGCCTGCAGGGCGCAGAAGGAATGGAGCCGCTGCGCGACACTGTGCGGAAATGATCGCCACGGCACAGGTTTGCGCCAAACGCCTCGACAATGACGATATCGTCTGCGTGCAGGCCAGGGCAGGCGCTTGGCAAATCATTGCGCCAGACCCGGCGGCCGGATTGGGTGTAGAGCAGTGTTTGATGGTCGATAATCTGCGGGCCGTCGATGCGCGACAACGCCACGCAATCTTGCGGCTTGCCGGCCACGCGGCCAGCTAGCAGCTGGTCGATGGCGGCCGCGCTGTCGTCGCTTGTGCCTGTGGCAATACCAGACAGCGCAGGCGCTGCCAGGAAAAGGCCAGCCGCGGCCGCAATCAACCAGCGGGCCATGTTACTTTTTCGTATAGGGAATGAATTCACCAAAGGAGCAACTGCCCGACTGAATGCCGGACTGAAAATCCACCGTGCGGATAATATCGCCCCGGCACAGGCTTGGCTGGGTGGTTGAGGTGACGATTGCATCGCCGCGCTCCAGGCCAAAACAGCCGCCGCTTGTGTCGTTGCGGTAGATGAGCTTGCGGCTTGCAACATAAAGGATGGTATTGCCAAAGCGCTCTGCGGTGCCAAGCCGGTGTGTGTCGAGGCAGTCCATCGGCTTGCCCGGCACCAACCCCTCTAGCCGGGCAGCGATTTTTTGAGCGCTGTTCGCCTCCTTCGCCGCCAGCTTTGCTTGATCATGCGGGCTGAGTGAACACCCGGCCAACAAGGCGAGCGATACGATCCAAAGGCTTCGCATAAATACTCCTCCACGCCGCACGCACGGTCTGCTGCCCGCAATGCCATGGAATATAGCGCAAACGCGCTAGCCGCGAAAGCTGTCCTTCGCCTGGCGTCTTTGTGCCAGCATGGCAGCGCTCTGGCAGCGAAAAAACGGATTGGTGGCACGCTCGGCGCCAATAGTGGTGGGCACGGTTGGCTCGCCCTTTGCGCGCGCCGCGCGGACCGCGGCCATCCGCTCGACAATGGCGATATTCTCAGGCTCGGCAGCCAGTGCGTAGCGGCCATTGCTCTCGGTATATTCATGCGCGCAGTACACCAGCGTGTTGTCGGGCAGCGCGGCGTAGCGTTGCATATTGTCAAACATCTGCCCGGCAGTGCCCTCAAACAGGCGGCCGCACCCCATGGCGAATAGCGTGTCGCCGGAAAAAAGCACACCTGCCTCAGCCAGATAATAGCTGATATGCCCGGCAGTATGGGCGGGTGTTTCCATCACCAACGCGCCATGGTGGCCAAGCGGGGCTATATCGCCCTCGCGCAGCGGCTTGCTAAGTGTGGGAATGCGCTCGGCCTCTGCGGCCGGGCCAAAAACGTCAGCACCCGTTGCTGTTACAATCTCAGCATTGCCGCCGATATGGTCTGGGTGCCAGTGGGTGTTCCAGATGGCGCTGATTTTCCAGCCGCGCTCCTTTGCTGCGGCCAGCACGGGATCTGCAATAGCTGGATCGACCACGATCGTTTCGCCAGACAGGTGATCATGCACCAGCCAGACATAATTATCCGCCAGCACAGCCAGCCGCAAAATTTCGATATCGGCCATAGCGCCAGGCCCTACCAATGGCCAATATTGGGCATCGAGGCCCAAGGCTCGGCGGGCGGCAGGCGGCCATCTTGGAGCAGCTCGATAGAAATGTTGTCGGGTGTGCGGACAAAGGCCATGTGCCCGTCTCGCGGCGGGCGGTTGATTGTCACGCCGCCATCCATCAGCCGTTGGCACACCTCGTAAATATTGTCGACCCGATAGGCGAGATGGCCGAAATTGCGCCCTTCGCCATAAGTTTGTGCGTCCCAGTTGTAGGTCAGTTCTACCTCGGCATTTTCGTCTCCTGGCGCCGCCAGGTAAATGAGCGTGAACCGCCCCTTTTCGCTTTCCATCCGCCGCACCTCTTCCAGCCCCAGCAGGTTGAAAAAGCGCACCGATGCATCGGGGTCGCTAACGCGGACCATTGTGTGCAGATATTTCATCAAAAATGCTCCTGATCAGACCGGCAGCATAAGGTATTTCGCTGCGTAATGCGCCGTTATTTTTTACTTTTTCGGGTCGGTTGCCGCGGTATCGAACTGTTTTAACGCCTCGCGCGCGGCGCCTGCTGCCTCGCTTGCCGGGGCAAAGCGAATGGCGTCCTTCCACGCGGCTTGCGCGCCTGCTTCATCGCCGCTTGCTGCTGCGATATTGCCGATTTCGAGATAGGTTGCTGCATCTTCGGGCGCCTTGTCGAACGCGGCTGCCACGTCTGAGCGAGCGCGGGGCAAATCGCCCATCCGCCGGGCAAGTGCTGCCGATGCGAGCCAGATTAGCGGGTCATCTCCGGCGTTTTTCAGTGCCTGGTCAATATCTGCGCGCGCCGCGCCAAGCTTGCCCAGCGCAACAAAGGTGCGGGCACGATCAAACTGCGCTTCGCCCAGTTGCAGCCCTTGCAAATTACCCGAAGCGAGTGCTGCGTCGAGCGCGGTGCGCGCCTGCATGGCCTGCCCGCCTGCCAGCCAGCTATTGCCGGCCTGCGCCCAATAACGTGCAGCCGCTGCGTCATGCGCAAGTTCTGCCTCGGTTGCCGCGCCTTCAAATTCGCCCGCCGCCGCGGCCCAGCGCCCCAGATTGGCATAAGCGACGGCCCGGCACTGGCGGGCCCGATACTGGCCACCTTGCACGCGCCATTCGAGCGCGACGCGCTCGGCCTGGCCGGGGTCGCTAGTCGCAAGATCAAGGCATTGTTCGTAGCGCTCGCGCTCGCTGCCTGCTGGCGCTGTGGCGGCAGGAGCGGGGGGGCCGGCAATCTGCGCTACGGCTAGCACCAGGACAACGGGGGTCAGCAACACGCGACAACTTCCTCCACCGCGCGAATGATGAGCGCGATATCAGCATCGCGCGAGAGGCGGTGGTCACCATCTTTGACCAGCCAAGTCTGCACATTGGCTGAACGCAGCAGCTCCGCCAGCCGCGGTGCGCGCACCCAGGGCACATCATTGTCGCGCTGCCCCTGCACGAGCCGCACCGGCACATCCACGGCAATGGCGCCGTGCATAAGCCGAAGCGCTTCGCCTGAACTCCAAAAGCGGCGGGTGAACAGCGTCGGCGCCGGGCCATAGGGGGAGGGCCGCTCCAGCCGCCCCTTGCTCAGCAGCGCCAGTTTTTCGTCGGTCGTAAAGCCCCAATCGGTAAAATCGGGCGCCGGTGCAATGCCCACCAGCCCCGCCACGCGCTGAGGACGGGCAAGTGCTGCAAGCAGCATCAGCCATCCGCCCATTGACGAACCGACCAGCACAAGCGGCCCTGTGCCCAGCCGGTCGATCATCGCAAGAACATCGTCGCGCCACCCGCCAAGCGTTTGATCGGCAAAGTTGCCGCCGCTTTCCCCGCAGCCGCGATAATCAAACCGGGCAAAGCCGCGCCCGCGCGCCTTGGCCCAGCCCTCCAGCGCCAGCGCCTTGGCACCTTGCATATCGGAGGCATAGCCGGGCAAAAACAGCAACATGGGGCCGGCGCCAGGGGTTATGTGGCAGGCCAGGTCGGCAGGGGGCGGGGCTATGGGCATGGCGCTGCCACCTTAGGCACGACCCGCTTTAATGAAAAGCCGCCCCTTGCTTTACGGGGTGGCGAGAAAAGCGCGAACCGCCTCGGCGAAGTTTTCTGGCTGGTCCAGCATTACAAAATGGGCGGCATCGGCGATGGGCGCATAGGCGATGTTGGGGGCGGCTGCGTATTGCGTGCGATAAAAGGCGTCGGTCAGCTCTTTGCCCTGCCCGCGCTCGGTGTTCCATGGGTAAACCAGCGTAATGGGCGTTTTTATCGCGGGCAAATCGCCGCGCAAATCTGTCGTCAGATCTTCATACAGCCCAAGCGCTGTCACACGTGGGTCGGCCTTGGTGGCCCAGCCGGTCACCTTCTCGACGCTTGCCGGTTTCAGCGCCAGCCCGCGTATCTGCGCGGCAATGGCTGCGGGGTCGGCGGGTTTGCCATAGCTGGCCGCTGTCTGATCGCGCAGGGCTGCTGCTCGCGGAGCCACCATGGCAGCGGTCAGCGCAACGCCTGGCGGCGCATAAATGGCCGCAAAAAACGGCAGCGAATCAACGACCATCAGCTTGCCGATGTCCGCCGGGTGCGCCTTCGCCAGCATCAAGCCTGCAAGCCCGCCCAGAGAATGGCCGATCACCGCAGCACCGGCCAAATCGTGCGCAGCGATATAGCGATCAAGATCGCTCACCACACCTTCAAGCAGGCCGGGCGACAGGTTTTTGCCGGGATCATCGCCGCCAAAACCATTAACCTGCACCAGATAGACGCGGTGGGTTTTTGCCAGCGCGGGCGCGATCCCGTCCCACACGGAGCGCGGCGTGCCAAGGCCGGGGATGAGGATGATGGGAGGCCCTTTTGCCCCAATGGCGATGACCGAGATGTGATCGAGCCGTTCCTCGGCGGCCAAAGCGGCGGGCGCGGCGCTGGCGGGGGACGCGGCAACGCATTGGCCAGCCGCGGGCAGCAGGGCGGCAGATGTGAACAGGCTTGCGGCAAGGCGAAGGGAAATCCGGTTCATTGGTCTTGCTCCTTTGATGGGCTGGTGAACACATTCTCGATCGTGGTTTCAAATAGCTCGGCGATGCGAAAGGCAAGGGGGAGCGAAGGATCATAACGCCCCGTCTCGATAGCGTTGATGCTTTGGCGCGACACCTCCAGCCGCTCGGCCAGATCGCCCTGGCTCCAGCGCCGTTCGGCGCGCAGCACGCGCAGGCGGTTGTTCATGCCCATCGATCTGACTTCAGCTTGTTGACGCACGAGCCCACGCCCAGCCCGCCAAACCACAGCACCGCGATATAGTAGGAGTCGATATGATCGACGAGACCAAAGCTCTCCAAAAAGCCCCAGGCTGTAGCAATGGTTAGCGCAAAGCCGCTGGCGATCAGCGCTTGTCGCACCATCATCATACGGATGAATTCGTCGCGCTCCTCGGCCAGATAACGGCCAATAGCGGCAAACATGCCGATGATGGTGAGCGCAGGGGTCAGCGCTGCCGCATAGGCAAGCGGCCCTGCAACGAGGTGCTGTTTGAACAGCCAGATGGCGCCAATGAGCGTGGCGGCATAGGCAATGCTCAACAGCAATATGGCTTTTTGATAACGTTGTTTAGCGGTGTGCATAGCTACAGGTAAAGCTCCCTTGCGAATCGGACAAGTGAGCTTTACATTTGTCAGTATGAAATTGTCAAGCGTACTTTCCTATCTGAACACCATACTTGTCTTGTCAGATGATATATTCCACGCTCGCCATTTGGCCCACAGCCTCGCGCTTGGCGGCCCGCTTGGCGACAAGCGTGGCGTGGAGCCGGGTTATCGTATCGCTGCCCGTTGACTTGCAAAGGAACGGAAATATCGCATGGAGCAGCGCGCCCGCGCCGCCCAGCATCATCGCCGCGCCAAAGCCTGCCGCTACGCCAAAATGCTCAGCATAGCCCTCCCCAACAGAGGCCGGATGGTCGAGAAACAGGCGGCGGATCATCGATAGTCTCCCCAAATTACGTGGCAAAAGACTAGCCGCTCAACCATGCTTGGACAATGCTGCCACCATATCGGCTGCAAGCTGGCTGAGCGTGTCGTCGCGCGCGCCCATAATCACAATCCGGTCGCCTGGCCGGGCAAGATCGAGAAGCGCGTAGGCAGCCTCATCCCGCGCGCCAATATGGCGGGCATCGACACCGCGCCGCACAAGATCAGCCACGATATCCGCGCTTGTCACCTCGCGCGCCACGGTGCCGCCTTGATAGACCGGATCGGGCAGCACCAGCACATCGCCCGGCGCCATCCGCTGCGCAAGGCACTCCACCAACTCGGCGCGCATTACTTTGAGCGGGCCATAGCCGTGTGGCTGAAACAAGACGAGCAGCCGCCCGGCAAAGGCGTGCAACGTGTCGAGAGTGGCGGCGATCTTGTCGGGGTTGTGGCCAAAATCGTCGATCACGCTCACGCCGGCGGCAGTGCCAACCAGATCAAACCGGCGTTTGAGGCCGGTAAAACCTTCCACCGCGCAAACAGCTTCGGCCAGCGGCACGCCTGCTGCCACCGCCGCGCCCATGGCGGCCAGCGCATTGGCGACATTGTGGCGGCCGGGAACGCAAAGGTGAACATGGTGGCGCTGTGCACCCGCCACCAGGTCAAAGCCGATGGAAAAGGGCTCCGGCACCAGGTTTTGCGCCATCAAATCGGCCCGCGCCTCCACTGCAAAGGTGACCAGCCGCTCGCTATCAAGGGTTGCGGCCAGCGCGGCGGCCTCCGCATCGCCGATATTGACCACCGCGGTTGCCGCCTTGCCCGCAAAATCGCCAAACAGCGCGCGCAGTTCCTCCAGCGATTTATGGTCAAGGCTCACATTGTTGAGCACGGCAATTGTCGGCGAATAAAGCGCGATTGACCCATCGCTTTCGTCTACCTCGCTCACAAATACACCGTCTGCGCCGACAAGTGCACTGGCAAAAGCCGCATCGGCGCTTGCAAAATTCTTCATCACCGCGCCGTTCATCACCGTCGGGTCGCGCCGGGCCTGCGCCATGATCCAGCCGATCATGCCGGTAACGGTCGATTTGCCGCTGGTGCCCGCCACGCCGATGGACAGGGGGGAGGCGTTGAACAAACTGGCAAGCAACTCGGCCCGGCTAAGGCGCGCCGCGCCCACACGCTCAGCTGCCACCATGTCGGGCACGCCTGGCTCAATTGCAGCCGAGGCAACCACGATCTGTTCTGCGCTGGTAATGCCGCTGCCATCTTGCGGGAAAAGGGTAATGCCCAACGCCCGCAGTGCCTCGAACTTGGCGGAAAGCCTGGCCTGATCGAGGCTGCGATCAGACCCGGCGACGCGCGCCCCCCGCCCGGCAAGGATCATGGCGAGCGGCATCATGCCGCTGCCGCCAATGCCGATGAAGAAGTAGGATTTGCCGTGCACCATGGTAACGGGCTATCGCGGGATTTGGCGCGCGGAGCAAGACCGGGCGGCGCGGGTTTTGGCCAGGCGAGGGAGGCGCGGCGTGCGGATTGGAGTGGTGGCCCCTGCGCGCGGGCTGGACGCGGGCATCGCCGCACGGGCCGTAGCGGTGGCACGGGCACATTTTCCGGTGGCCGAACTGATCATCCATCCACAATGTTTTTTGCGCGACGGGCATTTTGCGGGTGCCGACGATGCGCGCGCGGCGGCCTTTGTCGCCATGGCCAATGACCCGGCGATTGACGCCATCTGGTTCGCGCGCGGCGGCTATGGCGCAAACCGGCTGCTTGCGAAGGCGATGGACGCGCTTGACCCGGCGGCGGCGGGCGCAAAAACCTATCTTGGCTATTCCGACACGGGTTTTTTGCTTGCGGCGCTCTATGCGCGGGGTGTGGGGCAGGTGGCGCATGGGCCGATGGTGGCGGATCTGGCGCGCAGCGGCGGCGAGGCGGCCTTTGTCCGCGCGCTTGGCTGGCTGGTGGACAGGCGGGCCGAATCGGTGGAACCTTCGCTCGATGGTCGCCCGGCGATTGCACTCAACCTGAGCATCGCGGTGGCGCTTGTCGGCACGCGCTGGCTGCCCGATGTTGCCGACCATGTGCTGATGATCGAGGAGGTGGCCGAGCCGCTTTACCGGGTAGACCGGATGTTGTTTCAACTGGCCAGCGCGCCTGCGCTTGCGCGGCTGGCGGGCATCAGGCTTGGGCGGATGGTGGATATGCTGCCCAACGACCCGCCATGGGCAGAAAACGAGCCGGTTGCGGTGATGATCGAGCGGTGGTGCGGTGCGCTGGGCGTACCTTGGCTTGGCGCGGCGGACATTGGCCATGATGCAGGCAACCGCATCGTCCCTTTTGGCACAACCGACACAGGGCGCCGATGATTTATGGGGTGTATGCACCCAGCCTGATTATAGCAGAAATTCTCCTTCGATCACGGTCACGCATTTGCCGCTAAGGATTGCCTTGTCCTTGTCGAGCGTGCAGCGCAGCTTGCCGCCACGCTTGCTCGCCTGAAAGGCAGAGAATGTGCGGCGCTCCAGCACATTTGCCCAATAGGGCACCATCACGGCATGGGCAGAGCCGGTTACCGGGTCTTCGTCAACGCCATAAGCCGGCACAAAAACGCGGCTGACAATGTCGGCCTGCGTGCCCCGTGCAGAGACGATGACTACCATCGGCCCTTGCGCTTCCAGCGCGCGCATGTCGGGCTGAAGCAGCCGCACCATTGCCTCTGTTTCGACAATGATCAGCGCATAGCCGCGTTCATGCCAAAAACTTTGTGCGGGCCGGGTTATGCCAAGGGCGGCAATCACGCCAGGCAGCGGCTTGGCGGCGGGCGCCCAGGCGGGTAGTGTCATCGCATAGTCTTCGCCCTCGCGCGCGACCGATAGAATGCCCGACTGCGTGGTACGAAACCGCACCTGCCCGCGCGCCTTGTCGGCAGACAAGACATAATGCCCCGCCGCCAGCGTTGCATGGCCGCATAGCGCCACCTCGGCCGTAGGGGTGAACCAGCGCAGGCTGAAATCGGCATCCACATCATCTACCGAGGCGGGGACGATATAGGCGGTTTCGCTCAGATTATTTTCTTCGGCAATTGCCTGAAGAACCGTGTCGCTCGGCCAGCGCTCCAGCGGAATGACGGCGGCGGGGTTGCCGGAAAAGCGCTGCTCGGCAAAAGCGTCTATCTGCGCAAAGGGCAGTCTCAGCATTGTTGGGCTTGCCTCAGTTTAGTAATTTCGTCCGCCTCTACTAGCGCATTTCCGGGGTGATCCACCTGCCCTTCGGGGTCGATATGGATCAATATTTCTGTACCCGGAAATTCATGCGCCAGCCGGTGCTCCAGTTCTTCTGTCACATCATGCGCGCGCGCAACCGTCATTTCCGGGTCCATCCAGATGTGGAATTGAACAAAATCGGTGGCGCCGCTGGTGCGTGTGCGCAAATCGTGCAGGCCCTTCAGCTCCGGGTGGCGCGACGCAATCTCGACAAAACGCTGGCGTTTTTCCGCTGGCCATTCACGGTCCATCAATTGATCGATCGCCGCGGTCGAGGCGCGCCACGCCCCCCAGAGCAGCCAAAGCGCGATGAGAATGCCAAACACAGGGTCAGCACCCGGCAGCCCCAGATATTGGTCGATGACCAGCGCGCCGATGACTGCGACATTTAGCAGCACGTCTGATTGATAATGGACATGGTCGGCATGGATGGCGACTGATTTTGTGCGCGCCATGACAAAGCGCTGATAGGCGAGCAGCGCGATGGTGACGGCAATGGCGATGAGCGAGGCGCCAATGCCCAGTTCTGCATGGGCGGTGGCCTCATGCGTCAGCAGTCGCTGGGCTGCACGGCTGAAGATGGCGATGGCAGAGGCGGTGATGATCGCCACCTGAAACAGCGCGACAAGAGCTTCCGCCTTACCATGGCCAAAGCGGTGCTCGTTATCCGCTGGTTGCGCGGCAAAGCGCACGCCAAACAGTGTCATCAACGACGCGGCAAGATCAAGCCCGGTGTCGGCAAGCGAGCCAAGCATGGCGACAGAGCCGGTCACCCAGGCGGCATAGCTTTTGATCCCCAGCAAAAATGCCGCGGTGCTGACGCTTGCAATAGCGGCCCGTTTGGTCAGCACGCCGTGGGCATGGTGGTGGGCTGCGCGCGCATGGTGGTGGTTGTGGTGGCCTGCCTTATGGCTGTGGTTGTGGTGCGCGCTCATGGGTAGAGCAATCCTTCCTGCCAGCCTGCCCCGTCATCGCGGCGCGTGAAGAGCCGCCGCTCGTGCAGCCGGTGCGCGCGGTCCTGCCAAAATTCCATGCGCAGCGGGGCAACCCTGTAGCCCGACCAGTGCAGCGGGCGGGGCACGTCTTCCCCAGCAAAACGGGCCTGTTGTGCAGCAAAACGCGCCTCGAAGGTAGCGCGCGAATCAAGCGGGCGGGATTGGTCAGAGGCCCAGGCGCCCAGTTGCGAATCGCGGCTGCGCGAGGCGAAATAGGCGTCTGCCTCTGCTGCGGAAACGGATGAAATCGGTCCTTCGATGCGGATTTGCCGCCGCAGCGATTTCCAGTGGAACAGTAAGGCCGCCTGCGGGTTGGCGGCAATATCGGCAGCCTTGCGGCTTTGCTGGTTGGTGTAAAATACAAAACCGTCGGGCCCATGGCCCTTCAGCAACACCATGCGCAGCCCAAGCCGGCCATCTGCATCGGCAGTTGCCAGCGCCATGGCGTTGGAATCATTGGGTTCGCTGGCGCGCGCTTCGGCGAACCAATTGTTGAACAAGGCAAGAGGGTCGGTCATCATCCCCCTGCTTTAGCGAAGCCGGGCGGGAAGCGAAACCGCCATCGGCAGATGGGCGGTCTGCGCTCATTTTTCCGGTGCATGGGAATGCCCGCTTTCGCGTTTGATGGTTGCGCCGTGCCGCTGATTGTGGTCACTCCGCGCGATGGCCAGCGCCCCCAGCACCGATGCAGTCGATCCATCCGCCGTCGCGCGGGGCTGGGTCGACGATTATTGCCTACGGGCGCAGGCAGGCGACATGCTGTGCGCGGGCGCGCCGGGCTGGCTGCCCATGCTGGAGGAAATCGCAGCGGTTGCAGGCGGCGATCTTGGCCGCGCGCGCGACCGGGTGCAGCGCAATGCCGAAGATATCGGCATGGGCTTTCGTATCATTGGTGAAAGCGAGGAGCGGCCATGGCCGGTGTCGCCGGTGCCGCTGCTGCTGGACGAGGAGGAATGGGCCGGCATTGCCGAGGGCGTAGCTGAGCGGGCAGAGCTGCTGGAAACTATTCTTGCCGATATTTACGGCGCGGGCAAGCTGGTGGAAAGCGGCGCGCTGCCCGCAGCGCTGGTGAGCGGGAGCCCCTATTTTCTGCGGCCATTGGTGGGGCTTGCGCCGCCTGGCGGGCATCATCTGCATTTTGTGGCAATCGATTTGGGTCGCGGCCCGGACGGAGCTTGGCGGGTACTGGCTGATCATGTCCGCGCGCCAGCTGGCGCGGGTTATGCGCTGGAGAACCGCCTGGCGATGACGCGGACCTTTGGCGGCCTGCAAAACCGGCTCAACATCGAGCGGCAGGCGCCGTTCTTTGCGGCATTCCGTGCCGGGCTGGCCGCGGCGTGCAAGCGCTCCGAGCCGCGCATCGGGCTGATGACGCCGGGCCGCTATAACCCAAGCTACCCTGAACAGGCGCATCTGGCGCGCTATCTTGGCCTGTTGCTGGTCGAGGGGGCAGACCTGGCCGTGCTCGACGACAAGCTCTATGTCCGCACCATTGCCGGTCAAAAGCGGGTGGACGCGCTGTGGCGGCGGGTTGATCCACGGCTGATCGATCCGCTGGCGTTCGATACGCGCTCGACCATCGGCGTGCCGGGCCTTGTTGATGCAATGGCTGCGGGCAATGTGGTGGTTGCCAATGCGCCGGGCGTGGCGGTGGTGGAATCGGCTGCTTTTTCCGCTTTTTTGCCGGCCCTGGCGCAGCGGCTGAATGGGGCCGCGCTCAAAATTCCCAATGTCGCCACATGGTGGTGCGGGCAGGAAAGTGCATGTCGCCATGTTGAGGCGCATCTTGAAACCTTGTTGATCAGCCCTGCCTTTCCCGCAGCCTCGCTTGGCCTGCCGGAGGGCCGAGCGGTGAATGCAGCGGAGCTGGATGGGGCAAAGCGTGCAGCGCTCATCGCCGATCTTGCCCGCCGCCCGCAGGATTATGTGGGGCAGGAGGTGGTGCGCCTTTCCACCATGCCGGTGGTGGTGGAAAATCTCCTTGCGCCGCGCCCGTTTACACTGCGGGTGTTTGCCGCGCGGGCAGGCGATGGCCGGTGGCAGGTGATGCCCGGCGGCTTTGCGCGGATCGGCGCGCATCCAGACCCGCGCGCCAGCGTGATGGGCGATGGCATCTGGTCTGCCGATGTGGCGGTGCTGGCGAGTGACGCGGTGGCGCCGGTTTCGCTGCTTACCCCGTCGGATTCGGTTGCCATTCGCCGTAATCCCGGCACGCTGCCAAGCCGGGTTGCCGACAATTTTTACTGGCTTGGCCGCTATCTGGAGCGCGGAGAGGCACTGCTTGGGCTTATCCGCGTCATGCTCGGCAATTCGATAGATGCCGATGGCGGCGCGGCGCTGCGCCGGGAAACGCTGGGCCGGCTGGTTGGCATGGCGACAGAATTTGGTGCAGCACCCGCGCCTGCCAGCATGGCGCGCGCGGATTTGTTTCATTTTGCCCGCGAGGCGATGGAGGGCGACGCTGGCGGCTGGCACAGCGTGCGCGCGCTAAACAAAATCGCCCGCACTATCGGCGCTGGTTCGCGCGACCGGCTTTCAGCAGATATGGTGCGCCTGCTCGATGCGCCCTTCCCGCAAGGGGGTGGCCTGCTCGACCGGGCAGGAACGCTGCAACGCCGGTATGCCGCGATTGTCGGCCTGTCGAGTGAGCATATGAGCCGCACCGATGCCTGGCGGTTCCACGATTTGGGCCGCCGGGTGGAACGCGCGGCAAACACGGCACGCGCTGTGCGGATTTTTGGCATGGCTACAGCCTGTGCAGATGATCTGTCGACCCTGCTCGACCTGGCCGACAGCCAGATTAGCTATCGGCAGCGTTATTTGACGGGAATCGCCCGCCTGCCGGTGGTTGATCTGGTGGCGCTCGACCCTGGCAATCCGCGCGGGCTGGCGTTTCAGGTGGCGATGATTGCCCAACATTTGCGCGCGCTGCCCGTGTTGAGCGACGACGGTATGGCAGAAGCGCAGCAGAGCGAGGCCGCCGCCATTGCCGCGATTGTCTCTATGGCCAGCGCTGCTGCGCTGACGGTAGAGATGCTGGCCGATGTCGAGCGGCGGCTCGGCACTTTGTCCGAGGCAATTGGCCGGCGGTATTTTCTTCAAGGCGGTGAGCAGGTGCGCCAAAGCGGCCTGACGCTGGCATGATCTACGATGTTCGCCATGTCACGCGCTTTGACTATGGAGCGCCGGTGCGTTTTGCCCGGTGCAATTTGCGGCTGCGGCCTATTTTGTGGTCGGGCCAGCGGCTCGATTCCTATCGGCTCAGCATCATGCCCTTTGGCCGCACCGCGCCGGTGCGGGCCGAAGCCGGGCTTGCCAATGTGCTGCGGCTGGCGATTGATGAACCCGTGCGGCATCTGACGATTGAGAGTGCGTTTCGCGTGGTGATCGACCGGCTGGTGCCGGTGCCGTCGGCCGATGATCCGACACTGGCCGAAGTGGCACAGGCGGCGCGGGCAAGCCGCGATGGGTCAGCCGCTGGCCCGGCAGCCTATCTCTTTGCCTCGCCGCAAATTCCACTGGACGCCGATATTGCCGCCTGGTGTGCGCAAGATCTGCCGCCCGACCGCCCCGCACCCGAAGCCGCGATTGCGCTTGCCCGGCGGATTCAGCGCGATTTCACCTTCGATCCAACCGCCACGCTGGTCGACACATCACCGCGCGAGGCGTTTTTGAAGCGTGGCGGCGTGTGCCAGGATTTTGCGCAGATCATGATATCGGGCCTGCGCGCAGCCGGGGTGCCGGCTGCCTATGTGTCGGGCTATATCCGCACCATTCCACCGCCCGGCGCCGAGCGGCTGGTGGGTGCGGATGCGACCCATGCCTGGGTGCTGATCTGGGCAGGCGAGCGGCTTGGCTGGATTGGTGTTGACCCCACCAACGGCATCTGGATGGCAGGCGACCATATTGTCATGGCGATAGGGCGAGATTATGCCGAAATCGCGCCGATTGACGGCATCATGCTCGGTTCTGGCGCGCAGAAGCTGACGGTGAGCGTGGATGTGGCGCCTGTTGAATAAGTGCCGTTTGCGCTCGCGCAGCAAAGCCCCCAAATAGGGGTAAGTTTGAGCATAATATTTGGGAATCTGTGTGGCTGATCCTTATCAACTGCTAGGCGTTGCACGCGGCGCAAGCGAAGCGGACATCAAAAAGGCCTATCGTAAGCTCGCCAAGGAGCTGCACCCTGATCGCAACAAGGGCACCCCCAAGGCGTCTGAACGGTTTTCAGAAGTAACCAACGCCTATGATCTGCTGTCCGACAAGGACAAGCGCGCCCGGTTTGACCGCGGTGAAATTGATGGGGACGGAAACCCGCGCGCGCCCTTTGGCTTTGGCGCAGGCAGCAGCGGTGGCGGGGCGGGCGCTGGCGGCAACTTTCGGCCCGGCGGCAATTTCGACTTTGGCAGTGGCGGCGACGCAGGCGGCGATTTCACCGATATTTTTGAAGGCCTGTTTGGCGGGAGGCGCAGCGCAGGTGGCAGTAGCGCGGGCACGGGGGCAGGTGGCGGGTTCACCGGCGGCTTTGGCCGGCGCCCTCAGCCAAAGGGCGCCAATACCGCCTATCGGCTGGCCGTGCCCTTTGCCGATGCGGCGCGGCTGGCGCCGCAGCGCATTACGCTGGGCGATGGTAAGACGATTGACCTAAAACTGCCAGCCGGTGTCGAAACGGGCACGCAGATGCGGCTCGCTGGCAAGGGGGAGCCCGGCCCTGGCGGCGCGGGCGATGCCATTGTTACGCTGGAGGTGCAGCCGCACCGGTTTTTCACGCGCGATGGCGACGATGTTCGTCTCGATTTGCCCATTAGCCTGGGCGAGGCGGTGCTTGGCGGCTCGGCCAAGGTGCCAACGGTTGACGGCGCGGTCATGCTTAAAATCGCGGCTGGCGCAACCTCTGGCAAGGTGCTGCGGCTGAAGGACCGGGGCTTTCACAAAAAATCGGGCGGGCGCGGAGATCAGCTGGTGACATTGCTCATCGACCTGCCGCCCGGCGACGCGGCGCTGGCAAGTTTCGTCGAGAGCTGGCCCGGCCGCGACACATGGAACCCGCGCGCCAGGCTGGAGGGATGATGGCGCGTGCAGGACGCTTCGCCCCAATCTCCTGAAGAACGGCGCCGCCACCCTGGGCGCGGGCCACGGCTCAGCCGCCATTTGGCCTTTATGCACCCAAAAAGCTATGCGCGCGAAGTGCTGCGCCGGGTGGTTTTGGGCGTGGCGAGCGATGGGTTTATTCATGCCGGTAACCTGGCCTATCTTTCGCTTCTTACGCTGTTTCCCTTTGCGATTGTGGCGGCTGCCATTGCCCGGCTGTTCGGGCGGACGGAAGAAGGGCTGCGGGCGGTAGGCAGCTTTCTCCACGCGGTGCCGCCTGGCGTTGCCAATGTGCTGGCCCGCCCGATTGCCGATGTGCTGGCTGCGCGTTCGGGATCGTTATTGTGGCTGGGGGCGATTGTAGGCTTGTGGACAACGGCGAGCTTTGTCGAGACGGTGCGTGATATTCTGCGCCGCGCTTATGGGGTTCGGCTGGCGCTGCCCTTTTGGCACTATCGGCTACGCTCGGTTGCGCTCATTTTGGTGTCGCTGGTGCTGGTGCTGCTCGCGTTCAGCGCGCAGGTGATGCTGGTGGGGGTGGAGCAGTTTATCTTGCGCGTTATGCCTGTTGCCACGGGCGCTGCATCGCTGGTTTCCGTTACGCGGCTGGCGCCTGCTCTGGCGCTGTTCGGCGCACTTTATCTGGTGTTTTTTATGCTCACCCCGCGCCCCTATGGCGATGGGCGCTACCCCAAATGGCCCGGCGCGCTGCTGACGGCGCTGTGGTGGCTGAGTGTAACCGCGCTGCTGCCGCACATTCTTGGCCGGTTGACTAATTATGATTTAACCTATGGTAGCCTTGCTGGTGTAATGATCACGCTTATCTTCTTTTTTCTGATAGGGCTTGGTCTGGTTGTCGGTGCGCAGCTCAACGCGGCACTGGCAGAATCGGATGATGACGCGCTAGAGGGCACCACCTCAGGGCATGAATCGGAGGCAAAAGCGGCGTGACAGGATTGATGAAGGGTAAGCGCGGGCTGATCATGGGGCTTGCCAATGATCGCTCGCTGGCCTGGGGCATTGCCAAAAAGTTGAGCGAGGCGGGGGCAGAACTTGCCTTTAGCTACCAGGGTGAAGCGATGGAAAAGCGGGTGCGCCCGCTGGCCGAAAGCCTGGGCGCGAGCTTGTTGTTCGATTGCGATGTGAGCGACATGGCCTCGCTCGACGCGCTGTTTGCCGGGCTGGCAGCGCAGTGGGAGGCGATTGATTTCGTTGTCCACGCCATTGGCTTTTCCGACAAGAACGAGCTGCGCGGCCGCTATGCCGATACCAGCCTCGACAATTTTTTGATGACGATGAACATCAGCGTCTATTCCTTCACCGCCGTTGCACAGCGCGCCGCCGCCATGATGCCAGATGGCGGCTCGCTGCTCACGCTTAGCTATTATGGCGCGGAAAAAGTGGTGCCGCATTACAATGTCATGGGCGTCGCCAAATCGGCGCTGGAAACCAGCGTGCAATATCTGGCGGTTGATCTTGGGCGCGACAATATTCGTGTCAATGCGATTTCGGCCGGGCCCATCAAGACGCTGGCGGCATCGGGCATCGGCGATTTCCGCCTGATCCTTAAATGGAACGAATATAATTCGCCGCTCAAACGCAATGTAACGATTGAGGATGTGGGAGGCTCAGCGCTTTATTTGCTCAGCGATTTGTCCGCCGGCGTGACGGGGGAGACGCACCATGTTGATGCGGGCTACCATGTCGTTGGCATGAAGGCGGAAGACGCGCCGGACATTACGCTGGGATGAGCTACAACAGCTTTGGCCACGCATTCCGTTTCACCACCTGGGGGGAAAGCCATGGGCCCGCCATTGGCGTGGTGGTTGATGGTTGCCCGCCGGGGCTGACCCTGTCTGAAGCCGATATCCAGCCCTTTCTCGACAGGCGCCGCCCTGGCACCTCGCGCTTCACCACGCAGCGCCAAGAGCCTGATGAGGTGCGCATTCTGTCTGGCGTGTTTGGCGGGCACACGACCGGCACGCCAATTTCGCTGATGATCGACAATGTCGATCAGCGCTCGAAAGATTATACCGATGTGGCCAAAGCCTATCGCCCTGGCCATGCTGATTATGCGTATGACGCCAAATATGGCTTTCGTGATTATCGTGGCGGCGGGCGTTCTTCCGCGCGCGAAACGGCCTGCCGCGTGGCGGCCGGTGCGGTTGCCCGGCTGGTGATTCCCGAAGTGTCGATTACCGCCTGGGTCGAATCGATTGGCGGGGATTGTATCGACCGAGCCAATTTCGATGCTGGCGAAATTGCGCGCAACCCCTTCTTTTGCCCCGATGCGGTGGCGGCGGCCCGGTGGGAAGTGCTGGTGGACGGCGCGCGCAAGGCCGGCTCCTCGCTTGGCGCGGTGGTTGCGTGCCAGGCAATGGGCGTGCCGGCAGGGTGGGGGGCGCCGCTTTACGCCAAGCTCGATGCCGAGCTGGCGAGCGCGGCGATGAGCATCAACGCGGTAAAGGGCGTGGAAATTGGCGATGGTTTTGCCGCCGCCACGCTCAGCGGAGAGGCAAATGCCGATGCGATGCGCCCCGGTGCTGGCGGTGTGCCGCAGTTTCTTGCCAACCATGCAGGCGGCATTGCCGGGGGCATTTCCACTGGCCAGCCCGTGCTGCTGCGCGCGGCTTTTAAGCCGACAAGCTCAATTTTAACGCCCGTCGCCACTATTACGCGCGAGGGCGAGGCAACCGATATTGCAACCAGGGGCCGGCATGATCCGTGCGTTGGCATTCGCGGGGTGCCGGTGGTGGAGGCGATGATGGCGCTAGTACTGGCCGATCAAAAGCTGCTTCACCGCGCGCAGTGCTCATAACCGGGTTGAGCCGGGCAAAACCGCAGATAAAGCGCAGGGGCCAAATGGCTCGATGGTGCCTGCTTGCGCATTTCATTCCTGCGCCGCTGTGATGTTGTGGCGCGCGTATAGGAGTGATTTACATGCGGATAGCAACGATGATTGGCGCAGCCGCGCTGGCAATTGGCGCGGCTGCCCTGGCGCAGACTGCGGTGCCACACCACAAAAAACACGGCCATGCAGACACAACACAAGGCAATGAATTGTTGAATAACTCTGCCACCTTGAACGAGGCGGCGCCAACGCAGATTCCACCCCCGGCACCGACTGCCACGCCGCCTTCGCCAGGCGAGAGCGCGCCGCCGCTGGCCAATGGCCCGGCAGCGCCATTGGCACCGCCCCCATTGCCTGCTCCACCTCAGGCATCTGGTGTTTCCACCTGACAGAAAAACGCCTTAACCGGCCTGAGGCACCATGGCTTTTACCAGGTCGTGCCGATGGCGACTGATGTCGCTCGCCCTTCCTGCCAGCCCGGCCAGCAGCTTAAGATAGCCAGACAGGGCAGGAGCGGCGGGCGGTGTATGGGCCATGCCCATAAACTCAGGTCTCAATCCGCAAACGGATCGCGCACGAGAATTGTGTCCTCGCGTTCGGGGCTGGTCGATACCAGCGCCACCGGGCAGCGAATTAGCTCTTCTACGCGCTTGATATATTTGATGGCGGCAGCAGGAAGATCAGCCCAGCTCCGCGCGCCTGCGGTGGATTGAGACCAGCCCGGCAGCGTCTCATATACCGGCTCCACCATGGCCTGGTCGGCGGCGTGGGCGGGGAAATGGTCAATCAACTCACCGCGCAGCCGGTATCCGGTGCAGATTTTCACCTCGTCAAACCCGTCGAGTACGTCAATTTTGGTGAGGGCGATGCCCGTGATGCCGCCCACCGCCGCCGATTGGCGCATAAGCACGGTATCAAACCAGCCGCAGCGCCGCTTGCGGCCGGTAACAGTGCCAAATTCGTGCCCGCGCTCGCCCAGTCGCTCGCCGGTTGCGTCTGTCAGCTCGGTGGGGAACGGGCCAGAGCCGACACGGGTCGTATAGGCCTTGGCGATGCCCAGCACAAAGCCAACGCCCGACGGGCCGATGCCAGACCCGCTGGCCGCTGTGCCGGCAACTGTGTTGGACGAGGTAACGAAGGGATAGGTACCATGGTCGATATCGAGCAGCACGCCTTGTGCACCTTCAAACAAAATGCGTTTTCCAGCCGCGCGCGCGGCGTTCATATCCTGCCAGACGGGTCGCACAAAGGGCAGAACGAAGCTGGCAATGGCGCGCAGCTCTGCTAAAAGCGCTGCACGGTCCACCGGCGGTTCGCCAAAGCCCGCGCGCAAGGCGTCGTGGTGCGCGGTTAGCCGGTCAAGCTGCGGCTCCAGGGCATCGAGGTGCGCCAGATCGCACACACGAATGGCGCGCCGACCGACCTTGTCTTCATAGGCCGGGCCGATGCCGCGCCGTGTGGTGCCGATTTTGCCCGCGCCGCTCGCGTCTTCGCGCAAGCCATCAAGATCGCGGTGAAAGGGCAAGATGAGCGCGCAATTGTCCGCAATCATCAGCGTGTCGGGTGTGATCACCACTCCCTGGCCGCGCAGTTTTTCTACCTCTGCCTTTAGCGCCCACGGGTCAAGCACCACCCCATTGCCGATGACGCTTGGCGTACCGCGCACAATGCCTGAGGGCAGCAATGACAGCTTGTAGGTCGTATCACCCACAACCAGCGTGTGGCCGGCATTGTGTCCCCCCTGAAAGCGCACGACGACATCGGCGCGCTCAGCCAGCCAGTCGACAATCTTGCCCTTGCCCTCGTCGCCCCACTGGGCACCGATTACTGCTACGTTCGCCACTTTGTTCACCTTTTTGCGTCAGAGCATATGCCAGCGTTTCCGTAGGAAGGGTGGGGCGCTGCGTCCACCCTACAATTTGACACATCTGTCTGCTTGCCGTGCAAAAACGCACCTGATAGCCAGCCCATAGCAAGCGAGAGAACGCCATGAGACGCAAATTTTTGTTTATAGCTTTGACCCTTGCCGGCGCTTGCGGCGCTGCATCGGTGGTGGCAAGCACGGCCGAGGCCCAGGGGCTGTTTCGTAAAGCGATTGCCAAACGCCTTGAAGAGCAACAAAAAAAATCTGGCCAGCCCGCCCCGGCGGGAATGGACTTTGCCTATGGTGATGATTTGCTCCAGCATGGCGATTTTTGGCGCGCAACCGGTGAGCAGCCCGCGCCGCTGGTAATTTTCGTTCATGGCGGCGGGTGGAAGCGTGGCGACAAGAGCAATGCTACTGGCGCTGCAAAAGTAACGCATTTTCGCGCATCCGGCTATGCTGTTGCCTCGATTGACTATCGTCTGGTTCCGGCTGCGAGCGTTGAGGAGCAGGCGGCCGATGTGGCACATGCTGTTGCCTGGCTGATCGGCCATGCGCGCGAGCTTGGCGTTGATTCGCGTCGCGTTGTGCTGATGGGCCATAGCGCGGGCGCCCATCTGGCGGCGTTGATCGGCACGGACATGCGCTATTTCCGCGAAGCCGGGCTGCGGGGTGATGCTGTGCGCGGAATCGTGCTGCTCGATGGTGCAGCCTATAATGTGCCGCGCCAAATTGCGGAGGGCGGCAATTTTATGCACGATACCTATCTTCAGGCCTTTGGCGCAGATGTGGCACGCCAGCGGGCATTGTCGCCGACATTGCAGGCAGCAGCGCCCAACGCGCCCAGTTTTTTGATCCTGCACGTTGCAAGGGCCGATGGGACAGCGCAGTCCAAAGCGCTTGCAACTGCGTTGAATAACGCTGGAACGGCGGCTGAAATCCATGGTTTTGAAGGGACGGGCCTTCGCGGGCATACCGCCATTAACCGCCAGCTTGGCGAGGTGGATTATCCCGCCACGCCGGTTGTCGATGCCTATCTGAGCCGGGTGTTTCAGCCCTAGGGCAGATTGTTGTTCAGATGGTGGTGCGGTGAAAATTCCCGGCCCTTTGTGGCGGAGAATGTGGCGTGCTCAAAGATAAGTGACCAGCGGAGACACGAAAGGCCCGCATTTTCTGGCCGCCAGAGCCGAGTGACAATCGCAGTCCAGCCTATACGGCGCGGGCGCCATCCTTGCCCAGAACATGGGTGCATAGCTGCGCCTCTGGCGTATCGTTTGCCTCCAGCGCTGCCACAGTTACCCAGCCTTCGCCGCGCATGTGGCTGGCAAGCGCGGGGTCGGTGCCAAGCGGCACGAACAGCCGCCGCCGGTCTGCCGGGGCGACACCGGCATCGACAATCGCGTCAAGATAAAGCGAAAAACCGATCGCGTTTTCCTCGCTGCCGTCTTCATGCAGGATGGTGTAGCTGCCCCCGCGCCCGATTTCGCCCTGCACACCGCTTGCGAAAATCGAAAAACCAATCCAGCTTTGATATTCGAACCCGTGGCGCTCGGTTGGGTCGAGCGTAAGCGCGCCGACCTCGCCAAGCGCAGACACTATGTCCGACAGGCCAGCCAGGCGTGAGCGCAGCGCGCCGCCAACATCAAACGCGCATAGCCGGTCATAAGCCGCAGCAAAAGGTCCGGCGGCCTCGATCAACGGAAGATAGGCAGGCGCAATATCGGCTACAGCGCCGGCGTCCTTCGCGTCGAGCCGCTCCTTCAGCGCTTCAAGCTGCGTGCTGCCCAGCGGCAATGGGCCGGCCGCAAGCGTGTCGACCAGATCAGGCAGGGTGAAGTCCACCGACAATGGGCCAATTCCAGCCGCCGCCAGCGCTTCCACCGCCAGGCCAACAATTTCGCGCGCGGCGGCCACGCTGTCTGTGCCAATCAGCTCGCAGCCGATTTGCAGCGCCTCGCGTTGCGGGGCCAGTTGCGTTGCCCGCAATTTGAGCACGGGGCCAGCATAGCATAGCCGCAACGGGCGCGGGTGGTGGCCCATGCGCGTTGCGGCAATACGGCCGATTTGCGCGGTGATGTCTGGCCGGATGGCAAGTGTGCGCTGCGACACGGGGTCGACAAAGCGCACCGCGTCTTGCGCCCGTGCCGATTTTAGCCGGCCGAGAAGCCCGGCTTCAAATTCGGCAAGTGGCGGGTTTGCCCGTTCATAGCCATGCGCAAATGCGGCATCCAGCATCCGGCGTTCCAGCCGGGTGGCAACGTCGCCAAAGGGTGGCAGGCGATCGTGAAAGCCTTCTGGGAGGAGCGCGCGGTTCATGGCAGGGCAGGCGTTAGCCGCCCCCCTGCGCAATGACAATCACCCAACCGCAAAAGCGCCCTTTTTTGCTCAAAAGCGCAGGGCCATGGTGGTCTTTACACCAGGCAGCGCGCGCACCTTTTCCACCAGATCGGCGTGGACTGGCTCATCAAGCGAGAGGAGGAGCACTGCTTCTCCCCCAGCGTTGCGCCGGCCAAGGTGGAATGTGCCGATGTTGACGCCTGCTGCGCCCAGCGTGGTGCCCAGCCGGCCGATAAAGCCTGGTGCATCGGCGTTGACCACATAGAGCATGTCGCCCGCCAGGTCTGCCTCCACCTTGATGCCAAACAGCTCAACCAGCCGGGGTGCAGCATCACCAAACAACGTGCCCGCAACCGAGCGGTCTCCTGCATCGGTCTTCACCGTTACGCGCACCAGCGTATGGTAATCTCCCTCGCGATCATGGCGGATTTCGCGCACATCGATTCCGCGCTCCTTGGCGAGGAATGGCGCGTTGACCATGTTCACAATGTCTGAATGTACGCGCATCATGCCCGCAAGCACGGCCGAGGTAATGGGTTTTTGGTTCAGGCTGGCGGCCGCGCCCTCTACCTCCACCGAAATGCCCGAGAGCGCGCCATGCGCAAGCTGGCCCACCAGGCTGCCCAGTTTTTCGGCAAGCGCCATATAGGGCTTCAGTTTAGGAGCTTCTTCAGCCGAAAGTGAGGGCACGTTAAGCGCGTTGGTAACACCACCTGTCACCAAAAAATCTGCCATTTGTTCAGCCACTTGCAGCGCCACATTTACCTGCGCTTCGGTAGTGGAGGCGCCCAGATGCGGGGTCGAGACAAAACCCGGCGTGCCAAATAGTGGCGAGGCCTTGGCAGGCTCGGTTTGAAATACATCAAGCGCAGCGCCTGCGATATGGCCTGAATCGAGCCCTGCTTTGAGCGCCGCCTCGTCGATCAACCCGCCGCGCGCGCAATTGATGATGCGCACGCCTTTTTTCGTCTTGGCAAGGTTTTCGGCCGACAAGATGTTGCGGGTCTGCTCGGTCAGCGGGGTGTGCAGCGTGATGAAATCGGCGCGCTCAAGCAGTTCGTCGAGCGTTACCTTTTCCACGCCCATTTCCAGCGCGCGCTCTGTCGTGAGAAAGGGGTCGTAGGCGGCAACCTTCATCTTGAGGCCCAGCGCACGGTCGGCAACGATGGAGCCGATATTGCCAGCGCCAATCAGCCCCAGCGTCTTGGAGGTAAGCTCAACCCCCATGAAGCGGTTCTTTTCCCATTTGCCGGCTTGTGTGCTGGCATCGGCCTCTGGCAATTGGCGGGCGAGCGCGAACATGAGCGCGATTGCATGTTCTGCTGTGGTGATGGAATTACCAAAGGGCGTGTTCATCACGACAACGCCCTTGGCGCTGGCAGCGGGAATATCGACATTGTCCACGCCAATCCCTGCACGGCCGATTACCTTCAAATTGGTTGCGGCATCGAGAATTTCTTTTGTCACTTTGGTTGAGGAGCGGATGGCAAGCCCGTCATACTGGCCGATGATTGCCTTCAACTCTTCTGGCGTCTTGCCGGTGATTTCGTCCACCTCAACACCGCGGGCGCGGAAAATGGCGGCGGCATTGGGGTCCATCTTGTCGGAAATAAGCACTTTGGCCATGGAAAAATCCTGTCAAATACGCGCGCTTTTGGGCGCAAAACGGTGGATTGTGGGTAAGGGGTTCAGCCCGCTTGCGCGGTGGCATAGGCCCAGTCGAGCCAGGGGCCGAGCGCCACAATATCGGCAGTGTCGACCGTTGCGCCGCACCAAATGCGCAGTCCCGGTGGCGCGTCGCGATAGCCAGCTATGTCATAGGCGGCACCCTCGGCTTCCAGCAGCGACGCCATTTTTTTGATGAGTGCCTCGTCTGCCCCTGCAACCGTAAGGCAGATGCTGGTTTTGGAGCGCGTGGCCGCATCAAACACCAGGTGACCAAGCCAGTCGCGCTGCGCCACAATGGCGTCGAGCGCGGCCGCATTTGCATCTGAACGGGCAATCAACCCGGCAAGCCCGCCCAGCTCTTGTGCCCATTCCAGCGCAAAGATCACATCTTCCACCGCCAGCATTGAAGGGGTGTTGATTGTTTCGCCCCTGAAAACGCCCTCGGCCAGCTTGCCTTTGGAGACGAGGCGAAAGATTTTGGGTAGCGGCCAGGCAGGCGTATAGTTTTCCAACCGCTCTACCGCGCGGGGGCCAAGGATGATAACGCCGTGCGCGCCCTCGCCCCCTAAAACTTTTTGCCAGGAAAAGGTGGTGACATCGAGCTTGTCCCACGGCAGATCATAGGCGAACACCGCGCTTGTTGCGTCTGCAAAGCTCAAGCCAGCGCGGTCATCGGCAATCCAGTCGCCATTTGGCACGCGCGCGCCGCTTGTTGTGCCGTTCCAGGTAAAGAGGACATCGGTGTTCCAGTCCACCGCGCCAAGATCAGGCAGCAGACCATAATCGGCGCGCAGCACCTGTGGGTCGAGCCTTAGCTGCTTGGCGGCGTCTGTTACCCAACCTTCGCCAAAACTTTCCCACGCCAATGTGGTTACGCCGCGCGCGCCCAGCATCGTCCACATCGCCATTTCAAAGGCGCCCGTGTCGGAGCCAGGAACAATGCCGATGCGGTGGGTTTGTGGCACGCCAAGCACGGCGCGCGTGAGGTCAATCGCGCGGGCAAGCCGTGCCTCGCCGATTTTGGAGCGGTGTGAACGGCCCAGTGATTGAGTTGCCAGGCGCGTTGCATCCCAGCCGGGCGGCTTGGCGCATGGCCCGGACGAAAAAAAGGGACGAGCAGCTTTTGTGGCGGGTTTTTGAATGGCAGACGCGGTCGTGGCGTCGAGTGCGGCATAATCAGTCATGTCAGTCTCTCCTTACAGAGAGCACGCGCGGCGTTGGGACCGCGTGGCCCGCCGCACGCCCTATAGATGCGCCGGCCAGTGTCAAGCGCGTTTGGGAGAACGGGGCCACCGTTGCTAGTGACGCGCGCGCGCCAATTGGATATTGATCGTCAGGGCAATTTTGCGCTCAAAATGGAGGGCAATCGGTGTCGATCAGTGGGTTGCTTTGGGTTTTAGCAGGGGCGGTGCTGGCTTTTGGCGCGGCATTGCCTGTGGTCCCGGCCGATGTCGCCGCGCAGTTACCGGCGGAATATGATGTCCTTGCCAGTGTCCAGCTGAGCGTCAAAGGGCCGGGCCGCACCTTTCAGATTATCGCGCTCGGCAGGCGGTATGAGGGCGCGGCGCCCGCGCCTGCCAGGCCGCTGATCATTTTTGAGCGGCGCGGCGGCCGCTACATTTCGCTTGCCCGCAACGATCATGTCATTTTGCGGGCGGACGAAGGCGGCCAGTGCGACCCTTTCCTCGATGGCGATGCCACAATTGCGGCAAGGGGTCGGTTTTTCACCGTTGAAAACGGCGTTGCCTGTGGCCAGCACTGGGCCGATTATGTAACTTTCCGTCTGGATGACAAGGCGGGTTTCGTCTTTGATAATGAGCGGGTCTCTTCATGGTCGATCAACACCAGCAACGCGCCCGATGCCGATGCTTTGGTGCAAAGCCGCCCCCCACGCGTAAAGCGGGATGAGCCAGGCAAGCTTACGGCATTTGCGGCGTGGCGGCGCGGCCGCTGACATGCGCGCCATCGTACCGCGATTTGCGCTTGTTGTGGCGGGGTTGCTGGCGGGGTGCATCGACGGCGCTGGCAATGATCGTGCGCCCGCGCCGCGCCGGGGTGTTTCGCGCCCACCCGCCTGGGCAGTGCCGCCCGGCCCTGAAACACGGGCTTGTCTGGCGGATCTGTCGCGCGAGCAGGTGCGCTATTCGCTCGCGCCCGACCAGGATTTTGGCGGCGGATGCCGGATAGTCGGCGCAGTGCTGCTGAACGATATCGGCGTGCCCGTTGCCGGGTTGAAGGCGCTGCGCTGTGGTGCTGCGCGCGCTTTTACCGGATGGGTGCGTCATGCGGTGGTGCCGGCGGCGCATCAATTGCTGGGAAGCGATGTGGTGCGGGTGGAAACCTATGGCAGCTATGCCTGTCGCAATGTCATTGGCAATGCCGCTGCCAGCCGCCGGTTGTCGGGCCATGCCATGGCCAATGCGGTGGATGTGGCAGCTTTTGTGCTGGCCGATGGGCGGCGGATTACGGTGGCGGCGCACTGGCGTTCGGCTGATCCGCGGGTGCGCGCCTTTTTTCGCTCGGTATATGGCTCTGCCTGCAAGCGGTTTGGCACGGTGCTAAGCCCGGACTATAATTATGCGCACCGCGATCATTTTCACCTGGAAGATGATGGTGCGCGCTTTTGCCAGTAAACCCTTGCCTGCTGAACAAAGCGATTCAATCTGCGGGCGCTTTCGTCTAGGCACTTGGGCATGACAGACCCAAAAATCCCCGCCCGCGTGTTCGCCCGCGCTTTGGACGATGCCCGCACCGCCGAATCGATAACCCATACGCCACAAACCGAGAACCCGGCCTATCGGCTGGCGTTTCAGGATATGGACTTTCTCCTGCGCGAAGATTTGCGACCGGTGCGCTTCCAGCTTGAGTTGCTCAAGCCAGAGTTGATACTCGATGAAGCCAAAATCGCCTCCACTTTTGTGTTTTATGGGTCAGCGCGTATTCCTGAACCGGAAAAAGCAGCGGCACTGCTGGCAAATGCTACCGATGAGCAGGCCCGGCGCGTGGCGCAAAGCCTTGTCGACAAATCGAAATATTACGACGAAGCGCGCGCGCTTGCCCGGCTGGTGTCGCAGTGTCCGTGCGATGAAGACGGCAAGCGCCAGTTTGTCGTGTGCTCTGGCGGCGGGCCGTCGATCATGGAGGCGGCCAATCGTGGTGCGGCCGATGTTGGCGCGGAATCAATCGGGCTGAACATCGTGCTCCCGCACGAACAGGCACCCAACCCTTATGTTACGCCAGGCCTGAGCATGCAGTTCCATTATTTTGCACTGCGCAAGATGCATTTTCTGCTGCACGCCCGCGCGCTTGCGGCTTTTCCCGGTGGTTTTGGCACGTTTGATGAGTTGTTTGAGCTGTTGACGCTCATCCAGACGGGTAAGATCAACCCGATTCCAGTGCTGCTGTTTGGCCGGGATTTTTGGACGCGCGTGGTGAATTTTGAAGCACTATGCGACGAGGGTGTCATCTCGCCGCGCGACTTGAAGATTTTCACCTTTGTCGAGACGGCGCAGCAGGCTTGGGATGTGGTGCAGCAATTTTACCAGGAACGTGGCGAGCCGGGGGGCGCGGCCCCCGGCTGCTGAGTGGTGCGCCAAGCCGTGCCTGCGTGTCCGTTTATTTGGCGGGTGCGGCCGGTGCGGCGGCGTTGTCCGCCGCAGGAGCGGCCGCATCGTCCGTTGTAGGCGCAGATACAGCTGAAGCTGCCGGAATGGGCAGGCCTGAGCCTTGTGCGTTCAAATAGGCGATGACATCGGCCCGGTCTTCTGCCTTGGGCAGGCCGGCAAAAGTCATTTTGGTGCCCTCGGCAAATTTGCGCGGGTTCTTTAGCCAGTCGTTCAGATTTTCAAACGTCCAGGTGCCGCCCTTGGCCTTTAGTACGTCGGAAAAAACATAGCCCGCCTTGCCCTGCGCAATGGGCGCACCCGCGGTTGCCCAAAGATTGGGCCCAATGCCGTTGGCGCCGCCTTGTGCGGCGGTGTGGCACGCGGCGCATTTTTTGAAAACCTGCTCACCCTTGCTGGGTACAGCATCTGCCATCATTTCCGAAATCGGCTTGTCCGGCGCTGCGGCTGTGCCGCCTTCGGCTGCTTCTTCAACGCCTTCGATCGGATAGCCCATTTTCTCAGGACGATGGGCCTTGAAATAATTGCTGGTGACAATCGACAGCGCGAGCGCAGTTCCGCATGCGGCCAGGGCCCAGCCAGCGATTGTGTTCGTCCGAATGTCCATTGCGCTATCGTACCTCGTTTGGCTGTTCGTCGCTTCCCTTTAGTTTCGCATCCGTCGCATCGCAAGCCGCGCTTGCTACATGGTGCGCGCGTCGGCTAAGCGCGCGGCTCGATGAACAGTTTTGCCGAACCGGCGCGGGCTTTGGTCGCGCAAATGAGCCAGGCCGCCGCCCATGCGCCGGAACGCGCCGTTGCGTTTCAGGGCGCACCGGGGGCAAATTCCCATGTTGCAGCACATCAGGCCTTTCCCACCGGCTTGCCGCTGCCTTGTTTTGATTTTGCCGACGCGATTGACGCGGTGCGCGATGGCCGCGCCGATTGCGCGATGATTCCGATTGAGAATTCGCTCCATGGGCGTGTGGCGGACATTCATTTCTTGCTTCCCGAATCGGGGCTGGTGATTACCGGCGAGCATTTTTTGCCGATCCGCTATGCGCTGATGGGACTGGGTGCGCGCGGCGAAGTGCGCGAGGCGATGAGCCACCCACAAGCGCTTGGGCAGTGCCGCCACTGGCTACGCGCAGCGGGCATTGCGCCGGTTGCTTACCCCGATACTGCGGGCGCAGCCGCGGTGGTGGCGCAGGAAGGCCGGGCCGCGCTTGCCGCCCTTGCCCCGCCGGGGGCCGCTGCGCTTTATGGGCTGACTATTCTTGCCGACGACATTGCCGATGCAGCGCACAACACCACGCGTTTTGTTGTTCTGGCGCGCGAGGCAGGAGCAGGGGCAGCGGCGCGGAGCCAGGGGCCGATGATGACAACGCTGATCTTTGCGGTAAAAAACGTGCCGGCTGCGCTGTATAAGGCACTTGGCGGTTTTGCGACCAATGGCGTCAACATGACCAAGTTGGAGAGCTACCAAGGCGGCGGGGGTTTTTCTGCGACCGAGTTTTATGCCGACATCGTCGGCGCGCCAGGCGACGCCGCGGTTGATCGCGCGTTGGAGGAGCTGACATTCCATTCCAAATGGGTGCGCCTGCTCGGCACCTACCCTCAGGCGCGGCCCCGCGGGTAGGGCGGCGGCGCCTGAGCTTGAATGGTGCCGGCGCCGTTCACGGGCTTTCTACTCCTCCAGCCCATGCCCCTCAGCCCAGGCGCAAAGCAGAGTGTGGGCGATTGCATAGCGCGGCGGGGCGAGAAACAGCGGGATACTGGCATTGTCGGTCAGTGCCGCGCGCACTTCCTCGCGCGAAACCCATATCGCATCTTCCAGTTCGTGCGTGTCGATGGTGAGCGCGTCGTCATCGGCTTGTGCGGTGCATGCAATCATTAGCGAAGAAGGGAAAGGCCAGGGCTGGCTCGCCACATAGCGCACATCAGACACCACTACGCCTGCTTCTTCAAAAATTTCGCGCGCTACTGCTTCCTCGATAGATTCGCCGGGTTCAAGAAAACCGGCAAGCGCGGAATAACGCCCCGCAGGCCAGGCCGCCTGCCGCCCCAGCAGCGCGCGGCCGCGGTGTTCTGCAATCATAATCACAACCGGGTCGACACGGGGGAAATGTTCAGCGCCGCAACCGCTGCACCGCCGCGCCCAGCCCGCGCGGAACAATGTGGTCGCACTACCGCAATTGGCGCAAAAACGGTGGCGGCAATGCCAGTCGATCACGCTGCGTGCGGCGGCATAGGTCGCGGCCTCACCCGGAGCAAGCCGGTCGATCATACCAAAGAGCCGCATTGGCCGGCCGCTTGGCGCGCGCATCGCCGGGGTGAGGGCGGCAAAATGGGGGCGATCGCCATCCAGCCCCAGCAAAATAAGCTCGGCATCGTCGTCAATATCAGCAAGCGAAGTCCAGCAGAGCCTGCCCTCGCCGTCAATCTCAGGTTCAAAATTGTCGAGCACCAGCAGCCGCGCCCGCCAATCCGCCAGTGCTGCCGCCAGCGCCGCTTCGTCTTGCCGCAAATGATCTGCGCGGTTGAGCGTGCCGCCAGTAAAGCCGGGCGCCATCGTCAGTTAGCGAGATCGGCGTAGAGCGCTTTGGTGAAATCAGCCCGGAGCGGCCATTTTTCACCGGGGATATAGTTTACCATGGCGGTCACCCGCAGCTTTTTTGCCGGATCAACCCACGCAATGGTGCCCGCCGCGCCGCCCCAGCCATAGGCGCCCTTGCTTGGCCCGCCGGGAATATCGACGATATAGACAGAGCCACCCGCGCCAAACCCTTGGGTTGGCCCTTGTACACCCGCCGGCGCCGGGTTGGCCCAGGCAAAGGTCACGCCCTGTGGTAGCAGGTTCGACATCGCGAGCGCCACCGTTTGCGCTTTCAAAATACGCACCCCCTCAAGCGTGCCGCCATTTTGCAGCATGTGGAGGAAACGGTCATAATCATGTGCTGACGACACCAGCCCTGCCCCACCATAGGGGAAAGACGGCGCCTGCAAAAAGGCAGAGGTCGCGCCAGGATCAAGCGGAACCGGTGTCGTGCCAACCCAGGTATAGCCCGTTACCAGCCGCCCGGCATCTTGTGCGGGGACTTGAAAATAGGTGGAATTCATTTTCAGCGGGGCAAAGATGCGCGTAGCCAAAAACATGTCGAACGGCACGCCGCTTGCTTTTTCAACAACCGCGCCAAGCAGGTCGAGGCCGATGGAATAGCTCCATTTTGTGCCCGGTTCGGCAATGAGCGGCAAAGTGGCAACGCGGTTGGCAAATTCTTCAAGGCTTTTGGGCCGCACTGTGCGCAACTGGGCCTCAATCGCTGCATTGGCGGTGAAGGGGGTAATGCCCGCGGTTTCATATGCCTTGAGCAGCGGGCCGGTGGAGACAATGGTATAGCCAAGCCCTGCGGTATGGGTAAGCAGGTGGCGCACCGTAATTTCATGCGTGGCCGGGCGCGCGGTAAGATCCTTGGACCCGTCAACCAGCACAGTCATGTGTTTGAACGCGGGGAAAAAGTCGCTGATCGGCTGGTCGAGCTTTAGCTTGCCCTCCTCGATGAGCATCATCGCGGCCATTGCCGTAATCGGCTTGGTCATCGAATATATCCGCCACAGCGTGTCGCCATCGGCAGGCGCGGCGCCGGCATCCCAGCTTAGATTGCCGGCAGAAATGGTGCGGGTCGGGGCATTGCCCTGGCCAATGGTGGCGACAATGCCCGGCGCCTTTTTGGTCTGTGCATAGTCGTTGATGAGCGCGCTTGCCTGAAGCAGCGGTGCAGCGACGATGGAAACGGGCTTGCCGGTTTTTATGGCAGGCGCCTCGCGGCGGCCCTCCCGGCCAGATGCCATACCAGTTACCATGAGCGCAGACAGGGCAACACCCAGGGTCAACGAACGCAACGTTGGCTTTGTCATCTTGCTCTCCCAATCGACTCGATTTTGGCAAACAGCGTTGGCAAACCGGCAGAATCCAGCGCGGCTACCGGCCACCATTCACCGTCATTTTGCTCTACGTGCCCGTTTGCGCGGCCAACCGCAAGCGCGAGTTCAAGCCGGAAATGGGTAAAGACATGCGTTACCACATCGCCCGTCAACCGCCAGTCTGCGCCCTCTCGCGGCGCGTTGGCCAGGCCCGGTGGCGTATCCTGCCACGGCCCGGTTGGCAGGGCGCGCATGCCCCCCAGCAGCCCGCGCGGCGGCCGCCGCACCAGCAGCACACGGCCTTTGTCCTCCAGCCAAAAGGCGGTGCCAAAGCGTTGCGGCCTGGCTTTTTTGGGCAGCTTTACGGGAAAGGCGCCCGCACGGCCTGAAAGCGCTGCACGACACGCGGTGCGCAGCGGGCAGGCGCCGCAACCGGGCGCGCGCGGTGTGCACACGCCGTTTGCCAGGTCCATCATCGCCTGCGCGAAATCACCTGCGCCTTGTGCCGGGGTGATCTGCGCCATGTGCGTGCGGATCTGCGCCCGCGCGCCGGGCAGGGGGGCTGCAATTGCAAACAGGCGGGCGACCACGCGCTCGACATTGGCATCCACCACCACCGCATGGTGGCCAAAGGCAAAGGCGGCGATGGCGGCCGCGGTATAATCTCCAATGCCCGGCAAGCGCCGCAACTCGGCCTCGCTTGCCGGAAACTGCCCGCCATGATGGGCGACAAGCTCTTGGGCGCAGGCGATAAGGTTGCGCGCGCGGGCATAATAGCCAAGCCCCGCCCATGCGGCCATAATGTCGGCTTGCGGGGCTGCTGCCAAACTTGCCAGATCGGGCCAGCGCGCGGTGAAATCGGCAAAACGCCGGCGCACCGTGGCGACGCTGGTTTGCTGGAGCATGATTTCAGATAGCCACACGCGATAGGGGTCGGCCGCCACCCCGCTTTGCGCGCGCCAGGGCAAGTCGCGGCCATGGCTGCCATACCAGGCAAGCAGAAGCTGGGCGAGATTGGCGGTGATTGGCGCGGATGTCGGTTTAGGGGGCAGGGAGGTTGGCGGCATATTCGGTCCTTGGCGGGCACCTGTCCGCTATGGCATGGGTTGCTGCATGAGCAAAAGCGGCGCGCGCGCGCCATCTTCCCGACCGGGCCTGCCAAAAGCGGCTGCCCCGCGCCCGCCAGAAAAGGCGCGCGGCGGCCCGGCGCGCGCTGTGTCGGACCTGTTACCAGATGTGGGCGGCGCGGCTTTCCGGCGTTTTGGCTTTATTCAAAGCGCCATCGTGACCCGCTGGCCTGAAATTGTTGGCCAGCGCTATGCGGCTGTTTCCACACCAGAATCGATTCGCTTCCCGCATGGCAAAAAAGCTGAGGGCACGCTGACCTTGGCGGTGCGCGGCGCGCACGGTGTAATGATGCAGCACATTGCGCCTGAAATTATTGAGCGAGTGAACCGGTTTTTCGGTTATGCAGCGATTATTCGCATCGCCATTCGTCAGGGGGAGGCTGGGCCTGCGCGCGTGCCGCGCACCCCGCCGCCCTCGCTGCGGCCGGTGCCGGTTGATATCGGCAATAGTTTGCGCGCGATTGTCGACCCGGAATTTAAGGCGGTGCTGGAAGCATTGGCAGCAGGCGTTGCCGCAACCAGTGGGCCGCCGCGCATCAACGGTGTTGGAGACGACGAGTGAAGGGTAAAATAGGCAAGGTGTTGGCGAGTTATGCAGGCGTTGCAGGTGTCGCACTGCTGGCGGCGGCGGTGGGTGCGGTGCAGGCAGCACCCGCCAAGCACGCCCCGCTCAAGCGCAAGCCGGCCGCAGCGGCGCCCCGCCCGGCAACGCAGGACTGGCTCCACGCCGTGCGCCGCACACCGCAGGGCACCTATGTGCTTGGCAACCCGCAAGCGCGGGTAAAGCTGATTGAATATATGAGCTATACCTGCCCGCATTGTGGTGCCTTTGCTACCGAGTCCAGCGCGGTGCTGAAGGAGCAGATGGTGCGCTCAGGATCGCTCAGCCTGGAGTTGCGCCCGATTGTTCGCGACCAGATTGACCTTGGCGCAACGTTGCTCGCGCGCTGCGCCGGGGCGGCGGGGTTCTACACGCTTACCGAAGCCATGTTGACCACGCAGGAAAACTGGCTGGGTATTGCCTATAATTTTTTGGAAAAAGACGCCGCCCGTTTTGCGCTGGAGCCGCCGCTTGAGCAGGTGCGCGCCGGTGTTCAGGCAAGCGGATTGATTGACCTGGCTATGGCAAATGGCGTGTCGGCGCAGCGCATCGACGCGTGTTTTGCAGACAAGGCGGAGCTGGCGCAGATGCTGGAGGTTGCCAATGCCGCGCGCAAAGTGGTGACCGGGACGCCCAGCTTTGTTATTTCCGGCACCAAGGTTGATGTCGCCAACTGGGCAGCGCTTGAGCCATTGATCAGGGCTCAGGGCGCGCGCTAGGCTGCGTTTTTGCCGCCCTGGCCTAATTTGTTTTATAGCTCTTTATCCTTTTTTCGTTCGTATCAAGGAGTATCCGCATGAAGCTTCACCCCGTCTTTGCCACTACCTCGCTGGTCCTGCTTGCAGCTTGTGGGCAATCGGGCACGGGCGCCTCTGCTGTGGTGCAGGCAGCGCCGGTTGCGGGCAAGGCAGCGCCTGCCGGGCAAAGCTGGGGCGATGTCGTGGCAAAAACCGATGATGGCGGCATGCGCATGGGCAACCCCGATGCGCCCATCAAGCTGATTGAATATGGCGCGCGCACCTGCCCCACCTGCGCGCGTTTTGACACTGAAGGCCTGCCCAAGCTTAAGGCGGGGCTGGTCGCCTCAGGTAAAGTATCGTATGAATTTCGCGATTATCCGGTGCATGGCGCGCTTGATATCGGGCCAATTTTGCTGGGGCACTGCGTTGAATCTGCGCAGTTCTTCCCAATGCTCGACGAAATGATGCGCAGCCAGCGTGAATTGCTTGCCTCGGCAGAAAAATTTACGCCCGCCGAACAGGCAGAATTCCAGAAATTGTCCCCAAACGAGCTGGCAACAACACTGGCTGAGCTGCTTGGTTATCTGGCGTTTGTGAAGCAGCGCGGGCTGCCGGAGGCCAAGGCGCGGGCTTGCCTGGCCGACAAGGCGGCGATTGGCGATATTGCGCAGCGGGCGGAAAAAGCCGGCAAGCAGTTCAACATCACCGGCACGCCCACCTTTGTCATCAACGGCAAGGTAGCAGAAGGTGTGCTCGACTGGGACGGGCTGAAGGCGGCACTCACCGCTGCTGGCGCCTGACGGGCAGGGGCGCCAACCCTTGCACATCAAACGGCTAAGACTGTCGGGCTTCAAAAGCTTTGTCGATGCCGCCGATTTGCGCATTGAGCCGGGGCTGACGGGTATTGTCGGCCCCAATGGCTGCGGCAAATCCAACCTGCTTGAAGCGTTGCGCTGGGTGATGGGCGAATCGAGCGCCAAGTCGATGCGCGGCGCGGGCATGGAAGATGTGATCTTTGCAGGCACGGCCAGCCGGCCGCAGCGTGATTTTGCCGAGGTCGCGGTGCTTGTCGATGGCGCAGGTGCCACCGGGGCGGATGGCGAGGGCGATGAGACGGAAATCATCCGCCGTATCGAGCGCGGCGCAGGCTCTGCCTATCGTATCAACGGGCGCGACGTGCGGGCAAAAGATGTCGCGCTGCTGTTTGCCGATGCGGCAACGGGCGCACATTCACCCGCCCTTGTCAGCCAGGGAAAAATTGGCGCGGTCATCGCCGCCAAGCCAGCCGAGCGCCGCGTCATGCTGGAGGAAGCTGCCGGAATCGCCGGGCTGCATGTGCGGCGCAAAGACGCTGAGCAACGGCTGCGCGCTACCGAGACCAACCTGGCCAAGCTCGCCGACATTATGGCCGAGCAGGACGCGCGCGCCGCAGCGCTCAAGCGGCAGGCGCGGCAGGCGGCGCGATATCGCGCGCTTTCCGATCAAATTCAGGTGGCTGAAGCGCGGATGGTTTTCGTGCGCTGGCGCGAGGCGGCCCAAGCCGCAGACGCTGCCCGTGCCGAGGCAAGCGCCGCCGATGCGCGTGTCGCAGCCGCGACACAGGCGCATGCAGTCGAAACCGGCCAGCAACAACAGGCAACCCAAATGCTGGCACAGGCGCGCGCGCGTTCGCTTAGCGCACGTGACAGCGCAAACAACGCCGCACACCGCCTGGCGACACTGCGCACCGAACGCGAAGCGGTTGAGCGGCGTCTGGGTGAACTTGCCGATGCGCATAGCCGTATCGAGGCTGATCGCGCGCGTGAGGGGGTGCTGGCCGAAGATGCAGCCGGAGCCACTGCGCGGCTGACGCAGGAGGCGCAAGCGCTTGATGCCAGCATCGCCGTGGCCACAACGCAGCTGCCAGCGCTGGGTGCTGCCCTGGCCGATGCCGAATGGCTGGCGCGCGATGCAGAGGTGGCGCTGGCGCAGGCGCTGGCAAGCCAGGCGAGCGAAATGGCCGATATTCGCGTGGCGCAGGCCGCGCTCGCGGCGGCGCGCGGTCGGGCAGAACGCGCAAATCGCGATACAGCGCGGCTGACGGCCGAAGCAGCCATGGTTGGTGACACGGCGTCGCTGGCAGCCCAGCGGCTGGCCGCGGCAAAGGCGCGTGCCAGCGCGCAAAGCGATGCCGATGCCGCGCGCGCAACACTTGCCCGTGCCGATGGAGATGAGCGCGCCGCAATTGCCGCGCGCGACCATGCGCAATCCGCCCGCGCGGCCGCCCATGCAGATCTTTTAGCGCTCGACAGCGAATGCGCCGCGCTAACCAGGGCAACCCGGCAGAGCGGCGGCGCCAAAGTGCTTGACGAGTTGATGCCAAAGCCGGGTTATGAGCGCGCTTTGGCGGCCGCGCTCGGAGATGATCTGGAAGCCGGGCTCGATCTGGCCGCAGACCGCCACTGGGCGGGCGCCACAGCCGCAGTTGATGATCCCGCACCGCCGCCTGGCACCGTGCCGCTTGCCCGCCACGTCAAGGCTCCAGCGGCGCTCCAGCGGCGGCTGGGGCAGATTGTGGTCGCCGCGCAGGATGAAGGGCAGGTGCTGGCGGTTGGCCAGCGGCTGGTAACCATGGTGGGCAGGTTGCGCCGCTGGGATGGTTTTGTCGCCAAAACAGGCGGTGCTGCGGCGGCTGAGCGGCTGGAGCGGCTCAACCGGTTGCGCGCGCTGGAGCAGGCGCGGCCCGCAGCAGCGGCAGCGTTAGCAAGCGCGGATGCTGAGCTGGCGCGAATCGACGCGACTATTGTTGCTGCCCGGCGCAACGCGGCTGATGCCCGGCGTCTGCTCGACCTGGCTGACAGCGCCGCGCGCGACGCCACCCGTGCCGAGGACCGTGCAACAGCGGCGATCGAGCGGATGGAGGCGCAACGTGCCGCTTTGGAAAGCCGCCGCACCCGCATGGCCGCTGAGGAGGCAGAAATCCAGACAGATGTGGCGCGTGCGCAAGTGGCGCTTGAAGATCTGCCAGACGGCGCGGCGACGCGCGTACAGGTGGCCGCATTGCAACATGCAGCCGAAGATGCCCGCGCTGCTGTTGCCGAGCGCCGTGCTGCGCGCGCCGCGCAAGACCATGATCTAAGTGCCAGCCGGGCGCGGCTGGCAGTGGCGCAGGCTGAAATAAAAGGCTGGCGGGCGCGGTCGGGTGAGGCGGTACGGCGCATTGCCGATATGGCCAAACGGGCCGGGGCAATGGCCGAGGAATCGGCAATTCTGTCGGTTCGCCCGGCGTTGCTCGATCGCGATATTGCCGGGCAGGAAGCGCTGCTCGCCGAGGTGCGCGTGGAAGCACAGGCTGCACTTGCCGCAGAACAGGCGGGCGAGGTGGCGTTGCGCGCGGGCGAGGCGCGCGCGCGTCAGGCGGCAGAACGGCTCGCCGATGCGCGCGAGGAGCGGGCCGGGGCGGTGGCGCGGGCGGAAAATCAGGAGCAACGCCGCCTGGAAATGGGCCGTGTATCGGGCGAGCGGTTTGAATGCCCGCCGCCGCTTTTGCCCGAAAGGCTGGGCTTTCTTGCTGACGAAACGCGCGGTGCGGCGGAGGAATCGGCACGGCACGACCGGTTGATGCAGGAGCGCGAGCGGATCGGCCCGGTCAATCTCGTCGCCGAGCGCGAACTGGCGGAGCTGGAGGTGCAACTGGCCACCAACACCGCCGAGTGCGAAGAGCTTGGCCAGGCCGTCAACCGGCTGCGCGGCTCCATCGGCACGCTCAACCGTGAAGGGCGCCTGCGCCTGCTCGCCGCATTCGAGGCGGTGGACGGGCATTTCCGCCGCTTGTTCACCACGCTGTTTAACGGCGGGCAGGCGCATTTGGCGCTGGTTGATTCGGATGATCCACTGGAGGCGGGGCTGGAAATCATGGCGCAACCGCCGGGCAAAAAGCTCCAATCGCTCACGCTCTTGTCAGGCGGGGAGCAGGCGTTGACGGCGGTGGCGCTGATCTTCGGGTTGTTCCTAACCAACCCTGCGCCGATTTGCGTGCTCGATGAGGTGGACGCGCCGCTCGACGACGCCAATATTGAGCGGTTTTGCGACCTGCTCGACGCGATGACGCGCGAAACCGCGACGCGCTATCTCATCGTCACCCATAATGCGGTGACAATGAGCCGGATGCACCGCCTGTTTGGCGTGACGATGGTCGAGCAAGGGGTGAGCCGGCTGGTGTCGGTGGATTTGGGCGGGGCAGCAGGGCTGCTCGCGGCCTAGCCATGGCGGCCATGCCCCGCTAGGGAGAGCGCCATGCTGAATATCAACGCCATTACGGTGCGTCTTGGCGGACGCACGATCCTCGACCGCGCAAGCGCCAGCCTGCCGCCGAAATCGCGCGTGGGGCTTATTGGCCGTAACGGCGCGGGCAAATCTACGCTGATGAAGGTGATGATCGGTCAGTTGGAGGCCGATGACGGCGAGATTGAAATGCCGCGCAAGACGCGCATCGGCTATATCGCGCAGGAGGCGCCATCGGGCACCACTACGCCGATTGAGGCTGTGCTTGCCGCCGACACCGAGCGCGCGGCGCTGCTGGCCGAGGCGGAACACTGCCATGATCCAGACCGCGTAGGCGAGCTGCACGACCGGCTGATCGCCATCGATGCCTATACAGCCGAGGCTCGCGCCGCGCGCATTCTCGTTGGGCTTGGCTTTGACGATGAGATGCAGGCCCGCCCGCTCGACAGCTATTCGGGCGGCTGGAAAATGCGCGTTGCGCTGGCCGCGCTTCTGTTTTCCGAGCCGGACCTGCTCTTGCTCGACGAACCGTCAAACCATCTTGATCTGGAAGCGACGCTGTGGCTGGAAACTTTTCTCAAAAGCTACCCCTCGATGATGGTCGTCATCAGCCATGAGCGCGATTTGCTGAACAATGTTGTCGACAATATTTTGCATCTGGAGGGCGGCAAGGTAACGCTCTACCCAGGCGGTTATGATGCTTTTGAGCGCCAGCGGGCAGAGCGCGCAGCACAGCTTGCCGCCGCGCGGGCCGCGCAAGATGCGCAGCGCGCCAAGCTGCAGGACTATATCGCACGCAATTCCGCCCGCGCCTCAACCGCCAAACAGGCACAGAGCCGCGCGAAAATGTTGGCCAAAATGCAGCCCATCGCGGCTCTGTCGGAAGACCCGACGCTGGCGTTTGATTTTCCCAGCCCCGATGAGCTGAAGCCGCCGCTGGTTACGCTCGATATGGCAGCGGTCGGCTATAGCGAGGACAACCCCATTTTGCGGCGGCTGAACCTGAGGCTTGATCCTGATGACCGGATCGCCCTGCTTGGCCGCAACGGCAATGGCAAGACCACGCTGGCCCGCCTGCTCGCCGCGCAGCTTGCGCCCATGGAGGGCGACATGACGATTAGCGGAAAGATGCGGGTGGGCTATTTCACCCAATATCAGGTCGAGGAGCTGGACGGGGAGGACACCCCGCTTGAACATATGACGCGGATGATGGCGGGCAAAACACCTGGCGCTGTGCGCGGGCAGCTTGGCCGGTTCGGCTTTTCAGGCGCTAAGGCGACAACCAAGGTCGGCAAGCTGTCGGGCGGGGAGCGCGCGCGGCTGGCGCTGGCGCTCATCACCCGCGATGCACCGCACATGCTCATCCTCGACGAGCCAACCAACCACCTTGATGTCGACGCGCGCGAGGCGTTGGTGCAGGCGCTCAACGCTTATGAAGGTGCAGTGGTCGTTGTCAGCCATGATCGCCACATGATCGAGCTGACCGCAGACCGGCTGGTGCTTGTAGATGGCGGAACCGCGCAGGAATTTACGGGTAGCCTTGATGATTATACCGACCTTATTTTGGGGCGGAACCAGCCCAAGGTAGATGGTGGTGCAAAAGGCGGCAAAAAAGACAAAAAGGCCACCGCCCAGGCACGCGAGCGGGCGGCTGCGCTGAAAAAAGCGGCGGGCGAGGCCGAAAAGCTCGTCGTGCGGCTGACAGCAGAGCGCAGCGCGTTCGACCGGGCAATGTTTGATCCTGCAAGCGCGGATGCAGCGCTTGCTAAACTATCGATAGGGGAATTGTCGCGCCAGCGCGCGCTGGTGCAGGAAAAGCTGGATGTGGCGGAAGCTGCATGGCTGGAAGCGAGCGAGGCGCTGGAGTTGGCGGGCGCCTGAGCAACCCGGCCCTGCGCGCTTAAACTGCGTTGCCCGCCGCGGCACCGCTTGCCCAGGCCCATTGAAAATTATAGCCGCCCAGCCACCCCGTTACATCCACTGCCTCACCAATGGCATATAGGCCAGGCACTGTGCGCGCTGCCATGGTTTGGGAGGAGAGCGCAGCCGTGCTGATGCCGCCAATCGTCACCTCTGCCTTGGCAAAACCTTCTGTCCCATTTGGTGAAAAAGGCCAGGCGGCAAGGCGCTGCTCCGCCTCGCTTAGCGCGCGGTCGGGCAGGTTGGCAAGCTCACCGCCAAGCGCCAGGCGCGCTGCCAGCACTTCGGCCAGCCGAGCGGGCAAGGCTGCCCCCAGCACGGTTTTTAGCGTGGCACGCGCGCGCTCGCGCTTGGCGGCAATCAGCCAGCCAGGGGCTGCACCTGGCACAAAGTTGATCGTCAGTGCCTGTCCGCGCCGCCAATAGCTGGAGATTTGCAAAATCGCCGGGCCAGACAGCCCCCGGTGCGTGAACAACGCTGCTTCATGAAACGCAGCCTTGCCACATGCTGCAACCACAGGTGTCGCCACGCCAGAAAGCGCCTGGAACAGCGCCTCGTCCGCCCCAAGCGTGAGCGGTACGAGCGCGGGGCGCGGCTCGACCAGTTTCAGGCCAAACTGGCGCGCAAGAACATAGGCAAAATCGCTTGCCCCCATTTTGGGAATAGATGGCCCGCCGGTGGCAATGATGAGCGCTGGCGCCACGCTTTCGTGCGGGCCGTGGCTGACACAGAACCGGCCATCGGCATGGGTCACGCCGCGCACAGGCTGGCCAAGCGCCATTTCCGCGCCCGCGCTTTCGGCAACCAGCATGGCGACTATTTGCGCGGCTGACCCGTTGCAAAATAGCTGGCCCAGCGTCTTTTCGTGCCAGGCAATACCGTGCGCCTCAACCAGCGCAATGAAATCTGCCGGGGTGTACCGGCCAAGCGCTGATTTGGCGAAATGCGGGTTGGCCGATAAAAACCGCTCCGGCACCGTGCCCAAATTGGTGAAATTGCACCGCCCGCCGCCGGAAATGAGGATTTTACGCCCCGGCTCGCCTGCATGATCGACCAGCAGAACGCGCCGGCCGCGCTGGCTGGCGACGCGGGCCGCCATTAACCCGGCAGCACCCGCCCCCAGAATAATCACGTCGTATAATCGTTGGGTGGCGATGTGGCTCAGCCCTTGAACCACATGCGCTGCAACTCGCGCTCCTTGTCCATCCACTGGTGTTTGAGCGCGCCGGCCACATGGAGGAACACCAGCACATAAACGACATAGGCGGCAATTTCATGCGCCTCGCCACATGCATCATGCACCGCTTTTTTGGTCGCAGGGTCCATCGCCATGATGAAGCCAATGCGCGGCCATTCGAACAGGCCAAACAGGAACATCGGGTTTTCCGCCGCCTTGTCCCATGCCGAATCCATTGCCCATCCGGTAAGCGGCATGGCGAAAATCAGCACATAGAGCATAATGTGCGTTGCATGGCTGAGCCTTGCCTCCCACAGCATATACCCGCGAGGCAGGGCCGGCGGGCGGTGCGCAATGCGCCACAGCACCCGCATAATGGCAAGGCCAAGTACGGTGATGCCGAGAGATTTGTGCAGATTGATGGCCGGGCGCACGGCGTTGTCGGGGTAATATTCCCAGGTAAGCGCCAAGGCGATGTTGATGACGATGCCAAGCGCCACCAGCCAGTGGAACGCAATGGCCGGGCCTGTGTATCTGTTGGCGCTTGTCAACGGTATCCCCCTTTGTTGTTGTGATAAACTGGCCTATTGCCCAGATGGTTGGCTTGTGTGGTTGCTTGTGTAGCCGTGTAGCGCAAGGACAGCGTGTGTTCATCTAAAATCGGTTTATAGCGCTGCGGATATGACATTGATCAGCGAATCGCTCGTGGCGCAATCGCCCCGGCTCACCCCCAGGCCAGTGCCGGTTATCAGCCATGTGATCACCATTGGCGCCGCGCTGCTTTTTGCAGCGCTGGTGGCGCAGGGTTTTTTCCGCACCGGGCTTGCAAGCTGGTCGGTGGGAATTGTGTATATTCTTTATGACACATCGTTGCTTGTGTTCACCGCGCGCCGGACCTGGCGGATAATGGCACCGCAACCGGCGCTGGCAGCGGCCGGGCTCGAAAACGGCGCGGCCCGCCCATCGCTGGGTGTTATCATTGCAGCGCATAATGAGGCAGGGGTACTGGGCATTACGATTGACCGGCTGCGCGCGCAAAGCGACCCGCCCGACCTGATTGTCGTGGCCGATGACGGATCAACCGACGAAACCCCAGCGGTGATGCAGCGGCTCTATGGCCTCGCGCCGCCGCCGCTTGGCCACATCAGCGCGCCTGCGCCCGGCGTGCCGGGGCTGCGCTGGCTGCGCGTGCCGCATGGCGGCAAGGCGCGGGCGCTCAACGCGGCGATCCAGCAGGTCGATTGCGAAATTGTGCTGACGGTAGATGCCGACACGCTGCTTGACGATGGCGCACTGGCGGCGATGCGGGGCGCCTTTGCCGCCGAGCCGCTGCTGGTGGCGGCAACGGGGGTGTTGACGCCGATTTGCGGGCCAAGCCTGTCTGGTCGGTTGTTCCAGTGGTTCCAGACATATGAATATGTACGTAACTTTCTTTCGCGTTATGCCTGGATGCAGGAAAACAGCCTGTTGCTCATTTCCGGCGCTTTTGCCGCCTTTCGCCGCGAGGCGCTGATCACGGTTGGTGGGTTTGACCCGGCGTGCCTTGTTGAGGATTATGAGTTGATCCACCGGCTGCACCGCCATTCAGTCGATGCCGGGCTTGGCTGGCGGGTTCGCGTTATCGGCCAGGCGCATGCGCGCACCGATGCCCCGGCCACGCCCATGGCCTTTTTGCGCCAGCGGCGGCGCTGGTTTGGCGGCTTTTTGCAAACCCAATACTGGAACCGAGACATGATCGGCAATGCACGTTTTGGCGCGCTTGGCACCAAGATGATGCCGGTAAAAACGCTCGACACGCTTCAGCCGGTTTATGGCATTGCTGCGTTCATCATTCTCATCGCGGTGGTCGCGCTTGGCGCCTGGCGCATCGCGCTGCCGATTTTGCTGGTGATGCTCGCCAAGATCCTCTTCGATCTTGCCTATCATCTGTGGTCGCTCAAACTTTATGCCCGCTGGACCGGGCAGCGCGAGGGATTGGGGCTTGGCTGGGCGCTTGTCGCTGCGGTGCTGGAGCCGTTCACCTTCCAGCTTTTGCGTCATGCAGGGGCGCTGTGGGGCTGGCACAGCTTTCTCACCGGGCGGGAAAGCTGGGGCCGGCAGCGCCGCACTGCCATTGGGGCAGGGGTAGAGGCGCGAAGCAGGGGCGGCGCGCTTTAGGCGCGACCGCCTACCCGCTCCGGTTGCCGGTTACCCACTACCCGCGCAGCACCCGCCCGGCAACAGCATCGAGCTTTGCCAAAAGCGCCGGGTCGCGCTTGTCGGGTGCGGTCATCAGCGCAACATCGAGCACGGTATCAATCGGCGAGGGGGCTCGTCCGGCCGGGAGCGCTGCAACAAAAGCAGCCACAGTGCGCGCGGCAAGCGCGGCATTTTCCTGCGCCTGCGCAATCACCTCTGCCACATCGACATGCTCATGCCCTTCGCGCCAGCAATCATAATCCGTCACCATGCCGACAAGTGCATAGGGAAGCTCTGCCTCGCGCGCGAGCTTTGCCTCGGGCATCGCTGTCATGCCGATGACATCGGCGCCCCATTGCCGGTACAACAGGCTTTCGGCGCGGCTGGAAAATTGCGGTCCCTCCATTGCGATATAGGTGACGCCGCCAGTCGCCTTGCCGCCTGCCGCCTCAATCGCGGCCATGGCGACGCCCGACAGGCGCGGGCAAACGGGCTGCGCCATCGACACATGCGCAACCATGCCGGTGGTGAAAAAGCTCGACGGGCGCGCAACCGTGCGGTCGATAAATTGATCCACCACAACGAATCGCCCCGGCTCCAGTTCTTCGCGCAACGAGCCGATGGAGGAAATCGCCAGAATATCGGTGCAGCCAGCGCGTTTTAGCGCATCGATATTGGCGCGCGAGTTGAGGTCTGTCGGTGAAATCCGGTGGCCGCGGCCATGGCGTGGCAGAAACACCAGATTAACGTCCCCCACCCGACCAAACAGCAATTGGTCCGACGGCGCCCCCCAGGGCGTTTCCACATCGCGCCACTCGGCATCTTCCAGCCCGTCGATTGCATATAGCCCCGATCCGCCGATAATACCGATTGTCCAGCGAGCGTTCATCTATCATCCTTTCAATCCTGCCAAATGCAGATCACCGCCACAGGAGTTGCCGATGCGCCAGCCTATTGCCGCCTTTGCCCCAGCTTTGCCCGCTATAGCGCTTGCCTTGTTGGGCGCTGCGCTTTGGTCCGCGCCCGCTCATGCCGCGACACCGATTACGGGGCAATGGCTGACGCTGGAAGAAAAGGCGATTGTGACGATTGCGCCGTGCGGAAAATTGGTTTGCGGGCACATCAGCAAGATTTTGAAGCCACGTCCCGACAACCGGGGGGTGGATTATAACAACCCCAATCCCGCGCTGCGCACGCGCCCGGTGGTTGGCTTGCCGGTGCTTTTGAACTTTTCTGACAGCGGCAAAGACTGGCGCGGCCGCGTTTACAGCCCAGAAGAAGGGCGCGAATATCGCTCAATTCTCGCACGCCTGCCCGATGGCACGCTGCAAGTGAAGGGCTGCATCGCCTTTTTTTGCCAGACACAGGTGTGGAAGCCGGCGCGTTAGCGCTGTGGCTCGTCCTTGACGGTGATTTTTGCCAAAGAAGCGGTGCACGCGTCGCTGGAATAAGCCACAGCATAGGGCTTATCGAAGCATTTTAAAAAGCCGTCGAGCACGTTGAGATTAAGCGGCCATGCAACCGGCACTTTTTGCCCATTCAGGGTAAAATTTGGCAGTTCTTTTGGCGCGGGCAGCCGGGCCAGCGTGTCGCGCGCCTGTTGCAGCGCTGGCCGGTCGTGCCGCAAAAAGGCGATGCTGCCGTCGACATAATGGTTCCAGCCAATTTCATCCTGCGCCTCAGGCTTGCGCGATTTTTCGAACAGGGCGATGGCCGCTTCCGTCTGGTTGAGCGAAGCGCGCAACTGGCCCTCATGCCAGAATAAAATCGATGCCCGCTTGCGGGTATTGGCGTCGCGATAATCGCGCAGCAAATCGGCGGCCTCAGCCAGGCATCCGCGATTTTTCAGCGCGCGCCAGCCTTTTGTTAAATCTTGGTCGAACGCGTCCTCATTCAGCGCGAGCACCGCAACCTTGTCATACCCGCAATCTGGCGCGGCAGCGGCGGCGAAGATGAGGAGCATGGGCAGCAGCATTGGGCAAGGCTAACGTTGCCGCCATGGATTGCAATGGCGGACCTGGTTCAGATCGCCTGAATATCGTAGCTGTGCCAGGCAAATATTGCGGCGGCCCCCCGGTGCGGGCGCCAGTTTTCGGCCAGCTCGCGGCAGAGCTTTTCGCTGGGGCGTTCATCATGCCCAAGGATGCGCCCAACCGCGATTTGCACCGCAAGGTCGCCCGCGGGCCAAATGTCGGCGCGCCCTTCGGCAAACAGCAGATATATTTCGGCCGACCAGCGGCCAATGCCTTTAACCCTTGTGAGCGCGACAATTGCCGCTTCATCATCGGCGGGTAGATTGACAAGGTCGAGCCGCCCGCTCGACACTTCATCGGCCAGGCTTTTGGCATAGCTGGCCTTTTGCCGCGAGAGCCCCGCCGCGCGCAGGGTTTCGTCGCTTGCAGCCTTTATGCTTGCCGGGTCATCCAGCGCGCCAACGAGCGCATCTAGCTTGTTCCACACGCTTTGCGCTGCTTTCACACTCACCTGCTGGCCAATGATGGTGCGCAGCAAAGTGGCATAGCCGCGCGCGCGGATGCGCGGCGCGGGGTAGCCCGCCTTGGCAAGCGCTGTGGCAAAGCCGGGCTCGCGTGCGGCAAGCGCATCGATGGATTGGGTCAGTTGGTCAGCGCTCAGTCCCATGGCTTGGCCTTTGTAACGGTGTTCGTGCAGCACAGCCATATTGGCGGCGCCCGCGGGTTAGCTCTTGAAATGCGGTCGCCCGCGCGGCAAGGCGGCCTTGGCCACCTACCATGGAGTATTACCCAATGCCGCAGCTTGTCGTCGTTATGCGCAGTGGAGAAGAGCGAACCATTTCCGGCGAGGCGGGGCTTTCGGTGATGGAAGTGATCCGCGATGCGGGTATCGACGATATTCTTGCGCTGTGCGGCGGGTGTTGCAGTTGTGCTACCTGCCATGTGCATGTCGACCCGGAATTTGCGGCCAAACTGCCAAAAATGAGCGAGGATGAAAATGACCTGCTCGACTCAACATCGGACCGCACCGAATATTCGCGCCTCTCCTGCCAAATTGCCCTTACCGATGCGCTTGATGGCTTGCGCGTGACGGTGGCCGAAGAGGACTGATGCCTCACCCGCGCGTCGCAACCGCGTAGAGCGCGATTGCGGCGGCGTTTGACACGTTCAGGCTTTCGACAAGCGGCGAGATGGGCAGGCGCGCGAGCACGTCGCAATGCGCCTCGGTATTCTGGCGCATCCCCTCGCCCTCGGCGCCCAGCACCAGCGCACAGCGGCCACCACCGGTAATCGCCTCTGCCAGCGGCATGTGCGCCTCGCCGGTAAGCCCTATGCGCCAAAATTCAGCCTCGGCAATTTCGTCGAGCGCGCGCGCCAGGTTAACCACGCGCACCCATGGCACAAGTTCCAGCGCGCCAGATGCTGCCCGCGCTACCGTGCCCGATTCGGGCGGTGCGTGGCGATCTTGCGTGACGATGCCTAGCGCGTTGAACGCCGCGGCCGAGCGCAGCACTGCGCCAACATTATGCGGGTCGGTCACCTGATCGAGAATGAGCAGCGGGCGCTGGTCGTCCGCGCCTTGCTCCAGCAAATCGCCCAGCCAGATATCCTCCAGCGGATCAACCTCGGCCACCAGCCCTTGATGTGGCGCATCTGACGGCACCAGCCGCGCCAGATCTGCCACATCGGCATAGACGACCGGGATAATCGGCGGAATGTCGAGGCTGGCCATCGCCTCGCGCGTTGCCCATAGCTTGCGCACCACGCGCTCAGGGTTGGCAAGCGCGGCGGTAACCGCGTGCCTCCCCCAAAATCGTGGCCGCCCGCCAACGCCCGTGCTTGGCCTGTGTCCGCGCTTTGCCATTAATCGTCGTCGTTCGAATAGGCGTAAGGGTCGGTCACCACAGGCTTGGTCGGCAGTGGTGGGCGGGGCAGCGCCTTGTCGGCATTGGCCGCGTTTAGCAAAAAGCTCGCCAAAATGGTTGATGCCTGCCGCATATCGTCGCCTTTTAGATGGTCGAACGTGTCGATGTTCGTGTGGTGAATACGGGCGAAATAGTCGAGCGGATCCTGCACGAACTGAAAGCCCGGCGCCCCCACCTCCTGCATGTACACATGGTCGGTTCCGCCCGTTTTCTGGATGACGACGGCGGATGCCCCCATGGATGCAAATGGCGAAAGCCACTCGCGGAAAATCGGCACAACGGCGGGGTTGTTTTCAGCATAAATTCCGCGAATTTTCCCCGAGCCATTGTCGAGGTTAAAATAGGCCGCCAAATCCCCCCAGCCGGGTCGCGGAGTGATTGGCCAGCGGTTTGACCAGCCCTGAACACGCGCCGCGCCGGTCAGCGCCTGTTCAGCCTGTGTGCCGCGCGCCGCCAGATATTTGTCGACATAAGCCCGGCTGCCGAGCAGGCCCTGCTCTTCGCCCACCCACAGCGCAAAGCGGATGGTGCGCTTGGGCCGAACGCCGTTTGCCGCCAGAATGCGCGCCGCTTCCATGATCATCGCCGTGCCTGCGCCATTATCGGCAGAGCCATCGCCCGCCACCCAGCTATCGAGATGGGCGCCTGCCATCACATAACCGGCCTTGGGGTCGGTGCCGGGAATTTCGGCGATGATGTTATAGGCGTTGCGGTCGCTATCGTCGAAATGAACGAGGCTGTCGATTTCGAGCATGGGTGCGTCGCCAGATTTTGCCAGCCGGGCCAGGCGGCGATAATCTTCAGCGGCAATTTCAACCGCGGGCAACGACGGCGTGTCGCCTGCGCCATACAAATAACCCTCGCCGTGGATGAGCTTGCCATCGAGCCGCGATTGCTGAACCCAGGCTAGTGCGCCCTCGCTCTTCAAAAACGCATCGAGTTTTTTGGCATAGTCGCGCCGCTTCAGCCGGCGGTCGGCGGCGACGGGGTCAAAACGGGGCTGCTGGAATTTGTCGAGCTGCGAAATATCGTCGCCGGCGAGCCGTTGAAACGGCGCCTCGCGCGGCTCAGAGCCATTTGTCGGCAACGACACAAGCACGATTTTGCCGGCCAGCTTACCCTTCCATTTGTCAAAATCGCGCTCCCGGCTCATCGGTGCTACGATGATGGGTGCCGAAAGCGCGCCGTTGGTCGCCGGTGTCCAGGCAATGGGAATCGCGGTCAACTGAACGCCGCGCGGGGTGAGCATCCGCACGGTTGAGCGCTCTATCCACCAGCCACGGCCAAAATCGAACCCTTCCTTGTGCACATTGGCCAGCCCCCAGTCGCGAAAGCGGCTTTGCGTCCATGCCTCAGCCTTGCGCATGGCGGGCGAGTTGGTGAGCCGTGGGCCAATGATGTCGGACAGATATTGCGCCGTCACCATCACTTCGCTGTGGTTGACGCCTTGGTCGATGATTTTGGCTGTCGCTTCACGGTCTGTCGACTGTGCAAGCGCCGGGGCCGTAGCGGCAAGTGCGCCGGCGATAAGGGCGATAGGGGCGGTCATCTGCAGGAAGTTGCGCATATTTCAGGCTTGCTCATGTGGTTGGTAATGAAGGGCAGGGTTATGCGGATGTGCGACAATGCGCAACCCGGCGTTGACAGGCGCGCCGTCAATAGGCATGGGACCGCCTCGCTTTTCTGGCGCCCAATGGACAGGTGGCCGAGTGGTTAAAGGCAGCAGACTGTAAATCTGCCCGTGCAAGCGTACGCTGGTTCGAATCCAGCCCTGTCCACCATTTCTTTATCCCAACATATTGAAATATATTGCTTTTGTTGGGGTGGCAGTGGTGTGTCCCCACATTTATCCCCACGTCGCGCTCGCGCTTGGTGCGGACGATAGCGAACGGCCACGGCCCATATTGTCAGATATAATTGACAATTCCTCCGCTGTAAATTATACCTGACACATGATCGAGATTCGCCAGACCGTCGTATTTGCAGATTGGCTTGACGGTTTGCGCGATGCTGTTGCCGTGAAGCGGATCAAGCAACGTCTGGCGCGTGTGCAGATCGGCCTGTTCGGCGATGCCAAATCCGTTGGGGAAGGCGTCAGCGAATTGCGGGTCGATCATGGCCCCGGCTACCGCGTCTATTTTGCCCGGCGCGGCGATGTGGTCGTCATCCTGCTGTGTGGCGGTGACAAGGGCAGCCAGAAGCGGGACATTGCCCGCGCGAAAGACATCAACAAGGAAGTGGAAGATTGAACATGGCTATCAAGACCATCCCATTCGATGCCGCCGACTCCCTCGATACCGATGCGGCGCGCGTGGAGCTATTCGGCGATGCGCTGGCAAGCGGCGATCCCGCCATCATCACCTCTGCGCTTGGCCTCATCGCCAGAGCGCGCGGCATGTCCGCACTTGCCAAGGAAACCGGCCTCAGCCGTGAAACGCTTTATAAGGCGCTGAGCGAAGGCGGAAACCCGACGCTGGACACTCTGCTGAAGGTGACGCAGGCGCTGGGTGTGCGGCTGGCGATTGCTGCGTGAGGCTCGGAGGCGACTATGCACCACAAACGAGGCCGCGCCCGTAACCAGCGTGCGGGATGCAAGTTGTGCAAAAGCTGGAAGGTGAACGGCGTCCGCACCGAGCGCGTTAATGGCGAGGGTTTCAGCGACCATCGGCTTAGAATCGTGGGCGACGATCTTTTCGCGGTGAGGTGATGAGGCAAGATTAAAGCTATGGCACTGGCGAGCCTACAACGCTCTGTCTGCACGTCGATTTTGGGCTGATATTTTGGCACCATCGCCATGCGCGTAGTGTCATTAGGCTATTCGGCGGCTGATTTGGGCGCTTGTAATGGCACTACAAATAGCAACATCGGGACACGACGTATAAGCGCGCTCACTGATGTGACTCTTAGGCGGCGTTGACAAAAGACTTCAGCCATAGCCGTGCGGCGGCGAGGTTGAGGAAGCTCTCGAACGACAGGACGGTTTTGTCGTAGCGGGTGGCAATGCGGCGCTGTTGCTTGAGTTTCCCATCGCGCATCGCATTCCAGATAGCGAGCATTGCAGCGCGTCTGCGCCCCCGGTCACGCGCCACCTCTTCGGGAACTTCCCTATCCTCACCTAACTCGAATACCTTCCCAGAACGATCCCGAAACAGCAGTTCTCCCGCTGCCGACTCCCACATCAACAGGTCATTCGAGGGCTTGCCATGTGCCGTCCAGCAGATGGCTTCTTCCAGACCCATTACTAGACCAATGGGTTGCTGCCTTGACTGCCAGTGCTGTTAGCTTGCCCATGTTCGCTCTGTACCCACGTTTGTCCCCACATTGTGAGCCGGATATGTGGGGACGTCAACGGATGAATACGAACAATGTCCAAAGATGTTTGGCGATAAACTGCCGTAAATACGTCAAATATTGGACGGGATGGAGCGGCGCGGGATTGTAGTTATGTGGAAGCCCTGTCCACCACCCCCCCTTATCCGGGGGTTTGTTGCGACACCGCACACGATGTCGCAAACAGCGATTTATCTGCGTGGCCAGGCAGCAACAGCGCGATTATTTGTTTGGAGCGGGCAGGTAAGCAGGTTTGTGCGTAGCTTGCGCCAAGATTTCCCAGACGCGCCTGACAGGCCGCCATCAGCCCTGCGGGCAGGGGCGAGACGATATCTGTGCGGTCTGTTATGGTCGCGGGCCAGGCACCAGGCGCACGGAGGTGTGGCGAGGTGGCTGGCCGTGCTGCCCTACGCCTCTGCCCAGCGGCGCAGCAGATTGTGATAAATGCCCGTCAGCCGCACAATGTCGCGATTTTGCTGGCCTGTGCTGGCAGCAAGTGACTGAATGGCTGTGTCCAGCTCAAACAACAGCCGCCGGGCGCCAGCGTCGCGGACCATGGACTGCGCCCACAAGAACGAGGCAAGCCGCGTGCCGCGCGTCACCGGTTCTACCCGGTGCATGCTGGAGGCGGGATAGAGCACCATGTGCCCGGCAGGCAGCTTCACGCGTTGCTCGCCAAACTCTTCCTCGATGATGAGCGCGCCGCCATCATAGCTTTCGGGCGGGGCCAAAAATAGCGTGGCGGCCAAATCTGCCCGAATGCGAAAATCGCTCCCCCGGCGAATGCGGATGGCGTTGTCGACATGCGTGTCGAACGCCTGCCCGCCCGCATAACGGCTGAACAGGGGCGGATACACCTTATGGGGTAGAGCCGCCGCCACAAACAGCGGCGATGCCGCCAGCGCATCGAGAATGACCGAGCCTGCCGCCTGCGCCGCGTCGGAGCCTTCGGGCAGTTGCTCGTTGCGCTTGGCCAGCGCCGACTGGTGGCCCGATGTTGCGTTGCCGTCTGTCCATTCGGCCTGGGTAACAAGTGTGGTGACATGTGCGAGTTGCTCAGGTGTCAGCACATTGGGCAGGGTGATCAGCATTGGGCCAGCCTATTGTTTGAGCGTTAGCGTGGCAAATACCGACCGACCCGGCGCCAATGTGGCGAAATGGGAGGGGTTTACCTGTGTAAAATATGCCTTGTCGGTTAAATTCTGCGCATTCACGCTCAGCTCCACATGGCGGTTCACCCTGTATCCCGCGCGCAAATCGAAGCGGACATAACCCGGCACGGCGCGACTGATGGTGCGGGTGGCGGGCACAATGGTGACTACGCCTGCTGCGTCCTGCACCGCGCGCCGGTTGTCAGCATAGCCGCCAAACACTTGGCCGGTGTAAAAGGCGCCGCCGCCGATGGAAAAGCGACCAAGTTCGACATTGCTCCACAAGCTGGCGGAATCACTTGGCACTTGCGGCGTGCGCTGCCCGGTGTTGACCGAGGGCACCAGCACGGTTTGAGCTGCCTGGCCGCCCGTGGCAGCGGCGGTAAGCACGGTAAAGCCGCCATCGGTGATGCGCCCGTCAAGATGGGTGTAGCCGCCAAACACTGTCCATCCCTTGGCCAGTTCGCCGTTGACGCCAATCTCCACGCCGGTAATCCGCTGGCTGCCGACAAATTGCGGCAGGCCGTCCTCGCCCGTCACGCGTGCATTGTCGGTGCGGGTCTGGAAGCCGGCAACGCTGACAGACGCCTTGCCGCCCAACAAATTTGCCTTGGCGCCAATTTCGAACGAGCGCGTCCTTTCCGGGCGCAGGAGCGCCAGCGTGTCGCGGGTCGCCTGGGTGTCGGTTGTTCCCAGCGCATTGCCCTCCCGCCCCTCGCCCAGCAGGCTGTTGGGCGGTGTCGCGGCGGTGGCATAGGAGGTGTAGAGGCTGATGTTGGGCACGGGTTTGTAAACAAGGCCCGCCTGCCAGTTGAACAGATTGTCGGTGCGCTCCAGCGAAAAACGCTCCGTTGCAGCAATGGGCTGGCCGGGCTGGACCTGCGAGGTGAAATGGTCAAACCGTGCACCAAGGTTCAAGATCAACTGCGGGGCAAGGGTGATCGAATCAAATGCGTATAGGCTTTGGGTACGGCCATCGTTGATGGTGTCGCCAATCGGCTGCGAGCGGACGATTGGGGCAGGCGTGGTGGACGTGTCGCTGGTATAGTTGACAAATGCGTCCGTCGGGTTGGGGGCAAACAGACTTGTGCAATAAAAGCGCGCCAGTGCCTCTGGCGTGCAGCGCGGCGAAAGGGTTGCCCCGGCGGAGAGGATTTCGTTGCCCGCAGCATTGACAAAGCCCCGCGTCACCAGCGTGCCGCGCTGTGCGCGCTCAAAGGCAAATTCCGCGCCCGCTGAAAAGCTGTGCTTGATGCCGCCGGTTTTGAAGCTGCCGAAGAGATCGATCTGGTCAATCAGGCTGTGGCTTTCGCTGGCGCGGCTATTCGCGCGCCGCCACAACAGGCCACCCGCGGTTGCAGGGTTAGCAGCGTTGGTGCCAAATACGTTGCCCTGGCTGTCGTCGGGCTGGGTATAGATGTAATTTTGGGTATTGGCGGTAAAGCGGGCAGTGTTGCGCAAGGTTATGTGGCCAAAATCATGCTCGGCGCGCAGCGTTGCCTGATGCGTGGTCGTATCGCGAAAATCGCGGTCGACAAGCCCATAAAAACTGCGCCTGTCCACATTGCCGGTTGCGCCTGAAATGGTGGTGATACGGCCAAGCGCTGGCTGGGTAATGGTTTCGCCAAGCGGCGCATTGGCGGTGGTGAAGAGATAGGGGATGCCGCTGTCGGGCAGTTCGTGGCTTTCCAGATAATAATAGCTGACGGACAGGCGTGTCGGCGTGTCCAGCCCGATGGCGATGGATGGAGCAATGCCCCAGCGCCGCTGATACAGTGCGTCGCGCCCCGCCACGTCCTGGTCATGCCACACACCTTCAATGCGGAATGCAGCGCTGCCCGACAGGCGTTGGTTCACGTCTGCGGTGAGGCGTTTGTAATCGGCGCTGCCAAGGCTGATGCTTGCGCTTGCGCTATTGAGCAGATTGGGCGCTTTGGACAAAATGTTGATCGATCCGCCCGCGCTGCCGCGCCCGCCAAGTGTGGAGTCTGACCCGCGCACGATTTGCACCGAATCGACAGCGAACACTTCCCGGCTTTGCGCGGCAAAATCTCGCACGCCATCGACATAGGTGCTGCCTTGTGTGTCGAACCCGCGGATAAAGGGCCGGTCGCCAATCGGGTTACCGCCTTCGGCCGCGCCAAAGGTGATACCGGGCACCGTGCGCAGCGCATCCGTCAGCGATGCAGAGCCGGTTTGCTCGATAAGTTGTTGCGGCAACACCGCAATGGAGCGAGGCGCGTCGAGCAGCGGCGCGACTTGTTTTGGCGTTTCGCGCTCGCGCTCGCCGATGACGATAATGTCAGCGCGCTGGTCTGCATCGTCGGGCGTGGCCGCCGCAGTGGCAGCAGGGTTCGACGCATGGGCTGGCGCAGAGATGAACGCGCCGACACAGCTAAGAGCGATAAAGGTTGAATTATGCACAATAAACTCCTTTGCGGAGCCTAGCTATTGAGAGTCATTCGCATTGTCAACGCTATTGCGAATAATTCGCATCAAATGCGCCCATCATTGCACGAGCAAGCAGCCAGGAACGGATCGCGCTCGCCAGATTGGGCGGGGTGAGCGCGCCAAGCCGCCCGGCGTCAATCTCGCCGACAACAGCGCTGAGCGGGAGCGCGTGCGCTGTTGCCGCGGCTTCAAGCGCAGCCCAGAAAACCGGCTCCAGGCTGATAGATGTCGCATGGCCGGCAATGGTGACGGATCGTTTTACCGGGCCGCAAAAGCCCGTGGGTGGCGGGTGCAGCCGGTGCGTCATGCCGTGTCGAACAAAGCGGCCAGTTGTTCGATCATGGTGCCGCCAAGCTGTTCGGCATCCATGATGGTAACCGCGCGGGCATAGTAGCGCGTCACATCATGGCCAATGCCAATCGCGCAAAGCTCAATCGGCGATCGGTTTTCAATCCAGCCAATTACCTGGCGTAAATGGCGCTCAAGATAGCTGCCAGAGTTGACCGAAAGAGTGGAATCGTCAACCGGAGCGCCATCTGAAATTACCATCAGGATGCGGCGGTCCTCGCTCCGGGCGAGCAAGCGGCTATGCGCCCAGAGCAAGGCCTCTGCGTCGATATTTTCCTTCAGCAGCCCTTCGCGCATCATCAGCCCAAGGTTGGCCTTGGCGCGCCGCCAGGGTTCATCTGCCTGTTTGTAAACGATGTGGCGGATGTCGTTCAGCCGCCCGGGCTGCGGCGGCCGCCCGGCGGCAAGCCAACTTTCGCGTGATTGGCCACCTTTCCAGGCGCGGGTGGTGAAGCCCAAAATCTCGGTTTTCACGCCGCACCGCTCCAGCGTGCGCGCCAATATGTCGGCGGAAATGGCGGCAATAGAAATTGGCCGCCCGCGCATCGAGCCGGAATTATCGATGAGCAGCGTGACAACTGTGTCCTTGAAATCGGTTTCGCGCTCAACCTTGTATGACAATGATTGCATTGGGTTGATGATTACCCGTGCCAGGCGCGCAGCATCGAGCAGCCCTTCGTCCTGGTCGAAATCCCAACTGCGATTTTGTTGCGCCATCAACCGGCGCTGCAGGCGGTTGGCAAGTTTTGACACGGCACTTTGCAGATGGACAAGCTGCTGGTCGAGATAGGCGCGCAGCCGGGCCAGCTCATCGGCGTCGCACAGTTCGGTTGCGGCGATTACTTCGTCATAATCCTGCGTCCAGATCTTGTAATCAAATTGTGCAGAAAAATCCGCCTGCGGCCGGTTGGGCCGCACCGGCATCATCCCTTCATCGCCATCTTCGCCGGGTGCGCCGTCGGCATCGTCGGGTGAGTCTTGTTGTTGTTGTGTGCGGTCGCCTTCGTCCTGCCCGGCCTCGCTGGTGTCACTGCGTTGTTCTATCTGGCTGTCACCTTGCTCGCCTGCGTCGTCGCCTTCTTCGCCTTCGTCCCGTTCGCTGTCGTTGTTGCCCTCGTCGTCGTCGCCTGTGTCGGCTTCATCTGGCAACAAATCGCCCTCGATCAAATCAAGATCGCGCAGCAACTTCATCGATAGTTGGGCAAAGGCAGATTGATTATCGATGGCAAAGCCAAGCGCATCGAGGTCGGCGCCAGCGCGTTCGTTGATCCATTCCCGCACCATTGACAGGCCGGGCGCGGTGACGATGGGGCTGGGCAGGCCTGTCAGCCGCTCGCGCACCATTAGCGATACAGCGGTCGACAGCGGCACCTCGTCGCGGCTGCGCGCGCGGGTGATCGGGTCTGCGCGCAACCGGGATTCGAGCGCGGTTGTCAGGTTGCTTGCAATGCCAGCATAGCCGCGCGCGCCAAGTGCCTCCACCCGCGCGCCTTCCACCGCATCGAACACCGCGCGCGCCACCGCTTCTGCCGGCGCCGCCTTCAGGTGCAGCGCGCTGTCATGGTGTTTTAGCCGCAGGGCAAAGCCATCGGCATAGCCGCGCGCCTGAGCCACCTGGTCTGCGGGCAGGCCGCGTGCGGGCATCGGCACTTTGATGTGCTTGCCCGACTGAACCGGCGCATCGGCGGTATAGGCAAGTTCAACCTCTGGCTCATCTGCCAGTACACGTGCGGCACCGCCAAGTACGGCCTTGAGCTGATCGAGAGGGGTTTGGGCGGTCATCTCCTCATCTCTTATCGGCAAGGCCGCCGCCAAGGGAAGACCCTTGTTGGCTTGAGCGAATTTTAGCGCCGCAGCACAGCGGCATACCCGGAGCCGCTGCACGAAAGGACCATGTATCCGGCGTCGCGCGCCCAAATGCGCGCGCGGTTTTGCCAAGATGTGTTAGAAAAATTCTACAGATATGCCATTAACCGGCAATAAAATTGGCGGCAGCTCTTTGTTTTGGCTGTTAGGCAAAGGAAAATTGTTCGACCTAATTTGGGACATCGTAAATAAAATATTAAATCCCTCATATTTCATAGCGATAGAAAGCTGCATGTCGACTCCATACTATCGACATTGGTTTTGGTGCTTTATAGGGCGATTCGTTAATTAAGGCGCATCTGGGGTGCTTCCTGTCAACATTAGTGAGGGCTAAGTTATGACGAAATTTATGAAATTTGCCTTGTTTACGACTGCTATGGCGCTGGCGACTCCGTCGCTTGCGGCTACTACGATTCAAAACGCGCCAACGGGCGGCAACATTGGCAGCTTTGGCTTCCCCGATACGCAAACCTATGGTCAGGTGTTTACCGCGCCTGTCACCGGAACGCTGACTTCTTTCACGCTGTATCTCAACGGCGGCGTTGGCGCGTTGTTCGGTGGCGTTGGCACCTGGAACGGCACTGGCAGCTTTGGCCTTGGCTTTGGCTCGCCCACCAATTTGTTTGAAAGCGGCGTGGTGCCATCGAGCGGCGCGGGCGGCTATACATTTGCGCCGAATGTCAGCGTGGTCGCCGGTAATCAATATGTCGCTTATCTGAGCGTTTTTGGCGTGCCAGGGATTAACACCACTGTGACCTCGCCATTGGGAACGGCCGCTGCCGGGCTCAACTATTTTGTGTGGAACAACACCAGCGATCCGCGCAACAACCCGGCGTGGAACTACTTCTTCAACGCCGGCAATGCGCAGTTTGCCGCCACTTTTGCCGCGGTTCCAGAGCCGGCGACCTGGGCGATGATGATCGGCGGCTTCGGTCTGATCGGGGGCGCGATGCGCCGCCGCAGCGCGGTGCGCGGCTCGGTGCGCTTCGCCGCCTGAGCCGTTTGGCGCGGCCGTTTTGGCAAGATTGGGGGCGGTCCTGCGGGGCCGCCCCTTTTTGTTGCCCCTGCCAGATCAGGCAAGGGCCTTACCGACAACGCTTTCGGGCAAATCCTTGCCGAACACGCGTTGATAATATTCCGCCACCAGCGCACGCTCTGCCTCGTCGCATTTGTTGAGAAAGGACAGGCGAAAGGCAAAGCCGACATCGCCAAAGATGAGCGCGTTTTGCGCCCAGGTGATGACGGTGCGCGGACTCATAACGGTGGAGATGTCGCCGTTGATAAACCCTTTGCGCGTCAAATCCGCCACGCGCACCATGCAGGCCACGGTTTCCTTGCCCTGTGGCTGGTCATATTCACCCGATTTGGCGAGCACGATCTGCGCCTCGACCGCGGCTGGCAGATAGTTGAGGGTTACGACGATGTTCCACCGGTCCATCTGCCCCTGGTTGATCTGTTGTGTGCCATGGTACAGCCCGCTGGTGTCGCCAAGCCCCACGGTGTTGGCGGTGGCGAACAGGCGGAACCACGGGTTGGGCCGGATAACGCGGTTCTGGTCGAGCAAGGTCAGCTTGCCCTCGGCCTCCAGCACGCGCTGGATGACGAACATCACGTCCGGGCGCCCGGCATCATACTCGTCGAACACCAAAGCGGTAGGCGTCTGCAACGCCCAGGGGAGGAGGCCCTCGCGGAATTCCGTCACCTGCTGGCCGTCTTTTAGCACAATCGCGTCGCGGCCGACCAGGTCGATCCGGCTGATATGCGCATCGAGATTGATGCGGATGCACGGCCATTTCAGCCGCGCGGCCACTTGCTCGATATGTGTCGATTTGCCGGTGCCATGATAGCCCTGCACCATGACGCGGCGGTTGTGCGCAAAACCGGCGAGCACGGCAAGCGTTGTGTCGGCGTCGAAAACATAGGTTGGGTCAAGATCGGGAACGCGCTCATCTGCTTCGGAAAATGCCGGGCACTCCATGTCTGTGTCGATGCCGAACATCTCGCGCACGCGCACCATCTTGTCGGGCGCCTCCAAAATGGTAGTGTCGCGGCTGTCTGGCTGGGTGTTGGGAATGTTGGTCATATCGATCGCTGCCATTTCGCTCTGGTTGCACCGTTCAGTGCGAAGCTATTTGCTCCGCGTCAAGCCGAACCGGGTTTTGGCGTGGCGGCGAACAAGGTCGTGAGCCAGTGGGCAAGCGCGCGGCTGCCCTCTATCGCCAAAGCCCCCGTCGCCACATATTCGCCAAGCGGGCGCTCGCCCCGGAACAACCCGGCAAGCGTGGCTGCCGATGCGCAGAGCAGGAGATCGGGATTGTCTGCGCATCCTCTCTTCACCGCCATGGCGCCGCTGCCCAGCCGGGCGGTGAACAACTCGCCGTCAATGTCGAATCCGATACAGGCAGCCGATTGCCCCAGCCGTTCGGGCAGCAGCGCCGCGCGCAGCCGCAGCATAAGCGAGGCGGCGCTAAGTGGCAGCGCGGGGTCATGCGCGATTGATTGCGCACCCCAGCGACCCAGCGCCAGAATCACGCTCTCTGCCTCTTGCCCCCATGCCGTAAGCTCATATTGGTGTGCGCCGCCTGCGAGCGGCAATTTGCGCCGCTGAACAACACGGCTCGCCTCCAGTGCTTCCAGCCGCTGCGTCAGCACATTGGCGCTGATGCCGGGCAGGCCGTGGCGCAGCTCGTTAAAGCGCCGCCCGCCGAACAACAGCTCGCGCACGACAAGCATCGCCCAGCGATCCCCCAACAGCTCCATGGCATGGGCAGTGGTGCAGGCGTCGTCATAACGGCGCTTGTCAGATAAGGGGGCCGGCGGGGCGGCATCGGTTAATTCCACAGTTGTAAAAATTAACCATGATGGCACTCTTGTCAAGAAACGACTCGAAGCGATCAGGAGAGTGTTGATGAGCGACGATGCGCCGCAAGGCCCGGCCACAGGGCTGACGCCGCAACTCCAGATCGGTGATAACAAAGCTGTCGAGGCGATTGATTTTTACACAGCGGCATTTGGCGCGACCGAGCTGCGGCGACACCCGGCGGAAGATGGCATAAGGCTTATGCACGCGCATTTGCTGATCAACGGCGCGTCGCTAATGCTGCACGACGAATTTCCTGAATATGTCGCGGCCGATAATGCGGATAGCGGCCCGCCACGGGGGCTTACGCTCCATCTGCAAGTTGACGATGCCGATGCGTGGTTTAACCGCGCGGTTGCGGCCGGCGCTGCGGCAACTATGCCGATTGCGGATATGTTCTGGGGGGATCGCTACGGCCAGGTGCGCGATCCGTTTGGCTATAGCTGGTCAATCGGCTCACCACTGGCCAAATAAGACAAAGCGCACCGTACCTGATACGACGGCGTCAGGCAAAGGCGGCTGAGACTTTCAACAGTTGGTAGGCGGCAATTACTTCCTGCAATTTCTTTTCAAAGCTGCGGTCGCCGCCGTTGCGGTCCGGGTGAAATTTGCGAACGAGTTCGGCATAGCGGGTGCGCAGCGCGCGCCGGTCTGCGTCTGTTGCCAGCCCCAATATTTTAAGCGCGCGCCGGTCTGCGTCGGATAGCGGGTGGCCGTCTTGCCGCGCGGCCGGCGCGCGTGCGCGAAACCGCGCGCTGATGGCGTCGAGCGGATCGTTGAAATCGGCCCAGCTCGGTGGGCGATCCGCACCGGTGGCAGAAAAAGCACGGGTTTCGCGCTCCCACCCGGCATAGGGGCGCTGAGCGGCGCTGATTTCGTCCGCGTTCATGCCCGAAAAGAAGTTGTAGCGCGCGTTGAAAGCCCGGACATGATCCAGGCAAAACCAGCGATAAGGCGCAGGCTCGTCGCGCGGTGCAGCACCCTCGAGCGGGGGCGCGCGAAATTCTCCGGGCAAATCGCACCCCGGCTCCATGCACTGCCTGCCCGTTCCCGCCACCCGGCCGTGAAAGCGCGGCGCCGGTTTTGCCTTCTTTTCGTCCTCGTCGGCCACATGGCTCCCCGAATTGCCAAAACGGGCTATATAGGGATGATGACAAGCTCTGCCACTGGCCCGATCGCGGCCGAAATTTCCGCCCGGCTGATAGCCGCTTTTTCCCCGCTCATGCTGGAGGTCATCAACGATAGCGCCCGGCATTTGGGGCATGGCGGTGACGACGGATCGGGCGAATCGCATTTTACAGTAGTGATTGAGTGTGCAGCATTTGCCGGCGTGCCCCGGCTTGAGCGGCAGCGGATGGTGAACCGGGCGCTGGGAGATTTGCCGGGCGGGCGTGTCCACGCGCTCGCTATTCGTGCCCGCGCGCCGGGGGAGGCATGAGCCGACCCGCCCGGCCCGCTGCTCGAATAGTGTTGCTCGACAGGGCAGGGCGGGTGCTGCTTTTTCGTTTTGAGCCTGATGACCGCCCGCCCTTTTGGTGCACACCCGGCGGCGCGCTGGAGCCGGGCGAAAGCTATGCCGAGGCTGCCCGGCGCGAATTGTTTGAGGAATGCGGCATCGACGCAGAGCCAGGTGCCGAAATATTGCAGCGTTATGCTGAATTTACCACCATTGAGGGCGTGCCGGTGCGTGCGGACGAACGCTATTTCTTCATTCGTACCGAGGTGACTGATATCGACACGCGCGGCCACACCGCGCTTGAGCAGCGGGTGATGACGCGCTGGCGCTGGTTTGCCGCAGCCGAGCTTGCAGAGCTTGCGGAGCCGTTTTTCCCCGAAGATCTGGCCGGGATAATCGCGGTCCACACAGGAGAGGTATATGCCCGGTAACGATGTTTTGCAGCGCGTGGCACTGTCCACTGGCGTTTCGCTGGATGTGGCTGTCGCGGGCAAGCCTGGCGATCCGGCGATGATTTTTCTCCACGGCTTTCCCGAATCGCACCGCACATGGCGACACCAGATGGCGGAGTTTGCCGCCGACCATTTTGTCATCGCGCCCGACCAGCGTGGCTATGCCCGCTCAGACAAACCGCCTGAAATGGGCGATTATGCGGTCGACCGGCTGCTGGCCGATCTTATCGCGCTGGCAGATTATTTCGGTATCGAGCGGTTTACGCTTGTCGGCCATGACTGGGGAGGTGCTGTTGCGTGGATGGCCGCGCTCAACCGGGCAGACCGGGTAGAAAGGCTGGTGATCCTCAATTCTCCGCACCCGCTGATATTTCAAAAAAGCCTGTTTGATGATGAGGATCAGCGCCGCGCCAGCCAATATATCCGCGCCTTTCGCAACCCCGCGCTTGAGGCGCATATTGGCGAGATTGGGGTAGAGGCATATTTTGACACCGTGTTTACTGGCCATGCAGACCTTGCGTTGCTGGCGGCGGAGCGCGGCAACTATATCGACGAGTGGCGCCAGCCAGGCGCGCTGACCGGCATGTTCAACTGGTATCGAGCAAGCAGAATTATCGTGCCGGAAATGGGCGAAGACCCGCCCCGGCCGGGTTTTTTGGAGGCGCCATTTCCCCCCATTGCCGTGCCGGTGCTCATCGTGTGGGGCATGGGCGATACTGCGCTCAAACCTTGCCAGCTTGAAGGGCTGGAGCCGCTTATCCCCGATTTGACGGTGGTGCGGATTGAGGGGGCTGGCCATTTTGTACCGTGGGAGGCGCCAGCGGCGGTGAACAGCGCGATCCGAAATTGGTTTGCGCGCGCAGGCGGTTAATCGCGCAGCCAAACATTCAGCCGGAGATAGTCAAGGCCGGCAACCCGCCCCGTGCGCTATAAGACGATTTTTACCGCGCCTTCCACCAGCGGGCCGCCGGAGCCGGTTTGGACAGAAGCGCCGGGGCGTATCCAGGTCGCATGGGCGTGGCAGGTGGCGATGATGCGGCGGGCGTCGTCCCCCGGCCAGCAGCGAATGCTCACCACCTGCTCTGCCAGCGCGCGGTCCGGCTCCATTGCGACCCAGGCAAGGGGGCGTGCCGCATCGGCCTTTGCGCCAGCATTTGCCATTGCTGCGCGAATCCGCTCGGCCACCGGCTCTGGCAGATATTGCCACACGACCGAATGCATTAGCACGCGCGTGGTGCCGGGCGCTTGCGGCAGGCGCAGTTGCGCCTCCACCCAATCCGCTGCATCCGCTTTATCAAGCGAGACGCCGTGGGCGCGCAGCATATCGATTGCCACGCGCAGCCGCGCCGCACGTGCGGGCGTCTCTGGCCAGACATAAGCCAGCAACCGTGCCTCGACCGCCGGGTCCGTCACGTCGAGCGGCCGTACATCGCACCCACGGGTTGAGACGATGTCGATGGGCGCAGCGTCGACAAATGGCTCACCGCGCCATTCCGGCGAAATGGTGATGGGCGCGTCAACCGGGCCGACCGCTGCGCCGCCCAAGTTGAAACGGTAGCGGTCGATGAGCAGGTTCAACCCGCCGCTGGAGCCGATTTCGATAATCTCAATTCGCGGCTCGCAGGTGCGCGCTACCTCCAGCAGCCCGGTCATCAAGGCGGCGCTGCGCCCCGGCTCGTTGGTTTGCGGGGGGCCGTCAAGCCAGGGGAGCAGCGCGGTGTCATGCTCGCTCAGTGCGCGCTGCAACTCGGCGTCGATTGCGGCGTTTTTGGTTATTTCCCCTGAAAAAATCCGCGCCAGCCCGGCATCGGCGCCAGCCAGCACCAGCGCGTGCAGCCCACCCATAAGGCGCAGCGGCAGCGCGTCGCGCGTTGGCTCACCTGGCCAATCGAGGATGCACGCGCCGGTTTTGCTCGCGCGTGTCAGGCAGCGGGACAGCGCGTCGCACAACCGCGCATAAATGGGCGCGGCCATTTCGCGGCAATAATGAGCCTGAATGGCAAAGGCACGGCGGTTATTTTCTTCCATTGCCATAACGAGCCTTGCTCAAATGAACCGTGTCCGGTTGTTGCACGCTCACCAACGCCCAAGTAAAGCCCGAAAATCATGCCCAGCTCAATCATCATCGCCGTGCCGAAAGGGCGCATCCTAGCCGAGGCCCTGCCGCTGCTTGCGCGGGCGGGAATCATCCCCGAACCCGCCTTTGTCGACGAGAACAGCCGGGCACTGCGATTTGCAACCAATGATCGCGGTATCGATCTCATTCGTGTGCGCGCGTTCGATGTTGCAACCTTTGTCGCCCATGGCGCAGCGCAACTTGGCATTGTCGGGTCCGATGTGCTGGCCGAATTTTCCTATGCAGAGCTTTACGCACCTGTCGACCTGCGCATTGGCCATTGCCGCCTGTCGGTGGCAGAGCCGGCCGCACTTGCTGAAAAGGATGATCCGCGCGGGTGGAGCCATATTCGCATCGCCACCAAATATCCGCATGTGACGCAAAGCCATTTTGCCGCGCGCGGGGTGCAGGCCGAGTGCGTGAAGCTCAACGGCGCGATGGAGCTGGCGCCGACGCTGGGGCTGGCGCCGCGCATTGTCGATCTTGTGTCATCCGGGCGCACGCTTCAGGAAAATGGGCTGGTGGAAGTGGAAGTTATCGCAGAGGTTACCTCTCGGCTCATCGTCAACCGGGCGGCCTTCAAAACGCGCGCCGCCGTGGTGCCGCTGGTCGACGCGTTCCGCCGGGCTGTGGGTGAAAGGCAAGCCGCATGATCCGCCTGTCAACCGCCGAGCCGGGCTTTGCCGATGCGTTTTCTGCGCTGGTGAACGCGCGGCGTGAAGCCGATGAAGATGTCGCGCGCGATGTGGCCGCCATCATCACGCAGGTGCGTGCGCAAGGGGATGCGGCTCTCCACGCGCTGACGCAGCGCTTTGACGGGCATGACCTGAACCATGGCGGCTGGCAGGTGCCGCTTGCCGATTGTGCAGCCGCTTATGATGCGCTCGCGCCGCAGCTTCGCACAGCGCTTGACCTCGCGGCCAGCCGTATCCGACATTACCACGCGCAGCAGCGGCCCGAGAATAGCGACACAACAGATGATGCAGGGGTCCGGCTTGGCGCGCGCTGGTCGGCGGTGGAGGCAGCGGGCGTTTATGTGCCGGGCGGCCGGGCGGCTTACCCTTCCTCGGTGCTGATGAACGCTATTCCGGCAAAAGTGGCCGGCGTTGATCGGCTGGTGATGGTGACGCCGACGCCCAAAGGCGAGATAAACCCGCTGGTGCTGGCGGCAGCGCACATTGCTGGTGTGGACGAGGTGTGGCGCGTAGGCGGAGCACAGGCGATCGCGGCGCTGGCCTTTGGCACGGCACAAATCGCCCCGGTCGATGTTGTTACCGGCCCTGGCAACGCCTGGGTGGCCGAGGCCAAGCGCCAGCTCTACGGTGTGGTTGGCATCGACATGGTGGCTGGCCCTTCGGAAATTGTCGTTGTGGCGGACGGCGCAAATGACGCGGAATGGATTGCAGCCGATTTACTCAGCCAGTCGGAGCATGACCCGACAAGCCAGTCGATTTTGTTCACCGATGATGCCGCCTTCGCCGATGCCGTGGCGCAGGCGGTGGAGCGGCAATTGACCACGCTTGCCACACAAGCGGTGGCGCGCGCCGCCTGGGCGGCAAATGGCGCGGTCATTGTGGTCGACAGCCTTGCCGCGGCAATGCCGCTGGTGGACCGGCTCGCGCCGGAACATCTTGAGCTGGCGGTTGAAGAGCCACAGGCGCTGTTTGATCTGGTGCGCCATGCCGGCAGCGTTTTTCTTGGTCGCCACACGCCAGAGGCTGTGGGTGATTATGTCGCGGGGCCAAACCATGTGCTGCCCACGGGCCGCCGCGCGCGCTTTTCCAGCGGGTTGTCTGTGCTCGATTTTATGAAGCGGACAAGCTTTTTGCAGTTGGATGCGCACAGCCTGGCCGCGATTGGCCCCGCAGCCGTGGCGCTTGCCGGGGCAGAAGGTTTGCCAGCCCATGGCCGTTCGGTCTCACTTCGGCTAGGGGGCGACGCATGACCCGACCCGCACCCCGCACACAAGGCCGCACACAGGCCAGAGCTGCTGCCCGTCTTGCCGCCGTTCAGGCGCTGTATCAGCACGAGATGGAGCAAACGGCGCTGCCCATATTGCTTCATGAATTCCACCAACACCGGCTGGGCGCCGAGATTGAAGATGCGCATTATGCCCATGCCGATGCCGATTTTTTTGACGATGTGGTGAAGGGCGCCTTGGCGCGCGGGGGCGAGATTGACGCAGCCATTGCCGGCAAACTCGCCACAGGCTGGACGCTTGACCGACTCGACAAGCCGATGAAGGCAATTTTACGCTGCGGCACTTATGAACTGCTTGCCCGCGCCGATGTACCCTTTGGCGCTATCATCACCGAATATATCGACGTCGCCCACGCCTTTTACGACAAGCGCGAGGTGGGTTTTGTAAACGGCCTGCTCGACGCGCTGGCCAAGGATGTGCGCCGCTGACCGAGGCCGAGTTTCTTCGGCATTTGCGCTGCTTGCCGCTGCACAGCGGGGCGGCGGGGCTGATGGATGATGCCGCACGGCTGGGCGCTTTTGTGCTCACCACCGATACGCTGGTGGAGGGTGTGCATTTCCTCGGCAGCGACCCGCCTGGCGATGTCGCCTGGAAGCTGGTTGCGGTGAATCTGTCCGATCTTGCGGCCAAAGGGGCAGCGCCTGTGGGCGTTATGCTTAATTATCCGCTGCGCGGTGATGATGGCTGGGACGTGGATTTTCTGGCCGGGTTTGGCGCGGCGCTCCGCCGGTTTGATTGCTCGCTGCTGGGCGGTGACACCGTGTCGCTACCCGCTGGGGCGCCGCGCGTGCTTAGCCTCACGGCGATTGGCGCTTCAGGGCTGGTGCCAGAGCGCGCCGGGGCACGGGCGGGCGATGCGCTTTATGTAACGGGCACAATCGGTGATGCAGGGGCAGGTCTGGCGGTTGCGCGTGGGGGAGCAGGGCCGGGCGCGCTCCTTGGCGCATATCGCCGTCCGGCGCCGTTATTGGCCGAAGGGCAGGCATTGGCGCGGGTTGTTCATGCGATGATGGATGTGTCAGACGGGCTATTGATCGACGCTGCACGCATGGCCGCCGCAAGCGACCTTGCTCTTGTTATAGACTTGCGCGCGGTGCCACTGTCAGCGGCCTATCGCCAGCTTATGGGGGATGATCAAGCCGCCCGGCTGGCAGCCGCCACGGCGGGAGATGATTATCAACTATTGTTTGCGGCTGACACAGCGGCGCAGCTGCCGGTGCCTGCGACGTGCATTGGCCGGTTCAGTGCGGGTGCCGGGCTGGCGATTACCGATGGCACGCAGCCTGTGCCGCTGCCGGCCCTGTTGGGGTTTGAGCACTGCGGGTGAGGGCGCTTGCGCTCGGCTGTGTCCTGCCTATACCTTGGTGTTCTAAATAATATGCAAAGTCACCGGTCATTGGCCGGAAAGAACCGCGCAGAACACATTATGGGGAAGGATTTCGCACATGACGATTGTCTATGCGGCCATGATATGCGGCGTACTTGCCGTGCTCTATGGCTTTGTTACCAGCCAGCAAGTGTTGCGCGCGCCCGCCGGCAACGAGAAAATGCAAGATATTGCCGCTGCCATTCAGGAAGGCGCCACGGCCTATCTCGGCCGACAATATCGCACCATTGCCGTTGTCGGAGTTGCTGTGGCCATTGTGCTGGCGGTTACGCTGGGCGTTATTTCTACCGTCGGTTTTGTGATTGGTGCGGTATTGTCTGGCGTGGCGGGTTATGTCGGCATGAATATTTCGGTGCGCGCCAATGTACGTACAGCAGAGGCCGCGCGCACATCGCTTCAGGGCGGGTTGACACTGGCGTTCCGTTCGGGCGCGATCACCGGTATGCTGGTGGCCGGGCTTGGCCTGCTTTCGATCTCGGTGTTCTTTTGGTATCTGGTCGTCGTTGGCCATCATGTGCCGGGCGATGTGAATGACCGCACCATAGTCGAGGCGCTGACCGCGCTTGCCTTTGGCGCCTCGCTTATTTCCATCTTCGCCCGGCTTGGCGGCGGCATCTTCACCAAGGCGGCAGATGTCGGGGCCGATCTGGTCGGCAAGGTGGAGGCTGGCATCCCGGAGGACGACCCGCGCAACCCCGCCGTCATCGCCGATAATGTGGGGGACAATGTGGGCGACTGCGCTGGCATGGCGGCCGATTTGTTTGAAACCTATGTGGTGACACTGGGCGTGACGATGATTTCGGTCGCGCTGCTTTTGCCCCATGCCGACAAGCTGCTCGGCCTGATGACGCTGCCGCTCATCGTTGGTGGTGTGTGCATTATTACCTCCATCATCGGCACCTATTTTGTGCGGCTGGGCGCGAGCCAGTCGATCATGGGCGCGCTGTACAAAGGGTTTTTCACCAGTGCGTTGTTGTCGGTCCCGGCGATTTTTGCTGCGACTCAATATACGCTGGGCGACCTGAACATGGCCGTTGGCGCGAGCGCGTTTCTCGATGCGGGCGGCGGCGTGGCAGATGGTGCGGGCGGTTTTACCGGCATGGCGCTGTTCTGGTGCATGATGATTGGCCTGGCGGTTACTGGCCTTTTGGTCTGGATTACTGAATATTATACCGGCACCAATTTTCGCCCGGTGCGCTCCATCGCCAAGGCGTCGGAGACCGGGCATGGCACCAATGTTATCCAAGGGCTGGCTATCAGCCTTGAATCAACCGCCATGCCAACCATTGTCATCGTGGTTGCCGTCATCGCTGCCTATCAGCTTGCAGGCGTAATCGGCATTGCCTTTGCCGCCACCGCCATGCTGGCGCAGGCTGGCATGGTGGTTGCGCTCGACGCTTATGGACCGGTGACGGACAATGCCGGCGGCATTGCCGAAATGGCCGGGCTGCCAGATGATGTGCGCCACCGCACCGACGCGCTTGACGCGGTCGGCAACACCACAAAGGCGGTGACCAAGGGCTATGCCATTGGCTCGGCCGCACTTGCCGCGCTGGTGTTGTTTGGCGCCTATACCACCGATCTGAAGGCATATTTTCCCAACCTCATTGTCGATTTCAGCCTGTCCAATCCTTATGTTATTGTTGGGTTGTTGCTGGGCGCACTGCTCCCCTATCTGTTCGGCGCGATGGGGATGACGGCGGTCGGCCGGGCAGCGGGTGCGGTGGTCGAGGAGGTGCGCGAGCAGTTTCGCAACAACCCCGGTATCATGGCGGGGACAAACCGGCCCAACTATGCCCGAACGGTTGATCTTGTCACCAAGGCGGCAATCCGCGAAATGATTGTGCCGTCGTTGCTCCCTGTGCTCAGCCCGATTGCGCTTTACTTTGTCATCACGCTGGTGGCGGGGCAGGCGCAAGGCTTTGCGGCGCTTGGTGCAATGTTGCTCGGAGTTATCGTCTCTGGCCTGTTCGTTGCCATTTCGATGACATCTGGCGGCGGTGCTTGGGATAATGCGAAAAAATATATCGAAGATGGCCATCATGGCGGCAAGGGCTCAGAGGCGCACAAAGCTGCGGTGACTGGCGACACGGTAGGCGATCCGTACAAGGATACAGCGGGCCCGGCGGTTAACCCGATGATCAAGATCACCAACATCGTGGCGCTGCTGCTGCTGGCGGCACTTGCGGGCGGGCATATTTAGCTGGCCGCGCATGATCCGGCGGCGCGGCGCTGCCGGGGTGAGAAAAATGCCCCCGCCTGGCCATTGCGCCGGGCGGGGTTTTTGCTGAAAGACGCGTGTCTGGCCGCAGATAAATGCACCAGGCGCAAGCGGGCTGACTGCCCGGCTTTCCTTTTGCGGGGCATTAGGCTACAGGCGCGCCTTCAGCTATTTTACCCAAAATACCAAGAGGCTTGTTTGGCAAAAGAAGAATTGCTCGAAATGCGCGGTCAGGTGGTGGAGCTTCTCCCCAATGCCATGTTCCGTGTTAAACTTGAGAATGACCACGAAATCCTTGGCCATACGGCGGGAAAGATGCGCAAAAACCGCATCCGTGTGCTGGTGGGGGATGAGGTGTTGGTGGAACTTACGCCCTATGACCTTACCAAGGGGCGCATCACCTATCGTTTCAAATAAGCGCTGGCGCCTGGCCGGCGGGCGCTGCTGCTGCCCTGTGCTCCATGGGCGGCTATATGGTATGATGGTCCTCGCCAAATGATGCTCAACCTTGCGCCTGCACCCGTGCTGGTTCTTGCCTCCTCTTCGCCCCGGCGGCGCGAATTGCTGGCGCGCCTTGGCGTTGTTCCTGCACGGATTGCCAGCCCCGATATCGACGAAACTCCCGGCGCAGCGGAGCTGCCACGCGTTTATGCCGCGCGGCTGGCCGAGGAAAAGGCCCGTGCGGTCGCGCGTGCGTCAGGTGAAATTGTGCTGGCGGGCGATACAACCATCGCGCTTGGCCGCCGGATTTTGCCGCCCGCTGAAACCGTGGACGTACAGCGCAAACTGCTGCGACTGTTGTCTGGCAGGCGGCATCACGCGCTGTCGGCGGTGTGCGTGGTTGATAGATTGGGCAAGGCGCGATTGAGGCTGGCGGATAGCACGGTGATTTTCAAGCGGCTGAGCGATGCTGAGATTGACGCATATATCGCCTCCGGCGAGGGGCTGGGCAAGGCGGGGGGCTATGCCATTCAGGGCCGGGCCGAAGCGCTCATCCGCGCACTGTCCGGCTCGCACTCCGGGGTGATGGGCCTGCCCCTGTTTGAAACGCGCGCCTTGCTCAAGGCATCTGGTTATCCGCTTGACTGAATGGCTGTACGAGGCCGGTATAGGCGAGGATCGCGCGGCGCTGGTGGCGCAGGGGCGCATCGTCAAGGCGCGGCTGGCGGTGCACGGCGCGCCGGCGCTGGGCACGGTGGCCGAGGCGCGGCTGGTTGAAGCGCTGCCCGGCGGCAAGGCGCGGGCGGCCATCGCGCCGCTGCCGGGCGCCGATGGTACGCGGCCCAAGGTTGACGTGCTGCTCGACACTGTGCCTTCGGGCATGAGTATTGGCCGCACGCTGATGGTGGTCATCACGCGGGATGCTATTCCCGAACATGGCCGGGCAAAACTTGCCCGCGCGATTGCTGCGCCCGATGGTATCGTGCCCGTGCCCGGCCCTGATCTGCTGGAGCGAATCAGCGCCAGCGGGGCGCCCGTTCGCCGGTGCCATCCACATGAGGCAGATTATTTGGAAGCGGCCGGCTGGTCTGAAGTGCTGGATGAGGCGATGACGGGGGAAATCGCCTTTCCCGGCGGGGCGCTGCGCTTGTCGCCGACACCCGCCATGGCGCTGTTCGATGTAGATGGATCAGCGCCAATAGCGCCGCTGGCGCTGGCCGCGGCCACAGCCTGTGCGCAAGCGATTGTGCGCCACGATATTGGCGGGTCAATCGGCATTGATTTTCCAAGCGTTACCGGTCGAGCGGCGCGCGCAGCCATCGGTGCTGCCATTGATGACGCGTTGCCCCAGCCTTTTGAACGCACCGCACTCAACGGCTTTGGCTTTTTACAAATCGTGCGCCGGCGCGCGCGCGCTTCGCTGCCGGAGTTGTTGCGCGCCGACCCGGTTGGCGCGGATGCGCGCGCGGCCTTGCGCCAGATGGAGCGCGCAGGGCAGGCGCAGCGTGCGCACCATCGCTTTTCACCCGCCATCACCGCGCGGCTGCGGCAACGGCCGGATTGGCTGGCTGAGCTTGCCCGGCGTACCGGCACTGCGCCAATATTGGAGGATTAGACCCATGGCCCGCGCTGCGCCTTGCCCTATATGCGGCAAGCCCCCCACATTTGCACACAAACCCTTTTGCAGCCGGGGCTGTGTCGACCGAGATTTATTGAAGTGGCTGGGGGAGGGGTATCGCCTGCCCGCTGGCCCATTAATCGAAGAAGCAGGCGAGAGTGACACAAGCGGGCTGGACAGGGCCGATAACGACGATTAAGAGGCCGCCTTCCCGATAGTCATCGCGGGGATGCCCAGGTAGCTCAGTTGGTAGAGCATGCGACTGAAAATCGCAGTGTCGGCGGTTCGATCCCGTCCCTGGGCACCATTTTTACAACTCGGTAATCTGGCAGCTCGGCGTTGGTGGGCAACCGGTGTAAGCTATGCTGCCGCCTCTGTTTGTGGCGCAGGCGCAGATGGCCCGCGTACCGCGACCAGGCATCCAGCGATGATGAGCGCCGCGCCGCCAGCCGTAAACCATGAAACGTGCTCGCCAAACACCAGCCAGCCAAGCGCGGCGGCCCATAGGAACGCGGTATATTCCACCTGCGCGAGCACTTGCGTCTCCGCCCGGCCATAGGCCCAGGCGAGCATCATCGCCGAGGCTGAGCCGATGGCCGCTGCAATGGCGATGATGGGTAGTTGATCAAGGCGGGGCCAGCTTGCCAGCCAGGGCGCGCCCGTCAGTTGCAGCCCGGCAATGACCAGGCTGGTGAACAACGCAACTTCCAGCGGGCTCGCAATCTGCGCCTGCCGGCGCAGCAAGATGAGGCTATAGGCATAAAGAATCGAGGCAAGGATGATTGCGCCGGAGCCAAGCAGCGTGTCGCCGCTGGCGCCACTGCGGGCCTGCCCCAAGGCGATGACAAGCACGCCAAGCGTTGCTACCACAGAGCCGTAAATCGCCGCGCGGCGGATTTTTTCGCCCAGCAGCAACCCGGCAAGAAACAGCGCCATCAACGGCGCAAGAAAGGTGAGTGCGACGCTTTGCGCCATCGGCACGCGCACCAGCCCCCAAAAGAACAGCAGCACCGACAGGCCAGCCGCTGTGCCGCGCGTCAGATGAAGCCTGAGCGCCGCGCCTCTGGGCCAGCCGTGCCCCCGCCACAAAAACACAGCGCCAGTGAGCACCGCACCCGCAACCGAGCGCCACAGCACCGCCGAGTAGGCACCATTGGCGATACTCAGCGATTTCATAATCGCATCCATGATCGAATAGCTGAAAATGCCCAGTGCAGCGACGGCAAAAGCAGAGGTGTTGGTGGCGCGCATGGCAAGGGCGATAGCGCCGAACACGGGTAAGGTCACGCATTTGCACGGCCAGGCCTTTATGCGACACCGGTGCCGGATTTGTTGGCACAGACGCGCTTGGTCCTGATCTGGATCTATGTCGTGGCCGCAGCGGCAATTGCCGTCATTGCCTTTGGCACAGGCTGGCTCGCCGGGCCTTGGAGTGCCGTTTGTCGCCTTTGCCTCAACGTTGTGGACAAGCGCCTTGCAGCCCGCAGCCAATTGCTGCTCTGGCGGGCTGGACGACGGTGTGGAGTAGTGGCCGGCCGGCCATCGATTGTCCCGCCGCCATGCCGGGTCGCTCAGCGCTGGGCAGTTCGCCTAGTTAGGCTGCGACAACTGCCTTGGCGGCATCTGCTGCGTCAATCTCGGCGGCTTTTGCCTCAACAAGTTTGACGATATGCTCAATCATATCCTCGCTCTGCACCGTGTGGTCGGTCACGCCCGACAGATAGACCATGTGCTTACCATTGCCACCGCCGGTAAGGCCAATGTCAGTCTCGCGCGCCTCGCCGGGGCCGTTGACCACGCAGCCAAGCACCGAAAGCGACATGGGTGTGCGGATGTGCTGGAGCCGTTCCTCCAGCGCCTGCACAGTGCGGATAACGTCAAAACCCTGGCGCGCGCAGCTTGGGCATGAGACGACGCGCACCCCGCGGTTGCGAATGCCAAGGCCTTTGAGGATTTCAAAGCCAACGCGCACTTCGTCTTCGGGTTCCGCAGAAAGCGACACGCGGATGGTGTCGCCAATGCCATACCAAAGCAGCGAGCCGATGCCGATAGCCGACTTCACCGTGCCGCCAACAAAGCCGCCGGCCTCGGTAATGCCCAGATGCAGCGGACAATCCACCGCTTCGGCAAGTTGTTGATAGGCCGCAACCGCCAAAAACAGGTCAGACGCCTTTACCGCGACCTTGAATTCATGAAAATCATGGTCTTGCAGCAATTTAATATGGTCAAGCGCCGATTCGACCAGCGCTTCAGGGCAGGGCTCGCCATATTTTTCGAGCAGATCCTTCTCAAGACTGCCCGCGTTCACGCCGATGCGGATGGCGCAGCCATTGGCCTTGGCCGCGTTCACCACTTCGCGCACCCGCTCGGCCGAGCCAATATTGCCGGGGTTGATCCGCAGGCAGGCGGCGCCCGCATCTGCCGCTTCGAGCGCGCGCTTATAGTGGAAATGAATGTCCGCCACGATGGGCACGCGGGCTGCGCGCACAATTTGTTTCAGCGCCGCTGTGCTTTCCATATCAGGGCAGGAAACGCGGATGATGTCGACGCCAGCCTCTTCGCACCGGCGGATCTGGTTGATCGTGGCCAGCGCATCTTCGGTTGGGGTGTTTGTCATGGTTTGCACCGTTACCGGGGCGTCGCCGCCAACAGGAACGTTGCCGACCATGATCTGGCGGCTCTTGCGGCGGACGATATCGCGCCAGGGGCGTACTGAGGACATGGGCGCTCTTTACCGCTGTGAGCCATGTGCGGTCAAATGCTGAACGCGCGAATTTTTGGCCAGGGGCGCAAATCGGCCCAAACCGGTGCGGCGGCTGCCTGCAAGCTGCTCTGCTTTTCTCAGGCGGCCGGGGTTAATGCGGGCATGTCGGCTGTGTTTTGCGTAATCAGACTCACGCCAACAATCGCCGCCATTGCTGCGATAAAGCCGGGGATAATTTCATAGAGCACGCCGCTCAGGCCCAAAATTATCCAGGCAATGACCACAACAGCGCCGCTAACCATTCCCGCAAGCGCGCCGGCAAAGGTCATCCGCCGCCAGGTAAGCGCCAGCAGAATGACCGGGCCGAAAGCCGCGCCAAAGCCCGCCCAGGCATTGCTCACCAGCGCCAGCACGCTGCTATCGGGGTTTTGCGCCAGCGCCATGGCCACGCCCGCCACCGCGACGACCGACAGCCTGCCCACCAGCACCAGCTCGCGCTCGCTGGCGCCCCGCTTGATGAACAGACGGTAGAAATCTTCGGTTAGTGATGCGCTTGTTACCAGTAGCTGGGCGGAGATGGTGCTCATAATCGCTGCAAGAATGGCAGCAAGGAGAAAGCCCGTGATGAGCGGCGGAAATAATGTGTCGGCAAGGCGGATGAAAATAGTCTCGGGGTCGTGCACCAGCAGCCCCGAAGTTGCGACATAGGCCCGGCCAACAAGGCCAACCGCCACAGCGCCTGCCAGGGTAATCGCCATCCATGCCATGCAGATGTTGCGGGCCAGCGGCACATCGCGCACCGAGCGGATGGCCATGAACCGCACGATAATGTGCGGCTGGCCGAAATATCCCAACCCCCAGGCAGCGGCGGAAAATATGCCAAGCGCCGTCGTTCCGGCAAAAAAATCCATCATACCAGGGTCAATGCCGTTGAGAATTGTCGCTACATGCGCGCCAGGTGGCAAACCGTACCATGCAAGCACGGGCACCATCACCAGCGCTATTGCCATAATCGTACCTTGTACAAAATCGGTCAGGCTGACGGCCAAAAAGCCACCCAGCACAACATAGGCAACCACCACAGCAGCCGTAACCCACAGGCCGGTTTGATATTCTGCGCCAAAGGCTGTGTGAAACAGCTTGCCGCCAGCGACCAGGCCAGACGCGCTGTAGAGCGCGAAAAACACCACGATGACGAGGCTGGCAATCAGCCGCAAAATGTGCCGTTTATCCTGAAAGCGATTGCCCAAAAATTCTGGAATGGTGAGCGCGTTACCCATCCGCTCGGTCTGCTCGCGCAGCCGGGGCGCCACGATGAGCCAGTTGAGCAACGCCCCGCAAAACAGGCCAATCGCGATCCACGCGCTCGACAGGCCGGTCAGGTACAGCGCGCCCGGCAAGCCGAGCAGCAGCCAGCCCGACATATCTGAAGCGCCGGCGGCAAGCGCTGTCACCGCCGGGCCCATCTGTCGCCCGGCGAGCAGATATTCACCGCTGCTGCCCGTTGATTTGCGCCACGCATAAACGCCGATGGCCAGCATGAGCGCGAAATAGAGGCTGAGCGAAATTATCACGCCGGTTTGCATCGTCAAAATCCTGGTTGTTGCCTTGCGACCATGAACGGCCGGGGCAAGCATCGGGTCGAGCCGGGGCGGGGGTTAGCCAGCGCTACCGCCCATGGCTGTTGCTGCCCGATGAAAGCACAATCAAGCTCAAGGATAAAGCGCGCCGATTTGTACCTGCGCTGCTTTACCCGGCGTTATTGCGCAAGCAGCGCGGTATTGCCTCCGGCGGCTGTGGTGTTGATGGTAAGTGTGCGCTCGTGAAAATAACGTTCCGGTTCCTCTCCGGGGGCGAGCCTTGGCACAATCCGCCCGCCGCCTGCGCCTGCTGCGCGCACGAAAGAGGCAAAGTCGTTACCGGCAATCACCCCGTCGACATGGTGGCTGATCAGCGTATGCAAATGTGCAGGCTCCACCAGAGCCATCATGGCTGGCGTCACCACGCCTTGTGCGCACAATGCGACAAGCGGTGCACAGCCGATGGCGGCACGGGCGGCGGTGTTGCCATCCCCCGTGGAGCACAGCAGCACAGCATTGCCCGAGGCAAGCGCAAGCAGCGCAGCCTCAACCAGCCGTTCTGGCTGATTGTCGTCAATCGCCAGCAACACGCCGCGCGCAACAAGGCTAAGGCTGTTCTCCTCGCCTGTTGGCCCTGGCAACGGGTGGCAAAGCGGCACTGCCAGCATTGCCTCAAGCGCGGTGCTGTGGGGTAGCACACCTGCTGCGCACAGGCGGGCGATTTCCTGTCGAACGGCTTCGATATTGGCATTGCCGGCCGCTGCCCGCGCCGTGGCGATGGCGCGCAGAACCGCAGGCGCGGGCGCGGTGCTGGCCGGAGGAATTGTAACCGGCTGCCTGTCGCTGACCACAGGGGCGCCTTGCGTCAGGCGCAAAAGATAATGCGGCCCGCCAGCTTTTGGCCCCGTGCCCGACAGCCCCTCACCGCCAAAGGGCTGAACGCCAACAACCGCGCCGATTTGGTTGCGGTTGACATAGATGTTGCCGACATGTGCGCAGCCAATGACCTTGTCCACCCGTGTGTCGATACGCGTATGCAAGCCAAGCGTCAGCCCATATCCAAGCGCGTTGATGGCCTTGACCAGCTCCTCAAGTCCTTGTGCTGCATAGCGAACGACATGCAGCACCGGGCCGAAAACCTCGCGCTCAACAGCGCCCACCCCATCCACGGCAAAAGCGATGGGGCGGACAAAATGCCCGTGCACTGGTATCGATTGCTCGCCCAGTCCTGCCTCGCCCACTACAGGGTGGCTGGCGCGCATGGTGGCGATATAATCAGCAATCCGCCCATGTGCCCCGGCATCGATCAACGGGCCAATATCGGTTGACAGATGGGCAGGGTCGCCAAGGCGCAGCTCCGCCATGGCGCCGGCAAGCATGGTGCAGAAGTCGTCGGCAATATCATCTTGCACACACACAATCCGGCAGGCCGAACAACGCTGGCCAGCGCTTTGGAAAGCAGACGACACCACATCGCGCACGGCCTGTTCCAGTAGTGCGGTGGAATCGACAATCATTGCGTTGATGCCGCCGGTTTCCGCAATCAGCGGCGCAGCCGCCCGGCCGGCATTTGCGCGGGCAGCGGCAATGGCAAGTGCGGTTGCGGTCGACCCGGTAAAGCACAGCGCGTCAATCGCCGGGCTGGCCGCCAGACGCGCGCCAATGTCGCCGCTGCCGGGCAAAAGCTGTGCCGCCTCAGCAGGCACGCCCGCTGCATGCAAGAGGCGCATTGCTGCAGCCGCGACTAGCGGCGTTTGCGGCGCGGGCTTGGCAATGACGGCATTGCCACCCGCAAGTGCTGCGGCCACTTGCCCGATGAAAATCGCAAGCGGAAAATTCCACGGCGAGATACAGGCGACAATACCCAGCGGTGCGCGCGTCGCAATTCGCTCCGTCAGGCATTGTTGCGCATAATAGCGGCAGAAATCGACCGCCTCGCGCACCTCGTCCACTGCATCTGGTAAGGTCTTTCCAGCCTCGGCCACGCACAGCGCCATCAAGCCGGGCATATTTTGCTCCAGCAGCTCGGCCATGCGCATCAGCATCGCGTGGCGTGCCGCCGGGGCGGGGGAATTGCCCGCGACAAAATTTTGTGCCGCGGCAATTGCCCGTTCGACATCGGCCGGGCTGGCCTGGATGACATGGCCGATGATGCGCGTTGAGTCTGCGGGGTTGCGCACCGGCTGGCCCGCGTTTACCTGCGCCAAAGATGGCGGCGCGCTGTCGCCAAGCATGGGTGCGGCGCGCTTCATGTCCTCTGGCAGACATATTGATTGCGCCTGGGCGGCAACACTCGCCTGAGTGAGATCAAGTCCTGCCGCGCTCAGCCGTTTGCCGCTGAACAGATCGCGTGGCGCCGGAATGTCCGGGTTGGGGCTAAAACCGCGCGCCGCGGCCAGATCCACCGGGTGGCGGATAATATTGGCCATATCGACATCGGGGTTCATCAACTGATGGACAAATGAGCTGTTCGCCCCGTTTTCCAGCAGGCGTCGCACGAGATAGGGCAGCAAGTCCTTGTGGCCACCCACCGGCGCATAAACCCGGCTGTGGCGGCCCGTGTCGCGGGCAATGGCGGCGTGAAGTTGCTCGCCCATGCCGTGTAAGCGCTGAAACTCGATTGGCTGATCAGGCTGAGCCATGGTGGCGATGGCAGCAGCGCTATGCGCATTGTGGGTGGCAAATTGCGGGTAAACCACATCGGTTGCTGCCAGCAGTTTGCGCGCGCACGCAAGGTAGCTGATATCGGTATGCTCTTTGGCGGTAAATACCGGGTAGCTTGCCAGGCCCATCACCTGCGCGCGCTTTATCTCTGCATCCCAATAGGCACCTTTCACCAGCCTGATGGCAATCCGGCGCCCGGCGGCGCGCGCGTGCGCAACAACATGGTCGATCACGGCCCCGGCGCGGCGCTGATAGGCCTGTACCACCAGGCCCAGCCCATCCCAGCCTGCCAGTGCCGGATCATTCAGCAGCGCTTCGAAAATGACGAGCGAAAGCTCAAGCCGGTCGGTCTCCTCAGCGTCAATCGTCAAGCCAATATTGGCAGCTTTCGAGGTGGCGCAAAGCGCCTGCAACTTGGCAAGCAGCAAGGGCAGGCACGCATCGCGCTGTGCCCAGGCATAACGCGGGTGCAGGGCCGATAATTTTACTGAAAGCCCCGGCGCATCGGCAATGCGGGTGCCTGTGCTCGCCAGGGACGCAAGGTGGCGCGCGGCATGAGAATAGGCCGCAAAATAGCGCTCGGCATCTGCCGCGGTTGAGGCGGCCTCACCCAGCATATCGTAGCTGTAGCGCCCATCCGTATCGGCTCGCGCGGTGGCGTGTTCGATGGTCGCGCCCAACACAAAATGCTCCGCCATAATGCCCATGCCGCGCTCGACAGCTGCGTGCAGCACCTTGTCTCCCAGCCGTGCGGCAAGCCTGGCCGCACCGGTGCCGCCGCTTGACTTTATCCACAAGGCGGACAGGCTGAGGCCCAGTGTCGCCGCGTTGATAAGCATAGCCGGGCTGCCGCCTTTATGCTGCGCCCAGCGCCCGGCGCCCAGCTTGTCGCGCATCAGCGTGCGGGCCGTTGCAAAATCTGGCGTGCGGATTAGCGCTTCTGACAGGCGCATCAGCAAAATGCCTTCCTCGCTCGACAGGCCATATTCCTGCAAAAACGCATCGATAATGCCCGATCGTCCTGCCGATGCCCGCACCTGCGCCACCCATTTGCCCGCCTGCATCTGCACAGCATTTGTCGTGGTTGCGTCAAAAGCGATGTCGCCCGCCAGGCGGGATGCAAGCGCTGCCTCATCGGCAAGATAAAGCGCGCTGACAGCCTCGCTCGGCGCTGGTGAGGGGGCTTGCGGCATCGGCTGGGTTGGCATGGTCATGGGCGGGCAGCATAGGGCAAATCCGCCAGATTATACGCCTTTTTTACCGCTATTATACAAAACTTTGTGCTGATAAAGCCGCATTACCTGTATCGTTGGACTGAAAATGGCTGCAAACACAAAGGATCTGGATTTTATCGACCAGCATATTCTGGCGGCCATTCAAAACAATGGGCGGATTACCGTGGTCGAGCTGGCAGACAAGGTGGGTATCACTAAATCACCCTGCCTTGCCAGGCTGCGCGCGCTGGAAAAAGGCGGGTATATTCTGGGGTATCGCGCGCTGCTTGACGCAAAGAAGCTGGGGCAGGGCTATCTGGTTTATGTGCAGGTGAAGCTGCTCGATACGACGCTTGCCCGGCTGGAGGAGTTCAACCACGCGGTGCGGCAAATACCGCAGGTGCAAAGCTGCCATATGATGTCGGGTGGCTATGATTATTTGCTGAAGGTGCGCACGCGAGACATGGACGAATATCGCCTGCTGCTGGGGGACGTGCTCTCCCGCCTGCCGGGCATTGGGCAAACCTCAACCTACCCGGTGATGGAGGAAGTGAAAGACACAATGGCAGTGGCGTTTATGGGGTCGGTATGAGCGCTCGCTAAAGCCGGTGGCGCCCGGCAAAACAGGGCTAAAGGCCGCTCAGGCGCTGTGCGCCATATTCAGCCGTTTCAGTGTGGCTCCCCAATATTGCGGTTGAACTGATGCCGCGCGACGGCAAAAACAGCCACTCGCTGGTCACCCTGCGTGGGTGCAGATCGACCACCATATAACCCCGCTGGCTTGTATCGCACCATTTTAACGCCGGGTTGACGGCCAAAATGTCGCGGGCAATGCCGGCGGGGTCGCCGCTGAACCGTTTTTCAAGGCCAAGCGACGAAATGCTATGGCCAGCAAATTCTACGCCGATTGGCTTGCCATCCTGTTCCAGATTGAACGCCCAGCCATTGTGGCTGTCACCGCTGAGCATGATCAGCTTGGCGTTGGCGCGGATTGCACTGTCGAAAAGGCGCTTGCGTGCAGCGGGATAGCCATCCCAGCGGTCCAGCGCCGTTGGCACTCCGGCTGCGCCCAGCGCTTCCGCGGCAGAAAGCTCAAACTGCTCGCGCGCGCCGGGTTTATCGCCTGGCGAATACCAGGCGCTCGTTACCTTGGGTAATCGTGTGGGCGCGACAATGACTTGTTGTGCGATAACTTGCCACCGTGTGCCTGTGGCGGTTGATTTCGCTAGTGCATCCGCAAGCCATTGCTCTTGCCGGGCGCCCATCATTGTTCGTGCCGGGTCGGCAAGCGGCCCGTTTAGAAAGGCATTTAGCGCAGCGGCACGGTCTGGCGCGAGCAGGATTGGCGCCAGCTCCAGTTGTTTGCTCCGTGCAATGAGGCGTGTTTCCAGCCGAAAAAGGGTCGCCAGATTGCCGATTTGATAGGCCGCATAATCCCGGTTGCCCATGGGCAGCCACTCGCGAAATGCGCGGACGCCGGCTCCTTTGCGCATATCCCACGACCCATCTTGCAGATCATGGTCCTTCGCGCCGTTCTGCCAGCTGTTATTGGCTACTTCGTGATCGTCCCACATGATGATCATCGGAAAGCGCCGGTGTAGTTCCAGCAGTCCAGGGTCTGCGCGGTAGCTGGCGTAGCGCAGGCGATAATCCGACAGGCTTACTGCTGCACCATTTGGTTGAATGTGGCGCGCAGCGGCAAGCCCGGCCAGAGCATCGGCGCGATCAATGGGCGATTCGTAAATATAATCTCCCGTGTGAACAATCAGGTCGAGGTCATCGCGGGCAGCGGCGTGAGCATAGCCATTGAACCAGCCAGAAGTGGCATTGGCGCAGGAAACAACGCCGATGCGAAAGCTGTCGAGCCTGCCGACAGGCAGGGTGCGCGTGCGGCCAACAGGAGATGTTTGCCCGTCGGCGGTGATAAAGCGATAATAATACCAGCGCCCCGGCATCAATCCATCAACGTGTGCATGAGCGCAAAAATCGGTCTCCGGGCCAGCGCTGGCCATGCCGCGCATAACGATGCGGGTGAAAGCCTCGTCTTGAGCTACCTCCACCTTCAGCGCGGCATAACCGCCACCTGGCGGCACAAAGCGAGTCCATAACACCACGGCATGGGGTGATGGATCACCGCTTGCGACTGAGTGTGTAAAACCGCCGCCCGCCGCTGCGAGAAGTGGCGCGCTCGCAAAATGAAATAACGGAAACAGCGTTGCTGCTTCAAGCAAGGTACGGCGCGAGAGCATGAAATCTCCAAAATTACCTGGCAACGCTAGAAGAAAATTGTGATACTTTTACTGCGACACATAAGCGTCACATCTTTGTCTCCGGTCAGTCGTTAAATCGACGCGGGGTTGCAATCGTACCACCGTAGTTAGCAGCCATGTAAAATCTCGTTTTTCCGGGGAAAATCGCTGCATGCGCTTCATATACTCTGCTCGCTGCTTTCTTGGCGCGCGCGCCATTCGTATTTTGGCGCTTGCAAGCGTTGCTGGCGCATGTTTGCCGGCTGGCGCGCTTGCGGCAACTGAGGACCAGCAAAGCCGGCGGGAGGATGAAGCTGCGGCGGAAGATGGCGACATTGTCGTCACTGGCCAGCGCGCCGCCCGCGAAGGAGCAATTGAGCGCAAACGCAACCTGCCGACAATCGCCGATGTGGTTGCCTCTGATGGTATTGGCAAACTGCCGGACTATAACACAGCTGAGGCGCTTCAGCGGCTGCCGGGTGTCTCGGTGCAGATTGACCAGGGTGAGCCGCGCTATGTTGTGGTGCGCGGCATTGACCCAAATTTAAATCAGGTGACAGTCGACGGTAATCTTGTCGGAATTCCTGAAGCCGAAGGTCGTCGTGTCGCGCTTGATACTATTCCTTCAGACCTTGTTGCTTCAATTGAAGTAATAAAGGCAGTTACGCCAGATTATGATGCCAATGCTATTGGCGGTAGTATCAATATTGTTACGCCAACTGCATTTGATCGCAGCACGCCGTTTACTTATGCAACTGCGCGTGGTTCATATAATGACAAATCCAGTAAAACTGGGTTTGGCGGTAGCATAACGCATGGCCGCCGTTTTGGCCAGGATGGACAATTTGGTGTGGTGGTGGCTGGCAGCTATTCAAAGCGCTTTATCGACAGTGATTTGGCAGAGCCAACCAACTATGCAATATTCTCAACAGCGGGCACGTCCATTTCCGCGCCAACCAGCCTTGTGTTGTTCGATTATCGCATCGAGCGGGAACGGATTGGCGCAATCGTTAATCTGGACTGGCGACCAAGCAGCGATGTGCGCTTGTATATTCGTAATATTTACAATGAGTTTACTGATAATGAGGAACGTGACCAGTTTAATTTTGTGCTGGTAAACGGCGCACCGCCGCCAACGGTGCTGAGTCCGACCCAAATCCGCTTTCCCAATGGGCGCGCAACGCGGCAGTTTCGTCAGAACAACCAGACGCAAAAACTCTACAATGTTTCGCCGGGTGCCGAGTTAAAATTTGGCACAGTCGAGCTTGATTTGAACTACACCTATGCCCATGCTCAAGAGCACACGCCTATTCGCGATGATCTGGAGTTTCGTTCTGCCGCCAATCGCGGCGCGACGCTTGATTTGGCGGGGGTGCGACCAAGTTTTGTGGCGATCGACGCAACATTGTTCGACCCGGCAGCTTTCTCGCTCCGCCGTATTCGTGAACGTCGTGAAGAAATTGATGAAGATTTGCACAGTGTTCGTGCTGATGTGAAATTAGCACTTGTTGATGATTTTAGCACATTTATAAAATTCGGCACTAAATATATTGATCGTACAAAAACACGAGACAATCGTCAGTCGCAGCGTGATGCGGTTGGTACTTCAACATTGGGATCAATTGGCCAAGCGTTGCCCGCGCCGGAAAATTTTTACAATGGAGAATATGTTTTCGGCCCGAGAATCAACTATCAGGGCGTACTTGATTTTTATGCCGAAAATCCTGGGCTGACCGTTCTGAACGTTGCGCAGACTGCGATTAATGACGCTGCGCTTGATTACCGCATTCGCGAAAGAATATACGCAGGCTATGCCTTGGCCAATATAGAATGGGGGCAACTCACAGCAATTGGCGGCTTACGGGTTGAGCGGACCGAGGGGCGATATAGCGCCAATGAAATTCGAACAAGTACAGGTATTACTCCGCTGACGTTCAATAACGAATACACCAATATATTACCAAGTCTTCATCTCAATTATCTGCCGAGCCAGAAGATAAAACTGCGAGCAGCATGGACAAATACTATAGGCCGCCCAAATTATGATGCTTCTGTACCGACCTTTAGCGAAGATAACGGTGTCGGCACAGCGGGAAACCCAGATCTTGAACCATACACTTCTTTGGGTCTAGATTTCTCTGGAGAATATTATCCCGGTAGCGATGCTATTGTATCAGTCGGTGTTTTTTACAAACATCTAGAAAATCCGATTTTTATACAGACAGTTCAGAATACGGTGTTTGCTGGCGTTGCGCTCACCTCTTTGTCTCAGCCGCAAAATGCAACAAGTGGAGATTTGTTCGGTATTGAGGCAAATGCGCAGAAACGTTTTACCTTTTTGCCAGCGCCGTTCAACGGCTTTGGTGTGTCGGTTAATGGCACCTATGTTTCTTCCAAAGTGAAGGTGCCGGGGCGTGAATCTGAAGATTTGCCTTTTTTTGGTCAGTCCGATTTGATCGCCAATGCAACGCTATTCTTTGAAAAAGGACCGTTTGAAGCACGGGTCGCGGTGGCATATCGCTCAGCGTTTATTGCTAACATTGGTAATCCCATCCAACGCACCACAGCCGATGTGTACGAGGCGGGCCGGACCGGGCTCGATGCGCGGATAAGCTATAAAATATTCAAAGAACTAGAAATATTTGGGTCGGTGTCGAACATTGCCGATGCGCCGCTCACTTTTTATCAAACAACCAGGAGGCAGACTTTTTCGCGCGAAATTTATGGAATTAACGCAGATTTTGGCGTTAGCGTGAAATTTTAATGCCTGTCTTGCTCCTTCAGATTGCGCTTGCCGCCCAGCTGCCAGTGTCGGTGGAGGAGCACAGGCTTCCCGCGCCAGAGGCGCATCAGGGCGCCGCCGCCGATGTTCACTCGGTTTATGCAGTCGATAACCACCAGATAGCCCGGTACGACAAGGCAAGTGGGCAGCGCCTGGCATTGTGGCAGGGAGATGCTGCAATATTCAAGCATTTGAACAGTTGCACCGTGCGCAAAAAACATCTTGTGTGTGCAGGCTCCAACTATCCTGACGTGCCGATGATGAGCATGGTAGTTTGGTTCGATATTGCGACGCTGAGGCTGCGCCATGTGCAGATGTTGCCCAACGGGCCGGGGTCGCTGACCTGGCTTGATTGGCACGATGGAAGCTGGTGGGCAGGCTTTGCTAATTATGACGGCAAGGGCGGCGCGCCAAACCGGGACCACCGCCAAACCGTGGTCGTTCGTTACACGCCTGCTTTTAAGGCGCGGGCAATTTATCATTATCCACAAGGGGTGCTTGGCCGGTTCGCGCCATATAGCGCGTCCGGTGGCGCTTGGGGCGATGACGGGCTTTTGTATATCAGCGGGCACGATTTGCCCGAACTTTATGCGATGCGCTTGCCGAAAAGCGGTGCTGTTCTCACGCATGTTGCCACCATCAACACACCAACAGGCGGCCAGGCAATAGGGTGGGACGGCCGTGATCCGCGATTATTGTGGTCAATAGACCGACAATCCGCCGAACTCGTGGCCAGTCGGGTGCCTGGTCTTTCTCGGTAAGTCGCCGCGGCACAAGCTGCGGCATATTTTCGTTTTCATCACGGGCAAAAGCGGGCCAACGGGTGAGGAATCTCCCCGCCCGTTGGCATCCGCTGGTATAAGATTGCGCCGCGCTCAGGCTGCCTTGGCGTTTTTGGCCCGCTCAATCGCTTCGATCACGATTTGGCGCGCTTCGGCTGCATCGCCCCATTTGCCAATCCGCACCCATTTCTCAGCCTCAAGGTCTTTGTAATGGGTGAAGAAATGTTCAATCTGCGCCAGCACGATTGAAGGCAGGTCAGTGCGCTCACCCACATCGGTATAATATGGGAAAGTCGTGTCGACGGGCACGCAGATCAGCTTTTCATCGCCGCCATGCTCGTCTTCCAGGTTTAGCACGCCGATTGGCCGGGCGCGCACCACGCACCCTGGCACAAATGGCGAGCGCGCGACGACAAGCGCGTCGAGCGGGTCGCCATCGGGCGACAGGGTGTGGGGTACAAAGCCATAATTGGCCGGGTAGCGCATGGGCGTGTGCAAAATGCGATCGACGAACAGCGCCCCCGATTTTTTATCAAATTCATATTTTACCGGTTCGCCGCCCACTGGCACTTCGATGACAATGTTCAAGCTGTTGGGCGGATCATCACCCACCGGCACCATTTCGATACGCATGTCAATTTCCTATTTGGCTGCAAGAAGCCTGTCTAGGCCATCCTCTCCTGCGCCTGTTTTTTCCAGCCGCGGATAGCGCAAGCCGCCATGATAGTCGATTGATGTTGTCAAAATCTCGTCGCCATTTTTTACCAGGAGCACAATCGGGCTTTTGGATGATTTTGCCGCGGTGATCGCCTCTTTCAACCGCTCGCCAGTGTAGGTCATCCCGTTTACCGCGGTAATGCTATTGCCGATTGTTATCCCGGCGTTGAACGCAGGGCTGCCCCATTGCACGCCGTTGATGCTGCCATCCGCCCCAAGGCTAAGGCCGATTGAATAGCTAAGATCAGTACGCTTGCGGCCTTTTTCCACGGTTTTGAAATAGGGCGTTGGGGTGTCGGTATAGGCCAGCCGATAGCCATTGCCGACAAAGCCCGACAGCGGCGCAGGCGCGCCGGTTTCGTCAAGCCGTTTGCGCAAAAGGCTGGCCCAGTCATTTGGCACAATTTTGTTGAGCGTCGCGACCACATCGTCAAAAGTATAGGTCACTTCGCCCCAGTCCCCGTCATTGATGCCGAAAAAGGCACGGGCAAAGTCATCCATCGACTTAGTGCCGCCAGATTTGGCGCGCAAAATGGAATCAACCTCCATCCAGACCAGCAGGCCCTCGTTGTAATAATCTTCAGAGCGCTGCCAGCTCGACCAGCCCTTGGGGCGGCGTTGAGAAATAGTTGGGTCGTTGGTGGTGTCCTGCAAGGCGCGCCATTGCCGCGCCTGTGCCGAATCCAGCCCGGCCATGATAACAGCATAGGCGTCGAGCGTGTCTTGCTTACTGACTATGCCGGAACGAGCGCCCAGGACATAGCCCCAAAACTGCGTCTGGCCTTCATATACCCATAACAGGCTGTCGCGCATGGGGGTGCGGAAATCGGGCGTCCACAAATCTGCCCCGCGGCGGAACTTGCCGTCCCAGCTATGGGTAAATTCGTGCGGCAGCAGGTTGCGGGTGGCGGTGCTCCCTTCCCAATCGGTAAAATAGCCCAGGCCCACGCCATTTTCCGAGCTGCGGTGATGTTCCAGGCCAATGCCGCCGAGCGAATCCGAAATCGACAGCAAAAAATGATAATTGTCATAATGCTGTGCGCCAAATAGTTTGACGGCCTGTTCAACAAGCCGTTTGTGCGCCTCCACCTGCTCAGGCTTGGTCTCAAGCTGGGCTGCATTGTCTGCAAATGTGTCGAGCGTGACGCGCGGCGACAGCGCAATGGCCTTGTAATAGCGCCCGGCAAGCACCGGCGAATCGACCAGCGTGTCATAATCCGTCTTTTGGTAGCGATAGACAGAGCCTGTCGCTGTGGAGGGCAGGCCAGAGGCGGCCGACCATCCCTCAGGATAGGTCACGCTGGCCTGCACGGGAATTTGCCGGGTGAAATAGCCGGCCGGGTACAGGCTCATCGAGTTCCATTGCAGGCTCAGCATATTGGGCGTTGTTACCACGCGCCCCTGATTACCAGCCGTTGCCGAGAGAAATTGCAGGTCGATATCAATCGAGCGCGCGCCGCGTGGCACGTCGATATGAAAGGCAAAAACATCGACCTGGTCGCGCTTCCAGGCAATGGGCTTGCCCCCGGCGCTGATCTTTAATCCGGCAAGCTTTTCAATCTGGCCCGTGGGAGAGTGGTTGCCCGGCAGCCATTTGGGAAACAGCAGCACCATTGGCCCGGCATTTGCCACCGGAATGGTTTCATGCGTGCGGAAAATGCCGCGACGCACATCGGTTGCGTCAATGTCGAGTGTTATTGTGCCGGGATAGGCAATGTCGCGGGCAGCCGGAATGGTGTCGACAATCGGCAAAGGCTGCGGCTTTGAATTTTCTGCCAATGCAGCGGTGGAGGCGAGCAGCAGCGCCGTGGCGGATAAAGAGCGGAGCATGAAGGAAACTTTCATCTGGAGCGTGATGTGCCGCAATAAAGCAGCACGGCGGCGCGGCGTCCAGCCCCGCTACATTTTTGCTGCTGCGCGCAATCGAAGTGCTGGCAATAACCACAGCGCTCGCCTAGATAACGCGACTTTATGGTTCGAGTAGAAACGCCCAAGCGCGTCCGCGGGACGCAGGACATAATTGCAGACGATCAGCGCCGGTTTGCCTGCGTGGTCGAGGCGTTTGAGCGTGTGCGCCGTTTGTATTGTTTTCAACGCCTTGAAATTCCGGTTTTCGAATCGACCGCGGTGTTCGCCAGGTCGTTGGGTGAGACGACCGATGTCGTCGCCAAGGAAATGTACAGTTTTGCCGATCGCGGCGGCGATTCGCTTACCCTCAGGCCAGAATTTACCGCCGGCATCGCGCGGGCCTTTCTCACCGAAGGCTGGCAGCAGTTCGTGCCGATAAAGCTTGCGACGCACGGCCCGGTTTTTCGTTATGAGCGCCCGCAAAAGGGTCGATACCGCCAGTTTCATCAGATCGATGCCGAGATCATCGGTGCGCCAGAACCAGCCGCCGATGTGGAATTGCTGGTATTTGCCGATCAGCTCATCCGTGAACTTGGCATATCGGACGGCGTTACGCTGCAACTCAACACGCTGGGCGATGGCGAAACGCGAGACGCCTGGCGCAGCGCTTTGGTTGCGCATTTTGCGGCGCATCGCGGTGAACTGAGCGAGGACAGCCTTGCCCGGCTCGACAAAAATCCGCTGCGCATTCTCGACAGCAAAGACCCGCGCGACCGGCCAATTGCCGATACAGCACCGGGAATCGACGGCTTTTTGACGCGTGAGGCGGGCGCATTTTTTGAAAGCGTAGCCAAGGGGCTGGATGCTGCGGGTGTCGCCTGGGTGCGCAACGACCGGCTGGTGCGCGGGCTTGATTATTATCGCCACACAGCATTTGAATTTGTAACCGATCGGCTGGGCGCGCAGGGCACAGTGCTGGCCGGTGGCCGCTATGATGGCCTGATCGAGAGCCTTGGCGGGCCGGCCACGCCTGGTGTCGGCTGGGCCGCGGGCATCGAACGGCTGGGAATGCTGGTGGCGCCACCAGTGGCGGTGCAGCCAGATGTTTCCATTGTCATCGAGGCGCCAGAGCTTGAGGGGGAGGGCCAGCGGCTGTGTGCCCTGCTGCGCCGTGCCGGGCTGGCGGTGGACATGGCCTATCGAGGCAATGCAAAGCGCCGCCTTGAACTTGCGCGGAAAAGCGGGGCAGCGGCGCTATTGTTCGTACGCCCTGAGGGTTTTGAGGGTGCACGGCTCAAGTTTGACGGAGTTGACGCCTTGTTTGATGTAATATTGGGCGCAATCGGCTCTGGCTGGGGCGGAATTGATCGGAAGCTGCGCTAATGACCATCATCTCGCCCGAACGCATCGCCCAAATCGAGGCGCGTCGCGACGAGCTTCAGGCGTTGATGGCAACGGGCGACTTACCGTCCGACAGGTTTGTGGCTGTTTCGAAAGAATATGCCGAGGTTGAGCCGGTTGCGCGTGCGGCAAGCGATGTGCGACGGCAGCGCGCAGAGATGGCCGTGCTGCACAGCCTGCTCGACGACCCGGCCAATGATGCTGAAATCCGCGATATGGCGCGCGAGGAAATAGCAGTGCTGAAGGAAACACTGCCAGAGGCAGAGCGCCGACTGGCGCTGGCGCTGCTCCCGCGCGATGCGGCCGATGAGCGCGCGGCGATGCTTGAAATCCGCGCCGGCACCGGCGGCGATGAGGCGGCGCTTTTTGCCGGTGATTTGTTCCGTATGTATCAGCGTTATGCCGATGTTCATGGCTGGCGGGTGGAGCTGATTTCCGCAAGCCCGGCAGAGCTTGGCGGCTACAAAGAGGTTGTCGCCTCGGTTGAAGGCAAGGGCGTGTTCGCGCAGCTCAAGTTCGAGAGCGGCGTCCACCGGGTGCAGCGCGTTCCGGCAACGGAGAGTGGCGGGCGCATCCACACCTCAGCAGCAACAGTTGCAGTGCTGCCAGAGGCGGAGGATGTCGATGTACAGATCGACGACAAGGATTTGCGGATCGACATTTACCGCTCGTCAGGCCCTGGCGGGCAATCGGTGAACACCACCGATTCTGCGGTGCGCATCGTCCATATTCCAACCGGGCTGACGGTTATTCAGCAAGACGAAAAGTCGCAGCACAAAAACAAGGCCAAGGCGATGAAAGTGTTGCGCACGCGCCTGTACGAGGCGGAGCGCGCGCGGCTCCACGCCGAGCGGGCAGGTGCGCGCAAATCCATGGTCGGCTCTGGAGACCGTTCAGAACGCATTCGTACCTATAATTTTCCGCAAGGGCGCGTGACCGACCATCGCATCAACCTGACGCTCCACCGATTGCCGGAAATTCTCGAAGGCGATATGGCAGAGCTGCTCGCAGCTTTGACGGCTGAGGATGAAGCAGAACGGCTCGCGCAACTGAATGACTAAGGCGCGCACGGCGCTGGCTCGCGCAGCGGCGGTGCTGCGCGACATTTGCGACACGCCCCGGCTCGACGCAGAACTGCTGATGGCTTATGCGCTGGGCACGAGCCGCGAAGCGTTGCTGCTGCACTATCTTGATGCGCCAACTCCGCCAGAATTTGCCGTTTTGCTGGCCCGGCGCGAGGCGCATGAGCCGATTGCCTATATCACTGGCAGGCGCGCATTTTGGACAATCGAGCTGGGCGTTGGGCCTGGCGTGCTGGTGCCGCGTGCCGATAGTGAAACGCTGATCGAGGCAGCGGTTGACCATTTCGGCGCGGCGGGCCCGGCGACGATACTCGATCTTGGTGCAGGGCCTGGCACCTTGCTCCTCGCCGCGCTTGATCAATGGCCCGCCGCGCGTGGCCTGGGGGTGGATTGCTCGCCGGTTGCGCTGGCAATGGCCCGGCGCAACGCTACCCAAAATGGGTTGGCAGGCCGCGCGCATTTTGTCTGTGGGGACTGGGCAGGAGCGGTGTCGGCCCGGTTCGATCTGGTGTTGTCTAACCCGCCCTATATCGGCACGAACGAGACATTGCCGCCGGAGGTGCGCAACCATGAGCCAGCATTAGCGCTTTTTGGAGGTGCAGATGGGCTGGCGGCTTACGAAAAAATTATACCTGATATTCAAACGCTTATTTCAGAAAATGGGCTGGCGGTGCTGGAGGTTGGCGCAACGCAAGCGCAGGCGGTGTCGGCCATGGTTGCAAAATATAACGGGCTGGGCACCTCGATTCGAGTTGATCTTGCCGGGCGCGAGCGCGCAGTTCTGGTCTGCCACACCGGGTAATGCAGCGCGTGAGACAGGCGCAATAATTCCGCTTGGCGATTAGGCAGGCAGCCGCTATTGAGGGCAACAGGGCTCGCAGATTCAGCGCATTGTGCTGATATTGGGCGGTCGCCCTTCCCTTCGTCATGAAGTCGCCTTCGTCTGGCGGTCGTGGCAGGCGATTTCGCTCCGATTGTCGGGGTGCGGGCGCCGGGGAGTGTGCATTGCGCATTTGCGACGCAATTCTGGAGCAACGCCGGATTTTTGGGCCGGATTTTTGGGCAGGTTCGATTTCAGCGCACAAGGACAACAGGACTTGATTAATAATCGTCAAGCCGGCCGTCGTCGCGGCCGTGGCGGGCAGCGCCCGCAAGGTGGCAATTCCGGGCGTGGCCCCGAAAATGGCAATCGCATCGACAACCGGGCGCGCGGCAATGCGGCGCAGTTGCTTGAAAAATACAAAACGCTCGCCCGCGATTCGCAAATGCAGGGCGACCGGGTAAACACGGAATATTATCTGCAATTTGCCGATCATTACTTCCGCGTGCTGGCTGAAACGCGCTCGCGCTTTGAAGAAAATCAGCAGCGCCGCCCCCGCGATGAGCAGTTTGATACTGACGGCGATGACGATGAATTCGACAGCGCAAGCGACATGTCGGGTGACGACCGGGGCGATGGTTTTGGCAATGAACGCCCCGCCAATGAACGCTCTGGCAATGAACGCTCTGGCAAGGACCGTGGCGACCACCGCGATGGCGGGCGCAACACTGAGCGCGACCGCGACCGCGATGGCAATCGCGCAGGGCAGCGTGATGGTGCGCCGGCCAATCGGCCAAATGTCGACCGGCAAAATCCCGACCGGGCAAATCCCGGCCGTGAGCATCAGGGCCGCAACGCCCAGGCGCCCACGCCCGGCTCGGCAGAGGCAAATGGCGCTGACGAGGCAATGCCGGTCGCAGAGAATGCCGTTGAGCGCCCGCGCCGTGGGCGGCCAAGGCGCGCTGCAGCGCCGGCCGAAGCGGCTGGCCGCGGCGGGGCAGGTAACGGCGCTGGCGGTAGCGATGGCAATCATCAAGATGACGAACGCCTGCCCATGACGATCGATGCCGATCAATTGCCGCCAATGCTCGGTCTGTCGGTGCTCAGTGAAGAACCGGCCGAAAAGCCGCGCCGCAGGCGAGCCCGCACGGCAGCAGACGAAGCGGCGCCCACAGACTGAACCCACATGCCCGGCCCGGTGGCGAGCATTTCGGCATCGGGCACGGGCGCGCGCAAGCCTCCCGGTGCACGGGCGGCGCTGGCACAAGCCTGGCACAAGCGTATGGCGCTGGCATATGTTGTGCGTGGTGGTTAATAGTGCCGCCTCAAGTACCGCGTAGAGGAGGGATGAAATGCGCTTTTGGGGTTTGGCGACGTTGGCGCTGCTGCCCATGGCGGCGGGCGCACAATCTACGCCTGGCACAGCGCCCATAGCGACCGACCAAAAATCGGCGCAGGGTGATGTCGCCCTCACCATCTACAGCAACGATGTAGCGCTGGTGCAAGATACACGCCGGCTAACCCTGCCAAGCGGCATTTCGCGGCAAGATTTTCCCGATGTCTCCACCAATATCCGCCCGGAAACGGTGCGGCTGAGTGCCGATGGCACACAGATTGTCGAACAAAATTATGACTATGATCTGTTAAGCCCGCGCGCGCTGATGGAAAAGGCCGTGGGCCAGACGATAACACTGGTACGCACCAACACAGCAACCGGCGCAGAAGTGCGCGAGCAGGCCAAAATCCTTGCCACCAATGGCGGCGTGGTGATGCAGATTGGCAACCGGATTGAGATTTTGCGCGACGATGGCCTGCCGGTGCGCGTGGTGTTCGATACGCTGCCCCCCAACCTGCGCGCGCGGCCTACTTTGTCGGTTACGCTCGACACCAGATCTGGCGGGCCGCGGCCGGTTACGCTGAGTTATCTGACCGGCGGTTTTAGCTGGAGCGCGGATTATGTCGCGCTGTTCGACGAGGCGAACAGCACTATCGATGTGCAGGGCTGGGTCACGCTGCAAAATAATGGTGGCACCAGCTTTGTAAATGCAGACACGGTGCTTGTGGCCGGAGCGCCAGGGGCAGATGCTGGCGGGCGCGGCACGGTGCGGCGCTTTGCTCCTGGCACGCTGCCGGGCACCGAAACGGCAGACCGCGCGCGGCTGGGCGATTATTATCTCTATCCGCTGGGCCACCGCACCACGCTTGCCGCCAATCAGCAAAAGCAGGTCAGTTTTTTGAGCGTAAACGCCGTGCCTGCGCGCAAGAGCTATGAATATCGCAACGACTGGCTAGGCCAGCAGGATGAACCGCAAAGCGCGGCCACCGTGCTCAGCTTTTCCAGCGCGCGGTCAGGCGGGTTGGGCGATGCGCTGCCCGCGGGGGCGGTACGTGTCTATATTCGTGACGCCAAGGGGCAGCCACAATTTATCGGCGAAAACAGCATCGACCACACGCCGATGGGCTCTGTTCTGGCGCTCAAAACGGGCGAGGCTTTTGACGTGAAGGTGAAGCCGGTTGTCGAAAAGCGCGAACGGATAACATCCGACGAATGGGAGCGCAGCGCGCGCTTTCGCATTGCCGATACCAAAAACGGCGCGCGCGTCGTCACTATTGACCGGCAAGTCGCTTTCTGGCGCACGACGATGAGCTACCACCTGACCAATGCCCGGCCGGAAGCGGTGACGGTAGATATATCACAAGCCGGGCTGGGTGGGGTGTATAGCGATACGCGCATACCAAGCGAGAGTTTGCCCGGCGAGCAGCGCTCGCTTAATGAGCGGGTGTGGCATGTGAAAGTGCCCGCCAATGGCGAGGCGGTGCTAAACGTATCCTTCGACACCCGGTATTGATGCCATGTGGGCGCGTGTCGCCGTTGTGCTGGCTGGCTTGGGGGTAGGCTTGTATGCGCTTGTGCCTGGCGCCTTGGCGCAGCAGGTGGTGACTTCGGCCGGGCCGCAAAAAATTTCTGTCACCGTATACCGCGCACCCGGCCGTGGCGCCGGAACGGAGGTTGACCGCAAAAACCCTCGCGGTTTTGCGCTCATCACCGAAACGCGCATGGTTGATATTCCTGCCGGACGGGCCGTTGTCCGGTTTGAAGGGGTGGCGGGCAACATCTTTCCCGAAAGCGCGATTGTGAGCGGGTTGCCAGCAGGCGTGCGCGAAAAGAACCTTGATGCCGAATTGCTTTCGCCGCGCAGCCTGTTCGACCGGGCATTGGGCAGGCGGGTGCTCATCCGGCGGACGAACCGGGCAACCGGCAAGGTGGTGGAGGAACAGGCGACCATCCGCTCAGGTGCCGATGGCGCCGCGGTGCTGCAAATAGGGGGCGGCTACGAAGCACTGCGCTGCACAGGTGCAGCGGAGGCGCTGGTGTTTGGCGCGGTGCCGCCTGGCCTTTCGGCCAAGCCGACCCTGTCGATTGAAACCGACAGCCCAAGCGCTATGCGCGCGGCGCTAACCTTGTCTTATCTTGCCGGGGGTTTTGACTGGCAGGCAGATTATGTCGTGCGGATGCGCGCAGATGGCGCAAGCGCAGACCTGTTCGCCTGGGTAACGCTTGCCTCAAACGATGTGACAAGCTTTGCCGCAGCCAGCGCGCAAGTGGTGGCGGGCAAGCCGAACCGGGTAGGCAAGTGGGAAGATTTTGGAGATTATGGCGCAGCCGCGCTGGCGCTGCAATGCTACCCGTCCGGCCCGCCAGAATTTGAGAGCGGCGAAAACCGTGCTTTGTCCCGCTCGCAGGTCAACGCGCCACCGCCGCCATCGCCGCTCGTATATGCGAGCGCCCCCGCGCAGGATGTGGTGGTGACCGGCGCCAGCCGCAAAGCAGTGCAGGAGGAGCTGGGCGATTTCAAACTTTATCGCATTCCCCAGCCTGTAACCGTTGCATCGAATGCGCAAAAACAGGTGGCGCTGCTCAGCCAAGATGGGGTGCCAGTGGCGGTTGTCTATGTAAGCGAGGGTTATGAGGGCAATGTGGATGCGCCGGTGCTGACACTGCGCGCGCGCAACCGCAAGGATGCAGGACTTGGCCTGGCGCTGCCCGCGGGCAAGGTAGCGGTGTTTGAAGAGGCGGGCGGGCGGCCCATTTTCATCGGGCAGTCAGCGGTTGCCGACAAGGCGGTGGGCGAGGAGGTGGAGTACAAGCTGGGTACAACCCCCGGTGTCAGCGCCCATGTCGATACGCTGGAGCATAAGCCGGGCCGTGCGCGCTATCGGCTGACGGTGGGCAATGCCAACCCCTGGCCCATTCGCTATGAGGCCAGGCTGCGCAAGGGCGACAAGGCGCAGCTCAGCGCTGCAAGCGCGCGGCTTGGTGACAGGGACGGGGCAAGATTATGGGTCGTAACAATCCCCGCCAACGGCGCTGTGACGCTTGATTATACCATTGCCATAGCACCCAGGGTGAACTGACCAGTTGCTTGGCACCGTGACACCCGGCGCCAAATCTGCAATCGTGCGTTGGCGTAAAACTGAAAAGAGCTGGCGAACGGCCGATCAACGGGGCGGGTAAAAAGGTTGACGACGAAAATACGCAACATCAAAGATCTGGCCGTGCTGGCGGGTGTGTCGGCGGGCACGGTGTCGCGCGCGCTTGCAGGGTCCGCCCTTGTCAACGCCACAACGCGTGAGCGCATTCGCGCGCTGGCCGACGAATTTGCTTTTACCCCCAATGTAATGGCGCGCAATTTGCGCATCAGGCGCACCGGGGCAATTGGCGTGCTCATTCCGCTTGGCCATGAGACAGGGCAGCATATTTCCGACCCGTTCTTCATCACCATGCTGGGTTTGCTGGCAGATGCGCTGACCGAGCAGGATTATGAACTGGTGTTATCGCGCGTCATTCCAACCGACGCGCACTGGCTGGACCGGTTTGTCGATTCCGGTCGGGTCGATGGGTTGATTGTCATCGGCCAGTCTGACCAGGCAATGCTGTTGGACGCGGTTGCCCGGCGGTTTCGCCCGCTGGTGGTGTGGGGTGGCTATGCGCAGGGACAAATCCACTGCTCTGTTGGCTCCGATAATCGCAAAGGCGGCGATATGGCGACCACCCATCTGATCGAGCGGGGTTGCAAACGGATTGCGTTTTTTGGCGATCCTACAGCGCGTGAAATTAACCAGCGGCTGGAGGGGTGCCGTGCGGCCATGGCGCGCGCCGGGCTGTCTGATCAGTTGAGCGTGCTGCCGGCACATCTTGTTGCTGAGTCCGCGCACCCCGACATCGCCCGTTTTCTTGGGTCGGTGAGCGAGCGGCCACAGGGCATTGTTGCAGCGTCTGACGTTATCGCGATGAGCACGCTGCGTGCGCTGTCTGAATATGGGCTGGCAGTACCCGGCGATGTGCGCGTTATCGGCTATGACGGGCTGGCGATTGGCGAGCAGACGGTGCCGCGCCTTTCGACCATCAGCCAGGATTTGACCAAGGGTGCCCACCATCTGATCGACATGCTGCTGCGCCGCATTGGTGGTGAGGACACAGCATCGGTGGTAATGGAGCCAGAACTCGTTGTCAGAATGTCGAGTTGAGCGCCACGGCGAGTGCGCCCATCAGCCCGGCATTGTTGCCTAGGCCCGGCGCCACGATGATATCGTCAGGCGCGCCCATAAAATAGCCACCGCCCGCCAGAGCTGCCTGTGCCTGCGCCAGTTCCAGCAGCCCGGCTGTTCCCATCACCCCGCCGCCAAGGATAATGCGCGCCGGGGCCATAATCGCCTGATATGTGCACACCGCCTGCCCAAGATACCAGCCAATAATGGCGCGCGCGGGGTGTTCGCGCGGCAGGTCGGACAGTGAGGCCCCCCAGCGTGCGTTGATCGCGGGGCCGCTGGCCAGCCCCTCAAAGCAATCGCGGTGAAACGGGCAAATGCCTGTAAAATCCTTGTCATCGGCATGGCGAGGCAGGCGAATATGCCCCATTTCGGGGTGCGACAGGCCGTGGAGTACCGCCCCGTTTGACACCAGGCCGCCGCCAATGCCTGTGCCAATGGTGATGTATAGCGTGGAGCCATGCCCACGGCCTGCTCCCCAGCGTGCTTCTGCCAGCGCAGCACCGTTTACATCGGTATCAATGCCGACAGGGCAGCCAAAGGCGCGCGCGAACGGGCCGACCATGTCGGTATGGCTCCAATGTGGCTTGGTCGTCCGGGTGATGTGGCCCCAATCTTGCGCCTGCCTATCGAGCTGCAATGGCCCGAAGGACGCAATGCCAATGGCTGCTGCCTCCAGTCCTTGTTCGGTAAACCAGCCAATGGCTGCTGCCAGCGTTTCGGCCGGTGTTGTGGTGGGAAGGCGGTGCGTTGCGGTGATATCGCCATTTGCGCGGGCAATGCCGAGCACAAACTTTGTACCGCCCGCCTCAATCAACCCATAATCTGCCATTTCGCCCTCCACCGTCAATCTGCGCAAATGCAGATTGCGTCGCCATTTATCGCCAGGCGAAACCGCGGCGCGGGAACGCCGCCAAAATGCGCGCGCCGCCAGGCGGGGTCATCCGCCAGTTCTTGTGCGCCAACGCCGGCAAGGTCGACAAACCCGGCAACTTCCAGCTCATTTGTAACCCACCAGCTGTAACTTTGATACGGCGCTTCTTGTGGGTTGGCCGCGACAAGGCCGGTGCCGTTTACCGGAGCATAGGGGCCCATCAGCGCGGGCGCGACCATGGCATATAGCCCGGTTGGCCCTGAAGGCCCTTCAGGCGCAAACACCCGCTGCTGGGTTGACCAGAAGAGAAAATAACGCCCTTGGGCAAAGATAATATGGGGGCGTTCCAGCTCGTTGTTCAGCCCATCGGCAATGATAAGCGGGGGCAGCAATTGCCAGCTCTCCAGGCCCGCAGCGGTTGCACGGGCAATGCCAATCACGCCGTTATGTGTGCTGACGGAGCGCTTGAGCGAGCCGGTGAACAGCAGATATTCTCCACCCGTTGCCGGGTCGCAGAAGTAGGCGGGGTCGCGAAACCCCTTGATGAAGCCGGCCTTGCCTTCGCGCTGATTGGCCAGCACATATTGATCATCGTCGCTTTGGAAGGATTCAACCGGGGCAGACCAGGCGTCGATGCGCGGCAATTCGCCATCAAGGCGCACAGTGCCGCTGGTCTGGAACATTCGCTGCGCATAGGTGAGCGCCGGTTCATTTCGGTAACCGGCAACGGTGTAGAACAGCGTCACTCGCTGGCTGGCGGGGTCATAAAGCGCAGAGCCCGCCCATTCGCGGCTGCCAGGGCTCAGCGTGTCGGGCAAAGCGTTGCCACAATCGCGCCATACGCCGCCACGCTCGGCCATCAGGCGGATGCGGGCAATGCCGTGGCGTTCTTCGGGGTCGGCCAGGCGGGGCGCGGAAAGGACCATCCATAGCGTCCAGCCGCCGATATCAGCCAGAGCGCCGCTGGCCAATTGCAGCGGCCACAAATCCCACAGGTCGATGCCGGAAAGCAGCGGCCCAACCGTGGCCGGGTCAATCAGCGCAATGGCCGGCTGCGGCTGACTGCCAATTGCAGCAACATGATCCGCCAGCCAGTGGGAAGAGCTGTGGCGGTTTGTTGCCGGCTGCTGCATATTTTGTGCGCTCATTGTTTGAAATATCGCTGTGTGTAGAGGGTAAACTGTGCCAGCAATCGATTGTATATTGCGGCGTGTGTGTGCCACGTGCTTGTAATTATGCCGGCGCAGCGCGCCATTGCTTGGCCGGGTTCGTTACCCAAACCATGGTTACCGCCGCGCACAGCAGCAATATGCCGGCCAGTGCAACCGCGCTGCGCGCATCGCTGCCCAGCAGGCCATGGTAGATTGGGCCAAATGTTAGCCCGTTTATCAACATGGGAATGACAATCATCATATTGAAAATACCCATATAAACTCCGGTTCGCTCTGGCGGGATGGAGCCGGCAAGAATGACATATGGGTTGCCCATGATGCTCGCCCAGCCCAGCCCCAGCCCAAAAGCTGGGACAAGCAGCGCCAAATGGCGGCCCAGCTCTGGCATGGCGAGTGCGGAGAACAGCGCAGGTGTCGCGCCCCGCGCCGGGCCGATGCCAGCAAGCGACAAAAGCCCAAGCCCGGCCAGTGCAAGGCACACAAGATGGACCTGCTTGGGCCCAAAACGCCGCGTTACGGGGATCATCGCGAACGCTGCAAAAAAGCCGATCAAATTATAGAGCGCGCCAAGTTGTTGCGAGGTTAGCACTGCCGCTCGAAAGGCGTCGGACGTTTTGTCGCTTGTGGCAAATATTGAGCGGGCAATGGCAAGCGCGCCATAGCTCCAATAAATCGACAGGGCATACCATTGGAACAGGCTCATCCACGCCATTTGGCGCATCGCCGGGGGCATATCGCGGATCGCGCTCCAGATTTCGGCCAGAGCCGATAGCGCCGATTTTGGCGCTGCATCGATTTTTGCAAGCTCATACGGTGTCAAAGGCAGCTCTGGCACACGCAGCACCGACCATAATATTGTTGAGATGGAGAGCACTGCCCCAATCAAAAACGACACATGGGTGATATCGGGAATATTGTGAGCATCCACCGCGTTTCGATCAAAGCCGATCCAATAAACCAGAATGGATGGCGTGAGGAACGACAGGCTTTGCGCCAGCCCGGTAAAGGCGCTCTGGCTCAAAAAGCCGATTTCATGCTGATCTGCGTCAAGACGATCGCTGACAAACGCACGATAGGGTTCCATCGTCGTGTTGTTGCCCGCGTCGAGCAGCCACAACAGGCTGGCAGCCATCAGCAACGAGGAAGAATAAGGCATCAGCAACAGCCCAAGGCTGCACATAACCGCACCGAGCAGGAAATAGGGTGTCCGCCGGCCAAAGCGCGAGTTCGTCCGGTCGCTCAGCGCGCCAACCAGCGGTTGAATGAGCAGCCCGGTCATCGGCCCGGCCAGTTGCAAAATGGGGAGCGCGGATTCATCGGCGCCCAGCCAGCTATAAATCGGCACCATATTGCCTTGTTGAAGGCCAAAGCTGAACTGTAGCCCCAAAAACCCCAGATTCATCTCGACTATTCGCAACAGCGACAAGCGGGGCTTTGCGCGGCTTGCCGTTTCGGTCGCCAGTGTTGCTTGCCCCATATCAACTCCTCTCCACATCGGCGCCTTCTTGGCGATGCGCCCTGCAAGCTGGTGTAGGCGCATTGTCGAACCGATTCAACAATCGATTGCATTGCTATGCGGCAGGCGCTGCCGGGCCTGTAAGAGCGGAGCGCTTTCGGCCAATGCAAACCTTTGCAAAAAGTCTTGCAATCGATTGTTTAGATGATAATGAGGCGAAACAACAAAATGGCGAACGCGTTTGCAAGCGCCAAAATTCTAGGGAGGATGTATGAAGCAAATCCGCTTTTCTGTGCATGTTTCAGCCTTGGCGCTTTGTGCTGCGATGTTTGTGGCCGCACCGGCTCTTGCCCAAAGCGCACCAGCCGATCCGGCTCAAATCGCGCCGGACGATGCCGCGGCACAGGCCGCGCCCAGGGATGACATTGTCGTAACCGCCGTTGCGCGCGGAGCAAATCTGCTTAGCACCTCGGTGTCGGTCAGCTCGCTTGGTCAGGAAGAAATCGCAAAGCAGGCGCCACGCTCGGCTGCCGAAATTTTCCGCAATATTCCAGGCATCCGCTCAGAATCTTCAGGCGGTGAAGGCAATGCCAATATTGCGGTGCGCGGCCTGCCAGTGGCCTCTGGCGGCGCCAAATTTCTTCAGCTTCAAGAAGATGGTCTGCCGATACTTGAGTTTGGCGACATCACTTTTGGCAATGCCGACATCTTTTTGCGTGCAGATTTCAACGTCGCTCGTGTCGAGGCGGTTCGCGGCGGCTCAGCATCGACCTTTGCGTCCAACTCGCCTGGCGGTGTCATCAACCTGATTTCCAAGACGGGGGAAACGGAAGGCGGTGCGCTGCAAGCCTCGGCGGGCCTGGATTACAGCGATTATCGGCTCGATTTTGACTATGGCGCCCATGTCAGCGATACGCTGCGCTTTCATGTCGGCGGCTTTTACCGGCAAGGAGAAGGGCCGCGCCGTGCAGGCTATGATGGTAATCGCGGCGGCCAGATCAAGCTCAATATCACCAAGGAATTTACCGGCGGCTATGTTCGTTTTTACGGCAAATATCTTGATGACCGCGCAATTGGCTATCTGCCCAATCCGGTGCTGGTAACCGGAACAAATTCCAACCCGGTTTATTCCAACCTGCCCGGCTTTAGCATCAACAACGATACGCTGCATTCGCGTTATTTCACACGCAACGTAACGCTTGATGGCAATAATAATCTAACCTCAGACGATATTCGCGATGGGCAGCGGCCAATTGTGAAGAGCTTTGGTTTTGAATCGAAGTTTGAGGTTGCCGACGGCTGGCAAGTGACCGAGCGCTTTGGTTACAACGGCACTTCCGGCCGCTTTATCTCCAACTTCCCGGCAGCCGTTGATACCGCGGCGAACACCGCCACAAGTCTGGGCGGCGCGGGCGCGCGGGCAACTTATTTCAACGGGCCAAATGCCGGGCAGGCGGTGGGCGCAAACACTTTGCTTGCGCAAATTGTGGTGTTTGACACAAAGCTCAACAGCCTCGACAATGTTACCAACGACATCCGCATCAACCATGATTTTGACGTTGGCGGCGGCAAGCTCGATGTCGCGGCAGGATTTTATGCCTCGCGCCAGACAATCAATACCGACTGGACATGGACCTCGGCGCTGCTCGAAGTACGCGGAGATGGTAACGCTGCACTCGTCAACATTGCCAATGCAGCCGGGCAGGCGGTTACGCAGGACGGGTTTTACGGATTTGGCGCGCGCTTTTTCGGTAATTGTTGCCGGCGCAATTATGATGTGAACTACAACACGAACGCGCCTTTTGCCTCGCTCACCTGGCAGGGAGATAATCTGACGCTTGACGGCAGCCTGCGATATGATTTTGGCCGCGCGCGCGGATCTGTTGCCGGTGCCGATCTTGGCGGCGGCCGGGTTGGCATTAGCAGTTTTGACATTAACGGCGATGGTGTAATCTCACTACCTGAGCAGCAGGTGTCGGTCATTCCGCTCACAAGCCCGGCGCCCGTCAACTATAATTATGGTTATGTGTCCTACTCGTTTGGCGTAAATTATCGATTGGCGGCTGAGGCGTCGATCTTTGCGCGCTACAGCCGTGGTGGCCGCGCCAATGCCGATCGTTTGTTGTTCGGCCCGGCGGTGAACACGACGACGGGTGCTTTGACCGATCCTTCTGCCGCGGTAGATTTTGTGCGGCAGGCAGAAGGCGGGGTAAAATACCGGTCGGGCGGCATCGCCCTTTACGCGACCGGCTTTTATGCAACCACCGAGGAGCAGAATTTTGAGGCAACGACCCAGCGTTTCTTCAACCGCAACTACCGCGCCTTTGGTCTGGAGCTTGAGGCAAGCTATCGCACCGGCCCGTTCAGCCTGAATGCGGGCGGCACCTGGACCGATGCAAAAATCACCGGCGATGTGCTTAACCCCGGCGTTGTTGGCAATACGCCGCGCCGCCAGGCGGCATTCATCTATCAGGTAACGCCGCAATATGACGCAAAGTGGTTCACCCTTGGCGCCAACATCATCGGTACGACCGACAGCTTCACGCAAGATAGCAATCAGTTGAAGTTGCCCGGTTTTGCGCAGGTCAACACCTTTGTGCAGTTCCGCCCGGTTGAGCGGGTGCAGCTGTCGCTTAATGCCAATAACCTGTTCAATGCCAAAGGCTTTACCGAGGCAGAAGATGCAGCAATTCCTACAAATGGCATTGTTCGGGCGCGCTCGATAAACGGACGCACCGTTTCTGCGGCTATCAAGTTTAGTTTTTAACCCCCCCCCTTGAGCCGCCCGGTGCTCGGTTCTGCCGGCGCCGGGCGGGCTTTTTTTCCTGTTTATTGCGGTTAGCGCGGCTGGCATTTGCCTGCCATTGTCGTATCAATGGCGACAAGGAAGCGCGGCGCTTGGCCCCGCGCCCGCTTGGGAGAGGGCGATATGGCAGGCGCGTTGGCGGGCATTCGCATCATAGAATTTGCCGGCATCGGCCCGGGCCCGTTTTGTGCCATGATGCTGGGCGATCATGGCGCTCAGGTGATCCGTATCGACCGGCCAGGCGCCCGGCTTGATCCGCGTGATGCGCTGTCGCGCAACCGCCAGTCGATAGTGCTCGACATCAAGAGCGAGGAGGGCCGCGATGCTGCGCGTGCTTTGTGCCGGGGCGCGCACGGTTTGATAGAAGGGTTCCGCCCCGGTGTTATGGAGCGGCTGGGGTTGGGGCCTGAGGTGCTCCTTGGCGATAATCCCGCGCTGGTTTATGGGCGGATGACGGGCTGGGGGCAGCACGGACCTTATGCGCAGGCGGCCGGGCACGACATCAACTATATTGCGCTGTCGGGTGTGCTGCACGGCATTGGTCGCGCAGGTGAACGGCCGGTGCCGCCGGCAAATTATGTCGGCGATTTTGGCGGTGGCGCCATGATGCTGGCCTTTGGCATGGTTGCCGGGCTGCTCGCGGTGAAGAACGGCGCGCCAGGGCAGGTGATCGATGCCGCCATGACCGATGGATCTGCGCTGCTGGCGGGAATGAGCTGGCACATGCTGGCGGCCGGCATCAACCATGACAGGCCGGGCGAAATTATGCTCGGTGGTGCTGCGCATTTTTACGATACCTATGCGTGCGCGGATGGCCGGTGGATTGCTATTGGTGCAATCGAACCGCAATTTTATGCGCTACTGCGCCAGGCAGTGGGCGTAGCGGACGACCCGGCTTTTGACGCGCAGCATGACCGCGCCGCCTGGGAACCGCTTAAGCAACGGCTCACGCACATTTTTGCCAGCAAAACCCGCGACGAATGGTGCGCCATAATGGAAGAGACCGACATTTGTTTTGCCCCGGTGCTCAGCATGGCCGAGGCGCCGCAGCACCCGCACAATGTTGCACGCAAGACGTTTTTGACGCTGGGCGGCGCGGTGCAGCCTGCGCCTTGCCCGCGATTTTCCGCAACACCGGCTCCTGAGCCGCGCGCAGCGCCCATGGCGGGGGAAGATGGCGCGGCGCTTTTGGCGGCGCTCAAAAGCTGATTTGTACTGGCAAGTGCGGCAAGCCCGGTTGACACCGGCGCAACCCGGCTGCAAATTGCACCGGTAGCGCTACCGTAAAGGCCGGACAACGGCTCAGGCGCATTTTTGTGAGAGGGGCCGGGTCGCAAGCCATGACTAAACAGACGCAAGGGCAGGCGAACCTGCTGCTGATCGCCGCTATTGTTGGGGTTGCCACTATTGGCGGCTTCATGTTCGGTTATGATAGTGGCGCCATTAATGGCACGCAGGAGGGGCTGAAAACCACCTTCAACCTGAACGAGCTTTGGCTTGGCCTTACGGTTAGCGCATTGTTGCCAGGCTGTGCGCTCGGTGCGTTTATGGCGGGTCGGCTGGCCGACAGCATGGGCCGCCGCAAGGTGATGATGGCAGCGGCGCTGGTGTTCATTTTGAGCGCTTTGGCATCTGGCGCGGCACCAACGGCGTTGATCCTTGGTCTGGCGCGGTTTTTTGCCGGGGCAGCGGTGGGCGCGGCCAGCGTTTTGTCTCCGGCTTATATCAGCGAAGTGACCCCGGCGAATATTCGCGGCCGGTTGTCGAGCATGCAACAGATTATGATCATCGCCGGGCTTACTGGTGCGTTCCTCGCCAATTATTGGCTGGCGGGTGCGGCGGGTGCCTCAACCAACGCCTTTTGGTTTGGTTTTCCGGCCTGGCGCTGGATGTTTTGGGTACAAGTGGTGCCGGCGGTGCTTTTCCTGCTGACATTGCTGTTCATTCCTGAAAGCCCGCGCTTTCTGGTTGCCAAGGGGCGCGATGCGGAGGCCGAAGGGGTGATGACGCGGCTGTTTGGCGCTGGAGTTGCGCGCGCCAAGGTGGACGAAATCCGCGCCACGCTTGCCGGTGACCACCAGCCAAAGCTCGCTGATCTCAACGACCCGGCAACGGGCAAGTGGCGCAAAATCGTGTGGGTCGGCATTGGTCTTGCAACGTTCCAGCAGCTCGTCGGCATCAACGTTGTTTTTTATTATGGCGCAGTGCTGTGGCAGGCGGTGGGCTTTAGCGAGGCAGATTCGCTCAAGATCAACATATTGAGTGGCAGCTTGTCGATCATCGCCTGTTTGTTTGCGATTTTCACTATCGATATTATCGGCCGCAAGCCGTTGTTGATGATCGGGTCGGTCGGCATGGCGGCGACGCTGGCCATTCTTACCTGGTGTTTTGCCAGTGGCAGCTTTGAAGAGGGCAAACTTGTGCTCAGCCCGCAAAATGGCCTCATCGCGCTTTATGCGGCCAATATTTATGTCATCTTCTTCAACCTGAGCTGGGGCCCGGTCATGTGGGTGATGCTGGGAGAAATGTTTCCAAACCAGATCCGCGGCTCGGCGCTGGCCGTTGCGGGGGCGGCGCAGTGGCTGGCAAATTACGCCATTAGTCTGAGTTTCCCATGGGCGGCAAAAAACATCGGCCTGCCGGTGACCTATGGCTTTTACACTGTGTGTGCCGTCATCTCGATTCTGTTTGTGCTGCGTGCGGTGCATGAGACCAAGGGAACCGAGCTGGAAGACATGGCCGGATAGGCGCGCGCGCTGTCCTTTGCCGGGCGACTGGCCGATGGCATAGCTGTTGCCGGCCATTGCGCAACGGCTGGCGATCTGGTTGAAGCGGCAGTCGGGCGGAAGGAGCCGGATGTCAAAACGAGCGATGCGGGTCGGGGCTGGCGCGCCCACCATTGCCGATGTGGCCGCGGAATCGGGCTTCTCACCGATGACGGTGTCGCGCGTCATCAATGATGAGCGCAATGTCCGTGAAGAAACGCGCGAGGCGGTGCAGCGAGCCATTGCCAGGCTCAACTATTCTCCCAACCTGGCGGCGCGCTCGCTTGCGGGTGCTGAGCAAATTCGCATTGGCATGGTGTATAGCAACCCCAGTGCTGCCTATCTCAGCCGGTTTTTGCTGGGCAGCCTGGAAGAGGCGCGGCTGCACCAGGCGCAGCTCATCATCGAAAAAAGCGACACCGGGGCGGCGGCTGATGAATCTGCGCTGCGCCAATTGCTTGCCACCGGGGCAGAAGGCGTAATTCTGTCGCCGCCCTTGTGCGATTCACCGCCGATTCTGGAGATGATTGCCGATGCTGGCACCCCGGCGGTGATGATTGCCAATTGGAGCCCGCCGGGGGATGTTCTTGTTGTGCGGATCGACGACCGGGCAGCAGCGGCGGCGATGACCCGGCATATTCTGGCGCTTGGCCACCGGCGGATTGCCTTTGTCATGGGGGATCCCGCGCATAGGGCAAGCAGCCAGCGTCTCGCCGGTTTTTGCCAGACAATGCAGGCAGCAGGCGTCGTAGTGGCGCCAGATTTGCTCGTGCAAGGGCAGTTTACCTATCGCTCTGGCATGGCGGCGGCGGAATATTTGCTCAATTTGCCCCAGCGCCCAACGGCAATTTTTGCAGGCAATGATGACATGGCCGCCGCAATTGTGGCTGTGGCGCACCGGCGGCAGCTAAGCGTGCCGGCTGATTTGAGTGTGTGCGGTTTTGACGATACCGATTTTGCCCGCTCCATTTGGCCGGAGTTGACCACCATTCGCCAGCCTATTGCGGAAATGGCACAGGCTGCGGTGAAAATGCTGGTGGGCGCTGTTCGCGCGCGCCGCGCCGGGCGGCTTGTCGGGCGGCAGGAGGAAGTGCTCGATTTCGAGCTTATCCGCCGCGAATCCGACGGAGCACCGCCCGCAGGCTGAGCACCGCCACCGGTTTCTTCCCGGTACATGTCTTTGGCCGTTTTGTTGTTTTATGTTAATGAAACCGCGCGGATATCGAAACGTTATAGGTGTGTTACATCAGTTAACTCAGGAGGATATTATGCGTAATTTGTTGCTTGCTGTTGTCGCCGTGTCGCTTGTTGTGCCTGCAAGTGTGGCAGTTGGCGCAGCGCCTGCGCATGCGAGCGAGAAAAAATACAAGCCGCGCGTCTATACCCGCAACGGCAAAACCTATTGCCGCCATTCGGATGGAACAGTCGGGCTGATTGCCGGCGGCGTTGGCGGCGCGCTTGTCGGGCGCAGCATTGACACACGCGGCGACCGCACGCTTGGTACGGTGCTCGGCGCGGTTGGCGGCGCTTTTGCCGGGCGCGCGGTGGACCGGACGCTGACAGCAAAAGAGCGCTGTCGCTAAAGGCTGGCGAGGCGCAGGAGGCAGCGGGTGGCAACGATGCTGCCCTTGCCTGGCTGCTAAAAAATGCCGCCGCCCAACATTAGCCGACCCGCGCCAATGGCCAGCACAAGGATATTCAGGTTGCGCCCGACATTGTGCGACGAAAGCACGCCAAGCGCCGCGCCAGCAGCGGCGATGGGCAGCGCCAGCCAGTTTACCCAGCCAAGTAGTGGGACAAGGCCGACAAGTGCCAGCACCAGCGCCAGCAATCCGGCAAGCAGCGAGAGCAGGTTGAACATGCGTGTTATATTACACTAACACGCATGCAGCGCAAGCGGATTGTGCATCGGCACGTGTCAGTGGAGCGCCGGCACCGGGCACGCTTCCTTAACCGCTGATGCGCCATGGCTGGGTGCGATATGGTCGCAGTGTCCAAAATGTCCCTCGGCAGATATGCAGTGCTGGCGCAATTGCTGGGCGCGCTCCTGCTCGGCGCCTGCGACAGGGCTGATGATGGTGCCCGGCAGCTCGACGCGCTCGATGCTGAACTGACGGGCGGCGATGCCAGCGGTGCCCGCCGCGACCCGGCGTTGATGAGTGCGTTGCACGACCAGATTATGGTCGACCCAAATCTGGTTGGCCAGGCAAATCTTGATGCGGTGCGCCCGCCCGCCACGCCCTATGCCGCGCCATTGCCCGCCGACACGCCGGTAGTGGGCGCAAGCGATGGACGCAGCGTTTCAACCAGCGAAACGCTGACTGCAGCTCCCAAACCCGTTGCCAATTGCCCGGAGTGCGCGGCCCGGCGCGAGGCGCTGACCCTTGGGGGCCTTGCTGCGCGACAGGCTGACAAATCTACGCGGGGCTGCGCGCGAGCCATTGGTTATTCGGCGCATTGGGCCGAAAAACTGCCCGCCGATTTTCCGCTATATCACGATGCCCGCGTAAGCGAGGCTGCGGGCAATCAGGCAGGAGGTTGCTCGCTGCGCATTGTCAGCTTTGCAAGCGCGGTGTCTCCTCAGGTTATTGTCGACTATTATTATTCCCGTGCCCGCCATGCCGGCTATACCGCCGAGCACAGGGCGGATAGTTTCGGGCATGTAATAATCGCTACGCGCAAGACAGCAGCGGTTGTCGTGTTCGTTTCTCCGCGGGAAGACCATGGTAGCGATGTTGATTTGCTTTTGAACAGCGTGAAGTGACCAGCAATCCCGCCAAAACGGCAGCGGCGTTTGTCAAACGGGTTCTCTTTGCGGAACAATCGCGCTAACGCACCCCATGGTTTCATTGTTTCTGGTCATGTTGGGCGGCGCGCTGGGTGCTGGTGGGCGGTATTTTGCCGGGCGCGTCGCCATCGCGCTTGGCGGCGGCGGCTATCCTTGGGGTACGCTGTTTGTCAATGTTACCGGCGCCCTGGCAATGGGGCTGCTGGTTGGCGGGCTGGCGCGCGCCGCGGTCCCGCAGGAAAATGCCCGGCTGTTGCTGGGGGTAGGCGTGCTCGGTGGGTTCACAACCTTTTCGGCCTTTGCGCTCGACATTGTGGTAATGGTTGATCGTGGCGCCTGGGGTGTGGCGCTTGGCTATGCGCTGGCCTCGGTTATTGGCTCGGTGCTGGCGCTGTTTTGCGGGCTGGCAATTGTACGGGGGCTGGCATGAGCGAGGGCGGAAAACCGGCCAGAGGCGGGCAGGAAGGCGCGCGCGAGGGCACGCAGGTGCGCCAGTTCACCATCGGTGCCGACGATGATGGCATCCGGCTGGACCGCTGGTTCAAACGCCATTTGGCGGATACGAGCTTTACCGCGGTTGCAAAATGGGCGCGCACCGGGCAGCTGCGCGTTGATGGCGCGCGCGCGACACCGGGGGACCGGCTGGTTGCGGGGCAGGTGCTGCGCGTCCCCCCGGCCGAGGCACCGCGCGCCGATGCGCCAAAACAGCGAGAACGCACACCGCTTTCGCCAGACGAAATCAGCTTTGTGCAAGAAATGGTGATCCACAAGGACGCCGCAGCCATTGTGCTGAACAAGCCGCCGGGGCTGGCGACGCAAGGCGGCACCAAAACGACCGAGCATGTCGATCATCTGCTCGACGGGCTGGCTTTTGAGAGCGAAGGGCGGCCAAAGCTCGTCCACCGGCTTGACAAGGATACGTCGGGCGCGTTGCTCGTGGCGCGCAACGCGCGTGCAGCGGCACATTTTGCCAAGGCATTTTCCAGCCGCACGGCGCGCAAGGTCTATTGGGCGATCATCGTCGGCGTCCCCTCCATCAGCGATGGGATGATCGATTTGCCGATTGGTAAGCAGCCTGGCTCCGGTGGAGAAAAGATGCATGTTGATGAAGAGGGCGGCAGCCCCGCCCGCACGCGCTACCGGGTGATTGAGCGTGCGGGCAACCGTGCAGCCTGGGTTGAGCTGCAACCCTATACCGGGCGCACCCATCAACTGCGCGTGCATTTGAACGCAATTGGCCACCCGATTGTGGGCGACGGCAAATATGGCGGGCAGGCGGCATTTCTTACCGGCGGGGTGAGCCGCAAGATGCACCTCCACGCCCGCCGCATCCGCATTGACCACCCCGATGGCGGGCAGGTTGATGTGCGCGCCGATTTGCCCGCGCATTTTGCCGAAAGCCTGGCGCTGCTGGGTTTTGATGAAAAGCTGGGCGATCTGCTTGCGCTCGACGAACCCAAATTTAGCGAAACCGCCGAGGGTAAGCGCCGCGCAACCGTTGCCATTGCCAAATCCCGCCGCAAGGAGCGCAAGGGCGAGCGGCGCGGGCGGGGCCGCGCCTGAGCCGATGCACCCCAACCCCGCCTTTTGCGCAGATGATCAGGCGGCGATGCTGCAATGGGCCGCTGCTACCGGTTTTGCCCATGTCGTGCTCCACACGACGGAAGGGCTGATGGCGGCGCATGTGCCGATTGTACAGGCGGGCGAGCGGGCGGTTCGCTTCCACATTGCGCGGGCCAACCGGGTTTTTACGCATCTGGACGGCGCAGCGGTGGTCGCCAGCATTGCCGGGGCCGATGGTTATGTCACGCCCAACTGGTATGGCGACCCGGCCAATCAGGTGCCGACCTGGAACTATGTCGCGGTTGAGCTGTACGGAACCGCACGGGCAATTGGCGAGGAGGCGCTGGTCGAGCAGCTCGACGCGCTGGCAGCCGCGCACGAGCCACGCGTCTCGCCAGAACGCCCATGGACGCGCGCCAAAATGGCAGAAGCGCGTTTCGGCGCGATGCTGCGCGCTATTGCCGGGTTTGAAATAGCCATCGACACCGTTCGCGCGACGCGCAAGCTGAGCCAGAACAAGCCGCCGCAAGACCGCGCCTGCATCATCGCCGGGTTGGAGAATTGCGGCAGGGCTGAACTTGCCGAGACGATGCGGAGCACAAAATTGTGAAACATGCCGCATGACACGACTGGCAATATTTGATTGCGACGGCACGCTGGTCGACAGTCAGGCCAATATCTGTACCGCGGTGGAAGAGGCTTTTACTCGCCACCGGCTCATCCCGCCGCCGCGCGCCGCCATCCGCCGGATTGTGGGGCTTAGCCTGGTCGAAGCGATGCAAATGCTGCTGCCGGATGGGGAAACCGCGCAGCACCGGGCGCTGGCGGATGATTATAAGGCCAGCTTCTTCCGGCTGCGCAGTGCCGGTGTCATGGGGGAGGAGCCGCTGTATGACGGTATCGCCGATGTGCTCGACACGCTGGCGGCGCGCGGCTGGATGATGGGGGTGGCGACGGGCAAATCCGATCGCGGGCTGGCGCATATTCTTGCCCATCACGGTATCGCACATCATTTCATCACCCTGCAAACGGCCGATCGCCACCCGTCCAAGCCGCACCCATCGATGATCACCACCGCCATGGCCGATGCAGGGGCGGCACCAACCACCAGCGTGATGATTGGCGACACAAGTTTTGACATGGCAATGGCGCGCTCGGCCGGCACCCATGCGGTAGGGGTTGCCTGGGGCTATCATCCGGTAGATGAACTGGCGCAGGCAGGCGCCCATGCAGTGGTGGACCGGGTGGACGCGCTTGTCGACACATTGGAACAGTTATGAGCACGCCAGATACCACCGCCCGCAACCGATATTTTTTGATGATCGCCGTGCGCATAGCCAGCGCTGGCGGCGCGGCATTTGGCGTGGTGCTGCTGGCCAGAGCGCCAAATCTGCCGCTCAAACTCTTGTCGATCGGCATCATCTTGTCGGCAATGATGGTAATGGGAACCGCCCCGCGTGCGCTGGCACGAAAATGGCGCACCCCGCCTGAGGCATGAAGCGCTTTTGGAAAGAGGCTCGTGTCACGCCGGTTGAAGGCGGCCATGCGGTGGAGCTTGACGGCCGGCCGGTGCGCACCCCTGGCAGGCAGTTGCTCGCCGTGCCGCACCCGCGCCTTGCTGCCGCAATCGCAGCGGAATGGGGGGCGGTGGTGGAAGAAATCGACCCACGCGCCATGCCGCTTACCGGGCTGGCTAATGCCGCTATCGAGCGGATCGCCCCCGCGCGCGCCGCTTTTGCCGCCGGGCTGGCGGCTTATGGCGAAAGCGATTTGCTGTGCTACCGTGCTGAAGGGCCACTGCCATTGGTCGTGCGACAGGCCGAGCAGTGGGACCCGCTGCTCGATTGGGCGCGGGCGCGCTATGATGCGCATTTTGTGCTGGCCAGCGGCATTATGCACAAGCCACAGCCGGCCGCCACGCTCGCCCGGCTGCACGAAGCTATTGCCGCGCGAACGGCTTTTGAACTGGCGGGCCTTTCCCCCATTGTTACGTTGACGGGCTCGCTTGTCGCAGCGCTTGCGCTAATCGAGGGGGCGGCATCGGCCGAGGTAATATGGGCCGCAGCGCAGCTTGACGAAGATTGGCAGGCCGAACAATGGGGCCAGGATGATCTGGCGGTAAAAACGCGTGCTGCTCATACGGCTGAGTTTGAGGGGGCAGCGCGTTTCCTGACGCTGCTCGACTAAAGCCTAGCGTAACAGCTTGCGGATAAAGCCGATCAACCCTGTTTGCCGGGATCGCCTCAGCCGCTCGGCTGCCAAAATCGTTTTCACATCGGCAAAGCAGCGCTCAACATCGTCGTTGACAAGGACATAGTCATAGCCGTCCCAGTGGCTCACCTCGCTGGCCGCGCGCTTCATCCGCGCGTCGATCACCTCAACGCTGTCCGTTGCCCGGCGAAGCAGCCGCTGGTGCAATTCTTCCATCGAGGGCGGCAAAATGAATACGCGCACCACATCGCCCCCGGCGATTTGGAACAATTGCTGTGCGCCTTGCCAGTCAATATCGAACAGCACGTCCTTGCCGGCTGCCAGCAGCGCATCAACCTGCGCGTGCGGCGTGCCATAGCGATGGTCAAAGACATGCGCCCATTCAAGAAATTCATGATTGGCCACCATGTCGCGAAATTTGTCCAGCGACACGAAATGATAATCCACCCCGTCGGTTTCGCCGGGGCGAATGGGGCGCGTCGTCACCGAGACGGACATTTCAAGATCGGCCTCATCGGCCAGCAATTTGCGCGCGATGGTCGATTTGCCCGCGCCAGATGGCGATGACAGCACAAACAATACGCCGCGGCGCTTAAACCCATGGGAATCGTGAAGCGAGGCGTCCATGCCCGCTAGTGGCGCGGCGCGGGTGGGCTAGTCAAGGCCCGCTTTGGCCCAATCGCTGCGTCACACCATCAATTGCGGGCGAACCACTTTGTCAAACAGCGCCGCATCGACCAGGCCAAGCACGATGCCAGCCTCTCTCAGCGTCAGCCCGTGCGCATGGGCGTGTTTGGCAATTTTTGCCGCATTGTCATAGCCGATTTCAGGGGCAAGCGCCGTTACCAGCATTAGCGAGCGGTCAACCAGCTCGGCAATGCGCGCGCGATTCGGCTCGATGCCTTCAACGCAACGCTCAGCAAAGCTCGCCATGCCAACCGCCAGCAGATCGATCGACCGCAAAATGTTTGCCGCGAGCATTGGTTTGAACACGTTGAGTTCCAGATGGCCCTGCATCCCCCCCACCGTGATCGCCATATGGTTGCCGATTACCTGTGCTGCCACCATCGTCAGCATCTCACACTGGGTCGGGTTCACCTTGCCGGGCATGATGGAGCTGCCAGGCTCGTTTTCGGGCAGGCTTAGCTCGCCAAGCCCAGACCTTGGGCCGCTGCCCAGCAGGCGGATGTCGTTGGCGATTTTGGTCAGCGCGACGGCCAGCGTATTGAGCGTGCCCGACAGGTGAACAATGGGGTCGTTTGATGCCAGCGCTTCAAACTTGTTGTCGGCCGAGCGAAATGGCAGCCCGGTGATGGTGGCGATTTCAGCCGCGATTTCGGCCCCAAACCCGGCGGGCGCGCCCAGCCCGGTGCCAACCGCTGTGCCCCCTTGCGCCAGCGCCATCATCCCGTGCGTCACCGCAGGCTCAATACGCGCCTGGCAGCGCCAGAGCTGGTGCGCATAGCCCGAAAATTCCTGCCCCAGCGTAAGCGGTGTCGCATCTTGCAGGTGGGTGCGGCCAATTTTGACGATATCGGCCCAATTGCGCGCCTTGGCGTCCAGTGCGGCGCCAAGGCGGCCAAGCGCGGGGAGCAGCCGGCTGCGCACCGCGCGGGCGGCGGCGATGTGCATGGCGGTGGGGAAGCTGTCGTTTGATGACTGGCTCTGGTTCACATGGTCATTTGGGTGAACAGGCACCTTGCCACCGCGGGCGCCGGTGAGCAGTTCGTTGGCGCGCCCTGCTATCACCTCGTTGAGGTTCATGTTGGTCTGGGTGCCAGAGCCGGTTTGCCAGATGACGAGCGGAAACTGATTGTCGAGCTTGCCGGCGGCCACTTCCGCTGCGGCTGATTCGATTGCCTGGGCAATTTTGGCGTCAAGCCCGTGGCGCAGGTTCACGCGTGCGGCGGCCTGTTTTACAATGGCAAGGGCGTGGATGATGCCAACAGGCATACGCTCGTGCGCGTCAAAGGGGAAATTCTCAATCGAGCGCTGGGTTTGTGCGCCCCAATAAGCCTGTGCAGGGACTTGAACGGGGCCAAGCGAATCGGTTTCGGTGCGCGTGTTTTCAGCCATTGCCATCTCCGCCGGGCCGCAATGCCCATCTGCCTTTGGCATGAAAAACCACCGGCGGAGCTGCGACTATTTTTTTCGTTTGAAGTCCACCGAGACCACATTTGACCCGTCATCAACCGGTATAATGATGGCGTCGTTTTCCGCTTCGTCGTGTGGCTCTGGCTCGTCTGGCTCTTCTTGAGCCTGAAAACGCAGCTCAAAATGCACCGCCGGGTCTTGAAACGCCGTGATGGCGGCATAGGGAATGTGCAGTTTGGATGGCACACCGCCAAAGCTGAGGCCAACGGAAAACTGCGCCTCGTCCACCGCCAAATCCCAAAAACGGTTCTGAAGTACGATGGTCATTTCATCGGGAAAACGCTCGATCAGTCGCTTTGGAATATCAACGCCGGGCGCTTGTGTTTTGAAGGTGATGTAAAAATGATGTTCGCCGGGCAGAGCGCCAACATCTGCCACCGGTCGCAACACGCGGCCGACCACGGCGCGCAATGCTTCCTGCACGATTTCGTCATAGGGAATCAGGCTATCGGGCAAAGCATCGTTCATTCCACTTGGACTAACGCCGTAATCCTTGTGGTCAAGGCTCGATCGGTCAAGATTGCATGGCGCGGCCAAGGCGCTATGTGGGGGCTATGCGTATCGCCACCATTTCCCGCGCCACCAAAGAAACGTCGATCGACGTGACCTTGAACCTAGACGGCACCGGCACTTATGCTGTGTCGACAGGCATTGGTTTTCTCGACCATATGCTGGAGCAGCTTTCGCGCCACTCGCTGATCGACCTTGATGTGAAGGCGGTAGGCGATCTGCATATCGACCAGCATCATACAACCGAGGATACCGGCATTGCCATTGGCGAGGCGCTGGCCAAGGCGCTGGGCGACAAGGCGGGCATCCGGCGTTATGGCGATGCGCTGTCGCCGATGGACGAAACACTGACGCGGGTGGCGCTCGATATTTCGGGTCGGCCCTATCTTGTCTGGAAAAGCGCCTTCACCACCACCAGGCTGGGCGAAATGGATACCGAGTTGTTTGAGCACTGGTTCCACAGCTTTGCCGGAAGCGCCGGTCTGACGCTGCATGTCGAAACGCTCTATGGGCATAACAACCATCACATTATCGAAAGCGCGTTCAAAGGGCTGGCGCGTGCGCTGCGTACGGCGGTGGAGATTGACCCGCGCAAGGCCGGCGCCATTCCCTCGACCAAGGGTATGCTCTGAGCGTGGGCGGCGTGGCCGGCGGCCGGGTGGCGCTGATTGATTATGGCGCGGGCAATCTTCATTCAGTTGCCAATGCGCTGAAGGCCGCAGGGGCGAGCGGGGTCGAGATTACCGCAGACCCGGCGATGGTGACACGGGCAGACCGGGTTGTGTTGCCCGGTGTCGGCGCTTTTGGCGCTTGTTCTGCCGCGCTGCGCTCGGTGCCCGGCATGATACAGGCGTTGAACGAGCGGGTCATTGGCGGCGGCGCGCCGTTTTTGGGCATTTGCGTTGGTATGCAGCTCATGGCTGAGGCGGGCGAGGAATTTGGCGTTCATCCTGGCCTTGGTTGGGTGGCTGGCCGGGTTTGCGCGCTTGCGCCGCAAGACCCGGCGGCCAAGGTGCCGCATATGGGCTGGAACGATGTGGTGCCGCTTGGCGCGCATCCGCTGGTCGTGCCGGGCGAAGCATATTTTCTTCATAGCTACGCATATGAGGGGGCCGATGTGCTGGCCACCACAGCCCATGGCGGTGCCGTGACAGCGGCAATTGGCCGCGACAATCTGCTGGGGGTGCAGTTTCACCCCGAAAAAAGCCAGCAATATGGGCTGGCGCTGTTATCCCGCTTTTTGGAGTGGCGGCCATGAGCCTCATCATCTTTCCCGCAATTGATTTGAAGGCGGGGCAGGTTGTGCGTCTGGCCGAAGGCGATATGCAGCGCGCAACCATCTATGGGGACGATCCTGCCGCGCAGGCAATGGCGTTTGCTGACGCTGGCGCCGAGCACCTCCATGTGGTTGATCTTGACGGCGCCTTTGCCGGTGCTTCGGTAAATGGCGCAGCGGTGGCGGCGATTGTTGCGCGTTTTCCCGGCCATGTGCAGCTTGGCGGGGGCATTCGCAGCCGCAAGAGCATCGAGCGTTGGTTTGATCTGGGCGTATCGCGCGTGGTCATCGGCACAGCGGCGCTGGAAAATCCCGATCTGGTGCGCGCGGCCGCGGCCGATTTCCCCGGTGGCATCGTTGTTGCGGTGGATGCCAAGGATGGCATGGTCGCAACCCGCGGCTGGGCAGATGTGTCGAGGGTTGGCGTGGTCGATCTTGCCCGCCGGTTTGAGGATGCAGGTGTGGCCGCGCTCCTCTTTACCGATGTCGGGCGCGACGGAATGCTGAAGGGCGCCAATGTCGAGGCGACGGTTGATCTGGCGCGCGCGGTGGACATTCCCGTTATCGCAAGCGGCGGGGTGAAGGGCATTGGTGACATCCATATGCTGGCGCTCCACGCGCGAGATGGGATTGAAGGCGTCATTACCGGGCGCGCGCTTTATGACGGGCGGCTTGACCTTGCCGCCGCGCTGAGCGTGGCGGCGGCGGCGTAATATGGCAGTTCGTGCCCGTGTCATCCCCTGTCTCGACGTGGCCGGTGGCCGTGTGGTCAAGGGTGTGAATTTTGTCGATCTGCGCGATGCGGGTGACCCTGTTGAGCAGGCGCGCGCTTATGATGCTGCAGGCGCAGACGAGCTTTGCTTTCTCGACATCACCGCCAGCCATGAAGCGCGCGGCACTATTCTCGACGTGGTGCGCCGCACCGCCGAGGTGTGCTTCATGCCGCTAACCGTGGGTGGAGGCGTGCGCACGCCAGCAGATGCGCGTGCCCTGCTGCTGGCGGGCGCGGATAAGGTTGCTGTCAACAGCGCGGCGGTTTCGCGGCCAGAAGTGGTGGCCGATATTGCCGATCGGTTCGGCAGCCAATGCTGTGTCGCCTCGGTGGATGCACGCTTGGTGGGCAAGGGGCGCTGGGAGGTTTTTACTCATGGCGGCAGGCGCGCAACCGGCATGGATGCGGTGGCCCATGCGCTGAACCTGGCCAGGCTGGGCGCGGGCGAGTTGCTCATCACATCGATGGACCGGGATGGGACGAAATCGGGCTATGATCTGGCGCTGATCCGCGCAATTGCCGATGCGGTGAGCGTGCCCGTTGTGGCCTCTGGCGGCGTTGGTGATCTGGCCGATCTGGTCGCTGGGGTGGCTGAAGGTCATGCAAGCGCGGTGCTGGCGGCCTCCATCTTTCATTTTGGCCAGGCGAGCATTGCCGATGCGCACGCAGCACTTGCACAAGCCGGAGTGCCGGTGCGCCGCCCGGTGGTTGTGCCGGGTGCAGCCAAGAATTAACCCATGGGCGCTAAAGTGCGGCTCATGTCGCTTGCCGCTGCCTTGTTGATAATTGCGCAGCCTGCATTTGCCGAGGTGGCGGGCGGGCGCCATGAACGCACAGCGCCTGAACTTTCCGACATCGCGCTCTTCCTCATGGCGGCGGCGGGAATTTATTTTGCCCGGCGGGCGCTGCGCGCGCGTTTTGCCCGCCGCCGGGCAGATGTTTCTTCTGAACAAACGCCCCAGCAATAAGCGCTGCGCCATTGACTGGCCACGCGCTTTGCGCCAGCCATCCCGCCATGGCAGATGATATATTGAATGTGCTGGAAACGGTGATCCATGCGCGCCGCAAAGGCGACCCGCAGCATTCCTATGTGGCAAAGCTCTCCGCGGCTGGCCGGGCAAAAATTGCCCAAAAGCTGGGTGAAGAGGCGGTGGAAACGGTGATTGCCGCCATGTCGGGCGACCCGCGAGCGCTGACGCTTGAGGCCGCGGACCTGCTGTTCCACCTGCTTATGCTGCTGGCCGATGCAGGCGTTACGCTGGACGATGTTCGCGACGAACTAACCCGGCGCGAGGGTGTGTCTGGCCTTGATGAAAAAGCTGCACGAGAAAGGGGTAACAATGCCAATTGATGCAACCCAGGCTTATGATGATGACAATGTTTTTGCCAAGATTTTGCGCGGCGACATTCCCGCTACCCGCGTGTTTGAAGATGACCATGCCATTGCCTTTCACGATGTGAACCCGCAGGCGCCGGCACATATTCTTGTCATCCCGCGCGGGCGCTATGTTTCGTGGGATGATTTCAGCGCCCGCGCGCGTGATGCTGAGATTGCCGGTTTTGTGCGCGCGGTGGGCATTGTTGCCCGCGCAGCCGGGCTGGTGGAGCCGGGCTACCGCCTGCTCGCCAATATCGGGCGGGATGCGCATCAGGAAGTGCCGCACCTCCATGTCCATATTTTGGCCGGGCGCCCGCTTGGCCCGATGCTTGCCCATCTGCCCAGGGATTAAACACAAGCGACCAGGCAGCGCGCGATTAAGGGATTGCGCACGAAGGAATTGCGGCTAGGCTTGCTCATCATAATAAGTGGCGCAGCAAGGCGCTATTGGCCGTATCAGGGGAAAGTTGATGATTTTCGGACGTGTCAAATCACTGGACGCAATTCTTGCGACCGCCGAGAAAAAGGGGCTGCACCGATCGCTGGGTGCGTTTCAGCTCACCATGCTGGGCGTGGGCGCGGTTATCGGCACGGGCATTTTTGTACTGACGTCGGAAGCCGCGCAAAAGGCTGGCCCTGGCATGATGATCAGCTTTATCATCGCAGGCTTTGTTTGCGCGGTAGCGGCGCTTTGCTATTCTGAGCTTGCCTCGATGGTGCCTGTTGCAGGGTCGGCCTATACCTACACCTATGCGGTGATGGGTGAGCTGCTTGCCTGGATGGTTGGCTGGGCGCTGATCCTTGAATATGCCGTGGGCGCAAGCGCGGTGGCGGTGGGCTGGTCGGGCTATTTTGTCGGCTTTATGAAAAACAGCTTTGGCATCATCATACCGCAAGCGCTGGCCGTGGGGCCGAGCCAAGGCGGCATTATCAACCTGCCTGCAGTTGTCATTTCTGGCCTTGTCACCATTTTGTTGATTGTAGGCACAACGGAAAGTGCGCGGGTCAACGCCATTTTGGTGTCGATTAAGGTTGCAGCTCTTGCGCTGTTTATTGCGCTCACCATCCCCGTGCTCAACACCGAGCAGTTCACCCCATTCCTGCCCAATGGCTGGGGAACGATTGGCGTGGTTGGTGCGGCTTCGTCCATTTTCTTTGCCTATGTCGGCTTTGACGCTGTCTCGACGGCCGCAGAGGAAACCAAAAATCCGCAGCGCAATGTGCCAATTGGCCTTATTGGCAGTCTGGCGATTTGCACCATATTCTACCTGCTCGTGTCGGCTGGCGCGATTGGCACGCTTGGCGCGCAACCGGTGACCGGCGCGGCAGGCGAAATTTTAACCCCCGGCTCGCCCGCGCTGGCCGCGCGCTGCACCGCCATTGTTTCATCGGGTGCGACCGAGCCGCTGGCGTGCAGCCATGAAGCGCTTGCGCATGTACTCCGGTCGATTGGCTGGGAAAAGATTGGCAATCTGATGGGTTTGGCGGCTTTTATCGCGTTGCCATCGGTTGTTTTGATGATGATGTTTGGCCAGACACGCGTTTTCTTCGTAATGGCGCGGGATGGCTTGCTGCCTGAATCGCTCGCCAAAGTGCACCCGACCTGGCACACACCCTATGTCGTTACCGCCTTTACAGGCATTGTCGTGACGCTGGCTGCCGCTTTTCTGCCGGTGGGTCAGCTTGCAGATTATTCGAACTCTGGCACCTTGTTTGCCTTTGCCATGGTTGCTGTGTCGGTGATGGTGCTGCGCCGCACCGATCCGGGTCGCCGCCGCCCGTTCCGCACGCCGCTAATCTGGGTTGTGGCGCCGCTTGCGATTGCGGGTTGCGTGGGGCTGTATCTGTTCTTGCCATTTTTGGCGCAGATGGTGTTGTTTGGCTGGGGAGCGGTGGGGCTGCTCGTCTATTTTGGCTATAGCCGTAGTCGCAGCCATGTTGGCCGTGGGATTATCGATCTGCCCGAGGCGGATAGCGATGTACCACCGCTGCCGGTGCCGCCATTGCCTGGCGCGCCAACACCGGGTGGGCGCCAGGCGTAACATGTTGCCGGGAGGAGCTGATCTGGCCTCCTCCCGGCGTTTGTTATCATCCAAGCTTTTCAGCAATGAGTTGTTGCAAATCCACCATTGGCCGCGCGCCGACATGGCTGATGATTTCAGCGGCACAAATTGCCCCCATCCGCAGCGACGCCTGAAGGCCAAGCCCTTGCGCTTGCCCGTGAAGGAAGCCTGCTGCAAACAAATCTCCCGCTCCGGTTGTATCCACCACCCGGTCAATCGGCTCGGCCGCCACTTCGGCGCGCTGCTCGCCCGCTACAGCGAGTGCCCCATCGGCGCTGCGGGTGACGACAAGCGTGGCGACCTGCGCTGCCGCCCGCGCCACAGCGCCTTCAAAATCGTCGGTTTCCATCAGCGACAAAAGCTCTGCCTCATTGGCGAATAATATATCGATCTGCCCGCTGGCCATCAGCGCCAGAAAATCTGCTCGGTGGCGTGAAATGCAGAACACGTCCGACAAGGTGAAAGCCACTTTGCGCCCGGCCCGCCGCGCGGTTTCAATCGCGGCGCGCATGGCGGCGCGCGGTTCTTCTGGGTCCCACAAATAACCCTCAAGGTACAAAATCGCGCCGCTTTCAATCAAACCATGGTTGAGCGCGGTTGCCGGCAAAAATTGCGATGCACCCAAAAAAGTGTTCATCGTGCGCTGGCCGTCGGGCGTGACAAAAATCAGGCAGCGTGCGGTTGAAGGATCGCCGCTGCGCGCGGCGGTGTCAAAGGCAACGCCCATTGCGCGGATATCGTGCGCGAACACTGCGCCAAGCTGATCATCCGCCACCTGGCCGATAAAGCCGCATTTGCCGCCAAGCGAGGCAATTGCCGCCACGGTATTGGCGGCAGAACCCCCGCTTGCCTCAACGCCTGCACCCATTTTGGCATAGAGCGCGTCTGCCTCTTCGGGCGAAAACATCAGTTGCATCGAGCCTTTGGCCATGCCTTCTTGCGTAATGAAAGCGTCGTCGGTTGTGGCAAGAACATCGACAATTGCATTGCCGATGGCGACGACATCATAGCTTGGGTTGATCACAGGTTTCTCCGCTTGGGGTTTGTTGCTCCCGCGCCTAATCGCCAATGCCCGGCGGCGCAACTGCCGTGCTTTTGGGGCAGGCGGTGGCGCCGGGGCTTGTGCGGGGTGGCAGGTTTGTGGTTCGAACCCAGCCGACAGGATCTGGCATTGGGGGTAATATGCGTGCAGCGATAATGGGCATGGCGACCGCGGCAATGCTCAGCGGGTGTGCCATGGTGCCGCCGCCAGCGCCGGTGGTGGCACCGCGCGCGAGGCCGGTGCCCCTGCCCATGATCATACCCAGAGCCGGGCTGGAGCGTGTGCTGGGCCAGGATGCCCGCGCGCTCACCGCGCTGTTTGGCGCGCCAGATGCAGATGTGCAGGAGGGGGCGGGGCGCAAATTGCAGTTTGCCGGGCCGATTTGCGTGCTGGACGCCTATCTTTATCCATCGGGGCGAAGGGCGGCTGTTGTTACCCATATCGACACGCGTGAGCGCGATGGCAGCCCTATTGATCGTGCCTCATGCGTTGCTGCTCTTGTGCGGCGCGGCGGCGGGAAATGACCATTCGGCCGCCACATCGGCGTCGATTTCAGCACTGGCGCGCGCGGCGCGTTCCTCCACCCAGCGCGCAGGAGCGAGGCGGCTGAGCGCCCAGATAGCGGCGCCGCGCACAACAGGGGCCGGGTCGTCAAGCAGGCGAATAACCGGGCTGGCAAGCGCTGCGGTGCCACTGTTGCCCGCCGCGATACAAGCGTTGCGCACCATCTGGTCGCGGCCGATGCGCTTGATGGGAGAGCCTGAGAAAACCGCGCGAAAATCCGCATCACTCAGCGCCAGCACATCGCCGATCATAGGCGCGGCCAGCTCAGCGCGTGGCGCAAAGGCGCGGTTGGCATGGGCTGTGGCTGCAAATTTGTTCCACGGGCACACCGCCAGGCAATCATCACAACCATAGATCCGGTTGCCAATACCTGCGCGCAATTCGTGGGGAATTGCCCCTTTATGCTCGATGGTGAGATAAGAAATACACCGCCGCGCATCGAGGCGATAGGGCGCGGGAAAGGCGTTGGTCGGGCAGGCGCGCTGGCACGCGTCGCATGAGCCGCAGGCGCTGCGCACAGGGTCGCCAGCCTTTGTCACATCAGCGCCCGTCACATTGGCGGTGGTCAGATCAAGCGTGGTGTAAATCGCGCCGAGGAACAGCCAGCTCCCATGTGCGCGGCTGACAAGGTTGGTGTGCTTTCCCTGCCAGCCAAGCCCTGCTGCCTCAGCCAAAGGCTTTTCCATAACGGGCGCCGTGTCGACAAAAACCTTAACGTCACCGCCGCCTTGCGCCACCAGCCAGCGGGCCAGCGCCTTTAGTGCGCGCTTCACCACATCGTGATAATCCTGGCCTTGTGCATAAACGGAGATGCGCGCCCGGTCTGCCACATCGGCCAGCGCCAGCGGGTCGTGCGCCGGCGTATAGCTCATACCAAGTGCGATGACGCTGCGCACTTCTCCCCACAAGGCAGCCGGGGCAGCACGCTGCTCTGCGCGGCTGGCCATCCACACCATGTCGCCATGTGCGCCGTCTGCCAGCCATGCGCGCAGCCGGGCGCCTGCGAGCGGCGTTGAATCCGCACTAGCCACCCCGCAAGCCGCAAAGCCACACTGTGCGGCCTTGGCATGGAGCGCTTGCATAATTGATGCGACTTCGTTCATTTCTCGCTGCTACCACCCCTCGACGATCAATGCTTTATTGGCCAAAACGGGGCAAATTGTTAGGGGATGCGCGTGAGCGGTGATTTAGCGGTGAGCGCGGCAGGGCTGGTCAAGCTATTTGGGGATCGTCGCGTGGTTGATGGGGTGGACCTGGCCGTGCCCCGCGGAACAATTTATGGCGTGCTTGGTCCCAATGGCGCAGGAAAATCTACCACATTAAGGATGTTGCTTGGCATAATTGAACCTGATGCGGGCGAGCGGACCTTGCTTGGCCATGCCCGCCCGCGCGAGGTGAGCGACAAAGTGGGCTATCTGCCGGAGGAGCGCGGGCTTTATCCGGCGATGAAGGCGCGCGAGGCAATTGCCTTTGTGGGGGCGCTGCGCGGGCTGGACTGGGCACAGGGGCGCAAGCGCGCAGCAAGCCTGATGGAAAATGCCGGACTTGGCCATGTGGTGGATGAGAAAATCCGCAAATTGTCAAAAGGCATGGCTCAACTCGTTCAACTGCTTGGCTCCATTGTCCACCGGCCAGAATTGCTGGTGCTGGATGAGCCTTTTTCCGGGCTAGACCCCGTCAATCAGGACCGGTTGGAGCGATTGATTCTCGCCGAGCGAGACCGCGGCGCGACCATTTTGTTTTCCACCCACATCATGGGTCATGCCGAGCGGGTGTGCGACAGGCTGGCGATTATCGCGGGCGGAAAGCGCCGGTTTGAGGGCACTGTGGCAGATGCACGCGGCCTGTTGCCACTACGGGCTCATTATACGCCGCAACAGCCCGGCGCAGAGCTTGCAGCTTTGCTCCCCCCAGATGCGGTGTGCGACAGCGCGGGCGGCTGGCGCTTCACCATGCCCGACAATGGTGTTGAGGCACTGCTGATGGCGCTGGTAAAGGCCGGGCATGGCATTGCTGGCCTCTCCATCGAACGGCCGGGGCTGCACGATGCTTTTGTCAAAATTGTCGGCCAAGCGGCTCTGGAGAAAGCGCAATGAGCAACAGCCGCCGGATCATTCGCCAAACGCTGACAATCGCGCGGCGCGATTTTACCGCCACTGTGTTCACACCGATGTTTTTGCTGTTCCTGCTGTCGCCGCTCATCATGCTCTGCTTTAGCGCGGTTGGCGCGCTTGGCGGGTCGACGCTCGCGCACGGCACGGGGGACAAGCAGCGAATGGTTGTACTGGCCGCCAATGGTGACGCCGCCGAAATTGCGGCAGCAGACAAGCGCCTGCGCCGCATATTCCGCGAAGGTGATGCGCCGCCGCCGCTTATTATCATGGCGCCGCTTGCGGATGAGGCAAAGCAGGCACGTGCAGCATTTGAGACACGGGAATATGACACGGCCGCCTTGTTGTTCGGCTCGCTGGCGCACCCGCACATACTTTATGGCCCGCGTGGTGCGCGCGCTGCCGATTATCTGGCGCAGCTTGCCGAGCAAACGCTGCGCGAGCGGGCAAATGGCGGGGCAAAGCCACTCAGTATGGCTGTGGAAATGCCGTTTGTCCGCGCTGGCGCGTCGCATAGCGGCCATAGCGAGGCCGCGCTGTTTGCGGTTACCGGCATCTTTTTTCTCACCCTGTTTTTGTCGGGCCAGGCGGTTGGCACCATGGCGGAGGAACGCAGCAACAAGGTGGTTGAAGTGCTGGCGGCTGCTGTGCCGCTGGAGGCGGTGTTTTTGGGCAAGTTGATCGGCATGTTCGGCGTGGCGGTGTTGTTTGTCACCTTTTGGGGTAGTTTGCTCGGCCAGGCGTTGGCGTTTCTTCCCGCTTCTGGCGTTAGTGCGCTGGCTGAGATTGGCCCGGCCATTGGCCTGCCGGCGTTTATCTTGCTGTTTTGCTGCTATTTCACCATGGCCTATATGCTGCTGGGTGCGGTATTTTTGGGCGTGGGTGCCCAGGCCTCCACCATGCGTGAGATACAGATGTTGTCGCTGCCCATCACCATAGTGCAGATGGCGATGTTTGGGCTGGCATCTGCCGCTGCTGCCAAGCCGGGCACAACATTGGCGCTCGCGGCAGAAATATTCCCGCTCAGCTCGCCTTTTGCGATGATCGCCCATGCAGCCAATAATGCGGAAATCTGGCCGCATCTGGCAGCGCTTGCCTGGCAATTGCTTTGGGTTTCCATCACTATCATTGTCAGCGCCAGCGCTTTTCGGCGCGGGGTGCTCAAATCGGGTAGCGGGCGCCGGGGGCTTTTGGCGCGGTGGCGGCGAGCTTGATCGCAAACACTATTGACATCTTTGTTAGTTGACGGTGTTGTGTCGACAAAGGAGAGAGGATATGGCAACCGCGCTTAATGCAGGCGCGCCGCAAGGCGTGGCTGATCCGTTCGACGTTAGCCGGCCAGAGCTTTACCGCGACGATGTGTGGCAGGCGCCTTTTCGCACTTTGCGGGCGCAATCGCCGGTGCACCGGGTGGAGCACAGCGATTTTGGCGCCTATTGGTCCGTTTCCAACTATAAATCGATTGTCGAGGTTGAGTCGCTTCCCGATATCTATTCGTCAGAGGCTGGCGGCATTACCATTGCCGATTTTATCGAGGGCGAAGAATTTACGGTGCGTATGCCGATGTTCATCGCGATGGACCGGCCAAAGCATACCGGGCAGCGCCGCACCGTTGCCCCCGCCTTCACACCAAGCGAGATGGTGCGGATGACGGACGATATCCGCCGGCGCACCGCGGAAATTCTCGATTCGCTCCCCTGGGGAGAAAGTTTTGACTGGGTGGACCGGGTTTCCATCGAGCTGACCACGCAAATGCTGGCTATTTTGTTCGACTTTCCCTGGGAAGACCGCCGTAAATTGACCTTCTGGTCAGATTGGGCGGGCGATATTGAGCTGGCCAAGAGCGCGGAGCTGCGCAAGCAGCGGCTCGACTATATGTATGAATGCGGCGCCTATTTCACCAAATTGTGGAATGAGAAAATTGGCAAGGAGCCAACGCCCGATCTGATTTCGATGATGATACATTCCGATGCAATGTCGCAGATGGACCAGATGGAGTTTCTCGGCAACCTCATCCTGCTTATCGTCGGTGGTAATGACACGACACGCAACTCGATGAGCGCTGCCGCTTATGGCCTGAGCCTGTTTCCCGATGAGCGCGCCAAGCTGGAGGCGGACCCGGCGCTCATCCCCAATGCGGTGCAGGAAATTATCCGCTGGCAAACGCCGCTGGCGCATATGCGGCGTAACGCGCTTGAGGACACCATGCTTGGCGGGCAGCATATCCGCCAGGGGGACAAGCTGATTTTGTGGTATATTTCCGCCAACCGCGACGAGGCGGTGTTCGGCGCAGACGCTGACCGGATCATTGTTGACCGGCCCAATGCGCGGCGCCACCTTGCTTTTGGCCATGGCATTCACCGCTGCGTGGGTGCGCGGCTGGCCGAACTTCAGATCAGTGTGCTGCTGGAAGAAATGGCCAAGCGGCGGATGAGGGTTAACGTGCTTTCCGAGCCGACGCGCGTTTCGGCCTGTTTTGTCCATGGCTATCGCACGCTGCCAGTCGAAATTTGCCGCTATTGAAGGCAGTTTGAAACTATTTATCCTGTAACCATCGGCACTTCCCATGCGTACCGCAAAGGCATGGGGGCTTATGGAAAGGGCTTATGACAGATCGACGCCAATTTTTATCCATTGCTGCAATCGGTACAGCGGCGGCTGCGTTCTTCGGTTGGCGTACGACAACGCCTGCGCTGGCGAGAGAGGCATTCGCTTTTCAGTTAAGCGATGCTGAGTGGCGCAAAAAATTGTCGCCTTCTGCCTATCGCACGCTGCGCCACGAGGCGACGGAATATCCCTATACCAGCGCATTGCTCGACGAGCATCGGCATGGCGTATTTTCCTGTGCAGGCTGTGGGCTGGCGCTATATTCATCAGCCACCAAGTTTGAAAGCGGCACTGGCTGGCCAAGTTTTTGGAAGCCGCTGGCCAATGCTGTGCGCACGCGCACCGACAGTTCATTTGGCTTTACACGCACCGAGGTTCATTGCCGCCGCTGCGGTGGGCATCTCGGCCATGTGTTTGAAGATGGCCCGCCGCCCACGGGGCTGCGCTATTGCATGAATGGTGTGGCGATGACCTTTGCCCCGGCAGCCAAAGCTAAAGGCTGACATTGCTGCCAGACACCCGGTTGCTGCGTTTGCGCAGCGGCCGGGAAATCAAAAACCGGTATCAGCCACCAGCGTATAAATGCCATGCGCGTTGTCCGGCCGCAAAACGGGGTGGATATTTACCATTTCCACCGCAGGTTGTGCTCGCCCAGCCTCATCCACAGCTGGTGTACCGTCGGCATAGATGAAGCCTTTGATCGGGTAAACGCTGGTGCCCAGCCCGCCACTGCCCGCATACCAAACGCGCACCGCGCTCCAATCTCCGGCTGCCGACACGTCCACCGCGCGGACATCGCGCTCAATGCCGCCGCGAGTTGACCAGTTGGCATGGGTCAGCAGCACCTCGCGCTCGCCCACAATCCGGCTAACCATAGCAACATGGCCAAGGCGCATATGCCGAACCGCGGCAAAGGTGAGCACGGCGCCAACCTTGGGTGTGTGGCCGCGCGCATAGCGACCCTCAGCCTGCGCCCACCATGTATTGGCGTTGCCGCGAATATCCACGCCCGACACCTGCCGCGCAAAAGGTGCGCATTGCAGCCCGCCTGCCGCGGCCGGGGCTGCCAGCAGGGACAAGCAGGAAAAGACCAGCGCGATATGCGCCGCGATACGCCCGATTTGCATGGACCCCCCAAAAGGCCTTGAGAACCAATGTTAAAGCCTAATCAGCAGACCGCGCCGACAAAGAAAACCCCCGCGCGGCGCCCGTCGGCCGCTTTCGGGATGAACCGTGTTCGAGCAACGATGGCTGGTTCATCGGGAGGTAATGTCGGCTAAAGCCGGCCAAATCTTTTTGCCCTTATTGTTAGCCGGGACGCAGAATTTGCGCTGATAACACGCCTGTTTATGTCGCGGGCCCCGCCATTTGCCCTGTGCGCGTTCGCAGCCTGGCCGCAGCGCCGGTTTGGCCGATGGCAATAGCGCCGGGTGCCAAAATTCGCGCGCATCGGCTCGGTTGATCATAGCGGGCAGGGCGTTGCTCGGCCGCTTGCGGGCCGGCTCAATGTCGATTGTTGCGCGGCGACACCCATCGGCGCACTGGGCGATTGTAACGGCGCTTGCCGCTCTGGCTGGCGTGCAGCGGCTTTGTTTGCCCAAGCGCTGGCTGAGGCACCTCCGGTTCTGCCTGCAAAATGTTTTAACGGCCTTTTGGGTAATATAGTATGGAAATAGCCCCGCAGCGTTTACCAAATTTAGAATTTCGGGTTTGGAACAGCTTGCCGCCTGGCCGGTCTGGCGATAGCAAGCGGGAATAACAATGGATGATCGACAGGGGAGGCGGCATGGCGCTCGATGCAGAAACATTTGACGCGCTGATAGACACGGTGCGCCGCTTTGTGGCCGAAAGGCTGCGCCCGCTTGAGGCGCGCGTTGAGGCGCAAGACGCGATCCCTGCCGACATTGTTGCCGAAATGCGCGCCATGGGTCTTTTTGGTTTGTCGATTGCCGAGGAATATGGCGGCATTGGCCTGACAATGGCGGAGGAGTGCCGCGTCGCGCTTGAGCTTGGGCGCACTACGCCTGCCTTTCGGTCCACTTTTGGGACCAATGTCGGCATTGGCAGCCAGGGTTTGGTGATGGCGGGCACGGCTGAACAAAAGGCCAAATGGCTGCCGCGGATTGCCAGTGGAGAGATTGTGACGAGTTTTGCGCTCACCGAGCCTGATATTGGCAGCGATTCGGGAGCGGTGAAAACACGCGCGGTGCGCGAGGGAAATGTGTACCGCCTGTCGGGCACCAAGCGCTATATTACCAACGCTGACAAGGCCGATTTGTTCACCGTCATGGCGCGCACGGGCGAGGCGGGCGGGCGCGGCGTTTCTGCCTTTTTGGTGCCGCGTGATCTGCCGGGGTTGTCGATTGGCGAGCCGGAAAGGAAAATGGGGCAAAGAGGCGCTAAAGTGGCTGATGTCATTTTTGACGAGGTGGTCGTGCCGGTGGAAAACCGGCTTGGCGAGGAGGGCGAAGGCTTTAAAATCGCAATGCGCGTGCTCGACCGGGGGCGGCTTCATATTTCCGCGGTGTGCATTGGTGTGGCCGAGCGGCTGATTGCTGATTGCGTGGCCTATGCGCGCGAACGCCAGCAATTTGGCAAGCCGATTGCCGAGCATCAGCTCATTCAGGCGATGATTGCCGATTCAAAAACCGAGGCACTGGCCGCGCGCGCACTGATGCTGGAAACGGCTGTCGCCAAAGATGCTGGCCGCGACGTGGTGATGGAATCGGCGGCATCCAAATATTATGCCAGTGAAATGGTGGGCCGGGTTGCAGACCGGGCCGTGCAGATTTTTGGCGGCGCGGGCTATATTGAAGATTATGGCATCGAGCGCCTCTACCGCGATGTGCGCCTGTTCCGCATTTATGAGGGCACCAGCCAGATTCAACAACTTATCATCGCACGTGAAACCATAAAACGCGGCGGCTGAACGCAATAATTTTTGGAGAGAGACTATGGATACCAGCAATTTGTTCCGCCTCGATGGCCGCGTCGCGCTGATAACGGGCGGCAGCCGCGGCATTGGCAAAATGATCGCCGCCGGTTTCATCGCCCAAGGGGCACGGGTTTATATTTCGTCGCGCAAGGCTGACGCCTGTTTTGCAGCTGCCGCCGAGCTTGGGCCCAATTGCACGGCTTTGCCGCAGGATGTGTCGACCGTTGCCGGGTGCAAGGCGTTGGCGGCGCAATTTGCCGAGCGGGAGGCCGGGCTTGACATTCTTGTCAACAACGCTGGCGCCGCCTGGGCTGAACCGTTTGAAACCTTTCCCGAAAAGGGATGGGACAAGGTGATGGACCTCAACGTCAAATCCCCATTTTTCCTGACACAGGCGCTGCATGAGGCGCTTAAGACGGCAGCAAGTGCTGTGCAGCCCGCCAAGGTCATCAACATCACCTCGATCGATGGGTTGCGGCTCAACCCTTGGGAAACCTACAGCTATCATGCGTCGAAATCGGCGCTGATCTACCTTACCAAGCGGATGGCGGCCCGGCTGGTGCGCGACCATATCAACGTCACTTCCATTGCGCCGGGCGCCTTTGCCAGCGAGATGAACAAGGCTGCGCGCGACCATGGAGACACAATTGCCAAAGCTATTCCGGCCAGGCGCATTGGCACGGATGAGGATATGGCCGGCACGGCGATTTTCCTCGCCAGCCGCGCGGGAGATTATGTAGTGGGCGAAACCATTGCGGTAGATGGCGGGTTGGTAAACGGCGCACTCGGCACCTCGATCGACGCGTAGTCCCAGCGCCCACTGGCATGGCCCCATGCGCTACCCGCCCCATTTCCTCGCTCGGCCACCCATGATGCCAATAGGATGTGATGGCCAGGCAGGGGGGCGAGCAGCGACCAATGCGGCTCGATATTAAGGGTAGCGCGGTGGTTGGCAGGTTAAAGCGGCGCGGCGGCGCAGAGCTTTTGCTGTGCTGCCCATGATCAACCCTGCTGGCCGTCGATAAGGCGCGGCAGCCCCAGCGGATTGCCGGGCAGCAGCGCTGCGGGCAGCAGAGCATCGGGCATGTTCTGATAGCAAACCGGACGCAAAAAACGCTCGATGGCCGCCCCGCCGACAGAGGTTGTTCGCGGGTCTGATGTTGCTGGAAACGGCCCGCCATGCACCATGGCGCGGGCAACCTCCACCCCGGTTGGCCAGCCATTGGCGAGCAGTCTGCCGGCCTTGCGTTCCAGCAGCGGCATTAGTGGGGCCGCAATTGCCGCGTCCTGCGGCGCCACATGGAGTGTGATGCTCAACTGCCCCTCAAGCGAGGCGATGACCGCGGCAATCTGTGCCACCGAGCGGCACCGAACGATAATGGAAGCGGCGCCAAACAGCTCTTGGGCCAGTGCTGGGTTAGCGATAAAGGCATCGGCATCGGTGGTGAACAGGTTTGCGCGGGCCAGCATATGCCCTTTGCCCGCGGCTCCTTTGCCAACATGGGTGACGGCTGCGTGCTCCGCGCGGGCGGCGACCCCGGCTTCATAGCTCTGGCGGATTGCCTCTGTCAGCATCAATTGGGCAGGTGCATCGTCAAGAGCACCGGTTGCGCTGGCAACGAACCTGTCAAGCGCTGCCCCTTCAACCCCCAGCACCAGGCCGGGGTTGGTGCAAAATTGCCCCGCACCCGCTGTCAGCGACGCGACATAGCCCTTGCCAAGCGCCTCGGCGCCGCCCGCCAGCGCCTGTGGAAACAGGATGACCGGGTTAATGCTCGCCATTTCCGCATAAACGGGAACAGGCTCGGCGCGCGCATTGGCAATGGCGACCAGCGCCAGCCCGCCGCCGCGCGACCCGGTAAAGCCCACCGCCTTGATGCGTGGATCAGCCACCAGCGCTGCACCCAGCGCATTGGCGGGCCCTTGCAACAACGAGAATACGCCCGCTGGCAGATCATGCTGCGCGGCTGCCGCTGCGATTACCTCGCCAGCCAGCACCGATGTGCCGGGGTGCGCCGGATGCGCTTTGACCACCACCGGGCACCCCGCAGCAAGCGCTGACGCGGTGTCGCCACCCGCGACCGAAAATGCGAGCGGAAAATTGGAGGCGCCGAAAACCGCAACCGGGCCAACCGCAATGCGGCGCTGGCGCAAATCAGGGCGCGGCAACGGTGCACGGTCGGGCAGGCCATTGTCGATGATTACCCCAGCCCAGCGCCCCTCGTGCAGCAGTGTGGCAAACAGCCGCAACTGGACTGCGGTTCGCGCAACTTCTCCCATAAGCCGGGCAGGCGGCAAGCCGGTTTCCTGCGCGGCACGGGCGGCAAGCGGATCTGCAATTGCCTCAATGCCATTGGCAATCGTCTCAAGAAATGCTGCGCGCACCTTGGGCGCAGTTTCGCGAAATACATCGAAGGCCGCATCGGCAAGTGCGCAGGCCGTGACAACATGCTCTTCCGTGGCGATTGCAAATGGCGGGTCAATCGCGGCGCCACTTTCTGGCGATTGCGCCCGGAAATGATCGGGCGTGGCCACCCGTTTCCCGCCAATCAGCAAATCGCCGTTGATCATGCCCGCCTCCACCATGGCCGGCCCGCCGTCAGCGGGCAATGCCCCCGGCCGCGAGCACAGCAAGCGTTACCAACTCACTGGCGGTAGATGTCATCGGTGCGATTTGCACCGGCTTTTCCATACCAACCAGCATAGGGCCGATTACCGCATCTCCGCCTAGTTCGCGCAGCAATTTGGCGGAAATATTGGCGCTTTGCAGCCCTGGCAGCACCAAAACATTGGCCGGGCCGGAAAGCCTGGCGAACGGATAATTGGCAAGCTGGCGCGGGTTTAGCGCCACATCAGGCGCCATTTCGCCTTCATATTCAAAGCTTACGCCGCGTTTGTCGAGCACGCCTACTGCTGCGCGAATATTCTCCAGCCAGTTGCCCGACGGGTTGCCAAAGGTTGAATAGCTGAGGAACGCCACGCGCGGCTCATGCCCCATGCGCCGCGCAACCTGCGCCGTTTGCTCGGCAATATCGGCCAGCACTTCGGCGTTGGGGCGCTCGTTCACCGTGGTATCAGCCATGAACACGGTGTGCGTTTTGCCCACCATCAAATGGATGCCAAAGGGCGTGCGCCCGGCTGCCGGGTCAATCACCCGGCGGATTTCGCGCATGGTTTGCGCATAGGGGCGGGTGATGCCGGTGATCATCGCATCGGCCTTGCCCATGTGTAGCAGCACCGCGCCAAAGATGTTGCGATCCTGGTTAATCATCCGCTCGCAATCGCGCCGCAAATAGCCGCGCCGTTGCAGCCGCCCGTAAAGGAAATCGACCATTTGCGGCACCAGCGGAGAATTGCGGCTGTTGTGCAGCTCATAGCTATCGGGGTCTGCCACGCCCAGCGCGCGCAGCCGGTCGGGCACGTCATCGCGCCCAACGAGCACGGGTGTGCCATAGCCGCCATCTTTAAAGGCGATCGCCGCGCGCAGCACGACTTCTTCCTCACCCTCGGCAAACAACACGCGCTTGGGGTGGGCGCGGGCACCGTCATAGGCCAGTGTCAGCACCGATGTTGTGGGGTTTAGCCGGGCACGCAGTGTCTGGCGATAGGCCTCCATATCGGCAATCGGTTTGGTCGCCACGCCGGAATCCATTGCTGCCTGTGCAACCGCCACCGGCACAATTTCCATCAGGCGCGGGTCAAAAGGCGCAGGGATGATGTAATCTGGCCCAAAGCTGTGCCGCACGCCATAGGCAACCGCCACCTCTTCGGGCACTTGCTGGCGGGCTAGCGCTGCCAATGCTTGTGCTGCGGCTACCTTCATCTCATCGTTGATCGTTGTCGCGCGCACGTCGAGCGCGCCGCGGAAGATGAAGGGAAAGCCAAGCACATTGTTGACCTGATTGGGATAATCAGACCGTCCGGTGGCGATGATGACATCGGGCCGCGCGCGCTTGGCGTCGGGCGGGGTAATTTCAGGGTCAGGGTTGGCCATGGCAAAGACAATAGGCTTGTCCGCCATCTTCATCAGATATTCCGCCGGCAGCGCCCCCGCAGCGGAAAGCCCCATAAACACATCTGCCCCATCTAGCGCTTCCGCCAGTGTGCGCCGGTCTGTCTCTACTGCATGGGCAGATTTCCACTGGTTCATATCCTCGGTGCGCCCCTGCCAGACAACGCCTGTACGATCGCACATGAGAAGTTGGTCATTGGGCAGGCCCATGGCTTTTATCAGCTCAGCGCACGCAATGGCGGCGGCGCCTGCGCCGTTCATCACCACTTTGGTGTTTTTTATGTCGCGCCCGGTGAGGAACAGCGCGTTGATAAGCCCGGCTGCCGCGATGATCGCGGTGCCATGCTGATCGTCATGGAACACCGGGATATTCATACGTTCGCGCAGAGTTTGCTCGATAATGAAGCATTCCGGCGATTTGATGTCTTCAAGGTTGATGCCACCAAAACTTGGCTCCATCAGCTCCACGGCATCAATAAAACGGTCAACATCTTCGGTTTTCAGCTCAATATCGATGGAATCTACATCGGCAAAGCGCTTAAACAGCACCGCCTTGCCCTCCATCACCGGCTTGGAGGCCAGCGCGCCAAGGTTGCCCAGCCCCAAAATTGCCGTGCCGTTGGAGATGACCGCAACCAAATTGCCCTTGGCGGTATAGTCATACGCCTTTGACGGGTCTGCCGCGATGGCAAGCACAGGCACCGCAACGCCGGGCGAATAGGCCAGCGCCAGGTCGCGCTGCGTCGCCATGGGCTTGGACGCGACGATCTCGATCTTACCGGGGCGCCCTTCGGAGTGAAACAACAAGGCTTCGCGTTCAGAAAACTGCACGGTTGGTTCGTCGGACATGAAGGCTTCTCTCCCGATGGTCACTATCTCTTAGGGGGGCCGGACGCATCCTTCCACCCTTCTTGTGTGCGGCAAGCAATTATGCTGCCGAATATTCGGCGCCTGTCCGCTTGCCCCTGTGCGGCGGGGCTGTATCACGGCGGGCATGACAACCTCCGCCCCAACCCCGATGATGGCGCAATACCACACGCTCAAGCAGCAAGCGCAAGATTGCCTCTTATTATACCGGATGGGCGATTTCTTTGAACTTTTTTTCGATGATGCGCGCACTGCCAGCACCATACTCGACATCGCGCTGACTGCGCGCGGGGTGCATGGTGGCGAGCCGGTGCCCATGTGCGGGGTGCCTGTGCATGCGGTTGATGTGTATCTTGCCCGGCTCATCAAGGCCGGGCACCGTGTGGCGATTGCTGAACAGACCGAAAGCCCGGAGGCCGCGCGCAAGGCACGCGGATCAAAAGCGCTTGTCAACCGCGCCATTGTGCGGGTGGTGACGGCGGGCACGCTGACCGAGGAAACGCTGCTCGATGCGCGCGCTGCCAATTGGTGCGCGGCCATTGGCGTGGCGGGCGGTGGCGTGGCGATTGCGGTTGCCGATATTTCTACCGGTCGGCTGGAAATTATTGAAACCGGGGCCGACAATGTGGCGGCAGACATCTCCCGGCTGGCTCCGGCAGAAACCATTGTGGCCGAAAGCTGCGACTTTGCCGATCTTGCAACCAGCGCTCGCCCGAACGGCAGCTTTGACAGCGCAGCAGGTGAGCAGCGACTAAAAACGTTGTTTGGCGTGGCAACGCTCGATGGGTTTGGCACCTTTTCACGCGCAGCGCTTAGTGCAGCAGGCGGGCTGATCGCCTATCTTGATCATACCGCCAAGGGGGCACTGCCATTTTTGCGCCCTCCTGTGCTTGCACGCGCAAGCGATGTCATGGCGATCGACGCGGCCACGCGCGACAGTCTGGAGCTGACGGTGGCGAGCGGGGGTGGGCGCAAGGGGAGTTTGCTCGACACGGTTGATCGCACGGTGACGGGGGCCGGCGCGCGGTTGCTGGCGCAAGATATTGCCGCACCGCTTATGGACCTGGCCAGCATAAACGCCCGGCTTGACCTTGTTACGCTGTTGCACGACGATCCTGTGCTGCAGGAAATGCTGCGCAACATTTTACGCTCGCTGCCCGATATTGGCAGGGCAATTGGGCGGCTGGCGGCGGGGCGGGGCTCGCCGCGCGACCTGGGTCAGTTGCGCGATGGGCTGGATGCCGCATGGCGGCTGGGCGAGCAGCTGGACGGTGTGGCCAACGCGCCAGCGCTTATGCGCGCGCTTGCCCCGCAGTTGCGCGGGCACGGCGCGCTGATCGATCTGCTCCGCCGCGCGCTGGTGGCCAATCCGCCGGTGGAGGCGGGGGATGGCGGGTTTATCGCCGATGGCTATGACGCAGCACTCGATGATCTGCGTGACGCCGCAGCGGGCGGGCGCCGTGCGATCGCCGCGCTGGAGGCGCAATACCGCACGCGCACAGGCATATCTGCGCTCAAAATCCGGCATAACGGCGTGCTGGGCTATCATGTTGAAGTGCCCGCGCGCGCGGCAGACCCGCTGATGCAGGCGGACAGCGGTTTCACCCACCGCCAAACCATGGCGGGCGCAGTGCGCTTTAATGCGCCCGATCTGCACGACATTGCACAACGCGTCACCCAATCGGGCGCCCATGCGCTGGCGGCGGAGGCGGCGCATCTTGAAGCGCTGAGTACTGCGGCCAATGCGCATGCCGAAACAATTGCGCGAACAGCGGATGCGCTTGCCCGGCTCGATGTGGCAGCAGCGCTTGCCGCGCGGGCGAGCGAGGGCGGCTGGGCACGACCAGTGCTGACGGCGGCGCCGGGCTTTGCGGTGACGGCGGGGCGGCACCCGGTAGTGGAGGCGGCCGTGGCGCGCAGCGGCGCAAGGTTTGTCGCCAACGACCTCCGCCTGTCGCCCGATGCGCGCCTCTGGCTGATAACCGGGCCGAACATGGGCGGCAAATCCACCTTTTTGCGGCAGAATGCACTGATGGCGGTACTGGCGCAGGCGGGCAGCTTTGTGCCTGCGGCCGCGGCCACGCTTGGGCTGGTAGACCGTTTGTTCAGCCGGGTTGGCGCGTCGGACAATCTGGCGCGGGGCCGCTCCACCTTCATGGTCGAAATGGTGGAAACTGCGGCAATCCTGGCACAGGCAACGCCCAATAGTTTTGTTATTCTCGATGAGGTTGGGCGCGGCACCAGCACTTATGACGGGCTGGCCATTGCCTGGGCGGTGGTGGAGGCAATCCATGAGGACAATCGCTGTCGCTGCCTGTTTGCCACCCATTATCATGAGCTTACCCGGCTGGCGGAGCGGCTCGACGCGCTTAGCCTGCACCATGTTCGCGCCCGCGAGTGGAAAGGGGATCTGGTGCTGCTCCACGAGCTTGCCACCGGCCCTGCCGACCGCAGCTATGGCCTGGCGGTGGCGCGCCTCGCCGGGCTGCCCCCGGCCACGGTCGCGCGGGCCAAGGCGGTGCTCGCCAAACTTGAGGCAGGGCGCGCCAAAACAGGCGGGCTGGCGGCCGGGCTGGACGATTTACCGCTATTTGCCGCTGCCACGGGGGCAGAGGCGGGCGATTTGCCGCGCGATGAGCTGCGCGAGCGGTTAGGCGCGCTTGACCTCGACTCGCTAACCCCGCGCGAGGCGCTGGATATGCTCTATACGCTCAAAGGGCTGACGCAGGACTGATGGCGCCGCTGCTATGTGCGCCGGGCGGGTCAATTCGCCGGTTTGGGAAGTTTGATCAGCCACGATTTGGGCCGGTCGGTCGGTTGGGGTTTGGTGTCGAGCCGATAGGCGCGGATAATTCGCACTGGCCTTGCGAGCATCTGGCCGCGCATTGCCTCGGCCCCGCCGCCGGTTTGCTTTGCCAATATCCGCCTCACCGTTGCCATGCCCGATGTAACATGGCCAAAAGCGGCATAGCCGATAAAGCTCCCGGCCGCATTCATGCTGGGAATGTCGCCTACGCAAATGAAAAAATTACCGCCGGCTGAGCCGGGTTCCAGCCGGCGCGCCATGGAGATGGTGCCGTTGGTGTGGAGCACACCGGTCTTGCTCGTCGGCTCATGCGGGAATGTGGGCAGAATACGCCGCGCGTCCGTTTGTATGCCGCCTTGGATAAAGCCAAACCGCGGGTCGCTGTGCCGCCGGGCAGAGCGATAAAAGCTGATGCCGTTGAACCGGCCATCATCCACATAAGCGAGAAAATTGGCCACGGTGCGCGGTGCGCGCCGTGCCTCAAGCGCCAGTTCAATCGGCCCGTTTGACGTGTCCATTCGCACCCGGATGAGGCCGCTCGCCAATGCCGGGGCCTTGGCGGGCGATGGCGCAGTGCCCGCAAAGGTGGCGACTATGGCGATGGCGGCAGCAGAAACGGCCACCAAACGGGAAAATGGGCGCATTGCACCCATGCTATAAGCTGTGCGGAACGCGCGCAAGCCGCTATCGCCAAGGCAGCGCGCGCCAAATTGTGCTTGGTGGAGCGATCCGCGCGTGACGGCTGGCGTCGATTCGCCTATCCTGCCGGGCATGACAATGCGCTTTGCCACTTTGCTCAATCGCCGCGCGATCATCGACCGGCGCGCCCTTGCCGATCAACTGAGCGCAATTGAGGCGGCTGATGTGGCGGTCATGCGCCATGCGGCTGTGCGGCTGCTGAAACAGGCGCTGGAGGCGGGCCGGGCGGAAATTGCCAACCGGCTGATAACACAGCCTTCACGTGGGCTGGATGCCGCTGCCGCGCAGGCTTTTCTCGTCGACCAGTTGCTGCGCCTGCTCTATGATTTTACCACGCAGCGCCTGTACCCCAAGGCAAACCCAACCGCTGCTGAGCGCATCGTGCTGATTGCGGTTGGTGGCTATGGCCGGGGGGAGATGGCGCCTTATTCCGATGTCGACATTGCCTTTCTCACACCGCTTAAGCAGCCACCCTGGGCCGAGCAGGTGATAGAGGCAATGCTCTATGCACTTTGGGATTTGGGGCTGAAAATCGGCCACTCCTCCCGCTCGCTAGACGAGATGGTGCGCCAGGCCAAAGCGGACATCACCATCCGCACCGCGCTGCTGGAGGCGCGCTATGTCTGGGGCGATACCGCGCTATATGATCAGGCGGCGCGCCGTTTCAAAGCCGAGGTGCAGGCAGATACCGCGCGCCAGTTCATCGCCGACAAGCTGGCCGAGCGCAATGAACGCCACGCCAAGCTGGGCAATAGCCGCTATGTGGTTGAGCCTAATGTGAAGGAGGGCAAAGGGGGGCTGCGCGACCTGCACACGCTGTTCTGGATCGGCAAATATGCCTATAATGTGCGCTATGTGGCTGAGCTGGTTGAGGCCGGGCTGCTGACCAAGGCGGAATATCGCCAGTTTTACCGCGCGGAAAATTTTCTTTGGGCGGTGCGGTGCCATTTACACAGCATCACCGGCCGCGCCGAAGAGCGGCTCACCTTCGATACACAACGAGAGATTGCCGCGCGCATGCGCTATGCAGACAGGCCGGGCAAATCGAGCGTTGAACGCTTCATGCAATATTATTTCCTGCAAGCCAAAATCATTGGCGATCTGACGGGCGTTTTCCTTGCTCATCTCGACGAAAAATTTGCCGCGCGCGGCCGCCGCTTTGGCCTGCCCCAGCTCTTCCGCCGCACCCGCCGGCTAAACGGCTTTGTGCTTGACCGCGGCAGGCTTGCGCTGCCTGGCGATGGTTTTTTTGCGGAAAAACCCGTGCGGCTGATCGAAGTGTTCATGCTGGCGGACAAATATGGGCTGGAGATCCACCCGATGGCCATGCGCGCGGCCTCGCGCGATGCCAAGCTGGTGGATGATTGCCGCAATGATCCGCGCGCCAACGCGCTGTTTCTCGATGTGCTCACTTCGCCGCGCAATGCAGAAACGGTGCTGCGCTGGATGAACGACACCGGCGTTTTTGGCCGGTTCGTGCCCGATTTCGGCCGGGTCGTGGCCCAGATGCAGTTTGACATGTACCACCATTACACAGTCGACGAACATTCCATCCGCGCCATTGGGCTGCTTGGCCGGATTGAGCGCGGCACGCTGGAGGAGGACCATCCGCTCGTTACCTCAATATTGGCGCATGTCACGCAGCGGCGCGTGCTGTATGTTGCGGTGTTGCTGCACGACATTGCCAAGGGGCGGGGGGGCGACCATTCGGTGCTGGGCGCTGAGGTTGCCGAGCGTTTGTGCCCGCGCCTTGGGCTAAGCCCGGCGGAAACAGAAACCGTTGCCTGGTTGGTGCGTCATCATCTGCTCATGTCGGCAACCGCCTTCAAGCGCGATCTGTCGGACTTCAAAACCATTCTCGATTTTGCCGAAACCGTGCAGAGCCCTGAAAGGCTACGGCTGCTGCTGGCGCTTACGGTGGTGGATATTCGCGCCGTTGGCCCTGGGGTGTGGAATAGCTGGAAGCGCCAGTTGCTGGGCAATTTATATGAGGCGGCAGAAGAAGTACTGCGGCTTGGCCACAAGCAACGCGGGCGGGCCGAGCGCATTGCCGCCAAGCAGGAAGCGCTTGTCGTAGCGCTTGGCTGGGATGAGGCGCGGGTTGTCGCTTTGTTCAGGCGCCTGCCCGAAAGCTATTGGATTGCTGAGCCCGCCGATGTGCTGGAGGGTAATGCGCGATTGATCGACCGGGCAGGGGATGCGCCTCTTTCCATCGACGCAAGGGTTTACCCAGAGCGCGGTGCAACGCTGGTAACGCTCTACGCGGCCGACCATCCAGGCCTGTTTTATCGCACCGCGGGCGCCATTCATGTCGCTGGCGGCAATATTATCGACGCGCATATCCACACCACGCGCGATGGCATGGCGCTCGACAATTTTCTGGTGCAAGACCCGTTTGGCCGTCCGTTTGACCGGCCTGAGCAATTGCAGCGCATCAAAACCGCGATTGAGGATGCGCTGGCCAATCGCGGCAAACTCGCCGACCGGCTGCGCGCCAAGCCCTTGCCCCGCACTCGCGCTGAGGCGTTTGACATTGCACCCAATGTGCTGATCGACAACACCGCCTCCAATCGCTTTACCGTGGTTGAGGTGCACGCGCGCGACGGGCCGGCGCTGCTCAACCGGCTGGCGCAGGCGCTGTTTCAGTCAAAGGTAACAATTCACAGCGCGCATGTTGCCACCTATGGCGAGCGCGCGGTCGATACTTTTTACCTAACCGACCTGATTGGTGAAAAAATTGCCAGCGGCCAGCGGTTGCGCGCCATTGAGCGCCGGCTGATGGCGGCGGCGGCCAATGAACAGGGCTGGGCAGCAGCGGCCTGAGCGGCGCGAAGAACAGGCCGGGCCGCCTGACCCATGAATGAGGCAAGGGGAGAAATGTTGTGGCAGTGCTTGGAATTGGCGGGCTTTTTTTTAGAGCAAATGACCCAGATGCGCTCAACACCTGGTATCGTGAGCATCTGGGCATTGGCGCAGGCTGTGCAGCGCAAGGCATGGGCGAGGTCGATGAATGGACCTGGAAAACCCAGGGCGGGCCTGTGGTTTTTGCCCCGTTTGCCCAAAGGACCGATTATTTTGCAGCCGACAAGCAATGGATGCTAAACCTGCGCGTTAATGACCTTGAAGCTATGTGCGAGCAGCTCAACGCCAGCGGCATTGCGGTTGAAACCCGGCCCGAATGGGATGCGCCTGAGACGGGTAGTTTTGCACGCATCCATGACCCCGAAGGCAATGCCATCGAACTATGGGAGCCGCCCGCCGCATAGGGCTGGCTCAAGGCTTGTCATTTGGCACGGCGCACTGGCACCGGAATGTTGCAGATATCTGCCCCGCCTGCTGGCTGAATAAAGAAAGCGTCATGCCGGTTGGCGCGCGCGCTGGCATAGCTGGCAAAGCTGTCGCTCTCGGTGGAAAGATATTCAAAACGCGGCTGTAGCGCCTTGGGCAGTTCGCTTGCCAGCCTTACCGACAAGATGAGCGTGCGCTCTGCTGGGGTTTTGTAAAAGCCAAGCGGTCCGGTGCCGCGAGCAAGGCTGGACAGATTTTCCATCCCCTCAATCACCCGGCCAACGAGCGCGATATTGCGATCCAGATGGCGCGGGGCATGGCCGATAACGGCGTAAAGTTCCGCCCCTGTGCCTGTGTCGGGCGACAGGTTCCGGCCCACGCCCACCATGCCATAGCAATGGAGGGGCCAGCTCTTCGTGTCGTCATGGCCCGTTGGCCACCCGTTTTGAAATTTGACACCCGGCGCATAGCCATCACGCGGCACCCAATGCGCCAGTTGATAGGCCGCGCCGCCGCTGCGCGCGGCCTCGGAAAGCGCAGAGGGGCGCTCCTTCGATGTTACATGCGTTACTGGTGTATATTCGCTTTGCGGCACCGCCATCAGCCCTTCAGGCAGTTTTTTGGCCTTTGCCTTGTCGTCGCCATTGGGGTCTCCCCACTGCGTGACATAATTGTCCTGTACACGCACAATTGCCGTGCCATCCCACCAATGTGCCGTGGCAAGCGCGCGAATATTGCCCACCCACCCTTGCGAAAAAGGTGGCGAAATAAGTTGGATAACCACCCGGCGTGGCTTGTTCCGTGCACCAGGCGCAAGCGTCATCACCAGCAGGTTGGCCGGGTTAATGGCCACCCAATCGGCGGGCGGGGCGGTGCTTATAATGTCATTGGGGGTGGTTGCGGGCGCCGCGACCGGGTTTTGGGCCGGGTTTGCAGATGCTGCCGGCGTTTGGGCAGCAATGAGAGCCGGCGCGGTGGCAGCCTGGCTTGGTGGTGTGGCGGGCGCGGCGGCTGCTTGGGCTGTCGCGAGAATCAGCGTATTGAATTTAGTTTTGATCATGACTGCATCATGGCAGGTGACAAGCGCTTGCGGAAGCCGCTCGCCTTGTCTAGGGCTCTCCACCTTCCAGTGCATGCGGAGCGGTGGCCGAGTGGTCGAAGGCGCTCGCCTGGAAAGTGAGTATACGGCAAAACCGTATCGAGGGTTCGAATCCCTCCCGCTCCGCCATCAGCATTCATAAAATATTGATACAACATGATTTTCTGAAGGAATGGGCGCCATCCCACAACTCGCCCCACAAGCTGAAGTCGATAGGATTGGCGGTTTTACGACGTTACGCCCAAGTCGGCGCGCATCGCCGCTTTCATATCTTCATCCGCTTTTTTGCGCCCGGCAGGGTCTTTGTTCGTTTCAACGATTCGACGTATAGCGTCCCGCACGTACGACGACCCGACCAATTCGCAACGCATTTGCCAGTATGCGAAATGCTTCGCAGCTTCATCGGTTCCTTCGACGGCGGCGCGGTGATATGCCTCTAGCAGTCCGACATATGCCGCTTGCTTTTCCTTGAAGCTACGTTCGTCCTTGATCGTGCGCCGCGAAAGCCACGACTGGATTAGCGCCGTGACGATGGAACCAAGGCCGAAGGCCGTTGTCAGCGAAACGAACTGCGACATGTCCACGAATTAGCGCCGCCAGCGATGCTTGTCGCATCAAATCTTGCGGCTCTATGCTAATCTTTCAGCCTGTTACGACGGCGGGGCAACATGAAGCTGTATCGGCAAAGGGAATGGAAGGCGTATTGCGCTGAACAAATCAAATTGTACGGCGGCGTTTGCGCCCATTGTCTTCGCTCAGGCGCTGAAGTTGACGACATAGTGGCAGGGCCTGTGACCCGATGAATCAGAACCCGGTCGGAACTGTCACGACTATAATGGTGGTGGGATGCCGGAAATCCTACTTCGGCGACCGGATAAGTATTTGATATTTTTATAAAAAATGGTGCCGCTTACAGGACTCGAACCTGTGACCCCCGCATTACGAATGCGATGCTCTACCAGCTGAGCTAAAGCGGCGCCTGGTGCATAAGGCATTTGCCTGTGTTGCGGGGGCGGCGATTAACAGCTTCATCGGGTGCTGACAAGCGCCGAGCGGTGTTTGTCATACATGGCGTGCCGGCCCATTGGCCACGCGCTGCAACCAGGGCGTTTTGCGCGCGAACTTTTCGAGACAAAGCGATGGTTTACCACTCGTTTACCACATTAGGCCAAAAGGATGGCTGGAACATTATATTTCGGTTCGCTGGGGATAGACGCATGGACACGGTTCGCGGGTTCGAAGACGATGATTTCGGGGCGGATCAGCATGACGAGGCTGATCTAAACGTCGACGATAATAGCGGTTTCGACATTGGCACCGATGAACGGCGGATGCATGTGCGCGCCTATAATCACTGGGTTTCGCTGCTTAAGGGGCGGGCTTACCCCTCGATTGAGGATTTGAACCCCGAAGGCATTGCCGATTTTGGCCCGCACAGTGTGCTGCTGGATTTTACCGGCGGCATTGAAAACCCCTCTATTCAGTTTCTGGGCCGGGCGCTGCGCGACGAGTGCGAGTTGGATTCAGCAATCACGCATATCGCGCAGGTGCCAAGCCGGTCGCTTTTGTCCCGGCTGACAGACCATTATCTGCAAATCATCGCCAACCGCGCACCCATTGGGTTTGAGGCAGAGTTCGTCAACACACGCGGCCATAACACGCTCTATCGCGGCATTTTGATGCCGTTTTCATCCGACGACGACACGATCGATTTCATTTACGGCGTCATCAACTGGAAAGAGATGGTCGATGCCGAGACTCAGGCGCAGCTTGATGCCGAGGTAGCCGCTGCCGTTTCCACCATGGCGCCAGCCGCTGCTCCGCCACCCGCACCGGCCTGGGCAGATGGCCCAAGCGCCTCTGCCAGCGCAGCCTGGGCGCCAGATGCCGTTGATGGCGCTGAATGCGGCGACGATGGCGCAAACGATGGCCTGCCACCTGCCATGCCGCTTGCTGATCATCTGATGCTTGCCCAGCAATCTGCCGCCGCTGTGCAGGCCGCAGATACGCGCAGCCGCGCAGCGCTCTACCGGGCGCTTTCACGCGCGCATGATTTTGCCATTGTCGCGCAAAGCGAGACCGAGGATTATGCCGAATTACTGAGCAACGCGGGCATTACGGTGCAGGCGCGCGCGCCGATGACACCGGTAGTCAAGCTGGTGTTTGGCGTAAACTATGACAAATCCCGGCTTACCGAATTTGCCACAGTGCTCGACCATGCCCGGCGGATGGCGGTGCCGATGGGCACGCTAATGCCGCTGCTTGAGGCAGCCGAGGGTGGAATTAAGGGCATTGTCATGGCAGAGCGCGCGCTGCGCCGCCCGGCGCCCAGGCCTAAAATGGCCAGCCGCGCCACAAAAACGCTTGGCGCGCGCGCGCCGCTTGCCAGTGTTGCCCTGGCAACCGATGCTTTGGTGGGTGAATTTGTGGTGCTGGTGGCTCGCGCTTCGTCCGATGGCGTGCTTGATATTGTCGGCACGATGGGCCTGAACGATCCGCTGGCGCAAAAAGTGTTCGACAAGGTTGCGCGCTGATACCGGCCAGTAACGCATTTTTTCCAATTTTCGCGCCATACCGCACCATAAGCTGTCGCATGACAACTTGAGATAGCGCCGCGACCGGCGCATAGCGTGGAGCCTATGGTAAAAGCCACTTTGCAATCGCTATCGGATGCTTTCGCAGTCCGGCTGGTCGAGGGAGCCCTTCCGGGCGAATTGAAGGGATTTGGCCCGGCCGAGCAGGCAGAAGCCGCCCGGTTTGTCGCCTCGGTTGCAGCGGAGCGAGCGCCTGGCACTGCCCGGTTCGAGCTGGAAACGATTGCCGGTGACGATGCCCGGCGGCAAATGCGGCTGGCGATTGTCAACGACGATATGCCTTTCTTGGTCGATTCCATCGCGGCGACCATTGGCGCGCACGACATTGCGATAGACCGGATCATTCACCCGGTGCTGCCGGTTGAGCGCGGCGCAAACGGTGTGCTGCAATCGGTTGGTACGGGCACGCGCGAATCGATGATCTATATCGAGATGGAGCGGGCCGACGCGCGCGGGCGCCGCGCACTGATGACGCAGATTGAGCGCAACCTTGCCGATGTCCGCTCAGCTGTGGCCGATTGGCCCGCCATGCAAACAGCAATGGCGGTGGACGCGGCGCAGCTGGGCAGCGGCCTGCGCGAACAGCGCGAAGGCGCAACGTTGCTGCAATGGTTTCTCGACCGCAATTTCACCCTGCTCGGCCACGAGATTTGGCGGCGCGACGGGGCACCGGGCGCGGTGCTCGGCATCGCGCGGCATGAACACCCGGTGCCTATCTTGGCAGACAGCTCGCGCGCCATGGCGCTTGAGTGGTTTGAGGCCGGCAATCTGGCGCCGTTGCTCGTTAAATCCAACCTTATTTCCGGCGTTCACCGGCTGGTGCCGCTTGACCTGGCGATTGTGCCGGTGCGCGAGGGGACCAGGATAATCGGCCTGTCTATCCATGCCGGCTTGTGGACAAGTGCTGCGCTTAACGCACCGCCAGAGGAAGTGCCCGTGCTGCGTGCCCGGCTGAATGCGCTGGAAGAAAAATTCGGCTTTGACCCCAAAGGGCACACCGGCAAGGCGCTGAGCCACGCACTGGCAGCGCTTCCGCATGATCTGGTAACCGCATTTGACCAGGCCTCGCTGGAGCAGCTTGCGCTTACCTCAATGTCGCTGGCAGATCGTCCTCGCCCGGAAATGGTGCTGATCCGCTCCATGCTGGGGCGGCACATGTTTGCCTTTGTGTGGTTGCCGCGCGACGATTTGTCGACCGCGCGCCGCCTGGCGATTGGCGACATGCTCGCAGAGGCTTCGAACAGCTCGCTGCTCAACTGGTCGATTGCGCTCGAAGATGGGGTGGTGGCGATGATCCGCTACACCTTCGATTTGCGCGGCGAGGGGCACATGCCCGATCAGGCGCCGCTCGATGTGCGGCTTGCGCGGATGGTGCGCGGCTGGGTGCCGGCGGTGGAGGCAGCGCTTGCCGAACATACCGAACCTGCGCGCGCCGCGCGGCTGGCGCTGCGCCACGCGGCGAGCTTTCCCCAAGCCTATCGCACAATCAGCACAGCGGAAGAAGCGTCGCTCGACATTTTGCGGCTGGCCGCGCTCGATAGCCCGCAAGGCCGGGCGGTGCGCCTTTACCGGGCAAGCAGCGGGCTGCGCTTGAAAATCTACCGGCTCGGCGGAGCGCTTGCCCTGTCGGACGCGGTCCCCGTGCTGGAAAATTTCGGCTTTCGCGTAATTGAGGAAGTGCCAACCGCCTTGGCCGACGAGGCGGCAAGTTTTGTGCATGATTTTGCGGTTGAGGCAGGCGCCTTTGCCGCGGTTGAGGGCGATACCGCGATTTTGGAAGGCGCCATTGCCGCTGTGCTCGAAGGCCGGGCGGAGAATGATCTGTTCAACCGGTTGATTATCGATGCAGGGCTCAGCCCGCGCGCGGTGGTTTTGTTTCGTGCCTGGTTCCGTTATTTGCGGCAGGCTGGCCTGCCCTATAGCCTGGCCACTGTGGCCGACGCGCTGCGCCGCGCGCCGGTGGTTGCCGCCGCGCTCATCGCCCGGTTTGACGCAGCACATGACCCGCGTGGCGCAGGCGATGCCGATGAGGCGAGCAAGGCGGTGGACACAGCGCTTGATACCGTATCGGCCATCGACGATGATCGGATCTTGCGCGCGCTAAAAGGCGTTATTCGGGCAACGCTGCGGACCAACGCGTTTACGCCGGCCGGGGAAGAGGCGCTGGCCTTCAAGCTCGACAGCCATATGGTGCCGGGCCTGCCCGCGCCGCTGCCCTGGCGCGAAATATGGGTTTATTCGCCGCGGGTGGAGGGTATTCACCTGCGCGCTGGGCCGGTTGCGCGCGGGGGGCTGCGCTGGTCTGACCGGCGCGACGATTTCCGCACCGAAATTTTGGGGCTGATGAAAGCGCAGCGTGTGAAAAACGCAGTGATCGTGCCAACCGGCGCCAAGGGCGGCTTTTACCCCAAGCAACTGCCGCCCGCGTCAAACCGCGAGGCCTGGCTGGCCGAGGGGACGCAAAGCTACCGGATTTTTATTCGCACCTTGTTGTCGATAACCGACAATATCGTCGACGGTGCGGTGGTTCACCCCACAGGGGTGACGATTCTTGATGGCGATGACCCCTATTTTGTCGTTGCAGCGGACAAAGGGACCGCGACTTTTTCCGACGTTGCCAATGCCATCGCGCTGGAGCGCAAGTTTTGGTTGGGGGATGCTTTTGCCAGCGGCGGCTCACAAGGTTATGATCACAAGGCAATGGCAATTACCGCCAAGGGCGCCTGGATTTCGGTGCAGCGCCACTTTGCCGAGCGCGGCGTTGACGTGCAGAGCGACAGCGTAAGGGTGGTTGGCTGCGGCGATATGTCGGGCGATGTGTTTGGCAACGGCATGCTACTTTCCAAAGCAGTCAAACTGGTCGCAGCCTATGACCACCGCCACATCTTCCTCGATCCCGATCCCGACCCGGCGGCGAGTTGGGAAGAGCGCAGGCGCATGTTCGCGCTGCCCCGGTCGAGCTGGGCCGATTATGATGCAGCGCTTATTTCTCGCGGCGGCGGCGTGTTTGCGCGCACTGAAAAATCAATTCCCCTCTCGCCCGAAATCCGCGCCGTGCTGGGCGTGGACGCGGTTGAGCTGGACCCGGTTGCGCTGATTTCCGCCATTTTGAAAAGCCCTGTGGACCTGCTCTGGTTTGGCGGCATTGGCACCTATGTGAAGGCAGCGGCGGAAAACAACGTTCAGGTGGGCGACCCTGCCAATGACCGGTTGCGTGTCAATGCCGAAGACCTGCGCGTAACCGCCATCGGCGAGGGCGCCAATCTGGGTGTCACGCAGGCCGGCCGCATCGCCTTTGCCACCCGTGGCGGGCGGATCAACACCGATTTTATCGACAATTCAGCCGGTGTCGATTGCTCGGATAATGAGGTGAACATCAAGATTGCCCTCAATCGCGAGATGATTGAAGGGCGCCTTGCCGAGGACAAGCGCAACGCCTTGCTTGTCGCGATGACGCAAGATGTCGCCGGGCTGGTGCTGGAGGATAACCGCCTTCAAACACTTGCACTCTCAATCATGGAGCATGACGGCGCACAGGCATTGCCAAGCTATGTGCGGCTTATTGAAATATTCGAAAATGGTGGCCGGCTTGACCGGGCGGTGGAAGGTTTGGGCGCAAATGAAGAGTTGCTCCGCCGCGCGCAAGACGGCCAAGGGCTGACCCGGCCCGAACTCGCCGTGTTGCTGGCAACCGCCAAGCTCGCACTTCAGGATGCCATTGAGCACAGCCCCTTGGCCAACGATGATGAAATGCGCAGCGATTTGCACGCCGCTTTCCCGCCTGCCATGCGCGCCGAATATGCCGCTGCCATCGACACGCACCGGCTGCGCGGTGAAATTGTTGCGACCAAACTCGCCAACCGGATCATCAACCGGATGGGTGTGCTCCACCCGTTTGAGCTTGCCGAAGAAGAAGGCGCGGCCATGGCCGATATTGCTGCGATGTTTGTCGTGGTGGAGCGATTGTTCGATTTGCCAGCGCTTTGGGCCGCGATTGAGAGCGGTGATCTGCCCGAAGAGGCACGGATCAGCCTGTTCGATGAAGTGGCGAGCGCCACCCGCTCGCAAATTGCCGATTTGCTGCGCACCGTGCGGCCAGGCACCAGCCCGGCGGTGGTTTTGCAACGGATTGGTGCCGGCATTGCTCAGCTTCAGCAACAAACCACCACCTTGCTGAAAGACGAAGCGCAGGCGCAAAGCGCGCGCATTGCCGCCTTGCTGGAAGCAAAGGGAGCCCCCAAAGCGCTGGTGGCGCGCGTTGTTCACCTGTTCGAGCTTGACGGTGCGGTTGGCCTTGCCGATTTGGGTCAGCGTATGGGGCTGGACGAGGCGGTGTTGACCCAAGCCTTCACCCGGCTTGGCCAGGCATTGGGGCTGGACTGGGCGCAGGCAAATGCGGCACGCATCAGCTCCAGCGATCCGTGGGAGCGGCTGTTGATTGCCGGACTTGCCCGCGATTTTCAGCAGTTGCGGCTGGATTTTCTGTGCCGCGCACAAGCGGCAGATCCGCAGGCGCATGTCGAGCAGTGGCTGGCAGATAATGCCGCGCGCGTGGGGCAGTTCAAATCGGTGGTAGATCGCGCGCGCCGCTCAAGCGCGCCAAATGCAGCAATGTTAGCACAAATTGCCGGCCAGGCGCGTGTGCTGCTGGGGCGTTAGGCGGCATCTTTTTGGTTAGGGAAAGGTTGCCCCTTCGCGCAAGCCGTGGTCGGTGATGCGGTCATATTCCAGTTCATATTCGCTGATCTGCGTTATGGCCGCGTGGCCGGCATCGCTGAGCGTTTCGCAGCTTGCCGCACGCATCGCCGCCTCAACGTCGCGCAGGTGCGCGTGCGCATAGGCCAGATGCCCCGCTTCGTGCCGGGTCAGCGCCTCATAATATCGCAGCCAGCGGGCCCTTACCGGGCCAGACACCCTGCCAAGCGTCGTCAGTCGCGGCAGTCGCACAGTAGCGCTAAAGACGATGGCAACCGTGGCAGGCAGGCATTTTCCGTCTTCGGCGATGGAATAGCGCCACTCCATATGCCAGCTATTAATGGCATCCACCGGTTGGCTGTCATTAGGGTCAACCAGGCGTTTGGCGTTTATCGACTGGCGGATCTGATTTGGCGTCAGCCCGTCAACGTCGTAATAGTCGATGGCCAGATTGGGGATGTTCTGCAGCGCAGGCGGCACAATGTCGGGCCCGGCGGCGGCGCCAGGCACCAGCATTATTATGGCGAGTGCAGCTAGTCTGGCCCGGTTCATCAAAGGACACCTAGCTTGCACGCAACACGTTGACTATAGCAAGCAGCGTTCAAGAAAGGCACACGGCCCCTCTGGCCCATGCTCGCCCACAAATGTAAAATCGACTTGCACCGGCTTTGTGCCGGCCAGCTGAGCGATTAGAGTTCGCAACAGGAAACCTGCAAGCTGATCAAGCATACGCAAAGAGTGCGGTGTGGATTGCGCTGGCCAGTGGCTTGTCCTTTGCGCCGCTGAACATAGACTGGGGCCGCCTCATTCTTTGCTGGGTGGGCGGATGAATTACACCAAATCAGGCTGCGTAATGACGGTGATGTTGAGGCAATCTGCGCGACGGTGCGGGATGATCAAGCGCAGTCGATCAGCCCGCACCGCAAGCAGCATTAAAACTTGCCGGTTACACCAACGAAGAAAAAGCGCCCGACAGGCGACACCGGATAGGCAACATTGGTGATGAACGGCTGCGCATTCGACAAATTGTTGACACCAAGATAAAAACTCTTGCCGCCGCCAAGGTCGACCGTGCCAGTCAAATCATGCACAAATGTTTCGGGTGCGATGCCGGCCGCGCCAAACTGAATAGCGCGCGTTTCAATCTCCACCGGTGCCAACGACTGCGCACCAATATATTGGAGGCGGTAGCTGAGCGAGAACGGTCCGCGCCGGACTGCCGCCGTGCCGACGCCCGACCATTGCGGCGAGCCAAGCTCGCCAAGGCCGGGGTTAACCGCATTTGGGTCGGTCGGATCGAAAAAGCGGTTGACCTTTTGCACCCAATTACCCGTCGCGCTCAGGCTTATCCGATTGTCGCCGAGCTTGAAATTATAGGCTATAGTTGCGTCGACACCGGCGGTCTCGATGCGGCCGAAGTTAAGTTGCGTCTGCTGCAAAAAATTGAGACCGAGAAAAGTAGGCGAAGCAGAGTCGCGGTTGCGCGTGAACAACGGGCAGAACTGATTGTCGAGGCTGCTCGCATCATAGCATGAATTTACAATATCCTGCGCGCTCACTGCTGAAATCGCGTTGTTGATGCTGATATTGTAATAGTCTGCGCTGATAGTTAGCCCGCGGACAAAACGTGGCTGCAAAACAATGCCTGTTGTAAATGTCTTGGCGGTTTCTTCAGCCAGATTGGCGTTGCCGCCGGTGGTGCCCGAAAAACGCGCGGTGAGCGGGTCGGTAAAGCCTGCGGGAAGGCCATCGGCCCGGCAGTTGTTAATACGGTTTTGCGCGGTCGCAACGCCAGCGGCTACAAGCGCGTCGATCGCTGATTGTTCGCAAGGATCGGCAGGGCGAAATACTGTGCCTTGTGCCGGAGAGAACAACTCGAAAATGTTGGGCGCCCGCACCGCGCTTGCATAGCTACCACGAAATTTAATATCGGGAATGGGGGCGTAAATGCCGTTCACATTCCACGTAAAGGTGCTGCCCACCGTAGAATAATGGGCAAAACGGCCAGCGGCGCCAATCCGCAATTCGTCGACAAACGGCTTTTGGGTGACAACCGGCAGAGCCACCTCGCCGAAAAGCTCATAAACGTTGAAATTACCGCTGGCATTGAGCGTGCGGCTCGTCGGGTCAAATACCAGCGACTGGTTGTCTGAAATATCGCCGATAAAAGTGCCAGCGGGCCCTGCGCCCGCGCCGCTTGGCAAGATGCCCAAAATTAGCGGGTCAAAATTCGTGCTGCTGCGCTCATCACGATATTCGCCGCCCAAAGCAAACTGGGCCGGCAGGCCGCCGGGAAAGTGGAAAAACCCGCCGGTATCTCCGCTAATTTGCCCCGAAATCACCGTTTGTTGCAGCCGTGATAGGCTGGTTGTCGGCGTGGTGATGAAATCGACCGCAGCCTGGCTGACCGAATTTACGCCGTTGAACAGATTAACCGGCACACAGCGGCCATCACCCGGAGTGAAGCTAAAAAACCCCCTGTCGGCTGAAGGAAACGGGCTAGTAGGCGGCGCGACATTGCTGATATCCGACCGGCAGATTGGCTGGCCATTTGGGCCGCTAACCACGTCAATTGCCGCAAACAGCCGGTCGGTCAGCACCTGGTTGGTGTTCGTCGTGCTGGTATCGGTGCGGCCATAATTGCCGCTGACCTCATATTTGAGATGGGGTGTGATTTCGCCGCGCACCCCCGCCACAATGCGATAAGTATCGCGATTGGAAATCGACGCTGCCTGGCCAAGATCAAGAAAATCGCGCGAAATCAGCAATCCGCCGGCATCAGCCGCATCGGCGGCAAGTGCGGCTGGAATAAACGGGTTGTCGGGTGCAATCGTCAGCGTGTCATAAAAGCTGTTATACGGGTTTTGGCTAAAGGTGTTTGTCCGCGCATATTTACCCTCGAAAAAGAAGGTCGCGGCTTTTGAAAAATCAAAATGGCCCAGTAGATTGAAATTATAGCGTTCTGACTGGGGGATGAGCGATTCACCATTGGGTGCCTCAATCGCCCCGTCGCCGCCAAATTGATTGGCGGTAGTGGCGATTACACCGTCACGAAACGGGCGCACACCACCTCCCGCGGTCGAGACGTAGCAGCCGCCAAAAAAGGAGCCAATGAACGACTGGTTGCAGTCGGGTACGCCGTTTCTGTCCACATCCGCTGTGAATGCGCCAAAATCATTGCGGAAGATGAGCCCGGAGTTTGAGCTGATCGCAAAGGTCGGGAATCGACCGATTGCCAGTGTGGGCGCTCCGCTGGTGCGGGCGATCAGCGCCTGTTCAGCTGCGGTCAGCGTGGGGGTGGTGCCAAAAGCGGCCTGAAAACGGGTGGCAAAGGCCGCAGCGGAAGGGATCGACAGACCAATCGGAAACTGATTGTTTGCGGTGCTGAAAAAGCGTTGAAAATTGGGCGTCGCGGCGGTTATGTCGCCTTCCTGGAAGCGCAGCTCCGGGTTGCCATAGGACAGCCCTGCATTGGCCTTGCCGTTATCGCGCGTCGCAGCGCGGTCGCCATATTGAATTTCCTCATCGCGTGCATAGGCTGCCGAAAAGGTTAAATTGCCGCGGCCATCGGCAAAATTTTTGCCATATGTTGCGTCAACGGTGAAGGTACGGCCGTCGCCCTGTTCGGAAACGCCGATCTGCGAATGGACCGAAAGCCCCTCAAAATCCTGTTTGAGCTTGAAATTGACTACGCCGGTGACCGCATCGGCACCGTAAACGGCCGACGCGCCGCCTGTCAGCACGTCAACACTGTCGATAAGTGCGCTGGGGATGGTCGCCACGTCAACTGCTTGAGTACCCGCAACGCCAGACACATGGCGGCGGCCATTCACGAGCACCAGCGTACGGTTCGAGCCCAGCCCGCGCAAATTGAGCGTCGCCTGGCCAATTCCACCTGCTCCGCGGTCGATCGAATCAGCAATGGTGCCCGATGAGATCAGCGCGGGCACTGCGCGCAGCGTGGCCGAAATGTCTGTCTGCCCGGTTTTGCGCAAATCATCCGCCGATACCGATACAATTGGCGAAGCAGAGACGGAGTTCGGGTTTTGCGACAGCCGTGATCCGGTGACGACGATGTCCGTTACGGAGGGGTCATTTTGCGCCGCCGTATCCTGTGGGGCTTGCGCACTGTCGGCGGCGGTTGCGGTGCTTTGTGCCGGGGCCTCCTCAAACTGCCGGGCGCTGGCGGGGAAACTTGCAGCAACGATAATGGCAAGCGCGCTGGCGGATCGGAATGGACGATGGGTAAACATGTTATTTCTCCTCAATATCCAAGACTGACTTTGCACAATGATGCCGTCAACGCCTTCAAAACGTAAAAAACTTACTGTTGCTGCGTTGCAACACAAAGTGCGTTCCGCCGGTGACTTTGGCCACCGTTGAAATGTGCTGCACTGCAAAGAGGCGGCGTGGACCCGCACCGCTAGCCAATTTTGGACCATTCTGGCCTGAGGTCTCAGGTCCGTTGGGCTGGTTTCATCGGCCAAGACGCGTAGTTTGAGTTAGCCAAATGCTCTGGCCTGCCCCCGGTTTTGCGGACACCAGGACAAGCTGTTTTTCGGACCGGGTGCAGGCCCAGGCGTTGTGAGATCTGGATGTGCACCCGACGGTGCCGCGCGGTTGGGTGCGTGATTTTGAAGATAATCCGGCGAGTGCTTTTCGGGAAAAAGCCCAGTCAGCCGAACGTTTTTTCGTTAGATCGCAGCGTATATCCGTGAACAATTTGGAGGATGAGTTCCTGCTATCTGAGGCGGGTCGGGGTGCATCCTTTAGAGCTATTTGACCAAAACCGCCCAATGATCTGAGTGCCCGCCCTTGTGCCCTATGCGGCACCATTTCGGATTCTTCGGAGCCAAGGCCTCGCAAAAAGTTGAAACTGCTGAACGGCACGGCCGCCGCTGAACAGCATTCAACCCTTGGTCATTTCGATACTGCTCACGACACGCTGCCCATCGATCAGCCGGAGTTGCACGACAATATCAATCAGCGAGCGGGCAAGTGGAATGCTCGCGTCGCGGCTTAGCCCAAGTTCGGCCTGCAGGCACATCAGAGAAATCTGCTCGAATGCGCCTTCTGGCGAGCTTGCATGGATAGTCGCAAGCGACCCTGGGTGGCCGGTGTTTATTGCGCGTAGAAAAGTAATTGCCTCTGGCCCACGTAATTCGCCAACCAGCAGCCGGTCTGGACGCATCCGTAACGACGCGCGCATGAGATCGTCAATGGATACGCGCGCCTCGCCCAGGTTTCCCGGCACTGCAACAAGGCCAAGTGCATTAGCGTGTGCCAGGCGGATTTCAGGCGTATCTTCAATGACGATAACCCGTTCGCGCGCCGGAATTTCCTTCAGCAGTGCGTTGAGAAGCGTTGTCTTGCCAGATGACGTGCCACCGCTCAGCAAGATGGTGCGCCGGGCAGCGACTGCGGCTTTCAAAAATGCGCAGTAATCATGTGCGTCGAGCAACTGGCGCAAATGCGCCTGCACCCCGCGCTCGCCTTGTTCACCGGGCGCAGTTATGGCGGCAAAGCCGCCGCCTTGCGTATATTGGTCCAGCGACAAATCGGCCAGCACGTGCTTGCGGATAGCCAGCGCCAAATGTGCGCGGGTTGCAGGTGGCGCAATAATTTGCACCCGCGCGCCTTCGCCAAGTGTCGCAGACAAAAGCGGGCTTTCCCGGCTGACGCCTTGATGGCTGATGCGGGCAATCTGAAAAGCAAGGCGCTGAAGCAATGCGGCGTCGATATCGGGCGCATCATGGCGCGTCATACCGGGAACGCCAACGCGCTCAACCCACAACTCGCCTGGCTGGTTGACAATGATTTCGGTCACATCCCCTGCGTCAAGCCATGTCTGAAACGGCTGTAAATAGCTGCGAAGATAGGCGCCGCCACCATCGGGCGCTGGGGCAGCTACAGGGGCTGGCCAGGCGCTGGTCACTTGTCGTTTGCCCCCGAAAAATCGAGATCGCGCGCCGTAAAAATGCGAATCGGCGTGCCTTGCGGCACCTTGACCGTTGGGGGAATGTTGACATCGCGCTGAAGGGCAATGCCAGCAACGCTGCGCGCGTCGTCGGCTGTGCGGACGACAAGATCGTTGTTGGTGCGCTCAAGCCGGCCAAGCCCGGCCTGCACGACAGATAACAACACCGCAGACCCAAAGCGCTTGAGGAAATGACTATTTACCTGACCGCTCAACCCCGCGCGACCAAGCGTGTCTGTAGCTGGCGAGGCAAGCGAGACAGACACACCATCTGGCCGGATAAGCCGTGTCCAGATGACAAAAGCACGCGACTGGCCCGCCGCCAGCCCTGAGCGATATTGGCCAATCAGCCGGCTGCCCGCCGGAATCAGCACCTGGCTGCCATCAAAGCTCGACACATCGCGGCTGACCACGGCGCGAACGAATCCCGGTAAATCGGAGTTGATCGCGGTTTCAAGCACACCGGAAATAATTGCGCCCTGAGCCACGATGCCCGCGCCGCTCGGCAGGCGGACAGCGCGCGCGGGCTTGGCCTCCTCGCGCGCCAGCCGGTCGGCGAATTTTTCCTCCGCGCTGTCTCCGCTTGCGCCAACGCTCGTCCCTGCTGCTGCCGGTGCGGAACTGTTGCGGGTAAGGTCCACCACGATTGCCGGTGCTTTGAGCTTTTCAGCAAGCGCAGCGCGGCCGGCGCTGTCGTCCGGGCGCGCTGGAGGTGGCGCCTGTACCACAGGTGGCGGGCTAATCACAGCCGGTGCTGCATCGGGCAGGCGCGCAACCGGCTGTTGCACAGCCGGCGGCACCGGCACACTGGTGACACCGGGCGGCGTGAGCGGCGGGGCAATGCGGCCGCGCGACATGGTTGCAAATGTCAAACCGCCAAGCATGACAATCCCGACAATTCCAAGCGTTAAACCCGGCGTGAGCCCGCTGGGCATAGCCACGGGAGAGGCCGCGCGCGCATTGGCGGCGGCGAGCATGTCGGGTTCCAGTGTGGTGCGTGGATCGGTGGCGGGCGTACCGGTTGATAAAATCATTTTGTTTTTCCCCCGCCAAACAGGCCGCCGCGCTTCTTTTTTGTGGATCGTTCGCGCGGGGCTGCAGCACTTAATGGAGGCGGCGCGTAGCTATCGTTATAGATACGGGTTACTTCGGGCCCTTGGCGCAGCACGAACAGCGGGGCGAGCTGATCGACCACAATATACGGCCCGCGCTGAGCGCTGTTGACAATGGCCTCGCCGCTTTTGTCGGTTACGGCAAAGATGGCCGGGGTTGGCTGCCCGTCGCCAAAGCGGAAATAGGTGGCCTTGCCATCGTCGAACATTTCCTGCGGCACATTGGCCTTTGCTCCGTCAAAGCTGTAGGCGCGGTTCCACTGATCGGCTGGCACAGTGGTCAATGGTGGCGCAACGGCCGCCGCCGCTTCGTCTGCCTGCTGCTCAGGATAGCGAAAGCGCAGTGTGTACACGATGTCGGCAAGCCGGGCTTGTGCGCCCGCGCGCGAGATAAGCTCCAGGTTATAGCGGCGCAAATTGGTAACGATGGCAAGGTTGGTTGTTTGCGCCACAGCAACGGGTTTGAGAAACATCACGGTCGCAGCGCCATTGGGTGTCACCTGCCAGGCGGCCGAATCGCCAATGCCAACGGTCTCAACCCGCTCGTCCGGGGCAAATTCGATTAGAATCTGATAACCGGTATAGCCTGTCAGCCGAACGACGCGGTCGGCATCATAAGTCTCATAGCGGATATGCGGATCTACCGTGCGTTTGACGACTGGCTTGGCCTTGGCGGCCGGCGCTGCATCGGCTCGCTCGATGGCGGCCAGAGCATTGGCATAGCCAAGTGATGGCACAGATTTTGCCCCGCCGCCGGCCTGCGCAAATGCAAGCGAGGGGCAAAGCAGCAGCGGGAGTAGCGTCAGTTTCATTGTCCACCTCTCACCATGCGTAGTGGCGCGCGTAGGGGGCGGATGCGCCCACCATCCATGGTGCGGCGGGCATTGGGTGTCGTCTGTGCGGTTGCCGCAGCAGCAACAAACGGCGTGTGGGCCGGGGCGATCAAGGCGAGTGAGCGGTGCGATATGCCAGTAGCGCTGGCGCCGCCGTGGCGCTCTACATCGGCAACCAGCGTGAATATGCGTTCTGCGCTGTGGCCGGGCGAAATGACGGCGGGTAGCGGTGCAGGCGGAGCTTCTGCCATGGTCGCGGCGCGTGCGCGCTGCGCGGGCAAAAACACCCATGCCGCCGTCATTACGCGCGACAGGCGGAAAAGCTGTACGCAAACCGCCGCCATCACCACCACGGCGACGAGAATGCCCGTTGCCGTGCGCAGCGAAAATTCACCATTTGGTGCGCCAACCGCCATAGCAAGGACGAGCGGCTCCAGAAAAGCCAGAGCGGCGGCAGTTGTCAGCAATGCAAAAAGCGGAACAATCGCAAGCGATACAGCCGCACGCGCCCAGCCAACGGCCAGTCCGCGTGTGCTGTCAAACAGCGCTAGCGCTACAAACATTGGTCCGATCATCAGCAACAGCGCAAGCAGAACCTTCGCTACCGCGACAACCCCAGCCGACGCCAGCAGCAGCAGTAGCGCGCCGAGCAACAGCATATTAGGGCCAAGCCCGCCGCGAGGAGTGATGATGGTAATGGGTGAAACCGCCGTCTTTGCCTTTGCCGCCAGGGGCTTGCTGCTTTCCCCTTGTGTATCGGTGCTGTTGGCACTGGCGAAGATGTCGCCTGGTTGCGCGGCCTGTTCGGCCACATCTGCATCTGTACTCCGGCTCCACGCATCGGCAATGTCGAGCATATGGCCAGATATTGTGTCGACGCGCGCCATCAGATTGCCGGGCTGGCCAGCTTGAGCATTGGACCAGGCGGCAATTTGCTGCGGGCCTTGGGTCAGTACATCGTACACCAGCAGTTGATAGCTGTTCCAGCTCGTTGTCAGCGCCATAATCGCCCCCAACAGCAGCGCGCGCGGCGCCCAATCGCTAAGGGCAATGCCGCCCGCGCCGAAAATGAGCCGATAGCCGATAAGCGCGACGTAGAGCGTCATCGCGGTGGTCAGCACAATGCCAAAAGGGCTGCCGGCGCCAACAAACCGCGCATAATTTTCGCTGCCGCTGCCATGCACAAAACAGTCGATTGCGCCATTCAGGCTGGCGGCAATGCCCGTATCGGCGGGCAGGAGAGGGCATGGCGCGCTCATTGTCGGGCGCTTGCCCAAATGGCTTGCGGGCCTTCCTTGGCCGCGCGCAGCAACTGCGGCAGCCAGGCGTCTGGCGCGTCGCCATGGTCGCGACGCAGATCATCCAGCCGCCGCAAATTGCTCTCCCGGCCGGACAAAATCGTTAGCACATCGTCCATTCCGGCCATATCCAGCCTGGCAACCACACAGTGATTACCTTGTTTTACCAACATGCAGTGCAAATGGCCGGGCAGCGAGCGCACCAGATCCAGCTCGTGCGGGGTAAGGCCAAAGCCTTCGCAATAATCAACCGCTTGTGCTTTGGGGTTGCTGAGAAAAAGCTGTGTTGCGGCTTGTTCGATAATTGTGCTGGCGATCCGGCTGTCCGTCGCGTCGCTCGCGCTTTGCGTGGCAAAACCTACCACGCCTCCGCGCTTGCGGATGGTTTTCATCCAGTCTTTCAGGCGGTAGATGAAGATGTCGTCGTCCAAAGCTTTCCACCCCTCGTCGACGATGATCATCGCAGGAGTGCCGTCGAGCCGCTCGTCAACGCGGTGAAACAGGTAGAACATCGCCGGCGCGCGCAGCACCGGTATGTCAAGCAGCGCTGTCATGTCGAACCCGGCAAGGCGGGTGTCGAGCGCCAGCCGGTCGGCGGCGTTGTCAAACAGCCAGGCATGTTCGCCCTGGCCGTGCCAGGGGGCAAGCCGCGAGGCGAGGTCTCCGGGCCGGGGCCGTGTGCCGCCCGCCAGCACTTCGGACAAATAGCATAGCTGGCGAAAGGCGGGCTGCTGGGCATAGCTTGCGTCAACCGCATCGGCGATAATCGCTTGCTCCTCCACACTCAGTGCGCCTGTGGCCGGTTGCAGCAGCAGTGCAAGCCATTGGCGCAGAAAGGCGCGGTTTGCTCCGTTGTCTGGCAGGTGCAGCGGGTTGAACCCGGTAGGCTCTCCCTGGCGCAAAACATCATAATGGCCGCCCATTGCACGGACGAAAATTTCTGCCCCCCGATCCTTGTCGAACAAAAAAGTACGCGGTGCAAATTTTTGTGCCTGTGCGATCAAAAAGTTGAGCACCACCGTTTTGCCGGAACCAGAAGGGCCAATCAGCGTAAAATTGCCCAGATCGCCATCGTGAAGATTGAAGAAATAGGGCGTGCTCGATGTCGTTTCCAGCACGGTCAGCGGCTCTCCCCATGGTCCGCCCGCCGGATTGCCGATGGGAAAGCCATGCAGCGACACAAAGCTCGCCAGATTGGCGGTAGAGACCATGGCCTTGCGCGCAATAAAATCGGCATTGCCGGGAAATTGCGCCCAAAAGGCTGGCTCAAGGTTCAAATCCTCCCGCACGGCAATGGCGCCAATATCTGCTAGCGCGCTTTGGGTGTCGGCAATGGCGGCGTCGAGCGCGTCTTGTGTGGCGGCTCTCACCATCAGCGTGAGGTGATGCTCCCCATAGGCCGCCGCGCCGCCCGCCAAATCGTCGCGTGCGGTCATCAGCCCCTGGCGCAGCGTCACCGTCTCATCAGACGCCGCGCGCAGCCGTCTTAACGCAAGCGCTATGCGCTCATCAGCAATTTGCCGGTCAATAAAGGCAAAACTTTGCGTAAGCGTCAACTCATGCGGCAACCGAAGCACCGAGTCGAGCATTCCCGGCGTGCTGTTTGCCGGATAATCCTTGACCGACAAGATCGCGCCGAAACGCGATTGCGCGGGCGTTGCGCCCTTCAGGTGCAGCGTGTCCACGCCAAAGCTGACACGCTTGTACGGAAGATACTGGCCTGCATCCTCATCGCCGGGCACGAGTACTGGCTGCATATCGCCGTTATACAGTGCCGATAATATTTCCAGCGGTTCGGAATAAAGCGCGCCGTCATTTTGATAGGCGGCCAGCAGCCTGGGGCCATAGCGGCCAAGCGCGGCCATCAGGCTGGATCGCGCGCTGTCCAACTCGCGCAAATCGCGCATCTGCAACGCATCTTGTTCAGCATTGGCGGGGCTGCGCGGGGTGAACAGGCGGGCGAGCTTTTCGGCAATGCCGCTTTTGCCGTGCGCGGGGCGGCGCACCAGCATCAAGATAATGTCGTTTACATAGAGCCGGTTGCCTGCCATTCGCGCGCGCCACCGGGTGTCAATCTCGTGCGCCAGCCCATCGGGCTGCGCTTGCGATAATTCCGCAGCAACCGGGCGCCGGATGACATGGCAATAGAGAATGAGATTGGGGCTGGCAATGCCGCGCAGCGCCATGTCGCGCACCGCCGCCATATGGTTGAGCGTGTCGGTGTCGGCTGTTTCAAACGGCAAGCCATCCACTTGTATCATCTGGATCAGGCTGCCGTCGCGCGTTGCCAGGCAATGTGGTTTTATGTGCCCGGAATAGGGCAGGCGGTCGCCTGCGCGCGGGTCTGCCCGCTGCGCTGCGTTGAACCGGAAAGGGCGCCGCTGTGCCATATCGGTCAGGGCGCGTAGCTGTTGCAACGCCACAAGCCATGCGTGCGCGTGCGGCCGCACCGGCTGGCCCGGTTGATCCACAAATCAAAAATGCGCGGCTCGCGCAGGCAGGCCAAATAGCCCATGGCGTGGATGGCAAGCGCTGCCGGCAGCGTCCAAAATGAGCGGCTGATGAGAAATATTTCGGTTGTCACCACCAGGTTGATGACGAAATAGCTATAGGTCACGCCGCCAAACATTTGTGGTTGCGTGAGCGCGCGAAAAACCGGGGTGCGGGTCGGCACGGACATTGCGCCTAACCCACTGCCGCTGCAACGCGAATGCCCGATACGATTGCCGTAGCGCCAAACAGCACAAAACAGCCGATAATTACAGTAGCGCCAAAGCGCCAGTTGATCCGCCCGGTCAACATCAGCAGCCCGACCGTTGCGACCGCAATAACCGCAGCTGTCGTGGCAACATTACCCAGCAACGTGCCCTGCATCCACGTCATTGCGGCAAGAATTGGCCCGGAACCCGGCGGGTTGGCGCCAGCGACCTGTGCGGCAGCCACGCCTGGCCGGCTGGCAAGCATTATTGCCAGCGATGTGAAAACATGGGCCCGGCCGATTTTCTTAATAGGCACATATGGGGTCATTTTCTGCTTTCCTCGGTTCGCCCGGCAGCATCGGCCTCTGCCGCAAGCCGCGCCATGATACTGCGCACATAAGCGCGCGTTTCGAGATAGGGGGGGATGCCACCATAACGGATTACTGCGCCCGGCCCGGCATTATAGGCAGCAAGCGCCAGCGGCAGGTCGTCGCGAAACCGGGTGAGTTGTTGCTTCAGATAGGCGGTGCCACCGCGAATATTCTGCTCTGGGTCGAGCGGATTGGTGACCCCCAGTTGCCGGGCGGTGCCCGGCATTAGCTGCATGACGCCCAGCGCGCCTGTGGCGGAGCGGGCGTGCGCATTGTAGCGCGATTCCTGCCATGCCACTGCCTTTACCAGCTCTGGCGCCAGGCCATAATCGGCAGCGGCGGCCTCGATCTTTTCCTGATGGGGCACCGGCCCCGCCACGACAGCGGCGGTGCGCTCCCGCAGCGTAGTTGTTGCAGCACTTGGCGTGGCAGGGCGCCATTCGCTTTGGGTAATGTTGACCAGCGCGCCGCCTTTGCCGATTTCGTACACTTCGCCTCTGGCAGCCGGCGCTGCAAAAATGGCCAAGGTGATGAAACTGACGTAGCGCACAGGTGCCAACCTCCTAAAAGATCAGTAAGTTTACACCGTTAAAATAGGGTTAACCATGCAGTGGCAATCCGCAGGCGGCGCCCCGCCGCTTGCGCAGCGTTAACCCAAAAAGGGCAGGGTTCTGGTCGAAAAACCGCGCAGGTTGGGAAACACCGTATTAAGCTCGCCATCGGGCACGCCGAACCAGCGGGTCAGCGTCGCGCCATATTGGTCGGTCGATGTGCTTGGTAATATCCGTCCCTGACCAACATCGTCTGGCCCGCCGACAGTAAGGTTGGGCATGGCGCCATAATAGCCACCCCGCACCGCGCCGCCCATAATCAGATGGTGGTTGCCCCAGGCATGGTCGGAACCATCACCATTTGAACCAAGCGACCGGCCGAAATCGGACATGGTGAACAGCGTTACATCGTCTTGAGCGTTGACTTCGTTCATTGCCGTCCAAAAGGCGCTGATGTTCGCGCTCAATATGCGCAGCAACGAATTCTGCGTAGCCAGCTCGGCATTATGCGTGTCGAACCCGCCGATGCGCACAAAAAATATCTGTCGCGAGTCGAGGCTGGTCCGCGCCTTGATTGCGCGCGCAACCTGGCGAAGCTGAGTGCCAAGGCCGCTGTCGCCGGGAAAGCTGGGAAACGTGGTTGCAATGTCTCCGTTTGCGCTGAACGCTGTGTTGACTACCGCGACCTTGGATGCAGCGCTGATTTCAATATTGGCAAATTCCGCTGTCATCAGATTGGCATCGGCTGCGGCCTGATCGATCAGCGCCTGTGCCGCCTGCGCGCGCGTGCCGCCACGGAAGAAATTATTCGCTGTAACCGAAAGCACCGGCGCGCCACCTGCGCCCAGCGTATAGGGCTGGGTGCGGCTGCCTTCCTGCCAATAGTTGCTGCCCCCAATAGTAATGTTGACTGCAAGCCGGGGTGCATAACCTTGCTGAACATAAAGATCGGCGATGCGCCCGGCCCAGCCCGTGCGGTCTGCCCGGTCTGGCAGGCTTGTCATCCACTCGGTCTGCTGGTCAAGATGGGAAAATAGCTGGCGCGGCAGCGGAACGGAGGCGGCGCGCGCCTGTGCAATGCTGGTTGGCTGCACCAGCGTGCCGACATTGCCCAAAATGGCGACGCGCCCGGCGTTGAACAGCGATTGCACCTCGCTCATCATCGGGTGGAGGCCATAGGCGTTGCCATCGCTCGCGCGGCCGTTGAGGGGCAACAATTCCCCTTGCGCCAGGGCAAGGTTCGACCGGCTGGCTGCATAGGTTGCATAGGCTGCATTGGTGGTTGGCACCACCATGTTGAAGCCGTTATTGCCGCCAGCAAGGTAAATGCAAACCAGCGCTTTATACCCGCTGGTATCGACGTTGGACGAGGTTGCGCCACCCAGCGTTAGCCATGCCGTTGTCGCTGCTGTTCCTTGTGCTGCCAGCCGCATGAAATCGCGGCGGGAGCGCAGCGTGTTGATGAAGTTTTCCATCGGCCCGTTCCTCAGCGCTGGATTGAATATTGGGGGGAGTTGATGATGAGGCTTGCTGCCTCAATTACGCGAAAGCCGCGATAGCCGGCTGTCGAAGTTGGTATACCGCTGATATAATTTATCAAAGTCGTGCGCATGGTGGCAGGCATTTGCCCTTGCATCAGCACCAGAGCCAACCGGTCGACCAGCGCTGCCGGGTCATCCGCCAGCGGCTCCCATTGATTGCTGCGCAGCAGCACGCTGTTGCTGTTCAGGCTTGCTACTTCACTAAATCCGCTTGGCGAAAAATAGATTGTGCCGGTGCTATCTACAAATTGATAGGCCTGCCGCTCTAGCTGGTTGGCGGTCAGTACAGACGAGTTTTCGTTGGTTATCTGAAATTCGGGCGCTACCAGCCCAGCCGTGGCCAGCGGCCCGGCCCGGACATAGTCTGGCACAAAGAAGTTGAACACGCTTGGCGCCTGCAAAGGCGACTGGCTGAATATTTCGGCGCCTTGATTGACGATCAGAAATTCATTCAACCCGCCATTTTGGTCGGCCGCGTTAAAGGCGCGCCACAAATGCGACACCCGCAAAATCGGTTCGCGCAGCTTGCCATAGTTGTTGCCGCCGCGCGTCACTGCTTCAGCGTCGGTGAGAATGGCGCGCGCCACTGCCAACAGGTCTCCGCGTACGCCCTGGCCATTATTGTTAAAAATTGCCGCCACGCGCTGGACATAGGCCGGGCTGGGGTTGGAGGTTACCAGCCGCTGGATGAGCTGCCGGGCGATGAACGGCCCAGTATTGGGGTGGTTGAAAATTGCGTCGAGCGCAATTCTCAAATCAGCCGCTGCCGTGCCGCCTGCGGGCACCTGCACCCCCCCCAAAATGGTTTTGGCATCGGTGTCGTGGTGGTTTTCATAGGCGACCATGGGATGGACATAGTCCTGGTCAAACCGAAAGGCTTGCTCACCAGTATGCGTGGTTGGTCTGCTCGCCCAGCCGGTAAAAACCCGTGCCAGACCAGCAACTTCGGGTTGGCCATATGTGGGTATGGGGTTGCCGCTTGCGTCATTTTGCACTGTGCCGTCAAGGTTGAGGCGGACCAGCCCGACGCTGAAAAGCTGCATGACCTCGCGCGCATAATTTTCGTCAGAATGGCGGCCAATCGCCGGGTCGGGTTTATCGTTGCGGAACATGTTGAGGAACAAACCCATTTCCGGGCTGAGCGTTACATCCTCCAGCAGTGTGCGATAGTTGCCAAGCGCATCGTTGACCAAAATGTCGTAATAAGCCGCCAGATTGGCCGGCACGCCGGTTGCCTGGTCGGGCAATCCCTGGACGACAAAAATCTCCGACAGCGCAAACGCCATGCGCTGGCGCAGTTGGTCGGGCCCTTGCACCGCGTTGCGCCACCAAAATTGGGTCCAGCCGCCATTGGGGTTGGCCGCAACCAGAGCAGATGTCAGCGACGGCGTGGCCGCTGCTTGTGCCGCAAACCACTGATCATAGGTCTGGCTTGATGCTGCGGTGATGCTGTCGAAGGTCGGGCCGAACGTTGCCTGTGTCAGCAGCCGCGCAGCGCCCGCCTCGCCAAGTGGGGTTTGCACAGCAGGCGGCGGCGTGGGCGTTGGCGTGGGCGCTGGTGACGAGTTGGACCCGCCACTGCACGATGTCGCAGCCACCATTGTCGCAATTGCAATAAATTTAAAAAAGCGCGCCACACACCCTCCGACAAAGCAATGTTAGAGGTGGCCTGGCAAAACTGGACATCGGGATAAGTGGATTTTCTGCCTGACGGGGGCCATTGTGCGGCCTGACAGGAGACGAGATGAGCAGACGACCGCGCCGTA
>JBAZXU010000002.1:0-361965 GCA_041659705.1 Sphingomonas sp.
CTATTGTGGCATCTGTCATGAGATGGTCTCCTGGTTGAGGGTTGGTCCAGCAACCAAACCTTCTCATCAGGAGGCCATTCCGGCCAATACCCACCTCGCTCCCGCGTCAGCGGGTTAGTTCAATCCCCTTTCGATTCAGGAACGTCGGAAACCGCTCTAGGGGCTGGCTTGCGGGCCAGCGGAGCCGAGGCGTTGATGGCCGCTTCGTTTTTTCAAAGGCGGCGCCCGGTGACATGGCCCCTGTCTTCCATCCAGCGGCAGGGCTGCTTGCTCTTGCTCGCCTGCAAACAGCGCTAGCGCATGTTCCGCTCAGTCACGGTTCAACCGGTGCTGCGCATCATGAGCGGGCGCCACCATGCTTCGTTGGCGAGATACCAGGCGAGCGTTTCGGCAAAGCCGCTGGCAAAGCCAAGGCGGGGGGCATAGCCAAGTTCGGCGCGGCTTTTGCGCTCGTCGATCGCATAGCGCCGGTCATGCCCCTTGCGGTCGGCCACAAAGGTTTTGAGTGTGTCGGAGCGTTCTCCCCTGGCCGCTGGCGCATGGGGAAAGCGCACGGCCAGCGCCGGATCAGCGGCAAAGGCGGCGTCTACCGTGCGGCAAATCTCGTCGATCACCGCCATGTTGGGCAGCTCTTCGCCGCCGCCAATGTTATACACCTCACCGGGCACGCCTTTTTCCAGCGCCAGCTCAATGCCGTGGCAATGATCGGCAACGTGCAGCCAGTCTCGCCGGTTCATCCCATCGCCGTAAATTGGCAAGCTGCGCCCGTGCAGGCAGTTGAGGAGAAACAGCGGGATGAGCTTTTCGGGAAATTGATAGGGGCCATAATTGTTGGAGCAGTTGCTTGTCGTCGTCATCAGCCCAAAAGTGTGGTGATAGGCGCGCACCAGATGGTCCGAGCCTGCTTTTGAGGCTGAATAGGGCGAGTTGGGCGCATAGGGTGTGGTCTCGCTGAACGCCGCATCTTCTGCCCCAAGCGAGCCGTAAACTTCATCAGTCGATACATGGTGGAAACGATGCGGCTGGCCTGATCCGCCATCCAGCCACCGCTTTTTTGCTGCTTTTAACAGGCTGTGCGTGCCAATAATATTGGTAGTGATGAACGCATCCGGCCCGGTGATCGAGCGATCAACATGGCTCTCGGCGGCGAAATGAACAATGGTGTCAACGTGCCGGCTGGCGAGCAGATCTTCCACCAATGCGGTGTCGCAAATATCCCCTTTGATCAGCTCCACACCGTCAAGCCCGGCGATGTTGGCGGGGTTGCCGGCATAGGTCAGCGCGTCGAGCACGCACACGGCATCTGCTGCATGGTGATGGCGCCAGTAATGCACAAAATTTGCGCCGATAAAACCGGCGCCGCCGGTAACAAGCAGATTGGCCATGGGGTTAATTTGCCTTTGTCATTTCGTTTAGCATGTGGCGCAGATTAACGCGCCAATGGGGGGCAGGGGCGCCAAGTGCGGCGGTGGTGCCCGCCTTGTCGAGCACGGAATAGGCGGGGCGCCGTGCAGGCGTTGGGTAATCGCGCGTCGCGATTGGAAGAATGGGCGCCGCGCGGGTAAGCAGCCCCAGTTCAAGTGCTTCTTCCTGAATGGCAACGGCAAAGTCATACCAGCTCGCAGCGCCGCTGTCGGTGAAGTGAAATATGCCGCGCTGTTCCTGTGCGGCCAGCGCCCATAGAGTTTGGGCAATGCCGGTTGCCCATGTCGGGCTGCCTATTTGGTCGGCCACCACGCGCACCTCATCACGCTCGGCCATCAGCCGTAACATGGTTGCAACAAAATTTGCGCCACCGGCTGCATAAACCCACGAGGTACGCAAGACGAGCGCTTCAGGCCCCGCCGCTTGTTCTCCTGCCAGTTTGGTGCGGCCATAGGCGCTGAGCGGGTTGGGCGCGGCGTGTGGCGCATAGGGCGAACCTTGCGCGCCGTCGAACACGAAATCAGTAGAAATGTGCACCAGCCTTGCCCCATTGGCCGCAGCGGCGACGGCGAGATTGGCGACCGCGTCGGCGTTTAGCTGTCGGGCAGCAGCCTCGTCACCCTCGGCCTTGTCAACCGCGGTATAGGCAGCGGCGTTGATGATGAGCGCAGGCGCCAGCTCTGCCACCAGTTTGTTTACGGCCGCGCAATCGCAAATGTCGAGCATGTCGGCGCCCGCTGCGGTGACGAGGGCATTTGCGGGCGCGGTCGCGAGCAGGGCACGGCCAACCTGCCCGCGGGCGCCCGTAATCAGCACCCTCATGCAAAAGTCTCCGCATTGCTGAGTGGCGCGCCGGCTGCGTCCTTTACTGACAGTTGCGGGGTTATACCTTCCAGAGGCCAGTCTATGCCGATTGCAGGGTCATCCCAGGCGAGGCAGTGTTCGTTGGCGGGTTGGTAGGGTGCGGTGCATTTGTAGAGAAAATCCGTCCCGTCTTCGAGCGACAAAAAGCCATGGGCAAAACCGGCTGGCACCCACAGCATCCGCTTGTTTGCGGCTGAAAGTTCAAGCCCGAACCATTTGCCAAAACTGGCCGACGAGCGCCGCAAATCCACCACCACGTCAAACACCCGGCCCGCCACTACGCGCACCAGCTTTCCTTGCGGATTGGGCTTTTGATAATGCATCCCGCGCAAAATTCCCCGCGCCGACCGGCTATGATTGTCTTGGACAAACTCCATCGGCAGGCCCGCTTTGGCAAAGGAGGCCGCGTTCCAGCTTTCCAGAAAAAAACCGCGTTCATCGCCAAAAACTCTGGGCGTAATGATAAGTACGTCCGCAAGCGGCGTGGGAGTTATTTCCATTTCAGCCCAGGCTCCATCAAGTCCATCAGATATTCCCCATATCCCGATTTGATAAGTGGGGCGGCAAGTTTTTCCAATTGCGCATCGTCGATAAAGCCACGTCGCCAGGCAAGCTCTTCGGGGCAGCACAGCTTCAGCCCCTGCCGCTCTTCGGTGATGCGCACATAGTTGGCGGCATCGAGCAGCGAGGCGTGCGTGCCGGTGTCGAGCCAGGCATAGCCTCTGCCCATCAGCTCAACCGAGAGCGCACCGGCTTCAAGATACAGCCGGTTAAGGTCGGTGATTTCCAGCTCTCCACGCGGCGAGGGCGCTAGCGAATGAGCAAGCTCCACTGCGCGGCCATCGTAAAAATATAACCCCGTAACGGCATAGTTGGACTTGGGATTGGCAGGCTTTTCTTCGATTGTTTCGGCCCGGCCATCCGCGTCAAACGACACTACCCCATAGGGCCGGGCGTCGCGCACGTGATAGCCAAACACCGTGGCCCCTGTTTTGCGCGCCATGGCGCTTTCCAGCAGATCGGTCAGGCCGTGGCCATAAAAGATATTGTCGCCCAAAATCAGCGCCGATGGCTGGTCGCCGACAAAATCGGCGCCGATATGATAGGCTTGGGCAAGGCCGCCGGGTTCGGGTTGCGCGGCATAGCTGAGTGAAAGCCCCCAATGCGCGCCATCGCCCAACAGCGCTTCAAACGCGGCTTGGTCCTGCGGCGTGGTGATGATGAGAATGTCGCGAATGCCGCTGAGAATAAGCACTGACAACGGATAATAAATCATGGGCTTATCATATACTGGCATCAATTGTTTCGATGCAGCGCGAGTAAGCGGATAAAGGCGTGTACCGGATCCTCCGGCCAGGATGATGCCCTTGCGCACTGTCGTTTCTCCCTCGTTGCTGGCCGTGCGCCGCTGCGATACAGCTTGCATGCTGCTGGGCAAGCGTTTTGTCGGTTGATTTCCACCCATCGACCAATGGGCGCGATTCGGCTAGATGGTCTGGCTATGCTAACTGGCCGGTGCTGAATGCCAGGGCTTTTCGACGAAAGGGCGCATTACGTGGGCTGGCGAGATATTTTCAAAAGACGCAAGCACAACGATGATGATGTTGCGCAAACACAGGTTTTTGCCGGGCCCGATGCGCGCCCGCTTGTGGCCCCGCTGGCAGGCAACCCGATGCCGCGCTTTCAGGACCGTGCAAATGGTCTGTCGCTTCGTTCCACCCGCAGCCCCATCCGCATGCGGATGCGCAGCGCCTTTACGCCGTCGCAGCCGGTTTCCAACGTGTCGATGTTTGCCGGGCGGCGCGGCACACTTGTGTCGTTGATCCGCGCGATTGAAGATCAGCAGACCCATATCGTTCTTTATGGTGACCGGGGCATCGGCAAAACTTCGCTGCTGCACGTCATGGCCTCGCTCGCGCGCGAGGCAGGTTATCTTGTCCGCTATGTGTCATGCAGCGACAGTTCCACCTTTAGCGACACATTCAAGATGGTCGCCGGCGATATTCCGCTGATTTACCATACAGAAATTGATCCCACATCTGAGCGCGCCGAGGCAGGCGGCACGCTGGCAGACCTGATGCCCGCGGGCAAAGCAACCGTGGCGCAGGTAAGCGAGATGCTGGGCAAGCTGACGGGCACAAGGCTGCTGATTGTGCTGGACGAGTTTGACCGCAGCGATGCCGAGGAGTTTCGCCGCGCCATTGCCGAGTTGATCAAGAACCTGTCAGACCGCGGTAGCCGGGTGCAATTGGTCATTGCTGGCGTTGCGGGCAATCTTACTGAGCTTATCCGCCACATTCCCTCCATCCGGCGCAACATTGTCGGGCTGGCGGTGCCAAATATGTCAGATGACGAGGTGCGTGAGCTGATTCAAATCGGCTCAAAGGCGAGCGGGCTTTCCTATGCCGAGGCTGCGGTGCGCCTTGTGGTGCGCATTGCCAATGGCTCGCCCTATCTGGCGAGCTTGTTGGCGCAGCACGCCGGCATTGCCGCGCTTGATCGCGGTGTATCGGTGGTTGAGCAGCAGGATGTGATGATCGCGCTTGACCGTGCGCTGAGCGAGGTAGAGCAGCGCGTGTCGCCCGCGTGTCTGCATAATTTTTCACAAATCACCGAAAATGCGACCCATGCAGTGCTGGTCGAAGTTGCGCGCGAGGCGTTGGCCAAAGGGGGGCGCATTGCGCCTGCGCCAGCAAAGCCGGAGATAAATGCCGATGAATATCGCCGAGAGTTGATGGCGCTTGATACCCGTTTCCAATTGCTCGAACCCACGCCCGATGCGCCGGGTGGCGGCTATCAATTCCGCGAGGAAGGGGCTGCGCTGTATTTCTGGCTGCGCAGTGCCCATCATAACGATGTTGGCGGGCAGGCAAGGATTGCCGTTACTGGATAATTTGCACAAACGGCTGCACTGCCATATCAATCACTATGGGGCAGTAGGAAATGCTGTAGCGGAAACAGTTAATTGGGGGATAAACTGTGAACCTGTTCAATGTTAATCATGGTTAGTGCAAAGCCTGGTGCCGGCGGGACGGCAGGCAGGCGTAAAATATCGGGGCTAGCCTGGGTTGTTCTTGGCGGCTGGTCGATGCTTTGTCTTGCCGTATTTTTGTGGTGGGCTACGGCGTATCGCAGCCTGGTCGCCTGGTTTGGCGAGTGGCAGTTTGATTGGCTTGGGCGTTATTTCCCTTCGGTCACCATCACCATCGCAGTTTTGGTGCTGACTGTGCCGCTTGCCGGGCTGGGCTGGCTCGTTCGCTGGCGGTGGCGGCGCAATGGGGCAGATATGGCGGCTGGCGGCGGTGCAGATCCGCTGGACGGGGCCATTTTGTCAGCAAGGCGTGCGCGCTTGTTCTTTGGTGTTTTGTCGGGGGCGCTGGCTCTGGCGGCGCTCCTTGCATATTTCGCGGCGGGTGATTTGCCCGATGACAAGGGTGCGGTGCGCGTGGTTGCGCTCAGCGGCGCTGGGCCGGTGGCGGAAGGGCATGCAAGATTTGCAACGGTGGGGCGCTATGGCCGGATTGCGCGGCTTGACGAAAATGTCGGTTTTGCCGCCCGCACGATGTTTATTGCGCCAGTTTATGCAACCGGCAGCCGCGAGCGGGCCCGTTTTTTTGTTGAAATGCTTCCTGTCAGCAAATCGGCCAATTTTGTGCCGCTGCGCTCTGGGGTGCTGGTTCGCCACGGACTGCCGCCTGAATTGAGCGCGCTGTACAGGCGCATCGGTGTTCCGATTGCCGACGATAGCTACATGCTGATGCGCGACGGGGAGCGGCCGCGCTGGCGGCTTATGGCGCTGGCGGTGCAAGGCGCGATCATCGCGCTGATTGCCTTGTTGATTTCTGAGTTTTTCAGAAGGCAAATTAACAGGTTACGCAAGGCTTCGCAGGAAATTCTTGCTTGATTGCGGGTTAACTAATCATTTGAGGGGCCTGTTCACGCACATTGGTGCATTTGGCAGACTATGGTCCGCACGGCTGCCCTTGTTCTGCTATCGACGTTTATCGGCAGCGTTGTGTCGCCTTTTGGTGATATGATTACGCATTGGGGAAAGCGCCCACCGCTTGAGGCGCGGCGCACCAGCGCGTTTACGGGCACCGTGGGCGAAAAGGACCGCCACGCCGCTGTACGGCTGACGCGCAGCGGCGATGGGCTGTTTCACGTACCGGTTGAAATTAATGGTCAGATGTCGTCGTTCATCATCGATACCGGTGCAAATGTTACGGTGCTGACGGCTGCTGACGCGCAGCGGCTTGGCATTAGCGCAGGCGCGCAGGCTGTGCCCGGCATGCTGCAAACCGCCTCTGGCAGCTCCGCTATGCGCTGGATGCGGGTTAATTCGCTGCGTGTCGCCGGGCAGACTATTCGTCAGGTCGATGTGGCGGTGGTCGGGCAGGGGATGATGCACTCGCTGCTTGGCCAGGATGTGCTCGGCGGCCTGGGTGCAATGACAATTGATGGCGACGAGCTGGAAATTAAAGCGCTGGCGCGCTGATTTCGCTTTTTCCGCGCCGCCGCAGCGCACCGCCAACCATTAAAAAACCAACGATGAGCATTGCCCAGGTTGCCGGCTCCGGCACCGGGCTGACAATGGGCGGCGTGGCTGTGCCGCCGGGCGGCGTGACCGGCGTAGGCGGTGTGACCGGTGTAGGCGGCGTGACCGGCGTAGGCGGCGTGACCACGCCCCCGCCAGGCGTAGGTACAGTGCCGCCAGGAACCACCGCACCGCCCGGCAATGGGCTGGTAACGGGCACGCCACCACCGCCGCCATTTCCCGTGGGCGCAGCAAGGGTCGCTGGCGCAAAATTATTGGGAGCAACCGGGGCGGGTGCCACGCTGCCAAGCGGTGAGGTGGCTGCCGGGAAGGTGCCAGCCGCCGGGGTATTTGCCACCAGCGGAATAATCGGCGGCGTGGTTGCCCCCTCAGCCACTGCCGGTGGGCGGACAAGCGGTGTGGCGCCTAGGCCTGGCCGCGTGAAAAATCTGCCGGGAGTAAACAAACCGCCAACGGCTGCAACAGCGCCGCCACCCGCGCCACCTGGAACAGCAGCAAAAGCCGCAGCAGGCCCGCCAAAGCCAAGCAGGCTGCGCTCGGTCTGCGTTAAAGTACTGCCAAGCAACACAATAGCACAAAACCCGGCTACCACGCCAAACTGAATGCGCTGTGCTTTGCGTGCAATGTCGACTGCGTTTGGCATAATGATTTATTAGCGAATTTTTTGGAAAAGACCAATGGAAAAACCGCAGTTTTAGGCGATATTCAACAATAGTGTGTAATTGTGATACGTTAACCGGAATATCGCCGAACATGGCAGATATCGGCGCGCGCTACCATGCTTGTGCACCAATGAGAGTGGTTGCTCCAACGCTGCTGACATGACAGGGTTTGCCGCGCTGTGTTGTCGCAAGATGGGGAAGGCCGGGGTGTTGCTCCACAAGTTGCGTGAACGGATGGAACTGGCGCTGCTGCGGCGGCGACAGGCGGACAGCGTTGTGCTGCGGCGTATTTTTCGCCAGCGCTATGGCGTTGATGTCGGTCTTTATTCCTATGGCTGCTTTGACCGGTGGCGCATGCCGGGGCCGATTGTGGTCGGGCGGTGGTGTTCGATTGCAAACACGGTGCGATCATCGCCAATGAACCATTTTGTCGAGGCGATGACCACCCACCCGGCGCTGTTTGAACGTCGCTTTGGTGTGGTGGAGCGCGATATGGCGGCGCAGCGGCCGCTTGTTATCGAAGATGATGTCTGGATTGGGCATAATGCGATGATCTTGCCGGGGTGCAAACATATTGGCCGCGGGGCGATTATCGGCGCGGGCGCTGTGGTCACGCGTGATGTGCCTGCCTATGCGATTGTCGCGGGTAACCCGGCAAAGCTCATCCGCCAGCGTTTTGCACCCGATCTTGTGGCGGCGCTTGAGGCAAGCAAATGGTGGGAACTGGACGCAGCGGGGCTGCGCGATCTGGTCGCGCGCGAGCCAGAAATGGTCTTTCACCCGACCGCGGCTGCGATTGGCATCTGGGCGCGAGATGCGGGCAGGGCGGCTAGGTGAGCGTTTTGCCAGGCACCGCAGCGGCGGCAATGCCCGACATTTGTGTGGTTGTGCCGCATTATAACGATCTTGCCCGGCTCGATCTGTGTCTTGCCGCGCTGGAGCGCCAAACGGTGCCGCGTGGGCGGTTTGAGATTGTTGTGGCGGATAATATGTCGCCTTGCGGGCTGGCGGCGGTGGAACAGGTGATTGCTGGGCGCGCGCGCCTTGCCGCTTGTGCTGAGCGCGGCGCCGGGCCAACCCGCAACACCGGCGTTGCTGCCACGCAGTGCCCGCTGCTCGCCTTTACCGACAGCGACTGCGTACCCGCGCCAGACTGGCTTGCGCAAGGGGTCGCTGCGCTGAGCAACGCAGATGTTGTGGGCGGAGAAATGGTGGTGACGGTGCGCGTCGCCGGGCAGCGCAGCGGCGCCGAGGCGTTTGAGCAGCTATTTGCCTTTGACAACCGGCGCTATGTGGAGCGGCTGGGCTTTACGGTTACGGCCAATTTGTTTACCCGGCGCGCGGTTTTCGGCGCGGTGGGCGGGTTCCGCACACAGGTGTCTGAAGATGCTGAATGGTGCGCGCGCGCGACCGCGCAAGGTTTTTCGCTAAGCTATGCTGCGGGCGCGGTGGTTGCCCATCCCGCGAGGGAAAACTGGGAGCAGCTTCTTAACAAATGGCGGCGGATGCAGCAGGAGCGGTTTTGCCTCATGGCGGGGCAGCCATGGGGCAGGGTGCGTTGGTGGCTGCGCAGCCTTGCGCTGCCATTTTCCGCCGTGGCGCATGCGCCGCGCGTGCTGCTGTCGGCTGGTCTGGATAGTTGGGGCGAGCGCTGGCGAGCGCTTGGCACCTTGTTTGCCGTGCGCTTGTGGCGTTTTGCCGATGCACAGCGCCTGATGATAGGGCGGCGATGATGCGGGTTGTGGTGTGCATTGTCGGCTTTAACAATCTGGCCGATGTCGAGCAGTGTCTGCGCGCGCTGAACAAGAGCGAGCATCGCGATTTTGAGGTAGTGATCTGCGAAAATGGCGGTGCCAGGGCGGTGCGTGCGCTGGTTGACCGGCTGGGCTCCCATTTGCCCGGCGGGCAGGCAGTAACCATTGTCGATGGCGGCGGCAATCTGGGCTATGCCGGGGGTAATAACCGCTGCATCGCTGCACGCAGTGACGCTGATTTTTGGTGGATATTGAACCCCGACACCCAGCCTGACCCAGCTGCCATGGGCTTGCTGGCGGATCATTTGGCGGGCGGCCATGCGGATGCGGCGGGCGGGACGCTGTTGTCGCCCGGCGGGCGCATTCAGGCTTATGGCGGGCGCTGGCAGAGGTGGGCGGCGCGGCCGGTGTCTGTTGGTTATGGCACGCAATTGGGGGAGGCTGCACCGGCTGCACTGCCGCCGATCGACTATATTCTTGGCGCATCGATTATGTTTACGCGCCATTTTCTGGCGGTTGCCGGGCCAATGCGCGACGATTATTTTTTGTACGGCGAGGAGGTGGAGTGGTGCCTGCGGGCCAAGGCGCGCGGGTTGCGGCTAGGGCTGGTGCCAGCAGCTCTCATCGTGCACGATCAGGGTAGCACAACGGGCGCGGGCGGCGGCTTTGCGGCGCGATCTCGGCTGGTGATGTATTTGGACCAGCGCAACAAAATTCACATCCTGCGGGATACGGTTCGGGCGATTATGCCTTTTGCCGCGCTGGTGGCGCTTGCGGTGTTGATCATCAACGGTGTGCGCAAGCGTGCATGGCCGCAATTGCGCTACGGTCTTTTGGGCTGGCTGGCCGGGGTGGCGGGCCGACGCGGGCCGCCGCCATGGCTTTGAACGGGCGCCTCAGGCCTTTTGGGCGCTGGGCGTGTTGATGGAAATAATGGCGATGATTGCACCGAACATTGCAAAAACCAGCGGGTGCGTATCCTGCTGGTTGAAGCTCCACTTTTCTATTACAAAAAGCGTAAGCGATATAATTATTACTCCGGCCATTTTGCGCTGATTATCAACAAGGCTGGGGTATAGGCGAATTGCGCGATAAATTACATAATAGAACATGGAGAAATAAAGCGCAAAGCCGATAATTCCATAGTCAAGCCACGTTGCGACATAATAATTGTCGATGGTTAGTACGCCTTCGGGGTTGCGCACTCCAAGCACCTCTGCGCTGCGGCCAATGCCATAGCCCCAGGGCCGCTCCGCCAGCTTGGCGATGCCCTTGGTAAGCTGTTCCTGGCGGCCAGCGTCGCTTGCAGCCTGCGCGCCGCTGCCCCACATGAAATTGCGAATGCGCCTGACGAAAAAGCTGGAGGCAACGAGCAGCGCAAATATTGCTGGATAGGTGAGAATGATGGCCGGAGCGATCAGACTTTCGCGCCGTGTGCGCCACCGCTCAAACGCCCAAAGCGCTACAAACAGCATCAACCCAAGCGACATGCCGATAGTGCCCAGGCGCGAATCGGCTGCCCGTACGTTCATCATCATTAGCACCAGCGTTGCCACCGCCAGCGCGCGCACAGCCAGGTTGCGGCCGTAAAAAACGAAATAGGCAATGAACGGCGTTGCCAGCGCCATGAACTCGCCAAGGCCGAGCGGTGTGCTGAACTTTGCCTGCACCCGGTGCGTGCCAACCGCTGCGCGGCTGGCACCCCGCAAAATGCGCTGTACCGATTCATCCCCAACCGCAAGAAAACTTGGCACATGCCCCGCCCAGGGAACCGCGCCCAGCCGCTGCTCCCACAAGCCGATAAAGCCGTTAATGAGCACACATGCCCAAATCAGCGACGCTAGCTGGCCAATGCGTGCAGGCTTCAAAAATACCAGACAAGCAATGAGCCAAATCGCCGTCCAGCCCAGTTGGGCGTTGATGAATTTGTTGAGCGATGAATTCAGTTCGGCACTAAGGCCAATGGAAAGAAACTGAATAGCGACAAAGGCAGCAAAAAGTTTGAACGGCAATGGAATGCCATTATAAATTCCTTTCATTTGCGCGCGAATATCCGCCGAGCTCGAATAGGAAATGGCAAAAACCAGCAGCAGCGGAATGCTCGTCAGCCGCAGCGCGGTGATCCATGGCAGGCCCGGCAGCGCTACGGCCAGATAATCCGGCCAGACCAGCAGCACGAACAAAAAGGTAAACAGCAATATCTCAAGCGGCCGGGTAGAAATATTGCGCCGGTCAGGCAGCAGCCAAACCAGAAACAAAGTGCCAGCCACCACAGGGGCAGCTAATTGTAATAAGAACACCTGATATAAAATGGTAAAAGCAAAGCCATAAAAAATGCAGAAAAATGTCAGCAGTGCCAGGCACAGTTTTCGATGGCGACGAAACCAGCTTGCACCAGTATAACCCCCCAAAACAAGCGCCTGAACCGTTTTAGCCATTTATCTGCGCTGCTCTCTCGCCTTGGAGGGTGCCCATAGCCAGCGCTACTTGGCCCGGCTTTTCATATGCCGGAATAGGAAAAAGCGCCGAAGGTTGCAATGCGATAGTGCTGCGTGCCAGGCGGCAGGAAGCAAGGAGGCGTGCCGGGGAGCAATCTCGCCATATTTCCAGCAGGTTAAACCCCGACATTTTCCAAATCGCGCCTGCGGTTTAGGTTGCGAAACAGATCGAGCGCCGGTTTTTCAACAAAATGCCATGACAAGGCGGCCAGCGGCAAGGTTGCAACAAATGTTGTCAGTGCCAGCAGCGCAAAATTGCCGAATACGGCGCTGCCGGCAAGTATCATCATAACCGGAAAAGCATAGATATACATGCCGTAGCTATAGTCCGGCCACGCGGCGGACAGCGCGTCGTGTTTTGCGCTGAGAAAGCCGGCACACAACACCAAATAGCCCGTTGCCGCCTGCTGCCCATGTGCGCCCAGCCCAAAATGCGCCATGATCGTTCCCCCCACCGTAAGTGCGGCCGCCATCCACCAGTTGAGCACCAGCCGGCCCCGCCACAGCCACGCCGCGATGCCGAGCGCAAACGCGCTCCACAGCCGGTCAGCCATCAACAGATTATGGGCAATGCCATGGCCCAAATGTGCCCGAACCGCCACTTCCACCCCCGGAAAATGAAGGATCAACGCAAACACGAGCGAGGCCGGAAGTACAATCTGCTGCATAACCCATGGGCGGGCGAGCCCCAGCAGCGCCGCAATCGCCAGCAGCGTGTAGCAGCGCACCTCCCACGCGATTGTCCAAAGCGAGCCGTTGACCGTGCATGGCGCTGCGCCACACATTACGCCGCTAAGCGAATATCCCTGCCCTATAAGCAACAAGTTCCCCCGCATGAAGCTGAGCGTGTCGCCGCGCAAATACGCCGGAAGCGGCAGCACCGTGAGCCAGGCCCCAGCCGCGATGGTGAGCGCAACGCACACCGCAAGGCCAGGCCATAGCCGCGTCAACCGCGCCAGAACAAAATCGCCCACCCGGCCGCGCCTTTGCAGGCTGGCATAGACGAGAAACCCGCTCAAAAAGAAAAATCCATCGACAGCAAATTGCGAGACCGGCGCATGGAGCAGCCAGCTCGTTGTATCCTGCCCGGAAATTCCGCTGATGCGCCAATAGCTGTGCGACCAGATAACCGCGCTTGCCAGCGCAAGCCGGACAAGCGTCAGATTATTGGCTCCGGCCTGCATTTGGCTATCGGTAATCTTCACGGTGACGAGGCTCTCATCATCAATATCTGGTCAATGTTTCATACCAGTGCTGGGCGCGACAAGCCGATTTGGCAAGCAAGCCTTTTCTCCCCAAATATTGGCTGGTGTGCCACAATGATGGTTTGAAACGGAATTTGTGCTGTTTCGGTGCGCTCGGCTTTGGTTGGCATCTGTCAGGTTGTGCGCAATAGCTTGGCATCGGCTGATCTTTGTGTATGCGTTATTCTTGTTGGCTCGAATGCTAGCCGGGCGTTGCGGTGCGCGCGCCTGGGGACGTGCACAGGCACTATCGTGGATTTGTGGATGGAAACGCCGTTTGACTGGGTTAGCTTGGCGGTGTTTACCGGGCTTGTCGTGCTTTTGTTGCAGCGCTCGTCGATGGAGCAGCCCTCCGACAAGCTGTGGCAATATGCCCCGCCCGCAATTGGCTGTGCGGTTGTCAATTATATGGGCAATCATGACAGCCCCATTGCTGCGATAGGCGTGCTGATTCTGGTTGTTGGCTACATTGTTTATGTGTTGAAGCCACGTATCACGCCCTGAGCGGGCATCTGGCGCCGATTTCTTGTGGAAGCAGAATAATTGTTGCGGCGCAACATTGGCTTTTCTTTGTCGGGTTCGCCGGAATTTTCTATCATTTCAAGACGGTCATTTGAATATTATTGGGTAGTTTTTTGAGATTGTCGTCGAATTGTTAATATAAACGATGACTGATTTGGGAACGTATTTAGCGATATCTCGGTCTTTTTAAGAATATATTTGAAATTTCACTGATCGAAATTATGTTTTTATTGTTACAGCGGCGCAACGGACGAGTAGTTGCCCGATGAGTTGCACTATAACTGCGTCAAAGTGGGATAATTTAGGCGGTTCGCTGTTGCGCGAATCGGGTAAAGATGCGATTAACATAGCCGTGAAGGTTGGTCCAAGACGCCGATATATTGTATTTTGTGGCTAACGCTTTGTACTAGGAGGCAAATATGACTAAGGCTATGTTGACAACTGTCGCCGGGGTGCTGTTTGCTCTTGCGCCCATAAGCGCTGCACAGGCGGCGCCGTTCATCAATTATACAACCGATGTTGGTGGCACATTTGGCAATACCGCGCCGATTGTTGCTGGCGGCGGCCTTTTTTCCGATGCGTTCAATTTTACCACGACGAGCCAAACCATCGGGAATTTCTTTATTAATTCCACAGGCGGCAGCGTTGCCCGGAATGTGAATTTTTCGGCGGTAACGGTCGATGGGACGGCAATACCCATCATTCTGCTGGGTGCGGTCCGCTCTGGAACGCTGATTGATTTTCGCTTGCCTGCTGGCGTTCACCAAATTCTGGTAAGCGGCAACACTGGAGCAAATGGCAGTTTCAGCGGCTTCTTCTCGCTGACGGCGGTGCCAGAAGCATCGACCTGGGCGATGATGATCGCCGGATTTGGGCTGGTGGGCGCTGGCATGCGCCGCCGCGGTGCCAAGGCCAAGATTTCCTTTGCCTGAATTTGTCTCGCTGCCCAAATCGGGCGATGAGAGCCAATAAAAGCCGCTTGTCTAGTACAGGCGGCTTTTTTGCGTTTGTGCGCAGACATTTTTCTACAGCGCCTGGGCCAAGGCTCATTGGAATGAACCGGGCGCCGCTTTCCGTTTAACCCGGTGCTACATAATTGCGGCGGATTATGTCGGTTAGCCAAGAAATTGGCCAGGGAAGACAAGTCAAAACAAATGACTGGCCGGCACGGCGCAGAGTTAATTGCGAGCTTTTACGCCACAGTCGCCAATGCGGCGGCACGTTGCGCGCCAATCAAGGCTTGCCGGTTGCCGGGCGTCATGCCCAGCACCATCGAGCGCATAAAATCAGCCAGCGCCTCGTCTGAAGTCGGGCCTGGCTGGCCGATTACCGAGGCACGAACCAGCGCACCATCGCCAATATATCCGGCAAAGGCGGCCCGCAGGCGGTCGGCTCGCTGTTCGCGTGCTGTTTGCGGCAGAGCCTCTCCCAGCCGAGTGAAATATAATATATTTTCTACCCGCCCGCGCGCTTCGGCTGTTAACGCCACGGCGGGAACATGCACACCGCGCGCCACCGGAAAATCTATCAGTGTCCGCCGCGTAATGGCAAAGCCGATTGCGGGATAGCAGGTCTCTGGCCGGTGCAATTGCAGCAAATCGCTCTGCGCTTCGCCATAGGCGATAAGCAGCATCACATCCGCCGGATTTTCGCCGCCACGCTGATAAAGCCGGGCCAGTGTTGTGCTGTATAGCTGAGAGCTGAGGCTTCCCGGTGTTTGTGGTACGACAATATCGCCGCCCTCGCCAATCGACCAATGGCCAAGGCGCGCGGGAATGATATCGGCCAGCTTTTGGCCCCGACGGAGCAGGCGCAGCGCCCGTCGCGGTTTTAGCCATTCGCTAACACCCAGCGCCGCCACGCAGCCCGCGCCGAGCAGCAGGTTGCGGCGATCCATCATGCCGCGGCCCTTTTGCGGATCTGCGCTGCAAAAGCGCGCGCCGCCTGATCAATTCCAAAAATGATGACTACAGCCAGGCCAAACAGGATGATGCCCGTCGTTGCGTGCAAAAATCCTTGCGCCACTGCGTCGCCAAAATAATAGGTAAGAAGAATAAGAACGACAACCCGAATAATATTAACAAATATTGCAACGGGTATAATGATAGCAATAAGAAATATTGAATAACGCAGTGAGGAACGATGCAGAACATGCACGTAAAACAGCCCAATAGCTGTCAAACCAATTAGAGAATTCATGCCTGAGCACGCATCTTCAACCAGAAGTTGATATTGTGCAACCATCAGCGTTACTCCCTCACGCGCTATTGGATATCCAAGCGGGGTCAGTAAATGTGTGGCAGCATAGGAAACAAAGGTGCGCAGCGGCCCGGTAATCTTGTCGATAATATAGCCTGGAATAGGCACCATGAACAACAGGTAGAAGAACGGAAATGCATTGTACCACAAAGCGCGCCAGCCAAATAGCCGATAAGCAGTGGCAATGAAGATCATGTACAGGCCGATTGTTTCCACACTGATGAAATCATAAGCCCGGCCAAAAGCATATACAGCAAGAGCGACAAGCGCTACCGCTGCAAGCAGTATCAGGGGGGCTGGCGCCGCGCGCTGTTTCATGTCTGTCCATTGCTGGCTCAGTAGCCAAAGGCCTGTGGCCAGCACTACCGGCCCATGGGCGCCAGATTCTGTCGCCCAGCTCTGCTGGCCAAGCCGGGCAAATGTTGGAATTGCCATAGCGAGCAAACCCAGCAGCAAGGGCCATTTGTCGCCAACCATCGCGACCCAGGCGGAGATGCCGGGCAAGGGCGAGGCAGCAGGGGTTGGCCGTGCGTTAATAGTCATTCAAATAGGTGCCGATAACGTGCGCCCGGTCCGCCCGCAGATCGCCGATCAGCGTGCGCACGTCGCGAAGAAAACTCTGGTCCCGCCGCACGACAACCATGGCATAGCGCATAACTGAGGCAATGCGCCGGGCGTCGGCAAATAAGTTGGCGGCGGGTGTGTCGACAATGGTCAGGTCATAATCGCGCATGCACTGCTCCATCAACAGTTTGAAGGCGGCATTGCCAAGTTGTTCATGGGCGCCCGGCTCGCTGCTGCCGGCAAACATCAGCGACAAATTGGGCAGCACATCCTCCTGCACCGTGGCGCCAACCGCAAGGGCTGGGTCAACCAGCGCCTGATACAGGCCGACAACTGGCTTTTCGGGGCGAAAATAATCCGCCAGCCCAGGGTCGCGCAGGTTTGCGTCGATCAGCAGCACTTTCAGCCCGCTTTGCGCAATGGCGGCTGCAAGGTTGGCCGCCAAAAATGAACAGCCCACCCCGCGCGACGCTGCGCAAATGGCGATTGAACGGCGCCCATCGCGCACATGCTGGGCAAGCAGATGCGTGCGCATGGCGCGAATTGATTCAGCGGTTGCGCCAGCCGGATCGTGATTGACCACAAGGCGGTGGGTTGTTGCAACCTTCACGGCAAGAGGCGCTACCTCGGTAAGCGAGGTGGCTGGCGCTGTATCCTTCAGGGTCGTCATGCGTATGCTTCTTCCAATGGGCGCCGCCGCCAGAATGAGAAAAGGCCGCGGCGCAGCCGGGCTGGCCGCGCCATAATGCCAAGCACCGGCACGCCTTCGATTTGCAGGTCGTCGACACCGCGCACCCGGCGGCTGAGCAGTTCGGTTGCCAGCGCGAGCACCACGCCTAAGCCAAATCCCAGGCCAATCGAGCCGATAATCACCAGCGGCCAGCGTGGAAAAGAAGGGGAGGTAGGCGCCACCGCGTTGCCAAGCAGAGTAAGCCCGGTCTCTGTGGATTCACCCTGTTGCGACAGGTCGGCCGCACGGGCGGAGGTTTTGAGATATTGGTCACGCAGCACCGCTACATCGGCAGCAAGCTGGCGCGCCTCGTTTACCTTGCCACGTTGCGCCAGAACCTTTGCCTGCTGCGCATTGTACAATGAGGCAATCGACGGCCCGCTGGCCGCCGCCCCGGCGGCCGCGCGCGCGGGCACACTGGCAGCCGCAATAGCATCGCGCTGGCGACGCAGGTCGATAAGGTCGGGGTTGTTTGGCCCAAGCACCCGCTCAGCGGCAGCAATAGCGGCATTGGCCTGAGCAAGTTGTGGCGAAGGGCCGTTGCTGCCGAGCGATATTACCGGCCCGGCCACCGCCTGTGCCGGAGCAGTGGAGGCCAGAGCAGCCAGTCGTGTGCTTTCAGAATCGGTTTTGTCATCATCGGCAAGGACAATGTTGTTTTCCCGCTCAAAATCGGCCTTGCGCTTTTCAGCAGCGCTAAGTTCGTCGCGAATGCGCTTTGCCTGATTGCGGAACCATTCTGCATTGTTGGCGGCGTCTTCCCGGCGCAGCGATAGCATCTGGTCAACATAGGCCTTGCGGATTGTGTCCGCCACTTTGCGCGCGGCTTCTGGACCTGTGCTGGTATAGCCGATTTCCAAAATATTGCTGCCCTCGATCAGCCCGACATTGGTGCTGTCGATCACCCGCTGGGCCAGCCAGCGGCGAAAATCGCGGGTGTCGGCGGCGCCGCGCGCGCCATATTGGGCCGCAAGCGTGGGCGAATTTGCCCAGCTCAGTTCGTCCACAACCTGCCCGGCGATGCGATAATCCTTGATAAGTTCAACCTGAGTTTTGACATAGGCACGGGCAAATTGGCTCGTAATCACCTCGCCCGTGACCGGGTCTGGCTTGAACAAATCCATCATCACGCGTGATTTTGCTTCATAGCGTGCGGGCAAAACCTTGGCCACAAACACCGCGCCGCCAAAGCAGCACAGCGCACACAACAGAATAATCCCCCGACGAACCCACAAAATGTTGAAGAACTGAACAAAGCTCATCGTGCTGACTACCCGTTAAAGTTCAAAAAAAACGCTCGCCGATAACAATGGTGTCTCCACCTTTTACGGCAGCGGAAAGATCTACCTTGCCAATGTCTTTCCCGTCGCGAAAAACATGAACCTTGCGGTCCGACCCACGCTGTGTCAGCCCGCCGCCGCGAGCCAGCGCCTTGCGGATCGTCATATCATGTTCCACTCGGTAGGAGCCGGGCTGCGCAACCTGCCCGTAAATGTAGAATGAGGGGGCCGCGGCGACAAAAATCTTGTCCCCAGGGCTGACATAGGGGTCGTCCTGCGGACCTCCGCTTGAAATTGCGTTGATGGCCAGCTTCAGTTCCTCACCCGTTGCGCGCCGTACAATCAGCATATCGTCTCCCGTTGCGCGCACGCCGCCCACTCGCGCCAGCACCTCAGATACGCGGTAGGCCCGGTCAACCGGCAGCAATCCGGGCGAGCCAACTTCTCCCAACACTGTTACATAGCGGCTGGCAAAGGTAGCAACGGCCACGGCCACGACAGGGTCGTTATAATAGCCGCCATCCTTCAACAGCTTGCGCACGCGCTCGCGCAGCTGGAGCACGGTGAGGTTAGTTGCCGGCACGGAATGAAGATAGGGTAGCTGGATTGTCCCATCGGTTTGCACCTGCACACGGGCCTGAAATTCCGACCGGCCAAGTACTGCCACTTCCACCACATCGCCCGTGCCCAGCACATAACCATCAGCTAGCGAAACCGGCGCCTGGGGCGTGGCCGATGCAGCGGGCGCTGCCGCCACCGGCGGCGCTTCTGCCTGTGTGGGTGCTTGCTGTGCCTGAACCGCCGGGCAGGCGAGGAAAAGCACGGCCGCAGCGACGAGCATCAATCGTTTCGGAAAAAAAGGCGAGGTCATGTTGCTCAACAATCCTGTTTGCCTGGGCCCAATAATAAGGGGGACTAAAGGGTAAACCGCGTCGTCAGCCCGACGTACACATCATCATAGTCAAAGATTGTGCCATTGGCGTTGCGGCGTTGATAGCCGCCATTCAAGCCAAAACTAAGGCGGGGCGACTGGCGCAAGGTGAGCGTGGCCGAGGCGCTTTGGCGCACATCGCTGGTCAGCGCAGGGCCAAAGGCAGTGCCCGCGCCTTCGTAGCGCCGCGGCTCGATATGGCCGTTCAGGCTGAGCGACAAGCGGCTGCTAAAGGCATAATCGGCCGTCAGATCATAAACCGAGTTGACGTTGTACAGCGCATCGACATTGAGCGAGGGCTGTACGTCTCGCCCGATAAGCCCGGTAATCCGCAAATCGGGAGTTGGAGTAAGCGTGGCCGAGGCATTCCACGTAAAACCGCGAAAATTGCGCGCCGAGCCAGTTGGCGCCACCGAGGTGTAGCTGATGCTCGCATTGGCGCGAAGCTGAGAGCCGATGCTGCGCGAGGCTGAAATGCCGTAGCGATCAGAATTATAGCCTTGCGGCACCGGGCCAATTCTTTCCGGGTAGCGCGATTGTGAGCGGTTATAGCTGGCGGTGAAGCTGCCAAGTACCGGATTGTCATAGGCCAGGCCGCCGCCATAGCGCGTGGTGCGATAATTGGAGATTTGTCGCGAAACATTGTCATTATCGGCAATATCACGCCCGCCTGACACAAAGGGGCGGATGCCAAAGCTGGAGCCGCACCGCAGCTCGCCGCCATAGCCCTGCACAGTTTGTGTGTTGCGCACGCTGGCGGTGCCGGTGCTGTTTAGTGGAACAATGTCTTCGAGCTGGGTTTGTCGCCGGCTTACCGAGGGCCTAAAATAAACGGTGCAGGGGCCAGCCTTACCGCTTATATCGGCACTGAACGCCAGATTTTCACGGTTAAGCGAAGTATTGCGGCGGTAAAAATCATATCCAAGCCGGGTAGAAAGCGACACGGTAAGCGGCCCGGCCGTGCGTGCCAGGGTCAATTGCACATTGGGCGAAAACCGCTGATCAGCGCGGACCAGCCCCCGTGCGGCGGCTTGCGCTGCGCCACCGCGCGCTACATTGCCATCGTGCCGAATGTCGAATGAAAGGGCAAGTTCGGTTACCCGCTCTACCGGTTTATCTTGCGCAAGCGCTGTGCCTGGCAAGATGCACAGCACCAAGCCCGCGAGACCGGCCGCACGGCCGATATTAGTGCTGTTGTTCATAAGATCCCTCAATCCGATTGCCGTTGTCTACACACAAAACCCCTGCTGTGAAAGCATCCGCTGCACGGAATCGGGCCATCCAGTTTCTAGCGCTGTCCAATGATGATACGCCGGACAGTGCCCGCAATATTGCGTAATTGTTCCATGAATGTTGCGCGCCACGCCGCTTTTATTGTGGCAAGGCCGGCCATGCGCGGCCATGGTTGAAGCATCAGCGCACAGGCCAATATCCGCCCGGCCACCAGCCGTTTGCGGCGCGCCTGGGCTGGTTGCATCCGGTCAATCTCACTAATTGGCAGCGCTTGGGTGGCAATAGCGCCGCGCGCAACCGCTTGTGCGAGCAGCAATTTTCCCGCCGGGGTGCGCACCATGATGAGGCTGCGCCCGTCGCGCTCGTCAAATTCTGGATAGCCGCTGGCATTGCCATACCAGGCATCCGCAGCGGCGATATCGGCTGCGCCGCCTACTGCGTCGGGGCAAATCTTGCAGCGGAACTGAACCTGTTTTGACAAATGGCCGCCCCAGCTTTCGGCATAGCTCATCTCGGCGGAACTGCCCTGGTGCGTGTCGGCGCGGGCCATGCCGGGCCAGCCATGCCCCCGGTATCGAAAAGCCGACACATCCGCCGGGTCAAGCCCCATAGCGCGGATGATTCGGTCGGCGCCGTCGTGGCTGGGTACGCCGCCGCAAAAGAAGGAAAGCATGAACGGCACCAGCGCCCCAACCCGCAGATCATACCGGCCAAGCTGGCGCATCGCCGACACGTCGCAAGGCTTGCCGACAAAGGCAAAGCGCGTGCCGCTTGCCAGTGCGGCATCGATATCACCAAGCGGCGATGAGGCAGCATAGCGCGACCCGGCGCCCGCCAGCACTTCTGCCCGGTTGCGCGACCAGTGCAGCCGGTTGCGCGTTGGCGCATCAGGGTCGGGCGCAATGTGGAGTGCGGCCTCAACCAGCCCGCCCTCCAATGCGGCGATCAGCAGCGCGCTTATCACGCCGCCAGACGATGCCTGATGGCGAACCGCAGGGTCGGCGGCATGGCCCGTTGCCACCTCCAGCGATGGCCCCCAATAGGGATGGGTGCGCACTGCACCGCCGCTGTGCCAGGGCGCAATGGTTGATCCGGGGCAGGCACTGGCAATTAGCTGTTCGGCATTGGCGGGCAGGGGGGCAAGCTGGCACGGGCGGCTATAGCCGGGCGCCACGGTCTTCATCACCACCGCCCCGCCAGAAACGCCTGCACACAGGCCGCATCCGCTGCATAACTCGCCCGCCAATACCCGGCGCAAAGCCCGTGACTGAGGCAGCGGCGGCGACTGTTTCATGCGCGCAGGCGCTTTTGGCTGGCAATGTCGGTGAACATGTCGCGCAGGCTCGCCCGATATACATCGAGCAGCGCCTCCACCCGGCGCATTCCCTGGGCAATATCTTCCGCTAAAGCCGCCCGGTGCTCGATCATCGCCAATATTTGAGCAAGCGCGCCTGCATTGTCGAGCCCGCTTACCGGCAGAACACCGGCATAGCCCACCATGTCGAACAGCCCGGCAAATTTGCGGCTATAGGCAAGCGGTGCCACCGGCACGCCCGATGAAAAAGCGGCGATACATGCGTGCATCCGCGCAGCAACCAAAAAATCCATGCCGCTGATATAGGCTTTGGCCGCGCTTGCGGTGGCGAAATTGGGCACGCGTATGGCTTGGGGAAATTCCACCGCCAGCCGGTCTGCCAGCGCACCATCGTCGTCGGTTGGGTCAACCGCGCTGGTGGCATGGGCGATGAGATGCACCTCCACATCGCCCCGCGCGACAAGTGCTGCAATGAGCGCACGGGTAAGTGCGGCATAATCATAAGACAGGCCAAAGCGGTTCCTGCCCGTCTCGGCAGAATGGAACAACAAACCAGAGGCGTTGATGCCAACCCGCAGCCGTGCGCCGCCGCGCAACTTTGCCTGGCTCTCAAAGGGCAGGCGAAAGGCAACATCAACCGCCAGCGCGCGCTTTGCCGCTGGCGCAATAGCGGCAATTGCCTCCAGCGAGTTTTGGTCGCGCGCGATGACCGCGCGGGCGCGCTTCATCGCCACGGCCGCCAGCCAGCGATAGCCGCGCTTCGTGAACGGGCCAATAGTTTGCGGCGCCAGCATGAGCGGCACTCCGCGCGCCATTGCCATCATCTTGCTGAGCCACAAAAAAGCAAAGCGGCGGGCTCCATAAATGTCGGCAAAACTATCGCCTGCGCCAATATCGATAACGCAGTCCACACGGCCAAGCACACGCCAGAAGCCGCGCGGAGACAGGAGCGAGCGGCGGCTGAACTCAAACACCTCAACCAGCCGATCAGCCGGCGCAGCGCCGCTTTCGCGCATGCCCATAACGACAAAGCGCGGCGACAAGCCACAGGCGGCCGCCACCTCGGCAATGATGGCGCGATTCGCCACGGTAAGCGCCACTACGCCAAGGTTGCCCGCAGCGAGCGAGTGCCACAACAGGCCAATGGTGACGGGCGTGGCGTTTGCGTTATCCGCCTCGCCGGACATAATCAGCCAGCCGCCCCGGTCGCCTTTGGCCCGGTGCCCGCAGGCGGTGTTTTTGGCGCAAAGGCGGGGTTGATTTTTACATCGCCCTTGCCAGCTTTGAGAATGTCTTCTGCTGCCTGATTGGCAAGGCCAGAGGCGCGCTGCCCCCCGATAATTGCCTTGGCCGTGGCCAGCGCATCAGCATCTGCCAGCGGTTGTGCCCGCATGTCGCGGATGAGCGACACTTCCACGCCGCCGCCGCGCGGCGCAATGAACACTTTGCCCACGCCCACCTTCACCACCTGCGCTGCGGCATTGGGGTCGAGCGCTGCTGTGTCAAGCACCGAGCCGCTGCGGCGATAGGGCACTTTGTTGCTGTCGAGCAGGTTCAGCATTTCCGCCATGGTGTTGAGCGGCTCCATTGCGGCAACAATATTTTTGGGCGCAACCGGCACCACAAGCTGGTCGACATCGATCAACTGGCGCTGCGAAAAGCTGACCGGGTGGGCCGCGATATAGACCCGTGCCTCATCGTCCGACACCGCGGGTGCGCCGCTTTGCAGCTTCATGCGGAGCAACTCGACAAGCGCCAGCTCGCGCGCCTTTTGTTCGAGCACCGCGGCAATCGGCAGCTTGTCCATCCCACGGTCGCGCGCGGCAGCGGCAAGCAGTTTGCGGGTGATGATGGCCTGAAGCGCTGCGTCGCGCTGCGGGCCTGCGGCGGTGCCCGCGCCGCCCAACCCGCCCAACTCAAGCCCCAGCTCGGTTGTGGTGATTTCCTGGCCCTTTACCGTTGCCACGACCTGCCCTGTGGGCGCGGTGCCACCACCTTTGCCGCATCCGGCAAGCGAGAGGGCAAGTAGCGAAACAATTGTCAACCGTGCAAGCATAGTCAAAACCTTCCCCTGAAGGACAACCCCTAATTGGCAATAGGTGCAGTCGTGCAGCCCTTGTGCCAATTCCCTGCCAATGTCCTTGCGACTTCGCAGCGCTTGCCGCAAGGACGTTTACGCTGTTTTTGAGCAGGGAGACAGAAATTGCGGCGCATTTCGGGACCGAAAATCTGCCTGGCGGCATCTGGTGGCGGGCATGTGCGCCAAATCCTCGATTTGAAACCGATGTGGAACGATTTCGAGCATTTCTTCGTCACCGAAGACACCTCGCTTGGCCGCTCGATTGCGCAAAGCGAACCGGTTCATTTCGTGCCACATTTTGCGCTGGGCCAGGCGCGGCTGGGCGCGCCGTTCGGCATGATGGCGCGCGCGTTGAAAAGCGTGGCGCAATCCTGGGCGATTATTCGGCGCGAGCGGCCCGACCTTGTCATTACAACCGGTGCGGGGTCGCAAATTTTTATCCTGCTTTGGGCGCGGCTGCACGGCGCGCGCGTTATTTTGATCGATTCGTTTGCGCGTTTCAAAAAGCCGTCGCTGTTTGCCCGGCTGGCAGGGCCACTGGCGCATGTGCGCATCGCCCAGTCAGCCCAAAGCGCAAAGCAGTGGAAGGGCGCGCTGGTGTTTGACCCTTTCCGCAGGCTGGAGGGTGCGCGCCCGGCCAAGGAGCCGCTGCTTTTTGCAACCGTTGGAGCGATTTTGCCTTTTGATCGGCTGGTGGAAGTTGTGGTGCGGGCCAAACAGGCAGGGCTGGTGCCTGAGGCATTGTTCATCCAGAGCGGCCGGGGCGGCATTGCGCCAGCGGGTTTTGAAACGGTGGAGGAACTGCCGTTTGACGAGGTGCAGGCGCTGCTGGCGCGTGCAGACATTGTGGTCTGTCACGGCGGAACCGGCTCGCTCATCACCGCACTGCGCGCGCATTGCCGGATCATCGCGTTGCCGCGCCGCTTGGTCAATGGCGAAGGTTATGACGACCATCAGGCTGAAATTGTCGATGCTTTTGTCGAGCGCGGCCTTATTGAGGCGGCGGAGGATGACGCGCAATTTGCCGCAGCGCTTGCCCGCGTTCGCGCCAAGGAGCCGGTCGCCGCCACGACCGACCCCGGCGCGCTGATTGCCTATCTGGCCGAATATGCCCGCGCCATGGCCGCCTGATAACGCTCAATATGCGCGCGGATGAACCAGCACGCGCAACGTGCCGAACATGATGGATATGTCGCGCCACAAGCCCCAGCCATTTACATATTCCAGGTCTGACTGAAGCCGGTTTTCCAAATCTGACTGGCGCTCGGTCGCGCCGCGAAAGCCGCGCACCTGCGCCAGGCCGGTTATCCCCGGTTTGATGGTGTGGCGCAGCCAATATCGCTCGGACACCTCCCAAAACAGCTTGTCGCCGGCAAGCGAGCCAAGCGCGTGCGGGCGGGGGCCAACAATGCTCATATCCCCGCTCAGCACGTTTAGCAGCTGTGGCAGCTCATCGATGCTGGTGCGGCGGATGAAGCGGCCGACACGCGTTATCCTGTCATCTTCGCGATGTGTTGATTGCGCGCCGTCTTTATCGCTGCTTTCCACCCGCATGCTACGAAATTTCAGGATTTTGAACCATTTATTGCCCCGGCCAACGCGCGTCTGAGCAAACAGCACCGGCCCGCGACTGTCAATCTTGATGGCGATGGCAACCGCAATGAGCAGCGGCGCAAGCAGCAGCAGCAGCGGGGCGGAGACCAAAAGATCGACCGCGCGCTTCTTCACCCGGTTGGCAAGCGACATTGGCCCGCGCGCCACAATCACCGTATCGGCGCCGCGATACCGGCTTACCCCAATGGCGCCGAGCATGGTGCCGCCCTCCACCATGATTTCGCCTGTGGTGTTATAAGCTTTTAGCATCACCGCCCATTCGTGCTGCCGCGCGGTGGTGGTGGCTACTATCACCCGGTCATAGGGGGCAATCAGCTCTGCTACCTGCCGCAAAATATTGGGGTTTCGCAAGTCAGGCGCCAGGCCCAGGGCGGCTGCGTCAAAAACCCGGTCTTTGGTCGGGAAGGGCGGCACGCCGTCCAATATCACCAGCCGCCCGATTAAATTGTCGGTCCGCCCCCAGACGAAACACAGGTGGAACAAGCCGCGGGCAAGCGCGATAAAAACCAGCCCGCATGTCATCGCAACAAAATGGCCAAGCCGCGATACCAGCATCCCGCCATGCTGATAGAAAACCAGCAGCGCAATAATGCACACGGCAAAGAAAAAAGAGGAAAGCCCGCGACGGATCGACTCATTTGCCGATTCAAGCGCGGTTCGGGAATAAGCGCCGCTACGTGCAGCAAGCACAATGTGCACCGGCAAAATAAGCCAGCCCAGCTCAACCCCGTTTGGCGACATCCACTGAATGCCGCGCACCGCAACGCCCAGTTCAAACCCGCCGCGAATGGCGGCAACGTCGCACAGCACCAGCCCCAGATACATGGCCATGCGCACCGTCGCCCGGTTTACTGCCATACGCTGCATGTTGAACCCGGCCTCGCCAGCGGCGGCAAGTGGCGGAGGGCTAGCCATGTTCATGCGCGGGCCTGCCCCCAAAGAGCAAGCAGATGCCCGTCCGGTACTTGGCGATTTGGCATGGTTCGCGGCATTCTTCCCCCAATGGCGACATAACGACTGCTAGCGCAAAAATGTTCCCTGCCATAGAGCCGCTTTACCCATTCTTTCGCCTAAATGTTGCAGTGCAATGCAGATATGCTCGTTTGGTCGTGATAAGGTGTTTATTCGTCTGTTATCGGTTTGTGCACCAGTTTGTATGTTATGATGTCTGCCTGAAATAGTCATCAATATCCTTAAAAAGTGTTTCAAACCGGCATTGCATATTGTTCAATCTTTATGTCTGGCAGATATTGGAGTGTCCATTTATGTCATTTCTTTTCAGATACTTGCCATGTGATAATTATAGCCGTGCAAACGGCTGGCAGGGGTGCGGCCTTTGACTAGACCTGAGGCGCGCATGCGCGGGGCCGCCACACGTTGGGCAATGTTTGCCGGAGTCGTGGCGGTGCCCATTTCGGTTGCGGTGTGGAGCACGCTGTTTGGAAATGCGGCGGCCACAAACACTGCCATCACCACTGCCGCTGTCGCTGCGGGCGATATTACGGTGTCGTCGTCTGGGGAGTTGAACCGGGCATTGGCTGCAAGCCGTGGCGGCACAATTTCGCTGTTGCCAGGTCGATATACGCAGGTCATCGTCAACGGCCTAAAGCCTGCGCGCCAAGTGGTAATAACATCGGCAAACCCGGCTCTGCGTGCCGAAATCGGTAGCTTGCTGATCAGAAACAGCGCCAATATTGTGGTAGATGGACTTGCTTTTGCAGCGCTTGATTCTGGCCGGCGGTTTGCGCTTGATGTGGAGGGCTCGAACAATGTCGCGCTGCGTAACCTGGCGTTTCAAAACACAGTGAAAGACGCAGGCGCCAATGGCGAGCTGGCGCCGGTATCGGCCATATTTTTGCGCAATTCAAAGCAGCTATCGGTAACCGGCTCGCGTTTTGCTGATTATTGGAACGGGGTTTCTCATCTGGCGGTTACCGGTCTTGTTGTGGCGGATAATGTGTTTTGGTCTTTACGGACAGATGGGGTGCGCGGCGGTGGAAGCTCGGACGTAACGATTACCCGCAACATTTTTTACAATTTTCATCCCGCTCCGGGGGATCATCCCGACGCGGTTCAATTCTGGATCCGGCCGGAAAATGGCCCGTCGAGCAATATCAGCGTTACGCGCAACCTGATTGTCGGCGGCGGCGAGGCAACGATACAAGGCATATTTATGCGCTCGCTTGATGGACGGATTTTTTCCAACGTCACCATTAGCGGAAATTTGCTGGTTGGCACGCTGTTCAACGGCATTGCCCTGTCGAGCGGCCGCAATGTGTCAATAGAAAACAATTTTGTGTTGCAGGCGCCACCGGCAAAAAGCTGGATCAGGGTACAAGATGTCGCCTCGCTCAGCCTGAGCGGGAATATGGCAACGACCTTCCTGCTCGACGGGCGGGCGCAGCCGGGGGTTTCGGGCTTTCGGGTTTTTGATGGGTCGGCCAGGGTTCGCCAACAGGCCATCGCGGATTGGCGAGCCAAAAATAGTGACTGGCTGGCGGCCGGCTCGGAACAGGCGCGCCTTGCCGATGCAGCGCTAAAATAGCCAGTTCTGCGCTCCTGTTTTACAGGTGCACGTTCGCCCACCGCCCGCCCGGCGCCGTTGACGTTGGCCCCGGCAACACCGATACGCGTGCCTTGTAGGTCCGCAGCCTTAGCCGTAGCGGCCAGGGCCAGTGCAAAAGGGGGGGGTGTGGTGCTGGCGTGTGGGATGAGCAGCGGCGCAGCGCGCGAACAACGCCTGAGACGGCGGCACTAACCGGGTGCGACGCTATCTCGCTTTGGCCAAGGGCGGCGCGAAGACGCGCTTTGTCATCGCCTTTGGCATAAAATTTCTTAACGCTGGCCTCAGCTTTCTTGTTACCGCCATACTTGCGCGGCGCGCCGGGCCGGAAATTGTCGGCTATTATGCCTTTGCCGTTTCAACCGGCGGGCTGATTGGCGCTTTTGCGCTGATGGGGCTTGATCAGGTCGTACTGCGCACAGTTGCTGGAGATTTGCGGCAGGGGGATTTGGCGGGCGCGCGTGCCGTGTTGCGTCAGGCAGTGCAGCGGGTGGTGCCAGTGTCGCTGGCAGCGGCGGGGCTTTATTTGGTCGCGCTATATTTCACCCCGCTCACCGGCCTTATTCACGGCGACCGGCAAACGCTGGCGGTGGCTGCGTTTGCGATTGTGCTTTATCCTGTGTGGCGCGTTGGGCTGGCGGGGGTTCGCGGTGCGGGGCTGCCGCTTTATGGCCAGTTTCTCGATGGTTGCGTGCAATCTCTCTTGTTGGTTGTGGCTTATATGGTCGTGCTGGGTGCTGGCGCCCGGTTGACAGCGGCGCTGGCGACCGGCTTGTTTTTGTGTGGCATGTTTGTCTCTGCTGCCTGGTCGTGGGGGGTGGTGCGCCGGGCGGGGCGGAACTGGCCGGAGCCTTGTGCCCCGCGTTTGTCGCATTTATTTGGCGCAGGCCTGCCGTTCATGGTGCTGATGGTGACAAACAGCATGGCCGAGTGGATTGCCTATGCCGTGGTTGGCGGCACGGCTGATGCCGCCGCGGTGGGGGCGTTTCGGGTAGCGGTGCAGATGTCGACGATCATCGCGCTGGTGGCGACAACGGCCGAAACTTATGTCGCGCCGGGCTATGCGGGTGATTTTCGCGAGGGGAATTTTCAACAGGCATGGCGGCGACACCGGCAGAGCAGCTTGTTCATGGCCGCCCTTGCCGGGGCACCGGTTGTGCTGTGTATGTTGTTTCCCCAATTTATTGTCGGCACGCTGTTTGGCAGCCAGTTTTTGGGGGCAGCGCTGCCGCTTCAGATTCTTGCCGCGGGGCAGGCGGCCAATGTGTGTTTCGGGCCGGTGGGGGCGATGCTGTCAATGTCCAACCATGAGCGCCTGCTGCTGGCTACGTCGCTCAGCGCGCTTGTGGTGCTGGCGGTGGTGAGCATTGTTCTGGTGCCGCGCTTTGGCACGGCTGGCGCAGCGGCAGCCGTGTCGTCCACGCTGGCTTATCGCAATCTCGTCGCCTATTTGCTGGCGCGGCATTTTTTGCCCGCCTCGCAGCGGCGCTGGCCCGAGGCAGATGACGTGCCAACCGCCACCGCCTAGTGCGCCACCATTTGCCTTTTTCTGGAAGAATTATCTCCATTGTTGATATAGTTACGGCGCGGCGGCCAAAATCGCGTGCTACTATGCGGCTGAAAGTTCATGAAAGGTTGGCTCGCATGGATGATGTTGGGGCCGGGGCAATGGGCGGCAGGCCAACTATGCCGGGCGTACCCATTGTTACAAGCGCAGTTGCCGGCAGCAATGGCGCGAGGGGAGTTGGCACGGGGGGAGTTGGCACAAGAAGCGCTGTTGCCAGGGGCTTGGCCGCGGCGCTGCTCACAGGTTTTTTGATGCTTTCTTTTTGGTTTTCATCAGCGCGCGGGGTGCCGCCCTCAACCGCGCCTGCCCCTTCAACCGCGGTCGAACCCGCCCCTGTACCTACTCAGCCCCTTCAAACATAAGCCCCGGCGGGCTGTGCGCCGGCTGTTCTTGGCGCGCCTGCAAGATCAAACGATAGTACCGGCCCACGCACGGCCCCTCGTGCCGGACTGTTCGCCCGCAAGCGGTAATCTCCCCCGCCTGTGCCTGCGCTTGCAATGTCTTGTGCGCCGTCTGTGCCTCGATAATTGACGAACAGCGGGTCGTTACGCACCGTTGTGCTGGTGCCGATGTTGCTTTTTAGCCCGCCATAAGTCTGCTCGGCCTGCGAAGTAACGAAGAACATCGACCAGTTCCCCTCACAGCCAACGCCGTGCGTATAGGCGAAATTGCCCAGTCGGAACGGCGCCTCTGCCGGGTCTGCCACACCGCCATAAAAGCGGTCGCCCTTGGAGTTGATGGCGCTCGCAATATCGCCGACATGGCGGATCATGCGGTGGGTGCGCCGGTCTGCCTCGCTGCTTGGCGTATCGTCGTAAAAGATGTTGTGCCGCCCGACCGTGCCATAGCCGGTGGACACATTGTGCGCGATGATGGTGTTGTAGCTGTCGCCGCGCATTGAGTCCGACGAAAGCCTGAATGCGGGAGATGAGGTGGTGGTGTGCGTAGTCTCGATGAGATTTTGCACAGCGACAAAGTCGGCAATTGTCTGCCCCGCGCTTGGCGTGGCAATGGTAATGGGCGACGCGGTGGAATTTGGGTTAAGGAAGCGGTTGTTGTAGATGATCGCTCCCTTGGTCGCATCGCGCACGCTTGCGGTCGACGGGCGGGAGATGGAAGACCCAATCGTCACCCATTGTTCCATGGCCACATTGCCTGCGTCGTAAACCACCCCGCGAAAGATGCGGTGCTCATAGGTGCCTGCGCCAAAGGTGCCTGTCAGCGTTGTCGCTATCGTCACGCCGTAGAGATAATCATGGCTCTGGTTCAGCATCGATGAGCCAGAGCCGGTGAGGCTGAGGTTTATGTTGAGCAGATATAGCCGCAGTCGTGCGGCTGCGGCACCGGAAATGGTGAAGGCGCCGGTGCGGCTGAGCGACACATCGCTGAATATCAGCGCCCCTTCGGTAATTGGCGCGCTAAGCGACGTGCCGCTTGCTCCAAGCCTTGGCGCCCATGTCGCGCCAAGCGTGACAATGGCGCTCGCGCGCGGCGTGTCGGGCGCCCGTTCAATAACCACAGCCGCTACATTTTGCACGCGGTTGGTGCTGTTTGTGCCCGCTGACACGTTATCGACAATGCGCACCCGGCAGCCATCGGCAATGCCGCCTGTGGCGGGTGTGCCGCGTGTGGCGTTGTCGATTGCGGCAAAAGCCCCGCCCACGGTGAGGAAGGGCGCCGCAGCGGCATTAGCGGCGTTGGTTGACCACAGCCCTGTCGTGTCGCTGCCCGTGGAGGCGACATAGGCAAGCGGCGGCGCGGCGGCGCGGGCTGTGTTCTTCAAATAATGCCGGGGGGAAAATTCGCGCGCGGTGCTGTTTGTGCTGCTGTCGCGCACAGAAGATGCGCCACCGATCCATGGATAGACGCGCGCGTTGAGCGTGATGAGGCCGGTGGCAAGGCTGGAAATGTCGATGGAACCAGCAAAGACCTCAACCGGGTTTGGGTCGGCACACAAGGTGGAGATTCGTGTGGCGGAAATGGTTTGCGAAACGCTTGTCGTGCCGTCGCTTGCGGTTACCACAACACATGCCACCTGCCGGGCACCGCGCGCATCGCGGTGAAAGGCGACAAGCTCCCACGAAATAGCATCTCCAACCAAAAGCCGGTCGGGCATGGTCCATGCGGCAACGGGGGCAGGGCTGGTTTCGGCAGAGTTATTCGTAACGCCCGCAATGGTGTCGGTTGCATAGACATAGTCGTCAAGCGCGACATTGGCCGGCGTATCAAGCGCCTGATCGGGGAAAGGCTGGCGCACGCGGCGGGTGAAAATGCGGCTGTCGACATAGCTTGTCGCAGCGCCGCTTGCATCAAACCCCGCGCGCGTAACCGCCATCATCTGCGGCGCACTGTCGGGGGTAAAGACAGGCGGCGTGCCCTGCGCCCATACCGCCTGCCAGCCATCGGCCGCAATCGCGGAAATGGGAAAGCGAGAAGGAGCCGGGGCGCCGGGCAGCAGCGCTGCGCCGCGCCGATGGCGGCGCATGGCCCCGCCAAAGCCAAAGCCCGGCATCAGGCGAGCGCCACAATGTCAGCCGCGGTCGTGCCGGTTGCGCGGACATATTGGGCACGCACATCGAGAATCTGGCCGCTGGCAAGGTTTTTGAAGGTGACATCGCCTGCGCTGTCAACCGCGCGCACAACAAGCGCGCCCCCTGTGCCGATGTAGAGCGCCTTGGGCAGCACGGCGAGTTCGTCCGTATCATGCGGGGTGATGGCGCTGGCGCGGCGAGCAGGCTCTGCTGGCGAATCTGCCAGCGTGTTAAAATCGTCAACCGACATGGGCGTCCTTTCATCATGGGGCGGCGAATTGCCGCGCCGGGACGCCTCAATATTCAACAATATGGATTGTAGGACAGCTTTATTTTAACCTAACAGGTTAAAAAACCAGCGCCACCACAAACGCAATCACACCCCATAAAGCGGCTGAGGTGCCAAAAATAAACGCGAGCCGGGCAAGGCCTGGCCATTTGTCATCCGCCTCACCGCCTACGGCGTGGCGGGCAGGAGAGCCAAATGTCTCCACCAGCCGCTCATGCAGCGCGCGCGCGGGCGATTCGGCCCAATCAGCGCTGCCGCCAAGCGCTGCGACCGGCCCTATCGCCACGGTGCTGCCTTGCGCGGTGTTTGGTACCATGGGGTTTGACGGCAAGGCCGCGCCCTCATCTGCATTCAGTGGTTGAAACATGGGCATGGGCATGGACATGGGCAAGCCTCCTTGCTCAACCATCGCTTTTTGGCATTAACAACAGGTAAATAAAACGAGCAGGGGTGCTGGTTTTTGCCGGCTCGTTGCATGGTTTTCGCCGGGGCTTACACAGGGGCTTTCACCGGCGCGCGGGCTGGCAATTGTTGTGCCAAGGGCGCTGGATTTGCCCTGCATTCTCGCCTATCACCACTGGGTGCCGATATTTCATGCCCTTGCCAACCCCGCGCGCTTTGTTCGCCTTGCTCGCCCGGTTACGCCATGGCTGTTCTGGTCTGGCGCTGCATTGCTGCTGTTTGGCGCCTGGGCTGGGTTGACACAGACCCCGGCTGATTATCTGCAAGGCGAGACGGTGCGCATTCTCTACATTCACGTGCCAACCGCCTGGCTTGGCATGGCGGGGTGGAGCGGGGTTGCGGTGTCGAGCCTTGCGTTTCTTGTCTGGCGGCACCCGCTGGCGATGGTGGCGGCGCGGGCGATTGCGCTGCCGGGCGCGCTTTTTGCCGCGCTGTGCCTGCTTACCGGTTCGATCTGGGGGCGGCCAACCTGGGGCACCTGGTGGCAATGGGACGGGCGGCTAACCTCGATGTTGCTGCTGTTTTTCGTTTATCTGGGCTATATGGCACTGGCGCGGGCAGATGGGGACCAGGGCGGAGATGGCCGCATTCCGGCAATTTACGGCGTTGCGGGTTCGGTTCTGTTGCCCATCATCCGCTATTCGGTGGTGTGGTGGAACACGCTGCATCAAGGGCAGAGCATTGGGCTGACCCGGTCGAGCATCGATGCTTCCATCTTGTGGCCATTATGGTTCACGCTGGGGGGCTTCACACTGTTTTTTGCAGGACTGGTGCTGATGCGGATGCGCACCATTCTTGCGCGCAACAAGGCCGAGGCGCGGCTGCGGCGGATGGCGCGGCCATGAACCCGTGGCCCTTTGTAGTTGCGGCCTATGCCATTACCCTGCTGGCGTCGGCGGGGCTGGCGGTAATAAGCTGGCGGGCAATGCGCGCGGCAGAACGGGATGAGCCATGAAACCCAAGCATCAACGATTGTTGCTGGCGCTGCTGGCGGTGGGCGCGGTGGCCGGGGCGGGCGGGCTTGCGCTTTCTGCCTTGAAGGATCAGGCAGCGTTTTTTTATGCGCCGGGCGATGTGAAGAAATCGGGCCTGCCGCTGGGCAGGGATGTGCGGCTGGGGGGCATGGTGCAGAACGGTTCCATCCACCGGCAGGCAGATGGTGTGACGATTGGCTTTGTGGTGGGAGATGGCGTGGCAACAGTGCCGGTGCGCTTTGCCGGCATTACGCCAGATTTGTTCAAGGAAAATTCCGGCGTCGTGGCCGAGGGGCGGTTTCAGCCCGACGGCAGCTTTGTGGCGACCAACCTGCTTGCCAAACATGATGAGCGCTACATGCCGCCGCAAATGGCGGGCAAGCTCCACGAAACGAAATCTCTGGCGCAATGATCGCTGAAGCCGGACTGGCCGCCTTGTGGGTGGCAGCAATGCTCGCCGGGCTGCAACTTGTGCTTGCAGCCCTGGGGGTTGCGCGCGGCGACGGGGATGTCACCGCCGGGGTGCGGCCGGTGGCGGTGGCGCAAGGGCTGGTCGTGCTGCTGGCAATGTCGCTGCTCGTTGCGGTGTTTGTGCGCTCGGACATGTCGGTGCTGCTGGTGGCGCAAAACAGCCATTCGGCCAAGCCATTGCTCTACAAGGTTGCCGGCTCCTGGGGCAATCATGAAGGGTCGATGCTGCTTTGGGTTACCATTCTTGGCCTGGCGGGTGGCGCAGTGGCGGTGCTGGAGCGGCGCCTGGCACAACCAACGCTTATTGCAACGCTGGGCGCGCAGGCGGCGATTGCGCTTGGTTTTTATGCGTTTTTGCTTCTTTCTTCCAACCCCTTTGCCCGCCTGTCGCCCGCTCCGGCGGATGGAAGCGGGCTAAACCCTTTGCTGCAAGACCCCGGCCTCGCCTTTCACCCGCCCACGCTGTACATTGGCTATGTCGGCATATCGGTGGCGTTTTCCTTTGCGGTGGGGGCCATGGTCACGCGCGATGTTGGCCCGGCCTTTGCGCGGGCGATGCGGCCTTGGGTGCTGGGCGCCTGGATATTTTTGACGCTTGGCATAACGGCTGGCAGCTACTGGGCTTATTATGAGCTGGGCTGGGGCGGCTGGTGGTTTTGGGACCCGGTTGAAAATGCCTCGTTGATGCCATGGCTGGCGGCAACGGCGCTGCTTCACTCGGTTTCGGTGCTCGCAACGCGCGACGGCTTGCGTGCCTGGACGATCATGCTGGCGGTGGTGGCTTTTTCCATGTCGATGATCGGCACGTTTTTGGTTCGCTCCGGCATTTTGACAAGCGTACACGCCTTTGCGGTTGATCCGGCGCGGGGCAGTTTTCTCCTTGCGCTTTTGGCGATTTATATCGGCGGGGCAATGCTGCTCTTTGGCGCGCGGGTTGGGACGGTGTCGCAGGGGCGCACTTTTGATCTGCTGAGCCGCGAGGGCGCGCTGGTTGCCAATAATTTGCTGCTGTCGGTCATCCTTGGCGTGGTGTTGATCGGCACGCTCTATCCGCTGGTTGCGGCCGGGGCCTTTGGCGTGCAGCTTTCCATCGGGCCGCCTTTTTTCAACAAGGCCGCCGGGCCGGTGGCGCTGGTGCTGGTTGCGATCATGGCGGTGGGGCCAATGGTGCGCTGGCGGCGGGATGATCTGCGCGCCGTGTTGCAGCGGATGCTGGTGCCCGCAGCGCTTACGGCGCTCGCGCTGGCGGGCCTGCTGGTGTTTGCCGGCAAGGCCGGGTGGCTGGCGGTGCTGGGGCTGGCGCTGGCGGCAGGGCTGGCCGTGGCGAGTGTCGCACCGCTTTGGGGCCGCAATCTGCGCCGTACGCCTATGGTGGTCTATGGCATGGTCATTGCGCATTTGGGTATTGCGGTCAGCCTGGCGGGCATGGCGTCGGAGAGCGCCTTTACCAAGGAGACGCTGGTCGCCGCGCGCGTTGGTGTGGCCGAGCATGTGGGGCCATATTCGGTAACACTGTTGGGGATTGCGCCCGTGCTGGGGCCAAACTGGTCGGCGTTGGAGGCAAGGCTGAAGGTGGTGCGTGGCAATGGCGCGCCGTTCATCCTGCGCCCGCAATCTCGCTTTTTTTCCAGCCCGCCAACCGTTACGACCGAATCGGCAATTGCGACCGTTGCCGATGGGCAGCTCTACACAGTACTCGGCCGGCAGGATGACACCGGGCGCTGGCAGCTTCGGCTGTGGTGGAAGCCGTTTGTCACGCTCATCTGGGCGGGCGGTGCGCTTGTTGCCATTGGCGGCGCATTGTCGCTGCTGGGGCGGTTTTTGCGCGACAGGCGGGTTGCGCTGCGGGAGGCTTATCGATGAAACGACTGTTGATCTGGCTGCCATTGGCGCTGTTTGCCGGGTTGTTTGCGGTGGTTGCAGCCGGGTTGGTGCACCCGGCAGATCGGACGGTGCGATCAGCGCTGGTGGGGCAATCTCTGCCTGATTTCGCGCTGCCGCCCATGGTGCCGGGCAAGCCGGGGCTGGCAAGTGCCGATGTGCGCGGTGGCAGCGCGCGGGTGGTGAATGTGTTTGCAAGCTGGTGCGTCCCTTGCGCGGCCGAGGCGCCGCAGCTTGCGAGGCTAAAGGCGCTGGGTGTGCCGGTAGATGCCATCGCCACGCGTGACACCGCCACGGGCATTGCCGGTTTTTTGAAACGCTATGGCGACCCGTTTGACCGGATTGGCGATGATCGTGATGGGCGGGTGCAGCTTGCGCTTGGTTCTTCCGGCGTGCCAGAAAGCTATGTTGTTGATGGTAATGGAAAAATCCTGTTGCAGCACGTTGGTGAAATAAGAGCGGAGGATGTAGCGGAAATTGTGCGGGCGGCCGCTGCTGGGGCGCGCGCACAATGAGGGTGCGGCTTATGGTGGTGCCGCTGGCGCTGATGGTTTTCGCCGCGGCACCGCTTTATGCTGATACAATTTTGCCACCGCCGCCACTTGCCGACACACAGCTTGCCGACCCTGCCAAGGAGGCACAGGCGCGCGAGTTGATGCTGACCTTGCGCTGTGTTGTGTGCCAGGGCCAGTCAATTGCCGATAGCGATTCAGATATGGCAGGCAATATGCGCGCGCTGGTGCGTAGCCGTATTGCCGATGGTGATAGCCCGGCTAAAGTGCGCGGCTGGCTGGTCGCGCGCTATGGTGATTACATCACCTATGATCCACCGCTCAGTTGGGCCACGGTGCCGTTGTGGCTGGCGCCGCTTGCGCTGCTTGGCCTTGGGCTGTGGGTTGCGCGGGTGAGCTTCAAACGCCGGCGGGCGGGTTGATGGGGCTGGCCTGGCTTGTGGGAATTGTTACCGCGGTGGCGGTGCTGCTGTGGCGGCTGCGCCTGCCAAGAAGCCTGTGGACATGGGGGGGGACCGCACTTGCACTGGCGGTGATAGGCTATGCGCTACAAGGGGCGCCCAGCCTGCCCGGCGCGGTTGCCGCCGCGCCGCAACGGCCAACGCTGGAAATTTCGCGCGATATTGTTGAACTGCGCGGCGCAATGTTTGGCCGCTTTACGCAAGATGCCGCCTATCAAACCGCGGCCGACGCGATGATCCGCATCAACCTGCCCGCCGCTGCGGTAAAGGTAACGCTGGGCGGCATCAACCTTGCTCCAAAAAGCGTGGCGCTTTGGACGGAGCTTGGCAGCACATTGGCCACGCATGACGGCAATATCGTGTCGCCGCCTGCGCTGTTTGCGTTTCGGCGCGCAATGCAGCTTGCGCCGCGTCATCCAGGGCCGCCATTTTTTCTGGGGCTAAGCTATATCGAGGCAGGGCAGCTTGTCGAAGGGCGCTATTGGTGGGCGCAGGCGCTGGCGCTCACGCCGCAAAACATCCCATTGCGCTCTGCCATTGCTGAGCATCTGGCGTTGCTGGACGGTTTTTTGAAATCAGCCGAAGAGGCTGAAAAGCGCCGTGCCGCTGCGGGGCAGGCCATGGGGCAGGTGGCGCCTTAGCGCGCGCCACCCGGTCAGGCGGGCGCCAGTACCATTTTGATACGATGATCAAGATCGCCCGTCATCGAGCCTGCCGCCAGCCCGGCGCGCGCGCGAAATACATGCCCCTGGCGCAAATCGAACAACAGCCGTGCCCGCTCCAGCGAAGGGAAATTGGCAGGCAGGCGCCCGGCCGCCTTTTCCGCTTCAAAACGGCTGGCAAGGCGTGCATCGGCAATGTTGATGGAGCGGCTGAGCAATTCGCCAACGCCTTCAACCACCCCCGCGCTCGTGGCAGCGCAAGAGCTGAGGAAGCAGCCGCGCGTGCCGCTTTCATGCTCGGTTGCAAAATCAATCGCCGTTTCAAAAAAGGCGCGCACGGCCTGCTCAATGCTGGGTGCTTTTTCAAATGCGATGAGCGGTGCGCAGGCGTCTCCCTTGATATAGCGGTCGATTGCCTTGCGGAAAATGCTCAGCTTGTCGCCAAAAGTTGCGTAAAGGCTTGGCGCGCTAATGCCCATGGTCGATGTCAGATCTTTGATCGAGGTGCCGTCATAACCCTTTGCCCAGAACATGTTGATAGCCGCCAGCAGGGCGGTATCATCATCAAAGCCACGCGGGCGCCCCAGCTTTTTTGTAGCAATCACCAAAAATGTCTCGGTTTTAATATTTAGCAATTATTTGTGGCGGCTGGCCGCGATGTCAAGGACAAGGCTTGTGCCAGGCCGCGCAACGCTTCTGGCTATAGGTTGATATCGCCGGCCTGTTGCAGCGCCTTTAGCATTACTGCCGCGCCGCATTGGCGCGACTTGGCGGCGGGGTCATATTTACCATCTGCTACAAATTTGCCGCGTTTATAGTGGTTTGAGAATGACCATAGATAAGGTGTGTGAATGTTGATGCGCGCGCGGCGATAGCCCCAGCCATTATACGCCTCCCAACGGTAGAGCGCGCGCGCGGCGCTCCAATCCTGCGCGCCGGCATAGCCCTGCCATGTCAACGCGTCGATAGCACTCGACAGCCAGTCATTTGGCGGGCCCCATATGGGTGGGCGGCCACGCGGCACCTGTACCGTGCGTGCGCAGAGCGGGTCGCCATTGTGCAGGTGGCTGCTAAAGCGAAACCCTGCCTCCAGCCCGTGGATGATGGCGATGAACCACCACGGCACGCCAGTATGGGCGGCGGCCTCGTCATAATGCGCCCGGCCTTTTATTATAGTTGCGCGATACCAGCCAATTTCTCCGGCGTGCGCAGGGTCGATGTGGCAGGTGGTAAACAGCGCGTCATATTCACCGCGCAGTGCCGCAAAGGCGGGTGGCTTTGCCGCGGAAGCCAGGGGCTTGGCGGCGGAAATGGGGGTGGTGGCCAACTCATCTCTCCTTAACTATGACCCAAAAAGGCGGCCTGAATGAATGTTCGCGCCTGATTTTCCAGCCGCGCCTGCAATTCTGGCTGAATGGCGCTGAGCAGGGCGTTGCTTGCAGTCATGGTGGTGGTGGCGCTGTGAAAATGCGCCCGTGCCCGTGTTACGCGGGCAAACAGCGCGCCCGTGCCCGAAAGCTTGGCACCCAGCCGGGCAATGGCATAGCGGATGGAGGTTTGCGTTGGGCTGCTGCTGACCGTGGCAAAGTGCATTTCCTGCGCTGAAAACCGGCGGCACTGCCGGTCGAACAAAGCAATCCACGGTGCGTTTGCCTCTTCCTCGCTCAGGTTGCGCAGGCCAGCAAGCAGTACCGGGCCCAGCGTTTCCCCGCCCAGTGCAACCGTGAGAAACGGGATGATTGCCCGGTGCACGGCAACCCCGGTTTGGTCAAATCGGGAGTCGACCAGCGCATGGCCGGTACGCGCAAAGCCCAGTTGGTCGAGATTGGCTGTATAGCGCTCCAGCCACGCATCGGCATTGTCGCTTGGCATAGCGCTTGCCTGCGCGGTGGCGGCGTGGCTGGCAAAGAGCATGGCCAGGGCAATGCTGGAGCGCAGATGTGCTTCAGCGGTGGTGCTAAAGTCGATGAGCGCGGGGCCGGCAACCACGCCGGGCGGCAATTGGCCGAGCTGAAGCGGCACATCTGGCGCAATCGCCATTTTCAACGCAATGGGCTGAGCCGGCCCAAGCTGTGCCTGAGTAATGAAATTACACGCATGATCAATTGCAATATTACAATAATCGTACTTAAAATCATTACGTATATTGGCCACCGGCTTACCAAACATGGCCATAATTAACAATCCTTTTTGCAAAATGTAACATTTATGATCAATGAGATTGAAAAATTTTGTGAGCTTTGTTCGCATAAATCGAATGAAATGTATCCATCATTCTAACATTACTTTCCAACAAAATTATAAATCTACCATGGCAGTGGTTTTTATTGATGGAATAACAGCCCGCACACCGCTTGACAGGTGTAGGAAAGGCGGCAATATAAGAACATATCAGGAACAATATGAACGAATCGGCCATCACTCCCGCTCTGCTGCGCGCGCATATTGCCGCGGTTGAAGGCGCATGCGCGGCCACGCCCGGCGGGGCGCATGGAGCAGCAGTGGCGCGGGTGCCGCTTGGCCATGCCGGGGTTGATGCAGCGCTTGGCGGGGGGCTTGGCCGCGCGCAGTTGCATGAGATTTTTGCCGAAACCGCCGAAGACAGCGGTAGTGCGGGCGGGTTTGCTGCCATGGTGGGCGCGGTGATGGCGCGGCCCGGCGCCACGCTCTTCTGGTTGCGCGAGGCTGTGGCGGAGGCACGGGGCGGGTGCCTGCACGCGCCGGGGCTGATGGCGCTTGGTGTCGATCCGGCGCGCGTGGTGCTGGGGGTGATGGACGATGCGCTGTCGCTGCTGCGCGTCGCGGCCGAGGTAGTGCGCTGTCCAGATATCGATGTGGCGGTAATCGAGCTGTGGCGGATGCCGCGCGCGCTTGATTTAACAGCGACACGCAGGCTGGCGCTTGCGGCGCAAACATCGGGGGTAACCGCGCTGTTGCTGCGGGCAGAAGCCGCCCTTGTGCCAAGCGCTGCGCACACGCGCTGGTCTGTAGGATCTGTAGCGGCGGCGGGGCTCGAAGCGCGGGCGCCGGGCCATCCAACGCTCAACATCGGCTTGTTGCGCCAGCGCGGCGGCGCGGCTGGCGGGCAGTGGTATATGGAGTGGAATCGAGATGAAGCCCAATTCCGGGAGCCGGCGTTATCTGGCCTTGTGGTTCCCCCATTTTTCGGCGGACAGGTGGCGCCGAGAGCAAGGTTGCGCGCCGGCTGAGTTTGCGCTCGCCAGCGCCAGCGTTAACGCCAGCACCGATGTTGATGCTGGGCGAGGGCGGCTGGTGTTTATTCAAAAGCAGCGCGGTGCCATGCGCATCGTGGCGGTGGATCAGGCCGGGGGCGGGCTTGGCCTGTTGGGGCTAACGCTGGCCGACGCCCGCGCCCGTGCGCCAGATCTTGCCGCCATCGCCTATGACCCGGCAGCAGACCACCGCGCGCTCGAACGGCTGGCGGACGGGTGCGACCGCTATACGCCGATGGTCGCGCTGGCGGGGGAGGATGCGCTCACCCTGGACATTACCGGCTGCGCCGAGGCGGCGGGGGGAGAGGGGGCGCTTGTCGCTGATGCCGAGGCGCGGCTGCGGCAAATGGGGTTTGCGTGCCGCCACGCGCTGGCTTCCACCCCGGAAGCGGCGCAGGCGCTCGCCCGGTTCCAAACGGCTCCCGCAGCGGATGAGCGCGCAGCCGTGCGGCGCCTGCCAATCGCCGCGCTTGGCGCGGATGAGGAAACCGGGCTCGCGCTGCGCCGCGCGGGCCTCAAAACCATTGGCGATCTTGCCAGCAGGCCCGGCGCCCCGCTTGCCGCGCGTTTTGGCATGGAACTGACGGCCGCGCTCGCCCGGCTGCTGGGCGCAGCCGACAGCCGCATCGTGCCGCGCCGCCCGGCGCCCGCCCTGCAATTTGAGCGCCGCTTTGCTGAGCCGATTGCACGGACGCAAGATGCGCTGGCGGCACTACGCGCGTTGATGAAAGAGGCCGCGCAGGTGATGCTGGAGCAGCATATGGGCGGCAGGCGCTTTGCCGCGCGTTTTTATCGCAGCGACGGGGTGGTGCGCGATCTGGCGGTGGAATCCAGCCTGCCCCTGCGCGATGGCAAGGCGGTGATGCGGCTGTTTGCCGAGCGGATCGACGCCCTGGCCGATCCGCTTGACCCTGGCTTTGGTTTTGATCTTATCCGCCTGGGCGTGCCCGTGCTGGAGCCGCTTAGCCCCCGGCAATTGCCGCTGGAAGGCGGGGAGGTGGCGCAAGGGGAACTGAGCGCACTTATCGACCGGCTGAGCACCAGAGCCGGGCGCGCCCGCTTCCGCCGGTTTCACCCGCGCGATACGCATATTCCTGAACAAGCAGTGCTTGCTTTGCCCGTCATCGAGGCGGCAGGCCTTGCGCCCTGGCCATGCCCGCAAGCGGGAGAGCCGCCGCTCAGGCCGCTGCATCTGTTTAACCCGCCACAGATTATCGATGTGCTCGCCGAGGTGCCAGATGGCCCGCCGCACCGCTTCCGCTGGCGGCGCACGCTGCACGAAGTTACCCGGTTTGAAGGGCCAGAGCGGATTGCCGCGCCGTGGTGGCGGCGTGATGATAATGCCGGGCTGACGCGCGATTATTACCGCGTGGAGGATGCGCGCGGGCGGCGCTTCTGGATTTTTCGCCACGGCCTGTATGGTGCAGAAAAAACCAACCCCGACTGGTATTTGCACGGCTTATTTGCGTGATGATGACAGGTTGGGGCGGGCAGAGCGGGCCGGCGGCGGCAGCGGGCGGGCCGGGAACCGCGTGCCGCTTTGCCGAGTTGGCGGCGGCAAGCAATTATTCATTCCTGCGCGGCGCTTCTCACCCGGCGGAAATGGTGGCGCGCGCGGTGGCGCTTGGGCAAGCCGGGCTTGGCCTTGCGGATCGTAACAGCGTGGCAGGCGTGGTGCGCGCGCATGTGGCGCTACGAGAATTGCACGAGGCGGCGGGGGCGGCGGGCGGTGCCGTGCCCGATTTCACACTGGCAGTGGGGGCGCGGCTGGTCTTTGCCGATGGCATGCCCGACATCGTCGCTTATCCTGCAAACCGGGCGGGCTGGGGCCGGCTGTGCCGCCTGCTCACCCTGGGAAACCGGCGCGCGGTGAAGGGGGCGTGCCTGTTGGCGCTGGCAGATTTGCTCGACCATCTGGAGGATTTGCTGCTGATCGTGATGCCCCAAACAAGCTTTGCCCGGCAGGATTGGCAGCCTGTTGATCCTGATTTTTCGTTTGACGAAAATAGCCTGCCGTCAGGGGGTGAGCCGCGGTTGCGCGTGCTTGCCCGCGCTGCGCCGGGGCGGGTGTGGCTGGCTGCACTTATGCCGCATGACGGGCGCGACCGGCGCGTGCTGGCGGCGCGCGCGGCGCTTGCCAACCGGCTCGGCGTGCCGTTGCTTGCCACCAATGATGCGCTTTATGCCAGCCCGGCCGCGCGCCCTTTGCACGATGTGCTCACCTGCATCCGCCACGGCGTTACACTGGCGACAGCGGGCCGGTTGCTGCTGGCAAATGCTGAGCGCCACTTGAAAAGCCCGGCGGAAATGGTGCGGCTGTTTCGTGAGTGGCCAGCCGCGGTGGCGCAGACGCAGCATTTGCTGGCGCAGATCGACTTTTCGCTCGATCAGCTTCGCTATGAATATCCGCACGAGCCAGTGCCGCCCGGCTGGGCGCCGCAAGACTGGCTGGAGCATTTGGCGCTGGCGGCGGCGCGGGCGCGTTTTCCCGGCGGGTTGCCGGCGCGGCTACAGGCAATGCTGGAGGAGGAGTTTGGCCTTATCCGCCGCTGCAACTATGCCTACTACTTTCTCACCGTGCATGATGTGGTGAAGTTTGCCCGCGCGCAAGAGCCGCCGATTTTGTGTCAGGGGCGGGGGTCTGCCGCCAATTCGGCGGTGTGTTTTCTGCTCGGCATCACCTCGGTTGATCCGATGAAGCATGACCTGCTCTTTTCGCGCTTCATTTCTGAAGAACGGCGCGAACCGCCCGATATCGATGTCGATTTTGAGCATGAGCGGCGCGAAGAGGTGATGCAGTATATCTACCGCCGCTATGGGCGCGAGCGCGCGGGCATTGCTGCAACCGTCATCCATTATCGCCCCAGAAGCGCGGTGCGCGACGTGGGCAAGGCGCTGGGCTTTACCGATGATGTGACAAGCCGGATCAGCAACACCGTCTGGGGCAGCTATGCCAGCGCGATTGAGGAAAAGCGCTTTGCCGAAACCGGCTATGATCCGGCCGACCCGGCAATGGCGCGGCTCAAGATGCTGGTTGATCAGATTTTGCATTTTCCCCGGCATTTGTCGCAGCATGTGGGCGGGTTTGTGCTTACCGAGGGGCGGCTGGACGAGCTGGTGCCGATCCACAATGCCGCAATGGCGCAGCGTACCTTCATCGAATGGGACAAGGACGATATCGACGCGCTTGGCCTGATGAAGGTCGATGTGCTTGCGCTGGGTATGCTCACCTGCATCCGTAAAAGTTTTGCCCTGATGCGCACGCACGGCCTGGGTGACCTGGCGCTCGACAGCCTGCCTGCCGATGACCCGGCGGTGTATGACATGCTGTGTCGGGGGGATAGTGTTGGTGTGTTTCAGGTGGAAAGCCGCGCGCAGATCAACATGCTGCCGCGCCTTTGCCCGCGCGAATTTTACGACCTTGTCATTCAGGTGGCGATTGTGCGGCCCGGCCCCATTCAGGGCGATATGGTCCACCCTTATTTGCGGCGGCGGCAGGGGCGCGAGCAGGTTGATTTTCCCGCCCCCGCGCCACAGCATGGCCCGGCAGACGAGCTGCGCCGGGTGCTTGGTAAAACGCTTGGCGTGCCGCTGTTTCAGGAACAGGCGATGAAGCTGGCCATTGTCGCGGCACGCTTTTCTGCTGCGGATGCAAACCGCCTGCGCCGCGCGATGGCGACGTTTCGCAACCTTGGCACGATGGAGCATTTTCAGGCACAGATGGTGGAGGGGATGGCCGCGCGCGGCTATGAGCGCGCCTTTGCTGAACGGTGTTTCAAGCAGATTGAAGGCTTTGGCAGCTATGGCTTTCCTGAAAGTCACGCACTTGCTTTTGCGCGGCTGGTGTATGTTTCGTCCTGGATAAAATGTCATCATCCCGCAGTGTTTGCCGCCGCCTTGCTCAACGCCCAACCCATGGGGTTTTATGCTCCCGCCCAGATTATCCGCGATGCGCGTGAGCACGGGGTCGAGGTGCGCGCGCTGGAGGTGAATGCCAGCTTGTGGGACAATAGCCTGGAGGCTGTGGCGGGCGGCGGCCATGCGCTGCGGCTTGGGTTGCGCCAGATTAGTGGCTTTCGGCAGGAATGGGCCACTCGGCTGGTGGCGGCGCGGGCCGAGGGCAATTTTCAGAGCATTGAAGAACTGGCGCGCCGGGCAAATCTTCCCCAACGTGCGTTACGGCTGCTGGCGGATGCGGATGCGTGCCGCTCACTAATGGTGGATCGCCGTGCAGCCTTGTGGGAGGTGCGCCGAACGCCATCTGGCGAATTGCCGTTGTTTGCGGCCGCCCATGCAGCGGAACTGGGGGTGGAGCCCGATGTCGCTTTGCCCCTCATGTCGGGCGCGGAGCATGTCATTGCTGATTATCAAATGACCCGCCTCTCGCTCAAGGCGCACCCGGTGGCGTTTTTGCGCGCCAGCCTGGCGGGGGAGAAGGTGTTGAGCTGTGCTGCCACCATAGCGGCGAAAAATGATGCGCGCGTGCGCACCGCCGGCATTGTGTTGGTGCGCCAGCGACCGGGCAAGGGCAACGCGATTTTCATTACGCTGGAAGACGAAACCGGCGTTGCCAATATAGTGCTTTGGGCGCGCCGGTTTGAGCTGTTTCGACGCGAGGTGATGGCCGCGCGGCTAATGCTGGTGGAAGGCAAGGTGCAGCGCAGTGTCGAGGGCGTTGTCCACTTGATGGCAGAGCGGATCATCGACCGGACGGCAATGCTCGATACCTTGTCCGAGCGCGGCGATGCCCCGGCCAAGCGGTTGCGCGCCGATGCGTTTGACCACCCTCAGCCTGCGCGCGGAGCGGCTGCCGCTAGTGGTGCGCGCCACCCGCGCGATGCACGCATCTTGCCAAAATCACGCGATTTTCATTGAGGGGTGGTTTGTCGCTCCGCCGGTTCAGGCTTTGCCGCGCCGCCTGGTGCATCAATCAGCGCATCGCCGCCAAGCGTGCGATACAGCGTTACCAGATTGGCGGCCTCTGTCAGTTGTGCATCCACTAGCCCGCGCTGCGCGGCATTGCGGGTCCGCTCTGCATCGAGCCATTGCGGATGGGTGCCGATACCGCCGCGGTAGCGCAGGTCCGTCAGCTGCAAATTTTCCGTCGCGGCGGCGAGCAGCGCCTCCTGCGCGGTGCGTTGTTGGGCAATGGTGGCACGCCGGGCCAGTGCATCGGCCACCTCGCGAAAGCCCGTCTGTATGGCTTTTTCATAGGCTGCGCGCGCGGCATCAAACAGCGCGCGGGCCTGCGCCACACCTGCCTTGCCCGCTCCGCCTGAAAACAGTGGATAGCTGATGCCCGGCGTCGCTGAATAGTTGAACGCATTGCCCGTAAACAGCCGTGACAGACCATTGCTGGCCAACCCGGCAACCGTGGTGAGCGACAGGCGCGGGAACAGCGCGGCGCGCGCAGCGCCCACCTGCGCATTTGCGGCGCGCAATTGATATTCCGCCGCCACAATGTCGGGGCGGCGCAGCAATATGGCGGAATCCAACTCCACTGGAGGCACGGCAATGCCGGGCACGGCCTGCTCGATTGAGGCAGGCAGCAGTGCCGGGTCGATCTGTGCGCCAACCAGCAGCCGAAGCGCGTTTTCATCCTGGGCGATGGCCGTTTTTTGCAAGGCAAGGTCGGCTTGCGCGGTGGCAAGAATGGTGCGCGCCTGCGCCATTTCGACCAGCGAGTCGATGCCGCCCTCCAGCCGGATTCTGGCAAGTTCTACGCTGTTGTCCGCGCTTACCATGGTCCGCACGGCAATGTCGGCCAGGCTCTTGTCGGCGGCATAGCGCAGCCAGGCCGCGGCGATATCTCCAATAAGCGTAAGCCGTGTCGCGCGCGCCACTGCTTGGGTTGCAAACAGGCGCGCCTGTTGCGCTTCACCAAGCGCGCGCACCCGGCCAAAGACATCAAGCTCAAAAGAGGTGATCGCCGAGCCGATGTTGTAATTGGTCCGTGCGCCGCCCAGCACCGGGCTGCCGCCGGCATTGGTGCGCCCGGTGCCGCTGTCTGATTCCGTGGCTGAAACTGTAGTGCCAATGGCGGGCAATTGTTCAGCACGCACAATGCCAAATTGTGCACGGGCAGCAGCGATGTTGGCGGCGGCAATCTGCAAATCGCGATTGTTGTTCAGCGCTTGTTCGATCAGCTTTTGGAGCCGGGCATCGCGAAAAATATCGCGGTAGGAAAGGCTGGGCAGCGCCGCGTCGCCAGCCTCGTCCGCATTGGCAAATGTCGCAGGAACCGGTGCTGCGGGGCGCGCATAATGCGGCACCATGGAACACCCGGCAAGCAGCGCTGCGGCCGGCAAAGCCATCAACCCCTTCATGCGAACGGCTCCACAGGGGCCGGTTTTACCACCGGTTCATGGTGCAAGCGCTTCAGCGTATCGCGCGTTGTGCGGCGGACGATGACGAAAAACAGCGGAATGTAGAAAATAGCCAAAATGGTCGCGGTCAACATGCCGCCAATCACCGATGTGCCAATGGCGATCCGGCTATTGGCGCCTGCACCGCTGGAAATGGCAAGCGGCAACACGCCAAAGATAAAGGCAAGGCTTGTCATCAGAATAGGCCGCAGGCGGATGCGCGCTGCCTCAATAGCCGCAACGATGACACGCTTGCCCTGTTTTTCGGCCTGTTCGGCAAATTCAATCATCAAAATAGCGTTTTTCGCGGCCAGGCCCATGGTGGTCAGCAACCCGATTTGCAGGTAAATGTCGTTTTGCAGGCCGCGCAGCGTAACGGCAAACACGGCCCCGACCAGCCCCAGCGGAATAACCAGCAACACCGCCACCGGAATTGTCCAGCTTTCATAAAGGGCAGCAAGGCACAAAAAAACGACAAGCAGCGACAGCGCATAAAGCAGCGGCGCCTGGCCAGAGGACAATTGCTCCTGAAACGACAGGCCGCTCCAGCTAACCGTAGTGCCCTGATATTTGGCCGCCAGCTCGGCAATGCGTGCCATGGCCTCGCCAGAGCTATGGCCAGGGGCGGCCTGCCCACTAAATTCATAGGCCGAAATCCCCTCAAACCGGCCAAGCGTTGGCGGCGCGGTTGACCAGGAAAGCGTTGCAAAGGAGGAAAATGGCACCATTGCGCCATTTGCCCCGCGCACATGCCACTGGCTCAGGTCTTCGGGCGCCGCGCGATAGGGTGCGTCACCTTGTGCAAACACCCGCTTCACCCGGCCCCGGTCGTTGAAATCGTTGATGTAGCGCCCACCCCAGGCAATGGCGAGCGTGTTGTTCACATCTGCCTGGCTAAGCCCCAGCACTGCCAGCTTTTGCTGGTCAAGCACCACGCGCAGCGTTGGCTGGTCGTCAAGATCGGTCAGCCGGACCTGCGCCAGCACCGGGTCGGCGCTTGCCGCTGCCAGCAACCCGTCACGCGCGGCCTTGAATGCGTCGCGGCTCAACCCGCCGGTGTTTTTCAGCTCCATCGTAAAGCCGTTGGACTGGCCAAGCCCGCGAATGGCGCCGGGCACCAGCACATTGACACGGGCATCACGAAAACCGGCAAAAGCAGCCGTTGCGCGCGCGGCAATGGCATCGGCGCTGTTGGCCCGGCCGTGGCGGCTTTCCCATGGCTTTAGCGATATGAACGCTCGCCCTTGATTTTGCGCGCCGCCGCTGTTGCCGCTGCCGCTGACAGAGAGCATGGCCGCGACATTGGCCGCCTCGTCATGCATGAAATATTGCTCAATCTGGCGCTGAACCTGCGATGTACGGCCAAGCGTTGCGCCCGGCGGCAGGTTGAACTGGATTTGTAGCGAGCCCTGGTCCTCGGTTGGCAAAAAGCCCGTCGGCAGCCGAAACAAGAGCAGCAGCAAAACAGCCACCACGCCGGCATAAATCGCCAGAAACAGCATCCGTTGGTTTACCACCCGCTCAATCGAGCCGGCATAGCGCTCCACCAGCCGGCCAAACCCATGGTTAAAGCGGTTGCGCGCCCGCACCAGCGCCGTTTCACGCTCGCCGACAGACGCCGCGGCTGCCCGGTGGCGCAGCATCGTTGCAGTGAGTGCAGGCGTGAGCACCAGCGCCACCACCACAGACAGCACCATCGCCGAAATGATGGTAAGCGAAAACTGCCGATAGATAACGCCGGTTGATCCACCAAAAAAAGCCATGGGCAAAAACACCGCCGACAGCACCAGCGCAATGGCGACAAGCGCCACGCTGATTTCGCTCATCGACTGGATGGTGGCATCACGCGGGCTGATACCGGGGTTTTCATCCATCAATCGTTCGACATTTTCCACCACGACAATCGCGTCATCGACCAAAAGGCCAATGGCAAGAACAAGCCCGAACAAGGTGAGCGTGTTGATAGAAAAGCCCGCCGCTGCAAAAACCGCAAACGTACCCAGCAGCACCACCGGCACCGCAATGGTGGGAATAAGCGTTGCACGCCAGTTTTGCAGGAAAACGAACATCACGACGACGACCAGGATGATCGCCTCGATCAGTGTCAGCACAACTTCATAGACCGACAATTTAATGAACAATGTGCTGTCAAACGGGTAGGAAACGGCAAAGCCCGCGGGCATATTCGCCGACTGCCGCTCAACCTCGGCCTTGACGAGCCGGGCGGTGGTCAGCGCATCCGCACCGGGTGCAAGCGACACAGCAAAGCCCGCGCCAGGGTGGCCGTTGGCTCGGCTGCGCACGCTGTAATTTTCAGCGCCCAACTCTACCCGCGCAACGTCTTTCAGCCGCACAGTGGCGCCGTTGCGGGCGGTTTTTAGAATGATATCGCCAAATTCAGCCGCTGTACCGAGCCGGGATTGGGCGGTTACGGTGGCGTTGAGCAACTGTGTGTCTGGTACGGGCTGCCCGCCGATTTCGCCCGCGGCAATCTCGGTATTTTGCGCTTGCACCGCAGTAATGATGTCGCCGGGCTGGAGGCTAAAAGCGGCAAGCCGCGCCGGGTTGAGCCAGATGCGCATCGCATATTGCGCGCCAAACACGTTTGTATCACCAACGCCAGGCAACCGGGCGATGGTGTCTTGCAGATTGGCGATGAGATAATCCGACACATCCTGGTTGCTGCGCTTGTCGGTGGTGTCGTAAATCGCAAATATCATCAAGAAATCGGGGTTCGATTTTGTAACGCTCAGCCCTTGTTGCTGCACTTGCTGCGGCAGGCGGGGCAGGGCTTGTTGCACCTTGTTTTGCACCTGCACCTGCGCAATATCCGGGTTTGTCCCCTTGGCGAAAGTAACCGAAATTGTCACTGTGCCGCGCGAGGTGGAACTGGCGCTGAAATAGAGCAGCCCGTCAATGCCGGTGAGCTGTTGCTCGATGATCTGCGTTACGCTGTTCTCCAGCGTCTCTGCCGAAGCGCCGGGATAGGTGGCGCGAATGTTCACCTGCGGCGGCGCGACATCGGGATATTGCTCGATGGGCAGCGACAAGATGGCGCCTGTGCCAAGCAGCATGATGATGATGGCAACGACCCAGGCAAAAATTGGCCGGTCGATGAATATTCGCGAAATCATCAGCCGATCAGCCCGCGCGCTTGGTGGCGGCGGCACCGGGGGTGGGTGCGCTGATGGTCTGCGGGCTGCCCGCAGGCACCGGTTTTACCGGCTTGCCGGGGCGGGCGCGCAACAAGCCTTCAACGATTATTTTGTCGCCCGGCGCAAGGCCGGAGGTGACAACCCAATTGGCTCCTTGCGTGCTGGTTGCGACTATGCTCCTTGTTTCGGCGATATTATTTGCACCCACAATCAAAACGCTGGCATTGCCCCTGGCGTCACGCGTTACTGCTTGTTGCGGGATCAAAAAGGCACTGGCCTGTGTGCCTTGGGTAAGCTGAGCGCGCACGAACATGCCAGGCAGGAGCAACCCTTGCGGGTTTGGGAAGCGCGCGCGCAGCGTAACCGTGCCGGTGGCGGCGTCCACTGTTACTTCGGAAAATTCCAACTTTCCGGTAAGGCCATAATCGATGCCGTCTTCCAGTGTCAGCCGAACCTGCGCTGCGGCTGGCACCGCGCCGTCTTTGGCCAGCGCCCGGCGCAGCGCCAGCATGTCGCTGCTCGACTGCTGGATGTCGACGAAAATTGGGTCAAGTTGCTGAATAACAGCCAGAGGATCTGGCTGATTGGCGGTAACCAGCGCGCCTTGTGTGAAGAGCGACCGGCCAATCCGCCCGCTAATGGGCGCGGGCACGCGGGTAAAGCGCAGGTTGATCTGCGCTGCATCCAGCCGCGCGCGTGACTGGGCCACAGCGGCCTGCGCCTGGCGAGACTGGGCAAGCGCATCGGTATAATCTTGCTCGCTAAGTGCCTGCGCGCCGGCCAGCGGTTCATAGCGATCCGCCCGCGCCTTTGCAGCCTGTGCCGCGGCCTGAGCACTGGCAAGGTTGGCGCGTGCCTCCGCACTGGCCGCATGATAGGTGCTCGCGTCTATTTCGTACAGCGTTTGCCCGGCATGAACATAGGCCCCTTCTGTAAACAGCCGCCGCTGGATGAGGCCGGAAATTTGCGGGCGCACCTCTGATATTTGCGCCGCCGTAGTGCGGCCTGAAAGCTGTACCGACCGAGAAACGGACGAAGGAGCAGCGACAATGAAGCCAATTTCCGCCGGGCCGCTTGCCCCGCCGGGCGCGTTCTTACCCGCACCGGCAGAGCTTTGGCCGCCAGCTCCGCTGCACGCACTCAGCACCGCAAGCGACACAGCCATTGCCGGCCAAACCCAGCCCCCGGCACCGCCGCGACCAATATTATTTGAATTCAACATCTTGAAAGTCGCCATTTCAACCGCGCCGTGCTCGCCAACCGAACCATAATGGGCTATTGCCTGAATTCGGCGCATTCGTAAAAAAGTTTCCGTGCCGTGGTATTAAAATTCCTCAATTTGCCAAAATACGGCTGGGCGCGGTGTTTTTCTGTCGCTAAGGCGCGCACCCGTTCGTCGCGGTGAAACCGACAGGCTTTTGGCACAGATTTGCGACAGTTACGCCCTATGGGCGGCGACACATGGTTGAGTGAAGGTAGTTGATTAAAATGCGGATTGGCAAGTTTGCACTGTTACTGGCAGCGGTTCCCTATGCAGCAGCGGCGCAGCAGAAAGGGCCAGATCAGCAGAGCAAAGCGGGCAGAACAACGCCTGCCACCGCGCAAGGCGAAGAGGATGAAGGCGACGACATCGTCGTTCAGGGCGCGCGCAATTTGCCCGGCGCAGTGATTGGCAATGTTGAGCCGGAAAACCAGCTTGGCCCCGCCGAAATCCGTTCTTTTGGCGTCAATTCGGTGGCCGAATTGCTTGCCGCACTTGCACCGCAGACGCGCAGTGGCCGGGGGGACGGCGCGCCGGTTGTGCTGGTAAACGGGCGGCGGGTATCGGGTTTTTCGGAAATCCGCGATTTGCCGACAGAAGCGATTTTGCGGGTCGATATTCTGCCAGAAGAAGTGGCGCTCAAATATGGCTATAGCGCCGATCAACGGGTGGTGAATTTTGTGCTCCGCCCAAGGTTTCGCGCGATTACCGCCGAGCTGGAAGCGCAGGTCGCAACCGATGGCGGCCGGGCCGGGCCCAATGCCGAGGTTGATCTGCTGCGGATCAGCAGGCAGGGCCGCATTAGCCTGCATCTGGGTTATAACGAAAATTCTGCGCTGACAGAGAGCGAGCGAGGCGTTGTTTCAGCAGCCAGCCCATTTGCGATTGGCGGCAATGTAGCCGGCCTTGGCGGGCAAGAGATTGACCCGGCGCTGAGCGCGCTGGCCGGCACGCCTGCAACAATCGCCGGGGTGCCTTCCCTTGCGGCGAGCGGCGTGCCGACGCTGGCGGATTTTGCCGCAACCGCTGGCCGCGCGAACAACACCGACCCGGCGCCGTTTCGCACCCTGCTGCCTGCGACACATAATTTTGATGCCAATCTGGTTTATTCGCGCACCGTTTTTAGCAATGTGGGCGCAACGGTGAATGCACGACTTTCCACCAGCGATAGTCAGGCCCAGCTTGGCCTGGCCAGTGCAGCGCTGGCCTTGCCCCAGGGCAACCCGTTTTCGCCTTTCGGGCGCGATGTTGTTGTTGATCGCGCTTTTTCGGGAGAATTTGGACCGCTTACCCAGCGCAACAACCAGATAAACGCCCATGCCGGGGCAACGCTCAACGGCAATGTCGGCAAGTGGCAATGGTCGCTCATCGGCAATTATGACCGCAACACGAGCGAAACTTTCACCGACACCGGGCTTGACCTGAGCCAGTTTCAGGCACGGCTAAGCGCCAATGATCCCGCTGCCAATCCGTTTGGGCAGGTTACGCCAGCGGATGTAAGCGTCAACCCTGCAACGCTTGCCCGGTCGACAAGCACTAATGCGGGTGTCGACGCGCTGGTGAACGGCACGCTGGCAAAATTGCCGGCTGGCGGTGTTTCGGTAAGTGTGCGTACCAGCGCGAGTACCATTGGCTTTGACAGCGCGACCACGCGCAACCTGGTGACGACGCCAGCCTCGGTTTCACGCGGCATTGTCAACGGACAGGTCAATGTCGATGTGCCTATCACCAGCCGCGCAAAAAAAGTGCTGGGTGCAATTGGTAACGTATCCGCCAATTTCAATTACGCGCTCGATCATTTTTCCGATTTTGGCACGCTGCGCACATTGGGCTATGGGCTTACCTGGGTGCCGATTGTGCCGGTGAGGTTGTTGGGGTCGATTACGGAGCGGACCGGGGCGCCATCGCCACAGCAGCTTGGCAACCCGCAAATCACCACGCCCAATGTGCGGGTGTTCGATTTTTCGCGCGGGGAAAATGCACTTGTCACCACAATTTCTGGGGGCAACCCGCTGCTTGAGGCGCAGCGCAGCCGGACGCGCAAGCTGGAGCTGAGTGTGAAGCCCTGGGCAGCCAGGGACATTAACTTTGTTACCAACTATGTCGATGTGCGTGTCGACAATGCCATTGCCAATTTCCCCACGACCACCGCGGCGATTGAGGCTGCGTTTCCCGACCGCTTTGTACGAAATGCCGCCGGACAATTGCTGCGGATCGATGTGCGCCCGGTTAATCTGGCGCAGACCAGCCGTTCGGAATTGCGCTGGGGAATCAATTTTTCCGCGCCCATCAAGTCAAAAATCCAAAAGCAACTGGAAGCCTTTCGTGCAGGGCAGGGGCCTAATCCGTTTGCCGGGCTGGTGCCTGCGGGCGGGCGGGCGCCGGGCGCGGCTGGCGCTGCAGGAGATGGTCGGCCAGGCGGCGGCGGCTTTGGCGGGCGCGGTGGCGCGGCGGCGGCCGGCGGGCGTGTGCAGTTTGCCGTTTACCACACGCTGCGCCTTTCAGAGTTGACGCAGGTGCGCGACACCTTGCCCAGGCTCGATTTGCTGGATGGCGACACATTGGGTGGGGCAGGTGGCCCTTCGCGCCACCAGATCGAGGTTCAAACAGGATATAATAATAACGGCATTGGCGCGCGTATCTCCGCCAATTGGGAAAGCGGAACGTTGGTGCGCGGCGGCACGGCGGCGGTGCCAAACGACCTGCGCTTTGGCAGCATCGGCACGGCCAATTTCCGGTTATTTGCCGATCTTGGCCAGCGGCTTGAGTTTGTGAAAAAACATCGCTGGGCGCGCGGTGTGCGGATTTTGATTGCCGTCGACAATCTGTTCAACACACGCCAGCAGGTGACAGACAGCAGCGGCGCTACGCCGGTGAATTTTCAGCCGGCGTTCCGCGATCCTTTGGGGCGCACCGTTCGCCTGTCTTTTCGCAAGCTGCTTTTTTAAAGCGTGCCAGCGCCATCACCATCAGGTGCGGGGCAGGGTTATGGTGGCCAGCAGGCCGCCCTCTGCCCGGTTGGCGAGCGTGATGTCACCGCCTGCATCGCGCGCAATGGCCCGTGCAAGCGCCAGCCCAAGGCCGATGCCACCGGTCTCGCGGTTGCGAGACCGTTCAAGCCGCGTAAACGGATCGAACACCGTCTCCAGCGCTTCAGCCGGTATGCCCGGCCCCCGGTCGGCAACGACGATGGCGATACGCCGGCCGTCCTCTGCAATGCTGACCTGCGCGCTGCCGCCATATTTTACCGCGTTCTCGATAAGATTGCGCAGCGCCCGGCGCATCAGCGATGGCCTGAGTAAAGTGGTTACGCGCCCGCCTTCGGCCAGCTCCACCGGGTTGCCGATGGCACGAAAATCATCGACCACAGCATCAACCAGCGCGGTCAGATCAACCGTTGTCAGCGGTTCGCTTGGCCGCCCTAGCCGGGCAAGCGACAATATGTCGTCAAGCGTACGGTTCATTTCGGTAATGGTTTCCACCATCTTGTCCCGGTTGGCGTCGTCGTCCACCGATTCCACTCGCACCCGCAGCGCGGCAAGTGGCGTGCGAAGATCATGGCCGATGGCGCCCAGCATCCGGTCCTTTTCGTTGAGCATGGCGCCGACACGCCGGGTTAGCGCGTTGAAGGCGGCAATCACGGCGCGCACATCTTGCGGGCCACGCTCGGCAAGCGGCATTGTATCATCGGCTGGCCGATATTGCCGCGCGGCTTCCGCCAGCGATTGCAGCGGCCGGGAAATATGGCCCACCGCCCACAGCATGGGCAGCAATATGATGACGTAGAGAATGACAGTCTGGCCAAGTAGCTGCCAGAACAGCCAGCTATTGTTGCTGGCCCATGGTGCACCGAGTACGAGCCAGCGGCCATCGGGTCGTTCCAGCGCGAGGACGACTTCGCGGCCAAAGCGCGCATAGCGGGCGGCCCGCTGGCGGCTGAAATGCGCCAGACGCCGATCACGCATCGACACCGGGCGTATTTCGGTTTCAATCCGGCTAAAGTGCAAGCCTGCCTCGGCAAACGCCGGGCGCAGCGCATTTTCAAGATCTGGCGCTGGCATGGCCATTGGTCTCACCGTGCTTTGCGGCAACAGGCGCACCCTGCCACGGCGAAAATCATCGCCTTGTTCCAACTGGCCATTGGCAATGCGCTCGCTGGCATCGACGACCAGCGTTACTACCGGGCCAACCAATTGTTGAAGGCGCAGCTGCCGCCGCCCTTCAAGCAACAGCGACAGGTTGATGGCCTGTGCGACAAACAGCGCAATGGCGACCAACAGTGCCATTTGGCTGGACAGCCGGCGAGGCCAGAATTTTGCACCGATAATCAAAGCCGCTTCACCTCGCACGCCAGCATATATCCGCCGCCCCAGACGGTTTTTATGATGGCGGGGTTTTTGGCATCAACCTCAACCTTGCGCCGCAATCGGCTTATTTGGTTGTCGATCGCACGGTCAAACGGACCAGCTTCGCGGCCATGGGTTATATCGAGCAACTGGTCGCGCGTCAGCACCTGGCGCGGCCGCTGCACCAGAGCATGCAGCAGGGTAAATTCACCGGTAGAAAGTGCCACCGACACGCTGTTACGGTCAACCAGGGCGCGCTCGCCGGTTTTTAGCACCCAATCGGCAAAAGCAAAGGCCCCGGCATCGGGCGCGTGCTGGCGTGCCCCGCCATTGGCAGCCCGGCGCAGCACCACTCTGGCGCGGGTTGCTAGCTCACGCGGGGAAAAAGGCTTCACGACATAATCATCCGCGCCCATTTCCAGCCCGATGATGCGGTCTGTTTCTTCGCTGCGCGCGGTGAGCAAAATAACGGGCGTGTCGCTCGTTTCACCAATGTGGCGGGTCAGGCTCAGCCCATCTTCGCCCGGCATCATGATATCGAGAATGACAAGGTCGATGGCGCAGGCGGCCAGCAATGCGCGCGCCGCCGCCGCGTCTGCCGCTGGCGTTACCCGAAAACCCTGTTTCGTGAGGTAATGCGCTAGCGGCTCGCGGATTGACGGTTCATCGTCGACCAGCAGCAGATGCGGCAGATCAGCCATGCTGCCCCACTGGCGTGTCGGTGGCGGTTAGCAGGCACACCGACCGCCGCAGGCCAGCATCGTTATTCATCGGATCCTGTCGCGCCGGGCGGAGGCGGCGGTGGTGGCGGGCCATCTGGCTGTGGCCCGTGCCGGCGAAATCTGCCACGCTCATCTTGTTCGCCGCCAAACCTGCCGCGCGCTTCTCTTGCTGCGTTCAGTAATTCGGTCTTGTCGATTTTGCCGTCACGGTTCATGTCCATCTTATCAAAGCGCATCGCGGCATCGGCAAGAAATTCGGCGCGCGAAATGGCGCCGTCGCCATCGGTATCTGCTCGCGCCAGGGCGCCGCGCAGCCCGCTCTCTCCTGCAAACGGCGGCGGCGGGCCTTCTTTGTCGGTGGATTGGGCAAGGGCGGGGCTATTTGTCATGGCGAGCGCTGCAAATGCCAATGGGGCGAGGAGTTTCAGCATGGGCATCCTTCATCAAAGTTGGTCCGTCGCGCGCGGTGGTGCGCTCGGTCCCCCGTTTATGCGCGGCATTTGTATCGTGAATGTCTCTTGAAGGGCCAAAAATTGTCGCAGTTTGTCGCAATCGCCTGGAGCAGTGCCCACCGCCCCTGATTATCCGAATATGGCGACACTTTGCATTCCTTGCGCTACCATATCGCCCTTGGCATTCCATATCGCCATTGACTGGCTGGAGCACCCGTTTCGGGCATAGCCGGATTTGGCGCCCAGCAGCCACCAGCCCTCGGTGGTTGCGGGAGTGGGGGTTAGCAGATTGATGATCCAGGTGAGCGAGCTGATTGGCGCGTTCGCGTCTGCGCCAAACAGCTTGAAGGCAGCCGGTGGCAGCCCGTCGGCCATGGCGAGCACTTCGGTCATCGCATCCAGGCCACCGCGCGCGCGCAGCCTGGCCCAGCGTAAAAGCTCTGCATCACCCAGCCCATCTTCACGAATATCGACAAAATTGAAGTTGCCGGTAAAAAATTCGTCTGGGCCGGTATAAAGTTTTGCGTCTGGTGCGGGCGGTGTGCGGGCGGTTGAGGTGGCGTGTTGATAATCCACGCGAGAGGTTTGGTCTGCCATGAAAACAAATGTCGCCCGCAGGCCAAGCCCGGCTTGTGAAAACACATCCGCCTGAATGAACGCTGCGTTGCGCCCGCGCCGCAGCTTTGCCGTGCGCACCTCTACCGTGCCTGCCAGGGGGCCGATGAACGAAATTTGTGCTGATCGGAGCGGTGGCAAATCGGGCTCGCAGGCTTGCGCTGCATGAAACGCCAGCGCGGAGGACAGGCCGCCATAGGCCGTGCGGCCCTGCATCCAGTCGGCCGGGATGTCGGCGGCAAAGCCTGTGTCGATAGGCCGGGCGGCGGCGATAATCTCGGTGATGGGGGTCACGCACTGGCCTTTGCAAAATCGTTACATTTGATGTGCGTTTCAGCATTTTGTCGGAGATTGCGCAATCGCTGGCAATTGCAACGAGCCAACTCGCAAAGAGTTTTGCACGCCTCAACAATGCAAAAAAGGCGCCAGGCAAAAGGCCCGGCACCCTTTTTACGTCAAAAAATAGCGGTGGCTATCGCAGCTTAAAAGCCTTGAACAAACTGGGCGATAAAGCGTTTTTTGAACGACTGCGAAGTGTTGGTGACCGGCAGTTCCACACCGGTGAGCAGGAACAGATTGCCGCCCAAATGCGTGCGCACGCCGGGTGTAACGCTCACAAAATCGCTGCCATTGGTTGGTGCGCGCCAGTTTAGCGCTGCATACCATGTAAAGTCGCCAAAGGGCGCCTTGCTGTGAGACGAAATCGTCTGGCCGATGGCGCCGTTCAGTACGAACGCGTCGGAACCCCGGCTCGACCCGGCAAATTCATAGCCAACCGCGCCGCGCAGCGAAAAGCCATGGCCAACATCGGTAAAAAGGTTGACCTGCGGCTGGGCCGCGAACTGATTGTTGCCAAGCGCAGTGCGCCCCGTAGGCAAGCGCCAGGCAACACCGGCGTTGATCGAAACATTGCGGGTTTCGGCCAGCATCACCCGCGTTGCAAGCGTTACATCGCCAATACCATCTGCCGTACCGCGTTTTTGATAAAACGGAAGCTCCACGCCAGCCCAGAAGCGGCGCGACAAGGGGTAGTTGAAACGCGCCAGCGCGTTATGCGCGTCCAGGCCCTGTGCATCGGTATAATCATAAGCGACATGCGCCTCGCGGGTGAAAAAGCCGTCCGCCGTTGCAAGCCAGCCTTGCCGCGGTGCGCCGCTCTCACCATTGGGCACGGGAATCCAGCGGGCGCCAAGCTCTTCGCCAAAATTGGCGATGTCGAGCGGCGCCCATTCCGGTGTTGGCGCAACATCAGAATCGGCAGTTGTGGCGGCATCTGCAACTATAGCAACTGGCTCAGCCTGAGCTGCGCCTGCAAACAATGCAACTGATATGACAGCAAAAAATGGCAATGTACGAATATTGGCCTTCATGGTGTTGGCCTTTCCCTCTTGTCAATGGTTTTGCCCATCTATCAGCCATGAGTAAATTGAAAGTAAATATGTCTATTCTCATATTTTGTAGATAGATATTATAGCAGATGTTTGTTTTTATTTATAATAAAATACTACAACGAAAACGCGTTAATTGTGATAAATGACGTAGTGTGCGGAATAATAAAATATGAATTTTTTGTAAAATTCAAAATTTATCATAGAATTTGCAAGATTATTTGATAGACTTCTTAAGTTTTTATCAGAAATTTCTTTGCAAATGCAAATTGCGAGCGCTGTGTTTGTGGCGCTGTCAATCGAATTTTTCATTCACAATCATCGATTGAGTCGATGTTGTGATTGCGCTTCATCAAATGCGGTTGTGCGGCTTTTGGAATAGTCTTTACGCAAGATTGATGTGCGCTGCTACGGCGCGGATGCCATGGTGTGGCTTTACCTCATGCGATGAACTGTGCCATGCATTGCCGCCATACCCGATATTCAGATTCGGCTAGATGGGAGAGCAACCAATGGCAACTGCCCCTGAACTTGACGACGATGCTGTGGCGCTTGACGCCTTTCGCGCCGAGGCGCGCGCTTGGCTTGCGGCAAATTTTCCACCCAGTCTGAAGGGGGCAGACAATGGCATTTCGGCGCTTGAAGGGCCTGGAAACCCCAGCGACGACGAGCGCGCATGGACTGCGGCGATGGGGAATATGGGCTGGGGCGTGCCGACCTGGCCCAAAGCATATGGCGGTGGCGGGCTGAGCCGTGCCGAGGCGCGCGTGCTGAGCGACGAAATGGCCCGTATCGGCGCGTGGAACCCGATTGGCGGCATGGGGGTGATGATGTTTGGCCCCACGCTGCTCGAATTTGGCAGCGAAGCGCAAAAGCTGGAGCATATTCCCGCTATTGCCAAGGCGCAGGTTCGCTGGTGCCAGGGATATTCTGAGCCGGGCGCGGGTTCTGACCTTGCCTCGCTGCAAACCTTTGCTCAGGATATGGGCGATCATTACATCGTCAACGGTCAAAAAACCTGGACAAGTGGCGGCCAATGGGCCGACAAATGCTTTGCGCTTGTCCGCACTGACAAGAGCCAAAAACATGGCGGCATCAGCTTTATGCTGCTGGACATGACCTCGCCTGGCGTTGAGGTGAAGCCGATTGCCATGATTTCGGGTCAATCGCCTTTTTGCGAAACATTTTTCACCGATGTGAAGGTGCCCAAGGCCAATCTTGTTGGCCGGGAAGGGCAGGGCTGGGAAATTGGCACGCGCTTGTTGCAGCATGAGCGTAACAGCCTTTCGGGCGGCAGCGGCGCAAGCCGGCTGTTTGCGGGCAAGCCACTTTCTCAACTGGCGAAGGAATATCGCGGTGTGGCTGATGATGGCAGGCTTGCCGACAGCGATTTGAGAATGCGGATCATCCGCCACGAAATGGATAGCCGCGCCTTTGCGCTCACGCTGCGCCGGGCCGCGCTTGAAGCAAAATCTAACCAGGGGCCATCGGCCGCCACGTCGATTATGAAGAATGTCGGCGCGCGCATTATGCAAGACCGGGCAGAGCTTGCCATCGAGATTATGGGGCTGGCCGGGCTGGGCTGGGAGGGCGAGGGTTTTTCCGAAGCGGAACTGGCGCAAACCCGCACCTGGCTGTGGGGTAAGGCTGTGTCCATCTATGGCGGCTCTACCGAAATTCAGAACAATGTCATCGCCAAGCGCATTCTCGGCATGCTCGACCACCAGTAATCGCCGCCGACAATAGCGTGAGCACCACTGAAAATTGAGGACAAACGACAATGGCCGTGCTGAACGAAGAACAGACTATCCTGCGTGACATGGTGCGCGAATGGGCGGACAACGAGTCGCCCGTCTCAGCTTTTCGTGCGATGCGCAATGCCGCTCCTTTGCAAGGATATAATCCCGCCGCCTGGCAAGTGATGGCGGATATGGGGCTGGCGGGCATCGTAATTCCCGAAGAATTTGGCGGCACGGCTTTTGGCTATCTGTCGCTTGGGCTGGTGCTGGAACAATTGGGGCGCAACCTGGCTGCCTCTCCTCTTGCGGCCACAGCGGTGGCGGGCAGCGCGATTGTGCTTGGCGGCAGCGATGCGCAAAAAGCGGCGTGGTTACCGCGCATTGCCAGTGGCAAGGTGGTGGCAACGCTGGCGGTAGATGAAGGGCCAATTCACAATCCGGCGGGAATAAAAGCGCAAGTCGTTGATGGAAAACTCACCGGCGCCAAGGCATTTGTGGCGGAAGGGGGCAGTGCAGGGCTGTTTATTGTCGCTGCCGCAGATGGTTTGTACCTGGTAGTCGCAGACGCGCCGGGCGTGTCGCGTTCGACACGGAAAATGGCAGATGCGCGCAACCATGCACAGATCAGCTTTGACGGTGCGCCCGCTGAGCGGCTGGGCGATGCTGCGCTTACCGCCGCAGTTGTTGATCGCGCCACGGCGGCTGCGTGCGGTGAAATGCTCGGCATGGCTGTACAAGCGTTTGAAACAACCAATGATTATTTGAAAACGCGCGTGCAATTTGGCCAGCCGCTTTCGACATTTCAGGCGCTGCAACACCGCATGGCAAAAATGTTCACCGAGCTTGAGCTGATGCGCTCAGCGGTTGAGGGCGCGTTCGAGGCGATAGACGCAGGCCGTCCCGACATCGATCAGGCGGTGAGCCTGGCCAAGGCGGTGGCCGGCGACACGCTGCGCCTGGTAAGCCGGGAAATGATCCAACTCCATGGCGGTATCGGCATGACAGACGAGCATGACGCGGCCTTTTATATGAAGCGGGCCGCGGTGCTGGAGGCGATGTGGGGCAATGTGTCCTATCACCGGGAACGGTTTGCCAGACTGAACGGATATTGAACCGGAATAGCGCGCAACATTACCTGATTTTGAAAAATGGTTTGGACAAATCCATTTTGGGTCAAATGATGACTTTTGGGTAACACTTCGCAGATAACCGTATCTTTGAGGTCACGCCCCCTTGACGAATTGGCACTTGCTCTGCCATTTCGAGTTTCAGGTACGGAAACAAATAATTCCGGCCTTGTAGGAGAGATTGATGCTAAAAACTCGTCTTATGGCGGCCTGCGCCGCATCTGTGCTGGCGATTGGTGTGGCGTCACCCGCTCTGGCGCAAACCGCTCCGGCCGCCGCCGAGCCGCAGGCCAATGCTGATGTGGATGAGCAAGCCGCGCCCGATATTGTTGTAACCGGCTCGCTGATCCGCGGTACTCCCGAAGATGCCGCTCTTCCTGTCGATGTTATTTCGGCGGATGAGCTTTCGCGGCAAGGCTCGCCGTCGGCGCTCGATCTTCTTAAAAACCTGCCGACGTCCAACGGCGTGATTGGGGATGCGAACCAGTTCGATTCTCGCGCTCAGGGTTCAGAAGGCGTAGCCAGCGTCAATTTGCGCGGGCTTGGCCCGCAGCGCACGCTGGTGCTGCTCAACGGAAAGCGCCTTGTCAGCGCCGGAACCGCAGTGCCGGTGGTGGATATCAATCTTATTCCGCAAGGCTCGATTGGCCGGGTGGAAGTGTTGAAGGATGGGGCTGCTGCCACCTATGGGTCGGACGCGGTCGCCGGGGTGGTAAACTTTATCACCCGGTCTGAGCAGCAAGGGTTTCAGGCATCGGGCGATTATCGCTATATCAGAGGATCAACGGGAGATTATACCGGCTCAATTAGCTTTGGCCATCATAAGGATGGATTTTTAGTATTTGGGTCTTTTGGCTATCAGCATCGCTCTGAGCTGCGCACGACTGACCGGGCGTTTACCGTCCAACCATATCAGAACAACCCGCAAGGCGGGTATACAGGTGGCGGCAACCCAGGAAATTTTGATTTCAACGGCCCTGTTGGCGGCGTTGCCTTCGCAGCGGACCAGGGCTGCACCGCGCTTGGTGGTTTTCGCAGCCTGCCCGGCTCGACAACGGATCGTTGCTTTGTCAACTTTGGTCAGTTCGACAATCTGGTGGAGCCGGAAGACCGGTATCAGGCTTATTTGGAAACCAAGATTGATCTGACCGAAAAGCTGCAATTTTCGGCAAGCGCGCTTTATGGTTCGTCGAGCACGCGGATCACTACGTCGCCAAGCTATTTGCCAACGCTGCCGCCATCGGCAAATTCGGTAAATGGCGGTGCCGGTCTTTTCGTCATTCCGACAAACTCGCCGGCGCTTAGGGATTATTGCGCGCTTTATGGAGCGTCGTCTGGGTGTTTGACATCTGGCGGCGCGCCGCTTGCGCCTGCGCTGGCCTTTCCGGTGTTGTTCCGCCCTTTTTTGCTGGGCGGCAATCCACTGTTTCAAAATGCCACCAATGATCGCGGATCTGCCTTTAGCCAACGCCAGTCGGAAACTGTGCGGTTTACCGCAGGGCTTGACTGGTCGATAAATGATGCATTGCGGCTGGAGGCTGGCTTTACTTATTCCGAATATTTGCGCGGGATTGAGGGTACAGATACTTTTGGCGATTTGCTGCAAAACGCCATTTCGGGTTTTGGTGGGCCAAACTGCGCCTATGCTACCAGCGCGTCGCGGGCGGGCTTGTCTGCTGCGCAGGTGGCAGCGCTGGCTGGCACCAATGGTTGCACCTTTTTCAACCCCTTCTCAACCGCGACTGCGGTTAACCCGGTAACGGGCCAGGTTAACCCCAATTATGCAGGGACACGCAACCCGGCCGGTTTTGACCTTACGCCAGGCGCGGGCCTTGTGAACGACCTGGCGACAATCGATAATTTCTTCCGCACCACGCGCAACGACACGAGAACACAGTTGCTGGTGGGCGACTTGGTGCTGAGCGGGCGCACTGGCTTGCGGCTGCCGGGCGGCGACTTGTCTTTTGCTGTGGGTGGGCAGTTCCGCCGCAATAATTATGCGGTGACCTATAATGCAGATTCAAACCTGGCGATTAACCCATGCCCTGGCACCCCGCTTAACCCGGCGGCGACCTGTACTACGCAAACCGGCGCGCTTGGCTTTTTGGGCACCAACCTTGATCGTTCGGCCGATAGCAGCATTTATGCGTTTTTTGGTGAGCTTCAAGCGCCAGTAACCGATACACTGAATGTACAATTTTCGGCGCGATTTGAAGATTATGGCGGCCGCACCGGCTCTACCTTCAACCCGCAAGGGCGGGTGCGGTGGCAGGCAACGCCCTGGCTGGCACTGCGCGGCGGGGCAGGCACGACCTTTCGCGGGCCACCGGCAGAAAATCTGGGCGGTCGCACAACCTCGCTTCAGGTCATCGGCACAGCCTTTCGCGCGATCGACATTGTGGGTAGCGCCGATTTGAACCCGGAAAGCGCCACAACCTATAGCGGCGGGATCATCATCAATGCAGGCCCTCTCACCGCTAGTGTCGACTATTGGCGTTATGACCTGAAAGGCCCGCTGGAGTCTGAACCGGTTGCGGGCATTGTGAACGCGCTGTTTGGCACAAGCGGGGTGGCTAATTGCAACAACCCGGCTTTTGCCGCGCTGCAGGCCCGCTTCACGTTCACCGGCGCGGGATGCGGCATTGGCAATGTGCAGCGGCTGACCACCAACATCGTCAACAGCGCCAATGTGCAAACCTCCGGCATCGACTTTCAGGCGCAGGTGACAAAGGAATTTGGGGAGGTTCGCGCGGTTTTGGGCGTGGCTGGCACCTATGTCATCGACTATCGCGTTGCTGATCTTTCGGTAGAAGGCGTGCTGGTCCAACCCGCGTTTAACGGAGTTGGCTTGCTCAATTTCCAGACAAGCGCCTATCCGCTGCCGGCGCTTAAGGGGAATGTGTATCTGCAAGCCGACAGGGGCATTCACAACATCCGCCTGCAGTATAATTATATCGACGGCTATCGTGACCAGCGAACCGCTTTGTTTGCGCCCAACACCGGCGCGCTTGCAGGGGCGGCAGTTACGACAGGGCAGCAGATTGGCGCGTTTGATACGCTTGATTTCACCTACCGGGTTAAGCTGAGAACGGGAACCACGGTGGCCTTGTCTGCCAATAACATTCTCGACAAGCAGCCACCCTTTGCCCGGCTTGACTTTAACTATGATCCGTTCACGGCATCGCCACTTGGGTTCAACGCAAAGTTTGGCATTACGCAGAAGTTTTAATCTGTTTGCTGAATAAGAAAACCGCTGCTCGGCTATGTGTCGGGCGGCGGTTTTTGCTTTGCGCTTGCCATATGCGCCAGATGATTGCGCGAGCGAAAAAAGTTAAAGCGCAAGAACGCGGTCGTCGAACAGGCCGAACAACAGTGTCGATGCGTAAAAGGCAATCGCCCGGTCGCGTGGCATGGTGCTGGCCCATTTGCGCATGTCGAACGCTGCGTTTTGTAGCGCCATAAGCGTTTGTGCGGCAATTAGCGGGTCAATCGGGCGGATTGAGCCTTCGGCGATGCCGTCGTTCATCATGCCGGCATAACGTCGCGCAATACGGTTTGAGCGCGAAACCATGGCGCTGCGGACCTGGCGGGGCAGGCCGCTGAGTGCGGTTGTGCGCAGCAATGGGCCGCGCTCGGAAAATTGAAAATCGACCAGCGTGGCAATCGTGCTAGACAGCCGGTGCCAATCGCTTGCGCGCACCAGATCGGCTGCGCGCTGTGCCTCCACGATCGTATCGAGGCTGCGCGTGTAGCAGGCGATCACTAGATCATCCTTGGCGTCGAGATGATGATAGAAGCTGCCCTTGGTGACATTTAGCTCCGAGGCGATTTTCTGCACAGAGGCGCCGCGATAGCCAAGCTCGTTGATGAGCCGCGTCGCCGCTAGCAAAAAGGCTTCGCGCCCTGGCTCTTCCATATCATGGTCAAGGTTGAGCAGCTCTGGCGCCCAGGCCGCACCCGGCGCAGCAATGCCACCGGCGAACACCGCCATCAGCCGGGCTTCGACCCGCGCGAACTGATCGGTATCGTATCGGCCCAGCCATATCGGCAGCCAAAAGGTGTTTTCCAGCAATACATGGGCGCGCGCGCCATAAAGATCGGTATGGGCACGGCTTTCGCCCACACCCCAAAGGCTGCGCGTCTTGCGAAACACCTCGCGCCAGCCGGCCATCAATCGGCTGCGAACCGGGTCTTCCATTGCGCGTAAGTCGGAAAGGACGGCAAAGGAGGTGGCCTCTCCGCGGTGAATGCGGGCCAGCCGGTCCATCGTAAGCGCCAGATAGCGGGCAACGCGCGCCTGGGGTGTTGCTTCTTGCAGCGCGGTGTCGAGCATTTGCTGTAGCGCATCCAGCGTATATTCAAAGCACGCAGCCGCCAGGTCTTCCTTGCGCTTGAAATAATAGGTAACGCTGGTCGTGTTCAGCCCTACGCGGCGCGCCACATCGGCAAAGGTCATGCCCTTGGCGCTTTGCTCGTTAATAGCTTGAGCGGCGGCGGCGAGAATGGCTTCCCGTTTCGCGCGGAAGCGCTGCGTGCTTCCTTCGCCCGCTTTTGCCGTCAATGGGTTTGAGCCTGCCGATAAATTCATGCGCTAAGACTAGCAGCATCTTTTCGAACGGCCAGTCCTTTTTATGAAGCGCAACAACACCGGGCCGATGCTGCGGCCAGTTGCGCAATTTCCCCGGTCTAGGCGCTTTACCGAATGTGCGGTACGGTTTAAGCGGGAAAGGTAGACAGCATTTTGGGAGAGTTGGAATGGACTTCACGCTGAGCGAACGCGAAACCTATTTTCGGGATCGTGTGAAGGATTTCATCGATCAAAACATCCGTCCGCGCCAACATATTTACGATCAGCAAGCGCATGAGGGGGATCGCTGGAAGGTTATTCCCGTTATCGAGGAAATGAAGGCCAAAACCAAAGAAGCCGGCCTATGGAACTTCTTCATGCCGCCGCATTCGGGCCAGGCGCATGTGGACGACAGTTTTGAGTTTGAAGGCACACAGCTTACCAATCTGGAATATGCGCTGTGCGCCGAGGAAATGGGCAAAATCGGCTGGGCGTCGGAGTGCTTCAATTGTTCTGCCCCTGATACGGGCAATATGGAGGTGCTCCACCGCTATGGCACCCGCGAGCAGAAAGAGGCATGGCTGCGCCCGCTGATGAACGGCGAGATGCGCTCCGCCTTTTTGATGACGGAGCCGGCCGTTGCTTCGTCAGACGCGACAAATATCGAAACATCGATGGTGCGCGACGGCGATCATTATGTGATCAACGGCACCAAATGGTGGTCAAGCGGCACAGGGGATCCGCGCTGCAAGATTGCCATCGTCATGGGCAAGACCAACCCGCAAGGCGCACGTCACAGCCAGCAAAGCCAGATTCTCGTGCCGCTCGACACGCCAGGTGTCACCATCAAGCGGATGCTCACTGTCTATGGCTATGACCACGCGCCCCATGGTCACGGCGAGGTGGTGATGGAAAATGTCCGCGTGCCGGTGGAAAATCTGTTGTTGGGGGAAGGGCGCGGGTTTGAAATTGCGCAAGGCAGGCTTGGGCCGGGCCGCATCCACCACTGCATGCGCACCATTGGCGTGGCTGAAACCGCGATCGAGGCGATGGCCAAGCGGCTGCTGACCCGCGTGGCTTTTGGCAAGCGGATTGCCGATCATTCCATCTGGGAACAGCGGATCGCCAAGGCGCGCATCGATATTGAGATGACGCGTCTGCTGTGCCTGAAGGCGGCAGACATGATGGACAAGGCCGGTAACAAGAGCGCGCAGCTCGAAATAGCGATGATCAAGGTGGCAGCGCCAACCATGGCGCTCCAAATTCTTGACGATGCCATTCAGGCGCATGGCGGCGGGGGCGTTTCGGATGATTTTCCGCTGGCGCACGCTTGGGCTGCGATGCGCACGCTGCGCTTTGCAGATGGGCCGGACGAGGTGCACAACCGCGCTATCGCGCGCAACGAATTTGGCAAATATGCCGACTTGCCAGCGGCTGTGGCCGCAAAGGAGGCTGTGCGCCGATGAGCGCACTCGCTTTGCCCGTGCCGCACCGGCGTAGTTGATCACCGTAAATAATGGAGTTTGGCGCCCGTGAAAGCCGCTGTCCTATTTGAAGCCAAAACAGATCTGCAAATTGAAGATGTGCGCGTCTCGAAGCCGGGCCCTCGTGAGGTGTTGATCCGCACAGTGGCGTGCGGGGTTTGCCGGTCTGATCTGCACTTTGTCGATGGCGCCTTTCCCCACCCTGTGCCTACGGTGCCGGGGCATGAGGCGGCAGGCATTGTTGAGGCGGTGGGCAGCGATGTGGCGCGGCTGCGGCCGGGAGATCATGTTATCACTTTTTTTACCGTGTTTTGTGGCAGTTGCGAGATGTGCGTCACCGGGCGCCCGTCTTTGTGCATTGATCCATCGACCCGCAGGCCAAAGGGGGCAGAACCCCGGCTCAGCCTTGGTGATGGCCGCGCGCTTGCGCCATTCCTCAACCTGTCGGCCTATGCGGAAATGATGCTGGTGCACGAAAACGCCTGTGTCGCGATTGATCGGGACATGCCGCTCGACCGGGCAGCGCTGCTCGGCTGCGCGGTGATCACCGGGGCAGGCGCGATCTTCAACGACAGCCGGTTGCGCAGTGGTGAGAGTGTGGCGGTAATCGGTTGTGGCGGCATTGGCCTTGCTGCGGTGAACGCGGCAAAAATTGCGGGCGCTGGCTCTATCATCGCGATTGATCCCGTGGCGGACAAGCGCGCGCTGGCAACGCGGCTGGGCGCAACCGACACGCTTGATGCAAATGACCCCGACCTTGCCCGCAAGATTGCCGATATGACCGGCGGCGGGGTTGATTATGCGATTGAGGCGGTTGGCCGGCCCAGCACTGCTGAGCTGGCCTGGGCTATTCTCAAGCGCGGCGGCACCGCGACTATATTGGGGATGATCGCACCGGGCAACATGATCAGCCTGCCGGGGCCAAGCTTTTTGACGGGTAAAAAACTGCAAGGCTCGCTGCTTGGCTCCACCCGCTTTCCCATCGATATGCCGCGGCTGGTGAAGCTTTATCTCGATGGTAAGCTCGACCTCGATACTATGGTGGCTGAACGCATTACGCTGCCTCAGGTGAATGAGGCGCTGGCCAAATTGCGCACCGGCGACACGGTGCGTTCGGTCATCGAGTTTGCGCAGTGAGCGCGCCACAAGGAGAAACCGCCGATGTCACCATGGTGGGCACCATTGCTGTGCCTGCTGATGACATAATCGATCCAGCAGCGGTTGCGGCGTGGATGGCCGTGCATGTGCCCGGAACGCACGGGCCGGTGCGGCTCGCCAAGTTTAAAGGCGGCCAATCTAACCCAACTTACCGCGTTGATACAGCAACGAAAACCTATGTGTTGCGGCGCCAGCCCTTTGGCAAGTTGCTTCCTTCTGCCCATGCGGTTGACCGGGAATATCGCCTGATCGCCGGGCTGCATCCAACGGGTTTTCCCGTACCTGCGCCCTATGGGTTGTGCGAGGACCGGGGCGTTATCGGCTCGATGTTTTATATGATGGAAATGGTGGAGGGGCGCAGCCTGTGGGACGGCGCGCTGCCGGGCATGGCAACAGCGCAGCGCCGTGCGACCTATGAGGCAATGCTCGATACGCTCGCGGCGCTCCACAACACCGATTATGCAGCCGCAGGGCTTGGCGATTATGGCAAGCCCGGCAACTATTTCGAGCGGCAGGTGGCCCGCTGGACAAAGCAATATCGCGCATCCGAAACCGAGCATATGGCCGATGTCGAGGCGCTGATCGAGTGGCTGCCCGCCACCTTGCCAGAGCAGACGCGTACGTCGGTCGTTCATGGCGATTTTCGCATCGACAACATGATTTTTGCCGCAGGCGAGCCGCGCGTCATTGCCGTGCTCGACTGGGAGCTGTCGACCCTGGGAGATCCGCTTGCCGATTTCAGCTATTTTTTGATGAACTGGGTGACCCAACCTGAAGGGCGATCTGGCGTCATGGGTCTTGCCGGGGCGCAGACGGGCATCCCGACGATGGAGGCAATGGTCGATCGCTATTGCGCCGCAACCGGGCGCAGCGGTGTGCCGCAGCTTGACTGGTATTTTGCCTATAATCTGTTCCGCCTCACCGGCATTGTTCAAGGCATCAAGAAGCGCATTGTCGATGGCACCGCATCGAGCGCGCAGGCGCAAAAAACAGCCGAGCGGGTGCATGGTCTGGCGGCCGCGGCGTGGAGCTTTGCCAAGCGCGCTGGCGCCTGACGGTTTGGGAGCGGTGATATGAACCTGTTTGATTTGTCGGGCCGGGTGGCCATTGTTACCGGCTCTTCGCGCGGCATTGGCCTTGCAAGCGCCTGGGCGTTGGCGGAGCACGGGGCAAGGCTTGTCATTTCAAGCCGCAAGCAGGATGCATGCGATGCCGTGGCGGCAGAACTGAACGCCAAATTCGGCGCAGGCACGGCAATTGCGGTGGCGGCCAACATATCAGACAAGGCGGCGCTTCAACATTTGGTGGACGAGGCGCAGCGCGCCTTTGGGCAGATCGACATCCTTGTCTGCAACGCCGCATCCAACCCCTATTATGGCCCGCAAGCGGGAATAGCGGACGAGCAGTTCCGCAAAATTCTTGATAACAACATTGTCTCCAACCATTGGCTGATAGCGATGGTGGCGCCCGCCATGCAGGCGCGGCGGGATGGCTCGATCATCATCATCTCGTCAATCGGCGGGCTGCGTGGCTCGCCAATCATCGGCGCCTATTGTATTTCCAAGGCGGCGGACATGCAGCTCGCGCGTAACCTGGCGGTGGAATATGGGCCGGATAATGTGCGCGTAAACTGCATTGCGCCGGGCCTGATAAAGACCGATTTTGCCCGCGCACTGTGGGAAGACCCGGAGCGGATCAAGGCTGCTAACGAGCAGGTGCCGCTGCGCCGCATTGGCGAGCCACAAGAGATTGCGGGCGGGGTGGTGTTTCTCGCCGGCCGGGCGGGCAGCTTTATGACCGGGCAGACCATCGTCATCGATGGCGGCGTAACGATTTGACAAAGGGCGAAGAAGATGGCGCGTTTTACCGATAAATCGATCATCGTAACGGGGGCAGGCTCCGGCATTGGCCGGGCGGCGGCGCGGCTGTTTGCGCAAGAAGGCGCGCGCGTTGTTTGCGCCGACAAAACCGGTGGTGCCGACGAAACGGCGCGCATAATATCCAGCGCGGGCGGCACCGCGCTTGCAATGCAGATGGATGCCGGGGTGGAAGACGATGTGGTGCGCATGGTTGCGCTTGCCGTCGACAGCTTTGGCGGGCTCGATGTGATGTTTGCCAATGCGGGCATTTCCGGCGGTATGGCCAATATTTTCGATACCGATGTGGCGCTCATTACCGAGGTGCTGCGGGTTAACCTGATTGGCCCCTATCTCGCGATTAAACATGCCGCACCCAAAATTGCTGAACGTGGCGGCGGCGCGATTGTGCTTACCGCAAGCGTTGCTGGTATTCGCTCAGGAGCGGGCAGCCCGGCTTATTCCGCCTCAAAGGCGGGAGTAATCAATCTGGCGCAGGTGGCAGCGCAGCAGCTTTCAGGCTCTAATGTGCGGGTCAACGCCATTTGCCCCGGCCTGACCGAAACAGGTATGACCAAGCCGACATTTGATTATGCGCGCGATGCCGGCAAAATGGACCGGGTGGGGCGGCTGAACCCGCTGCGCCGTGGCGCGCAGCCCGAAGAGCTGGCCAAGGTTGCTGCTTTTCTCGCCTCGGGCGATGCAAGCTATGTCAACGGGCAGGCGATTGCTGTGGATGGCGGCTTGTCGTCCAGCCACCCGGTTACCAAGCAGGAATATGGCCGCACGGCGGTGTGAGGCTGCGTGCTCATTCGCGCAGGCGGATCAACCCTTCCTGCGCGCAGCTTGCCACCAGCCGACCATCGCGCGAGAAGATGCGCCCGCGGTTGAAGCCGCGGGCATGGCCGGCCCAGGGGCTGTCACAGGCATAGAGCAGCCACTCATCGGCGCGAAAATCTTCATGCAGCCAGATGGCATGGTCAAGACTTGCGGTTTGCAGCTTGTGCGTCATCCAGTTCACGCCGTGGGGCAGCGTTGCCGTGCCCAGCAGCGACATGTCGGATGCATAGGCCAATATGGCGCGGTGCATGGCCTTGTCATCACCGATGGGCGCGCAGATGCGAAACCATATGTGCTGGTGGGGCGGTTGTTTTTCGGGCTGCCACCAGTTGCGCTGAGACACCGGGCGGCTTTCAATCGCGCGGGGGCGGGTAAAGTGCGCGCGAAATTTTTCGGGCATTTGATCTGCGCTTGCCAGCCGCAACTCAAGATCTGACTTGAGCGCCTCTGGCGGGGGTACATCTGGCATTGTGTCTTGATGGTTCAGCCCTTCTTCGGGCAATTGCAGCGAGCAGGCCATGTTGAGAATAGGCTGGCCCTTCTGCACGGCGACCACGCGCCTTGTGGCAAAGCTGCGTCCCTCAAAATCGCGCACCACACGGTATATGATGGGAGATCCTTCGGCGCCGGGCCGCATGAAGTAGGCGTGGAGCGAATGGGCGGCTTTGGGCGCATCGGTCGATAGCTGGGCGGCTTGCAGGGCCTGCGCAATCACTTGCCCGCCAAACACCCGGCCAAAACCATCTTTTCCACACCCCCCGCGATAAAGATCGGTATCGAGCTGCTCGATGGTCAGCAGATCAACCAGCCCTTGCGCAAGCTGCGCCGGGCCTGGCGGCAGCGAGGCTTTGTCCTGTGCCATCAATAGCCCGTCGTGCGCGCAAGTTGGTCTGCATGGAAATTGGCATCGCCAAACACCTCGGCAAGCACACGGCCGCGCTTCATGTAAAAGCCAATGTTATATTCATCGGTCATGCCAATGCCGCCGTGCATCTGCACGCCTTCTTGCACCGCAAGCGTGGTGGCCATCGCCGTCATCGCCTTGGCAACCGAAACAGCCTCGTTTGCGCCTGCATCGCCGGTGTCGAGCAATTGCTGCGCTTTGAGCACGGCGGCCCGCGCCACCTCCATCTCCGCATAAAGGTGCGCTGCGCGGTGCTGCAGTGCCTGAAAGCTGCCGATGGGAACGCCAAACTGCTTGCGCTCCTTGAGATAATTCACTGTCATATCCATCGCACCGGCGCCAACGCCGAGCAGTTCTGCCGCCGCGCCCACGCGCCCTGCGCGAAGCAGGCGACCAAGAGGAGACTGACCGTTGTCGACCTCGCCAATCACCGCATCGGCATCCACCTCGACTGCGTTGAATGCCAGCCGTGCAGCAATGCTGGCATCGGCAAGCCGCTCTGGCGTGGCGGAGAGCCCGGCTGCACCGCGCTCGACCGCAAACAGCGTAATGCCCTTGGCATCGCCCGCGCTGCCGCTGGTGCGGGCGGCAACAATGAGCATGTCGGCAACATGGCCGTGCGTTACGAATTGCTTGGCGCCGCTGAGGCGAAAGCCGTTGCCGGCGCGCTCGGCCTTTAGCGAGACACTGGCGCGGTGCTTGGCGCTATCGTCAACCGCGAGCGCGGCAACTGTTTCGCCTGCCAATATGCCGGGGAACCAGCGGGCCGCATGGGGGGTGCCCTTGAGCGCTTCAACCGCTGCAACCGCAGTTGTCAAAAACGGGGAGGGGGCAAGGTTGCGGCCAATTTCCTCCAGCACCACGCCCGCCTCGACATGGCCAAGGCCAAGTCCGCCATCGTTTTCATCCATTAAAACACCAGTAAAGCCCATCTCCGCAAACTGCCGCCACAAATCGCGGCTAAAGCCATCCGCGCTGCCGCTGTCGCGCAGCGCGCGCATGTGGCTAACCGGCGCATGTTCGGCAATGAAGCCTTGTGCTGCATCGCGCAGCATCGTCTGGTCTTCGTTGAGATAGAGCGGCATGGTCGTTCCTCAATATTTTGTGGTGTGGAAAAGGCGCGCAGGGCCGGTCAGGCGCCGGGCAGCGCCAATATCCGCTTGGCGATGATGTTGAGCTGCACCTCGCTCGTGCCGCCCTCAATCGAATTGGCTTTGGTGCGCAGCCATGCGCGTGGTGCCGCGCCGCCATTTGAACGCTCGCTCTCCCATTCCAGCGCGTTGCTCCCGGCTGCGGCCATCATCAGTTCGTGGCGGAATTTGTTCAGCTCGGTCCCGTAATATTTCATCATGCTGGGCTGTGCCGGGTGCGCGCGCCCGGCCTTCAGCTCATCAAGAAAACGCTCCGACATCATGCCAAATGCCCTGGCACGCACCTCAAACTGCGCGATGCTGGCGCGCAGGAGCGGGTCGGCAAGGCGGCCTTCATCGTCAAGGCCAATGGTGGCAATGGCGCCTTCAACCAGCGGGTTGCCGCTCACCGCGCCAAGGCCCATGCCTGAAATCATCTCGCGCTCATGCCCCAGCAGATATTTGGCAACATCCCAGCCGCGGTTCAATTCGCCGACAAGATTTTCCCTGGGCACTTTTACATTGTCGAAAAATGTCTCGCAAAAGGGCGAATAGCCCGAAATCAGCAAAATCGGCTTGGTGGAGACGCCCGGCGTCGCCATGTCGAACAGCACAAACGAAATGCCGTTATGCTTGTCGGTCTTGTTGGTGCGCACCAGGCAAAAAATCCAGTCAGCCTTGTCGGCATAGGAAGTCCACACTTTTTGCCCGTTGATGAGGAAATGGTCGCCCTTGTCCTCGGCCGAGGTGGCCAGGCTTGCAAGGTCTGACCCGGCATTGGGTTCAGAATAACCCTGACACCAGCGGATTTCTCCGCGCGCAATTTTGGGCAAATGCTCCAGTTTTTGCGCTTCGGTGCCATATTTCAGCAGAGCCGGACCAAGCATGGAAATGCCAAAGGAGTTGAGCGGGTTGCGACATTTGAGCGCCGCCATTTCCTCGCGCAGTGCCTTGGCCTGAGCAGGCGAAAGCCCGCCGCCGCCATAGGCGACAGGCCAGTCAGGCACGGTCCATCCGCGTGCGGCCATCGCGTCCATCCACTCTTTTTGGCCGGGCTGAAAATCCGGGTTGCGCCCGCCCCAGCACGCGTCTTTTTCAGAGCGCATTGGCTGGCGCATTTCGGGCGGGCAATTGGCTTCCAGCCAGGCGCGGGCTTGTGCGCGAAAACTGTCGAGATCGGTCATAGCTTGTAGCTCCGTTTACACAGATTTTGGCCGGCGGGCGGTGCCCATCAGTTGAACCGCCCGCCTGTTTGCGCCTTGTCCTTCAACAGTGCTGCAACCTTGAAGCCGTGCTTTTCAAGCCCGGAGGCGATTTTGCCCAAACCTTCGGTATCGGCCCAGAACATCGGCCCACCGCGATAGACCGGCCAGCCATAGCCATAGATCCACACCACATCGATGTCGGAGGCGCGCTGCGCCATCTTTTCTTCAAGAATGAGCGCGCCTTCGTTCACCATGGTGTAGAGTGTGCGTTCGATGATTTCTTCATCGCTGATTTCGCGCTTGGCCATGTTGGAGCGCGAACGGAAATCCTCGATAATTTCGGCCACACGCGGCGAGGGGCTTGGGTTGCGCTTTTCGTCATAATCGTAAAAGCCCTTGCCTGTTTTCTGGCCCCAGCGCCCCTCGGCGGCAAGCGCGTCGCGGATGTTTTCGATGCGGGTCGGGTCGCGGTGCCAGCCAATGTCGACACCGGCCAGATCTGCCATCTGGAACGGGCCCATGGGCATGCCAAATTCGACATGAACCCGGTCAATCTGCTCAGGCGTGGCGCCTTCCATCAGCAGTTTGTTGGCCTCTACCTGACGCGGCATCAACATGCGGTTGCCGATAAAGCCGTGGCACACGCCTGCGACCACCGCTACCTTTTTGATCTTTTTGCTCAGCGCCATTGCGGTTGCCAGCACGTCGTCCGCGCTTTTGGCGCCCCGCACAATTTCCAGCAATTTCATCACATTGGCGGGTGAAAAAAAGTGCATGCCCAGCACATCTTGCGGGCGGCTGGTTGAGGCGGCGATTTCATCCACATTGAGATAGGAGGTGTTAGACGCCAAAATTGCGCCGGGTTTGGCGATTTTGTCGAGCTTGCCGAACAGCTCCTTTTTTACGTCCATATTCTCATAAACCGCCTCGATGATGAGGTCGCAATCGGCCAGATCATCAAGGCTAAGTGTGGGGGTGAGCGCGGCCATCGCTGCCTCTACCTGTTCGGGTTTAAACCGGCCCTTGGCGGCCGACGCTTCATAATTTTTGCGGATGACGCCGGTGCCCCGGTCAAGCGCTTCTTGCTGCATCTCGACAATGGTAACGGGGATGCCCGCCGACAGAAAGTTCATCGAAATGCCGCCGCCCATGGTGCCCGCGCCGATGACGCCGACCTTGTTGATGGTGCGCAGCGCAATGTTTTCGGCGATGCCGTCGATCTTGGTGGCCTTGCGCTCGGCGAAGAAGATGTGGCGCTGCGCGGCGGATTGTACACCCATCATCAGTTTCATAAATTCAGTGCGTTCAAAGGCAATGCCTTCGGCAAAGCTCGATCCGTCGGTCGCCTTTTCCACACAGGCAATGTTGGCGGCGGGCGCTTCGAAACCGCGAAAGCGCCGGGCGTTTTCCTTTTTGAATGCAGCCACTGTCTCTGGCTCGGCGGTTGCGGTTTTTTCGCTCGCGCGGGGTAAGGGACGGGCGCTGGCAATCTCGTGCGCAAAGGCAATGGCGTCTGCCACCAGCGTATCTTCTCCCGCCAGCCGGTCGATCAACCCAGCATCAAGCGCTTGCCTGGCCGAAATCGGATCACCCTTTGCCGTCATTTCCAGCGCGAGCTTTACGCCAGCAACACGCGGAATGCGCTGTGTGCCACCAGCGCCGGGCAACAGGCCAAGTTTCACCTCCGGCGTGCCGATTTTGGCCGAAGGCACGGCAATGCGGTAGTGGCAGGCAAGCGTCACCTCGCACCCGCCGCCAAGTGCTGTGCCATGGATAGCAGCGACGATGGGCTTGTCGGCTGCCTCGATCATGTCGAGCAGCGTCGGCAGCGCCGGCTCCTGCATGGCTTTGCCAAACTCGGTGATATCGGCGCCTGCAAAAAAGGTGCGGCCATCGCAGCGGATGATCAAGGCCTTTACGCCGTCATCGGCAAGCCCCAGCTTTACGCCTGCTTCCAGCCCCTGGCGCACAGCCGCGCCAAGCGCGTTGACGGGCGGGTTGTTGGAAATAATAACAAGCACGTCGCCATGCTGTTCGGTAGTGATGGGGGAAGTCATATCGGTTCTCCTGCAAGTCAGAAATTCATTTAAGCGCTGAATAGATCAACGTCTTTAGTTCACGGCGAATGGGATATACGCTTGATGGGCGAAGCTGGGTCATAAACACCATTGAAAGGCGCTCGACAGGATCGATGAAAAAAGCGGTAGAAAACATGCCGCCCCAGTAATATTCACCCACCGAGCCGGGAATCATCGAGCGGGCTACGCCGATGTTGACAGCAAAACCAAGCCCAAAGCCGGTGCCGGCATTTGTTGCCTCGCTGAACAGCGATCTTGACATAGCGGCAAGATCTGCCCCGCCCGGCAAATGGTTGAGCGTCATCAGATCAAGCGTCTTGCGGCCGATTATCCGCGTGCCGTCCAGCGTGCCGCCATGCAGGCACATCGAGCAAAAACGGTGATAGTCCAGCGCGCTCGACACTAGCCCGCCACCGCCCGAAAGCTGCCGGGGTTTGCGGCTCCAGGCGCTGTCCTCGCCCTTGTCGAACAGCACGGGCCTGCTGCCGGGGGTGAAATCGTAGCAATCGGTCAACCGGTGGACCTTGTTGTAAGGCACCTGGAAAAAGCTGTCTTCCATGCCGAGCGGGCCAAAAATGCGTTCGGCAAAAAACACGTCGAGCGTCGTGCCCGACAGCCGCTGCACCACAGCGCCCAAAACATCGGTGGAGACAGAATAATTCCACGCAGAGCCGGGCGAAAACTCCAGCGGCAGCGCGCCAAGTGCTGCGACAAGTTCGTCAAGGTCGAGATTGCCATGCCAGTTTTCCAGCCGCTGCTCGCGGTAAGCTGCGTCGATGTTCGACCGGTTCTGGAAGCTGTAGGTCAAGCCAGATGTGTGGCGCAGCAGGTCGACCATGCGCATGGGTTGGTCGGCGGGGCGGGTTAGAAAGGGCGTGCCGGCGCCGCCGCCATTGTAAACAGCAAGGCCCTTAAATTCAGGCAAAACATGGTGGACAGGCGTGTCAAGCGCCACCTTGCCTTCCTCCACCAGCATCATAAAGGCGATAGAGGTGATCGGCTTGGTCATGCTTGCGATGCGAAAAAGCGAGGTTTCGTCAACCGCCCGGTCACCATCGGCACGCGCACGGCCAAAGTGCGAGAAATGAGCAATTTGCCCGTCGCGTGCGACGAGCAATTGAGCATGGGGCAGCTTGCCCGACGCGATATAGCGATCCTCCAGCATCCGGTCGACCCGCGCCAGCGCCGCGCTATCGAAGCCGAGCGACTCAGGGTTTGTTATTGTCATGCCCTAATTACCGTACCTTTGGTTCGAAACATCACTTACCCTATTGCCTTCGTCGCCGGATGAATCAACACTAACCTTTGTAAAGTGGGCAACGCAGCCAAACCCGAACTTCTATTATGGCGAAAAATTCGGCAACGGCCCTAGCGTCAGCCCGCTATGTTCAATCTATAGCGGCTCAATCAATAATGGAGAGTGCCCAGTGTCCAGCCCCGCCCAGCAAGCGCCGTTGTTCGCCCTCGACCCGGCATGGCCAAAGCGCAGCAATGCCGAGGTGCAGGCGATGCTGACAGCGCCTGGCGCGCGTTTTGAAATGGAAATGGTGGATATCGGCGGGGTGCCGACGCGGACATGGAAAAATGCACCGCCCAATCTTGCGGTGTTGGCTCAGCTTGCGCGCGGGCACGGTGCGCGTGAGTTCACCATTCACGAAGATGAGCGGGTTACCTATGAGGCGCATCACCGCGCGGTGGCAGTGCTTGCAGCCAGGCTGCGCGCCATGGGCATTGCCAAGGGCGACCGGGTGGCTTTTGCGATGCGCAACCTGCCGGAATGGCCGGTGGTGTTTTTTGCTGGCGCGGTCATCGGGGCAATCATGGTGCCGCTCAATGCCTGGTGGACCGCGAGCGAGCTGGATTATGGCATTCGCGATTGCGGCGCGCGGATGCTGATTGTCGATGGCGAGCGGTATCTGCGGTTGCTGGAGCAGCCAGATGCGCTTGGCGGGGTGGAGCATGTGCTGGTCACACGCGCCAGGGGGCCGCTTGGTGGGCGGGCCATGCCGCTGGAACATTTTATTGGCGCGCCTGGCGACTATGCGTCTCTGCCCGATTTGCCGTTGCCCCCCACCGACATCTCTCCCGATGACGACGCGACGATTTTTTATACCAGCGGCACCACCGGCGCGCCCAAGGGTGCGCTTGGCACGCATCGCAACCTCATTACCAATATTTTCTCCAGCGGCTATTCTGCCGCGCGCACAGCGCTTCGCCGCGAAAATGTTGTGCCGCAACCAGCACCGAAGACGATGCTCACCTGTATTCCGCTGTTTCATGTCACTGCGTGCAGCGCGGGGATGATGGGGGCAATCGCCTCAGGCAGCACGCTCATCTTCATGCGTAAATGGGACGTGGTGCGCGCAATGGAAATTATCGAGCGCGAAAAGGTTCATGTTACGGGCGGTGTGCCGACCATCGCCTGGCAGTTGCTGGAACACCCGGAGCGCGCCCATTTTGACCTCTCTTCGCTGGAGGCGATTGCTTATGGCGGCGCGCCTTCTGCGCCTGAGCTTGTGAAGCGGATATATTCTGAATTTGGCGCACTCCCCGGTAATGGCTGGGGCATGACCGAGACAATGGCAACGGTGACAGGCCATTCGGCAGAAGATTATCTCAACCGACCGACAAGCGCCGGGCCGCCAGTTGCGACGGCAGACCTCAAAATCATGGATGAGGCAGGCGAGCACGAACTGCCTATTGGCGCTGTGGGGGAGTTGTGGGCGCGCGGGCCAATGATTGTGAAGGGCTATTGGAACAAGCCTGAGGCAACGGCTGCAACCTTCATCGACGGTTGGGTGCGCACGGGCGACCTTGCACGGCTGGATGAAGAGGGGTTTCTCTACATCGTCGACAGGGCCAAGGACATGATCATCCGTGGCGGCGAAAATATTTATTCGAGCGAGGTGGAAAACATTTTGTACGCGCACCCCGCCGTCACCGATTGTGCGCTCATCGGCATTGCGCACCGTACGCTGGGCGAAGAACCGGCGGCAATAGTACATCTTGCGCCTGGCACCAGCGCAACCGAGGCTGAGCTACAGGCTTGGGTGAGGCAGCATATCGCCGCTTTCAAAGTGCCCGTTGCCATCAGGTTTGTGCCAGACACATTACCACGAAACGCCAATGGCAAGATTTTGAAAAGAGACTTGAAGGCGTTGTTTGAGCATGGAGCAGAAGGGGTGGGCTGACACGGGTTGACCAGATACTGCGCCATCGCAGCACCTGCCGGTATTATGGGCTTAGGTTCAAAAAAGTAGCGGCTCGTTTATTTGCCCAAAATTCGGCATGTTTGGCTAAATTATATAAGATTGCCTGCCACCCGTTGTGCTGCTGGGCGGGGGCGTTTCGTCAATGAGGGTAGGAGGCACAGCCGCCCCGTTTTCACCTCAAGGAACCGATAAATTCACCCGCCTGCGAGCGCCACCACACTCTCCACTGCGCGCCGCCATCCGGCCAGCCGAACCGCGCGGGCGGTTTGCGGCATTGCTGGCGTAAATGTCTCCACCGTTGCGCGCATTGCGCTTGCCTCCTCCAGCCCTGAAAACATACCACAGCCAATGCCTGCCAGCATTGCGGCGCCCAGCGCGGTTGTCTCGGTAAATTGCGGGCGCTCTACGGGAATGCCGAGTATGTCGGCCATGTCCTGCGCCATCCAGTCATTGGCAACCATGCCACCGTCGATACGCAGCGCAGCCCAATCAACCCCGTCGGCGGCGAAGGCGGTTTTCAGGTCATGCGCCTGATGCGCCATTGCCTCCAGCGCAGCGCGGACAATGTGCGCACGCGTGCTCGAAAAGCTGAGGCCAGACAGTGCCCCACGCGCCTGTGGCTGCCACCACGGCGCCCCAAGGCCAGACAATGCAGGTACAAGATACACCCCGCCATTATCGGCCACGCTGCGTGCGAGCGCGTCTGTTTCTGCAGCAGACCCGATTAGCCCAATCGAATCGCGCAGCCATTTGACCAGGCTGCCCGCGACGAACACCGACCCTTCCAGCGCATAAGCGCGCCGCCCGCTTAGCTGCCAGGCAATGGTGGACAATAGCCGGTTTTGCGAAATGGGTGGCGTTGTGCCAGCCTGAGTGAGGATGAAGGCGCCCGTGCCAAAGGTTGCCTTGGTTTCTCCGGGGTTGAGGCAAGACTGGCCAATGCTCGCGGCCTGTTGGTCCCCGGCCAGCCCGCAAATGGGAATGGGTGCGCCAAACTGCGTTGTCGTGCCAAATACCCCGGCGCAATCGACAATTTCAGGCAGTGCCGCACGCGGCGCGCCAAACAGGTCAATCAACCCATCGTCCCAGTGCCCGGCACCGATAGCCATCAACGCGGTGCGACTGGCATTGGTCGCATCGGTAATGTGGCGCCCGGCGCGGCCATTGGCGGCGGTGAGTTTCCACACCAGCCAGCTTTCAATCGTGCCGATAGCCAGACGCTCCCCAGCCTGTGCCAGTTGTGGCCAGTGGCGCATCGCCCAGCTTATTTTTGAGCCGGAGAAATAAGGGTCGAGCAGCAACCCGGTCTTCGCTTGTACAGCGGCTTCTGCGCCGGCGTCCTTTAGCGCGCGGCAATCATCCGCCGTTCGCCGGTCTTGCCAGACGATGGCGGGCGCAAGCGGCTCGGCGCTCACCTTGTCCCAAAAAACCACCGTTTCGCGCTGATTGGTAATACCGATGGCGGCGATGTTTCCTGCACCCCCCACATGCTCGATGACGGTGCGGGCGGCATCAAGCGTTCGGGCCCATATTTCGCCCGCGTCATGCTCCACACGGCCGGGTGCTGGGTAATGCTGGGTAATGGCGCGCTGTTCAGTGCCCAGACATTTGCCATCGGGTTGAAACACCATGGCACGGGTGGAAGTCGTTCCCTCGTCGATAACAAGAAGTAACTTGCTCATCGCCCTAATCTAGCCGGGATTACAAGCGAGGGGAATGCGGGTAAACAAGTGCCAGCCGTCATCGTGCGGGGGCGAGAGCCGGGGACGAATGATTGTGGATGTAAGCGACAAAGGCAGGGGCGCAGGCGGGCCGGCAGCCGGTGCTGCGGGCATGGAGGCGGGCCATGCAAACGATTCTGCCGGAGCGGATCCGTTTGCGGGTAATGCTCCCCCGGTTGGCAATCGCGAATCCGCCCGTGTCGCGCTGCGCAGAGACCGGCTGCTGGCGGCGTTTACGCTTATTGCCGGCATTGGCCTGTTGCTGGCGTTGCCTTTCGCGCTGAAGGCGGGGGCTGAGTTTTTTCTGCCGGTTACTGCGGCATTGGTGATTGCAGTGGCAATGGTGCCCGTGCTTGAGTGGCTGGAGCGGCACCGGCTGCCCGCGCCCATGGCGGCGTTCACCTGCGTGTTGCTGCTGCTCGTTGCGGCCAATATTGCACTGGCGGCGATTATTGTGCCAGCGAGCCGCTTCTTCATGCTGCTGCCCGACAGGATTGGTCGGATTAGAGCCAATATCGCGCCATTGCTCGAATTTTACGCAAGCGTCGAAAAATATGTCGATAAAACTGTGATGAAGCTGGCGCTGGGATCAGCCCGGCACGCAGCCGCCATGGCGCAACCCGGCGCGGCGCCACCAAGTTCGCTGGTTGAGCTGATTGCCTCTTCGGCTCCCACCGTTTTTATTAAAATATTTTTTGGTACGCTCATTGTTTTTTTCTTTCTGTCGGGCTGGACGCGGCTGCGGCGGCGCACGATTACCAGCCGCACGAGCTTTGACGGTGCGATGGCCACCGCGCGGGTTATTCAGGCGGTGGTGGATGACACATCGTCCTATCTGGGTACGATTTCGGTCATCAATGTGTCGCTTGGCATTTTTGTGTCGCTGCTGCTTTGGGGGATGGGGATGCCTTATCCGTTGATGTGGGGCGGTATTGTCGCGCTGTTGAATTATGTGCCCTATTTCGGCCCGATTGCCGCCGCGCTACTGCTCGCGCTTGCCGGGTTGATGGTGTTTGACGACATTTGGATCGCCATGCTGCCAGCCTTGCTGATGGCGGCCACGCATCTGATCGAATCAAACCTTGTTACGCCGTTTATCGTGGGGCACCGGCTGACGATAAACCCGATTATGATTCTCATCTCCATCAGCTTTTGGACATGGGTGTGGGGCACGGCAGGCGCGCTTTTGGCTGTGCCGCTGCTGATTATCGCGCAAACGGTGGCGGCGGCCGCTGGCAAGCCAGATATCGCGGGTTTCCTGTTCGAGCACGGCACGCTTGACCCAAAATCGCGCGATGATTGAGGGGGTAAAATGCGCAATGTTGTTTTGTCGGCGCAACAGCGGTTGACAGCACCGGGCGGCTAAACTAGTTGCCGCGCCTCACGCTTCTCAAGCGGGTGTAGCTCAGTTGGTTAGAGCGCCGGCCTGTCACGCCGGAGGTCGCGGGTTCGAGCCCCGTCACTCGCGCCATTTTCTGGTATTTTGCAAAGGCTGGCGTCATGCGCCTTTGGCAGTGTTAGCGAAGACGGCCCGTTTCCATCCATCTGAGCATCGGTTTTACCGGCACAATCCACACAACGCCCGCAACAGCATAAAAGGCTATTTGCACAAGCGCCGGCCAGCCGCCGACAATGCCCGACAAGCTGGCAATGAGTACCGCCCAAGCCGTAATCAGCACTAGCAGCGCCAGTACGCCCACTGGCTTGCGCCAGCTTGGTTTTAGCCCCTGGGCGTTATCGTCTGCCATCCTTGTTCCGTTATTATCGCGTGGAGCGGCACATCCCAAGGCTGGGCTACCAACTGGTCATTTTGCTGGATGGACCAGGCAACGCCGATCCGCAAGGCATGGGGAAGGGCAGCGAACACCCGGTCATAATGGCCAGCACCCTGGCCCAGCCGCTGACCGGCCAGATTAAAAGCGACAAGCGGGGTGAGCACGATGTCGGGGTGCACAGCCTGTGCCTCCGCCTGTGGTTGGCGCAGGCCAAAAACGCCTGTTTCCAGCGCATCACCGGGCGACCAGCGTAAAAACCTCATGGCATCCGCAGTGCCAGTAACATGGGGCAGGGCAAGGAGTGCGCCCAGACCTAATGCGGCTTGCGCGAGCAGCGCCGGGTCGGCCTCGCTACCGAGCGGCAGATAGCTTGCGACAATCTGGCCCGCGCCAACCCGTTCCAAAAGCGCCTCAGGCACGGGAATTGCCGCTCGTTGGGCAGCGAATCTGGCGCGGACGCGGCGCATCTCGGCACGCAGGCGGTGTTTTGCGTCGGCGGGCGTCATACTGGGCTCGTCATGCCGGGCAGCCATCTTCCCAAAAGGGGTAGTTATCCAAAGCGCATTTCAGCAGCGTTGCGCTGTCAAAGCAGGTGGCGGGACCACCATGGCCGTTTGCCTGAATATCCTCTGACGCCGGTAACGTCAGGTGGGAGCCATATTCTCAGACCAGGATCTGCGAAGGGACAGCCCCCATGGATGATGAATCGCCTCAGGGATGTTCCTAAAGCTCGTACCGGGCAGTACCCGCCGCTGCTCAATCTAGGGTGTCTGGCCTGTTTCCTCAAGGGCCATGGCCACGCGCTCCAGCCTGTCGGCAAGTGCAGCCAGGGTGGCAGCGCTTGCGCCGCCGGTTTCAGCCGGGTTGCGTTGCAGCGTTTCGTCGAGTTCATCGGCAAGCATCAGCGCCACGAAGAGCAAGGTTCGTTCATCGTCCAGCCCGCCTGAAGCCTGCTGCGCCTGCGCCCAGCGCGCATCGAGAAGCGCGGCCATGCGGCGCAACTGTGCCTGCGACCCTTCTGCACAGGCAATGCGGTGCTCCCGGTGGCCGATGCGCAGGGTAACGTCAGCCATGGTGTTTTTTCGGTTCCTCGTCGGCGATAGGTGGTGGCGCGGCTGCCAGCAGCGCATCGAGCGCGCCAATCGCCTCACCCACCGAGCTTTTTAGCGTGGCATGTCGGCGCAGCAACGCTGCATGGGCTGCCGATTGGGCCGCAAGGGCGGTTTCGATACGGCTAAGGGCATGGTCGATACGCTCAACCGCTGGCAAAGGTGCGTTTTCCGCCATGCGGCATGGGATAGCATGACCGCGGCGCACCGCAAGTTCCATAAATGGCGAGAAGCGCTAAAGCTGACGCGCGCGCGGTTGACGCAACGCGCGCTGCGCCGCAAAGACCGCGCGAACACACTCGACTCGCCAGTGCCAAATGCCATGCGCGCGGCGGCGGAATTTTTTCGGGGGACGAAATATGGGCGCAACGCCTGCTCAAATGGCCAACGCCATCCGCGCATTGTCGATGGACGCAGTCGAGGCGGCAAATTCGGGCCATCCCGGCATGCCAATGGGCATGGCCGATGTCGCAACCGTGCTGTTTACGCAATTTTTGAAATATAATCCGGCCGACCCGGCATGGGCAGACCGGGACAGGTTTATTCTGTCCGCCGGGCATGGTTCGATGCTGATTTACGCGCTGCTTTACCTTACCGGCTATGCCGCGCCGACTATCGACGATATTTCGCGCTTTCGCCAATTGGGCAGCCCATGCGCTGGCCACCCCGAAAATTTTGAACTGGCGGGCGTTGAATGCACCACCGGGCCATTGGGGCAGGGCGTGGCGATGGCGGTGGGCTTTGCCGCAGCCGAGCGGCACCTGAACGCTGTTTATGATGACGCGATTGTAGACCATCGCACCTGGGTCATTGCGGGCGATGGCTGCCTGATGGAGGGCATCAACCATGAAGCGGTAGGGCTGGCGGGCCATTTGCGGCTGGGCCGGTTGAACGTGTTGTGGGATGATAACCGCATCACTATTGACGGGCCTGTAAGCCTTTCGTCGAGCGAAGATATTCTGGCGCGCTACACAGCCTCTGGCTGGCATGTCGAGGCGTGCGACGGGCACGATATGGCCGATATTGCCCGTGCGATGGCAGCAGCGGTTGCTGATCCGCGTCCATCGCTCATTCAGTGCCGCACCATCATCGGCAAGGGCGCGCCGAACAAGCAGGGCACATCCAAAACACACGGCGCGCCACTCGGCAAGGACGAGGTGGCCGCCGCGCGCGCGGGGCTGGGCTGGAACGCGCCGCCCTTTGTGGTGCCGGACGAGATTCTCGCTGCGTGGCGCAGCGCTGGTGCGCAAGGGGGCGCAGCACAGGCCGCCTGGGCTGCGCGGCTTGCTGTACACCCGATGCGCGATGATTTTGAAGCGCGCATGGGCGCAGGTCTTGTTGATACCGGCGCGCTGACAGCGCATCTTCAGTCGCTGGTGGCTAATCCGCAAAATGTGGCGACGCGTAAATCATCGGAAATGGCGCTGACGGCCATTACCGCGGCCGTGCCGGCGCTTGTCGGTGGATCGGCGGATCTTACCGGCTCAAATTTTACCAAAACGCCCTCGCTCACGGCCATGAGCGCCGATGATTATTCGGGCCGATATGTGAATTATGGCATTCGTGAGTTTGGCATGGCCGCGGCAATGAACGGCATGGCGCTGCATGGCGGTATCATTCCCTTTGGCGGCACGTTTTTGGTGTTCAGCGATTATGCCCGGCCAGCTATCCGCTTGTCGGCGTTGCAGCGCGCCCGTGTGATATATGTGATGACGCATGATTCCATCGGCGTTGGTGAAGATGGGCCCACGCATCAGCCGATTGAGCATGTGATGAGCCTCAGAATGATTCCTGGTCTCGATGTTTTTCGCCCCTGTGACGCGGTGGAGGCAGCGGAGTGCTGGCAACTGGCGGTTGAGCGTGCGGATGGCCCATCGCTGCTGGCGCTTTCCCGCCAGAATTTGCCGCAATTGCGCGAGGATGCAGCCGAAAATCTTTCCGCGCGCGGGGCATATAGGCTGCGCACGGCACAAGCGGCGCGGCGCGTGGTGCTGGTCGCCACCGGCTCAGAGGTGGCAATTGCGGTGAAATCTGCTGCGCTGCTTGAACAGGCCGGCATTGGTGCCGACATAATATCCATGCCTTGTGCTGAACGATTTGCAGCGCAGCCCGCTGCTTATCGGGAGGAATTGTTGCCCGCCACGGCGCTGCGCGTGTCGATTGAGGCGGGTACAACGCTTGGTTGGGAGCGCTACACGGGTGAAGACGGCTTGCGCTTTGGAATTGACGGTTTTGGAGCGTCGGCGCCGATTGATGTGCTTTATCATCATTTCGGGCTGACAGCGGAGGCCATTGTGCCCCAAATCATTGCTAAACTTCAGGATTGATGGAGAGTTTCCGATGACGATCAAGGTTGCGATTAACGGATTTGGGCGGATTGGGCGGCTGGTTGCGCGCGCCATGCTGGAAAAAAGCGACACCGGGCTGGAGTTGGTTGCCATCAATGATCTGGGCGACGCGAAGGCAAATGCCTGGCTGTTTTCGCGCGATTCGGTTCATGGTCGCTACCCCGGCACAGTGGCCGCCGAGGGTGATGATATCGTGATCGACGGCAAGCGCATCCGCGTGACTGCCGAGCGCGACCCGGCCAAGCTGCCGCACAAGGAGCTGGGTGTTGATCTGGTGCTGGAATGTACCGGCTTTTTCACCGACCGCGCCTCTGCGCAAAAGCACATCGATGCCGGCGCCCGGCGGGTGTTGATCTCTGCGCCTGCCAAGGGCGTGGATCTCACGGTGGTTTACGGCGTGAACAACGACAAGCTCACAGCAGAGCACGCCATCGTCTCCAATGCTTCATGCACCACCAACTGTCTGGCCCCCGTTGCCAAGGTGCTGAACGACGCCATTGGCATTGAGCGTGGCCTGATGACAACGGTGCACGCCTATACCAATGATCAGAAAATCCTTGATCAAATCCACAGCGACCCGCGCCGTTCGCGCGCGGCGGGCATGTCGATGATCCCCACCACCACAGGTGCTGCCCGCGCGGTGGGTGAGGTATTGCCAGAACTGAAGGGCAAGCTCGATGGCTCGGCAATCCGCGTGCCGGTGCCCGATGTCAGCCTGGTCGATCTTACCTTCACGCCCTCACGCGATGTGACGCGCGACGAGGTGAACGCCATCTTGAAGGCTGCCTCGGAGAGCGGGCCGTTAAAAGGCATATTGGAATTTACCGACGAACCGCTCGTGTCGATTGACCTGATGCATAATCAGGCATCATCGACGATCGACAGTTTGGAGACCGCGGTCATCGATGGCAAGCTGGTGCGTGTGGTTAGCTGGTATGACAATGAATGGGGCTTTTCCAACCGCATGATCGACACAGCAAAGGCCATGGCAGCCTTCCTCTAAGGCGCTGATCTTCGCAAAAGATGGCCGGGCAAGAACAAAGGGCAGGGCAAGTGCAGGCATATCGAACGCTGGACGACATGGGCGATGTCATGGGCAAGCGCGTGCTTGTTCGTGAAGATTTGAATGTTCCCATGGTGGATGGAAAGGTGAGCGATGACACACGGCTGCGGGCAACCGTTGCTACTGTGTCTGAACTTGCCGACCGCGGCGCGATTGTGCTGGTGCTTGCCCATTTTGGTCGGCCCAAGGGCCCATCGGCTCAGTTTTCGCTGGCGCCGATTGCCCGGCCTTATGCCGCGGTGCTCGGCCGGCCGGTACATTTCATCGATTGGGAAGGGGATGCAGATGCGGTTGCTACCTTGCGCCCCGGTGATGTTGCCGTGCTGGAGAATACGCGCTTTTTTGGTGGGGAGGAAAAAAACGACCCGGCCGTTGTTTCGCGCTTTGCTGCGCTGGGCGATTATTATGTGAACGATGCGTTTTCCGCCGCGCACCGTGCTCACGCCTCAACCGAGGGGCTTGCGCACGTGTTGCCCGCTTTTGCCGGCCGCGCGATGGAGGCAGAGCTTGCCGCGCTGGAAAAGGCACTTGGCCAGCCAGAGCACCCGGTGGCAGCGGTGGTGGGCGGCGCCAAGGTTTCCACCAAGCTCGATGTGCTCAGGCACCTTGTCGGCCGGGTTGATCATCTGATCATCGGCGGTGGCATGGCCAACACTTTTCTCGCCGCGCGCGGGGTGAGCATGGGCAAGTCGCTGTGCGAGCATGATCTTACGGGAACGGCGGACGAGATTTTTGCCGCAGCCGAGCAGGCAGGTTGCACGGTTCATCTGCCTTATGATGTTGTGGTAGCTAAAGAATTTCGCGCCAATCCGCCTGTGCGCACCATCAACGTGCATGAAGTCGCAGCCGATGAGATGATCCTCGACATCGGCCCGGCGGCGGTAGAGGCTTTGGCGGATGTGTTGAAAACCTGCCGCACGCTGGTGTGGAACGGCCCGCTTGGTGCGTTTGAAATTGCACCTTTTGACACAGCAACGGTGGCGCTGGCCAAAATCGCGGCGGCGTTGACACAATCTGGCGCGCTGGTTTCTGTCGCGGGTGGGGGCGATACTGTCGCCGCGCTCAACCATGCAGGGGTGGCGGACGATTTTAGCTTTGTGTCAACGGCGGGCGGCGCATTTCTGGAGTGGATGGAGGGGCGCGAGCTTCCCGGTGTCGCCGCGCTGCGCCCGCGCTGAAAATGGCTTAGCGCGTGCCCGTGGCGGCCGGGGCAACGGGCGCTGGTTCGCGCAACAAGGGCAGCAGGTTTTGGTCCAATGCCTCCTTGTCGAGCGCGCCAGAGCGTGCATAGCGCACCACGCCTGCGCGATCGATAATATAGTTGGTGGGCACGCCGCCAAGCGCCTCAAACGGCCCTTTGATTTTGCGCGCGGCCGACATTTTCATCACTGAAAACAACCTTTTCAACTGGTAAAGTGGCAACGAATCTTCTGTCGTTACGGTAAATACGCGCAAACCATGGTCGCGCTGCGCGGTATAATAAGCGTCGAGTTCGGGCAGTTCCTTGCGGCAGGGCACACACCATGTCGCCCAGAAGTTGAGCACCACGACCTGCCCTTTAAGATCGGCAAAGTGCACCTTGCTGCCATCAACCAGCGTAAGCTCAAAATCGGGAGCGGGCTGGCCAATTTTTGGCGCTTTTGCAGCGCCCATCAGTAGCAGAGCCGCACCCCCCAGCGCCAGGCCTTTCACCCAGCGCATAACCCGCACCGTCATATTTGCCGCTCCCCTGAAATCAACGTGATACTGCTGGTGAACGCGGTTTGAGTCAATTGTGGCGACAAGCCCTCGGGCTTGTGGTAGGGGCATGGCATCATCCAATGATTTGGGGCACAAAAATGCCAAATTGGATGACTGAGAGACTAACCGTGCTCCCGTTGCTGTTCAACCGGAGCTTAGAGTTTGCCCTTCTTTTCTACGTCGCTTTTGCCGATTTGGCGCTGCTGCTGCGGGTATAATTCCGCGGTGATGCCGGCGCGGTGGCCGCGCGGCTGACGCTTCGGCATGTCGGCCGGGGCCGGACGACATGCCGCTCTTTTCTATCTCGGCCTCACCGGCGTCGCGCGATTGCGCCTCCCCGGCACTACACCAAGGAACAAGACTATGCCGATCGGCACCGTAAAATTTTTTAACGCCGACAAGGGTTATGGCTTCATCGCACCAGAAGACGGCGGCAATGACGCTTTTGTGCACATCAGCGCGGTGGAAGCCGCCGGGATGCGCACGCTCGACAAGGAACAGCGCGTTTCTTACGAGCTGGAGCAGGATCGGCGCGGCAAGATGTCCGCGGTCAACCTCTCCGCGGCATAAGCCAGTGTCTGTCGGGGGCCGGAGGCGCTGGCCGCCGCCCCCGGCTTGGCTGATTAACGGGCGCTTTTGACTGTAAGGATCGCAATGACGACCACCGCCCCTTTTTGCCGCGAACGCGCGCGCCAGGCACAGAGCGATGCCGCCTGCGCAACCCTTGATAATGTCCGTCAGCGCTATTTGCGCGCCGCAAAAGCCTGGGACGAAATGGCGAGCCGGGCCGAAAAAACGGCTGCCAGGCGTTCGGTAAATGAAGAAGCCAAGGCTGCGGCGGAAGCATTGTTCATCGATTGAACCCGCTACTTTAGCCGCACGGCGATCAAAGCCCGTTGCCCGCCCCCTTCCGGCCCGCTAACAGCCCGGCAGCATTCGTATGCATTCATCCAGGGGACACGCGATGACACCAGCCGTAAAAGCTATTCTGGCCAATTACGAATCGGATAATCCCGGCGTAAAAGGCAATTTGGCGCGCATTTTGATGCAAGGGCGCCTGGGCGGCACCGGCAAGCTGATTATCCTGCCGGTCGACCAGGGTTTTGAACATGGCCCCGCGCGCAGCTTTGCAATCAATCCGGCAGCGTATGACCCTCATTATCATTTTCAGCTCGCAATAGATGCCGGGCTTTCCGCCTATGCCGCCCCGCTTGGTATGCTGGAGGCAGGGGCCGCCACTTTTGCAGGCCAGATACCGACAATCTTGAAGATTAACTCCTCCAATAGTTGGGCAACGGCGATCAATCAGGCCCTCACTGGCAGCGTTGACGACGCGTTGCGGCTGGGGTGCGCGGCTATTGGCTTTACTATTTACCCAGGCTCGGACGATGTATTTGCGATGATGGAGCAGATCCGCGATATGGCCGAGCAAGCCAAATCGGTGGGGATTGCAACGGTCATCTGGTCCTATCCGCGCGGTGGCAAGCTTTCGAAAAAGGGTGAGCTTGCGTTTGATGTTGGTGCCTATGCCGCGCACATGGCCGCTTTGCTGGGTGCCCATATCATCAAGGTAAAGCTGCCAAGCGACCATATTGAGCAGGAGGACGCGAAAAAGGCCTATCAGTCGATCGACGGATCGACACAGGCCAAGCGGGTTGGCCATGTGGTGGAATCGTGCTTTGCCGGGCGCCGGATCGTGGTGTTTTCAGGCGGGGCGGCCAAGGGGGCGGATGCGGTTTACCAGGATGCGCGCGACATTCGCGATGGCGGCGGCAACGGTTCGATCATCGGCCGCAACACTTTTCAGCGGCCGCGCGATGAAGCGCTCGCCATGCTCGACAAGCTGGTGCGCATTTACAAAAACGAGGAATAAGGCCGGTGGACGGCGGTTGATGGCTATATCGCCGGCCACTTTCCAGGAGAAGATGACGTGCATTGTTGCGCGTTTGCTGCCAGTGTTGTTGCCCGGTTGCATCTGCAATGTCGTGCGCGGAGGACGAGTTTTGGCCAAAATGCGTAATGCCTCTTGCGTTCGGGCGCGCGCGCTGTGTTTTGGCGTTGCAGCCACGGCGCGGCGGTGCAGGTGGTGAGGCAAAAATTTGGCGTGGAGTTTTATTGGCGGTGGTTGCGTAATGATGATCGATGATGAAGACCCGCTAGGCCCGCTTGATCCACATTTTGCTGATCAGTTTCGCCGGGATGATCGGCGCCCCGCCTGCCAGCTTTACCTTGTCTCGCCGCTCGATGTGACGGGCGGCTTTGCCGACAGATTGCGGCGCGCTTTGGGCGCAGGCGCTGTGGCCGCATTTCAGTTTCGCGTAAAAGGGGTTGATCAGCATGAGGCAGCTCGCTTGGCCGAGCCGCTGCAACGCATTTGCGCCGATGCCGATGTTGCCTTCATCATCAACGACAGCGCAGCGCTCGCCAAGCGGCTGGGCGCCGACGGGGTTCATCTGGGGCAGGGCGATGGTGATGTGCGTGAGGCAAGGGCATTGCTGGGGCCAAGCGCGCAAATTGGCGTAACGTGCCATAACAGCCGCCATCTGGCGATGGAGGCGGGCGAAGCGGGGGCCGATTATGTGGCTTTCGGCGCCTTTTTCCCCACACTCACCAAGCAGGTGGAGCACCATGCGGAGCCGGTTTTGCTAAGCTGGTGGTCGACAATGTTCGAGCTGCCCTGTGTTGCGATTGGCGGCATTACGCCTGCCAATGCCCCGGCACTTGTGGCGGCGGGCGCAGATTTTCTTGCAGTTTCGAGCGCGGTGTGGGCAGAAGATGAGGCGGCTTTGGTTGGGGCGTTTGCCCACGCCATGGCCGGCCGCGGGCAAGGCGGGTAAGAGGCTCCACCGTCCTTGCAGGAGCGTGTCGATGTTCGATCGGGTTTTTACAGTTGTCGCGGGGCGTGTTGCCGGTTTTGCCGGTCAGCCGCTGTCGTTTGTTCTGGCGCTTGCGGTCATCCTGCTATGGGCGATGACGGGGCCGGTGTTTCATTATTCCGATACCTGGCAACTGGTGGTCAACACCTCGACAACCATTGTTACCTTTCTCATGGTGTTCCTTATCCAGAACTCGCAAAACCGCGATGCAGCGGCAATGCAGGCCAAGCTCGACGAACTTATCCGCGCGGTGGAACATGCGCGCGCGCAATTTATTGGCATTGAACACCGCACCGACCGCGAGATTGAACAGATCCGCGCCGATCTTGAGGCGGAATGCGGCGTGGATTCGGGCTTGGCGGCGGCGCATCATGCCGTTGCGCGCCTGCGCAATCGCTTCTGAGGCGGCCCGCGCTTGCCCGCCACGCGATAGCCCGCTAAAGCGCGCGCCTTCGCTCTTTTAATTTGCAGGCATCCCATGAAAATCAGTGGCGTCGATATTCGCCCCGGCAATATCATCGAATATGAAGGTGGCATCTGGCGTGCGGTGAAAATCCAGCACACCCAGCCTGGCAAAGGCGGCGCCTATATGCAGGTTGAAATGAAAAACCTGATTGATGGGCGCAAGAACAATGTGCGCTTCCGTTCAGCCGAAACGGTGGAGCGGGTGCGGCTTGACACCAAGGATTTCCAGTTCCTGTTCCCCGATGGCGATATGCTGACCTTCATGGATAAGGAAACGTACGAGCAGATTACGCTGCCAAGCGATTTGCTGGGCGATGCGGCTGCGTTTTTGCAAGATGGTATGGACGTGGTGATGGAGCTTTATGACGAGCGCGCCATTTCGGTTCAGTTGCCCGACACGATTGAGGCGCTGATTGTGGAGGCAGATGCGGTGGTGAAGGGGCAGACGGCCTCCTCATCCTATAAGCCTGCTGTGCTGGAAAATGGCGTTCGCGTCATGGTGCCGCCACACATTGGCGCTGGCACGCGCATCGTGGTTGATGTGTATGAACAAACCTATGTGAAGCGCGCAGACTAAGTCTTTTTCTACCAGAACAGAATCGGATATTTCGTTGGTTTCCCACTCCGGCCTCATTACCGTCATGCAGCGTGCTGCCCGCAAGGCCGCGCCGCAGCTCCGCCGTGATTTTAACGAGGTGCAGCACCTGCAGGTCAGCCGCAAGGGGCCGGCCGATTTTGTGTCGATGGCAGATCAGCGCGCCGAGCAGACTTTGTATGAAGAGCTCCACCATGCGCGCCCCGACTGGGCGTTTGTGATGGAGGAGCGCGGTGATGTGGCAGGCAACCCCGACAAGCCACGCTGGGTGGTTGATCCGCTCGATGGCACGTCAAACTTCCTCCATGGTATTCCGCATTTTGCCATTTCAATTGCGGTGGAGGAGCCGCGGCCCGATGGGCGGTTCGATACGGTGGCAGCGCTTGTCTATCAGCCGCTGACGGACGAGAGCTTTTGGGCGGAGCGGGGCCGGGGGGCATGGCTTACCGATCAGCGCCTGCGCGTGTCGGCGCGGGGGGATTTGGCCGATGCGCTGGTGGCAACGGGCATACCGTTTTTGGGGCATGGTGATTTTGCGCAGTGGAGCCGCATTTTTGGCGCCGTTGCGCCATCGGTTGCGGGTATCCGCCGGTTTGGCTCGGCCGCGCTTGATTTGGCATGGGTCGCGGCTGGCCGGTATGATGGTTATTGGGAATCTTCGCTCAGTCGCTGGGATGTGGCTGCCGGCATTTTGCTGGTGAAGGAAGCAGGCGGCTATGTCACCGATTTTCGCGGCGGCGACAAAATGTACGAGCGCAACGAATTTTTGGCAGCGAACGACGGCCTGCACAACAAGTTGCACAAGCTGGTGGCGGGCGCACTGCGCTAGGGCGCGCGGCTTATTCCATCATCTCCACGGCCACCGCCGTTGCCTCTCCGCCGCCAATGCACAGCGACGCCAGCCCGCGTTTGCCGCCTGTTGTCTGTAGCGCGGAAATCAACGTTGCCATGATCCGCGCACCGCTTGCGCCAATAGGGTGGCCAAGTGCACATGCGCCGCCATGGATGTTTACCGCATCATGCGAAAGCCCAAGGTCGTGCATCGCGATCATCGCGACGGCTGCAAATGCCTCGTTCACCTCGAACAGGTCAATATCGCTTGTGGTCCAGCCAGCTTTTTCAAGCGCCTTGCGCATTGCGAATACGGGCGCGGTGGTGAAGAGCGCGGGGGCATGGGCGTGGCCGGCATGCGCCACGATGCGGGCAATTGGCGTAAGACCAAGTTTTTCGGCAATTGACGCCCGCGTCATCACCAAGGCGGCGGCGCCATCTGATATGGACGAGGCGTTGGCTGCGGTTATTGTGCCGTCTTTTGAAAAAGCGGGCCTCAGCGTTGGAATTTTGGCAGCATCGCCCTTTTGGGGTTGTTCGTCCTTGTCTACCGTTACCATGCCCTTGCGCCCGGCAATTTCCACCGGTGTAATCTCGCGGTCAAACGCGCCGTTTTGTTGAGCCGCCTGCGCACGGGTGAGCGAGGCGATAGCGTAATCATCCTGTGCTTGCCGTGTGAATTGATAGGCAGCGGCGGTTTCTTCGGCAAAATTGCCCATCAGCTTGCCCGGCTCATAGGCATCTTCAAGCCCGTCAAAATACATATGATCGATCAACCGATCATGGCCAATGCGCGCGCCGCTGCGGTGTTTGGCCGAGAGATAGGGCGCGTTGGTCATGCTCTCCATCCCGCCTGCAATGAGAAGATCAACCGAGCCTGCCGCCAAAGCATCCGCCCCCATAATCGCCGCCTGCATGCCAGAGCCGCACATTTTGTTGACCGTTGTCGCCTCAATATGCTGGGGCAGTCCGGCTTTTAACGCCGCCTGGCGGGCCGGCGCCTGGCCAAGCCCTGCTGGCAGCACGCAGCCCATGTAAATCCGTTCAACCGCCTCGCCCAAAAGCCCGGCGCGCTCCACTGCTGCACCAACCGCTGCGGCGCCAAGTTCGGTTGCGCTCGCGCCCGACAAGGCACCTTGAAAACCGCCCATCGGCGTGCGGGCATAGGAAATGATAACAACGGGATCGGTGGCCATGATCGGTTCCTGCAATAATATTTTCCGCAAAGATTTAGGCGTGGCGCGACCTTATTACAAACTGCATCAGCCACACGCCCGGCAAATGGGTGACGCGCTGGGGGTAATCGCGTATCGACCGGCATATCGACCATGGCGACAAGGGAGGCTTTGATGCACGATTTGGCGACAAATGCGCTGTGGCCGGTGGCGCTGGGCGTGCTGGGTGCGGTGTTTGGCAGTTTCATCGCGGCGCTGGCCATCCGCTGGCCGCAGGAGCGATCGGTGCTGCATGGGCGCTCTGCCTGCGACACTTGTGAAGAGGTGCTTGTCCCGGCCGAACTTGTCCCGCTGCTGAGCGCGGCGCTGGCGGGTGGCAAATGTCGCAGATGCGGCGCCCCCATCAACCCGCTGCACTGGCGAGTTGAGCTGGCAGGGCTGGCGACAGGCGCGCTTGCCGCTGTGGTTATGCCCGGCGCAGAAGGGGTGGCGGCTGCGGTTTTTGGCTGGCTGTTGCTGGCGTTGGTCGTGCTCGATATTACCGAGTTTTGGCTGCCGGATGCGTTGACTGTTACGCTTGCGCTGGCGGGCATTGTGGCGGGCTTGTGCGGCACCGGCCCCGACATGGCGAGCCGGTTGATCGGTGGCGCGGCGGGGTTTGGCGCGCTCTGGCTGGTGGGGGCAGGGTATAAGGCGCTGCGCGGGCGCGAAGGGCTGGGCGGGGGCGACCCAAAGCTGCTGGGTGCGATTGGGCTGTGGACGGGGTGGCAGGCGCTGCCGGCCATTGTGGTGCTTGCCTGTATGATCGGGCTTGGTGTTGTACTTTTTTGGGTGGTGAGTGGGCGGCAGGCGCGGCTGGATGATCGGTTGCCCTTTGGCGCGCTGCTGGGAATTGCGGCTTACGCAAGCGTCATTGCCATGTTAGGCGTTGGTCGATGAGATATGGCATTTTCCTGTCTGCGGCGTTGATGGCAATGGCCCCCGCTCAGGGCTTGGCGGCCAAGCGCGATCCGGCGGCGTCCAAGCCGCTGCCCGCCTCGGTTGATGGCCTTCCGATTGGTGCCATCCCACCGCAAAGCCTGCCAAAGGCCGGGTGCGCGGCATTTTTATGGACAACAGGGCCCTCGGCCGCGCTGGTGGCTATGATCACCGCCGATCCTGGCCAAATCCGCTTTGCACCGGGCGGCGTGATGACCGACCTTGCTCGCGTCGCAGCGCTTCAGGGCGCGCAGGCCGGTGGCGCGCTCGGCTTTGCTCATAGCGCAGAATATGCCGGTGGCGATATGCGGCTTGCTATCGACATGGACATTGTTCTGCGCGACGATGTGAGCGACGGCGCTGTGGTGCCCGCAGGCGTGCTGCGGTTCGAACGAGACGGGCAGGATGCGGTGATCGTGCCGGTTAAGGGGCTGATCGGCTGCACGAAATAGCGGCAGGGGCCGTGGGAGGATGAGGTAAATGGCAGCGACGATGCAAGCTATTTTAACAGCGCAGCGCAGTGTATTTATGGGTGAGCTGCCAGTGCCAATGGCCGTCCGCAAGGACCGGCTCCGCCGCGCGGCCGCGATGATCGCCGATAATGCCGAGAGATTTTGCGAGGCACTGTCCGACGATTTTGGTCATCGCAGCCGCGAGCAATCGATGATGACCGATATTGGCGGCTCCATCGCGCCTATCAAACACGCGATCGCCCGGCTGGAACGCTGGGCCAGGCCAGAGCGGCGCGGCGTGCAGTTTCCGCTGGGGTTGCTGGGCGCGCGGGCTTGGGTGGAATATCAACCCAAGGGTGTTGTCGGTGTTATTGCGCCGTGGAACTTTCCGGTGCAGCTTATCATGGGGCCACTGGCGGGCATATTTGCCGCTGGCAACCGGGCGATGGTGAAAACATCGGAATTTACCCCCGCAACGGCGGCGTTGTTCGAAGAATTGTGCCCGGAATTTTTTGCCACGGACGAGCTGCACTTTGTTTCTGGCGGGCCAGATATAGGCAAGGCATTTGCCCAGCTTTCGTTCGACCATTTGTTGTTTACCGGCGCCACAGGCATTGGCCGCCACATTTTGCACGCCGCAGCGGATAACCTCACGCCAGTTACGCTGGAGCTGGGCGGAAAGTCTCCGGTTATTGTCGGTAAATCGGCCAATATGGCGCAGATGGCCGAGCGCGTGGCGCTGGGTAAAATGTTGAATGCCGGGCAGATCTGCCTTGCGCCAGATTATATGCTCGTGCCTGAAGGGCTGCAGGGTGATGTTGTTGCAGGCCTGAAAAAGGCGGTGGGCGACATGTACCCAACTATGCTGAGCAACCCCGATTACACATCCATCATCAACGACCGGCATTTCAGGCGGCTGAACGACTGGCTTGATGACGCCCGCGCCAAGGGCGCAACGGTGGAAACAGTGAACCCGGCGAGCGAGCCCTTTGCTGCCACCAATACCCGTAAAATGCCGCTCCATATCGTCACCGGTGTGACCGACGACATGACGATTATGCGCGAGGAGATTTTCGGGCCGATCCTTCCTATTCGCGGCCATGATGGAATTGACGATGCCATAGCGCAGGTAAACGCAAAGGGCCGCCCGCTTGGCCTATATTATTTCGGCCATGACCAAGCAGAGCGCCGCCTGGTGCTGGATCGCACGATTTCTGGCGGGGTGACGGTGAACGATGTTGTCTTCCATGTTAGCATGGAAGATCTGCCGTTTGGCGGCGTTGGGCCGTCGGGCATGGGCGCGTATCATGGGATAGATGGTTTCAAAACCTTCAGCCATGCCAAGGCGGTGTTCCGCCAGAGCCGGATTAATGTCGCCAAGCTTGGCGGGTTTAAGCCGCCTTATGACAAAACAACCATGGCCACGGTAAAGCGGCAGATGAAAGTCTGAACCCGGCCAGCGGGGCAGGGCAAGCTGGTCGCCGCGCGCCTATTCCGTTGGTTCAACATGCAGCCACTGCGCGTGCTGCGGTGCTTTTTTCGTTCGGTTCCACTCGTCGAGCATCAGCGGTGCCACGCGTTCCAACTCTGCATATTGGTCTGGTGTGCCGATGTTGCAGGCCAGCTCCAGCCGGTGGCCATTTGGATCGAAAAAATAGATTGAGCGGAAGATGCCGTGATAGGTTGGCCCAAGCACGCCGACGCCCTGCGCCTCGATATGCGCCTTTGCGGCCATCAGCGTTTCGAGATCCGCCACCTCAAACGCCAGGTGCTGCACCCAGGCTGGGGTGTTGGGGTCTTTGCCCATTTCTGGCTGGTTGGGCAGCTCAAAAAAGGCCAGAATATTGCCGCCGCCGCAATCGAGAAACACGTGCATATACGGGTCATAGGCGCCCGTTGAGGGCACATGATCTTCGGCAAAGGCGTTGGTGTAGCGCATGCCCAGAATGCGCTCATAAAATTCCACCGTTTCTTTTGCGTCGCGGCAACGATAGGCTACGTGGTGAATACGGCGCAGGGCAAAGGGCAATGTCATGCAACATCTCCAACCGCGGGGATAACGCCCCGGCGCATCTGGTCCAGCTCAATCGATTCAAACAATGCCTTGAAATTGCCCTCGCCAAATCCGTCATTGCCTTTGCGCTGGATGATCTCAAAAAATATTGGTCCCACCATGTTCTCGGTAAAAATCTGAAGCAGCAGGCCGCCGCCGGTCTCAGGTGCGCCGTCGATCAATATTTTGCGCTTGCGCATTTCGGCCACGTCGTGACCATGGCCGGGAAGCCGTTTGTCGATCAGGTCGAAATAGGTGTCGATCGTGTCTTGAAAGCGGATGCCGTTTGCGCGCAGCCTGTCTACCGTGGCAAAAATATCGTCGGTTGCCATGGCGATGTGCTGAATGCCCTCGCCTTTGTAGTCGCGGAGAAACTCCTCAATCTGGCTGTGCTCATCCTGACTTTCATTGAGCGGAATGCGGATTTTGTTGTCTGGCGCTGTCATCGCCTTTGAAACAAGCGCGGTGGCCTTGCCCTCAATGTCGAAATAGCGGATTTCACGAAAATCGAATATGCGTTCGTAATAATTTGCCCAGTGGTTCATGCGCCCGCGCTGCAAATTATGCGTTAAATGGTCAAGCGTGTGCAGCCCCACCGCATTGTCGTCTGGCGAGGCGCCAGGCACCGCTTCGAAATCGATGTCATAAATGGTGGCCGCGCCGCGTTGGTCGACCAGATAGAGATTGGCGCCACCAATCCCCTCAATAGCCGGGATGTTCAGCTCTGCCGGGCCAACCTTGCCCTCAACCGGTGTTGCGCCGCGCTCCACCGCAAGCCTGAGCGCCTTGGCGGCATCTGCCACGCGAAACGCCATGGCATTGGCAGATGGCCCGTGCTGCTCACGAAAATTGGCGACCTGCCCGCCAGGTTCCATGTTGAGGAGGAAGTTGATGTCTCCTTGTGCATAACGCCGCACATTTTTTGAGCGGTGCGTGCTGACATGGGTAAAGCCCATACGCTCGAACAAATCAGCAAGCGCCGCCGGGTTTGGTCCGGTAAATTCCACAAACTCAAAGCCGTTCAGGCCCATTGGGTTGTCGAAATTGTCGGCCATGAATGTGCTCCGCATGAGGCGATTTGGTATCTGGTGAAACTATATAGCGCTTCACCTTGGGCCGGTCTACCCGGCGCAGCAATTTTTGGGCGCGCGCGAAACTCTCGCCTTAGCGCTGCAAACGCGGTATCGACATTGGTGTGAATCGATTTGATTTTCATGATCGTGCCTTTGCCATCAGCCTTGCTGCGCTTGCGGGCTATATTGATGCGATCGGCTTTCTTGCCACGAGCGGGTTTTTTGTGTCGTTCATGTCGGGCAATACCACGCGGCTGGGGGTTGGCCTTGGCGCGGGCACGAGCGAGGCAGGCGTTGCCGCGCGGCTCATTTTCCTCTTTGTCGGCGGGGTGGCGCTTGGGACGCTGATTGGCGCACACGCGGGAAAATGGCGTCGATGTGCGGTATTACTCGTCATTAGCGGGGTGATTGCACTGGGCGCAGCTTTTGGTCTGGCGGGGCGAGCCGGCCCGGCCGCAATGGCGCTTGCAGTCGGCATGGGCATGGTTAACACCGTGCTTGGCGGCGGGGAGGCGCGCATTGGCTTGACCTATATGACCGGCACTCTGGTAAAAATCGGCGAAGGGATTGCCGGGATGATCAGCGGGCACAAAACGCTTGAATGGGTGCCCAATTTGCTTCTCTGGGGCGGGCTTATGTCGGGCGGCTGGGCCGGTGCTGCGGCATATGGCAATTGGGGGGCGAAGTGCCTTTGGGCGGGGGTGTTTGCGGCCCTGCTGCTGGCAGCAGCGGGCGCGGCGGTTGTGTGGGCAAGGCCGCAGGCGGGGCAAAGATGAGCAACTTGCGGCTGGATCAATTTCTTCCCTATCGCTTGTCTATTGCCTCGAACAGTGTGTCGGGCGCGGTGGCGACCGCGTATCATGCGCTGTTTGGCCTGCGCATTCCAGAATGGCGGCTGGTGACGCTTATCGCGGAGAGCGGCGGCCTGACGCAGCAGGCGCTGGGTGCTGCGTCACGGATGGACAAGGTAACGGTGAGCCGGGCGGCGATTGCGCTGGTAGATCGCGGGCTGATCAGGCGTACGCCAAATCCTGATGATCAGCGCTCGCATCTTTTGTCGCTCACCCGCGCAGGGCGCGATTTATATGAAAATGTCGCCCCCAAGGCTCTGGAGCTTGAAGCAAGGATTTTTGCCAATTTTACGCCGAAGGAACGGGCCAGCTTTGCCGATATGCTCGACCGTGCAGCAGCTGCGGCGGCCGCGCTCGATGCAGAACAGGGTTGATGCGCGGCCCGTGCCTGTTCTAAGCAGCTTTGTACCTCCCCAGGTTTATACGACCATGCCATCTAGGAGGAACTATGTCCCAGTTTGTTGATCGTGCCGGCCTGGCCGTGGCGGAAGTTCTTGCGGATTTTGTGGAGCAGCACGTGCTGCCGGGGCTTGACATTGCCGAGGCAGATTTTTGGGCCGGGGCGGCGGCGATTTTTGCGCAGTTCGCGCCGGAGAATGCCGCGCTGCTCAGCGAGCGCGATGCGCTTCAGGCCATGATTGATGCGCGCTACCGCGCGGGCGAGGTGGTGGACGAGGCCTATCTGCGCTCGATTGGCTATCTGGTGCCGGAGCCGGCGGCCTTCACTATCGAGACCGAGCGCGTGGATGCCGAAATCGCGGCTATGGCCGGGCCGCAACTGGTGGTGCCCATTCTCAACGCCCGTTTTGCGCTAAACGCAGCCAATGCGCGCTGGGGCAGCCTGTATGATGCGTTTTACGGCACCGACGCGCTGCCAGGTGTGGCGCTGCCAGGTGGTTATGACGCTGCGCGCGGCGCGCAGGTTATCGCAGCGGCCAAGGCGTTTCTTGATGAAGCAGTGCCGCTGGCACATGGGCGCTGGGCAGATTTTGCCGGGGGCATGCCGGAACTGGCCGATCCGTCGCAGCTGGTTGGTTATGCGGGCGAGGCGCTGCTGTTCCGCCGCCACGGCCTGCATATCGAGCTGGTGATTGATCGCACCCACCCCATTGGCCGTAACGACCCGGCCGGTATTGCCGATGTCGTGCTCGAATCCGCCCTGACGACTATCTGCGACCTGGAAGATTCGATTGCGGCGGTCGATGCGGACGACAAAATTGCAGCCTATGCCAATTGGCTGGGCTTGATGAGGGGGGATTTGGAGGAAAGCTTTTCCAAGGGCGGAAAGGAGATGACACGGCGCCTGAACCCGGACCGGGCTTATATCGCGCCAAACGGTGTGCGTTTTACCTTGCCGGGCCGCTCGCTGCTGTTCGTGCGCAATGTGGGCCATCTTATGACTACGCCTGCAATACGCCTGGCAAGCGGTGCCGAGGCGCCTGAGGGTATTCTCGATGCGATTATGACATCGACTATCGCGCTTTATGATTTGCGCAGCCTTGGCCGTCTCAAGAACAGCCGGGCGGGCTCAGTTTATATCGTGAAACCCAAGATGCACGGGCCAAAGGAATGCGCCTTCACCAACCGCCTGTTCAACGCGGTGGAGGATATGCTGGGCCTTGCCCGCCACACCGTGAAGGTTGGCGTGATGGACGAGGAGCGCCGTACCTCCGCTAACCTTGCAGCCTGTATCGAAGCGGTGAAGGGGCGCATCGTTTTCATCAACACAGGCTTTCTCGATCGTACGGGCGACGAAATGCACACCGCAATGCATGGCGGCGCGATGATCCCCAAGGCGGAGATGAAGACGAGCGCCTGGATCAAGGCTTATGAAGACCGCAACGTTCGCATCGGCCTTGCCCATGGCCTGTCGGGCAAGGCGCAGATCGGCAAAGGGATGTGGGCCGCGCCCGACCGTATGGCCGATATGATGGAGCAGAAAATCGGCCACCCCCTGTCGGGCGCCAACACCGCGTGGGTGCCATCTCCCACCGCGGCGACGCTCCATGCGATGCACTATCACAAGGTGGATGTCTTTGCCCAGCAACGCACCATTGCCGGCGAGCAGATTCCGGGGCTGGACGGCTTGCTCAGCGTACCCTTTGCCGATGGCCGTAACTGGACCGCGCACGAAGTGTCACGCGAGCTGGACAATAATGCCCAAGGGATATTGGGTTATGTCGTGCGCTGGATCGACCAAGGCGTTGGCTGCTCTAAAGTGCCCGACATCAACGATATTGGCCTGATGGAAGACCGGGCAACGCTGCGCATTTCGTCGCAGCATATGGCAAACTGGCTGCTGCACGGCGTGGCGTCTGCGGCCGATGTCGATGCAGCGTTTGCACGCATGGCGGCCAAGGTGGATGCGCAAAATGCGCTTGATCCGCTGTACCGGCCAATGGCTGGCAACCCCGACAGCCTGGCGTTTCAGGCTGCGCGGGCGCTGGTTTTTGAAGGTATTGTCCAGCCCAATGGCTATACCGAGCCGCTGCTTCACGCGTATCGGGCAAAGGCCAAGGCGCGCGGGGTGGCTGGGTAACCGAGGCGGGGCGGTCGTTTTTGCGCGAGCGCTGACACAGGCTTTGCGTTGCAAATAAAAATCGAATATCCGGTATGCACGGAAGGAACGTGCAATGGAGCATGTCGACGTTATCGTGGTGGGCGCCGGAATTTCTGGCATTGGCGCTGGCTATCATCTGCAAAGCAAATGCCCCGACCGGCGTTATGTGATTCTGGAAGGACGCAGCGATATTGGCGGCACATGGGATTTGTTTCGCTATCCCGGCATTCGCTCGGATTCGGACATGTACACGCTTGGCTATTCGTTTGAGCCGTGGACCGGGGCAAAAGCAATTGCCGATGGTTCGTCGATTTTGCGCTATGTCCGCGGCGTGGCCAGAAAATATGGCATCGACCAGAACATTCGCTTTAATCACCATGTCGCCTCGGCAAGCTGGTCAACCAAGGACGCGCGCTGGACCATAACCGCCATCGCCAATGGTAAGCAGGTTCAATATAGCTGCAACTTCCTCTTTATGTGCTCAGGCTATTATAATTATGCCAAGGGGCACATGCCCGATTTTCCCGGCGCGGCGGATTTTGCCGGGCAGATTGTCCATCCGCAATTCTGGCCCAAAACGCTGGATTATGCTGGCAAAAGGGTCGTCGTTATCGGCTCTGGTGCGACGGCTGTAACGCTGGTGCCTGAAATGGCGAAGCAGGCAAGCCATGTAACGATGCTGCAACGCTCACCCACCTATGTCGTATCGCGCCCGGCAGAGGACGCGCTGGCCAATGGCTTGCGCAAAATGCTGCCGGCAAAACTTGCTTATGGACTGACCCGCTGGAAAAATGTGTTGCTTGGAATGTATTTTTTCCGGCTCGCGCGCCGCAAGCCTGCGGTAGTGAAGGCGCATATTGTCGATATGGTGAAGGAGGCGCTTGGCCCTGAATATGATGTCGGCACCCATTTCACCCCGCGTTACAACCCGTGGGATCAGCGGTTGTGCCTGGTACCCGATGGGGATTTGTTCGACGCGATCAAAACAGGCGCTGCGTCGGTAATAACGGACCAGATTGTGCGGTTTGACCATAATGGTATTGCGCTGGAATCGGGCGCGCGGCTCGATGCGGATATCATCGTCACCGCAACCGGGCTGGAACTGCAATTGCTGAGCGACGTTGCCTTTGCTGTCGACGGCGAGCCGGTGGATTTACCAAAAACATTCAACTACAAAGGGATGATGTATAGCGACGTGCCAAATCTGGCCTCGTCATTTGGCTATACCAACGCATCGTGGACGCTGAAGGCGGATTTGACCTGCGGCTATGTATGCCGGTTGTTGAACACCATGGCCAGGCGCGGGCTGCGCCAGGCAACGCCGCGACTTGAAGAAGACATGGAGGCCGTGCCCTTTCTCGATTTCAGCTCCGGCTATGTAACACGGGCGATGGAGCGTTTTCCCCGGCAAGGCGCCAAGCAGCCCTGGCAGGTGCACCAAAATTATTTGCAGGATCTGATGGCGCTGCGTTTTGGCTCGGTGGATGATTCGATGGAATTTTCTAACCCGGCGGCGGTGTCGGCGGCGCTTGAGCGTGGTCGGGCAACGGCCTGAGGGTCGGTGATCAGGCATTTGCGCGCCATCGCCTTGCAAAGCCCTTGTCACACTTGCACCCTAGCTTATGCTGATGGCGGGTCGTGAAGGTGTGAGGAGGGATAGATGAGCATTTTTGAAGGAATAATGGGGCAAGGCGGCGCTCAGGCCGCGGCGATGATAGCTGAAAAGTTGGGCATTGACCCGGCCATGGCGCAACAGGCGGTCTCCGCGCTCACTCAAGCCCATGCTGAGCCGGGTGATACGGTGCAGGGGGCTGCTTCTGCAACGGGGCTTTCTGCCGATATGCTTGGCTCGATCATGGGCCAGCTTGGTGGAGAAGGCGGCCTTGGCGCGCTTGTCTCTGCATTTGGCGGCACGGCAGGGCAAGCAGCGGGGGCGGCAGAAGGCGGTTTCGGCGGTGCGCTTGGTGGCCTGCTTGGCGGGTTGATGGGTGGCAACAAAGGCTGAGTGCTGCGGCATCGGCCATGGCTGGCATCATTTCTAGCTTTGGTCGGTTGGTACGACAATCAGCTTGCCATTGTGTAGCGCGGTGACGCGCAACCGGGCGCCCGGTTGCGCGTCTGTACCGGATGCGTTCCATTCACCATCGCCCACGCGGACCCGGCCTTCGCCATCGGTAATTGCCTCGGTTACAGTCACGATTTCACCGATCAACCGCGCACCGCGATCGTTGAGAAGTGGATCGGCGCTATCGATTGGATAGGCGCGATACCAACGCTGGCCGATGGCAACTGCAATTGCGCTCCACACCGTAAATGACGCCAATTGCGCGGTGATTGGAAGCGCGGGCAGCGCCAGCGTTGCCAGCCCGGTAATCGCCGCTGCCGCTGCCAGAAAAATCAGGAACACACCCGGCGCTGCAAGCTCGGCCCCGGCTAGTATCGCTGCGGCCAGCAGCCATACTAGCCCGGTATTGGCAAGGACTGTACTCAGCATCACTGTTTATCAATCTCAAACGGACCTTTGGCGCGCGGCGGTGCGGGGGCCGGGGCAGCGGGCGCATCGGTGCCCAAAGCCTCCCTCGCAAGCGCGCCAATGCCGCCAAGCGTGCCGATAAGCTGGGTAGCTTCAACCGGAAACAATATCGTTTTGGCGTTGGGGCTTGTGGCAAATTTCCCCACAGCCTCGACATATTTTTGCGCGATGAAATAGTTGATCGCCTGTGCGCTGCCGCTCTCAATCGCATCGGAGACAAGTTGTGTGGCCTTTGCCTCGGCCTCTGCGGCGCGTTCGCGCGCTTCTGAATCGCGATAGGCAGATTCCTTGCGCCCTTCAGCTTCAAGAATGCGCGCCTGCTTTTGCCCCTCGGCCCGCAGGATTTCAGAGGCGCGGCTACCCTCTGCCTCCAGAATATTGGCGCGCTTTTCTCGCTCGGCCTTCATCTGGCGAGCCATTGCGTTGACAATATCGGTGGGCGGGCGAATGTCCTTTATTTCGACACGCGTAATCTTCACGCCCCAGGGGTTGGTCGCGTGATCGACCACACTGAGCAGGCGCGCGTTGATTTCATCGCGCTTGGAAAGCAGCTCGTCCAAATCCATCGACCCCATGACGGTGCGCAAATTGGTGGTGGCAAGCTGCATGATGGCGACAAAAAGGTTGCTAACTTCATAGGCCGCTTTTGCCGCATCGAGCACCTGAAAGAATACCACTCCGTCTACCGCGACCATGGCATTGTCTTTGGTGATGATTTCTTGCTGCGGCACGTCAAGCACCTGCTCCATCATGTTGATCCGCTGTCCAACACGGTAGAAAAAGGCAGGATAAAAACTTAGCCCTGGTCGCGCCACATTGGTAAAGCGGCCAAAATGTTCAATAGTATATTGATAGCCCTGCCGCACCATTTTCAGGCTGGCGAACAGGAACATGACGACCATTGTCGCCAATATAACCACAAAGCCGAAAACCATGCTCATCTCTCCCCCTCGACAGATTGGCCGCCGTAACCGGGCGGGCGTGTTACCCCCATACCACAAGCATTTGGCGTGCGCAGTAAAATGTGGATGTGTGCCTTGGCAGTTTTGGGCTGGCCGCCAGCGATTGGCGCACGGCCGCGCTTACCACCGGCGGGGCGTGCGCACTGCCCCCTAGCGCGGCGCGCGGGCTTTGGTTACATGGGCCGCCACGATTCCCTTTTCAGCCCCCACAGGAACTGGCACCCCATGGATATTCGCCTCGGCCTCACATTTGACGATGTCCTTCTTTTGCCGGCGGAAAGCGACATCGTGCCAAGCATGGCTGACCCGCGGACAATGGTTACGCGTGGCATTTCGCTCAACATTCCCATGCTTTCGTCCGCCATGGACACGGTGACCGAGGCCGACATGGCTATCGTAATGGCGCAGATGGGCGGCATTGGCGTGCTGCACCGCAATTTGTCGGTTGAGCAGCAGGTGGCTGCGGTGCGTCAGGTCAAGCGGTTTGAGTCTGGCATGGTCGTCAACCCCATCACCATTGCGCCCGATGCCCGGCTGGCGGATGCGCAGGCGCTGATGGCGCGGCACCGGATCAGCGGTATTCCAGTGGTGGCAGCCGATGGCAAGTTGCTGGGCATTCTCACCAACCGCGACGTGCGTTTTGCCGAAAACCCGGATCAGCCCGTGGCAGAGCTGATGACACGCGAAAACCTGGCCACCGTTTCGCCAGGCGTAGGGCAAGACGAGGCGCGCCGCCTGCTCCACCACCGCCGGATTGAAAAATTGCTGGTAGTGGATGACGGCTATCGCTGCATTGGCCTCATCACGGTCAAAGATATAGAAAAAGCGGTGACCTATCCCAACGCAACCAAAGACGCGGCCGGACGGCTGCGCGTGGCGGCGGCGACAACCGTTGGCGATTCAGGTTTTGCGCGGACGCAGGCGCTTGTCGAGGCTGAGGTTGATCTTGTCGTCATCGATACAGCCCATGGCCATAACCGCGACGTTGCTCGCGCGGTGGAGCGTGTAAAGGCCCTGTCGAACAGCACGCAGGTTGTCGCCGGCAATGTCGCCACGGCCGAGGCCACGCGCGCGCTGATCGATGCTGGCGCAGACGCGATTAAGGTAGGCATTGGCCCCGGCTCCATCTGCACCACGCGCGTGGTGGCTGGCGTTGGCGTGCCACAGCTTACAGCGGTTATGGACTGCGCAGACGAGGCGCGCAAATCCGGCATTCCGGTGATTGCTGATGGCGGCATCCGCACTTCTGGAGATGTGGCCAAGGCGCTGGCGGCGGGCGCATCGTGCGTGATGATCGGCTCGCTGCTCGCAGGTACTGAGGAGGCGCCAGGCGAAACCTTTTTGTTCCAGGGCCGCGCCTACAAGGCCTATCGCGGCATGGGCTCTGTCGGCGCAATGGCGCGTGGCTCGGCAGACCGGTATTTTCAGGCAGACATTGCCGACCAAATGAAGCTGGTGCCTGAAGGTATTGAAGGCCAGGTGCCGTTCAAGGGCCCCGCCAAGGACGTGATCCATCAACTCGTCGGTGGCGTGCGCGCGGCAATGGGCTATACCGGCGCCCGGACGATAGAAGAATTGCAGGCGCGGGCACAGTTTGTCCGCATCACCGGTGCCGGGCTGAAGGAAAGCCATGTGCACGATGTGACGATTACAAGGGAAGCACCCAATTACCCAACTCGTTAAACTCGCCGCGGTGTCGCGTTGACGCCGGCTGCCCGTGTGCAGGCGGCAATAGAGCTGCTTGACGCCATCATCCACGCAGCAACAGGGCAAGGCGCGGCCGCTGACACTGTTATTGCCCGTTACTTCGCCACGCGCCGCTATGCCGGCTCGAAAGATAGGCGGGCGGTGCGCGAGCTGGTCTATGCCGCAATCCGCGCACTGGGTGAGGTGCCCGTTTCCGGCCGCGCGGCAATGCTCGCCGTAACCGGTGCAGATGTCGCGCTGTTCAATGGCGCGCCGCATTGCCCGGCCGTTGTAAACCCCACCGAGCCTGTCGCCACGCCGGGTGTGGCGCCACAATGGCTGGTGGACAGGCTGGCGGCAGATGGCGTTAGCCGCGAGGCGCTGGCCGCGCTTGTTGAACGTGCGCCGCTCGATGTGCGCGTAAACCGGTTGAAGTCAAGCGCTGGGGAAGTGGCGCTGGCGCTGGCAGGCGCTGTACGCATTCCCGGCTTGGCAGACGGATTGCGCCTGCCCACAGGCGCCAATCTTGCCGGGCTTGACGGGCGGATTGAGGTGCAGGATGCCGGCAGCCAAGTGGTGGCGCTGGCCGCGCAGGCGGCGCCGGGGCAGCGGATTGTTGATCTATGCGCAGGCGCCGGGGGCAAGGCGCTGGCCATGGCGGCTGTCATGGGCGACACGGGGGAAATACTTGCGTGCGATGTTGATCGCGCTCGCCTGCAAAAACTGCCCCCGCGTGCAGCCCTGGCAGGGGCGGCAAATGTCCGCACCCGGCTGCTTGACCCTGGTCGTGAGTTGGAGGCGCTGGCCGATTGGGCGGAGGTGGCCGATTGTGTTTTTATCGACGCGCCTTGTTCGGGCACCGGTACCTGGCGCCGCAACCCGGAGGCGCGCTGGCGGCTTACGCCCGCTATGCTCGATCGGCTGGAGCAAACACAGGCGCGCTTGCTGAATATTGGCGCAGCGCTGGTGCGGCCCGGCGGCGCGCTGGTGTTTGTCGTCTGCTCGCTGCTCGATGTGGAGGGCGCCGGGCAGGTGGCACGGTTTCTTGGCGAGAATCCGGGCTGGCAGGCGGCGCCACTTGCGCTGCCTGCGGGAAAAACGCGCGGCCCCGGCGTGCGGCTGACGCCCTATGAAGACTCGACGGACGGCTTTTTTGTCGCAAGACTGGTGCGGCCATGCTAGCTCTCAATCCTCGTTCCCATTTGGAGACGGTAATGCGTATTTCCTCCATCAGCCTTGCCACCGCGCTCACGCTGCTTGCCGCGTCGACTGCCCTGTACGCTCAGCGTGCGGAAAGCCAGATAGATGCCCGCTCCGTTGCGCTGCTTGCCTCGGCGCGCGCGGCACAAGCCGCCGGTAATCTTGATGCGGCAACCGATGCGCTGGAAACGGCGCTGGCGGTCGACCCGCGAAACCGGGCCGCGCTCATTGCGCTGGGCGAGGTATCGCTTGCGCGTGGGCTTTCGGGAAAGTCGATCCGCTATTACCGCGAGGCGCTTTTGCTGGAGCCAAATGATCTTGCAGCGCTGAAAGGGCAGGGGGAGGCGCTTGTCGCCAAAGGCGCAGTGGAGCGCGCAAGGCAAAACCTTGCCAAAATCACCAGGATTTGCGCAAAATCCTGCCCGGAAGCCGCAGCACTCTCTGCCACTATCGCCAAAGGCCCCCCGGCCATCGCATCGGTTGCAGCAAAGCCCATGCCGGATGCCGCAAAAAAGGAGTGAGAGGGCGTAAGGGCCAGGGGTAGCGCGAAGTTTTTGGGCGGGTTTGTAATAAGCGCCCGCTTTCTGCGCTGGAGCTACGCTCCCAAAATTTGCGCCATCGCCACAAACTCAGCCACGCTTACCGTCTCTGCGCGGCGCGTTGGGTCGATGTTCAGTGTCCCCAGCGCGCCGGCCGCGCCCGGCACAGCCTTCAGGCTTTGCCGCAGCATTTTGCGACGCTGGCCAAATGCGGCCGCCGTTATACGCTCGAGCACGTCCAGCCGCACATCTTGCGGGTGGGCGAGCGGGGCGAGGTGAACCACTGCTGACATCACCTTGGGCGGCGGGGTGAAGGCGGAGCGGTGCACGACCATGGCGATGCGCGCGCTGGTGCGCCACTGGGCGAGCACCGAGAGCCTGCCATATGCCTGTGCCCCCACAGGGGCGACAATGCGCTCTGCCACCTCCTTTTGAAACATGAGCGTCAAACTGCTCCACCACGGTGCCCAAGGTGCCGATAGCCAGCGGACAAACAGCGCTGTGCCGATATTGTAAGGCAGGTTGGCGACAATGTGCGGCCTGCCGGAGAAAAGCGGCGCCGGGTCCAGCGCAAGCGCATCTTCCTCAATCACGCGCAGTTGCTGCGGAAAAGCCGCTCCCAGCTCAGCGAGCGCAGGCAGGCAGCGATGGTCGCGCTCTACCGCCGTTACGCGGGCGCCAGCCGCCAGCAACGCGCGGGTCAGGCCGCCGGGGCCGGGGCCAATTTCAAACACCTCAGCACCGTTCAGATTGCCTGGTATCTGCGCAATTTTTGCGAGCAACTGGCCATCGAGCAAAAAGTTCTGACCAAGCGCCTTGCTTGCTTGCAAGCCGTGCCGGGCAATTACCTCTCGCAATGGGGGAAGCGCGCTCACTCCGGCCCGGTGGCGAGGCGGGCGGCGCGGTGGCGGGCGGCCTGCCCGGCCATGCGTATGGCCGCAATCATGGCGCCGGGTTGCGCTATGTTTTTGCCGGCGATGTTGAAGGCGGTGCCGTGATCGGGCGAGGTGCGAACAATCGGCAGGCCAAGCGTCATATTGACGCCTTCATCAAAATAAAGTGTTTTCAGCGGGATGAGCGCCTGATCATGGTAGCAGCAAAGTGCCACGTCAAAATTTGCGCGCGCGCGCGCGTGGAACATGGTGTCGGCGGCAAAAGGCCCGCTTGCGTCAATTCCTTCAGCGCGCAGTTGCTCTATCGCGGGGGTGATAATCTCGATCTCCTCACGCCCAATGGCGCCTTGTTCCCCCGCATGGGGGTTGAAACCGGCAAAGGCGAGCCGGGGGTTTTCAACACCAAAATTTCGCGCAAGGCCGCGAGCCGTGGCACGCGCCTTGCTCAAGATAAGTTCGGTGCTGAGAACATTGCACACCTCCGCCAGGGGTATGTGCGTTGTCATCGGCACGACGCGCAGCGATGGGCCAGCCAGAAGCATCACCGCATTTTCGCGCGCAATGCCACATCGTTCTGCGACAAATTCTGTCTGCCCAGGGTCGGTAAAGCCGATATGATATAGCTGCGCCTTGGAGACAGGCCCGGTTACCAGCGCTGCCGCTGCGCCTGAGCGGGTAAGCCCTGAGGCAAGCTCAAGGGCGTGGAGCGCGCAGCGGGCGCCATCCACATCGGGGGAACCGGGAAGGATTTTTCCGGCCTCCTGCACGGTCAGCACGGGCAGCGCTGTGTCAAAACACGCAGCCGCTTCCGCCGGATCGCTGATCGGCATTATCGGCCCTGACCAAATATGCGCCACTGCGCGTGCGTCGCCAACGGCGAAGAAACACCCAAGCCGCCCGGCAGCGCGCGCTGTCCATGCCTTGGCAATAATTTCCGGCCCAATGCCTGCCGGATCTCCCATCGAAACGGCTATCGGCCGCATCGTTCAGCGCGCCCTAGAGCAACGAAAAGCGAGCATGGCGGTTACCTCAGCGATATTCGACAATGGCGTCGCGCCGCAAATCGCGCAATTTGTGCTCTGCGCGCAAATTCACCGCCTGCTGCTCCATTTGCCCGCGCATCTGCTCAATACTGGGGGCGAAATTTTCCTGAACCTCATCGCGGCCACACAACACCAGCGAGCGCACACCGTCTTCAATACTGCCAAATGGCTGCGTGGATTCGCCAATTTGCAGCTTGAGCATGATCTCTTGCAATTGCGGGGGCAAATCGCGGATACGGGTGGAATCATTGTCCACCACGTCTGCTCCAATGCTCGCAGCGGACTTGGCAACATCGCCGCATCCGTGGATTGACTGGGTTAGTTTGGAAAATTCGGCCACTTTGGCGGCTGCGTCAGCCTGTGTCGCTCCCTTGGGGAAGGTGAGCGTAATCTGGCGCAGGCTGAGCCTGGCGTCACGCGCGTCAGCGGTTAAAATTTGCCGTTTATCAACAAGATAAAGCAGAGAGAAGCCGCCGGGAGTTTCAATAGGGCCGATGATTTCGTTTATGTTCATGGAGGCGGCGGCCTGCGCCAGTGTTTCGGGCAGGGCGCTGGCCTGCACCCAGCCAAGGTCACCCGCTTTTGCCCGCGTTGTTGCTTCGGAATGTTCAAAGGCAATTTGCTCGAACTGCGCTTTCCCCTGGCGGATCTGGTCAAAATAGCCGCGCATTTCAGCGAACACTTGTTGCTGGCGCTCTGGCGTTGCTGCCAGATAAATCTCTTTTACGTGATATTCTTCGGTGCCCTTGGAGGCTTCCAGCCGTTTGATGATGGAAGCCACCTCTTCGTCTGCCACATTTACCAACGGCTCGATCCGGCGGCGCAGATAGCGGCTCCAGGCGAGTTCTGCCTCAATCTGGCGCCGCAACGAGCGGTCAGACGAGCCGGCGCTGCGCAGATAGGCGCGCATATCGGCCACGCTGCGTTTAAAATTTTGTGCAACACGCGCAAAACTCTGGTCGATTTCATCCGTGGTGATGGTGATGTCGCGCGCCTTGGCTTCTTGAATTTGCAGCGTCTCGTCGATCATGCTGCTCAACACTTGTCGGCGGAGCTGATCAAGTTCGGCATCGCTAAGCTTTGTCGGGTTGCCCGCCAGCACAAGCGCAACACGCTGGTCGACATCTGTACCGGTAATAACCCATTGGTTAACAATGGCGGTGGGCTTGCGCACATTGGGGTCGCGTGTGCCGAAAATTTGCAAATTTGCCGGGATGTTAAGGCCTGTTTGCGGCAGCTCGTTGTCGGCAACGGTTTGGGCTATTGCAGCGGTAGCGGCGGCACAGCTGGCAAGAATTGCGATGATGCGGCCAGCATTGCCTGTCTTACGAAACGACATGTTCACGAGTTCGCTACTTCCTTAATCGACGGACAACCGCAGCGCCAATGGCCGCATACACCTGAACTGTAGCTTAGCGGCCAAGATTGCGGAACGCCAGTGTGAACAAAAAGCTGTTGCCGCGGCGCGCATCGCCGGTGTCTTGATAGTCGCGCTTCCATGTCAGCCCAACCTTGATGCAGTTGGTCTCATACGCCACGCCGAGACGGTGGCGAATGGGGGTAAACCCATTGGAGAGCGAGAGCGGGTCTTCGCGCCTGTCGGTCAGGTCGATCACAGCAGAGCCAAAGGCGGACCAGAAGCGTGTCAGTTGCACCCGGCTGCCGACGCGCGCCTCTTCACGGTCTCGTAAATCCTCCAGCGTTGGCGCGATGTTGCGGTTAAGCCGCAGATAGCCGACCAGAAAATAGGTGCCGCGCGTACCAAAAGTTGCGTCAATCTCGTTGCGACGAATGGCCAGACCGTCCTTGTCGAGCCGGTAGCGGTGCGTAAACGTCAACAATTCGCGGTAACGAAGCTCGGTGCGGCCAACGATGTCCGACAGTCGCGAGGTTAGCCCTGTACCATCGGGAAAAATGGTGGGCCGCGCGCTCAGCCGATAGCTTTGGCCAATGGTTGTATCGATGGAAATGGCCGGAAGATTGGCCGCCCATTGCAGGCCATAGGTAAAGCGGGTTGAATCCTCAAAACGGTCATAACCGGGAAAGCGGTTGAGCGCGAAAAGGTTGGAATCTTCCAAATCAACCGCGCGCGCATCTTCGTTGGGCACGGCAAGGTTGCTTGTTTGCGGTGCCGCGACAACTTGTGCGCGCGGTGTCAACCTTTGCGTGCCGCCAAGAAAATTGCCGATGAACGGCCATTTCACGTCAAGCGCAACCGCGCCAATGGCACGCGCGCGAAACCCATCGACACCGCGATAGCTCGCAACCGTGGTCGCAGCTATATCATCGGCATTGTACACATCGCCCCTGGCATAGCCGGTGAGCGTCACCTCCTGGCCAAAACGGGTGATCCGTCGCAATTCCCATTTGGCGCTGGCAAAGGCGCGCTGAGTGTCCTGCCCTTCGTTGCGGGTGATGGCCAGCGAGTTGAGTTGCAGCTCAACCCGGCCGCCGAGCACGGGGTCCGTCAGCCGCCGGCGATAGTCAATTTCCGGCAAGGCGATGGGCTGCAGGCCCTGGCGATCTCCCACGCGCAGCGTCTGCACAGCCCAACCGGCAATCGACAAATAGCTGTTAGTGTCGATCCGCTCGACCTTAATTGTGTTGCGCAAAATGTCTTCGGTGGAAATGTCGTAGCGGCGCAGGAATGTGCGGTCGGTCGTCACGCGGATTGAGCCGCTGACGCTCCACTTCGGGTCGAGCTGGAACCGGCCGGAAATGTCGAGATAGCCGCGAAAGGCGTTACGCAAATCGGTGGTTGTGGGCGCGGCGAGCGTGTCTGTCCGCGCGCTCGCTGTGGCATAGGCCGCCACGCGGTAGGCGCCAATGCTCGTCAGCGCATTATATTCAACACCAAGCAGGGGCAGGGCGTTGCTGAAAATGCGCGGTGTCACCGTCAACCCACGATTTGGCGCTATTTTCAGATAATAGGGGATGGAAATTTCAGCGCCGTTGACCCGGCTATATTTGATGTCTGGTGTTAAAAAACCGCTCTGCGCGCCTTCGCCCACCGGGTTGGAAAAAATCGGCAACGGAATGCTGGGCAGGCCGAACAGGCTGAGCCGCGCGTGCTTATAATATATGCGGCGACGCTCAGGGTTATAGAGCACCTGCACTGCGGTAATCTTCCATGAGGGTGCCTGAGGGCAATTGTCGAGATCGGTTACCGAGCAAGGCGAATAGGCTGCGTTGTTGAGCGTGACTATGCCATTTTCCCGCTTGCCATGCGTGGCGGCAAGCCGCCCGCCCTGATCAAGCACGATCAGCAGATTTTCGACAATGCCGTCTTTGAGCGAATCGGTCAGCTCAACCTTGTCGCCATAGGCCGCGTCGCCACCAGGATTGGTGATGACGACATCGCCGCTCGCGGTAACAGCGCCGGTTTTGCGATTCCAGACCACCTTGTCGGCCCGCAACCGGTTTCCCTCGCGGTACATGCGCACATCGCCATTGGCGGTGACAATGTCATGGGCTGTATCATAATCAAGCGTGGTTGCAGTGAAGCGGACCTCCTCCTTTGCATCGTCACCAAGGGCTTGTGGCGGCGGCGCGTCGGGCGAATTGGGCTGCTCGGGCGGTGGCGGGGCGGCCGCGCGGTTGCCCAAATCCTGTGCATGGGCCCATGATGACATGCCAATCACCAACGGCAGCGCCCAAAATATACTTAGCTGGTGCCGCTTCACGCGCTGTAACCCTTTTACGCATAGCCGAACGCGGGCCAAACCCGGCGCTTTGATCCGCCCTATCGCACCGTGCGGCCCATGCTGCAATGATGCTCCGCTTTGCCAGCGGCTCAGGCTTGGCTTATGGCGCTATTTGGTCACTAAGAATTTTTACAGAATTACTAGCCAAAGGACGTTCATGCAGATTCGTTTCGCCACAGCCCTGCCCGCCTCGGCGCCGGTTATCGCTTTGCCCGTTGAAAAAGACGGCATGGCCCGCCTCGTGTTTTCCAGCGTCGATGGCGACGCTGAGACGCTGATCCGCGCCGCTGCAAAGGCAGCGCGTTTTGACGGGGAAACCGCAGCGTTTGCCGAGGCGACAGTGATGGTGCGTGGCGCGCCGGTACAGTTGGTGCTGGTTGGCGTTGGCTCTGGCAGCGAGGTTGATTATACTCGTGCGGGCGGTGCTTTGTGCGCGCGGTTCTTAACATCAGGTGCGCAAAGCGTGAGCGTCGATTTTGGCGCTTTGGGCGGTACGCCTTCGGCCACCGCGGTCGCTCGATTCGCCGCTGCTGCTGCGCAGCGGGCCTGGCGGCTTGATAAATATCGCACCAAATTGGCAGAAAAATTCAAGCCGACGCTCGTCACCCTCAATCTGGCCGGCGCACCCGAAGGGGCAGAGGCCGCGTGGCACGCGCAAGATGCGGTCACCAAAGGACTGGCGCTTACCCGCACGCTTGTGGCCGAGCCGCCAAACGTCATTTATCCAGAAAGTTTTGTGGCGCATGTTCGGGCAGATGTTGAAGGGCTGGGCCTTGAGATTGACGTGCTCGACGAAATGGCAATGGCAGCGCTCGGCATGGGTGCGCTGCTTGGGGTGAGCCAGGGTTCTGCGCGCAAGGCGCAAATGCTGGTGTTGCGCTGGCAGGGCAAGGGGCCCGGCGATCCCGACCTCGCCTTTGTAGGCAAAGGGGTTACGTTCGACACCGGCGGTATCTCGCTCAAGCCTGGTCCGGGCATGGAAGACATGAAGTGGGACATGGGCGGCGCGGGCGCTGTGGTCGGCGCGATGAAGGCGCTGGCGCTGCGCGGTGCCAAAGCCAATGTCGTTGGCGTGTGCGGACTGGTGGAAAACATGCCCGATGGCAATGCGCAGCGGCCCGGCGATGTCGTCACCTCAATGTCGGGGCAGACGATCGAAATTCTCAATACCGATGCCGAAGGGCGGCTGGTGCTGTGCGATGCGCTTACCTGGGTTCAGAAAAATTATCGCCCCAAAACGATTGTCGATCTGGCAACGCTGACGGGCGCGATGATCATCAGTCTGGGCAGTGAGCATGGCGGCTGCTTTGCAAATGACGACGCGCTGGCCGACCAGTTGCTGGCGGCGGGCAAAGCGAGCGGGGATCTGCTGTGGCGCTTCCCGCTGTCTGATGCGTATAACAAGCTGATCGACAGCCCGATTGCAGACATGAAAAATGTTGGCCCGCGCGGTGCCGGCTCCATCACTGCGGCGCAATTCCTCCAGCGGTTTATCGATAAGGGCGTGCGCTGGGCGCATCTCGACATTGCGGGCATGGTGTGGGCGGACAAGCCCGGCGCGACATGGGACAAGGGCGCAACCGGCTTTGGCGTGCGTTTGCTTGATCGCTTTGTCGCCGATAATTTCGAAGACTGAGCCACCACAGGACCAGAAGGCGGGCATGCAGGTCGATTTCTATCATTTGACCGAGCGCCCGCTGGAGCGGGTGCTGCCGCGCATCGCAGAACGGGTGGTGGCAGGCGGCGGTCGCTTGTTGATCGTCGCGGCCGGGGAGGCACAGCGCGCCGCACTCGACCGGCTGTTATGGACCTATGCGACCGACAGTTTTTTGCCTCATGCACAAGCTGGCGCGGGGATTGATGCTGCCCAGCCGGTGTTGATTGCCGAGCAACCCCATGCCGCCAATGCTGCGCGCAACATCGCGCTTGCGGACGGCGCGTGGCGGGACGAGGCGCTGGGGTTTGACCGGGCATTCCACTTCTTCGATGACGAGCAGATTGTCGCTGCACGTGCTGCCTGGCGTGCGCTGGCAGACAGGCCCGACGTTGAACGCCGATATTGGAAGCAGACCGAAAAAGGCTGGGAGCAGGCGGCCTGATCTTTCCAGATTGCGCGCTTTTTTGGCGTGCTGCTCTGTCGCAGTGCTTGCATCGCGCCGCGCCCGCGACTAGTGGAGCCGCCAATACCACCACAACCTCAAGCAAGGAGCCGAACGGCCATGGCCGCGACACGGACGTTTTCGATCATCAAGCCAGATGCCACCCGCCGCAACCTGACGGGCGCTGTCACCAAAATGCTGGAAGAGGCCGGCCTGCGCGTTGTTGCCTCCAAGCGCATTCAAATGACCAAGGATCAGGCAGAAGGGTTTTACGCCGTTCACAAAGAGCGTCCTTTCTTCAACGATCTGGTTTCCTTCATGATTTCAGGCCCGGTCGTTGTGCAGGTGCTTGAGGGGGAAGACGCTGTGAAGCGCAACCGCGACATCATGGGCGCCACCAACCCGGCAAATGCCGAGCCTGGCACCATCCGCAAGGAGCTGGCCGAGAGCATTGAGGCAAACTCTGTCCACGGCTCCGACAGCGAAGAAAATGCGGCGATCGAGATTGCCTATTTCTTCTCGGCAGACGAAATCGTCGGCTAAATTTGGCGGTGGCGGGCTGGTTCGTTTAGAACTGGTCCGCTGCGTCCATCAATTTGGTGAGCCGCTTGGGCGCCACCATGCGCCAACTTTTGGCCAGCCACTGTGCCACATGCGCCCAATCGACGCCAGGCCGGTCAAGCCGCAGCGCAATCCACCCGCTGGCACCATAATATGCGGGCCGATAATATAAATCCGGCTCAGCATCGATAAGCGCTGCCATTTCGTCTGGCCCGCTGGTTTTGACGAGGAGCGCAACCGCTTCCTCGCCATGATGACGGACGGATACATAGGCAAAGAATTTGCCCGATTTCTCCCCACCAACCCGCCAGCCGGGTGATCCGTGGGAAGATCTGGCATCGGTATCAGGCAGCGCCAGCGCCAGCGATGCAACCTGGGCGATAATCCAATCCGGCTCGCACTCACGCGAGACATAATCCGCCAATATGGGTGCATAAAGCTGGTGCTCGGCGATCAGCACGCGGGCGGCCAGTGTGTCGGGTGTGTCACCCGGCAGCACGGCGACCTCGGTTTGGCCAAGCACCGGGCCATCATCAAGGTCTGCTGTCACCAGATGAACGCTGCACCCGCCAACCGCATCGCCTGCCTCCAGCGCGCGGGCATGGGTGTGCAGGCCCTTATATTTGGGCAGAAGCGAGGGGTGGATGTTCAGCATCCGCCCGGCCCATTTTGCCACAAAACCGGCGGACAAAATGCGCATATAGCCCGCCAGCGCAACATAATCGGCACGTGCTTTTGCCAGTTCTGCATGAATGACGTCATCATGCGCTGCGCGAGCCATGCCTTTATGAGAGCAGGAAAAAGTGGCAATCCCTTCCGCCTTGGCCAGCGCAAGGCCCGGCGCATCCGGGTTGTTGGAGGCAACCAGCACAATCTCAAACGGGCAGGACGGGCGCTTTGCCGCATAGACAAGCGCTGCCATGTTGGTGCCGCTGCCCGACAGGAGCACGCCGACCCGCGCCTTAGCCATTGTGCGTTGCCTGCCAGGGCTTGCGCGCGGACCAGCATTCTGCGCTTCCCCGCACCGTGCAGCCGCGCTCCCCGCTTGTGATGTCGCCAATGCGGAACACTTGCTCGCCCGCGGCGATGAGCGCCTGCGACACGGTAGCGGCATCCTGCGCCGCGACGATGGCGACCATGCCAATGCCGCAGTTGAAGGTGCGCGCCATCTCGCCTGGTTCAATCGCGCCTTGGGCTTGCAGGAACGCCATCAGCCGGGGTTGTTCCCAGCTATCGGCCTCGACCACGGCATGGGTGCCGCGCGGCAGCACACGGGGGATATTCTCCAACAGGCCGCCACCGGTAATATGGGCCAGCCCTTTAATCTGCCCCTTGGCCAGCAGCGGCAACAGGCTTTTGACGTATATTCGTGTCGGCGCCATCAGTGCGTCGATGAGCAGAACATCCTGATCGAACAGCGCCGGCCGATCGAGCTTCCACGCCTTGTCGGCTGCCAGGCGGCGCACCAGCGAAAAGCCGTTGGAATGAACTCCCGACGAGGCAATGCCCAGCATGACATCGCCCGGTGCAATATTGGCACCGGTCAGCACCCGGTCCCGCTCGACCGCGCCGACGCAAAAACCGGCCAGATCATAATCACCCGCGGCATACATGCCGGGCATTTCGGCGGTTTCACCGCCGATGAGCGCACACCCAGCCAGGTGACAGCCCTTGGCGATGGAGGCCACGACCTGTGTCGCCACGCCGGTGTCGAGAGCGCCGGTCGCATAATAATCGAGAAAGAACAAAGGTTCTGCACCCTGCACGATCAGGTCATTGGCGCACATGGCCACAAGATCAACGCCAACGCCTTCGTGGCGGTTATGTTCGATGGCGAGCTTCAGCTTGGTGCCAACACCGTCATTGGCCGCAACCAGCAGCGGATCGACAAAGCTCGCAGCTTTCAGGTCAAAAAAGCCGCCAAACCCGCCAAGTTCAGCGTCTGCGCCCGCCCGCCTTGTCGCCTTGGCCAGCGGGGCAATGGCGCGTACCAGCGCATTGCCCGCGGCAATTGAGACACCGGCCTTGGCATAGGTGTAACCGGCAGGGGCGGCCCCGGATTCTGAATCTGTTGTGCTCATTTAACGCCCAGTAGCCACATCGCGCTTGGATTTCCACGCCCGCTTCGCCAAAAGGGCCTCGATATGGACCGTACCCGACATTTTTTGCCCAGAATTTTGCCCGCGCCCATTGGGGTGGCGGCTGTGCTGGCAGCGGCTGCGCTTGTGGTTGCACCAATTGTTTCGGCGCAAATCGGCCAATCTGGCAGCGGTGCCTTGCCGGTTGACAGTGCCGGCAGCTTTGAGGTGAGCGGTGTCGAGGTGAATGTTTCTGCGCCAACGGCAGAAGCGGCGCGGCTGGCCGGCTGGCGAATCGCTCAGCGCAAAGGGTGGCAATCACTGTCGCGGCGGCTGGGGGCGGGCGGTGCCCTGGTCTCAGAACGCACGCTTGATGCGGTTGTTTCGGGGATAGTGGTCGAAAATGAGCTGATCGGCCCCAAGCGCTATATCGCGCGGCTTGGGGTGTTGTTTGATCGTGGCCGGGCGGCGTCAATTCTTGGTGTGGCGAGCCAAATAAACCGGTCTGCCCCGCTGCTTGTCATCCCGGTGCAGTGGTCTGGCGGGGCGGGGCAGGTGTTTGAGCGGCGCTCCGCCTGGCAGGAGGCATGGGCCCGTTTCAGGACCGGTAACAGCATCATTGATTATGTGCGCCCCAGCGGCACCGGCCCCGATGCTCTGTTGTTCAATACAGGCCAGGTGCTGCGGCCCAGCCGCGGCTGGTGGCGGGCGGTGTTGTCGCAATATGGCGCGCAGGATGTGCTTGTGCCGGTTGTGCGGCTGTACTGGGATTATCCTGGCGGACCGGTTGTCGGGGTGTTTCAGGCGCGCCACGGCCCGGATAACCGGTTGCTGACCAGCTTCACGCTGCGGGTTGCCACAAGCGATGCGCTGCCAGCACTGCTGGACGAGGGGGTAAAGCGGGTCGACAGTGCCTATCAAGCAGCGCTTAATGCCGGGGGCTTACGTGTGGACCCAAGCCTTGCCGCTCCCCCGCCGGGCAGCCTGCCCGACCCGGTCGATGACGAAGCGGAAATAGATGATGCCGTGGCAGTTGATGATTTGGCCGTGGTCGATGGCGGGGTTGGCACCGTGACGATTAACGTGCAGGCAGATACGCCCAATTCCAGTGCGGTTACCACTATCGAGGCGGTGTTGCGCGGTGTGCCTGGTGTGCGCTCGGCCGCCACCACCAGCCTTGCGCTTGGTGGGATATCGGTAGTGCGGGTTGGCTATGCCGGCAATATAGACACGCTGCGGGCCGCGCTGGAGGCGCGTGGGTGGCAGGTGATAATGGGGAGCGGCGCTCTGCGTATCTTCAGGGCAGCCGGGCCAGGGCTGGCGCCGCCCAGCCCCGCGCCGGACAATGCGGCCCAAAGATGACACAGCTTGCATTGCCGCTCGCGCTTCCTGTTGATGGCAATAACGACGATTTTCTGGTGAGCACCTCCAATGCACAGGCAGCACGCGGCATTGCGCGCTGGGGGGCGTGGCCGGTTATGGCCGCGCTGCTTGTTGGTCCGCGTAAATCTGGCCGGACAACGCTTGCGCGGCTGTTCGCCCGCCAGAGCGGCGGCACCTTTATCGACGATGCTGAGCGCCATGGCGAGGCTGCGCTGTTTCACGCCTGGAACAACGCGCAGGCCGAGCGGTTGCCCATGCTCATTATTGCCGATGCGCCCCCGCCTGTGTGGAGCGTGCGGCTGCCCGATTTGCGCAGCCGCCTGCTGGCAAGCCCGGTGTTGACAATCGACAACCCCGACGAGCAGCTGATGGCAGCGCTGCTGGAGCGCGATTTTGCCCGGCGCGGGCTCGACGCGCGGCCCGACCTTGTGCAGTGGCTCGTTTCACGGCTGGAGCGCACCCACATCACCCGGATGCGCGCGGTGGACGTGCTTGATCAGGCGGTGCTCGAAACACGCAAGCGCTTGTCGATTGCGCGCGCACGGGCCACACTGGCGGCGGCTGGGTTGCTGACCGAGCCGATATTGCCCGACGCACAACGATCAGGAGCAACCGACATATGAACCGGCCGGCCCATATTGCCGAAGTGGATGATGACGATCTGATCGACCCGGAAATGGGCGGAGACCGGTATTTCAACCGGGAATTGTCGTGGCTGGCGTTCAACCGGCGCGTGCTTGAAGAAGCCTGCAACACAGCGCATCCGCTGCTTGAGCGACTGCGCTTTTTGTCGATTTCGGCCTCCAATCTCGATGAATTCTTTATGGTGCGCGTGGCTGGCCTGAAAGGGCAGCAGTTGCAAGATGTCGATCGCTACTCGATGGACGGGCTTACGCCGAGCCAGCAATTGGCCGTAACGGAGCAGGAGGCCGACAGGCTAATGGCGAGCCAGCAGGCGGTGTGGCGCACGCTGCGTGGCCTGCTGGCCGATGCGGGTATAATGCTGCTTGAGGTTGACGAAATCGCTGGCAACGACGCCGATTGGCTGGAGGAGCATTTTCGCCACCAGATTTTCCCGATATTGACGCCGCAAGCGCTTGATCCGGCGCATCCTTTTCCGTTCATTCCTAACAAAGGGTCGAGCCTGATCTTTGATCTGGTGCGCTTGTCGGACCGCCAGCCTATTCGTGAATTGGTGATGTTGCCTGCACGCATTGGCCGTTTTGTGCGCCTGCCGGGGGAGGGCGCGCGCTATGTAACAATTGAAACGCTGATCCGCCGGTTCTCTGCGTTGATGTTTCCTGGCTATGAATTGGCGGCGGCTGCGTCTTTCCGGGTGCTGCGCGACAGCGATTTGGAAATTGAGGAAGATGCCGAAGATCTGGTTCGCTATTTTGCCAACGCCATCAAGCGGCGGCGGCGCGGGCGCGTTATCCGGCTGGAGCTGGAAGGGTTTATGCCCGCCGAGCTGGAAGAACTGCTTAAGGCCGAACTTGGCGGAGCCGAGGCGCTGATCACCGAAAGCGGTGGATTTTTGGGGCTGGGCGATCTTGACCGGCTGGTGGAGGAGGACCGGCCCGACCTGAAATTTCCGCCCTTCACCGCGCGCTTTCCTGAGCGGATTCGTGAATTTGACGGGGATTGCTTTGCCGCGATCAGGGCCAAGGATATCGTCATCCACCACCCATATGAGAGTTTTGACGTGGTGGTCGCCTATTTGCGGCAGGCCGCAGCCGACCCCGATGTTGTGGCGATCAAACAGACGCTCTACCGGGCGGGCAAGCAATCCGCCGTCATCAGCGCGCTTATTGCCGCCGCCGAGGCGGGAAAATCGGTAACCGCGGTGGTAGAGCTCAAAGCCCGGTTTGATGAGGAGCAGAACCTGCTTTGGGCATCGGCGCTGGAACGCGCAGGCGTGCAGGTGGTTTATGGGTTTATCGACTGGAAAACGCACGCGAAAGTGTCGATGGTGGTTCGGCGGGAAGGGGCAGGATATCGTACCTATTGCCACTTTGGCACGGGGAATTACCACCCTGTTACCGCGCGCATCTACACCGATTTGAGCTTTTTTACCGCCGATCCGCGCATTGGCCGCGATGCCGCGCAAATGTTCAACTATATCACCGGTTATGTGGAGCCGGGCGAGCTTGAAATGCTCGATATGTCGCCGCGCAGCCTGAGGCGGCGGCTGGTTGAACTCATCGATGCAGAGATTGTGCTGGCCCAAGCAGGCAAACCGGCGACCATCTGGGCCAAGATGAACTCGCTCGTCGACCCCGCCATTATCGAAAAGCTCTATGAAGCTTCCAACGCCGGTGTCGATATCGATCTCATCGTGCGGGGCATTTGCTGCCTGCGGCCGGGCGTGCCCGATATGTCGGAGCGCATTCATGTAAAATCGGTGATCGGCCGGTTTTTGGAGCATAGCCGCATCTGGGCGTTCGGCAATGGTAAGGCGCTGCCCAATGATGGCGCCAAACTTTATATCTCTTCGGCAGATTGGATGCCGCGTAATTTTGACAGGCGGGTGGAATATATGCTGCCCATCCAGAACAAAACCGTTCACGACCAAATTCTTGATCAGGTGATGGTCGCCAATCTGATTGACAATGAACAAAGCTGGGAGCTGCACGCCGACGGGGTGTATGAACGGATTGCGCCGGGTGACAGGCCGTTCAATTTACACAGATATTTTATGACAAACCCGTCGCTTTCGGGTCGGGGTGCCGCGCTGAAAAACAGCGATTCTGTACCAACATTGTCGCTGCGCCGCCGGCGGCAGCGTTGATGCTAAACGGACACGGGTGAACAAATGGCAACGCTATTTGCCCGTAAGGAGCACGCAAAGCGCGTGGCCGAACCGCGCACCGCAATTATCGATATCGGCTCAAATTCTATCCGGCTGGTTGTCTATCAGGGTCCAGCGCGCTTGCCGGCGATTTTGTTCAACGAAAAGGTGATGGCAGGCCTTGGGCGGGGCGTGTCGGAAAATGGCGCTATCGACCCTGGCGCGCTGGCGGTGGGGCGCCAGGCGCTGGCGCGATTTTCAGCCGTTGCTCGCGAAATGGAGGTGGCGTGTCTGCGCACGGTTGCCACAGCCGCGGTGCGCGATGCGAGCAACGCTGCGCAATTGCTGGAAAGCGCACAGCACATGGGCCTCGATGTTGAGTTGCTCTCCGGCGAGCAGGAGGCGCAGGCAGCGGGGCTTGGCGTGCTTTCGGCCATTCCTGATGCCGATGGTATTGTGGGAGATTTGGGCGGCGGCAGTCTGGAACTGGTGCGGATTTGCGGTGGCGAAGTGCGCGAGCGCGCCAGTTTTCCGCTCGGCGTGCTGCGGCTGGGGGCGTTGCGTGCCAAGGGCGGCGGGGCGTTTGACCGGCAAGTGGCGTCGCTCATCGACAAAGCCGGGTGGAGCGGCCGCGGTGCGGGCTTGCCGCTTTATCTTGTTGGCGGGTCGTGGCGCTCGCTGGCGCGGCTGGACATGTATTTGAGCGATTATTTGTTGCCGATCATCCACCAATATCAAATGGCGCCAGCAGTTATCGGGCGGCTCAACCGCACGTTGAGCCATATTGCCAAGGGAAAATTGCGCACAATCCCAACAATTTCCAGCACGCGTGCGCCAATGCTGCGCGATGCCAGCTCCTTATTGTCCACACTGCTGCGCCACCTTGGGTCGCGCACGACCATCGTCTCCGCCTTTGGCCTGCGCGAAGGGCTGTTGTTCCAACAACTGAGTGCCGGGGAGCGTGCGCAAGACCCGCTCATCGTGTCGGCTCGCGACGAAGGGCAGCGGCTGGGGCGTTTTGCAGAGCATGGTGATTTGCTGGATGGCTGGATCGCGCCATTATTTACCGATGAAATGCCAGCCCTTGCCCGCCTGCGCCACGCTGCGTGCCTTTTGGCCGATGTCGGCTGGCGCGCAAACCCGGAATTTCGCGCAGAACGCGGTGTCGAAATCGCGCTGCACGGCAATTGGGTCGCGATTGATGCGTATGGCCGTGCGCTGGTGGCGCAGGCCTTGTTCACCAGCCTTGGTGGCGGTGTGAACAGCCCGGCGCCGCTTGCAGCGCTTGCGCCAGCCGAGGCGCTGCAACGCGCAGCGGCCTGGGGGCTGGCAATGCGGCTTGGCCAGCGGCTGAGCGGGGGGCTGGCCGGGCCGCTCAGCCGCACGACCTTGTCCAACGATGGCGACGCGGTAGAACTGGCGCTGCGCAGCGATGATCTGGCGCTCTATAGCGACACGGTGGAGCGGCGGCACAAGGCGCTGGCAAACGCACTTGGGCGGCAGGCAAGGGTGCGCCCGCCGGCCTAACCCGCAGGGCTTGTGCCTTGGGCGTTGTCCAGTCTGATGGAAACATCTGACGACTGGAGAAAAGGCGGTAAAAAAGGGGAGCTGCCGGCATGATCTGACCAAATCATAAGCTGCCTAGTCCTGCTCGCCCTCTGTGCGGGTCATTTTGAGCTTGCCGTTGCGCACAGCAAAAGCCACCCGCCCCTCGACAAGGGCGAGCGCGTCGCGGCCGAATTGTTCAAAGCGCCAGCCTTCAAGTATCGCCAGATTGTCGCGCTGCCCGGCGGCAAGCGCGTCCAGATCTTCGGTTCGCGCCAGCAATTTGGCGGCAACATCAATGTCGCGCGAGCGTATCTTCAGCAGCAATTTCAGCAAATCGACGACCAGCGCGCCCTCTTTGCCGCTGCCCTGCTTGCGGTCATCGCGTGGCGGCATTTCCTCAGGCGTAAGCGGTGCAGCGCCGGCAAGGGCTGCCATCAGCCGCGCGCCGATATCGTTGCTTGCCCAGGTGGGGGACAGGCCACGCACGCGCGCCAAATCTCCCTGCGCGCGCGGGGGCATGCCTGCCATATCTGCCAGCGTTTCATCTTTGACGATGCGGCCGCGCGGCAAATCCTTGTTCTGCGCTTCCAGCTCGCGCCACCGGGCGAGCGCCTTCAGCCTGCCCAGCACCTCGGCCTTGCGGCTGGAAACCCGCACCCGTTTCCACGCGAGATCGGGGTCATTGGCATAGTTGGCCGGGTCGGCAATCCGCTCCATTTCCTGGTCAAGCCAGGTGCCACGGCCGGTTTTTTTTAGCCTTTCCAGCATTTTTGGAAAAATGGTTGAAAGGTGCGTCACATCGCCAATGGCATATTCAATCTGCCGTTTGTCCAGCGGGCGGCGGCTCCAGTCGGTAAAGCGCGCGCCCTTGTCCACCGAAATGCCAAGATAATTGTCAACAAGGTTTGAATAACCAATTTGCTCGCCTTGCCCCAAGGCCATGGCCGCAATCTGGGTGTCAAACAGCGGATAGGGCGTTTTGCCGGTCAGATTATACACAATTTCAATGTCCTGCCCGCCGGCGTGAAACACTTTGAGCACATCGTCATTGCTTGTCAGCAGCGCGAGCAGGGGGCCAAGGTCGATGCCAGGCGCCATGGGGTCAATTGCGGCTGCCTCGTTGGTGTCGGCAATCTGGATGAGGCAAAGCTCCGGCCAATAGCTGTTTTCGCGCATGAACTCGGTATCAACCGCCACAAAAGGCGATTGCGCAAGGCGGTGGCAGAGATTGGCGAGTGACGCAGAATCGTCAATCAAATCGTGAATGTGCATCGCTTGGTTCATAGCGAACCGCTCACGACTTGACAAAAGCTCTGTGAGGCCGCGAAAGCGCGCATAACCTGTGCAGCGCAACGGCTGCTTTTCACCTTGGCTCTTTTTCATTTTGGACGATGTCATGCACGCCTATCGCACACACAACTGCGCCGCCCTCCGCCCTGAACAAGTGGGGCAAGAGGTGCGTCTTTCTGGCTGGGTGCACAAAAAGCGCGACCATGGCGACCTCGTTTTCGTCGACTTGCGAGACCATTATGGCATCACCCAGATTGTTACCGAGGTGGATGGCCCGGCCTTTGCGGTGATTGAGGGGCTGAAAAACGAATCGGTTGTCACCATCACCGGCATGGCGGCTGCCCGTGCAGCCGAAGCAGTGAACCCCAATTTGCCGACTGGCGGGGTTGAGGTGCGCGCGGTGAGCGCCGTTGTGCAAAGCGCCGCACAGGAACTGCCTATGCCGGTTGCCGGTGACGCGGAATATCCCGAAGACATTCGCCTGCGGTACCGCTTTCTCGATTTGCGGCGCGAGCGGCTGCACCAGAACATCATGCTGCGCTCCAAGGTCATCACCTCGTTGCGCAATCGCATGAATGCGCAAGGTTTTACCGAGTTTCAAACGCCCATCCTCACCGCATCTTCGCCCGAGGGCGCGCGTGATTATCTGGTGCCCAGCCGCGTCCACCCCGGCAAATTTTATGCGCTGCCGCAGGCCCCGCAGATGTTCAAACAATTGCTGATGGTGGCCGGGTTCGACCGGTATTTTCAGATCGCACCGTGCTTTCGCGATGAGGATGCGCGGGCGGACCGTTCACCGGGTGAGTTTTACCAGCTCGATTTTGAAATGAGCTTTGTAACGCAAGACGATGTGTTTGCTGCCATTGAGCCTGTGCTGCACGGCGTGTTTGAGGAATTTGCCGATTGGGGCGCCAAGGGCCGCACCGTCAGCGCGCTGCCTTTCCGCCGCATTCCATATCGCGAATCGATGCTGAAATATGGTTCTGACAAGCCGGATTTGCGCAACCCCATCCTCATCACCGATGTGAGCGAGCATTTTCGCGGGTCTGGCTTTGGCCTGTTTGACCGTATCGTGTCGGGTGGCGATGTGGTGCGGGCAATCCCCGCGCCAGGCACCGCCGACAAGAGCCGCAAATTCTTCGACGATATGAACGAATGGGCGCGCAGCGAAGGCCATGCCGGGCTTGGATATATTACACAAAAAGCGGGCGAACTTGGCGGGCCAATTGCCAAAAACCACGGGGAGGAAGCGACGCGCAAGCTCATCGCAGAGCTTGGTCTTGGGCCTGACGACGGCATTTTCTTTGCCGCAGGTAAGGAAGGGCAGGCGGCAAAACTTGCCGGTGCCGCCCGCACGCGCATTGCGCAGGAGCTGAAGCTGATCGACGAAACCCGCTTTGAGTTTTGCTGGATCGTCGATTTCCCGATGTTTGAATATGATGAGGATGCTAAAAAGGTCGATTTTAGCCACAACCCCTTCTCGATGCCGCAAGGCGAGATGGAAGCGCTGGAGACCATGAACCCGCTCGATATTCTGGCTTATCAATATGACATCGTTTGCAACGGGGTTGAGCTGTCCTCCGGCGCAATACGGAACCACCGGCCCGACATCATGTATAAAGCGTTTGAAATTGCGGGATATTCCCAGGAAGATGTTGACACGAACTTTGCCGGTATGATCAACGCGTTCAAATGTGGCGCGCCGCCGCATGGTGGCTCTGCTCCGGGGATCGACCGGATGGTGATGCTGCTGGCCGGGGAGCCAAATATTCGCGAGGTGGTGCTCTTTCCCATGAATCAAAAAGCAGAAGACCTGATGATGGGCGCGCCGAGCTTTGTTTCGGCAAAGCAGTTGCGCGAGCTGAACATTCGTACGGTTGATATAGCGCCAGCCAAACCCGCTGGCTGAGCGCAAAGCGAGGCTGGGCTACTGTGCCATCAGTGCATCTATTGCACCTTGCAAAATGTAGGCGGCGGCCATTTTGTCGACGAGTTCTGCCCGTTTGGCGCGGCTGGCATCTTGTTCGATAAGCGTGCGGGTTACGGCCTGGGTCGACCAGCGTTCGTCCCACAGCAAAATCGGGCGGCCAAGATTGTCGATATTGCGGGCAAAGGCGCGAGTGGATTGGGCGCGGGGGCCTTCGCTTCCGTCAAGGTTGATGGGCAGGCCAAGCACAATTCCTGCCACCTGCTGCGTGGCGATAAGGCTGGCTAGCGCCACCTTGTCGGCCGAAAATTTGGTCCGGCGGATAAGATGGGCGGGCGAGGCAAAGCTCCAGCCCGCATCGCACAGTGCAGTGCCTATTGTCTTGGTGCCAAGATCCAGCCCCAGCAGCCGCCCACCATGGGGCAGCGCGTCGCGAAAAACATCTCGCTCGGTGGTGATCATCGCGCACTGAACGCTGCTGCACGCCGTGCCACGTCGCCGCGCACATTTGCCCAAAACAGGCTGTAGTCGAAAACATGATAATTGTTGCCGGGCAAAACGAACCGGCCAATGTCGGCAGGCGGCGGGCCGATCAGCAAAAAACCCCGCCCGGCGCAACGTGCAGACACACGCGCAGGCGCCATTTGCGCGGTTGCCATGTCGGCGGAGGGGACAAGCGTACCCAGATTGGCGCTCGCCGGCGCAGCGGCATCTGGCGTGCCGGTAATCGGGTTGGTGCAGATCATGGCTGTGCCGTTGCGCGGCTGCCCTGCAAAGCCGGTGGAGGCATCAAAGGTATCGATAATCAGTTGCGGATCGGCAGGTTCGGCAAAACTCTGCCAGGAGAGGATGCACCCGCTCTCGTTTGCACGGGTACATTCCGGCAGACCAAGCGCTGGCAGGTCCGCCGTGCGCGAAATGGGCCAGCCAACAACATAAGCGGCAATGATCCGCTTGCTGAGCGGCTTGCCCGCCACTCTTTCGCGCAGCAACCGCGCCAGATGCAGCGCGCCCTGGCTGTGCCCGGCAAGGATGATCGGGCGATCAGGCCCGATTTCCTGCAAAAATTCGTCAAACGCTGCGGCGACATCGCGGTAAGCGAGATCAAGCGCCTGCCGGGCCTCTGCCTTGCCGGTGAGAAAGGCGCCAAAAGTCGCCTGGCGGTAGCGCGGCGCCCAGATGGCGGCGCTCGCGTTGAAAGCGCTTGCCTGACCACGCAAGAACAGCGCGGCGCGGTCATTGGCGGTTTGGTCGTCGAGCGGCGCGTTCCACCGGCTGCGGTCAAGATAGGAAGTGGGGTGGATGAAGAACAATGCTGGCAGCGGGCTGGTGGCCGGGCGCTCGCCCTTCGGCGCCCACAGCGCGGGATTGCCTGCCTTGTCGGGCCGGGCGATCCACATAGCGGCATCGGCATAAGCGCCGCTGCGCGCGGGCGCAAGCGGCTCAAACGCGGCGGAGGGCACCATCGCAATCTGCATCATCTGTGTGCCAAACACGCGCAACGCAAACGCGCCAGCAATGACCAGCACAATCAAAACCGCAACCAGATACAGGAATTTGCGAGCCACCAGGCACACTCCACATGATTTTGGCACCGCACAGCGCATGTGCTGAGCCAATGAATATCCCGTTCCTGCCCGACGAATGTTGCCTGCGCAATCTTTGGGTGGTTGCGCGGGCAGGGTGGGCAGTGCTAGCCGCACAAGCTATGGCAGTAGATATTCCCACCGTGAAGAAGATTGCGAGCCTTGCGCGCATCGCAATAACCGATGATGACGCAGCAAGGCTTGCGCCGGAGCTGGCCAATATCATGGGCTGGATAGAGCAACTTGGCGAGGTTGATACCAGCCAGGTCGCGCCGATGACGGCGGTAATCGCCAACCGGCTGCGGCTGCGTGAAGATGTGGTGAGCGATGGCGGCATTCGCGAGGCGGTGCTCGCCAATGCGCCACAGGCGGAGCACGGGTTTTTTGCTGTGCCAAAGGTGATCGAATGAGCGTGTTGACGGATCTGGGCGTTGCGGCCCTGCGAGATGGCACTCGCCGGGGAGATTTTTCTGCGCGCGAGGTGGCTGAGGCCTTTATCGCCAAGGTTGGGGCAGCCGGGGCACTGAACGCGTTCTTGGTTGAAACGCCCGATCATGCACTCGCCGCAGCAGATGCAGCGGATGCGGCACGCACAGGCGCGCAGGCGCCAAAGCCGCTGGCCGGTGTACCCATTGGCATGAAGGATCTGTTTTGCACCAAAGGCGTGCCGACGACGGCGGCAAGCCTCATTCTTGAAGGCTTTACCCCGCCTTATGAATCGACTGTGTCTGGCAAACTGTTTTCAGCCGGTGCGGGCATGTTGGGCAAACTCAACATGGATCAGTTCGCGATGGGATCGTCGAACGAGACGAGCGCGTTTGGCAATGTCATTTCGCCGTGGCGCCGTGCTGATGGCAGCAATGCGCCGCTTGCTCCGGGCGGTTCGTCGGGCGGTAGTTCTGCGGCAGTTTCTGCGCGGCTGTGCCCTGGCGCGACGGGCACCGACACCGGTGGCTCGATTCGCCAGCCTGCCGCATTCACCGGCATTTCGGGCATCAAGCCAACCTATGGCCGCTGCTCGCGCTGGGGGGTGGTTGCCTTTGCCTCCTCGCTCGACCAGGCAGGCCCCATGGCGCGAGATGTGCGCGACTGCGCGATTTTGCTGGAAAACATGGCCGGCTTTGACCCCAAAGACGCGACCTCGCTCGATTTGCCCGTGCCGCGTTGGGAGGAGGGGCTGAACGCAAGTATGGCGGGCAAGCGGATCGGCATTCCAAAGGAATACCGGGTCGACAATATGCCGGCGGAAATCGACGCGCTGTGGCAGCGTGGAATCGATTGGCTGCGCGACGCGGGCGCACAAATCGTCGACGTGTCGCTGCCGCACACCAGATATGCGCTGCCCGCATATTATATCATTGCACCGGCCGAGGCTTCCTCCAACCTCGCGCGCTATGATGGTGTGCGTTATGGCCTGCGTGATTTGCCCGGTGGCGCGAATTTGCAGGACATGTATGCCGCCACCCGTGCCGCCGGTTTTGGCGATGAGGTGAAGCGCCGTATCATGATCGGCACTTATGTGCTGAGCGCGGGCTTTTACGACGCCTATTTTACTCAGGCCTCGAAGGTACGTACGCTCATCGCGCGCGATTTTGACCTGGCATTTGAGGCTTGCGACTATCTCCTCACCCCCACCGCGCCGAGCGCTGCGTTTGCGCTGGGCGAAAAATCGGCCGACCCGCTCGCTATGTATCTAAACGATGTGTTTACGGTGCCAAGCTCGCTGGCAGGCCTGCCCGCGATGAGCGTGCCGGGCGGGCTGGATGCAGCCGGGCTGCCGCTGGGTTTGCAGATCATCGGCAAGGCGCTTGACGAGCAAGGCGTGCTGAACGCTTGCCTGGCGCTGGAGGAGCGAGCCGGTTTTGTCGCACGACCGGGGGAGTGGTGGTAATGACCGATGCACGCTACACAATTCATGGTGAAACCGGTGAATGGGAGGTCGTTGTCGGCCTTGAGGTTCATGCGCAGATATCCTCAAGCGCCAAGCTGTTTTCAGGTGCGGCCACCGCTTTTGGCGCGGAGCCAAATACACAAGTAAGCCTTATCGACGCGGCAATGCCCGGTATGTTGCCCGTGCCCAATCGGGAATGCGTCCGCCAGGCAGTGCGCACTGGCATGGCGATCAATGCGCAGATCAATACATGGTCGCGCTTCGACCGGAAAAACTATTTTTACGCCGATTTGCCGCAGGGCTATCAGATCAGCCAGCTATACCACCCAATTGTGGGTGAAGGCGCGGTTATGATCAGCCTGGACGATAAAAACCCCGATGCGGCGACAAAGCGGATCGGCGTTGAGCGTATCCATATTGAGCAGGATGCGGGCAAGCTGATGCACGATCAGCACCCGACATGTTCCTATGTCGACCTTAACCGCTGCGGTGTGGCGCTGATGGAGATCGTGTCCAAGCCTGACATGGCCTCGCCGGCAGAGGCGGGGGCGTATGTCGCCAAGCTGCGTTCCATCCTGCGCTATGTCGGCAGTTGCGATGGCAATATGGACCAGGGATCGATGCGGGCCGATGTCAACATATCGGTGCGCAAGCCCGGCGCTCCGCTCGGCACGCGAACGGAAACGAAAAACGTCAATTCTGTGCGCTTTGTGATGGCCGTGGTCGAGCAGGAGGCGCGGCGGCAGGTCGAAGTACTGGAAGCGGGTGGCCGAATTGTTCAGGAAACACGGCTTTATGACCCCGATCGCAACGAAACGCGCTCGATGCGGTCAAAAGAAGATGCACATGATTATCGCTACTTTCCCGACCCGGATTTACTGCCTTTGGAGTTGGAGGAGGTGTTTCTCGAAGAATGCCGAGCCAGCCTGCCCGAAATGCCCGACGCCAAGCGCGCGCGCTATCAGGCGCTGGGCATCACGCCCTATAATGCAGCGGTGCTGACGGCCGAGGTTGAGGCGGCGCGCTGGTTCGACACATTGCTGGCGGCCGGGGCAAAGCCCGTTGCCGCTGCGAACTGGACAACGTCTGAGCTGTTTGGCGCCTTGAACCGGCTTGGCAAGGCAATTGAGGATTCGCCCGTATCTCCATTGCAGGCGGCAGAGTTGCTGGGGCTGGTGGGTGATGGTACGCTGTCGGGCAGCCTGGCCAAGCAGGTTTTTGAACTGATGCTGGAAACCGGGCAGGGCGCAACAGCGATTGTTGACGAACGCGGGCTGCGCCAGACAAGCGATACAGGTGAAATCGATGCGGTGATTGCCGGGGTTCTGGCCGCCAATGAGGACAAGGTTGCCGATTATCGCGGCGGCAAGGACAAGCTGTTCGGCTTTTTTGTAGGCCAGACGATGAAGGCGATGGCAGGCAAGGGCAACCCGGCGATTGTTAATGAGCTGTTGAAAAAGGCGCTGGACCAGTAAGGCGGGCGCATTCGGCGCGCCTGCTGCTTTGGCTCAATCCTGGGGTGCAACCGCAAGACAGGCGGTGCCGGCCATGCGTGCGCGGACATTGGCGCACAGCCGGCTCGCCTCGATGCTCGAAGTAAGCGGCCCTGCCTGAAGGCGGATGACCGTGCCGCTTTTGACATAATAGGGCCGCAACGCGCCAAGTGCGGCCACCTTGGCGTTCAGCGCCTGCCAAAGCCGCTCTGCATTTGTGCGATCACGAAAGGCGCCAAATTGCACGCGCCAGCCACGCCCGGCAATTGTTGTGGCAGCGTTGCTGGCGGCGGCGGATCGGCCTGCCGCTGCTGCTGGTGCTTTTGGTGGGGCCGGGGTGGCGGGCTTGTGCGCTCCATTTACTACCGGCTTGAGCTTGGCACTGTCATTTGCCGCGGCCGAGCCGGGCAGTTCCGTTTGCCTTATGGCCAAATGCGCGCCACCAGCCAGCTCTGGTGCTGTTTGGGCGCGTTGCGCGTCGGCTTCATATTGCCGGGCCAGGGCGATGCCCTTTTGGCGTGTGTCGAGCGGAATATACTGGTCCATCTGCGCAAGCGTCTGCGACCCTTGTGGAAGCCCGGCAGCGGAGGAGCGAACGAGCAGCGCATAGGCGCGTACCCAGTCTTTTGTTACATTATCGCCGTTGAACAACATCGTGCCGAGCACGAGTTGCGCGCGCGGCTCGCCGCGTGCGGCCGATTTTTCCAGCCAGGGCACGGCATCTGCCTGTTTGCCGTTTTGAAAAAGCGCCAGGCCATAATTGTCGACGGCCTGCAGATGGCCCTGAAGTGCTGCGCGGCGATACCATTCTTCCGCAAGTCGCAGGTCAACCGCTACTCCACGGCCCAGCTTATATGCCTGAGCCAGATTGAACTGCGCGTCGGCATCTCCAGCAAGGGCGGCCGGCCGCCACTGCTCAACCGCCGTTTTGAAATCACCACGCGCCCATGCGTCGACCCCTGCTTTCACGTCTGGAGCAGCAAGTGCGGCGCCCGTGCCTGCCACCGTCAGGGCGGAGGCCATCACAATGGTTATTGGTTGGCAATATGCGCGCACAGCCTGGCCTCCCTTATGCCATGTTGTTAGGATAATGCCCGGTAAACCATAAATGGCAAAAAGAAGCTTACCAATTATGCGCTCTGGATGAACAAAGCCGCGCTTTGGCCACGTTAACCAGTTATTATCTTCACCATGCGACATCCGCTGTTGGAACAATGTAATTCCAGGGGATATGATGCGCGTACTAGCGATGGCATCGCAAAAAGGTGGTTCAGGAAAAACCACGCTGTCAGGGCATCTGGCCGTTCAGGCGCAGCGCGCCGGGGCTGGCCCTGTGGTGCTCATCGATATCGACCCGCAAGGCTCGTTGTCCGACTGGTGGAATGAGCGCGAAACTGAATTTCCAGCTTTTGCCCAAACCACGGTCGTTCGCCTTGCCGCTGACCTGGAGATTTTGCGCCAACAAGGTTTTCGCCTGGCAATGATCGATACGCCACCTGCCATTACCATGGCAATTCAGAGCGTTATTGCAGTGGCGGAGCTCATTGTCGTGCCAACGCGGCCAAGCCCGCATGATTTGCGCGCTGTTGGCGCGACGGTGGATTTGTGTGACCGCGCGGGAAAACCGCTTATTTTTGTAGTCAACGGCGCCACGCCAAAAGCCAAAATCACCTCAGAAGCCGCGGTTGCGCTGTCGCAGCATGGTACTGTTGCCCCTATCACCATTCATCACCGTACAGATTTTGCGGCATCGATGATCGACGGCCGCACGGTGATGGAAGTGGACCCCAAGGGTCGCTCCGCGCAGGAAATTGAGGCGTTGTGGACTTATGTATCCGACCGGCTTGAGAAAAATTTTCGCCGCACGGTGTTCAGCGCGCCGGCCGCCCATGGTGGCATGGCGCAGCACCGTCCTATGGGTGGCTTTGGCCGCCGGGTGGTAGGTTGAGGTGAGCGGTATTATGGGAAGCTCAAAGCCACTGGCATCCTTGTCGTCCGGCTTGCTGGCCCGCAAAGGCCAGGCGCGCCCCGCGATGCGGCCGCAAGGATTTGCGGTATTTCCAGGCTCGGTCCAATCAGCCGAAGACCTTGGCTGGAACGATATGGGCGAGGATGTGCCGCCAGCCAATGCTGCACCGGCCGTGGCGGCGCCTTTGCCGCAGGTATTGCACCAGCGTGCAGCGCTTGCTGGGGAAATTGCAGCACCGCTCGTTGTATCCGCCACACCTTTGTCGCCTACGCCCTTGTCGCAAGCCCCGGCGCCTGCCGCGCCTGCTGCGCGGTCGGGCCGGCTTGCGGCCAAACCGGCGCTATCAAAAGCCAAACTTGCCGCAGCGCAGGCGGCCATTTTGCCGCTTACCGGCAAAGCAAAAGCGGCCTTCACTTTGCGGCTGAATGCGGAGCGCCATTTGCGGCTGCGGCTTGCCAGCGCCTTGCAGAACCGCTCTTCGCAACAATTGGTGACGGAGGCGCTCGACATGTTTTTGCAGGCACTGCCGGATGTGGAAGAACTGGCGCAGCGCCAGGAGCAATCGACACAGGCTGATTTGAAACATGAGGGCTGATCTGATGAAGCATCGGGCAATCGCGACTTTTGGCCTTTCTGCACTATTGCTGGGAGGGACGGTGGTGGGGTGCGCTGGCCAGCAGCATGGCATTGCCCCTGCCAGCGCATTGAACAATGGCCATTTTGCCGAGGGCGCCAACCGCGATGCCGCTGCGGCGCGCAAGGCGATGAGCAAGGGAAAGCTCGCCCGCGCGATGAGCCATGCCGAGGCGGCCGTTGCTGCAATGCCGCAAGAAGCGACCTATCGCGCTTTGCTTGGTCAGGTATATTTGCAAATGGGCCGGTTTGAATCTGCCCGTACTGCCCTTGCCGATGCGCTAATGCTCGCGCCGAAAGATGGCAAGATCGCCCTCAATTTTGCGCTGGCGCAAATTGCCAGCGGTGATTGGGCTGGCGCCAGAAAAACGCTTGATGAGCATGCCAGTGCCATTCCTGTGGGCGATTATGGGCTTGCCATGGCGCTTGCGGGCGACCCGGTTAGCGCAGTGGAGCTGCTGAGCGCGGCGGCGCGCTCGCCTAATGCTGACGCGAAAACCCGGCAGAACCTTGCGCTGAGCCTTGCGCTTGCTGGCCGGTGGCAGGAGGCCAAGGTGGTGGCGTCGATCGATGTGGCGCCAGATGAAATTGACCAGCGCATCGTCGAGTGGGCCAGTTTTGCGCGCCCCAAAGGGGCAGCCGATCAGGTGGCGGCGTTGCTTGGTGTTACCCCGGTTGAAGACCCCGGCCAGCCTGTTGCGCTGGCACTGAGCGTGCGCGCAACGCCGACGGCGGTTGTCGATGCCGCTGTGCCAGGCCGGTTGGTGGAAGTTGCGCAAGCTGCCCCGGTTGCCGAAGCGCCGCCGGTTCAGGTGCCGGTTGCGGTCGCAAAGGCAGAGGCCGGCGTGCGTTTTGCCGCTCCAAGCGAAGTGGTGCAGCAACTGCCCGCGCGCCAGATGCCGGCTGCATCCAAGGCAAAATTTGTCCCCGCTGTTGCCGCGCATGCCGGCAAAGCGCGTGTGCTGGCAAAGGGCAAATTCTACGTCCAACTTGGGGCATATGACAATGCCAGCGTGGCGCATGACGGCTGGGTGCGGGCAACGCGGCGTTACGCCAGCTTTGCCGTGCACACGCCATCGGGAATGAAGGTCCAGCAGGGCAGTAACAGCTTTTATCGCCTGTCGGTGGGTGGTTTTGCGCGGCCCGACGCAGTGGCGATGTGCGCAGAATTCCGCCGTACCGGGGGTGCGTGCTTTGTACGCGAGGGCGCAGGAGATCAACTCGCCTCATGGATACAGCCGCCGCACCGGCAGCTCGCCTCGCGCTGATCGCGTGTTGGGCAGGTTGTCGCCCGCCTCAATCCAGTCGTGAACCGCCTTTGAACAACGCGCAAACCTTGCCCTGAACCGGCAAGCCGTCAAATGGAGTATTGCCAGCTCGACCGGGCAGAGCGTCTGCCACGATCTGCCACGGCGCATCGGGCTCAATTACAACAAGGTCTGCGGGCAAGCCCTGCGCAATAACGCCGCTGTCCAGCCCCAGCAGGCGGGCAGGGGTGGCCGCGAGCATCGCAAACAGCCGCTCAATCGGCAGATACCCATCGCGCACCAGCCCAAGCCCGAGCGCAAGCAGGGTGGCCGCGCCCGCCATGCCCGGCGCGGAATCGGCAAAGGGCAGGCGTTTTTCTTCCGGCCCGCGTGGGTCATGTCCCGACGCCAGCACGTCGATTGTGCCATCGGCCAGCGCTGCCAGAGCGGCCTGCCGGTCACTCTCGCAGCGCAGCGGCGGCGAAAGATGCGCAAAGGTGCGAAAATCTGACATCGCAATATCGGATAACAGCAGGTGCGCAGGCGTTATGCCGCAAGTGAGCGCCGCGCCGCGGGCCTTGGCCGCGCGCACCAGCGCAAAGCCTGCCGCCGTCGTCACCTGGCGAATGTGCAGCCTTGCGCCCGTTTCCTCTGCCAGCATTACGTCGCGCGCAATGGCCAGCGCCTCGGCAAGGGCAGGAGCTGCGGGCAGGCCCAGCCGGGTTGCGGTTTCCCCTTCCGTTGCCACCGCGCCCGCTGCCAGGCCGGCATCTTCGCTGTGGGCGATGAGGGTAAGTCCAAGATCGCGTGCATAGCTGAGCACTTTGCGCATCACGCCTGAATCGCTGATCCAGCCCCGCCCCGTGCCGACAGCACGCGCACCCGCATGGGCGTTGATGGCCATTTCACCCAGATCTTGCCCCGCCAGCCCGCGTGTGGCCGCAGCAATGGGGTGGATCCACAAATCCGGCCTGCCCATGAGAGCGGCTCGCTGCACAATGCCGGGGTCATCGAGCACGGGCTGTTGATCGGGCATCAGGCCAATGCGCACAATGCCGCCCGCATGGCAGGCCGCCACGTCAACACCGAACACCCCCAGGTCGACAATCGCCGGGGCGAGCAGCGCGTCCTTCAGGTCGATGAATTGTGCCCCGCCCGGCGGCGAAATGGCCCCAAGGGCGGCAATTTTGCCGTCGTCGATGAGCAGCGCGCCAGGCTGTACCCCGCCTGGCAATACCAGCTGTGCATTGGCAAGAAAAAGTGCCCCGCTCATGCCCAGTCCGCAATCCCGCGGGCGCGCCGCGTTAATATGTCAAGGCAAGCCATGCGCACCGCCACGCCCATTTCCACCTGTTCCGTAATGGCGGAGCGGCCAGCCAGATCGGCCACGGATGAATCGATTTCCACCCCTCGGTTCATAGGGCCAGGGTGCATAACCAGCGCATCCGCCCTGGCAAGTGCCAGCCGGTCAGGCGTGAGGCCATAGCGCAGGTGAAACTCGCGCGTGGAGGGAATGAAGCCGCCGCCCATGCGCTCATTCTGCAGGCGCAGCATCATCACCACATCGGCCCCTTCAAGCGCTGCGTCGAAATCGGCAAATGGGGTAACGCCCATCCGCGCGACATCGGTTGGCATCAGCGTGGCGGGGGCCACAACGCGCACCTCCGCTGCAAGGGCCGTGAGCGCCAGGATGTTCGATCGCGCTACCCGGCTGTGCAGCACATCGCCGCAAATAACCACCCGCTGCCCGGCAATGGTGCCACGCCGCCGGCGTATGGTGAGCGCGTCGAGCAGCGCCTGTGTCGGGTGTTCATGGCGGCCGTCGCCTGCATTGAGCACGGGGCAATCGACCTTGCCCGCAATCAGCTTTACCGCGCCCGAGCTTTGATGGCGGATGACAATGGCATCGGCGCGCATCGCGTTTAGCGTCATTGCCGTGTCGATTAGCGTTTCGCCCTTTTTCACGCTTGATTGGGCGGCGTGCATGTTAACAACATCGGCGCCAAGCCGTTTGCCTGCAATTTCAAACGACAGCAGCGTGCGTGTGGAGTTTTCAAAAAATGCGTTGATGACAGTCAGCCCGGCAAGCGGCTGATCTCCCTTGGAGCGCTGCTTGTTGATGTCGACCCACTGCTCTGCTTCATCGAGAATGAAGCTGATTTCGTGCGGTTGCAGCCCGTCTATACCGGTTAAATCCCGGTGCGGGAAAACGGCGCGTCCCTCGATCAGGGAGGCGGGGCGATGATCAGATGGTGGCATTAAAGCGCTCGGTTACGCGCCGCAGCCACTGCGCGCAAGGGGGGCAAAATGTTTTTACGCGGGGCGAAACACGCCATCTTCGCCCATTACATTCAACTTGCCATCGGCAATTGCAAAATAAGCGCCGTGAAGTTTGAGCGTGCCCGCCGCCTCGCGCTCCGGGATGCAGGGAAAGCTACGCAAATTGCGCAGGCTAACGCGCACCGTTTCATGCTCCAGCGCGCGGATGGCGGCCTCGCCCGTGCCATGTTCTGCAATGATTTTTTCGCGCGCGCCGTCCAGCAAGTCGATCCAATGGGCGATGAACCCGCCTTCGCCCGGCGCCTTGCCCACAAACGCGCCAGTAAGCGCTGCATGAACGCCACCGCACGAGCCATGGCCCATCACCACAATTTCCGACACCTCAAGCTGGGTCACTGCAAATTCCAACGCGGCGGAGACGCCGTGCCGTTTGCCGTCAAGCTCAAACGGGGGCACCAGATTGGCGACATTGCGGACAACGAAAATCTCGCCCGGTGATGTGTCGAACACCTGTGCCGGGTCCACCCGGCTGTCAGAGCAGGCGATTACCATGACGCGCGGGCTCTGCCCTTCGCGCAGCTCTGTCCAGCGAGCCCGTTCACGCGCCCATCCGGTATCACGGAAGCGGTGATAGCCCTCAAGCAGTGCGCTGAACCCGTCCATAACCATCTCCACGTCGTAACAATTGTGCGCGGCCTATAGCGGCGCGCGTGCTGAAACAATCCGCCTTGCGGTATTTGCCGGCAGAAGTCGCGGTTGTGGGGCGGCACTCGGCTCGCTATCTGGGGCGCATGAACGAGACATCGCCTGTTGCCCGCCCGGAATTTCAACGCAAGCCAGACTGGATTCGCGTAAAGGCGCCCACAAGCGCAGGCTTTGCGGAGACAAAGGCGCTGATGCGGCGGCTGAACCTTGCCACGGTGTGCGAGGAGGCGGCCTGCCCCAATATTGGCGAATGCTGGACCAAAAAACACGCAACTGTGATGATTTTGGGCGATACGTGCACGCGGGCCTGCGCGTTTTGCAATGTCAAAACCGGGATGCCGCGCGCGGTTGATCCGCTGGAGCCGCAGCACACCGCCGATGCGGTGGCGGAGCTGGGGCTGGAGCATATTGTTATTACCTCGGTTGACCGCGATGACCTGCCAGATGGCGGCGCGAGCCAGTTTGTGAAGGTGATTGAGGCGCTGCGGCGGACAACGCCTGATACGACCATTGAAATTCTCACCCCCGATTTTCGTAACAAGGCGCAAAGCGCGATTGAGGCAATTGTCGCGGCGCGGCCCGATGTGTACAACCATAACCTGGAAACCGTGCCCAGGCTTTACCCGACCATCCGGCCCGGTGCGCGCTATTATGCCTCGCTACGCTTGCTTGAATCGGTAAAAAGGCATGACCCATCGATTTTTACCAAATCTGGCGTCATGCTTGGGCTGGGAGAGGAGCGGATGGAGGTGCATCAGGTGATGGACGATATGCGCTCTGCCGACATCGATTTTTTGACGATGGGGCAATATTTGCAGCCTACGCCGCGCCACGCAAAAGTGGCAGATTTTGTGACGCCGCAGGCCTTTGGCGCCTATGCCGCCATTGCGCGCGCCAAGGGGTTTTTACTGGTGGCAAGCTCGCCACTTACCCGCTCCAGCTATCATGCCGGCGATGATTTTGCTGCGCTGAGGGCGGCGCGCGAGGCGCTGCTTGCGCGGGCGGGCGGCGATGGGGTTGCCGGGGCAGGGCAGGGCTGAACTATGTCGCGCCATGTCGAAACACGGCAATTGCCCTACACGCCTGAGCAAATGTTTGCGCTGGTGGCGGATGTGCAGCGTTATGCCGAGTTTCTGCCCTGGGTTACGGGCATTCGTGTACGTCAAGACGGCGAAACTCATATGCTTGCAGATATGATTGTCGGCTTCAAAGGTTTGCGCGAAACTTTTACATCAAAGGTCGAAAAGACACGGCCGAGCCGCATTCATGTTGATTATGTCGACGGGCCGCTCAAATATTTACGCAATGAGTGGAGCTTCAAGCCAGATGGCGCCGGGGGGTGCCTGGTCGATTTTTCCGTGGATTTTGCTTTCAAGAACCGTGTGTTTGAAATGCTGGCCGGGCAGGTGTTCGACAGGGCATTACGCCGGATGATTGGCGCGTTTGAGGATCGGGCAGCTGCGCTTTATGGGGCCGGGTCGGTTGATGATGCTGGCACTTCAGGGGGCGAGGGTAACAGCAGCTCCAGCGCGCATAACGCTGCCTGAAGGCGGATGCTGCCCCGGCCAAGGTCGCCGAAATCGCGCCGGTCGGCCACGACATTGGCCGGGTCGTCCCCTTTTTCGGCGCGGGCAAACACCACCGTGCCTACCGGCTTTTTGGCAGAGCCGCCGCCCGGCCCGGCAACGCCGGTTATGGCAACTGCAACATCGGCACCGCTGATGAGCAGCGCGCCTTGTGCCATACTCCATGCCACAGCAACCGACACCGCGCCAAAGGTTTCAATCACATCATTGCTGACCTTCAACAGGTCATGCTTGGCCTCATTGGAATAGCTGATGATGCTGGCGTGCAGCACGTCAGATGCGCCGGGAATTTCTGTAATCGCCGCCGCGACCAGCCCGCCGGTGCAGCTTTCGGCTAAGCTGATGGTGCGCCCGGCGGCGCGATTTGCCTCCACCACCTTGCGCGCAGCGGCGACAAGTTCGGCGGGGAGAATATTATCCATTGGCCCGGTCTTCGGCCTTGCAGATTGGGAGTAGCGTGCGCTTTTCTTGCTGCTTGACGCCGGTAAGCTGCAATATGGCGACGATTAGCCCGGCGGTGTTGCGCGGCGGCAGCGGCTCGGCCAGGGTCAACACCCGGTTAATCGCGGGGCAATCTGCAGGTTTCAATTGTTTGGCGATGACCGCGGCGACAAGCGTTGCCAGCAAGGTGCGCGCAATTGCAGAATCGGCGACGGTTTGCGCCAAAGGGCCTCCCACCTCGCCGATAAGCGCCTTGGCCTGTGGCCAGGCAATTTGCGCCTCGGCCTTGTAGCGCATGAGAAATGGCCCGGAAATTTGCCGCAACAACGCTGTAGGCGGAAGTGTTTTGGTGCAAATTTGCCCCGCCTCAAGCACCAGTTCAGGCATGACCGAGGCAACAAGCGTTTCAGCCTCCGGCGCGGTGATGCAGGCAGTGGGTAGCGTGGCAACCACGCTCTGACCAACTGAGGCAGTTGCACCAAGGCACAACATCATCACCGCCGGGAGAGAAAATTTGTTCATCACTCGTCCTTCAAATGCGAATCGTTGCCACCGCTTGGGCCGCAATGCCCTCGCCGCGGCCAGTAAAGCCCAGTTTTTCGGTTGTCGTGGCCTTTATGCTTACCTGATCGGTAGAAAGATTCAGTAACTCAGCGATGCGCGCCTGCATCGCTGCCCGGTGCGGACCAATTTTGGGCGCCTCGCAGATCAGCGTCAAATCGATAAAATCGATAACGCCCCCTCTGGTCGCAATGAGGCCGGCTGCGTGCTGCAAGAATTTGGATGAAGCCGCGCCGCGCCATTGCGGGTCGCTTGGGGGGAAATAGGTGCCGATATCCCCCGCAGCAATGGTGCCAAGCAGCGCATCCGTAATCGCGTGGAGCGCCACATCGGCGTCGCTGTGGCCCGCCAGCCCTTTGTCATGCGGAATGAGAACGCCGCCCAGCCACAATTCTTCGCCCACCGCCAGCCGGTGTACGTCAAAACCGCTGGCGCTGCGGCTCAGCCGCACTGCACCAGCGCGCGCTTCGGCCATCGCGATGTCCGAAGGATAGGTAATTTTTTCAAGCATCATATCGCCTTCCACAAGCGTTACTGTGCCGCCGTCGCGCCGGAGCATTTGCGCGTCGTCGGTTGCCTCTTCGTTATCTGGCCATGCGGTGTGCGCTGCCATTATGTCGGCAAAGTGAAATGCCTGCGGCGTTTGTACACGCCACAGCCCGTCGCGCGGAACTATTGGCCCCAGCGCAGCGTCGCCCTGTGCCAGTGTGTCGGCTACGGGCAGCACTGGAATGGCGCCGGGGGCGGACTCCAGCGCGGCGAGCAGCCGGTCGATGACCCCGGCAGGCAAAAATGGCCGAGCGGCATCGTGAATGAGCACCCGGTCCGCTCCACCATTTGCGGCAACGGCGCTAAGGCCCGCCATGACAGAATCACGCCGCGCCGCGCCGCCTGTTACCCATGTGGCAGGGCCGATAGCATCGAGAAGCATGGCCTCCTGCCCTGCGCCGATTACTATGATTATCTGGCCAACCGCCGGGTGTGCCAAGAGGGCGGCATGGCTATGCGCGATCATGGGCTTGCCCGCGAGCAATGCAAATTGTTTGGGAATGGTGCCGCCTTGCCTGGTGCCGCGCCCGGCGGCGACGATGATGGCGGCGCATCGAGGATATTGGGTCATGCGCTCCGCCTAGCCCAAGCGCGCTGCACTCGCCAGTCTTGCCAGCGGGCAGCGGCGCGCGTAGAGCCTGCCTGTTTTTCAGGCAGAATATGACCAATATTTCACCCATCACCATCGGCCCGCTGACGATTGAGAGCCCGGTCCTCCTCGCGCCAATGACGGGGGTGACCGATATGCCGTTTCGGCGAATTGTACGGCGCTATGGTTCGGGCCTGAATGTAACGGAGATGATCGCCAGCCAGGCGGCCATTCGCGAGACGCGCCAATCGCTGCAAAAAGCGGCCTGGGATGCAGCAGAAGAGCCGATATCGATGCAGCTTGCCGGTTGTTCTCCGCACGAAATGGGCGAGGCAGCCCGGCTGAACGAAGACCGTGGTGCCGCGATTATCGATATCAACATGGGCTGCCCGGTCAAAAAAATCGTAAACGGCGACGCAGGTTCTGCGTTGATGCGCGATTTGCCGCTGGCCGCGGCCATAATCGATGCGACAGTCAAGGCCGTTCGCGTACCCGTAACGCTCAAAATGCGCATGGGGTGGAACCATGACAGCCTGAACGCGCCCGAACTTGCCCGCATCGCGCAAGACCTTGGCGTAAAGCTCATCACTGTGCATGGTCGCACCCGCTGTCAGATGTATAAAGGTAAAGCAGATTGGGCTTTTGTCCGCCGGGTGAAGGAGGCGGTGCTGCTGCCCGTCATCGTCAATGGCGACATTTGTTCGATTGAAGATGCGCAGGCCGCGCTCGATCAATCTGGCGCAGACGGCGTGATGATTGGGCGTGGCGCCTATGGCCGGCCATGGCTGCTTAGTCAGGTAATGGAATATTTTGCCAGCGGCAGGCGGATTGCGGATCCTTCGCTTGATGAGCAATACCGCGTTATTACTGAGCATTATGATGCAATGCTCAGCTTGTATGGCAATGAAACCGGGGTAAATTTGGCGCGCAAGCATATTGGCTGGTACACGCGCGGGCTCCACGGCTCGGCTGAATTTCGTAACCGGGTGAACCAAGAGGGCGATGCGCGCGTGGTTCAGGCAATGCTCGCTGAATTTTATGCACCCTACCGCGCGCGCGAAGCGGCCTGAAGGCGTGGCGGCCATGCCCCGCATCGGGGAGGGCGCGGCCTCCGCACCTGATTTTGCCGGTCTGTTCGGAGCAATGCCGGTGGCGGCCATTGTCATCGGCCCTGGCGGTTTGATTGTCCATGCCAACAACGCAGCAGAGCAATTGCTCAATCAGTCGGAACGCTCGATGCGGGGCCAGCCGCTAGAGCGGTTAATGGCTCTGCCGGCGGGATATCATGAGCGGCGGGACGGCTTGGGTTTTGCCGTTTATGACTGCGCGCTTGCCAGCGCGCGGGCCGGGCGGCTGCGGGTCGACTTTGTTGAATCGATGCTTGTTGATCATCCGGGCTGGCGCGTGCTCACACTGCACGGGGCGCCGGCAGGGCGCGCGGTTGGCCGCCCGGATCGGGCATCGGGCCGGGCAGCCGTTGCCGCTGCTGCCATGCTCGCGCATGAGATAAAAAACCCGCTTTCTGGTATTCGCGGCGCCGCACAGCTTATTGCCGCAGACCCGGAGGGCGCAGCGGAGCTGACGGCGCTTGTCATCGCCGAGGTGGACCGGATTGCCGCGCTCATCGACCGGATGCAGGATTTTACTGACAATCGGCCGCTAAACCTTGTTGCGCACAACATTTACCCATTGCTCGACCATGCCCGCCGGGTCGCCGAGGCGGGCTTTGCTGCTGGCGTGAAAATTGAGGAGCGGTTCGACCCATCGCTGCCCCCGGTTTTGCTTGATCGGGATGCGCTGCTGCAAGTGGTGCTGAACCTGCTGAAAAATGCTTGTGAAGCGATCGCGGAACAGGCCGGCGGCGAGTTGCTGATTACTACTGCCTATCGCCACGGCATGGCCGCAAGCACCGCGCCCGGCCAGCAGCGGCGCCCCTTGCCGATTGAGCTGTGCGTGGTGGACAATGGCCCCGGCGCGCCGCCGGAAATTGCGGATTGCCTGTTCGATCCGTTCGTTACCGGCAAGCCCGAAGGCAAGGGGTTGGGGCTTGCCCTGGTCGACAAGCTGGTGCGCGACATGGGCGGCATTGTCCAATATGCGCGCGAAGGTGCGCCGGAAAAAACCCTATTCCGCGTACTGCTGCCAAGGGCGTTACCATGACTGACGCTGCCTCCATTCTCGTGCTTGATGATGACGCAGCAATCCGCACCGTGGTGGGGCAGGCCATCAGGCGCGCGGGATATAGTGTAAAAACCGTGGCCACCCTGGCAGAGTTGCGGGCAAGCCTGGCGCAAGGCATGCCAGATGTGCTGATAACCGATGTGGTGCTGCCAGATGGAAATGGGATCGACATGGCGGCAAAGCTCGTTGCCGATTATCCGCATTTGCCAGTCATTGTCTTGTCAGCCCAAAACACGCTGACCACCGCTGTGCGCGCGACCGAGGCGGGTGCTTATGATTATCTGCCCAAGCCTTTTGATCTTGATGCGCTGGTTAACGCGGTAAGAGGCGCATTGCAGCGGGGCAGGGGAATTGCCGCGCGCGGGCTTGATGCCGAGGATGCAGCGCTGCCGCTCATCGGCCGCTCTCCGGCGATGCAGGATGTTTACCGTGTCATTGCGCGGGTGGTGTCTAATGATCTGACGGTGCTGGTGTCGGGCGAATCAGGCACCGGCAAGGAGCTTGTCGCAAAGGCCATTCACGATCTTGGCATGCGCCGCCATGCGCCGTTTATTGCCATCAACATGGCCGCCATTCCGCGTGATTTGATTGAGGCAGAGCTGTTTGGCCATGAGCGCGGGGCATTTACGGGCGCGCAGGCACGCTCTGCTGGCCGGTTTGAGCAGGCGGGGGGCGGCACATTGTTTCTTGACGAGATTGGCGACATGCCCATCGACGCGCAGACCAGGCTGCTTCGGGTATTGCAATCGGGGGAGTTTACCAGCGTTGGCGGTGCGCGTGCCATTCGCGCCGATGTGCGCATTATCGCCGCCACCAATCGGGATTTAACCCAGCTCGTTGCGGGCGGGCAGTTCCGCGAAGACCTTTACTACCGGCTGAATGTCGTGCCGGTCAGCCTGCCCAGTCTGCGGGCGCGGCGGCAGGATGTATCGCTATTGGCGCATCATTTTCTTGAGCGCGCCGCAGCTGAAGGCCTTCCCGCCAAGCAATTGTCGGCCGATGCCATTGCCGAGCTTAAGGCGCATGACTGGCCGGGCAATGTGCGCGAGCTGGAAAATATCATGCGGCGCATGGCTGTGCTCGCGCGGGACCAGATTATCGACGTGGATGACGTAAAGGCGATGCTCGATACCGCCGGCGCGGCGCCCGGTGGAACCATGGCCGACCCCGGCATTGCCGCCGCGGTGCGCGCCCGGCTGGAAGATATTCGGCGCGAACGGCCCGAATCGCTGGATGATGGCACGCTATATGACCGGATTATCGGCGAAGTAGAGCGCCCGCTTATCGAGGCAATATTGGCGCGCCATGGGCATAATCAGTTGCGGACGGCCCGTGCGCTCGGCATCAATCGCAACACGTTGCGCAAGCGGCTCGACACGCTGGGAATAGATGCGGCCGGCCGCGAAAACGGTTGAACGCGTTGTCTGAAATTGGAGCTGAGAGGCAAGCCGGGTAAAATCGGGCAGGGCAAAGGAGCGGCGCGCCTTGCTGGCCGCCGCTCCACTATTTCAGAAAATGCCCGCCTTAGCGCCGCGTTGCGCCCGTGCTGAACAACTGGTTCAGATATGCCGCCAGCCGTACGCCACCCTGCTCCAGCCGCTGCTCCAATATGGCCTTGTTCGCAAAGCCATAAGCAAAGGAAATATTGGGGCCTTCCGGGTAGATATGTTCTCGGATTTCGGCGCTTTCAGAGATCCAAACCAGCGGATCGGCACTGTTCCACCCGGCGCGCTGAGCCGGGGTAATTCTCGCGCGCAGCCAGTCGGCATATTCGGTATAGGATAGCTGCTCTTGATCGATAAGCCCAGAATCCCACAGCGCGTGCAGATTGCTCTCGCGGCCCGCTACCATGATGTGGATGTTGTTGCCGCCACGGTCGATGCCGTTGTTTGCGTGCAGCGGCTGGTGGAGATCGCCAACAATGTGGATGATGAACCGCAGCGCCAGTTGTTTGTCGGCCAGTGGCGCATTTGGGTCGCGCACGGTGGCTGAAAATTGCTTGAGCGCGGTAACCGCATCGCCCTGTGCGGGCGCGCCGACATCGGCATAGGTTTTATCCTTGGGCACGGTTACGATGTGATAGGCACCGGCAACTTTCTGCCAGAACTCCTCCGGGCTGGAGCGCATAAAATCTGGCCAGGTTGAAGCTTCAGCGATGCTCTCCTTGTCAAGAATGCGCGCAACCCCGGCTTTCGCCTCTTCATTGAGGTAGGTTTGCGCCAGCTCGCCGACGACACGGTGGCCGGTCTTGCCCCAGGCAAAAGCTGGCGACGGCGCAAACCCAGCCAAGAGCAGCAGTGCCGCCGCCATGGCAGCGCCAATGCCGCGAGAAGGAGTAAAGTGTGACAAGCGTAACATGATAATTCCTTTGGTAGGCCCGCCTGCGGGGCAAGCTCGGCGCAGGCGAGTGGGGGAAGCGTCAGAAGCTGATGCGCACGCCGAGCCGGATCGTGTAGAGCGAACCGCCAACGCTTATTCCAGCTTCGTTCGGCTGGATAAACTGCGAGTAGCGGTATTGCGCGCAAGGCAGCGAGGTTTGGTTGGTGACACCCGTAGCGGCGCTTGTGCCGGTGGTGACCGGCTGGCTCAGACAAGCCACGCGGACAACCGCCAGCGCCGATCCTTGCGTGTTGAGAATGCCAAGGCTCGGGTCGATAAGGTTGAGGACGTTTTCAATATCGCCATATAGCGTAACGCGCGAGCCGCCAACGAAGGTAGGGATCTGCTGTGCCACGTGCAAATCCAGCCGGTTGCTCGCCCGGCCACGGCCGATGTTTTTGGCGGCAATCTGGCCTCGGTAGTTTTTCAGAGCGGTGGAGCTGATCAGCGCCTCAAGCTGCGCCTGCGTGGTGGCATTGTCATAGCTCACTCTGGGGTCATCAAGCCCGGTTGGAACATAGAGCAGATAACGGCTGTTGCTGCCAATCGTGCCAAATACCGGTGAACGGGTCTGACCGGAATTGTCTTGAAAAGTAAAGCTATAGGGGTTGCCCGCTTTGCTTTCGCCATAAAGGCTGATCGTTGTCAGATAATCGCCAAAAAAGGCGTGCTCATATTGAGCGCCATATTTGAACTGCCATTTGCGCTCATTGTTAGCAGTGCCAAGGGCTGCGACATTGGGGTCTGCATAAACCGAGCTGTTATAGTTGGAGAGCGCAACCGATGCGCTGGAGGTTGAGCGCTCGGTAATGTCGGACAGCGTAAAGCTGCCGTTCAGCGACAGGCCGTTCTTCCAGGATTTCGCTACACGGACCACGCCGACATGGCTGCGCCCGGAATCGGTGTTGAAAATGACAAAATCGCCGCTGCCGCTATCTTGCACGCCGGGAAACACGCCGTAGCGCGGCCGACCGTCGGGCAGGGTGCCGGTTTGCACCAGGCGCACATCTTCAAACAACACCTGGCTGCGCTGTTTGTTGAACAAATAGCTCAGCCCGATATTCCACCCGTCGCCCAGCGGGCCAAGATTAAGCCTGTAATCCGCCGACAATGTAGCTCGCCAAACCGAAGGAATACGAAAATCGGGCGCGATAGCGTCCGTCTCGGCCGCCTGAAGCGAGCCTGTGTTGGTTTGCAAGAAGTTGAGCAATGTCGGGTTGAATGTCGCACCGGTAACGCCGCGCAGTGCTGCATCGCCAACGGCATTGAGAATGCCATTGGTATAGCGGTTGGCGCCGGCCTGATTGTTGTTGAGGTTGACGTTCACGGTGTTGGTCAGCACGCCAGTTTGTGCAAAGCTGTTTTCGAGATACACCGTTGGTGGCACGCCGGCGTAAATGCCGCCTGTGCCGCGCAGTTTCAGTCGTTTGCTCGGTTTCCAGTCAAAGCCGATACGGGGTTGAAATATGCCACGGCCAGCAAGCGTGCCGGTGTTTGAATAGCCATAACGGTTGATGAAGTTGACGTTGGTTGTTGGCCGCCCCTCGGTGTCGAACAGGTCGTATCGGCCGCCATAGGTGAGGTTGAACGTTGGGGTGATGGCCCAACTGTCTTGCAGGCCGAAGGTATAGTTTATGTCGATGAAATCGTTGACCGCGTCTGCTGCATCGCCAGAAACCGGCCGCTGGAGCGTTAAAGACGACGCGTTGCGATTGATGAAGTCGTCGATCGTGTCAAAATTATAGGCCCCAAGCCCAAATCGGAGGATTTCGTTACGGTTGCGATATCGGTCATAGCTGACAAGAAATTTGATATTATGGTTGCTAAGTTTAAGTCGACCGGTGAATGATGCCTGATAAGTATCTGCAAAAAATGTATTAACTTGCCGATTAATTTCGGTGCCGAAGACCAGGCGCGGCACACCTGGCGTGCAGGCTGTGATGGTGGACGTGTTGGCGGTTCCCAATCCGTTAGTCGTTCTGCTTGGGTCAAGGCAGACCGTGAATTGTGGAAAATATTCCCCGGTGGCAGGCCCCTGGCCGCGAACTGAGCTTAGATAGCCGCCGCGCAATTCAGTGGAAAAACTGCTGCTCCAGTCGCTGTTGAGCTGGATCTGGCCCGATCGCTGCAACTCGGTGATCCGCACCGCATTCGAGATAAGGCCCAGCGAAGGGGTTGAGGTGCTGGTGCTGGTGCTGGCTGTGTTTACAATCGAATCATAGGAGTTTGTGTAGGTGAGGAACAGTTTTTGCCGGTCGGTAATGTTCCAGTCGATACGGCCGACAATCTTTTCGTCAACTTCTGGGCGCTGGCTGATGGGATCACCCGGATTGAAGCCATAAAGGGAGTTTGAAAGATTTTGAATTTGAGTGATTTGCGCGCTCGTCAAATTGGGAATGGGCGTCGCAAAGTTCTGATCACCCGGCCCGGCGGCGACCGATTGGCCTTGCGTTGTGCGCTCGCCTGTTACCTGGAAGAACAGCTTGTCCTTGATGATCGGGCCGGACAGGCTGCCGCCATAGGTATGGCTGGGGTTTTGCCGCGCAACCGGCCGATCGCCCACGCGTTTTGATGTGAGCCCAGGTGTGTTGAGGCTCCAAAATCCCGTGCCTTGAAAGCGGTTGGTGCCGGCGCGCAGTGTAACGTCCACCACGCCGCCCGTGAAGCTGCCCTGGCTGATATCAACCGGCGCGACGCTGACGGACACCTGCTCAATAGCATCTAGTGGGATGGGCCCGCGCCGGGTAGGGCTTGAATCCGCATTGAGGCCGAAGCGGTCGTTCACATTGGCCCCGTTTACCGTAAAGGCGTTGAACCGCGTGTTGGTGCCAACAAACGAAATTGTGCCGTTGTTAAAGTCATAATCGGCAAATGGGTCGCGACGCTCTATTTGGCGTACATCTCGGTTGACCGAGGCGATGTTGAGGATTTCGGAGGCGGAGATAATGGTTTGCGGGTCTTGCGAGCTTGCGCCGGAGCTGAGCGACCGGGCGGTGACCACGATCTCCTCGGCGCCTGCGAGTTCGACTGAAAGATCAAAGGGCTGGCCGACTGCTGTATATATGTCGGTGATTGTGGCGCTTGCCCCATTTTTCGTGGCGACAAGTCTGAACGGGCCGCCTGCGCGAAGGCCGGCAAGCTGAAAACTGCCATCCGCCGCCGCAGTTGTCGCGGAAACAGTGCCAGAAGGGATATGGGTAAGCGTAAGGCTTGCGCCGCCCGCAGAGGCGCCTTGATTGGTAACTTTGCCACGAATAATTGCAGTAGTTTCTTGTGCATAAGCATGAACTGGTGCGATTAATGCTATAACAGATGCACAAATTATTAATTTGGTACGCATAATTCCCCCGATTTATTGTTGTTAATCAACAACGAATTTCAGGTTTCGGGAGCTATTGTAATATTATTTCACAGAAATTACAGCGCGGTAATATCTCAGGATTTTGAGTAAATATGGATGATTTCAAACCCATATGGACGCAAAGAGACGCTGTCACTGGTATAGTGGAGCAACGGCGCTATGCCAAATTCTATGTAAAAGTTATTCAATATGAAATAATCATGTAATAAATATGTTGCATGGATGATTTAAGACAAGATGCGGAATTGTGCCTGCCATTTTTGGGGCGGCGTGGTGATTTTCTCAAATTTGTAACAAATTGACCGGCCAGAGTGCGGCGACAACGCGCAAGGTATATTTGCAGACATGAACGACCTTGCACTAGATAAAATTCTGGCAGCGTTGGTAGTTGAGGTAGACGAAGTTTCGTTCTGCGAGGTTGCAGCGGGCGCAGCGGTTGTAATCGATGCCGAAAATGCGCTTGAGGTTCATTATGTTCTGGCAGGAACATTATTTGTTCAAACTCCGCTTGGCCGCTCGGAAGTTTCGGCTGGTGGCGTTGTTATCGTGCCGCCGGGTGTTCATCAGCAGATGGCGGGCGAAGAAAAGCCCGACCGGATTTTCAACGCTGCCGATATTTGCAGCGTGAGACCCAACGGAATGTTCACACTCGACGCGGCAAGAGATGATTTGCCGGCGCTTAAAGTGGTTTGCGGGCATGTTCGCGCTGATTTTAGCGGATCATTTGGGCCATTGCAGGGGCTGGAGCAGCCCATCTCGGTTGCGCTGAATGATCAGCCGGTTGTGCTTGCAGCGTTTGAGACGATGCTGCGCGAGGTAGGCAGCGTCGAGCTTGGCAGTCGTGCGATCATTAGCGCTTTGATGAAGGCGTGCCTTATTCTGGCGCTCCGCAGCCATGCCGGAGTGCATGGCGTGGCCAAAACGCTGCCGGGTCTTTTTCAGCAGCCATCGCTCGCGCGGGCGGTGGCCACTATTCTTGAAGACGCCTCCGTGCCGCTTTCACTGAACAGCCTTGCAAAAATTTCTGGGATGAGCCGGTCAAAATTTGCCAAAATATTTGCCGAAAAGCTGGGCACCACGCCGATGGAGTTTGTCGCGCGCACCAGGCTGGCTCGCGGGCGCACTCTTATTCTCTCAACCGATTTGCCGGTGTCCGACATCGCGATTATGGTCGGTTTTTCAAGCCGCAGCCATTTTAGCAGGGCTTTTAGCAACGCGTTTGGCGCGGATCCGACAAGCCTTCGCCGCACTGCTGCGCTGGAGCTGTGATTTGCGGCTGAGATGGGGCGCGGCGCTGCCGGTGTCGTAGCGTCCGCCGCTTAGCCCGCCGGCTCGGCATTTGGCACCCTCAACATGGACAGGGCGGCAAGCGCCATAACAAGGGCGGCAATCAGCATTGTCCAAATTGGAGCATGGGGGAAGAAATCGCGGATTATCCCGCCCATTACCGTGGCAACCAACAACTGCGGAAGAACGATAAAAAAGTTAAATATCCCCATGTAAATACCTAATTTTTTTGGTGGTAGCGCTCCTGCCAGAATGACATAGGGCATGGTGAGTATCGACGCCCAGGCAATGCCGATGCCGATCATCGGCGCGATCATCAGATTGGGTTCGCGGATGAACAAGATTGCAGCATAGCTGGCAGCGCCAACCGCCAGGCACGCCATGTGTGTCCGCGCCGAGCCAACCCGCTGCGCGACCGCAGGTAGCAGAAAAGCCGCCAGCGTCGCCACGCCGTTATACACCGCGAATAAAACACCCACCCAGTTGCCCGCAATGTTATATGCCGCCGACGCCTCATCGCTGGCGCCAAACATATATTGGGCAACGACAGGGGTCATATATACCCACATGATGATAAGCGCGCCCCAGGTAAAGAATTGTACAACGGCAAGGCGGCGCATCGTTGCTGGCATCGTTACAAGATCGCTCATCACCTGAACGAGCAGCCCCTTTTTCGCACCGCGCCTGATGAGTAAGCCCGAAAGCAGTTGTGCCGAGCCGAACATCGCCAGCAGTGCAGCTACAAAATAGGCTTCTTTCGAAAGACTGGCCGCGCGCGCAAGTGCGGCCGCCATTATGCCTGCCGCTACCCACCACCACCACCGCTGCGGCGCAACAAGGTCTGCGCCTGCGCCTGCGCCTGCGCCTGTATCTGCGTACGTGGCGTTTTGGGGTGCGTCTTCCTGCGCAAATTGCGCCAACGCCTGAGGGGAATATTCGCGCGTGCTGATCACCGTCCACAGCACCGCTGCACACAGTGCTGCTCCGCCAATGTAAAAACCATAGCGAACCGTGTCGGGCACCATGCCCGCGGGCGCAACATTGCTGACGCCAAGCTGCTCCAGCGCATAGGGCGCAAGCGAGGCGACCACTGCCCCGGCGCCGATAAACCCGGTCTGAAAGGCATAGCCAGCCGGCCTTTGCGCCTTGTTCAACATATCCCCCACAAAGGCACGAAACGGCTCCATCGACACGTTGAGCGAGGCGTCCAGCAGCCAGAGCGCAAGGGCCGCGGCCCAGATGGCCCCCGCATTGGGCATGAAGAACAGCGCAACCATCGACAAGATGGCGCCAGCCAGAAAATAGGGGCGGCGGCGGCCCAGCGGCCCCCATGTCCGGTCGCTATAATAGCCGATGACCGGCTGCACCAGCAGCCCGGTAAGCGGCGCTGCAATCCACATCAACCCCAGTGCATCAAGCGGCGTGCCAAGCGACTGGAAGATGCGGCTGGCATTGGCATTTTGCAGCGCAAAGCCAATTTGAATGCCAAAAAAACCGAATGATATGTTCCACAAGCCCGATAGCGGCTGGCGCGGCTTTGCTGTCATGATGCGAGATGCTCCCCGGGTCGTTTTTTGGTGTTGAGGCCTACGCGCGCGAGGTTGGCGGCGTGCGGTGCGCTTCGCAATCCCGTTTTTTGCGGGCGAACGGCAGCGCGATTTAGCGATCACGCGCCGGCAAACATTGCCAAACCGCCACCAGCTGCGCTGCTTGAGTTGCGCACGATTAAACGGGCAGGCAACAACATGCTTTCGGTCACTTCGCCGCGGATTTGGCGTAGCAGCGTGTCGACTAAAACCTCGCCCGCGAGCCGATAATCCTGAGCAACCGTGCTGAGCGAGGGATGGGCAAGGCCTGCGGCTGGAATATCGTCAAAACCCACCACCGCCACATCTGAAGGCACCAAAAGCCCCATGGTCGACAGCGCGCGCATGCCGCCAATGGCGATAAGATCGCTTGCGGCAAAAATCGCGTCGAACGCGGTGCCGCGCGCCAACAGCGCCATTACTGCATCATACCCGTCCTGCTCGGTGTGGAGCGCATCGATTTGCAGCGCTGGGTCGGGTAAAATGCCCTGCTCTGCCTGCGCGGCACACGCGCCACGATAGCGATCGTGAAATTCCGGGTAGTGGCTCGATGCCTGGCCAACAAAGGCAATCCGCCGCCGGCCGGTCGCCAGCAAATGGGCCGCAGCGCAATAGCCACCGTGCATATTGTCGCAGCCAATAGTCGTGCCTGCAGAATCTGCCGAGACCGAACCCCAGCGGACAAAATGAGTTTTCTGCGCCACCAGTGCATTTAGCCGAGTGCGATAATCCTCAAAATCACCATAACCAAGCAGGATAAGCCCGTCGGCCTTGTGGCTATCTTCATAATCGACGTGCCAGTCGTTTGACATCTGCTGAAACGAGATGAGCAGATCATAACCGCGCAGTGCGCAGGTGCGGGTCAGCGAGCCAAGCATCGACAGAAAGAACGGGTTGATCAACGAATCGTCAGGCGAGGGGTCTTCAAAAAACAAAAGCGCAAGCGTGTTCGAGCGCTGGCGCCGCAGGTTCGAGGCGTTTTTGTCGACTTTGTAATTGAGCTGCCGGGCAATTGCTTCAATACGCTTGCGGGTCGCCTCGCTCACTGCCGGGTTGCCGCTCAACGCTCGTGACACGGTTGGCTGAGAGACGCCAGCGAGCTGCGCAATGTCAAACGATGTCGGTTTTTCTTTCATGCCCGGCGCAAGCGCCCCTCCCAAATCGCCCGGACAAGCCAGGTCTTGTCGCAGCATAATACGCCGTGCCGCTTGGGCAATGCGTTTGTGAATACGTATGTATGATCATTGGCTTTGGCCTGGAATCAAGACAGTCGTGTAACACCTGTTACACAGAAACTGCGTTCAAATAATAATTCGCCCGACCTTCGTGGATACGCAAGGCTGGCGCTTGGGAGGGGCATTATGAGCTATCTGAAAAATTCAGCTAAATCGCGTTCGCTTGCTCAATGGGCGTTTGGCGCCAGCGCGCATGCGCTTGGCATTAGCTTGATGATTGTCGCCGGGCAGGGAGTTGCCCATGCGCAAACGGCTGATAAGGCCGATGAGAAGGCGGCCATTGCCGCTCAGGATGACGGCGAGATCATCGTTACCGGCTTTCGCAGGTCGGTTGAGAGCAGCACTGCGGTAAAACGCGATACGAATTTTTTCGCCGATATCGTTTCGGCCGATGACATTGCCGGCCTGCCCGACGTTTCGATTGCTGAATCGCTCGCGCGCCTGCCCGGTGTCAGCGCGCAGCGTACGGGAGGGCAGGCAAGCGCGATCAACATTCGCGGGCTGAGCCAGGATCTCGTCTCGGCCACGCTCAACGGCCGCGAGCAGGTTGCAACGAGCGGCAACCGGACGATCGAGTTTGATCAATATCCTTCTGAACTTATCACACAGGCTGCAGTCTATAAAACGCCTGTCGCGAGCATTCTTGAAGGGGGTATTGCCGGTAAGGTTGAGCTTAAGACAGTAAGGCCGTTGTCCAGCAAAAAGGATTTTTCAGCGACCATCAATGTGCGCGGGCTGTTTAACGACCGGGCTAACCAAAGCCCGGATGTGAGCCAATATGGCTACCGTGTATCGCTGTCGGGGCAGGCAAAATTTTCCGATAAGGTGGGTGTCGCGCTTGGATATTCGCGGCTGTACCAGCCCAATGTCGCGACGCGCTTTGTGCAGTTCGACTTTCCAACGCCGGGCAATAATGGCTCGCCGCGGATTGACCTGAACGGCGATGGCCGCGTTGATTCGCTCAACTTTGGTTTCGAGGCCATCCAGTTTGGCGGCCGCGAAACGCGCGATGCCGGTATCGGTGTCATTCAGATTGAGCCGAACGACAAGCTCCATGTGCTGATCGACGGCTATTATTCGCAGTTTAATTCCGATGTGAAACGTCGCGGTTTCCGTGCCACGGCAACGCAGAGCGGCGACAATATCTTTACCAACCCCATTGTTGCGGACTCCGCGCTTGTGGGCGGCAGGATTACCAACAACATTGGTAGCAACGGCTTTGGCTTTGCGCTTGGCACCGAGCTTGTCAACCAAGACGAAAGCCGCCGTGACACGCTGTACACCATTGGCGGCAATGTGGGGTATGACCTGACCGATACGGTGAAATTTGCAGTCGACCTGTCTTATTCGCGCGGCACGAGCTTTTTCAACAATGCCGGCATCAACCTGCGGCCATATGATCTTGTGGCCGGCGCGGGCGGTGCCACGACGCCGGTTCGGCAGGATTCTATTCCGGGTCGCATCTTCATCGACTATGCGCTGAATGGCACCAATCTGCCAACGGTGAACGCGCTGTCGAACGATTTTACCAACACGGCGCGCTCCAATGGCGGTTTTCTGCTCGATGGTCAGTTTTTGGTTCCGCAGCGTGACACCGACGCGTTGTTCGCCACTGCTGGCGATTTGACGATCGAGACGCCAGGTTCGAAGTTGTTCAAAGACTTCAAGTTCGGCTTCCGTTATTCCGACCGGCAGGCAGTTCGCACGATCACTTCGTTCAACACATTCGGCATTCCCGGCGGGCCGCTTGCTGTTCCGGCAAATCTTGTGTCGATCGCGGGGTTCCGCGGCAATTACGCCGCAGCCGGCCTGCCCAATTTTGCGGTGGTGGACATAAATGGCGCGTTCAACCTTGCGTTTGGCAACAACCTTGGCGTCAACCAGCCTACTGATCAGAATGCTTTCGGTTTCACTATCGACCAAAGTTTCACGGTAGATGAAACTACCTATACAGGTTATGGCCAGGTTGATTTTGATACACTGGTAGGCAATTTGCCACTACGCGGCAATGTTGGTTTGCGTGCAGTTAATACCGACCAAAGCTCAACAGTGTTTGTGGTTGATCCTAACTCTTCAACCGGGGACAGGATATTTGTTACGCGGGGGAAGAATTTTACCGATTTTCTGCCATCGGCTAATTTTATATTAAGTGTGTCGAACAGCGATCTGGTGCGTTTCAGCTACTCCCGGCAGATTTCACGGCCCCGCTTTTTTGAGCTTCGCGGGTCGATCAGTGTGAATACAGGCAGCGATGGCAATACGAGCGGCTCCGGCGGCAACCCGCAGCTTGATCCTTTCCGTGCCAACCAGTTTGACCTTGGTTTTGAGCATTATTTTGCACGGAACAGCGGGCTGTTTGCCGCAGCGGTGTTCTTCAAGGATCTGCAAAGCTTCATCATCAACGGCAGCATTGGTCAGTTTGACTTTGTGGCCGCCGGGCTGACTCCGCCGCCAATTCCCGGCACCAACACGCCGGGCAATGCCGTGGGCAGCTTTTCTGCGCCGGTAAACGGGCAGGGTGGTTATGTTTGGGGTGTGGAGCTGAACTTCACCAAAAACCTGACCGAGCTTCCCGGTTTGCTGAGCGGGCTCGGCGTGCAGCTCAACTATGCCTATAGCGAAAGCGATCTGTCTTTCCCAAGCTCGACAAGCGGCGCCACTATCAATCTGCCGCTGCCTGGCCTGTCGCGCCATGTGCTTAATTCGATTATCTTTTACGAAAGGAGCGGCTTTGGCGCTCGCGTAAGCACGCGCTATCGGTCCAGCTTTGTGTCACCGCAGATCGGCATTAGCGAGCTTGTGCTGACCAGCGCACCCGAAACCGTGGTCGATGCTCAGCTCTCCTATGAATTCCCCAAGACGAGCAGGTTGAATGGCGTTAAACTGCTGGCGCAGGTGAATAATCTGACCGACGCGCCAACGCGGACCTATTTTGGCCAGGTGGCACAGACGGGCACCATTCAGAATTTTGGGCGGACGATTTTTCTGGGGGCTACGCTCACCTTCTGATTTTTGCCAATGCCCCTGGTTGCTCTAATGTTGCGCAGGCCGGGGGCATAATGGCGATTGCCTCTGTCGCTGCCTGCGTGGCGCGTGGCTGCCGATGAGGAATGCCAATGTTGCTTCGACGCAAGATCTTTTTGTCTATTGCTGCTTGTTATGCGGCGCTTGCCGGTGGAGCGTTTTTTGCGCCGGCGGCTCTGGCGGCCGGTGATTTACGCGCGCGGCTGCCGGAAGATGAGGTGATTTACTTTCTCCTCCCGGATCGTTTTGAAAATGGCGACCCGGCAAATGACCATGGCGACCTTGAAGGCGGGCGGCTGACAACGGGTTTTGACCCCATGGCCAAGGGTTTCTACCATGGCGGAGACCTGAAAGGGTTGATCAGGCGGCTTGACTATATTCAAGGGCTTGGCGTTACCGCGATTTGGGTGGGGCCGATCTTCAAGAACAAGCCGGTACAAGGCGGGCCGGGCGAGGAGTCTGCCGGGTATCACGGCTATTGGATTACCGATTTTACTCAGGTCGATCCGCATTTTGGCAGCAATGCCGATTTTGCGGCACTGGTTCAGGAAGCGCATGCGCGCGGGCTGAAAGTGTATATGGACATCATCGTCAACCACACTGCCGATGTTATCCAATATCGCGAATGTGCGGGCAAGCCGTGCGACTATCGCAGCCGCGCCGACTATCCCTATCAGCGGGCGGGCGGGGTGGGGGGCGCCGCGATCAACGCCGGATTTGCGGGCGATGAGGACCGCTCGGCTGCCAATTTTGCCAAGCTGACCAATCCTAACTACGCCTATACGGTATCTGTGCCGCCGCACGAGGCGCAGGTGAAGGTGCCTGCCTGGCTTAACGACCCGATTTATTATCATAACCGCGGTAATACGACCTTTGCGGGCGAGAGCGCACAGCTTGGCGATTTTGTCGGGCTGGACGATCTGGCGACGGAAAACCCCCGTGTTGTCGCCGGTATGATCGATATTTTCGGCGGCTGGATTGACCGGTTTGGCGTCGATGGCTTCCGTATCGACACCGCCAAGCATGTAAATGCCGAGTTTTGGCAGGTATTTGTGCCGGCGATGTTGGAACGCGCCCGCGCGCGCGGCATTCCCAATTTTCACATCTTTGGCGAGGTGGCGACCGATGCGTTCAACCCTGCGCTGCTCGCGCGCCACACAAGGGTTGATCGCCTGCCTGCCGTGCTCGATTTTGCCTTTGCGCGCGCGATAGTCGACGTGGTGGGCGGCAAATATGGAACAGACGAGCTGGCCGAGCTTTTTGCCGATGATGCGCTGTACGAGGGCGGCGCAGATGCCGCACGGGCGCTGCCCACTTTCCTTGGTAATCACGACGCCGGGCGCTTTGCTACTTTTGTAAAATCGCAAAACCCTGGCGCAGACGCTGCACAAATGCTGGCGCGTGTGCGGCTTGGCCATGCCATGCTGCTCACGTTGCGCGGGGTGCCGACGGTTTATTCGGGCGATGAACAGGGCTTTGTCGGCGATGGCGGGGATCAGGATGCGCGCGAAGACATGTTTGCAAGCAAGGTTGCCAGCTATAATGACAATGTGCTGCTCGGCACCAAGGCCACAACTGCTCAGGCCAATTTCGACACAGCGCATCCATTGTACCGGGAAATAGCCAAGCTTGCCAGGCTGCGCGCGGCAACGCCAGCGCTGCGGCGGGGCAAAACGCTGGTCCGTTTTGCCAGTGCCAAGCCGGGTTTATTTGCGGTTTCGCGCTTTGATCCGGTGGATGGGCGCGAGGTGCTGCTGGTGTTTAACACCTCAACCGAGGCGGTTTTGGCCAATGTTCAGGTGGCAGTCGGCTCAACGCGCTTTACCGCGCTTTACGGGCAGTGCGCGGTAAAGAGTGCTGCACCGGCAAGCCTGGCAGTGCAGGTGCCGGCGTTGGATTTTATTGTCTGCGCGGCGGAAAAGTAACGATGAGCCTTGTTCAAGCCCATGAAGCGCACGCCCGGCTTATTCGCGAATGGTGGCGCGGCGCCACAATTTACCAAATTTATCCGCGCAGTTTTGCGGATTCGAATGGTGATGGCATTGGCGATCTGCGGGGGATTACCACGCATCTTGACCATGTTGCCTCGCTTGGCGTGGACGCGGTGTGGCTGTCGCCCTTTTTCACCTCGCCCATGAAAGATTTTGGTTATGACGTTGCTGATTATTGCGATGTTGACCCGATTTTCGGCACGCTGGCCGATTTTGATGCACTGGTTGCCCGGTGCCACGCGCTCGGTTTGCGGCTGATTATCGATCAGGTATATTCGCATACATCAGACGAACATGCGTGGTTTTGCGAGAGCCGGGCCGCGCGCACGGGCGACAAGGCAGACTGGTATGTCTGGGCCGATGCAAAAGATGACGGCTCCCCTCCCAGCAATTGGCAGTCGGTATTTGGCGGCCCGGCATGGACATGGGACGCGCGCCGCCGGCAATATTATCTGCATAATTTTCTCAGCAGCCAGCCACAGCTCAACATTCACAACCCGGCGGTGCAGGACGCGCTGCTCGCAACCGCCCGCTTCTGGCTTGACCGCGGCGTTGACGGTTTTCGCATGGATGCCGTGAACTTTGCAATGCATGACCCGGCGCTGACAGATAATCCACCTGCGCCAGACGATGGAACGCCGCGTACCCGCTCGTTCGACTTTCAATTGCACCTGTACAACCAGTCTCACCCCGACATCCCCAAGTTCATAGAGCGGATCCGGGCGTTGCTCGATAGCTATGGCGACAAATTTACCGTGGCCGAAGTGGGCGGGGCCGATAGCGACCGGGAGATGAAGCTGTTTACAGCCGGGGGCACCCGGTTTGACAGCGCTTATGGTTTTGACTTTCTCTATGCCCCGGCGCTGACACCGGCGCTGGTCCGCCAGGCGGTTGAGCGTTGGCCAGACGCGCCGGGCCTTGGCTGGCCAAGCTGGGCGTTTTCCAACCATGATGCCCCTCGCGCCGTCTCCCGCTGGGCCTCGGCTGATCAGCGCGCGCCATTTTCCCGGTTGGCGATGCTGCTGCTGCTGTCGCTCAGGGGAGATGTGTTTTTGTATCAGGGCGAGGAATTGGCCCTTAGCCAGGTTGAGATTGGCTTTGACGATTTGCAAGACCCTGAAGCCATTGCCAACTGGCCGCTGACATTGAACCGAGACGGCGCACGGACCCCCATGCCATGGTCCGGCACCGGCCGTGCGCTGGGGTTTTCCAGCGCAAAGCCATGGCTGCCAACCGGCGCTGACCATGCTGGCCTTGCGGTCAGCGTGCAGGAACAGGACGCACAGTCGATGCTGGCGACAACGCGCCGGCTGATGGCGCTGCGCAAAGACCATGACGCCTTGCTGCTCGGCAGCATGACCGTGCGGGAAGCATCGGACGCGGTGCTCGTTTTTGAGCGTGCGGTTGATGGTGAGACGTTGCTCTGCGCTTTCAATCTCAGTGCCGAGCCGGTTGGCTGGCGCCTGCCGGAAGCTGAGCATTGGCGCCTCATTGAACAGGTAAACACAGTAAGCGCAACCGGGCTGGGCGGCTTTGGCGGCGCGATTTTTGAAAAGATAATGTGACTATGGGCAGCATCTGGCGGATTTCAACCTTGTTCGCCACATGGCTTATGGCCGGTGTTGCCATGTTACTCACCACGCCTGCCGAGGCGCAGAACAAGGTGGCGCGGGTTCAGTCGCCCAACCATAGCCTGACGGTGGAGATTACGACCGATAGCGAGGGCCATGCAACCTATGCCGTTAGGCGCGGTGGCCAGCCAGTCATCGCGCCGTCGCGGCTGGGCCTTTTGTTTACCGATGCGCCGCAAATGTTTCGCAACATGGCGATTGAAGCTGTTTCCGAGCGGGCAAGCGACACGACATGGGAGCAGCCCTGGGGCGAATGGCAGCAGGTGCGCGACCATCATAACGAGCTGCGCGTCAGATTTGTGGAGAATACATCGCTGCACCGGGTGATGGAGCTTGTGTTCCGGGTTTTCGACAATGGCGTTGGCTTTCGGTATGAATTTCCCGCCCAGCCTAATTTGCAACAGGCCAATATTGCCGAAGAGCTGACGCAATTTTCCGTCGCGCGCCCGGCGACAGCATGGTGGGTGCCCGCTTTTGAAAACAACCGAGCAGAATATCTCTACAACACCACGCCAATTGCCGAAATCGGCACCGCGCAGACACCATTGACGTTGCGGCTAGACAATGGGCTCCATTTGGCCTTTCATGAGGCAGCGCTGGTGGATTATGCAGGCATGAACCTGGCAAAGGTTGCAGGCGGGTTGCTGAAGGCGGTGCTCACGCCTTCGTCATCGGGTGCAAAGGTACGCCGCGCAGCGCCGTTCAACACACCCTGGCGCGTGATGCTCATCAGCGCCGATGCCGCTGGCCTCTATATGGCCAACAGCCTTGTTTTGAACCTCAACGAGCCAAACAGGCTGGGGGATGTGTCCTGGGTTCTGCCGCGCAAATATGTTGGCATCTGGTGGGGGATGCATCTTGATACGCAAAGCTGGGCGTCTGGGCCAAAACATGGCGCAACTAATGCCAACACCCGCGCGATGATCGATTTTGCTGCGAAAAATGGCTTTGGCGGCGTGCTGGTGGAAGGATGGAACAAGGGGTGGGATGGCGATTGGTTCGCCAATGGCGAGGAGTTTAGTTTTACTCAGTCTTATGCCGATTTCGATTTGGCAGCACTGCAAGCCTATGCTCGCGAAAGAGAAGTCACCCTGATTGGCCATCACGAGACATCTGCCAATGCCGCGCACTATGAAACACAAATGGGCGCGGCTTTTGATCTTGATAAGCGGCTTGGCATCGATGCGGTAAAAACCGGCTATGTGGCGGATGCCGGCGGTTTTCGTGCCGCGTCGGGGCCCGGTGGCGCCATCCGGTTTGAATGGCATGAGGGGCAGGCGGCGGCCGCTCATCATCTGCTTGTGGTAACTCAGGCCGCGGCCCGCCATATCGCCATCGACACGCACGAGCCGATCAAGGATACCGGCCTTCGCCGCACCTATCCAAACTGGGTGTCGCGCGAAGGGCAGCGCGGCATGGAATATAACGCCTGGGGTGAGCCAAAAAATCCGCCAGAGCACGAGGCCAATATGGTGTTTACGCGGATGCTGGCCGGGCCAATGGATTTTACCCCCGGTGTACTTAGCCTGAAAGGGCGGGGCGGCAGCGACATTTTGTCCACCATTGCGAAACAATTGGCGTTGTATGTGGTAATCTACTCACCCATTCAAATGGCGGCGGATTTGCCGGAGAATTATGCGCTCTATCCAAAGGCTTTTCAGTTCATCAAAGATGTGCCGACCGATTGGCAGGATACGCGCGTGCTAAACGGGGCGGTTGGCGATTTCGTTACCATTGCTCGCAAGGAGCGCGGTGGGGAAAATTGGTATGTTGGTGCAGTAACCGACGAACGCGCGCGTACCGTCGATGTGTCGCTCGATTTTCTGGACGCTGACAAAGCCTACAGCGCGCAGATCTATCGTGACGGGCCGGGTGCCGATTATCGGACAGCGGCGCGGCATTCCATTGCCATTGAAACACGGCAGGTTCGGCGCGGTGACCGGTTGTCGCTTGCGCTGGCGCCGGGGGGTGGGGCGGCTATCCGCTTTATAGCACCGGCGCCGGGTGCTGCGCGGTGATGCCGCGGTTGGCGCTTCTTGCTTTTTGTGTGCTGGCTTGGCTGTTTGTGGCGCCGGGGGTGCAGGCGAAATCGCGCCACCGTTCTCCACCGACACCGGCCGGGCGCTTTGTTGAACTGCGCCACATTGCCTCTGCCAACATCGCGTCGCCCCATGTCACCGTTTGGTTGCCGCCAGGATATGGGCGGGGCAAGGCGCGCTATCCGGTGATTTATATGCAGGATGGCCAGAACATTTTTTTCGCCAAGCAAGCTAGCTTTCACAAAATTTGGGGGGCCGACAAGGCGATGCTGCGGCTGTTGGCGGCGAGCGAGGCGCCGCCTGCAATCATCGTGGCGATTTGGAGCCCCGGCAAAGACCGGGCGCGCCAATATATGCCACAAAAGCTGTTTGACACACTGCCCGCTGCGACAAAGCTACAGGCGGAAGGTTTTTTGCACGGGCGCATAATTTCAGACGCCTATCTGCGGTTTGTGGCGCAAGAGCTAAAGCCTAAAATCGATACGCTCTACCGCACAATGGGCGATCCTGAGCATACACTGCTGGTTGGCTCCAGCATGGGGGGGCTGATTTCGCTCTATGCCATGGCTGAATATCCGCATGTTTTTGGCGCTGCGGCCTGTCTTTCAACACACTGGCCGTTGGTTGACCCTGAAAAAGCCGGTGCGGTTGACGAGGCTGTGCTGGCTGCGTGGTATAGCTATTTGAGCAAGCGGCTCGGCCCGCCGGCCGGGCGGCGGATGTGGTTTGACCATGGCGACCAGATGCTTGATCGCCATTATGGAGCCTGGCAATCGCAGATCGACCGGCGGCTTGGCATAATCGGCTGGCAGCCGGGTGCTGATTTCAAGACAAGCGTCTATCCCGGTGCCGCGCATGACGAAAACGCCTGGGCCGCCCGGCTCGACGAGGTTTTTACCTGGCTGCTAAATCCGCCCGCTCCAGAGAACTAATCGGGGTTGATATTAGCGTCAGGAAAAATCGCTGGCACAGCAGCCTTGGGTCAGGGCTTATGCGCCGGTGGCCGCCTGCTGCCTGTTCCTGCGCCCTTCCCAACCACTAATGGAACTGATGAGTTGCTTTGGCCCTGACGTAAAGCGAGCAACTGACTTGAGCAGCAGACGGTGCGGCAGCCTTGGGCGAAATAGCTTATCGTTTGCGTTGTTTGCGTGCGGCGTAGCGCGCGTCGCGTAGCGCCTTTTTTTCTGCCTCGCTTAACTGCGGCTTGGCTTTGGCGGCTGCTTGTTCCTCGGCAAGACGCTGGCGTTCCGCTTTTTCTGCCGCGATGCGCTCGCGCGCAGCCTTTTGCTCGGCGAGCTTGGCCGCGCGTTTTTCCGCAGCGGCTGCTTCTTTGGCTTCGCGTGCGGCCAGCCGGGCGGCGGCGGCGGCCTCGTCAATGGGCGGCCTTGCCTTTAATTTGGCAAGTGCGGCCTGTTTCGCCTTGGCAGCGCTGGCCAGACGATCTTGCAGGCCAGGGTCTTTATACGACATTGGAATAGCAGCTCCGAATATTCGACTTGAGTAAATATGTGGTCCCTATGCCGCTTGATGGGCGCCCCGTCCATCCCGCAGCGAAACGGTTATATGACAAGGTGGTGATTGAGCCTGTTATTGCGTGAGGGAGGCAGTGTTTGAGGCCGCGGAGATATTTGTGTCGCTTATGCCTTCGATCATGTTGGCGGCCATGGCCGAGGAGCTTTGCTCCGCCATGTTTTGCAGCGCATCAGCCTTCATCGCCATGTTGTTATCCATGGTGTCGGCGTTGTTGCCAATAGCGTTATCGGGCGATGGCGGCGAGCAGCTCGCAGCAGCCAGCAAAACGGCCGCACCCAGTAGATGGGGCATGCGAATGAGCGTTGGCACAGGGGCGGGGTTCATTTTTTTGGCGTTACCGGGCCAATGTCTTCCGGCGCATTGGCGACGGTTGCGATCATCGCGGTCCATGCTGCGACATTTTGGCGCAGTTGCTCCGGGTCAACCCGTTCCAGCGTGTCCTCTGGCGTGTGATGATAATCAAAATAGCGCTGGCCTGATTGGTTGAGGTCAATGGCTGCTACGCCGCTTTTTGTCAGCGGTGCAATGTCGGCGCCATCGCCACCAAGGGCGGTGCCGCGCACGATGCCAAGCGGTGCCAGCGCCCGTGCAACGCGGTCTGCCACTGCTTTGGCGTTGTCGGGCAGGTTGAATTCCACCCGCCACACCCGGTCAGCGCCAAAGTCTGATTCTGCGGCCAGCGCGTGGCGTTCGCCCTTGTGGGCAGCAAAATATGCCTGCGCGCCCGCGCCGCCGGTTTCCTCATCGCCAAACCATACCACCCGCACAGTGCGGCGGGGGGGCGGGCCACTGAGCAGGCGCTTGGCAGCCGCTGCCGTAATTGCCACGCCAGCCCCGTCATCAATCGCGCCCGTGCCCAAATCCCAGCTATCAAGGTGTCCGCCGACCAGCACAATGCCGGCTGCGGGGTCCGTGCCGGGCACTTCGGCAATGACATTGCCCGTTTCCGTCATCCCAAGGTCGCGCGGGGTAAGGGTGAGGTGGAGGGTGATGGGCTTGCCGCGAGCGACCATGCGCGACAGATTGTCCGCGTCCGACACAGAAAGCGCGGCAGCCGGAATATGCGGTACGTCTGCCTCGAAATTCGTTTGCCCTGTGTGCGGCCCGCGACCATGATCGCTCCCGATTGAGCGAATGACGATGGCAGCGGCGCCTTTTTTTGCTGCGACATTGGGGCCGGCAAAGCGTGCCGGGCCAAAATATCCATAGCTGGAGCCATCTTGCGTAGCGGCCATGGCGTTAGAAACGAAGGCGATTTTTCCCTTCAGGCTGTCATTGGGCGCTGCCTGCAAATCGGCAAAACTTGGGAAGTAAACGATCTCCGCCGTGATCCCTTCAGCCGGTGTTGCGCCCGACCCGCCAAGAGCCGCCAGCCGCAGCTTTTGCGGAAATGGGCTGATGACCTCGGCCGTTTCTACGCCTCGCACCCATGTGGCCATTTGCGTGGTCTCGATGTGAACATTTTTGAAGCCAAGCGCTGTGAGTTTGGCAACCGCCCATTTGCGCGCCCTTGCCTCTGCCTCGGTGCCGGCAAGCCTGGGCCCGATTTCGGTCGTCAGTCCTTCGATGATGTCATAGGCTATATCGTCCTTCAGCGCGGCATCACGCAGCGCTTCCACCTTTGGGTCGGCCGCAGGCGCCAGAGGCGGGGCCACGCGTTGAGCCATGGCGACAAAAGGCAGCGGAGCGCCAGAAAGCGCTGTTGCGCCAAGGGCGGCGATCAGGGTTTGTTTCATCATATGTACAAGGACTAGCGCCGTGCGAGACGTTTGCCAATCCATCTCGCCCCGGCTATGTGCGCCACAATTAACTTCCCGCATTCAAATGACGGAGCTGATCGGCGATGGCCGTGCAATATACCTATGTGATGAAGGGCCTGACCAAGACCTTTTCCGGCGCGCCCAAGCCGGTGCTCAACAACATTCATCTGCAATTCCTGCCCAGCGCAAAAATTGCGATCATTGGCCCCAATGGCTCCGGCAAATCGACACTGATGAAGATCATGGCCGGTATCGACACGGAATTTACCGGAGAGGCCTGGGCGGCTGATGGCATCAAGGTTGGCTATTTGCCGCAGGAGCCTCAGCTTGACCCGTCCAAGGACGTGATCGGCAATGTGCGTGATGGCGCCGGGCCGGTGGCGGCCATGGTGGAGCGGTTCAACGCCATTTCCGCTGAAATGGGTGACCCTGGCGATGACACCGATTTTGATGCGCTGATGGAAGAGATGGGCGATCTTCAGACAAAAATCGACGCGGTAGATGGGTGGAGCCTCGACAATCAGCTCGAAATCGCGATGGAAGCGCTGCGCTGCCCGCCGGGGGACGCAGCCGTAACCAATCTTTCGGGCGGAGAAAAGCGTCGGGTCGCTTTGTGCAAGCTGCTGCTTGAAAAGCCTGATATTTTGCTGCTCGATGAACCGACCAACCATCTGGATGCAGAGAGCGTTAGCTGGCTCGAAAACTTCCTGAAGGAATACACCGGCAACGTCATTCTCGTCACCCATGATCGTTATTTCCTCGATAACGTCGTCAACTGGGTGCTTGAGCTAGATCGGGGTCGTTATTACACTTATGAGAGCAATTATTCTGGCTATCTGGAGAAAAAGGCCAAACGGCTTGACCAGGAAGAGCGCGAAGACGCCGGCAAGCAAAAGGCAATTGCTGATGAACTTGCCTGGATCCGCCAGAGCCCCAAGGCGCGGCAAACCAAATCCAAGGCGCGTATTCGCGCGTTTGACGAGCTTGTCGCCGCGCAGGAAAACCGCACCATCGGCAAGGCGCAAATCCTCATTCAGATGCCAGAGCGGCTTGGCAACAACGTTATCGAGGCCAAGGGGCTGACCAAATCCTATGGCGACAAGCTGTTGTTTGAAGATTTGAACTTCAACCTGCCGCCGGGTGGCATTGTGGGCGTGATCGGCCCCAATGGCGCGGGCAAGTCGACGCTGTTCAAGCTCATTACCGGGCAGGAAGTGCCTGATTCGGGTGAAATAAATATCGGCCAGACGGTAAAACTTGGCTATGTCGACCAGAGCCGGGACGATCTCGACCCTAACAAGAATGTGTGGGAGGAAGTGTCTGACGGGCTCGATGTGTTCCGCTTTGGTAAGCAGGAGCTTGGCACGCGGGCCTATGTGGGCGCGTTCAACTTCAAAGGGCAGGACCAGCAGAAAAAAGTGGGCCAGCTATCGGGCGGCGAGCGCAACCGTGTTCACCTGGCCAAGATGCTGAAGGAGGGCGGCAATGTTCTCCTCCTCGACGAACCGACCAACGATCTCGATGTCGAAACCCTGCGCGCGCTGGAAGAGGCGCTGGAGAGCTTTGCCGGCTGTGCTGTCGTCATCAGCCATGACCGCTTTTTCCTGGACAGGCTTGCCACTCATATTTTGGCCTTTGAAGGCAATTCGCATGTCGAATGGTTTGAGGGGAATTTTGAAAGCTATGAGGAGGACAAGCGCCGCCGCCTGGGCGACGCAGCCGACAGGCCAACCAGGCTCGCGTATAAAAAGTTGACACGGTGAGGCTTGTTTTTCGCCCCTGCCGGGGCACGATGTGCCCGCATGCGAATTTTTAACAGCCGGCTAGAGCGGCGTTCGCTATTTGCGGGCGCCGCGGCATTTGTCAGCTCATATCGTTGTGTACTTCCTGCGTCCGGCGCGTTCTTACCTATCCTGGTCCATATCCGACCTTCATCACCTCAACATCGCGCTCGCCGCTGGGTAGCCTTATGCGACGGACATCGCCCGCCGCCGCGCCGCGCAGCGCCCGCGCAACCGGCGCGCTCCAGCCGATGCGGCCGGCGCTGGCGTTTGCTTCATCGTCGCCAACAAGGGTGATTACTCGTTCGCCACCGTCCTCATCGGCAATGGTGACTGTGGCGCCAAACCAAACCCGGTGCTGGTCTGGCTGCGCGGCAGGGTCGATCACCCTGGCAGCCTTCATCCGCCGTGAGAGCCAGCCAAGCCGCCGGTCAATTTCGCGCAGGCGCTTGCGGCCATATATGTAGTCGCCATTTTCCGACCGGTCGCCATTGCCCGCGGCCCAGCTTACCACCTCGACAATGTGGGGGCGCTCCTTGCTGAGCAGTGCGTCATACTCGGCGCGCAGTGCGGCATATCCGGCAGGGGTGATGTAGTTTGGCTGGTCCATGGCGTGTAAGCTTAACGCTTGTGCGTTAAATCAAAAGGGGGCAGCTCAGCCCGCTGCTGGCGTGCGGCTCAAATACCAGCTTATCCGTTGTTGCCCGTTTGAGCGCGATTTTGTCGGGTTCAGCAAATCATAAATAACTGCATTTTCAAGTACATGCTGTACATAGCCGCGCGTTTCGGTAAAGGGAATGGCCTCAATCCAGTCGATCATGTCGACAGCCGCTGTGCGCGGATCACCATTGGCGCGCAGCCACTTATTCACATTGCCACCGCCCGCATTATAGGCAGCAATCGCCAGTGGATAGCTGCCATAAACCTTGTAGAGTCGCTGAAAATAGCTTGAGCCAAGCTGGATATTATATTGTGGGTTGGCAATCAGCGCGCCGCTGTCAAATGCAACACCGAGCTTGCCCGCCTGCTCGCGCGCGGTGGCGGGGAGGAGCTGCATGAGCCCGCGCGCGCCCGCCCGACTGATGGCTGCGCGGTCAAACTGGCTTTCCTGCCGGGCAATGGCGTGAATAATTGTCCATGCGTCCACCTGCTCATCGGGCACGGCAACACTGGGATATCCGGCGGCGGCATAATCCGTCAGTCCGTTACGCAGCGCGCTGCGCCCCACCATTACGCTAAGGTCTGGTCGGCCAAGGCTGCGCGACAATTCGGCAGCGAGTACATGATCGGCATCCGATGTCGCATCAAGCGCGATTTGGCGAACGAACGCGGTTTGGTCCTCATGCGCTCCAATGGTGCCAAGATAGCGGGCGGCGCGCACAATATCGCTGTTGTAAAAGGCCTCGCGAGCAGCCGGGCCCACCGGGCGAGCCATAACATCTGGCGGTGGCAACAACGCGCGGCCGAGCAATTCGGTGGCGAGCTGGCCGTAAAACTGATCGGGAAAAAGAGAGGCCCTGTCGAGCCAGCCATTCGCCTCTGCGCGGCGCCCTGCGGCACTGGCCGCGCGGCCTGCCCAATAAAACCCCCTGGCCTGAACAGCCGGCCCGGACGACCCGCCGGCATAGCGCGAGAACATGCCGATTGCATCGACCGGCCGGCCAAGCTGCTTTAGCGCGATTTGCCCGGCGAGCCATGTCAGGTCGGTATAGGCATCGCGCTCACCATAGGATTTTGTAGCGATATTGGTGCCTGGCGGATAGGCATCATCCACCTGGCGGGCAATGTTATAGGCGGTTTCATATTGCCCGGCACTGGCGGCGGCGCGCGCACTACCAAGCAGCAGCTTGTACCAGCGCTCAGCATCAGCGGGCTTTGCAGAAATATTGTGCGGGCGCGCAAGCCAGGCCTGCGCCTCGGCCGGCTGGCCTGCGTTGTTCAGCCATATGGCCCTGTCGGCAATATAACCGGCATTGCTGGCAAAGCGCGGATCATCGGTTGTGGCCACAGCCGCGGCCCCGGCGGCGTTGGTGCGCAGCGCGAGCCGGGCTTCAAACAGCGCTCGCTTGTCGGTACTGACACGGCCAAGCACGCGCTGCGCCGCCGTTGTTGCTCCGGCCCAAAGCAGCGCATCCATCCGCGCGTCATAATCAGCCGGGGTGAGCGCGCTGGAAAACTGGATCAGCAGCGCTGTCTCGTCACCCGGCGCCAATGTTGCACGTGCCCAGGCAGCGCGGGCGGCGGCGGCCGCCTCTTCCTGCCGGCCTGTTGAGGCAAGCGCCTGGGCAAAGCGAACCATGCCCGCGCTGGTTAGCGGCGGGAAGCGCCTGAAATAGCTTGTCGCAACACCGGCAGACCAGCTACCCGTGTCGAGCGCGCGCTCTGCTGAACGGCGGATGGCTGCCTCTCCCGGCCAGCCGGGATGAGCGAGCAGAAAGCTCGCATAACTGTCAAAAGTAGCGGCCCCTGGCTGTTGCGCCTGCTTCCACTGAGCAATCGCTGCGGCAATTTGTGAGCCGGCGGCGGGTGATGCGGGCATTTGTTGCAGCTGCTGACGGACAAGGCCCAACTGATCCTGAAGCGCAGACGAACTCACCGCCACGCCCGATACGCCCGCGACCACAAGGCCCATTCTGGCAAATACACCCAGCATGTGGACAATATAGGGCATTGGCCCCTATTTGTCGCCCCACAAAAGATATCCGCCCCAACCACTCGCCGTTCCGCAGGAGCCATTCAACGCCATGTTTTTCGGATCGATCCCCGCGCTGGTCACCCCTTTTGACCAGAGCGGCGCATTTGTTGAGGGCGCGTATCGCGAATTTATCGAATGGCAGATTGCCCAAGGCTCAGCCGCGCTTGTGCCCTGCGGCACGACGGGCGAGGCGGCCACAATGTCCGCCGCTGAGCATTTTGAGGTTGTGCGCGTTTGCGCCGATCAGGCGGCGGGCCGGGTGCCTGTCATTGCCGGTGCCGGCTCCAACGACACGCGTGTGGCGATTGAAAATATAAAGGCCGCCAAAGAGGCCGGCGCAGATGCAGCGCTGATGGTGCCGCCTTATTATAACCGCCCGAATCAGGAGGGAATTTTTCGCCATTTTGAGGCTGTGGCCGCTGCGTGCGACTTGCCGATCATGCTGTATAATGTGCCCGGCCGCACGGTGACCGACATTGCGGTAGAGACGGTTGTTCGCCTTGCTGGTGCTGTGCCAAATATTGTGGGCATCAAAGACGCGACCGGCCAGCTACAGCGTGTTTCGGCGCACCGGGCAGGGGCTGGGGCGGCGTTTTGCCAGTTGTCGGGCAATGATGAGACTGCGCTTGCCTTTAATGCGATGGGCGGGGTGGGCTGCATATCAGTCAGCGCCAATGTTGCGCCGGGGCTGTGCGCGCGGTTTCAGGCGGCCTGGGCAGCGGGCGAGCGGGCCGAGGCGCTGCGGTTGCACGACCGTTTGTTTGCACTCCACCTGGCGTTGTTTACCGATGCGTCTCCCGGTCCGGTCAAATATGCGTTGAGCCGGGTGCGGCCGGGCATGCCGCTTGCGCTGCGCCTGCCGATGACCGAGCCAAGCGCGGCCGCCCGCGCAGCGGTGGATGCAGCGCTTGCACAGGCGGGACTGGTTTGACGCAGGGCTGATCAGTGCGCGGATTGGCCAACAAGTGGGCGCGGGCCGCTTTCCTTCCGTGCCAAGCCCGGCTACATCCGCCCATCTTATGGCACGCCCAAAACCCCCGACGTTTGAAAAGACCAAAATCGTTGCCGAAAACCGGCGCGCGCGTTTCGATTATGCGATCGACACCGTGTATGAGGCCGGCATCGCGCTAACAGGCACCGAGGTTAAGAGCCTGCGCTCCGGCACAGGTTCCATTGCCGAAAGCTATGCCGAGGTGAAGGACGGGCAGGTCTGGCTCGTCAATTCCAATGTGCCAGAGTTCAGTCATGGCAACCGCTTCAACCATGAGCCAAAGCGGCCGCGCAAGCTTCTTTTGCACGAGCGCGAAATTAACAAAATGCACGGCGCCGTGGCGCGCGAAGGTATGACGCTGGTGCCGTTGATGATTTACTTTAACTCCAAAGGGCGGGCCAAGGTTGAGCTGGCGCTGGCCAAGGGCAAAAAGGCGCATGACAAGCGTGAAACCATCAAAGAGCGTGACTGGAAACGCGAGCAAGGCCGCCTTCTGCGCGACCGCGGCTGAACGCCTGGCGCAAGCTTGCTGCTTTTCCACCAAGGCCGGTTTGACAAGGCGTGTCGTTGGAGTAAAACACAGTTAATTCGTGCCCTTTTTCAATTCTAAGGACCAATCATGCGGAAGTCGCTTTTCGTCGCCTCGCTCCTCGCAACCGCCGCGCTGGCGGGTGTGGCCATCGCCAAAACCGCAGCGCCTGCGCACAAAAACAAGCCGGCCACCGCAAGCACGGCCACGGGCAAGCCGGAGATTGGCGCTTTCGGGTTTGATCTGGCCGGTATCGATGCCAGCGTGCAGCCGGGAGACGATTTCAGCGCCTATGCGGGCGGCAACTGGTCAAAGGTGACCGAAATTCCGGCAGATCGCTCCGCTTTTGGCATGTTTAACAAGCTGCAGGAGCGCTCGCTGGAACAGACGCGCACTATTTTGGATGCCGCAACGAAGCAGCCCGGCAACAAGGTGGGCGATTTTTATGCAAGCTATATGGACGAGGCAGCGATTGAAGCCAAAGGTGTTGGGCCGATCGTTCCGTGGCTGAGCGCCATCAAGGGGGCAACCGACAAAACTACGCTCGCCGTTGAAATGGCCAAGCTGCAACGCGCCGGTGTGGGCGGCTTGTTTGGCGTTGGCGTTGGCCAGGATGACAAGGCGCCGGAAAATTATATCGTCAATGTCGGCCAGTCGGGCATTGGTCTTCCAGACCGCGATTATTATTTGAAGGACGATGCCAAGCTGGCCATGGTGCGCACGGCATACCAGGCATATCTCGCCAAAATGTTGACCCTGGCTGGTGAGCCCAATGCCGAGGCGCGCGCTGCGGCGGTGTTTGCTTTTGAAAAGCAGCTCGCCACTGTTCACTGGACGCGGATTGAGTCGCGTGATGCCGACAAGACCTACAATAAGTGGAGCGGGGCGGATTTCGTTGCTAAGGCGCCGGGTTATCCCTGGGCGGAGGTGAGCCAGGCGCTTGGTACGGCGGGTCAGGGCAGCTTCCTCGTTGCGCAGCCAAGCGCGGTTGCGGGCGAGGCTAAGATTTTTGGCGAAACCCCGCTTGCCGTTTTGCAAGATTATGCCGCTTTGCGCGTTCTGCGGTCGATGGCGCCATATCTGTCCAAGTCGTTCGACGATGCAAATTTTGCCTTTTATGGAACCACCCTGTCAGGCCAGCCGCAGCAGCGCGACCGGTGGAAGCGCGGTGTGGGCCTTGTCAGTGGTGCAATGGGGGAGGAAATTGGCAAGCAATATGTCGCTAAATATTTCCCGCCCGCATCCAAGGCAGCGGCCGACAAGCTGGTGAAAAACCTTATCGAGGCGATGGGCAACCGGATTGACCATCTCGCCTGGATGGCGCCTGAAACCAAAGTGAAGGCGCGTGCGAAACTTGCCGGCTTCACCGCGAAAATCGGCTATCCTGACAAATGGCGCGATTTTTCGGCGCTGATGATCAAGCGGGATGACCTGGTCGCCAATGTGGCGGAGTCCAACGCGTTTGAATTTGCGCGTGATCTGGCCAAGCTCGGCCAGCCGATTGACCGCTCGGAATGGTTCCTCTCGCCGATGACGATCAACGCCTATGCCAACCCGCCGATGAACGAGATTGTGTTCCCGGCCGGCATTTTGCAACCGCCTTTCTTTGATCCCAACGCCGATCCTGCAATCAACTATGGCGGTATCGGCGCGGTTATCGGCCATGAAATCAGCCATCATTTCGACGATCAGGGCCGCAAATATGACCCTTCGGGTAAATTGTCCGACTGGTGGACCGAGGAAGATGTGAAGCGGTTCGCCAGCTTTACCGACAAGCTGGTCAAACAATATGACGCGTATGAGCCGGTGCCGGGCCAGCATGTGCAGGGCGGGTTGACGCTGGGCGAAAACATTGCCGATCTGGCTGGGCTGACGGTGGCGCTCGACGCGTATCACCGCTCGCTTGGTGGCAAACCGGCGCCGATCATCGGTGGCCTGACGGGGGATCAACGCTTCTACCTTGGCTGGGCGCAGGTGTGGCGGATTAAATATCGTGAGCCGGCATTGCGGGCGCAGCTCCTTTCCGATCCGCACTCGCCAGGGCCGCAGCGCACCGCAACAGTGCGCAACCTTGATGCCTGGTACGCCGCCTTCGGCGCCAAGCCGGGGCAGAAAACATATCTGGCGCCGGAAGATCGTATTCGTATCTGGTAAGAAAAACAGGGGCGGCGCCGTTTTGGTTGCCGCCCTTTTTATTGAGTTGCTGCCGGGCGCATCGCGTTACTATTCGAGGTGCAGCGGCGGCTGGTGGATTGAGCACCGTCTTTTTGTCTGGAGTATCCCTATGTACATTTTGCGTAGCGCTTTGATCGTTTCAACTTTTGCGCTGGGCTCAGCGCTTGCCGCTTCGGTTGCGATTGGCGAGCAGGGCGGCGCGGCGCCCGCGGCTGCCCCGGCGGAAGGCGGCAGTGGCAAGGCGCAGATTGGCGATTTCGGCTTTGATGAGGCCGGCATGGACCGCAGCATTGCACCGGGCGATGATTTCTTCGGTTTTGCCGATGGCACCTGGACGAAGAACCACCCAATTCCTGCCGACAAGGCGAGCTTTGGCTCATTCGACGAGTTGCAGGATCTTTCGGAACAACGCACGCGCAAGCTGCTTGAAGAAGCGCAGCAACAGCCCGGTTCGCGGATTGGCATGGCTTATGGCGCCTATCTCGATACCGGCACGATCGAGGCAAAGGGGCTGGCGCCTATCAAGCCGTGGCTTGAGCGGATCAAAGGGCTGGCCGGGCGCGAGGGCTATGCACAACTGGTGGCAGAGGCAGATCGCAACGGTGTGGCCGTGCCCTTTGGTAGCGGGGTTGGGCAGGACGCCAAGGCGCCCGATATCTATACCGTTGGCCTGCGGCAGGGCGGCCTTGGCCTGCCCGACCGCGATTATTATCTGAGCGACAACCCAAAGCTGGTGGAGGCACGCACCGCCTATCAGGCGCATATTGCCCGGATGTTTACTCTGGCAGGCGAGCACAATGCCGATGCGCGCGCCAAGGCGATTGTCGAGCTGGAAACTCGGATTGCCAAAGTTCAGTGGTCGCGCGTTGAAAGCCGCAATGCTGACCGGACCTATAATAAAACACCGGTGGCCGATTTGGCAAAATTTGCACCGGGTTTTGATTTTGTTACCTATTTCAAAGGCGCCGGCACAGTGACGGACAGCGTCGTCATGGGGCAGCCATCGGCAATTGCAGCCGAAGCCGCAATTATTGGTGCCGCTCCGCTGGAGGTGTTGAAGGATCAGTTGTTGATCCGCTCGCTCGATGGCTTTGCCGATGTGCTGCCAAAAGCGTTTGATGATGAGCGTTTTGCTTTTTTCGGCACGGTGCTGAGTGGCACGCCACAGCAAACCGAGCGGTGGAAGCGCGCGGTGAACTTCACCCAGGGTGTGCTGACAGATGATGTCTCGAAAATTTATGTCGCCCGCTATTTTCCGCCCGCCACCAAGGCTGCGATGGACGATCTGGTAAAAAACATCATCACCGCAATGAACGGTCGGCTCGACAAGCTCGACTGGATGTCTGCTGGAACCAAGGAGAAGGCGCATGCCAAGCTTGCCGCCTTTGTGCCGCGGATCGGCTATCCATCGCAGTGGCACGATTATTCCACGCTTGAAATCAAGGCCGGGGATGCTTTTGGCAACCGGCTGCGCGCCAACCAATGGGGCCATGATTTCAACGCACAAAAGCTTGGTAAGGCGATTTATCGTTGGGAATGGGGCCTGGCACCGATGACGGTGAACGCACAGGCAAACCCCACGCTGGTCGCCATCACCTTTCCCGCCGCGATTTTGCAACCGCCCTTTTTTGATCCTAACGCCGATCCGGCGGTGAACTATGGCGGTATTGGCGCGGTTATCGGCCATGAAATCAGCCATCATTTCGACGATCAGGGCTCAAAATATGACGCGCAAGGCCGGCTGACCAAGTGGTGGACCGACGCCGATGTGGCAGCGTTTCAGGCGCGGACCAAGCAGTTGGTAGATCAGTTTGACGCCTATGAGCCATTGCCGGGCCTGCACGTGCAGGGCGCGTTGACGCTTGGCGAAAACACGGCTGATCTTGCAGGGCTGAGCGCTGCGCTTGATGCCTATCACGCCTCGCTTGGTGGCAAGCCCGCGCCCGTCATCAACGGCTTTACGGGAGATCAGCGCTTTTATCTCGCTTTTGCGCAGGTGTGGCGCCGCAACCACCGCGAGGCGAATCTGCGCCAGCGCTTGCTGACGGATCCTCACGCACCCGCACAGCAACGCGCCTGGATCGTGCGCAATCTTGACCAATGGTATGCAGCCTTCCAGCCAAAGCCGGGTGAAAAGCTGTATCTTACCCCGGAACAGCGCGTTCGTATCTGGTAGGCGCTTGACGGTTTGGCGGGCGGCGCCAATGAGGGAGAAATGGCCAGCCTTTCTTTCCTGCCCGCCGCCAAATTGTCGCCGTCTCGCTTTGCTGCGATGGCGGCGGGCACAAGTGGCACGCTCGCGGCGATAATCATATTGTGGGTGCTCGGTGACCTGGCGATTGCGGCGCTGTTTGTTGCGGCATCGCTGGTAATGGCGGGCGCTCTGCTGGGGAGCAGGGCGCTGTTTCCTGCCCGCGCGCAGGCGCCGTTGCCGGATTGGGTGCTCGCCCGCGCGCTTGCCGACACCAACGACGCAGCAATTGTGGTGACCGACAAGGCCGGGCGCATGGTGTGCGCCAATGAGCGGTATCAGTTGCTTTTTTCGGGCCATCCCACTCCGCCCGATTTGCCGGTTGGGGATCAAGATAGTGTGCGGCTGGCGATGGCGGGCAGAGCGGCCTGGCGCGACGGCCGGGCGCAGCTCGACGGAATTCGCACTGGGGCTGTGCAGGTTTCGCTCGCCATCCGCCGTGCTGGTCGATTGGATGACATGCTCATCTGGCAATTTGCCGAAACAAAAAGCGCGGCCACGATGCGCTCGATCGAGGCAATGATTGCGGGGGATGTTGGCAATCGCATGGCATCTGCCGGGGTGATGCTGGCGCTGGTCACGACAGAGGGGCGCATATTGAGCGCCAACCGTATTTTTTGCCTGCGCGCCACCGGGCATGAGGATTCGATGGTCGCCGGGCGGGATTTTGCCCGCTTCTTGATTACCGATGGCGCCGGGCAACCTCGGTTTGAACGCGAAGCCATGCGCGGAACGCCGCTGCGGCTGGTGCAATTGCCACTGCTTGAAGGGGCTGGCGCGCCGATTTTAATCGCAATGCTCGATGAAGAGCAGCTTGCCGGCCCGGTGCTTCCCGCCGGAGCGGGGGAGCATTTGCAGTTGCTGGTGTCCTTAATGCCCTTTGGCGTTGCACTCGTTGATCGGGAGGGGCGCTTTTTGGAAATGAACACAGCTTTTGCGCGCGCGGCCGATGTCGATCCTGCTGCCCCGCCGGTTTATCCTGGCGATCTTGTGGTGCGCGAGGACAAGGCGGCGCTGGCGGATGCGGTGCGGCGTTTTGCTGGCGGCGCAGCGCACAGCGCCGACATTGCCGTGCGCCTGCGCGACCGGCCGGACGAGCCGGTTGCGCTCTCCATCAAGGGTGCGCGCGGGCTGGGGCAGGCGGCCGTGCTGCTTAGTCTTAAAGATAATGGCGAGGAAACCCGGCTGAAGCGTGAAGTGGCGCAGGCCACCAAGATGCAGGCAGTGGGGCAGTTGGCAGGCGGGGTGGCGCATGATTTCAACAATATTTTAACCGCGATTATCGGCCATTGCGATTTGATGCTGATGCGCCATTCGCCTGGTGATAGCGACTATGACGATATTCAGCAGGTGCGCGCCAATTCTAACCGCGCGGCAAGCCTGACAAGGCAATTGCTCGCATTTTCGCGCCAGCAGACGCTGCGGCCGCAAGTGCTGCAACTGCCCGATGTGATTTCTGAAATTTCCAACCTGCTAAAGCGTCTGCTGGGCGAAACGGTAACGCTCACCGTGTCGCATGGCCGCAATCTGGGTGCGGTGCGCGCAGACCCTGGCCAGCTTGAGCAGGTGGTGATGAACCTTGCTGTCAACGGCCGCGACGCCATGCTGGCCAAGGATCCGCACGGCGGCGGCACGCTCACCATTCAAACGCTGGCGGTTTCTGCGGCCGAGGTGCGGGCAATGGGGTCGGACGTGCTGCCAGTGGGGGATTATTCAGCGCTGCGCATCTCCGACACAGGCGGCGGCATTCCGCCAGATATTTTACCCAAGATTTTCGAGCCATTTTTCACCACCAAGGAAGTAGGCAAGGGAACAGGCCTTGGCTTGTCGACCGTTTATGGCATCGTCAAACAGTCTGGCGGGTATATTTTTGCGGAATCTGCGCCGGGCAAGGGCGCTGTATTCACCATCTATCTGCCCGTACACACAGCAGGCGGCCCGGCCAAGCCCGCTATTGCACAGCCCAAGGCAAAGCCGGATGAGCTTTGGGGGTCGGGCACGATTTTGCTGGTAGAAGATGAAGATATGGTGCGCGCCGTGGCCGAGCGCGCGCTAACCCGGCAGGGCTATACCGTGTTGACAGCAGAGCATGGCGAAGCCGCGCTGGAGGTGCTTGCCCAGCATCCACGGCCAGATTTGCTGATATCGGACGTGGTGATGCCAATGATGGACGGGCCAACCATGGTGCGCCATGCGCGCGCGCGCTACCCGGACTTGCCGATTTTGTTCATGTCGGGATATGCCGAGGAGCAGCTGCGCAAATCGATTGATCTCGATAACGTCGCTTTTCTTGCCAAGCCGTTTTCGGTGCAGCAACTCGCGCAGGCCGCGCGCGACATTTTGGTGGCGATATGACGGCACGCCGCTTCCTCATTGTTGAGGATGAGCCGTTGATTGCGATGGTATTGGAGGATTTTCTCGGTGTGCTGGGCGCCCAGGTGGCGGCAACGGCCGACAGCGTGGCCGAGGCGCTCGCCAGGGTTGCGCAGGGTGGTATTGATGCGGCCATTCTCGATGTAAATCTGGCAGGCGGAGAAAAAAGCTGGCCGGTGGCGGCCGCTCTTGCGCGGGCGGGCATCGATTTTGCATTTGCCAGCGGCGGTGGTGAAGGTGAAATTGCGCTGGCCCATCGCAACCGCGCGGTGCTCGCCAAGCCCTTCACCCTGGCTGATGTGGAACGCACGCTGGCGCGGCTGGCGGTGTAGCGATGGCACCCGACTTTTGCCGCCGGCGCCCGCTAATAATTGCGCTTCACGGCGATGCTGCAAAAATATTTGTTCCGCTCTTGTTCTGTTGGAACATTTGGTGTACGAATTACCCCATTGAACCGATATCAGGATCGGTCTAGCGACGGAGGCTCTCCATGGCGGCACAATTAAAGGTTATCGACACCAAAATGGCTGGGGCAACAGACAAAGCTGCAAATGAGCGGCAAAAGGCACTTGAGGCAGCACTCGCGCAGATTGATCGCGCCTTTGGGAAAGGCTCAGCCATGCGGCTGGGCTCCAAAGAGGCAATGCAGGTGGAGGCAATTTCCACAGGCTCGCTGGGGCTGGATATTGCGCTGGGTGTAGGCGGGTTGCCGCGCGGCCGGGTGATTGAGATTTATGGGCCGGAAAGCTCTGGCAAGACCACGCTTGCGCTGCATGTGATTGCAGAAGCGCAAAAAGGGGGCGGCACCGCGGCCTTTGTTGATGCTGAGCACGCGCTTGATCCGGTTTATGCCAAAAAACTTGGCGTCAATATCGATGAATTGATTGTGTCGCAGCCCGATACGGGCGAACAGGCGCTGGAAATTGTTGATACGCTGGTGCGCTCGAATGCGATTGACGTGCTGGTCGTTGATTCGGTCGCGGCGCTGGTGCCGCGGGCCGAAATTGAAGGCGAAATGGGCGATAGCCATGTCGGCTTACAGGCACGGCTTATGTCGCAGAGCTTGCGCAAGCTGACAGGGTCGATCAGCCGGTCGCGCTGCATGGTGATTTTCATCAACCAGCTCCGTATGAAAATCGGCGTTATGTATGGCAACCCGGAAACGACGACAGGCGGCAATGCGCTGAAATTCTACGCAAGCGTCCGGCTCGACATTCGCCGCACCGGTCAGATTAAAGACCGTGAAGATATTGTCGGCAATACTACGCGGGTGAAGGTGGTAAAAAACAAGGTGGCCCCACCTTTCAAGCAGGTTGAGTTTGACATCATGTATGGCCAGGGCATCTCCAAAATTGGTGAAATGCTCGACCTTGGCGTCAAGGCTGGTCTGGTGGAAAAATCGGGTGCGTGGTTTTCATATGACAGCATACGGATTGGCCAGGGCCGGGAGAATGCCAAAAATTATCTGACGGAAAACCCTGAGCTTGCGCAGCGGCTGGAGGCGGCCATTCGTTCGCGCACGGACAAGGTAGCCGAGGAGATGATGGTCGGCCCAGATGCTGACGATGTTTCTGGCGATGATGATGATATCTGAGGTTTTGGCGCGAGGATAACGCTACATGATTGGCAAGGGCCCGCCCGCTGCGGCGGGCCCTTCGATCTTCCACTTGGCCTTGCTTTATGGAGCCTTGCTTTGGCGCTGCTTGGCCTGATTTCAGCTGGCAAGGTGTTTTACGGTTTTTAAGAAGCTAGTTCAGGTGGCCGCAGGAATTTCTGCCTCCTCGCCGCTATCTGCTCCAAGAGAGCCTTCCCAGCGCGCAATAACGCTTGCAGCAATCGCGTTGCCCACAACATTGGTGGCCGAGCGCCCCATGTCGAGGAAATGGTCGACAGCGAGAATCAGCAACAGCCCGGCTTCGGGAATTTTGAACAGCGGCAGCGTTGCTGCAATCACTACCAGGCTGGCACGGGGCACGCCGGCAATGCCTTTTGAGGTCACCATTAGCACCAGCAACATGGTGATTTGCGCGCTGAGCGGCAGGTGAATGCCGTAAGCCTGAGCGATGAATAGCGACGCGAAGGTCATATACATCATCGACCCGTCAAGGTTGAACGAATAGCCAAGCGGGAGCACGAAACCCGCAATTTTTGGCGGCACGCCAAAACGCTCCAGCGCTTCCAGCGTGCGTGGATACGCCGCCTCGGACGAAGCGGTAGAAAAAGCCAGCAGCAGCGGATCGCGAATATGGCGGACAAGCTGCGCTGTTCGCGGGCCGATCAGCGCAAATGCAATGCCGAGCAGTACGCACCACAATATTGCCAGGCCAACGTAAAAGCTGAGCATAAAATAGCCAAGCTGCGCAATAACTTCGGGCCCGCGCTCAACCAGCGTGTTGGCAACCGCTGCAAACACCGCAAAAGGCGCAAACCGCATCACATAACTGGTGATTTTGAGCATGACACTGGCCAGAGCATCGGTCGCGCGCACGAGCGGTGCGGCCTTTTCTCCGGCCGCGCTAATGCCCACACCAACAAACACCGAAAACACCACAATCTGAATAATTTCGTTGTCGGCCATGGCCTGTATCATCGATGCAGGCACAATGTGCGTGACAAAATCCTTGATGTTGAACGCTGCCTTGTCGATCCCGGTGTCGGCGGTAATCGGGGGAAGCGGCAGGCCAACGCCAACGCCAGGCTGCAATATCGTTACCAGCAACAACCCCAAAGACAACGAAACAAGGCTCGCGCAAATAAACCAGGCAAGCGAGCGCACGCCCACCCGGCCAAGCGCGCCAGTATCACCCATATGGGCAATACCAACGACCAGCGTTGAAAACACAAGCGGCGCAATGATCATTTTGACAAGGCGCAAAAACAAGGTGGTGATGATGGGAAATGCCTGCGCTGCCCCATGCAGCACCGGCGCACCGCCGGGCCCGGCAGCCGTAATGGCAATGTGCATCCCCCAGCCAACCACAAGGCCCAAAACCAGCCCGATCATGATATAAAAGGTCAAATGCCGCGTCATGCGTGTCTCCGATTTGCGATTTGGCGCAGCGAAGGGGATTGCGAGGCGCGGGTCAAGCGCCCTATCGTTTGCGAGGCCGATTTTTCTGGCTGATTCTTGGTCGGAGGCGCACATGCACCCATCGTCTTTCAGGTTGGATCGCCGTGCTTTGCTGGGGGCGGCAGCGCTGGCGCCTTTTGCATCGGCTGCCGGGGTGTTGCGCGCAGCCGAGCCGGATCTGGCAGGGCTGGAACGGCTGGAGGGTGCCGCCGAGGCTATTACTTCGGCTGAGCGGCTGGCAAGAGTAGAGCGCGCGCAAGAGCTGATGCGGGCAGCGGGCATTGGCGCGGTGCTGATTGAGCCGGGGGCAAGCCTTACCTATTTTACCGGGATTGAGTGGCGGCGCAGCGAGCGGCTGACAGCGGCAATATTGCCGGTAGAGGGCGACCCTTGCATTGTTACGCCGCTTTTTGAACAACCTTCGGTGCTCCAGACACTGGGGGTGTTGGCCAGTGCACGGGCGTGGCAGGAGGATGAAAACCCGCTGGCGGTGGTCGCAGAATATTTGCGTGAGCGAAAACTGGATGCGCGGCCGGTGGGTATTGAAGAAACCGCGCGGTTTTTTGCAGCAGATGGCCTTGCCCGCGCGCTGCCCTCGGCGCGGCTGGTGTCGGCAAACCCGGTAGTGCGCGCCTGCCGGATGATTAAAGCCGCGTCGGAAATCGCGCTGATGCAACGGGCAGCAGACATTACCATTGCGGCCTATCGCTGGGTGTGGCCCAGGGTTGAACAAGGCATGACACCGGCCGATATTGCAAGCCTGATGAACGCTGCCACGCGCAAACTGGGTGGCAAGCCAGAATTTTCGCTGGTGCTTATAGGTGAAGCGGCGGCCTACCCTCATGGTTCAAACGAGCCGCAGCGTGTGGCGCCGGGGCAGGTGGTGCTGATGGATTGTGGCTGCTCGGTTGAGGGGTATCAGTCAGATATTTCCCGCAGCTTTGTGTTTGGCGCGGCATCGGCTGAACAGCGCCTTGTGTGGGGCCATGTCGCCAAGGGACAGCAGGTGGCGCTGGCGGCGGCAAAAATCGGCGCCACCGCGGGCAGTGTGGATGATGCGGTGCGGCGCCAATATCAGGCATGGGGCTATGGCCCGGGCTATGAACTTCCCGGCCTTTCGCACCGCACGGGGCATGGCATTGGGCTGGACGGGCACGAACCGGTGAACCTGGTACACGGCGAGGCAACTCCGCTGCGGGCGGGCATGTGTTTTTCCAACGAACCGGGCATATATCTGCCCGGCAAATTCGGTATCCGGCTGGAGGATTGTTTCCATATGACGCCGAGCGGCCCCGTTTGGTTCAGCACGCCGCCTGCAAATTTCGATGCGCCGCTGGGCTAGGGCGGTTTTGGCCCGAAATTTGTGCCAATCGGCAAAATTTGCGGCTTAAAGCGGCAGGCGATCACGCTTATCGGTGCGTTTCGCTTGAGCAATAAGCGTTAGCACCCTAGATCAGCATTATGACATCGACCAACGACATCCGCCGCAGCTTTCTCGACTATTTTGAAGGGCAGGGCCATGCCCGCGTGCCATCGGCACCGCTGGTGCCGCACAACGACCCGACATTGATGTTTGTAAATGCCGGGATGGTGCCGTTCAAAAACGTGTTCACCGGCCTTGAAACGCGTAGCTACACCACCGCAACCTCGGCGCAAAAATGCGTGCGTGCGGGCGGCAAGCATAACGACCTCGACAATGTGGGCTACACCGCACGGCACCACACTTTCTTTGAAATGCTGGGCAATTTTTCGTTTGGCGACTATTTCAAAGAGCAGGCAATCCACCATGCCTGGACACTGGTCACGAAAATCTGGGGAATTGACCCAAGCCGGCTGACTGTCACCGTATATCACACCGATGATGAAGCTTTTTCGCTATGGCGCAAAATTGCCGGGCTGCCGGAAGAGCGGATCATCCGCATCGCCACCAACGATAATTTCTGGTCAATGGGCGATACTGGCCCGTGCGGCCCGTGCTCCGAGATTTTTTACGACCACGGCGCACATATTGCCGGCGGCCCGCCTGGCAGCCCGGATGAAGATGGCGACCGGTTTGTCGAGATCTGGAATTTGGTGTTCATGCAGTTTGAACAGGCAGCAGGCGGCGTGCGCACGCCGCTGCCGCGGCCCTCGATTGACACCGGCATGGGGCTTGAGCGTGTGGCCGCTGTGTTGCAGGGTGTGCACGACAATTATGACACCGACACATTCAAAGCGCTGATTGCAGCGTCGAGCGCGCTGAGCCACACCGCGCCCGACGGCGCCAATACCGCAAGCCACCGGGTGATTGCCGATCATTTGCGCACATCCGGCTTTTTGGTGGCAGACGGGGTTTTGCCCGCCAATGAAGGGCGCGGCTATGTGCTCAGGCGGATCATGCGCCGCGCCATGCGCCATGCCCATATTCTGGGCGCAAAAGAGCCGCTAATGCACCGGCTGGTGCCGGCATTGGTGGCGGAAATGGGGGCGGCCTACCCAGAGCTTGTGCGCGCGCAGCCGCTCATTGAGGCGACGCTCCAACAGGAGGAAACGCGCTTTCGCCAAACGCTCGACAAGGGGCTAAAGCTGCTCGACGAGGCAACAGCGGGCATGAAGCCGGGAGATGTACTGCCCGGTGAAACCGCGTTCAAACTTTATGATACCTATGGCTTTCCGTTCGACTTGACGGAAGATGCGCTGCGTGCGGCCTCGCTTGGGGTTGATCATGCCGGGTTTGATGCTGCGATGGCCGAGCAGCGCCGGGCTGCTCGCGCCGCCTGGAAAGGGTCTGGCGAGCGGGCCTCGGACGATATCTGGTTTGACATTGCCGAGGAAGCCGGCGGCACCGAGTTCACAGGTTACACCGCCGATATTGGCGAAGGGCGCGTGGTTGCCCTTGTCAAAGATGGCGCGCGTCTGGAGCGCGCGGGCACGGGTGAAACCGTGTTGCTGCTTACCAACCAAACCCCGTTTTACGCAGAGAGCGGCGGGCAGGCGGGCGATGGCGGCGTTATTTCCAGCGATGGCGGGCTGCGTGCGACAGTTGCCGACACAGGCAAGGCGCTGGGGCGGCTCCACGTGCACCATGTGGTGGTCGAGGCTGGAGAGGTTGTGGTGGGAGATACGGTCCACCTTGCTATTGACGTTGAACGGCGCAACGCGGCACGGGCCAATCACTCGGCCACGCATCTGCTTCACGCGGCGCTGCGCGAGCGGCTGGGCGGGCATGTTTCGCAAAAAGGCAGCCTTGTCGCGCCAGATCGGCTGCGGTTCGATTTCTCGCATCCTTCTGCGCTGACAGCAGCTGAAATCAGCCTGATCGAGGCAGATGTGAACCGGCAGATTCGCGGCAATCGGACCGTTTCCACCCGGCTGATGACACCCGACGACGCCGTTGCCGCCGGGGCGCTGGCGCTTTTTGGTGAAAAATATGGAGATGAGGTCCGCGTGCTGTCGATGGGCGGGCGGGGAGATCTGGCCTATTCGGTTGAGCTGTGCGGCGGCACGCATGTCGGTGCATTGGGCGATATCGCGTTGTTCAAAATTGTGAGCGAGGGCGCGGTTTCCAGCGGCATTCGCCGGATTGAGGCGCTTACTGGAGATGCAGCGCGGCTGTGGCTAATCGACCGGGACGACAAGCTGCGCGAGGCAGCCGCTGCGCTTAAGGCCGCGCCGGACGAGGTGCCCGCCCGTGTCAGCGCGCTGGTGGAAGACCGGCGGCGGCTGGAACGCGAACTTGGCGAGGCGAAAAAAGCGCTGGCGCTGGGCGGCGGCACCGGTGCAGCGCCCGCTGGGCCGGAGCTGGTGGGCGGCGTTGCTTTTGCCGCGCAAATTGTCGACGGGCTCGACCCCAAGGGCCTGCGCGGCGCGGTTGATGATATTAAAGCACGCATCGGCAGCGGCATTGCCATGCTCATCGCGGTGAACGAAGGGCGCGCTTCGGTTGCGGTTGGTGTGAGCGCAGATCTTGCCGGCAGCCACAGCGCGGTCGATTTGTTGCGTATTGCGGTGCCCGTGCTGGGCGGGCAGGGCGGTGGCGGGCGCGCCGATATGGCGCAAGGCGGTGGCCCGGATGGTGCGCAGGCAGAAGCAGCCGTGGCGGCGGTGCGGGCAGCACTTGAGTGTAGCGCGGTACACGCGGGCTGAACGCTCAATCGGCGCACTCAATCAGCAGGCGCAGTGGCGAGCGGACGGACATTGGCTCAGCTCGCCGGATGTTCCCCATCTCTTGCGCGGCGGGCGCGGCGAAGCGCTGGCGCGCGGGTCAGTTCGGCGGCCTGTTTGATTTCCATGCGCAGCTCGTCGCGCTTATCATGGATTGAGGCGATAACCGGGCCCATGGCAACGCCCAGCTCAACCAGCACGGCTTCCGACAATTGCAGCGAACTCTCCACCGTTTCGGGCACGGCTTCCGTAACCCCGGCCCGATAAAGCTCGGCGGCATGGGCCGGGTCGCGCGCGCGGGCGATGATAGTGAGGCTGGGCATCCAGCCACGCACGCGGCGCACCAGGCGCACGCTCAGCACCGGATCATCCATCGTCAGGATGAGCGCGTCGGCGCGCGCCAGGTTCAGCCGGTCGATCAGTTCCGAGCGGGCAACATCGCCAAAAATGACGGGATATCCCAGTTTGCGGGTTGCGTTTACCGTATCGATATTGGCATCCACCGCCACAAAATGCTTGCCATGCGCGCGCAGCATATCGGCAACCATTTGCCCAACCCGGCCAAAGCCGATGATCACGCTGCCCGGCCCGTTGTCGGGCAATTCGGGCACAAAATTGTCAACTGCGCTGCTATGTTCAATGCGGCGCGACACTTCGCGGCCCAGCCGCGCGAGCAGCGGCGTTATCGTGAGGCCAATGGCGGTTACCGTCTGCCAGAATTCGGCAGTTTGCGGCAGGATAATCTGCGCTTGCGCCGCAGTGCCGAGCATGATGAGCGTCGTCTCCGACGGGCTGCCCATCAACACACCCAGTTCCGCTGCGGCACTGCCGCGCGCGCCGGAAAGGCGCATCAACGAGTAGGTGACAAGGGCCTTGATGGCAACAACCCCCGCCACGGCTGAAAATAAGGAGCCGAAATCCGCCGCAATCAGCCGCAAATCGAGCCGCATGCCGATGGTGATGAGAAAAACCCCCAGCGCCAGCCCTTTGAACGGCGCGGTCATTACTTCAACTTCGCTGCGATATTCCGTCTCCGCAATCAGCAACCCAGCCAGCAACGCGCCAACAATAGGCGAAAGCCCAAAGGCAGTAGTCGCCAGGCTGGCCACAATGACGACGAGCAACGATGCGGCAAGAAAAAGCTCCGGGCTTTTGGTGCGCGCCGCCTGAGCAAACAAGCGCGGCAAAACCACCCGGCCGCCAACAAACATGAGCACCACCGCCGCCAGCGCCTGCCCTGCGATAACTGCCCCGCCGCTCCACCCGGTTGCAGCCGCCACGGGCGCAAAAGCGCCAAGTATGAAAATAATCGGCACCAGCGCCAGGTCTTCGAACAGCAACATCGAAAAGGCCGGCCGGCCGATTGGCCCTTGCGTGCCGACAATAGGCAGCACCAGTGCGGTGGAAGATAGCGCCAGCGACACCCCAAGGCCAAGCGCGCCTCCCCAGTTCAGCCCCAACAGGTGCAGACCTGTGCCGATTATAAGCCCGGAAAGCCCAAGTTCGGCCGCGCCCACGCCAAATACCAGCGCCCGCATCGACCAAAGCCTGCGCAGCGACAATTCAAGGCCAATGGAAAATAGCAGCAAAATAATGCCGAATTCGGCAAAAGGTTCAATCGCCGCCGCGTCGGAAATGGTTACATAACGAAGCCATGGGTTAGTGCCCACCAGCGCGCCAAGCCCCGCCGGCCCAACCAGCGCGCCAACCATGATAAACCCGATGACAGGGCTTATTCTAAACCGCGCAAAGGCTGGAATAACGAGCCCGGCCGCGCCCAGAATGACAAGAGCATCGCCGAATCCGCTATTTTCCATCCCCATTGGCATAATACACACCCTAACGCGGGCCCGCGCCTATGCCAGCCCTTTGCGCGCAGGATGTGCCTCCATTTCCCCTTTCACCACCGGATCGGCGTCATTTGTTGGCCATATTGGTGCAAGGAAGGCGGAGCCGGCGGGCGCATCATGGTTAGATCACCCGCCTGAGCCGTGGCGGTTGTGCGCGCATCAACTACGCGCAGACACAACAAAATATTATCGCGATGTTCCCATTGCCAATTCTAGGTTGAGGCGAACTTGTTCAAAAAACTGTTCGGTCGTCATCCAAGGCTGTTCTGGGCCGATAAGGATGGCAAGATCCTTTGTCATATGGCCGTTTTCCACGGTTTCAATGCACACGCGTTCAAGTGTTTCAGCAAATTGCGTCACTTCGGGTGTGCCGTCAAACTTGCCGCGATATTTCAGCCCACCTGTCCAGGCAAAAATTGAGGCAATGGGGTTGGTAGATGTTGCCTTGCCTTGTTCGTGCATGCGAAAATGGCGGGTTACGGTGCCATGCGCGGCTTCTGCCTCCACCGTTTTGCCATCGGGGGTAAGCAGCACCGAGGTCATCAACCCAAGCGAGCCAAAGCCCTGGGCGACCTGATCTGACTGGACATCGCCGTCATAATTTTTGCACGCCCACACGAATTCACCGTGCCACTTTAGCGCGCTGGCGACCATGTCATCGATCAGGCGGTGTTCGTAAACAATGCCAGCTTCTTTGAATTTATCTTTGAATTCGCTTTCAAAAACTTCAGCGAATATGTCTTTGAACCGGCCGTCATACGCCTTCAAAATGGTGTTTTTCGTCGACAGATATACTGGCCAGCCAAGGTTCAGCCCATAGTGCATTGACGCGCGGGCGAAATCGCGAATCGAATCGTCAAGATTATACATTGCAAGCGCAACGCCCGCCGAGGGATAGGTAAAAACCTCCTCGTCGATTTTTGTGCCGTCATCGCCTTCAAAAACCAGCCTCAGCTTGCCAGGGCCAGGCACACGAAAGTCGGTGGCGCGATATTGGTCGCCAAAGGCGTGGCGGCCAACAACGATCGGGTGAGTCCAGCCGGGGATGAGCCGCGGCACGTTTTTGATGACGATGGGCTCGCGAAACACTACCCCGCCCAAAATGTTGCGAATGGTGCCGTTGGGCGATTTCCACATTTTTTTGAGCTTGAACTCTTCCACCCGCGCCTCGTCTGGCGTGATGGTCGCGCATTTTACACCCACGCCGTATTTTTGAATGGCGCGCGCGCTGTCAACGGTGATGCGGTCATCGGTTTCATCGCGCTTTTGGATGCCCAGGTCGTAATAATCGAGATCGATGTCGAGATAGGGAAGGATGAGCCTCTCCCGGATCCATTGCCAGATGATCCGGGTCATTTCATCGCCGTCGATTTCCACGACAGGCGTCTTCACCTTAATCTTCGCCATCGATTTCTCGCTTGTTCACTGGGAGGAATATGGCATTCGTCTAGGGGCAAGGGGGGCAGCAATCAACCTCTTGCTGCGCGATAATGGTGCGCGGGCCGCGCGGGCGGGTGTGCAGGGCTGGGCAGGCGGCCTTGTTGTGCGCAGCAGCGCTGTTGGCAGCCGCATTGAATTGCGGCGGGCGGCCCTGTAGGGTGAACCCATGGCTGAGCTTGATCCCAAATCGCCGCTGCCGTTGCCGGTTAAGTGGCGCGTGCCGGAATTGCACCCCGAAGGGCGCAAATATGTCGCGATTGCCGGTGCAATTGCACTTGGCTCCTTTTTTGTGTGGGACACGCTGACATGGCCGTTACTCGGCCTGACACTGTGGGTGGCGCTGTTTTTTCGTGATCCTGTGCGGGTTACGCCGCAGGGCGAAGGGATGATTGTTGCACCGGCCGATGGCCTTATTACGCTGATCGAGCGGGTGGCGGTTCCTGCTGAAATGACGGGCGAGGGCGGCATTGGCACTGGGCCGTTGGTGCGTGTGTCGATTTTTATGAGCGTGTTCGATGTTCATATCAACCGTTCGCCAATTACCGGAACTATTCGCCAAGTTACATATATTTCAGGGAAATTTTTGAATGCGGACCTGGATAAGGCGAGCGAAGAGAATGAGCGCCAGCATATTGTGGTAGAAGGTCGAGACGGCCGCCTCATTGGCATTACGCAAATTGCAGGGCTGGTCGCGCGGCGGATTTTGAGCTTTGTGAAACCGGGCGACATGATCGCCGCAGGGCAGCGCGTGGGTCTTATCCGCTTTGGCAGCCGGGTGGATGTTTATCTGCCCGATGATTATGGGTGCCAGGTGATTTTGGGTCAGCGTTGCGTTGCGGGTGAAACGATTATCGGCCGGGCAGGGGCGGCCCGCCCGGCAGGCGTTGCACAATGATGGCGGCAAAAACATGTTGATTTCACATGATTTTTACCCTGTATGGGCGTGAGGCGATGGATATGAGGCGCGCGCGCCGGCCCGTCCGCCTTGGCGGCCGTGCGGCTGGCTTGCCCCTGCGGGCGGTGGCGCCCAATGCGGTGACGGCGCTTGCATTGTGCGCGGGGTTGACGGGGGTGCGTTTTGCTATCGTGGCCGAGTGGCAAAGCGCAGTCGTCATGGTGATGATCGCGGGTGTGCTCGACGGGCTTGACGGCACCATTGCTCGGCTTGTGCGGGGGGAAAGCCGCTTTGGCGCAGAACTGGATTCGCTGGCGGATGCCATTTCCTTTGGCGTGTCGCCCGCTCTCATCCTGTTCCTATGGTCGCTGAGTGATTTGCCACGCGTGGGATGGGTATGCGCACTGGTGTTTGCGGTGTTTTGCGCTTTGCGGCTGGCGCGTTTCAACGCCGCTATCGACACAACAGAGCAACCGCATAAGTCAGCCGGATTTTTGACTGGAGTGCCAGCGCCCGTTGGCGCGGGCCTTGCGCTGTTGCCGCTTTATTGCTGGCTCTGGACGGGCGCGCCGATTTTTCGCTCCGTCTGGCTCGTTGCCCCATGGACGGCAATTGTCGCGCTGATGATGGTGTCAAGTGTCGCTACCTATAGTTGGGGAGCGATGCGGCTGCGCCCGTCCATTCGGTTTGAGGCGATTGCCGGCATTGTTCTGCTTGGTGCAGCGCTGGTTTCTGCCCCCTGGCACATGCTGACGGCACTATGCGCGGGTTATATTCTCTCCATCCCGTTCAGCATACGCAGCTATGCCCGCGTCAAACGGCAGCGTGGACCTGTCGATACCGATGCGCTCCTGTTGAAGCCGGAACAAACCCAGCAGCCCCTGGTATAGCCGACAAGGATGGGCGCAAGGGCCGCGATGTCCCCTGGCGGGCTTGCTCAAAAATCTTGATGATCCGCGGCAGGGCAGGTGCCAGTGTTTGCCAAAATACCAGCGAAATGCCCCAAAGCGCCAGGCCAAACACCAAAAGCTGCAAAATCATCGCCATTGTCAAAACCCCTTTGCGCCCTGTCAATCCCGCCAATCGAACCCAAGGCCGCAACCTTGTACGACCAATGATCGCCTTATGTTCCATTTATGTTCATAATGTCAACTATTGATTTGAACTCTCATCTGCGCTAAGCGGCGCGCCTCAATCCCGCATGGGAAGCGCACATACCGGTGTCCGATGGGGGTCTCTCCCAAAGGATATTTGCTTCCCAGAGGACCAACCGGAAAGGAAATATTTATGGCGGCACCAGTCGTCACCATGCAGCAATTGCTCGAAACCGGCGCTCACTTTGGTCACCAGACTCACCGCTGGAATCCGAAGATGAAGCCATATATTTTTGGTGATCGCAACGGCGTTCACATTCTTGACCTCAGCCAGACCGTGCCGTTGTTTGCGCGCGCGCTCGAATTTGTTGCGGCCTCAACTGCATCGGGCGGCAAGGTGTTGTTTGTCGGCACCAAGCGGCAGGCGCAAGAAGCGGTTGCCGATGCGGCACGGCGCTCTGGCCAGCATTTCGTTAACCATCGCTGGCTGGGCGGCATGCTCACCAACTGGAAGACGATTTCGGGCTCGATCAAGCGGCTGAAAACGCTGGAAGAACAGCTTTCGGGCGATACGGCTGGCCTCACCAAAAAGGAAGTGCTGCAGCTTACTCGCGAAAAGGACAAGCTGGAACTGTCGCTCGGCGGCATTCGCGACATGGGCGGCATCCCCGATGTGATGTTTGTCATCGACGCGAACAAGGAAGAGCTGGCAATCAAGGAGGCCAACACGCTGGGTATTCCGGTGGTAGCCATTCTCGATTCGAACGTTTCGCCCGACGGCATCGCCTTTCCTGTGCCTGCAAACGACGACGCAAGTCGCGCGATCCGGCTTTATTGCGAAGCTGTGGCGATTGCGGCAACGCGCGGCGGCCATCAGCAACAGGCCGCACACGGGCGTGACCTTGGCGCGATGGATGAGCCGCCGGTGGAAGAGGCGCTGACCGCGCCTGCCGAGGTGGCTGTGGCTGAGGTTGCCGCTGTTGAAATGGCGCCTGAGGGCGAGGGGCAGCCGAGCGCATAAAGCGTCGCTGAACTGAAATATCGGCGGGGTAGGGCAAGGGCCTTTCCCCGCCTGCACCCATGTATGTCGAAGAAAAGGACGAGAGATATGGCCGAGATCACAGCTGCCGCCGTCAAGGATCTGCGCGAAAAGAGCGGCGCGGGCATGATGGACTGCAAAAAGGCGCTGACCGAAGCCGGTGGCGACATGGCCGCTGCCATGGACTGGTTGCGCGCCAAGGGGCTTGCCGCCGCCGCCAAAAAATCGAGCCGCACTGCCGCTGAAGGGCTAGTGGGCATTGAAGTGTCCGGCACGCGCGGCGCCGCAGTCGAGGTTAATTCCGAGACAGATTTTGTCGCCAAAAACATGCAATTTCAAACTTTTGTTCGCGATGTAACTTCGGTCGCGCTTGAGCTGGGCGATTCGATTGACACCATCAAGGCGGCTTCGCTGGGTGACAAAACGGTTGAGGAAGTTCTCACCAACAACATTGCAACCATCGGTGAAAACCAAAATTTGCGCCGGGCAAAGCGGCTTGAGGTGAGCGCAGGAGCGGTTGTGCCCTATGTTCACAATGCCGCAGCACCTGGCCTTGGTAAAATTGGCGTGCTTGTCGCGCTTGAAAGCGAGGCGGGCGCTGATGTGCTGGAGCCGCTGGGCAAGCAGATTGCCATGCATATTGCCGCCGCCTTCCCGCTGGCATTGAACGAAGATGGACTCGACCCGGAAATCGTTGAACGTGAGCGCGCCATTGCGACGGAAAAGGCAGCCGAAAGCGGTAAGCCTGCCGATATTGTTGCCAAGATGGTCGACGGGGCAATTGCCAAATATCGCAAGGAAAATGCGCTTGTCAGCCAGCTTTTCGTCATGGACGGCAAGACAAAAATTGCCGATGTTGTGGCCAATGCCGCCAAGGCGGCGGGCAAAGCGATTGAACTTAAGGATTATGTTCGCTTTCAGCTTGGCGAGGGCATTGAGCGCGAGGAAAGCGATTTTGCCGCCGAAGTAGCCGCGGCTGCCGGCATCAACTGACCCAACTTTGCGGGCGATGCGCCGTTATTGGCCGTTGCTGCGTGCTTGCAGTTTTATGTGATGCAGTTTTGATCAAGCCATATGCCGGTAAGCGCCGGCATGTGGCTTGATTGAGCGCTTGGCACAGTGGCGAGGGGCCTCTAAGGTCCGCGCCGCCCTGCACCTGTTCAAGTTGGATCGATGACCATCCCCAAATTCAAACGCGTATTGCTGAAACTTTCCGGCGAAGTCCTGATGGGGCCGGGCCAGTTTGGCATTGATCCCGCAACGGTTGACCGCGTGGCGAGCGAAATCGCCGCCGCCAAAGAGGCCGGGCACGAGATTTGCCTTGTTGTTGGCGGGGGCAATATTTTTCGTGGGCTGGCGGCTGCTGCCAGGGGTTTTGACCGGACCAGCGCCGATTATATGGGTATGCTGGCAACGGTGATGAACGCGATTGCGGTGCAAAATGCGCTGGAGCGTATGGGCATTGAAACCCGCGTTCAGTCTGCCATTCCTATGGCCAGCGTGTGCGAACCCTATATCCGCCGCCGCGCCATTCGGCATATGGAAAAGGGCCGGATTGTCATTTTTGCAGCCGGCACGGGCAACCCGTTTTTTACAACCGATACCGCCGCTGCCCTGCGCGCAGCCGAAATGAGCTGCGACGCGCTGTTCAAAGGCACCAGCGTCGATGGGGTTTATGATGCTGACCCCAAAAAAGTAGCCACCGCCACGCGCTATGAAGAGCTTAGTTTTGGCCGGGTGCTCTCTGATAATTTGAAGGTGATGGATGCCGCTGCGGTCGCGCTTTGTCGTGAAAACGACATTCCGATTGTGGTGTTCAACATTCGCGGCGAAGGAAATCTTGCCTCGGTATTGCGCGGCGAGGGCACATCGACGATCGTCCATAATCAAACTGAAACCACGGAGAATTGACATGGCCGCCTATAACAAGGCCGATCTTGAGCGCCGGATGGCGGGCAGTGTAGAGGCGCTTAAGGGTGATCTTTCAGGCTTGCGCACCGGCCGCGCCTCGGTGTCGCTGCTCGATCCGGTGACGGTGGAGGTATATGGCTCGCATATGCCGCTCAACCAGGTGGCAACGGTTTCGGCACCGGAATCGCGGATGCTTTCAGTCCAGGTGTGGGACAAATCCAATGTCGGTCCCGCGGACAAGGCGATCCGCTCGGCCGGGCTTGGCCTCAATCCGATTGTCGATGGCACCACGCTGCGTATTCCCATTCCCGATTTGACCGAGGAACGGCGCAAGGAACTTGCCAAGCTCGCCGGGCAATATGCCGAAAAAGCGCGGATCGCAGCGCGCAATGTTCGCCGCGATGGGATGGAAAGTCTTAAAACAGACGAGAAAAAAGGTCTGTTTGGCGAGGATGAGCGCAAACGCCATGAAACAGAGGTGCAAAAGCTCACCGATGCAACCATCGCCGATATCGACGCTGCGGCCAGCGCCAAGGAAAAGGAAATTCTGGGTAAGTGACGCTGCTGCCAGCCAAGGCGCCTAATGCGTCCGCTGATGGGCCCCTTGTCGAAAGGGGCGCATTGCCGCGCCATGTCGCTATTATCATGGATGGCAATGGCCGCTGGGCGAAGCGGCGCTTTTTGCCGCGTCTTTCGGGGCACAAGGCTGGGGTGGAGGCGGTGCGCCGCGTTACTCGCGCGGCGCGTGGTCTGGGTATCGAGGCACTCACCCTTTATGCGTTTTCTTCTGAAAACTGGCGCCGCCCGGAGGCGGAGGTTGGCGATCTGATGGGGTTGCTGCGCTATTTCATCCGCCATGACCTTGATGAACTGGTGCGTGAGAATGTGCGGCTGCGCGTGATTGGGGATTATCGCCGCTTTGGGGGCGATATTGTTGCGCTGGTTGAGGATGCACTGGGAAAAACGGCGGGCAATACAGGGCCGATATTGGTGATTGCGCTCAACTATGGCGCGCAGGCAGAGCTGGCGTCGGCGGCGCGCGCGCTGGCCGGGCGCGTGGCCAGTGGCACGCTTGATGTCGCCGCAATTGATGAGGCAAGCATCGAGTCGGAGCTTGAAACCCGCGATCTTCCCCCGCTCGACCTGCTCATCCGCACATCGGGCGAGCAGCGGCTGTCGAATTTTCTGTTGTGGCAGGCTGCCTATGCAGAATTGCTGTTTGTCGACACGTTATGGCCCGATTTTAACGAGGCCGATTTTGCCAGCGCGGTGGAGAATTTTGGTCAGCGGCAACGCCGTTTTGGCGGCTTGTGAACAAATCCGCCGCCCCTGCACCGCGCTCTGAACTGGCGACGCGCTCGCTGGTTGGTGTTGCGCTGGTTGTAGCAGCGCTGGCGGCGGTGTGGCTGGGCGGTGTGGTTTTTTGGGCGATATTGTCGGCCATTTCGCTTGGCGTTTTTGCGGAATGGGCAGATCTTTCCCGCCTGGATGGGTATCGTAAAAAAATGCTCATGCTGGCGCTGTCGGTGCCGTTGGTGGTTTTGGGGCCATTGGCTGCGGGGCCAAATTTTCTTGCGCTGGGTCTGCTGCTGGGGGCAGGCGGCTTTGGCTGGTTCATTACCGGTCGGCGCGATGTGTGGCTGGGGGTGGTTTATGCTGGCCTGCCGGTTTTATCGCTAATGCTGATCCGCGAGCAGCCGCGCGGTTTTTTGTTTGCCTTTTGGGTTTTTGGGCTGGTGTGGCTGTGCGATATCGGCGCCTATTTTGCCGGGCGGCTGGTGGGCGGGCCAAAGCTTGCTCGTGCGATCAGCCCCAACAAAACCTGGTCGGGCCTGGTGGGTGGGGTGTGTGCGGCCGCGGCGTTTGGCGGCGCGCTGCATCTTGCGGCTGGCCTGCCATGGCGGCTGGCTCTGGCTACGCCTTTGCTCGCGCTGGTTGCCCAGGCGGGCGATTTGTATGAAAGCTGGCTCAAGCGGCGCGCGGGCGTGAAGGACAGCGGAACCTTGCTGCCCGGCCATGGCGGCTTGCTTGACCGTCTTGACGGCATGATCGCCGCGGTGCCGCTGGCAGCGCTTTTAGTGGTAATGCCGCAGATTTTGGGATGGTTGGAATGAAGAGCGTTACAATACTTGGCGCAACGGGTTCGGTTGGCAGCTCGACGCTAGATCTTATTGAGCGCGAGCCGGAGAAATTTTCGGTTCTGGCGCTTACCGCCAATCGCGATGTCGAAAAGCTGGCGGCCGCAGCGGTGAGAACCGGCGCAAAATATGCGGTTGTGGCAGATGAAACCTGCTTGGCTGCGCTGCGCGACGCTTTGGCCGGCACTGGCGTAAAAGCCGCAGGAGGCGAAGAGGCGATTTGCGAGGCAGCGGCACTGGGCGCCGATTGGACAATGGCGGCGATTGTCGGCTGTGCCGGGCTGCCGCCGGTTATGTCTGCTATTGCCGCAGGCGGCACGATTGTGCTGGCTAATAAGGAGCCGCTGGTTTCGGCGGGCGATGTTATTCTGGCGGCGGCAAAAGCGCATGGCGCAACTTTGCTGCCGTGTGATTCTGAGCATAACGCAATTTATCAATGCTTTGATTTTGCGCGGCCAGAGCGGGTGCGGCGGATTATTTTGACAGCAAGCGGCGGCCCGTTTCGCGATTGGGGCCTGGAGCGGATGCGCGCGGTTACGCCAGCACAGGCGGTTGCGCACCCCAACTGGTCGATGGGGGCCAAGATTTCGGTCGATTCAGCAACGATGATGAACAAGGGGCTGGAACTGATTGAGGCAGCCCGCCTCTTCCCTATCGCGCCTGAGTTGATCGAGATTATTCTGCACCGCCAGTCGGTTATTCACTCGATGGTGGATTATGTCGACGGGTCGGTGCTGGCACAGCTTGGGCCGCCCGACATGCGCACACCCATTGCCTATTGCCTGGCCTGGCCAGACCGGATGGCGACACCGATGGCTCCGCTCGATCTGGTTGGCATTGGCCAGCTTGATTTTGAAGCGCCCGACGCGGTGCGCTTTCCCGCACTCAGGCTCGCGCGTGAAGCATTGTCGGCGGGCGGCGCACGGCCAGCGATATTGAATGCAGCAAATGAGGTGGCGGTGGCGGCTTTTTTGGCGGGCCATGTCGGCTTCCTCGAAATTGCCGCAATCGTGGAGGATACCTTGTCGGGCTATGATCCCGCGGCGCCGGAATCGCTCGACGATGTGTTGGTTGTCGATGCGCAGGCGCGACGCGTCGCGGGCGAGCGTGTGAAGGATTGCGTAGCTTGACCCATTCTCCCGGCCTGTTGCTTACGATCATTGCCTTTGTGCTGGTTATCGGGCCGCTGGTGTTTGTTCATGAGCTTGGACATTATCTCGCCGGGCGGATGTTTGGCGTGAAGGCGGAGGCGTTTTCCATTGGCTTTGGCCGCGAATTGTTCGGTATTACCGACAAGCGCGGCACACGGTGGAAGTTCGCTGCGCTGCCGCTGGGGGGATATGTAAAATTCGCTGGCGATATGAACCCGGCGAGCATGGCTGATCCTGCATGGCTTTCGCTGCCGCCGGAGCAGCGCGCGCAGACTTTTCAGGCCAGGCCTTTGTGGCAGCGCGCTATTGTTGTGGCGGCCGGGCCTGTTACTAATTTTTTCGTGGCGATCATCATTCTGGCGGGCTTTGCGGTGGCTTATGGCGAAGTGCGCACGCCAGCGGTGGTCGGCGCGGTGGAGGCAGGCAGCCCGGCTGCCCTGGCTGGCTTGCATAGCGGCGACCGCATTACTGCGCTTGGCAGCCGGCCGGTCGACAGTTTTGATGATGTAGTGCGTTTTGTTCAAATCCGCGCCGGGCAGCAGGTGCGTGTCGATTTTGCCCGTAATGGGGAGCAGCGATCGACAAATGCGAAAATCGGCACACGGGTGGTGCATGACAGGTTTGGCAACCGGTCGAATATCGGGCGGCTGGGTGTTGGCCCCACAGCCGGGCGGGTCGTGCCGGTAAGCCTGCTGGCCGCGCCTGGCGTTGCGGTTCGCAAAACCGGCGAAATTCTGGGGATTATGGGTGATGCAATTGGCCAAATGGTAACAGGCAAGCGCCCGCTGAGCGAGCTTGGCGGGCCGCTCAGCATTGCCAAAGTGTCGGGTGAGCAGCTTTCGCTCGGCGCGCCATCGTTTGTTTTCCTTATTGCGCTGATATCCATTAATCTGGGATTCATCAACTTGTTGCCAGTCCCCATGCTGGACGGTGGCCATTTGCTGTTTTACGCGATTGAAGCAGTGCGGCGGCGGCCGGTTGAGGCGCAGGTGCAGGAATGGGCGTTTCGAGGCGGTTTGCTGGCGGTGCTGGCGTTGATGGTGCTGGCAACGGCCAATGATCTCGGCGCATTGGGCCTGTGGAAGAATCTTGCCGGGTTGATCGGTTGACGTGCATCGGGCAGGGCATTTGCCTGTGCCAGTAATGAAATTTTCCATTTGGGGTGGACCAGTGACAGCGACCAAAGTTTCAAAATTCGGCACATGTCAAACAGTGGCGCTGCTGGCGGGCACCTTCCTTTCGGGCGTGCCGGCCATTGCGGTAGCGCAGACGCCGCCTCCCGCCGCATCGCAGGCTGAGGCGCCGCCGCAGGTTATAACGCCGGGCGCTGCAACGCCGGCGGGTAAGGTTATCCGTTCGCTGCGGGTGAGCGGTTCTCAGCGGATCGAGCAGGACACGGTCATTTCGTACACCAAGCTGCGGACCGGGCAGCCATTTAGCAACGAAACTCTCGACCAGGCGATTAAAGATCTGCTGGCGAGCGAGTTGTTTGCCGATGTGGCGATTGACGGCGCGGTTAGCGGCGACATTGTGCTGCGCGTAAAAGAAAACCCGATCATCAACCGCGTGCTGCTTGAAGGGAACAAGACGCTCAAGGAAGACAAGATCACCAAGGAAATCAAACTTGCGCCGCGGCAGATTTTTACGCGGACAGCGGTACGCCAGGATGTTGAGCGGATAATCGAACTGTATCGCCGCCAGGGACGTTTCGCCGCGACGATTACGCCCAAGATGGTGTCGCTCGACCAAAATCGGGTCGATATTGTCTTTGAGATTTCCGAAGGCGCAAAATCCAAGGTTCGCCAGATCAACATCATCGGCAACGAGGTGTTTTCCGACAACAAGCTGCGCGGCCAGTTTGCCACCAAACAGGCCCGACTGAAAACTTTTCTCAGTTCGAACACTAGCTATGATCAAGACAGGCTGAACTACGATCAGAGCAAGTTGCGAGAGTTTTATCTCAAAGAAGGCTATGTAGATTTTAAGATTATTTCAGCAGTAGCTGAGCTTACTCCAGATAAACATGATTTTATTATTACCTATGTTATCGAAGAGGGTAAGCGATACCATTTTGGCGACATTACCGTCGACAGCGATATTCGTGATTTTGACAATAAGCGGTTGGCCAAGTCGTTGATTGCGAAAAAAGGCGATTGGTACAACGCGAAAAAGGTTGAGGATTCTGTCGATGCGATCAACCAGACGGCGGGCCTGTTCGGCTATGCGTTCACCGATGTAAATCCTGAATTCCAGCGCGACGCAGAAACGCTGACCCTTGGCATCAACTTTCACGTGGCCGAGGCCAAGCGGACCTATGTCGAGCGGATAGACATTAATGGTAATACGCTAACGCAGGATAAAGTCGTTCGGCGCGAAGTACGCCTTGCTGAAGGGGATGCTTTCAATACATTCCAGGTTAAACGCTCGGCAGACCGCATTAATTCCCTTGGTTATTTTCAAGATAAACTGGAGCTTCAGCAAAAACCCGGTTCAGCGCCTGATCGAGTTATTCTTGAGGCAAATGTTGAGGAAAAATCAACTGGAGAGTTGAATTTCTCTGTTGGCTATTCGGGTCTTGAGCAATTTCTTATTCAATCTTCCATTCGCCAGCGGAATTTTCGCGGCAAAGGGCAGGTTCTTCAGGCGAGCGTTAATTATTCGCAATTTTCCAAATCTGTTGAGCTTGGTTTTACCGAGCCATATTTTCTTGGGCGTAACATTGCGCTTGGCGGAGATATTTTTCGGCGCGATCTTAATCAGTTCAACTTTGTCGGCAATTCTCGTCAAACATTCTTCTCGCAAGTTTCCACCGGTTTTGATGTTCGTCTTGGCACGGCGCTGACTGAATTTGTTGCGCTGCAGCTTCGTTATCAATTGTCGCAGGACAATGTTGGCGCGGATGAGAATCAGTTTTTCACCAATGGCGTTTGCGACCCGTTTCTGGCAGGGCGCTATTTGTGCGACCAGCTTGGCAACAGGTTGACATCGTCCATCGGTTATGTGTTGAGTTTCAACAATCTTAACAACAGCTTGAGACCATCTTCCGGGCAGCGCGTTGCTCTTAGCCAGGATTTTGCTGGCCTTGGTGGCGACGTGAAATATCTGCGCACGCGGCTTGATTCGAGCAAATATTGGAATGTGGGCAGCGGCTTTATTTTCTCGGTTGCTTTTGAGGCTGCGTATATTCAGCCGCTCAACAAGGCGCGCGGCGAGGGGATTGACCGGGTACGCATTATCGACCGCTTCTACCTTGGCGAACCACAGTTTCGCGGGTTTGATATTCGTGGCGTCGGGCCGCGCATCCAAACTATTTTGTTAAGCGATGGCACAGTCAACCAGGTGGAACTGCCAGCAAATCAGCTGCGCGATGATGCGCTGGGTGGCCGGGCCTATTATCTTGGCCGTGCCGAGCTGGAGATTCCACTGGGTGCCGGTGTGCGCGAACTTGGCCTGCGGCCTACGCTCTTTCTCGATTTCGGCGCTTTGTTTGGCGTGACACGGCCGCTGCCGACAGCGGTGTTTCCGACACTGACCGATCCGGCCACGGGGCGGACTTATCTTGGGTCGATCTTTACGCCGCAGTTCGATTCAGTAACGGGTGAGCCGCTGTTTACCTATAATTCGGGCACTGCCGATGCGCCGATTACCTCGTTTACAATCTGCCCGGTCGGTATTCCCGACGCGGCGGGTAATTGCATCGGAACGGCTGCAAATCTGCGCGCGACAAGCGAGCGAACGCCGTTTATTGAGCGCTTTGTGGGCAACTCGGCAAAGCCGCGCTTGTCGGTTGGCTTTGGCGTGAACTGGAATTCGCCGTTCGGGCCGCTGCGGATCGACGTCGCCAGGGCATTGTTGACCCAGCCCGGTGATGACACCAAACTCATTACTTTTAACGTAGGGACAGGATTTTGATGAAAAGCTATTTGAAGACCGCAGCGCTGGCCGCGGCGATGTTTGTCGGCGTGACCATGGGTGCGCATTCGGCTGCTGCGCAATCCACATCGCTCACGCTGGATGTTGACCAGATTTACAAAGACAGCGTAGCCGCAAAGAGCGGCAGCGCGCAGCTCAACGCGAAATACAGCGCCGAGCTGAAAACGGTGCAAGGTGCGCTTGAAGCCGCGGCCAAGGAGTGGAACACGCAGGTTGAGGCAGCCAAGAAGGTGCTGAAGCCCGACGGCACATTGCCCCCGGCCAACCAAACAGCGATTGACCGGGCTCGCCAAAATCTGAGCGAAGCACAAGGAAATTTTGACCAGCTTCGGCAGGAAATTCAAAATATCGATCAGTATATTAAATATCAGATTCTCGACAAGCTGGTGCCGATTGCAGAAAAAATCCGCAAGGATCGCAATGGCGATGTTGTGTTGCCACGCAGCGGTGTTCTGGCAGCGGATCCGGTGGGCGACGTTACAGCCGCGGCAATGGCACAGTTGAATGCGGCGCTGACCGTTGTTTCCATTACAATTCCGCAGCAGCAAGGCGCTGCTCCGGCGGCCGGCGCCCCGGCCGCGGCGACGCCCGCCAAGCCTGCCACCACAAAGCCGCAGCCGCAAAGCCGGTGAGCGAGGCGATGACGGCGGCGCCCTATGCGCTCGATATCAATCGGGTGATGGCGGCGCTGCCGCACCGCTACCCGATGCTGCTGGTTGACCGGGTTGAGGCATTGCACCTCGACCGGTCGATCACGGCGATCAAGGCGGTGACGATCAACGAAGGTTTTTTTCAGGGACATTTCCCTGGGCGCCCCATTATGCCTGGCGTGCTCATTGTTGAAGCAATGGCCCAGGCGGCGGGCATTTTGGCAGTAGAATCGCCCGGCCTTGCGGGGACGGGCAAGCTTGTCTACTTCATGGCAATTGAAGGCGCCAAGTTTCGCAAGCCTGTCGAGCCGGGCGTTCTGCTGACGCTTGAGGTGGAATTTGTGCAAAAGCGCACCAGCGTGTGCAAATTCGCCGGGCGGGCACTGGTCGACGGCCAGCTGGCGGCTGAGGCGAGCTTCACTGCGATGATCGCTGACCCGCCCAAAGGGTGATATGCTGATCAGGCCGTTTATGCCTGCGGATGCGCCGGCGCTGGCGATCTTGTTCCACGCATCCGTCCACCATGGCGCCAATTGGGTTTATTCGAGGGAGCAACTAGCGGCGTGGAGCCCCACGCCGCCCAACCCGGAAAATTATATTCAGCGTGCGGCAGATAGGCGGGTATTTCTCGTCGCGGTTGATGAGCTGGGCGAGCCGCTGGCTTATGGCGATCTTGCTGCAAACGGGCATGTTGATCATCTATATTGTCGGCCTGACCGGATCGGCACGGGTGTGGCTTCTGCGCTGTACGATGACCTTGAAAGAGCGGCTTTGGAGCAGGGGTTGGCGGCACTGTCTGCCGACGCTAGCGAAGCGGCGCGACCATTATTTGAACGAAAGGGGTTCAAAGTGGATGTGCGGCAGGAGATTACCGTTAGCGCCATTGCCATCCACAACTACCGTATGACGAAGCGACTGGCCTCGCTTTTACTTTAACAATAGCTCACCGAAATGGCGGCTCGTTAAACGCCCTTAGTTTGCGGCTGTGGAGTTTGGTGCCCTCGCGCCGCAGCTCTTCGCATGCCTCAATGCCGATCTTCATATGCTCGGCAATGGCGCGCTCGTAAAACCGGTTTGCCTGACCTGGCAGTTTCAGTTCCCCGTGCAAGGGCTTGTCCGACACACACAGCAGCGTGCCATAAGGCACACGGAATCGATAGCCCTGCGCAGCGATTGTTGCCGATTCCATGTCGATGCCAACCGCGCGGCTGAGCGAAAAGCGCAGCGCAGATTTGGAATAGCGCAGTTCCCAGTTGCGATCATCGGTGGTGACAATGGTGCCGGTGCGCAGCCGCCGCTTCAATTCGTCGCCTGATTGGCCCGAAACCGTTTGCGCCGCGCGTGCAAGCGCCTGCTGCACCTCGGCAATGGCGGGCACGGGAATTTCAGGCGGCAGCACATCGTCCAGCACATGGTCGTCGCGCAGATAGGCATGGGCCAGCACATAATCGCCGATGCGCTGGCTGGGGCGCAGGCCACCGCAATGGCCTATCATCAACCAAGCCTCCGGCCGCACCACGGCAAGGTGATCGGTTATGGTTTTGGCATTGGAGGGGCCAACGCCGATGTTGACAAGCGTAATCCCCATCCGGTCTGGCGCGATGAGGTGATAGGCAGGCATTTGGTGGCGCCGCCACGCACTGTCGGTTACCAGCTTGTCCGCGTCATCACCGGGGCCAACCATAATGCCGCCCGCGCCCGAAACCGCAGTATAGCGGCTGCCCGGACCTAATTGCTCGCACGCCCAGCGGACAAATTCATCGACATAGCGGTGATAATTGGTAAACAGGATGAAGCGTTGCACATGCTCTGGCGGCGTGCCGGTATAGTGGCGCAGTCGCGCTAGGCTGAAATCGGTGCGAAGGCCATCGAACAGGGCAAGCGGACGTACCGAGTCCTGGTTGTCCCACAGCCCATCGGCGATTTCGTCTCCAATATGCGCAAGCTCCGTTGCCGGAAAATGGCGCGACAGTTCGGTTGCTGAAACATCATCAAGGCTGAGTGCATGGCCCGGATCCAGCACATAGGGAAAGGGAATTTCCTGCCGGCCGGGCGCAGCCTCTACATCTACATCATAATCTTCGATAAGAAATGTAAGCTGTTCAACAAGATAGGCGGCGAACAACGCCGGCTTCGTCACGCTGATGCGATAATCTCCCGCCGTGATCAGCCGGCCGAATGAACGAGCAGGCGGCGGGCTGTCTCCGCCGCCATGGTAGCGCAGCCGGATTTCGGGATAGGCGAATGATCCATCGGTGCGGGCCTGTGCCGGGGGGAGCGTGCCATCGCGCAAATAAGCGCTGAGCGCGTCTTGCAACCGGTGCACCGATGCCCGGTAAAGGACATCAAGCTCGCTGACGATTTGTTCTGCTATTGTCATCCATGCGGGCTAATCTACTCGCGCGACACTATCAAGACAGGCCATTTGGCAAGACAGGCCTTTTGGCAAGACAGGCCTTTTGGCAAGACAGGCCATTTGGCAAGACAGGCCATTTGGCAAGGTGGACTCTGGAGGGGCAAGGCAAATGGCCAGCGCAAGACCTTGGCCGGAATATAACGAGGGCGCCGAGAAATTATGGGCGATGGCAGCCGCGATGGAGCCACCGCCCGGTGTTGGAGGCTTGTCTTACAGGTTGTCGAGCAGGTGTTCGGCTGAACTTACCTTGAACTCGCCGGGCGCCTCGACATGGAGGTGCGTGACCACGCCGTCTTCAACGACCATCGAATAGCGTTGCCCGCGCTTGCCGAGGCCGAATTTCGAGCCATCCATCGTCAGGCCAAGTGCTTCGGCGAAATCGGCATTGCCGTCTCCCAGCATGGTGATGGCGTCGCCCACATCGTTGCTCTTGCTCCAGGCGCCGAGCACGAAGGGGTCGTTCACCGCGGTGCAGGCAATTTCGTCCACGCCTTTTGCCTTCAGCGCCCCGGCCTTGTCGATAAAGCCTGGCAGGTGTTTGGCAGAGCATGTGGGGGTAAAAGCGCCGGGCACGGAGAAGAGCGCAATTTTGCGGCCGGCAAAAAAGCTTTCGGTATCCACAGCTTCAGGGCCATGGTCGGTTGGTTTGGTAAAGGTAACATTGGGCAGCTTGTCGCCTACTTTGATCGTCATCGCGAAATCTCCTTGGCGCAATGCGGATGGTGCCCCCCTCTAGGCTATGCGCGCCGCCGATTGAAGCGGGGAAAGCGGGCCGGTCACCAAAATTTGGTTTAGCGCTCAGCCTCAGCTCCAGCCTCCGCGCGGGGCTGGTCCGGCTGCACAGTATCAAGGTCTGCTAAAGCAACAAAATGTGCCACCAGGCCAGCAGCGATGCCGCCGGCTATGCTGGCCGGGTGGCAATATGGCAGGTGGGGGCAGCCGGTTTGAATGGCGACCAGCTCTGCCCAATATTTGCTCCAGTTTTGCTCATGTGCGCCGGAGTTTTGCGCCTTTGGGGCTATGGCGGTGGGCGGATTGGGTTTATAGTCGGATTATGGCGCAATCATCCTACCTTTCCGGCCAAATGCTGCTTGCCATGCCCGGTATTGGCGACCCAAGGTTTGAACGTGCGGTCATCGCCATGTGCGCGCATGATGAGGAGGGCGCGATGGGGGTGGGCGTTGGCGCGCCGATTCGCGACCTTGGCCTGCACGAGCTGCTTGATCAGTTCGGCATTGGCCGCGGCTGCGCGCCCGATGCACCGATCAGCTTTGGCGGACCGGTGGAGCCGGGGCGGGGCTTTGTACTCCATTCAAGAGACTGGAGCGGGCAGGGCACTATGGATGTTGCCGGACGCTGGGCATTGTCAGGCACGATCGATATTTTGCGCTCGATTGCCGCTGGGCGCGGGCCGCGGCGCTGGCTGGTTGCGCTTGGCTATGCCGGCTGGAGCGCTGGGCAACTCGATGAGGAAATGACCCGGCACGGCTGGATGAACGTGGCGGGCAGCGCTGATTTGTTGTTCAACACCCCGATTGACGAGCGGTGGACGCGCGGCTTTGCCAGTGCTGGCGTGGATACGCGGCTGTTGTCGAGTAGCGCTGGCATGGCGTGACGGGCGCAGGACGGGCCAGAGCTTTTGCCTGGCTGCACACATATAAAGACATCTTTATATTTGATTTGAACGACCATTCTCGCTATTGCAGCGCGCATCGAGGCGTGCACTGCGCCCCGGCGTAACCCGAAACGACCAGGAGATTTCCGAGTGGCCACCACCGCAATTGAGCGCGACTATGTTGTCGCCGACATCAGCCTTGCCGATTTTGGCCGCAAGGAAATCAACATTGCCGAAACCGAAATGCCAGGCCTTATGGCGCTGCGCAGCGAATTTGGCGCGCAGCAACCGCTAAAGGGCGCGCGCATCACCGGTTCGCTCCACATGACCATCCAAACCGCGGTGCTCATCGAAACGCTGACCGCGCTGGGTGCCGACGTACGCTGGGCGACGTGCAATATTTTTTCCACCCAAGACCATGCCGCCGCCGCCATTGCTGCCTCTGGCGTGCCGGTATTTGCGATTAAGGGTGAGAGCCTGGCCGATTATTGGGATTATGTTGGCCGAATTTTTGACTGGGATGATGGCAATGGTCAAACCTGCAACCTTATTCTCGATGATGGCGGCGATGCCACCATGTTCGCGCTGTGGGGCGCAAAGATAGAGGCTGGCGCAAGTCTGCCAGAGCCGGAAAATGACGAAGAGGTTGAGTTTCAGCGCGCGCTAAAGGCATTCATCGCCGCCAAGCCTGGCTACCTTACGCAAACGGTGCAAAACATCAAAGGCGTGTCGGAAGAAACAACCACCGGTGTTCACAGGCTTTATGCCATCGCCAAGAAGGGCGAGCTGCCTTTCCCGGCAATCAACGTAAATGACAGCGTTACGAAGTCGAAGTTTGACAATCTTTATGGCTGCAAGGAATCGCTTGTCGACGCTATCCGTCGCGGCACCGATGTGATGCTTGCGGGCAAGGTTGCAACCGTTGCCGGTTTTGGTGATGTGGGCAAAGGCTCGGCGCAAAGTTTGCGCAATGGCGGCGCGCGCGTGCTCGTTACCGAGGTTGACCCCATTTGCGCGCTGCAAGCGGCGATGGAAGGTTTTGAAGTCGTGACGATGGAAGAAGCCGTTACCCGCGCCGACATTTTCGTCACCGCCACCGGTAATGCCGATGTCATTACGGCTGACCATATGGCGCGCATGAAGGACATGGCGATTGTGTGTAACATTGGCCATTTCGACAGCGAAATTCAGATTTCGGCGCTGTCGAACTATAAATGGACGGAAGTGAAGCCACAGGTAGATCTGGTTGAGTTTCCCGATGGAAAGCAGATCATCATCCTCTCCAAGGGGCGGCTGGTTAATCTGGGTAACGCAACCGGCCACCCGTCATTCGTCATGTCGGCAAGTTTCACCAACCAGACGCTGGCGCAAATCGAGCTGTGGACCAAGAGCGAGGCATATCAGAACGATGTTTATGTGCTCCCCAAACATCTTGATGAAAAGGTGGCGGCGCTGCACCTGGAAAAGCTGGGCGTAAAGCTTACCCAGCTCAGCAAGAAACAGGCTGATTATATCGGTGTGCCCGTAGAGGGTCCGTTCAAGCCGGATCATTATCGCTACTGATCTGATTAAAATAGCAGATGCTTCAGGGGCGCTCGACACGGGTCGGGCGCCCTTTTGCGTTTTTGCGGCAAACGGCATTTCAATTCCGCGCGGCGTTGCTCTACACGCAGGAGCGATGATGCGCGTGTTGATAAATTTTGGTCCAGCCAACCACAGGCGTGTCGGCTGATGTCCGGGCAGGCGGTGGCTGCTGGCGGGGTAGTGCTTGCCTTGTTCATGGGGTTTGCCATTTGGGCGCTCTATACAGGCTTGCGTGCGCGATGGGAGGCAGCGTCGAGCGTTGCGGCCGCTGCGCGGATGCAGGCGCTGATGGAGGCCGCGCCCGCCCTGGCAATGACCGTTTACGCCGATGGCCGGGTTGATCTGCCGGACCGGCTGGTGGATTGGCTTGGCCTGGCACAGCGCCCCGGCTTTTTTACGGAGCTTTCGGTGGCAGAGAGCGGGCTTGCGCCAGAAGATCTTGCCGCGCTCAGCGATGATGTAGCAGCAGCGCACATGGCGGCGCGGCCGATTTACCGCTCGTTTCGTGTGCGCGGCGCTGCGCGGTCGCTGGTTGTTCGCGGTGCACGTGCCCCTATGCAGGCTGGCGCGCCGGATGCGGTGCTGCTGTGGGTGTTCGATGCAACCGACCGCGAGGTCGAGATTGAACGGCTGCGCGGCGAAAACCGGCAGGTGCTCGATGCGTTTGATGCGCTAACGGGCCTGATCGAGGCAGCGCCACTGCCCATGTGGTATCGCGGCGCGGATATGCGCTTGTTAATGGTCAACACCAGCTATGCTGAGGCGGTTGAGGCGGGCGACGCCGAAGAGGTGGTGGCGCGCGGGCTGGAGCTGGTTGAGGAAAGCGGCGGGCTTGGCCCCATTGCCAGCGCGGTTGCCGCGCGTGAGCAGCAGGCGCCGCAAATTCGCGCTGTGCCCGCGACGGTCAAGGGCGCCCGGCGGATGTTGCGCGTGGTTGATGTTCCGCTGCCAACAGGCGGCGTTGCTGGGTTTGCTGTTGATATCGAGGAGCTGGAAGAGGCCCGCGCCGATGTCCGCCGCTTTGGCGAAGCGCAGCGCGTAATGCTGGACCGGCTCTCCGCCGGAGTGGTGCAATTTGGGGCGGACCGTGCGCTAAGCTTTTGCAACCAGCCCTTTCGCCGCCTGTTTGCCATGCGCAGCGAGTGGCTGTCAGACCGGCCGGAGTTTGACCGTGTGCTAGAGCGGATGCGCGAGGCCAATCGTGTGCCAGAGGTGCGCGATTTTCCGGGATGGAAAGCGGAGCGGCGCGGCTGGTTTTTGGCGACGGACGAGGCGATTGAGGAAAACTGGCACCTGCCCGGAGGTGTGCATCTGCGCGTGGTTGCCCAACCACTGCCCGATGGCGGGCTGCTGGTGATTTTTGAAGACCGCACCGAGCAGGTGCAGCTTGCAAGCGCGCGCGACACGCTGTTGCGCGTGCGCACGGCAACTTTCGACAATCTGTTTGAGGCGCTGGGCGTGTTTGCAGCCGATGGCAGGCTGCAATTGTGGAACAACCGCTTTCGCGCGGCATGGGGTTTTGAGGAGGAGTTTCTTGCCCGGCACCCGCGTGTCGACGCGCTGGCTAAGGCGGCGGAATCCCGCCTGGCCACTCCGTCGCGCGCGGCGCTCATCGGCGAGCTGGTGCGCTCGGCCACGGTGGAGCGGCTACAGCGCGCTGGCCGGGTGGGTTTTGCCGATGGCCGCCATTTTGAATTTGCCGCAGTCCCTTTGCCAGACGGCAATGCGCTGTTTACCATGCTCGACATTACCGACAGCCGCAAAATTGAACACGCACTGCGCGAACGCAACGACGCGCTGGAAGAGGCGGACAAAGTAAAAACCGCTTTTGTTGCCAATATGAGCTATGAGTTGCGCACGCCGCTTACCTCGATCAGCGGCTTTGCCGAGATGCTGAAGGCGGGTTATGGTGGCCCGCTGCCGGGCGCGGCGGAGGAATATGTATCGGCAATATTGGCATCGGTTGCGCGGCTTGGCGGTTTGGTGGATGATGTGCTCGACCTTGCACAAGGGCAGGCGGGCAGTGCGGGGCTGGAGCACGGCGTGGTCGATATTGGCGCGCTGGCCCGCAATGTGGCGGCTCAGGCGCGCGCTGCCGCCGAGGCCAAGGCGATTGACCTGGCGGTGGAAGTTGCCCCGTCCGCTGGCAGTGTTTCAGGAGATGCGCGCCGGCTTGCACAGGTGGTGGAAAATTTGCTGGGCCATGCCATTTCGGGAACGTCGCAAAATGGGCGCGTGCTGCTACATGTCGATGGCGATATAAGCGCTGCTCGCATTATCGTGTCCGACAATGGCCGGGGGATGAGCGACAAGGCGATTGCCCGCGCCTTTGATCGCTTTGCCGAGCCTGGCATCACGCGCAGCGGCGAGCGGGCACTGGGGCTTGGCCTGCCGCTCGCCAAGCAATTTGTCGAAGCGCATGGCGGGACGATTGCGCTGGTGTCGGAGCGCGGGCAGGGTACGCTGCTCACGGTGGAGTTGCCGCGTGGCGCTGGTGCGGTGGGTGCGCCAAAGTGAGCAGGGCTGCACGAATAATGCTGGCGGACCCGCTGGCAACGGTGGCATTGGGCGCGCGGCTGGCCGCTGTTGCGCAGCCTGGAGATGTCATCACCCTGTCTGGTCCGCTCGGTGCCGGCAAAACAAGCCTGGCACGTGCTATGCTGGCCGCGCTTGGGTTTGCCGGGGAGGCGCAAAGCCCCAGTTTTGCGATAGTGCACCCCTATGATCCGCCCGAAACGCGCCTGTCGGTGCGCCATGTCGACCTTTACCGGCTGGACGGCCCGGCGGACCTTGCGGAATTGGGGCTTGATGATGACGGAGCCGATGCGTTGCTGCTGGTTGAATGGCCTGAGCGGGCAGGCACAGGCTATTGGCCAGACGCGTTGGCACTGTCTTTTGATGTGCTGGCGGATGGCCGCCGCGTCTTGACAGCAGATGTGCCCGCGGCATGGGTGGGCCGATGGCCAATTCTCTGATTCCTTCCGCCGCCGCGGCATTTCTTCACGCTCATGGCTGGGCTGGGGCTGCGGTTTTGCCGCTCGCCGGAGATGCCTCGTTCCGGCGCTATTTCCGTGTGGTAAATGGTCCGCGCCGCGCCATATTGATGGATGCGCCCCCGCCGCACGAAGACCCGCGCCCTTTCATCGCTGTGGCGGATTGGTTGCGCGCGCGCGGTTTTGCTGCGCCGCAGGTGCTGGCCGCAGACCTTGAGGCTGGCCTGGTGCTAATCGAGGATTTTGGCGATGAGCGTATGCGCGAGGCGCTCGACGCAGACCCGGCGGCGGGAGCCGGGCTATATCGGCAGGCGGTCGACACGCTGGTGGCGCTCCATGCGGAACCCGCCGGCCCATGGCGCGCCTATGACCGGGCCGAACTGCACCGCGAGGCAAATTTGCTAGTCGAGTGGTATTGTCCCGCGGCAGGCATTGCGGCCGATATTGCTGGCTATGGCGCGGCGTGGGACGCGGTTTTCGACGTGGTGCTGGAAGGAGCGCCGGTAACAGTGCTGCGGGATTATCATGCGGAAAATCTGATGTTGCTCGAAGGCGGCAAAAGCCTTGGTCTGCTCGATTTTCAAGATGCGCTCGCTGGGCACTGCGCTTATGACCTGGTGTCGCTCCTTCAGGACGCCCGGCGCGATGTCGAGCCGGAAATCGAGGCGGCAATGCTTGCGCACTACACATCGGCAACCGGTGCGGGCGCTGCGTTTGATTGCGCCTATCATGTGCTGGGCGCGCAGCGAAATGCCAAGATCATCGGCATTTTCACCCGGCTGTGGCAGCGTGATGGCAAGGCGCGTTATCCTGCACTATGTCCAAGGGTGTGGCGCCATCTGGAGCAAGATCTGGCGCATCCCGCGCTGGCACCGGTGGCGGCGTGGTTTGCTGCAAATATCCCGGCGGGCAAGCGCGGTAATCCGATGCAGGTTGGCGGACTGTGAGAAACCTGCGCGCGGTTCATATCCGTCCCGATACAGCAGCGCCGGTGCCGCAAACCGCGATGGTGATGGCAGCAGGGCTGGGTAAGAGAATGCGACCGCTCACCGCGACCCGCCCCAAACCGCTGGTCGAGGTAGCAGGCAAGCCGCTGATCGACCATGTGTTCGACCGGCTCCGTGCGGCAGGCGTGCAGCGCGCGGTGGTCAATGTTCATTATCTGGCGGATGCGCTGGAGGCACATTTGCGGCACCGCGTGCGCGATATTGACATCATCATTTCTGATGAACGCGCGCAGTTGATGGAAACGGGCGGCGGGCTGGTGCAGGCCCGTGGACTGATCGGCAATGCGCCGTTCTTATGCGTGAACAGCGATAATTTCTGGGTCGATGGCCCAGTGGATGCGCTGGCGGCGCTGGCGGCGCGTTGGGATGATGCGGCGATGGATGCGCTGCTCCTTATGGTGCCGCTTGCGCGCGCAAACTGCCATGGCGGGCAGGGGGATTTTCACCTCGACGCATTCGGCAAGATTAGCGCGCGGCGCAAGCCAGGGCGCCCGGCGCCTTTTGTGTGGACGGGCGTGCAGATTTTGTCGCCCCGCCTGATTGCGGATTGGCCTGAAGGCCCGTTTTCTACCAATGTTTTTTGGAACCGGGCAATTGGCGCAGGGCGCGCCTTTGGGTTGGTGCATCAAGGGCTGTGGTTCGATGTTGGCACGCCAGGAGCGATTGCCGCAACAGAGGCTGCGCTGGCGAGTGGCTGAGCCGCGCGGCCCGCAGCTATTCTCCATCCCCGCTCACCGGGCGTTTGCTGATGCGCTGGTCGCCGGGCTCATCCGCCGGGCCGGGGCTGATCCGCTGGCGCTGGGGCGCGGGCTGGTGCTTTTGCCCAATAACCGGGCCAAACACACAGTGGCGCAGGCGTTTGTGCGCGCAAGCGGCGGAGGCCTGTTGCTGCCTCGCCTTGTTGCGATTGGCGACGTTGAGCTTGATGAGGCGGCGGATGCGGCGATTGACCCGGCAGACGATGTCGCGCCGTTGCCTCCCGCCGCGGCCCCCCTTGCCCGGCGGATGATTTTTGCCGAAATGGTGCGTCATCAGCGCGCAAAGGCAGGGGTGCCCGTCAGCACAGCAGAAGCGGTGCGGCTGGCGGCGGAACTTGGGCGCACGCTCGACCAGTTGCTGGTCGAAGAAGTGCCGCTAGACCGGCTGCGCGAAGCTGATCTGGCGGGAGATTTTTCCGATCACTGGCAGCGCGCGCTCGATGTGCTGGGCGTAGTGCTGGCACGCTGGCCTGCAGAGCTGGCGCGGATGGGGCGGATTGACCTGGCCGAGCGCCGCACGCTGTTGCTCGATCGGCTGGGCAAGCGCTGGCGCGAGACACCCCCAACCGGTTTTGTCTGTGCCGCCGGTATGTCAACAGCAGCACCTGCGGTTGCGCGCCTGTTACGGGTCGTGGCTGGGCTGCCGGGTGGTATGGTAGTGTTTTCGGGGCTTGCAACCGAAATGGACGAGGCCGAGTGGCAGGCACTTGGCCCCCATGCGGCAGACCCGGTAAGTGGCCGGCGGCCGCGCTCGATTGAAACGCATCCGCAATTTCAGCTCAAGCTACTGCTAGACCGGATGGGCATGAACCGTGCCGAAGTAAGCCTGTGGCGCGAGGGCGGTGGGCATGATGCAACCGCGGTGCGCGGCCGCGCGATTGCCAATGCGCTGACACCAGCCGCTTTCACCGCTAAGTGGACGACCCTGCCAAGCGCTGCGCGCCAATTGAACGGAATTTCTGTCGCTGAAGTCGCAACCCCAGCGCAAGAAGCGCAGACCATTGCGCTTGCGCTGCGCCGCGCGCTGGAGACACCGGGCAAGACAGCCGCGCTGATAACACCCGACCGTGGCCTGGCGCGGCGGGTGGCGGCGCCCTGCGCGCGCTGGGGAATCATCGTTGATGATAGTGCGGGGCGGCCGCTTTCCATCTTGCCGCCGGGAACGCTGCTGATGGCGCTGGCTGAGGCTGCGGCGCACCGTTTTGCGCCGCTTGGCCTGCTGGCGCTGCTGAAACACCCGCTGGTCTGTGCGGGCGAGGGGCGGGTGGCGTGGCTTGATGGCGTTCGCAGCCTTGATCTTGCGCTGCGCGGCCCGCGCCCGGCGGCCGGGCTGGCCGGGCTGACCAGTTTTCTGGGTTCGGGAAGCAAGCGCGAACAGGCGGTGCGCCGGCGGGCCATGGCGTGGTGGCCGGGCCCTGCGGCGGTTCTTGCTCCTCTTGAAGCGGCGTTTGAACAAGGCGAGCAACCGCTGGCATCGTTGCTGGCGGCGCTGCGCGAGGTGGCGCAAAACCTGTGCGGCGATGCGCTGTGGCAGGGTTCAGCAGGGCGCGCGGCCGCGGATTTGCTCGGCGCGCTGGAAGCCGAGGCAGGGGCGGCCAACATGCAGGCGCTGCCGGGAGATGTCGCCCCGGTGCTGCGCGCGTTGATGGATGAAACCGCCGTGCGCCCTCCGCAAGGCGGCCACCCGCGCATCGCCATTTACGGGCCGATTGAGGCGCGGCTGCAAACGGCCGATCTGATGATTCTTGGCGGGTTGAACGAGGGTGTCTGGCCGGGGCAGGCAGCACCTGACCCATGGCTTGCGCCGAGAATTCGCGCGGAGCTTGGGCTGCCGGGGCTGGAGCGGCGCATTGGTCTTGCCGCGCATGATTTTGCCGGTGCGCTTGGTGCGCCGGAGGCATTGCTCACCCGTGCCCGGCGCGACGCTGGCGGCCCGGCCATCGCCTCGCGCTTCTGGCTGCGGCTTCAGGCTATGACTGACGCACTAAAGCGGGCGGATGACCTGATCGACTGGGCAGGCGCGCTTGATGCACCCGCTGAACATGCCCCAGCCTATCCTCGCCCAGCCCCGGTGCCGCCGCCGGCGCTGCGGCCCAAAAGAGTGGCGGTGACCGATATTGACCGGCTCAAGGCAGATCCTTTTGCATATTATGCCCGGCATATTTTGGCGCTGCGCCCGCTCGACCCGGTGGATGCAGACCCGACAGCGGCGTGGAAGGGCACAGCAGTACACGCCATATTGGAAGCCTGGGCGATTGAGGATGGCTGCGCGCCCGATGCGCTGCGCCCCCGTGCACTGGCCATGCTGCGCGATGAGCGTACCCACCCGATGATGCGCGCGCTGTGGCAACCCCGGCTGATGGAGGCGGTAGACTGGATAGCCGCGCAGGTAACGGCACAGGTGCGCAGCGGCCGGCGCGTGCTGGCCGCCGAACAGCGGGGAGAAATTACGCTGGCAGGGGTTGTGCTGCATGGCACAGCCGACCGGATCGACCGGCTTGCCGATGGGGCATTGGCGATTGTCGACTATAAAACGGGCAAGCCGCCTTCCGCTGCAATGGTGGCGGCTGGCTATAGTTTGCAACTTGGCCTGCTGGGGTTGATTGCCGAGCGCGGCGGCTTTGCGGCCATTTCTGGTGCTGCGGCGGCCTTTGAATATTGGTCGCTCAGCAAAAAGGGGGAGGATTTCGGCTATATCGCCAGCCCGGTTGACGCAGACGGCGCAAAGGCAAATTCAGCCAAAATCTCCGCGCGCGACTTTACCAGCGTGTCGGCCGAACATTTTGCCGATGCCGCGGGCAAATGGCTGACAGGAACTGAGCCTTTTACCGCCAAGTTGAAGCCAGAATATGCGCCCTATGTCGATTATGATCAGTTGATGCGGCGGGACGAATGGTATGGCCGTGACACGAGATAGGCCAGCCGCGCTGCCAGAGTTGCTCGGCAATCAGGCACGGGCAAGCGCGCCTGACAGCCATATCTGGCTCTCGGCTTCTGCGGGCACGGGCAAGACGCAGGTACTCGCTGCCCGCGTGTTCCGCCTGTTGCTGCGCGGCATTGATCCAGGCGCGATCCTGTGCCTCACCTTCACCAAGGCCGGAGCGACGGAAATGGCGCGGCGCATTAGCGACCGGCTGGCCGCGTGGGTGCGCATGCCCGATGCCGAACTGCGGCGGGATTTGCACCACCTTGGTGAGCCGCGAACCGACGATGCCGCCATCGCCAATGCCCGCACGCTGTTTGCCAAGGTGCTGGATGCGCCGGGCGGCGGTATCCGCATTCAGACAATCCACGGCTTTTGTCAGAGTTTGCTGGCTGCCTTTCCGGTGGAGGCCGGGCTGCTGCCCGGTTTTCGCCCGCTTGACCAACGCGAGCAAAACGGCCTCGCTCGCGAAACGCTGGCGGCGCTGCTGGTCGATGCTGAACGCGAGGGGCGTGCGCGCACCGTTGACACGATTGCTGCGCTGTCACTCCGGCTGGGGGAGGGCGGGGCGGAGGCTTTTCTGCTCGATTGCGCCCGCGCGCCCGCGGCGCTGGCGGCGCTGCCAAGCGGTATTGCTCCAGCGCTGCGCCGCGCGCTTGGCCTGCCTGTGGGCAGCATTGCCGATGCGCTGGCCAGCGCTTGTTGTGACGAGGCAATAGACGGCGCGGCGCTGCGCGAGGTTGCGCGGCAAAACTCTTTATGGGGCACTGCCAGGGGGCTGAAGCGGGCAGATGCGATTGCGGCCTGGCTTGCGCAATCACCCGCGGTGCGGGCGCAAAATTTGCAAGCGTTGACGAAGTGCTGGTCGTTGAGCGATGGCGGTCTTGCGTCTTTTGCCAGGGGGCAGGTGCCGCAAACTGAGGAATATCCTGCGCTTGCAACCAGGTTGCACGGCTATTTTGCCGATCTGGCAGCCATGCCCGCGCGCGCTGCCTATGCCGATTTGCTGGCCGATGCACTGGCGGTAGGGCGCGATTATGCCGATGCTTATGGCCGGGCCAAGCGGCAGATTGGCGCGGTGGATTTTGACGACCTCATCCGCGCAACTGTTGCGCTGTTGGCGCAATCGGCGATGAGCGACTGGGTGCGATACAAGCTCGACCAGACAACAGACCATGTGCTGATCGATGAAGCACAGGACACAAATGCGCAGCAATGGGCAATTGTGCGTGCGCTGGTGATGGAGTTTTTTGCCGGGGCGGGCACGCGCGGCGACACCGCGCGCACCCTGTTTGTGGTGGGTGATTATAAGCAGGCGATATTCGGCTTTCAGGGCACCGATCCGATAAATTTTGCCGCGGCCCAAAAGCTGTTCGCCAGGCTGGCGGCGGATGCCTATGACCCGGAGACAGGCAGCGGCACGACATTTGACAGCATGTCGCTTACACATTCCTTCCGCTCCACCCGGCCGGTGCTGGAGTTTGTCGATGCAGCCATCGCCGCTCTTCCGCCGCCTGGCCTTGGGTTTGCCGATGTCGACCGGCATGGAAGCCAGGTGCCAGGGCCGGGCACCGTGTCCCTATGGCCCCCTTTTTTGCCGGGAGAAGGCGCGGGCGAGGAGGAGGAGGAAGGCTGGGCCAGCGACAGCGACCGGGCGCTTGCCAGCCATATCGCGCGGCAGGTGCGCGGATGGCTGAACCCGGCCGGCGCGTTGATGCTTGAGAGCAAGGGGCGCGCGGTCAGGCCAGAGGATGTGATGATCCTTGTGCGCCGCCGGGGCGAGCTGGCCTCGCTCATTGTGGCGCGCCTCTATGCTGAAGGCGTGCCGGTGGCCGGCATCGACCGGTTGCGGCTCAACGCGCCGCTTGCCGTGCAGGATTTGCTCGCCGTCATCCGTTTTGTGCTCCAGCCTGATGATGATCTGTCGCTTGCAACGCTGCTCGTCTCTCCGCTGTTTGGCTTTACACAAGGCGAGTTGATGGCCGCGGCCACACCGCGAGATGGCGTGAGCTTGTGGCGGCATTTGCGCGCCAACCAGCCGGATGCGGTGCTGGCCCCGCTTTATACGCTGCTGGCGCGCGCAGATATTGCCACGCCTTATCGGCTGCTGGAGGAGCTGTTGTCTGGCCCGCTCGACGGGCGGCGCAAGTTTTTACATAGGCTGGGGCAGGAGGCGCTTGATCCGGTTGAGGAATTGTTGAGCGCTGCGCTCGATTTTGAAACCCGCTCCACCCCTTCGCTCCAGGCGTTTCTTGACTGGTTTGACCGCGGCGATGTTGACATTGTGCGCGATCCTTCCGCCCCGCTCGACGCAGTGCGGGTGATGACGGTGCACGGTGCCAAGGGGTTGCAGGCGCCGCTTGTTATCCTTGCTGATGCGACGGTTGACCCAGGCCGGGCGATGCGGCCCAAGCTGAACTGGCGGCTGGAGAGCAGCGAGGAGCCGTTTCCCATCCTCTACCCCCGCAAAGCGGAGCGCGCCCCCCCGCTTGAGGCACTTATCGAGCATCAACAGGCCCGCGACATGGCCGAGCACTGGCGGCTTTTTTATGTTGCAGCCACGCGCGCGGAGGAGCGGCTCATCATCGCTGGCGCACTGGGCCCTGCCGCCAGAGGTGTGCCGGCGCAGGCAAGCTGGTATGCGCTGGCCGACAGGGCAATGACGGCGTTGGGCGTTGCGGCAGAAAGGGGTGCCGATCGCCATTTTTTTGGCACAAAACCACAAGGGGCAGTGGCGGCAAGAAAGCGGGTAGCGCTTGTGCACGAGCAGATTACCCTGCCAGGCTGGGCGCATCTGCCAGCGCCGCAAGAGGCGCGCCCGCCAAGGCCGCTTGCGCCATCTTCGCTGGGGCCGGACATGGTGAGCGACCCGCCACCCACTGCGGCGATGCGCGCTGCGGCTGAGCGCGGGCGGCTGCTCCATTCGCTGTTCCAGCGCTTGCCGCCGGTTGACCTCCAATTGCGGGCCTCAGTCGCCAATCGCTGGCTGGCAGCGGCAGCGGGTGTGGAGGACAAAGGTGTTCGAACCGCACTGGTGAAGGATTGTCTGGCCGTGCTCAACCACCCCGATTTTGCAGAGGTTTTTCAGGACGGGGCGCTGGCGGAGGCACCGATTGCAGCGGTTTTGCCCAATGGGCTGGTCGTGTCGGGCACGGTTGACCGGCTGCTGGTTGACGATGCCCGCGTGTTGGTGGTGGATTTCAAAACCACCCGCCGCCCGCCGCCTGCCCTCGATGCACTTCCTGCTTACCATGTGCGGCAGATGGCAGCGTATGTTGAGGCTTTGGGTGTTATTTTCCCCGGCCGCAAAATCGAGGCAGCGCTGCTCTACACCGCAGGGCCGGTGATGTTCACGCTGCCCGCTCATCTGATTGATGCGCACAAGCCCAGCTTTGCCGCGCCTGAACAAAGCTATGAAGGGCTTGCTTGACGCGCCGTTCATCCGCCTTACGTTATGCGGCAAAGGAGATTGAATTATGGCGACAAAGGCAGTTAGCGATTCCAGCTTTGACGGGGATGTTTTGCAATCTGAAAAGCCCGTGCTGGTCGATTTTTGGGCAGAATGGTGTGGCCCGTGCAAGGTTATTGGCCCGTCGCTTGAAGAAATGTCGGACGAAATGGCCGATGCGGTGACCATTACCAAAGCAAATCTGGATGATGCGCCCGAAGCGGCAACCAGGTTCGGCATCCGCACCATTCCCAATCTGGTGCTGTTCAAAAATGGTGTCGAGGTGGCCCGGTTCAGCCGCGCTGCTCCAAAAAGCCAGTTGAAGGCGTGGCTTGAAGGTGCGCTTGGTTAATCAACCGGAACAAGGGGCCGGGCGCACGCTGCCCGGCCGCGCCCAGGCCAAAGGCGCCGCCGCCCAAGGCGGAGCTTAGCTTCGATAATCGGCGTTGATCGAGATATAGCCATGGGTGAGGTCGCACGTCCACACCGTGGCGCAACCGTGGCCTAGCCCGATATCGACGCCGATATCGATATCGGTGCCCTGCAAATGCCTGGCTACGGGGGCCTCGTCATAGCCTGTGGCTGCAACGCCGCGTTCAGCGACCTTTACCGTGCCGAAACGGATCGACAGCAGGTCGCGGTCTGCGGGCTCGCCCGCCTTGCCAACGGCCATGACAACCCGCCCCCAATTGGCGTCCTCCCCGGCTATGGCGGTTTTCACGAGTGGGGAATTGGCGATGCTAAGCGCAATGCGGTGCGCGCTTGCGTCGCTTTGTGCGCCGGTTACGCTGATGGTGATGAATTTCGTTGCTCCCTCGCCATCGCGGACAACGAGATGGGCAAGCTGGCGACACAAATCAGCCAATGCAGCGCAAAAGGCATCTGCGCCGGCATCTTCGGCAGTGGAGAGCACCGCGTTGCCCGCCTTGCCGGTGGCAAAGGCGAGCACGGTGTCGCTTGTTGATGTATCGCTGTCGACTGTTATGCACGAAAAGCTGGTGCGGTTGGCGGCGTTTAGTGCTGCTTGCAAAAATTTCGGGCAGACGGCAGCGTCGGTAAATACAAAGCCGAGCATTGTCGCCATGTCCGGTGCAATCATGCCGGAGCCTTTGATGATGCCGACCAGCGTCACCTTGGTGCTGCCAACCATTGCGGTGGTGGTTGCTGCTTTTTCAAATGTATCTGTTGTGCCGATGGTCGCGGTCGCCGCTTGCCACGAACAGGGCATGGCGGAAAAAGCGGCGTCCAGCCCCGCTTCGGCCTTGTCGATGGGCAGCGGCGTGCCGATAACCCCGGTTGAGGCAATGAACACCTGTTGCGGCGCGCAACCGACATGGCCCGCGACCCGCGCCGCAATCGCCGCTACGGCCTGTTTTCCCTGCTGGCCGGTAAAGGCATTGGCGTTGCCCGCGTTCACCACAAGCGCGCGGGCGCTGCCGCTGGAAAGCGCGGCGCGGCACCATTCCACCTCAGGCGATGGGCATTTGCTTTGCGTGGTAACGCCGGCCACCACCGTTCCTTCCGCCAGTGTGGCAAAAGTCAGGTCGCACCGGCTCCAGTTTTTATAGCCAGCGCGGGCAATGCGGATGGCAACGCCTGCCACCGGTGGCAGATCGGGAAAATGAGGCGGGGCAAGGGGGGAGGGCTGCACGGACAATTTTTACCTCCAGCATCATCGATTGGCGCAGGGGCGGCGCGCCCTTGCATTGGCAGTTGCCCGCTCGCTCGCACGCTGCGGGGCGCTTTGCAAGGGACAGACCTGCACCTTGGCCCGCCTGCGCGTGACTTTCAGCGCGGACGGGCCTAGACTTTGCCACATAACCACAGGTGATGGCGGGGTGTTGACCGGAAAAATGGCGAAAGTTTTTGAAAATTCGTTATTGGCGGGGCCATGGGCTGCAACCCTGGCAATGGCGCTACTTTCCGTCTCTGCCACAGCCCGCCCGACGACGCCTGTGCCCAGCGGCGGAACCGCGCCAATGCCGATCAACGATCCGGCAAGCTGGACATCGATTGAGGATTATCCCGATGAGGCGCGTGTGGCCGAGCAGGAAGGGCGCACAGTTTTTTCGCTGGAGCTCGACGATATGGGGCGGATTACCCAGTGCAACATCGTTGAATCAAGCGGCTTTCCGTTGCTCGATTCGGCAACTTGCTCAGCCATCATCCGCAATGCTGTGTTCAGGCCCGCGCTCGATGCGCATGACAAGCCCATCGCCAGTACCTGGCGATCTGGTATGCGATGGCAGTTGAAAAACGGCGCAGCCCAATCGGAATAAGCAGGCAGGGCGGCCCATTTGTCCCCCGGCGCGCAATTGAAATGGACGTTGCCCGCACCAACCTCTATGGCGGTGCCACCATGGCTTGGACATTTGCGTGAAACTGCTGCTTTTCCTGTCGGCCTTTTTGTCTGCGCTTGCTGGCGTTGTGTCTGGCGGTGGGCAGTCGCTGGTGCCGGTGGCGCTTAGCCGGCCGGTGGAAAATACCGGGGCTGCCGGGCAGTCTGCTGTGGCGGTGCGGGCGCTGCCGGTTGCTGCGCAGCCGTCGCCGTCACGCCGTGTCGTCAGCGCTGCGCCGCTTGTGTTTGGCATTGCCCCGCTTTGGCCGCTCTATGCGAGCAGGCGGCGGGAATAAGCCTGTGCGGGGCTGTGCCCCGTGCATGAGGTGCGGCAGGCTTGCCGCGTTCACGCATAATTTGCCTGCGCGCCCACGCGGTGTCGGTGGGTATGTGATTTTTCAAAACCATCAGGAATTTTGTTATGCTCGGCGGCCTTGCCAAATCCATTTTCGGGTCATCCAATGATCGTTACGTCAAATCGCTTGGCGGCATAGTCGCCAAAATATCGGGCCTTGAGCCGCAGATGCAGGCGATGAGCGACGAGGAGCTTTCGGGCCAAACCGCGCGCTTTCGTGAGCGGCTGGCAAATGGCGCCAAGCTCGACGATTTGCTGCCCGAAGCCTTTGCCACGGTGCGCGAGGCGGCAAAGCGCGTGCTGGGCCAGCGGCATTATGATGTGCAGATGGTGGGCGGCATTGTGCTCCACCGCGGCGAAATTGCCGAAATGCGCACCGGTGAGGGTAAAACGCTGGTGGCAACGCTTGCGACGTATCTGAACGCGCTGCCCGGAACAGGCGTGCATGTGGTGACGGTGAACGATTATCTCGCCACCCGCGATGCCGGGTGGATGGGGCAGGTCTACCGTTTTTTAGGCCTGAGCGTTGGCATCATCGTGCCCAACCTCACCGATGAGCAGCGCCGCCTGGCCTATCACAGCGACATTACCTACGGGACGAACAACGAGTTCGGCTTTGATTATCTGCGCGACAATATGAAATATGAGCGCAGTGCGATGGTGCAGCGCGCTTTCAACTTCGCCATTGTCGACGAGGTCGATTCCATTTTGATCGATGAAGCGCGCACTCCGCTCATCATCTCCGGCCCGACGGATGACAAAACGGATCTTTATCTGCGCGTCGATGCAATTGTGAAGCAGCTTGTAGCAGCCGATTATGATCTGGACGAAAAGCAGCGCTCCATCATCCTCACTGAGGATGGCACCGAAAAAGCCGAACGAATGCTGGAAGCAGCAGGTCTGCTAGAAGGCGCGAACCTGTATGATTTTGAAAATACCCAGGTGGTTCATCATCTGAACCAGTCGCTGCGCGCCAATGTGATGTTCAAGCGCGATACCGATTACATCGTGAAGGATGGCAAAATTGTCATCATCGACGAGTTTACCGGCCGGATGATGGATGGCAGGCGCTGGTCAGATGGCCTGCACCAGGCGGTTGAGGCTAAGGAAGGCGTCAACATCGAGCCCGAAAACCAGACCATGGCATCGATCACGTTTCAGAATTATTTTCGCATGTACCCAAAACTCGGCGGGATGACGGGGACGGCGGCGACGGAAGCGGCGGAATTCTTCGATATTTATAAAATGAATGTGGTCACCATTCCCACCAATGTTCCTGTCCAGCGGATCGACGAGGAAGACACTTTTTATAAAGACACCAAAGACAAATTTGCCGGCATCGCCAGGACCATCAAGATCCATGCAGAGCGGGGTCAGCCGGTGCTTGTCGGCACGGTAACGATTGAAAAATCGGAACTGCTAAGCGAGTTTTTGACCCAGGAAGGCGTTGAGCACAAAGTACTGAACGCGCGTTTCCACGAGATGGAGGCGCATATCGTGGCGCAGGCGGGCCGCAAGGGCGCTGTCACCATTGCGACAAACATGGCCGGGCGCGGCACTGACATTCAGCTTGGCGGTAATCTTGAGTTTCGTGTCAACGACGAGTTGGCCGAGATGGCGCAAGGGCCAGAGCGCGACCGGGCGATCGAGCGGATTCGCGAGGAAATTGTTGCGGAAAAAGCCGCGGTGCTGGCAGCAGGTGGTCTGTTTGTGCTGGGAACCGAGCGCCACGAGAGCAGGCGCATCGACAATCAGCTCCGCGGGCGCTCTGGCCGTCAGGGTGACCCTGGCCTGTCGCGCTTTTATCTCAGCCTTGATGACGATCTGCTGCGGATTTTTGGCCCTGACACCATGTTTGCGCGGATGATGCGCGCCAATCTGGAAGATGGCGAGGCATTGCCGCCATCGCGCTGGATTTCCAAGGCGATTGAAACCGCGCAGCGCAAGGTCGAGGCGCGCAACTATGATGTCCGCAAGCAAGTCGTTGAATATGACGACGTGATGAACGACCAGCGCAAGGTTATCTACGATCAGCGCGCAGACATTATGGACGCCGATACCGTTGGCGATGTGGTGAGCGATATGCGCGCCGAAACCGTTAACGCCATTGTCGGAGAAGCCTGCCCGCCCAACAGCTATCCCGAACAATGGGATGTGCCAGCAATGGTCGCCAGGGTGAATGATATGCTCAATATCGATCCTCCGTTTGAAGCATGGCTGAGCGAAGAGGCCATTGACCCCGAAATGGTGGAAACCCGCGTGCGCGAGGCGGCGGACGCGATGGTGGTGGAAAAAGCGGCAGCGCTGGAGCCGGAAACCTGGGCGCAGGTGGAAAAATCCATTCTGCTGCAAAACCTCGACAATCATTGGAAGGAGCATTTGGCCACGCTCGATGCGCTGCGCCAGGTGGTGCATTTGCGCGCCTATGCGCAAAAAACGCCGATCAACGAATATAAGCAGGAAGCCTTTGCCTTGTTCGAGCGGATGCTCGGCAACATTCGTGAAGATGTGACGCGCACCATCGCCTATGCTCAGTTCCAGCTTCAGCCGCCGCCGCGCCTGCCTGAATTGCCGGACTTCATGCTGTCGCACATCGACCCGCTGACAGGGGAAAACGATGCGAAAGGGTTTGACCCGGCCGCATTGGGGCTGGTGACGACGCGGATTCCCGCCATGGAGATGGTGCGCGGCGATACTCAGCTTGCCGCAGACAATCCAGATTCATGGCAAGGCCAGGTAAGCCGCAATGGCCCGTGCCCATGCGGCTCTGGCAAGAAATACAAACACTGTCACGGCGCGCTCTAAAGGGCGCGCCGCTGGCCTGTTGCAGAAGTGGTGAGGGCATATGGCGCACGCGGTGGATGATAACGCGGTTGAAGCAGCGGGCGCCCATGCCGATGTGTTGATCATCGGTGGGGGCCATGCCGGCGCACAGATGGCCATTGGCCTGTCGCAGCTTGGCTATGCCGGCAGCATTGGTATTATAACCGACGAGCCGGAACTGCCCTATGAACGGCCGCCCTTGTCAAAAGATTATCTTGGCGGCGAAAAGACCTTTGAGCGGCTGCTCATTCGCCAGCCTGAGTTTTGGGCCGAGCGCGGCATTCGCTTCACGCTTGGTAAACGCATTGCGCGGATTTTTCCCGCCGAACACCGGGTGGAAACCGCCGGTGGCGAGCGATATTCTTACGGCACGTTGATCTGGGCGGCGGGCGGCGCACCGCGCGCGCTTAGCTGCCCTGGTGCCGAGCTTGCGGGGGTTTTTGCCATTCGCACCCGCGCCGATGTCGATGGGTTGCAAGGCGCGCTGGCCACCGCGCAGCGCGTGGTCATCATCGGCGGCGGTTATATCGGGCTGGAGGCGGCGGCTGTGCTTGCCAAGCTGGGCAAGGCCGTAACCGTGGTTGAGGCGCAAGACCGTGTTCTGGGCCGTGTGGCGGGCGAGCCGTTATCCCGCTTCTTCGAAGGCGAGCACAGGGCCCATGGCGTCGACATTCGCCTGAGCGCGGCTGTGGAGGCGCTGAAGGGCGTGGCGGGCAATGTGGCGGGCGTAAGGCTGGCGGGCGGAGAGGTGCTGGCGGCCGACATTGTGATTGTCGGCATCGGCATAATCCCATCGGTTGAACCGCTGATCATCGCGGGCGCGGCAGGCGCGGCCGGGGGGGTAATGGTGGACGAATATTGCCGCACCAGCCTGGCCGATATTTTTGCGATTGGCGATTGCGCTGCCCATGCAAACCGCTTTGCCGGTGGCGAGACGATTCGGCTCGAATCGGTGCAGAACGCGAATGATCAGGCGATGACAGTCGCCCGGCTGCTGTGCGGCGATGGCGGGCAGGGCGCTGCGCCTTATGATGCGGTGCCGTGGTTCTGGTCCAACCAATATGACCTGAAGCTGCAAACCATGGGTCTGTCGGTGGGCTATGACGCGCTGGTGGTGCGCGGAAAGCCTGAAACACGGCGTTTTTCGGCCATATATCTCAAGGCTGGCCGGGTGGTCGCGCTCGATTGTGTGAATGCCATCAAGGATTATGTGCAGGGAAAAGCGCTGGTTGTGGCTGGTGCCAGAATAGACCCTGCGCTGCTTGCAGACACCGACGTGGCGCTGAAATCTATGCTGGGGTGATGTGGGGGCACCACGAGCCGGGGCGCTCTTGCCCCATGGCCCGCCTGAAAAATACTGGCTCCCTGAGTTGGATTCGAACCAACGGCCGCTCGATTAACAGTCGAGAGCTCTACCGCTGAGCTATCAGGGAATGAACCAGTGGGGGGAGCGTCTATAACCGCTTTGGTGCGGATGCAACCCCGTTTAAGCGATAAACTGCTCCATCGTTATACGATCATCGAGCGCATGTTCAGGATCAAACAGCAAGGTCAGCTCGCGCGTGCGGTCGATTGCGATGTCGACGCGGGCCACGTCGCGGATTTCGCGCTGGTCGGCGACTGCGCTTACCGGGCGTTTGTCAGGTTCCAGCACGCGAATGCCGATGCGCGCCTTGTCTGGCAATATGGCTCCGCGCTGGCGCCTTGGGCGAAATGGGCTGATGGGGGTGAGCGCAATCAGTGCTGAACCCAGCGGCAGAATTGGCCCGTGCGCCGAAAAATTATAGGCGGTGGAGCCGGCAGGTGTCGCGGCCAAAATCCCGTCGCACGCCAGCTCAGGAATAACGATTCGGTCGTTTAGCGTTACTTCAAGCTTGGCGGTCTGGCGCGTTTCGCGCAGCAGCGACACCTCGTTGATGGCCGGCAGCGAGTGGGTTTCGCCGCTTATTGTCCGCGCCGTCATCCGCAGCGGCGTTACCTTGAAGGATTTGCTGTGCGCCAGCCGCGCGTCGAGCCCGTCTGCCCGCCATTCGTTCATCAAAAAACCAATGGTGCCAAGGTTCATGCCGAACACCGGTGTCGGCGCACCCGGCCCTTCAAGTTGAGCATGGAGCGTTTGCAGCATGAACCCGTCGCCACCAAGCGCAATGATGACATCGGCCTCGCGCTCGCTCACCCATTCGTCATGCTCGCGCATTGCCGCTGCTGCCGCCTGCGCTTGCGGCGTGGGCGAGGCAACGAGCGCGCGGCGAAGATAGCTGCTCATCCGCCGGTAACGCTCATGTGGCGCGCAACCGCGGGTGCCGCGCCGCGCTCAATGCGGAAATCATGCGCGGCCGGTTTCAGGCGCATAGCCTCATCCAGCATAGCATCGAGCGCGCCCATGCCTTGTGTACGCAGCAAGTGCTTAAGATCGACCTGATCATCATGGCCAAGGCACATATAGAGTTTGCCCTCCGTCGTCAGCCGCACCCGGTTGCACCCATCGCAGAAATTGGCGGTGAGCGGGGAGATGAGGCCAAGGCGCGTGCCATAGGGCGAGACTTGCCAATAGCGCGCTGGCCCGCCGCTGCGGTGCGCATCACGCACCAGGGCAAAACGCGCAGACAGATCGTCAAACACTTTTGTCAGCGGCAAAAAACGGTCTGCCCGGTCTTCGTCGATTCTGCCCATTGGCATTGTCTCAATAAGCGACAGGTCGTACCCGTTTTCGCCGCACCAGATGAGCATCGGCGCAATTTCCTGCTCGTTCAGCCCGCCCAGCGCAACCATGTTGATCTTCACCTTCAGCCCGGCGGCGGCGGCGGCAGCGATGCCGCCCAGCACCTGACCAACATCGCCGTGGCGAGTGATGTGGCGGAACAGCCCAGGGTCGTGGCTGTCGAGGCTCACATTGATGCGCCGGATACCCGCCTTCACCAGTGCCTGTGCATGGGTGGCCAGCCTTGTGCCGTTGGTCGTCATTGTCAATTCGTCAAGCCCGTGGCCGACATGGCGGCCAAGCCGTTCCACCAGCGCCAGAACATCGCGCCGCACCAGCGGCTCGCCGCCGCTCAACCGGATTTTGGTGATACCGCGCGCGATAAAACGCTCGGCAATGAGCGCGATTTCCTCCAGGCTGAGTATCTGCTCCTTTGGCAGGAAGCTCATCTCCTCCGCCATGCAATAGCGGCACCGCAAATCGCACCGGTCTGTCACCGAGATTCGCAGATAGCTTATTGTGCGGCCGTGGCTGTCGATCAGGGCGGGGGCGCAGGTCATGGCACAGAGCTAGGCGTTCGTTGATGTGCAAACAACCCTGTTTGCTCATTGGCTAGCCACGCCTTGCCCGCTACACCGGGCAAATGTGTTGCAGGCCAATTTTGTGAACGAGCCAGTCCGTGGTCCCGCGCGCGGCGATGGCGCGACGATTTTTATCCTGTCTTTTCACCAGCGCGATGAGCTGGCGGCAAAAGTTGTGCGTGCCGGCTGGGTTGCCATTGCCGCGCGCCGGAAAGAGGGGGCTGAGCGGCGGTTTCTTGCATGTGCAGCCAGGGTAGCGGTGGTCGATGCGCGCGGGGCATATGCGCCAGCGCTTGCCGCGGTAAAAGAACTTGGCGCCGCTGTAGCAGGCAGTGGCGCGGCACTGCTCGTGCTGGCCGATGAGGGGGATGGCAATGGGCTGAGCGCGCTGTTTGAGGCTGGCGCTACGCATTTTCTGCTGGGGGAGGTGAGCGAACATATATTTGCGCACAGCCTGCGGTTTGCCGCCCGCCATGCCGACCGGCTGGCGGGGGATTGGGCGCATGATCATGGCAGCCGGGCGCCGCTTGGCTGGCGGTATGACCTGGCCGAACACGCCTTGTTGCTCAGCCCGGCACTTGCAAGTCTGTTGTCCTGTGGCGAGCGCGTGTCGCTCCGCCCCGCGCTTGGCGGGCTTGGCAGCGCAGATCGACGCACAGCTTTTGCCGCGATCCGCCGGCTGATGCTAACCGGGCAGGCCACAGCCTTTGCGTATGATGTGCCGGGCAAGGGGCGCTTTGTTGCCCATGTTCGGATTTCGGCTGATTTATGCGCGATTGATGCAGCTGTTGAACGGCTGACAACGGCGGAGGACGCCGCCCCCCGGCCGCGCGGCGCGCACCGGCCTGCGCGCGACATGAACAGCGCGCGGCGGTGGCTCGATGCGCGGCTGGCGCAAACCGCAGCGGAACCGCTCAACACCGCGCTGGTTGCGCTCAACCGGTTCGACATTGTCAACACCGCTTATGGGCGCGTTGCGGGCGATAGCCTGCTGAGAATTGCGCTGCGCCGGATTGAGGAGGCAGCAAGCGAGCTTATTGGCGATGATGGCATTGTCGCGCGGATGGGCGGATCGGAATTTTTGCTGGTAGCCAAGGCGCCTGTTGAGCAGTTTGAGGCGATTGCCAGCAGTATTGCCGGGGCGCTGGCCCGCCCTTTTGTCGCCAACAGCGCGGTGGTGGTGCTGGGGTGCCGCATCGGCTGCGCCGTGGCCGAAGCGCAGGATGATACCGGCACGCTTTTGCGCCGCACGAGCGAGGCGCTGGCCGAAGCGCGCGCGTCAGACAGCCGCAGCATTGTCTTTTCCCGCGATATGGGCGCACACGGAACCGCGATTGACCGGCTGGCGGTGGATTTGCACCAGGCGATTGCAGCCGGGCAGATTGGCGTGCTGTTTCAGCCGCAGGTGGCGGTTTCCACGGGCGCAATTGTTGGCGTGGAGGCGCTGGCGCGCTGGGAGCACCCCTTGCTTGGCCCCATTGGCGCAGAAGCCTTGTTTGCCGCAGCCGAGCGTGCCGACATGGTGATCGGCCTGTCGGACCATATTCAGAAGATTGCGCTGGAACGCGCCGCTGCCTGGCCTGCGGTGCTGGGTGGGCTGCGCCTGGCCATTAATTTGACAGCGGCCGACATTACCCGCCCCGGCTTTGCCGATATCTTTATCGACAGGGTGGACAGCAGCGGCTTTGCCCGCAACCGGTTGAGTGTTGAGGTGACAGAAGGTGGTCTGATCGACGATCTTGGCGTAGCTGCTGCGCTGCTGGCGCAGTTGCGCTGGGCAGGTTGCCGCGTGGCGATAGATGATTTTGGCACCGGCTATTCGAGCCTGGCCTATCTAAAGGCGCTGCCGCTCGATTATCTCAAGATCGATAAAAAACTTGCGCAAGACATTGCCGGCACCCCGCGAGACCGCATTGTTGTGCGCGGAGTGATCGACATGGCGCGCTCGCTCGGGTTGTCGGTCATCGCAGAAGGCGTTGAAACGCCTGAGCAGCTTGATCTGCTCGCCAAGGAGGGGTGCCAATATTATCAAGGCTTTTTGTGCGCAGGCGCGCTGGATGAGGCGGAGTTGGTCGCGCTATTGGCCTGCGCAACGCCGAGGTAGCAAGGACACGCTACCCCGCTGCCTTGGCCAGCCCACGCGCTAGTTGCAGCGCACCGTTCAGCCGGGCCTTGGGGTCGGCCCAGACACGGTTCAGCACCAGTTTGCTGTCGGGGCGCAGCTTTGCCACGCCGTTCAGCCGGGCTACCCAGGCGAGCAGCCCTTCGATATTGGGCGGATTATCATCATGAAACGACACCAGCGCACCGCGCGGGCCAACATCGATTTTGGCAATGCAGGCGCGCTTTGCGTGGAGCTTGATTTCGATCAGGCGGATAAGGTTTTCGGTTGCGTCTGGCAGCGGGCCAAAGCGGTCGATCAGCTCAGCGGCAAAGGCTTCGATCCCTTGCGCCTCGTCAATGTCGTTGAGGCGCCGGTACAACCCCATGCGCAGGTCAAGATCGGGCACATAATCATCGGGGATGAGAATTGGCGCGTCGATGGTGATCTGGGGCGAGAAATCGCGTGGCCGCTGGGCAAATCCGCCAGCCTTGGCGTCCATTATCGCCTCTTCGAGCATCGACTGGTAAAGCTCATAGCCCACCTCGCGAATATGGCCGGATTGTTCGTCACCCAGCAAATTGCCCGCGCCGCGAATATCGAGATCATGGCTGGCAAGCTGGAACCCGGCGCCGAGATTTTCCAGATCGGACAATATTTTCAGCCGCTTTTCGGCAGTTTCGGTCATCACCCGGTCAGCAGGGGTGGTGAGATAGGCATAGGCACGGGTCTTGGCCCGGCCCACCCGGCCACGAAGCTGATAAAGCTGGGCCAGGCCAAACCGGTCGGCCCGGTGGATGATCATCGTGTTGGCGCTGGGAATATCCAGCCCGCTTTCGACAATGGTAGTAGAAACAAGCACCTCAAACTTTTTGTCGTAAAAGGCGCTCATCCGCTCTTCCACCTCGGTTGGTGCCATTTGCCCATGCGCCACGACATAGCGGATTTCGGGCACCTCTTTGGTCAAAAACTCTTCGATATCTGGCAGATCGGCGATGCGGGGGGTGACAAAAAAACTCTGCCCGCCGCGGTAATGTTCGCGAAGCAACGCCTCGCGCAGCACCACGGGGTCCCATGGCATCACATAGGTACGCACCGCCAGCCGGTCGACCGGCGGCGTTTGGATGACGGACAGTTCGCGCAACCCCGACATTGCCATTTGCAGCGTGCGCGGGATGGGCGTTGCCGTCAGCGTCAATACATGCACGTCGGATTTGAGCGCCTTTAGCCGCTCCTTGTGGGTAACGCCAAAGCGCTGCTCTTCGTCAACCACCACCAGGCCAAGCCGTTTGAACTCAACCGATTTAGCCAAAATTGCATGGGTGCCCACCACCACATCGATGGTGCCATCGGCCAGCCCTTCGCGCGTGGTTTTTGCCTCGGCTGCGGTAACGAGGCGGGAAAGGCGGCCGATGTTAATGGGAAACCCTTCAAACCGCGCCTTGAAATTGGTGAAGTGTTGCCGCGCGAGCAGCGTGGTTGGGCACACCACCGCCACCTGCATTCCCGCCATCGCCGCGACAAAGGCGCCGCGCAGGGCAACTTCTGTTTTACCAAAGCCAACATCGCCCACCACCAGCCGGTCCATGGGTTTGCCAGCGGCAAGATCATCAAGCACCTCGCCAATTGCGCGGTCCTGATCGTCGGTTTCTTCATAGGGAAAGCGGTCGACAAAGCTGGGGTAGCCGCTGCTGTCTACCTCTGCCACATCGGCGCTGCGCAGCGCGCGCTCGGCAGCGATGGCGATGAGATCACCCGCAATTTCGCGGATGCGCTCTTTCATCCGGCTTTTGCGGCGCTGCCATGCCTCGCCGCCCAGCCGGTCAAGTGCGCCGCCCTCGTCGCTGCCATAGCGCGACAGGACATCGATATTCTCAACAGGCACATAAAGCTTGTCGCCGCCGGCATATTCCAGCGCCACGCAATCATGCGGGGAGGCACCCACCGGAATGGAGGTGAGGCCAACATAGCGACCAATGCCATGGTCGACATGAACGACAAGGTCACCAGGGGTAAGGCTGGCCAGTTCCGCCAGAAACGCGTCGGTCGATTTGCGGCGGCGCGCGCGGCGCACCAGCCGGTCACCCAGCATGTCCTGCTCGGTCAACACCGCAACGCCGGGGGTGGTGAAGCCGTGATCAAGCGGCAGCACGATCATCGCGACATGCTTGTCGGCAATGCCCAGCGCTTCTTGCCAGTTTGCTGCATGTTTGGCGCTGGCAAGGCCGTGGTCGGTGAGCAGCCCGCTCAATCGTTCGCGCGCGCCGGCGGAATAGCTGGCAAGCACAACCTTGGCGCCGGCTTTGCGCAGATTGGCAAGATGCTCGACCACGGCTTCATAAATATTGGTGCCGCTTGCCCGTTCAGGGGCAAAATCGCGCCCGCTTTCCACCGCAAAATCGAGCACGGTGGGGCTGGCTGGTTCGCGAAAATTGCTTGCCAGATGGGCGCGCGCGGCGGCAAGGCGTGCTGCCCATTCGCTGGCGGAAAGATAAAGCAGGTCGGGCGCAAGCGGGCGGTAGCTGCCCGGATCGGCCGATTGCGCGCGCACGCGGTTGGCGTGATAATCGGCAATCGCGTCAAACCGCTGCTCGGCGGCCGCAGCAGCGCCAGAGTCGCGCACGATGATCGCGCCATCGCCCAGATGATCAAACAGGGTGCCGAGCTTTTCCTCAAACAGTGCCAGCCAATGCTCCATGCCGGCCAGGCGCCGCCCTTCCGATATCGCCTGATAGAGCGGATCACCCGTGGCGCTTGCGCCAAATTGCTCGCGATATCGGCTGCGGAACCGCTTGACGCTGCCCTCATCGAGCAGCGCTTCGGAAGCTGGCAGCAGCGTAAAACCCTCCAGTCGCCCGGTCGTGCGCTGATCAGCGGGGTTAAAGCTGCGCACGCTTTCAATCTCGTCACCAAAAAAGTCGAGCCGCAGGCCATGTTCCTCGCCGCTGGGGAACAGATCGACAAGCCCGCCACGCACCGCAAACTCGCCCGAATCGGTCACCGTTTCGGTTCGGACATAGCCATTGGCCTGGAGCAGGGCGGCAAGCGCATCGCGCCCCATTCTCGCGCCCGGTTTCAGCGTGGCGACAAGCTGACGAATGCGAAACGGGGTGAGCGTGCGCTGGGCAGCGGCATTGGCGGTGGTGACAAAAAGTTGTGGCCGGTCGGTTGGCTGTTGCAGCCGGTGGAGCGCCGCCACCCGCTCCGCCATGATCCGCAATGTGGGCGAGGCGCGGTCATAGGGCAGGCAATCCCAGGCGGGATAGGCGATGATGTCCAGCTCTGGCGCAAAATATCCCGCGGTTGCAGCGATTGCGCGCATTTCCGCATCATCTGCGGCGATGAACACCGCGCGGGCAGGCGCTGCGCGAGCAAGATCGGCGAGCAGCCAGGGCAAAAATCCGGCCGCGACGCCCGACAGGGTGAGCGGGGTTTGTGCAGATAATATGGTCGTTAGTTCAGGCATGAGTGGGTTGGTCTATTCAGCAACAGGAATATAGTTCAGCGCTTTTAACGCTGCGAGAATTGGCCCGGCATAGTGTGGTGGCGTTGGCTGGGTGCCCATGGCCCAGGCCATGATGTCAACATCCTGCTCTTCCAGCAGCGCCTCAAACAACGCCATGTCGTCATCGCTCCAGCTATCGCCATAAACATCGAAAAAGCCGCCGATCAGCAGGTCGGCCTCTTTGGTGCCGCGGTGCCAGCTACGAAAGCGCAGGCGTTTCAGACGGGTTTCGCGGTTCATTTTCGTTCCAACGACAATTGGCCGGCGGGCGCTTGGAGCATCCGTCGGCTGGGGGTATGAGGGTACAGATAGCCATGAGACCCGAAATCCTCAATCCATTGTTCGCCGAAGTAACGGTGTTGAAAGGCGTTGGCCCCGCGCTTGCCCGGCCGCTCGACCGGCTTGGGCTGGCGCGCGTTGTCGATGTCGCATTCCATTTGCCCGTTGGTTGGGTTGACCGGGTGCCGCGCGATACGCTTGATGCAGCAGATGCCGGGCGCACCATTGCCATTACGCTTACGGCAGTTTCTTATCGCAGCAGCGCAGGCAGGCGCGGGCCAACGCGGGCCCAGGCGGTAGATAGCGTGGGAAACCAGGTGAGCCTTGTCTATTTTGGCGGCAATGGCGGCTGGGTGAGAAAGCTCTTTCCACTGGGTGAGGCGCGGCGCGTTTCGGGGCGGCTGGAGCAATATGGCCAGGAATTGCAAATCGTGCACCCTGACTATGCCGTGCCGCTGGAAGAGGCGGAAGAGCTGGGCGGGCGAGAGGCGATTTACCCGCTGTCGCAAGGGCTGACATCGCGCCGGATGGGCCAGCTCGCGGCGATGGCCATGGCGCGCGCGCCTGATCTTGCCGAGTGGATTGAGCCGGGCCTGCTCGCCAAACATGGCTGGCCGTGCTGGCGCGAGGCGCTGCTGCGTGTTCATGCTGACCCAGCCGATGAACCCGCGCGCGAACGCCTTGCCTATGACGAGATGTTCGCCAGCCAGCTTGCGCTGATGCTGGTGCGGGCCTCGACCCGCGCGCGAAGGGGGCGGGCGCTTCTCGGCGATGAGAGGCTGCGCGCCATGCTCCGGCTGCCCTATGCGCCCACTGGCGCTCAGGCGCGCACGATTCGCGAAATTGAGGATGATCTGCGCCAGAGCCAGCCGATGCTCCGGCTGCTACAGGGGGATGTTGGCTCTGGCAAAACGCTGGTGGCCGCCATGGCGCTGTTGATTGCGGTAGAGGCAGGCGCGCAAGGCGCCTTTCTTGCGCCGACCGAAATTCTTGCCCGCCAGCATTTTAACAGCTTGCGCCAGTTGTTGAGTGGCCTGCCCATCAACATCGCGGTGTTAACCGGGCGCGACAAGGGCCGTGCGCGCGAGGCAACGTTGATGGGACTGGCGGACGGATCAATCGACATATTGATTGGTACCCATGCGATTTTTCAAGAAGGCGTCAGCTACCGCGACCTTGGGCTCGTGGTGGTGGATGAGCAGCACCGTTTTGGCGTTGCCCAGCGCCTGTTGCTGACCGCCAAGGGGCAAAAGCCGCCGCATGTGCTGGCGATGACCGCAACCCCCATTCCGCGCACGCTGACACTTGCACTGTACGGTGAAATGGATGTGAGCCGGCTGGACGAAATGCCCCCCGGTCGCCAGCCAATTGAAACCCGCGTTGTTGCAGAGGAGCGTTTGCCCGATGTGGTTGAGGCGCTTGGCCGGCATCTGGCCAGCGGCGGGCAGGCCTATTGGGTGTGCCCGCTTGTTGAGGAAAGCGAAAAGAGCGATCTGGCAGCGGCGCAAGCCCGCGCCGCTACACTAAAGGCGCGCTTTGGCGAGCGTGTGGGGCTGGTGCACGGGCAGATGAAACCGCTGGAAAAAGACGCTGTCATGGCAGCCTTTGCCGCCGGGGCGCTCGGTGTGCTGGTGGCGACCACGGTGATTGAGGTGGGCGTCGATGTGCCCAACGCAACGCTCATCGTTATAGAGGCAGCAGACCGTTTTGGCCTTGCCCAGTTGCACCAGCTGCGCGGGCGCGTGGGGCGGGGGAGCGGGGCCTCCAACTGCTTGTTGCTACGCGGCGGCCCGCTGAGCGAAACGGCGCGCGCGCGGCTGGCCTTGTTGCGCGAAACAAATGACGGTTTTCGCATTGCCGAGGAGGATTTGCGCCTGCGTGGCGGGGGTGAGCTGCTTGGCACGCGCCAATCGGGCGAGGCGCAGTTCCGCCTGGCAACGCCCGACATGCTGGGCCGTTTGCTGCCTGCCGCCAACGCCGATGCACGGCTGCTCATCGACCGCGATGGCGGGCTGGAGGGCGCGCGAGGGCAGGCGGCACGGGTGGCGCTTTATCTGTTCGAGCGCGACGCCGGGGTCGCGCTCTTGCGTTCGGGTTAGGTCAAGGGGCAGCTCAATGGCCCTGACTGCGCATCGCCCCTAGCTGGGTGGTATAATCTTGCGGTGACAAGGGCGCGGCAAATTCGCACCCCACCCGGCCGCCAAGCGCCCAGATGATGCGCGCGCTTATCGGGCCAAGTGTAGGCAGGCCGATGGTGATGGTATCGCCCGGCTCGAACGCCGCATCGCAGCGGGCCATAAACCCCAGGCACGACACATCGACCACCAGGGCCGCCGCGCGCCGAAAAGCGTCTGAACTTATCCAGGTACGAAAATGTACCTCATCGCGCTCGGTGCGTCGCGCCTCGCGAACGGCGGTGCTCAATTTATGTGCCACGTGCGCTCAATTCCCTGTGGGTGGGGCTATGCACCCTGCGCCAGGCAAATGAAAATTATGGCAACCAACGAAGTTAACGAAACGCTTATTGCACACAAAAAGCGAAATTTGAAACAATATATCAATCGCCAGCAGCAAGCAGGCCATGGTTTTTTTTCCCGGCGGACAGGCGAACAGGCGTGGTGCCAACTGGAACAATATGCGCCTCGTCACCGATCCTTTCTCCATCGATGCGGGCGCCGCCACCTTTGATGAGCCTGCGCGCCTCGCCTTTTGACGTGGCAAAGCCCAGCGCAACAAGAGCATCGACCAGAGCGATACTGCCACCAGCCACATGGTGCACGGGCAGCGCTCCACCGCTTGCGCCCTCTTCAAATGTGCGGCGCGCGGTCTCGGCGGCGGCGGCGGCGGCAGGTTCGCCCCGGCACATTGCTGTGGCAGCGTTGGCAAGCTCAATCTTGGCGGCGTTGATTTCGGCGCCTTGCAACGCCTCCAGCCGGGAGATTTCGTCCAGCGGCATATCGGTGAACAACCGCAGAAAACGGCCAACGTCCCGGTCGTCTGTGTTGCGCCAAAATTGCCAGTAATCATAGGAAGATAGCTGATTTTCGTTCAGCCAAACAGCGCCGGCTGCTGTTTTGCCCATTTTCGCGCCGTCTGCTGTTGTGATGAGCGGCGTGGTGAGGCCAAAAACCTCGGTCCCGTCCACCCGCCGGGCAAGCTCAATGCCGTTGACGATATTGCCCCATTGGTCCGACCCGCCAAGCTGCAACCGGCACCCCGTGCGCCGGGCCAGTTCCATAAAATCATAAGCCTGCAAAATCATGTAGTTAAATTCAAGAAAAGTCAGTGGCTGCTCCCGCTCAAGCCGCAGCTTTACCGAATCGAACGCCAGCATCCGGTTGATGGTGAAGTGCCGGCCGATGTCGCGCAGAAAGGGGATGTAGGAAATGCTGTCCAGCCAGTCGGCATTGTTGACCATAACCGCATCCGCTGGCCCGTCGCCAAAGGTGAGGAAGCGCTCAAACACGGTTTTTATCGAGGTGATATTACCCGCAATCGCTGCATCGTCGAGCAGCTTGCGGCTTTCATCCTTGCCCGATGGATCACCCACCTTGGTGGTGCCGCCGCCCATGAGCACAATGGGTTTGTGGCCGGTCTGCTGCATTCGCCGGAGCATCATGATTTGCACCAGACTGCCGACATGGAGCGAAGGCGCGGTCGCATCAAAGCCGATATAGCCGGGCACTACCTGTTTTGTGGCAAGCGCATCGAGCGCGGCGCCATCTGTCAATTGGTGGATATAGCCCCGGCCGGAAAGCAGGCGCAGCAGATTGGAAGAAAATTCAGCCATAATGCTGCCGCGCTTAGAGTATCTTGCTGCCCGCGCGCAATCGCTGCGTTGCGGCTATCTTTTCGGCAATTCGGGTACCGGGTCCACCGGTGTACGCCCTTTGCGCAGCTCAAAGTGGAGCTCTGGCCGATCGGCAAAGCCGGTGTCGCCCGACAAAGCAATCGCCTGACCGCGCTTTACCGATTGCCCGCGCTGCACCAAAATTTGTTGGTTATGGCCATAAACGCTGGTCCAGCTACTGCCATGTTTGAGGATGACAAGCCCGCCAAGCCCCGCCACATCGGCGCCTGTATAGGCGACGACGCCGTCTGCTGCTGCAAGAACCGGGGTTTTGAGTGGTACGGCTATTTTGATGCCGTTGTTGCGCTGCCCTGCGCCTGCTGCGCCAAATCTTGTCACCACCGCGCCTGCAACGGGCCATTGGAAGGCGCCTGTCAGCCGCGCAGGCTCGGCAATTGCTGCGCCGGGGGGCAAGATGCGGTTGGGCGAGGGGGATGCTTTGGTGGGTACAGCCTTTTCCGCAATGGCCGGCTGGCTGCCGGTGACAATATCGTCGATGTCGAGGTGAAAAGCAGCAGCGCGCTCAGCGCGTGTGGGCGGCGCTGCACGGGGAATGGATATCCGCTGGCCCACCCGCAAAATATAGGGCTCGCTCAGTGCATTGTCGGCAACAATGCGCGCCCATTCAACGCCATAAGCCCGTGCAATGGCAATGCCCGTCTCGCCGGATTTGACAAGGTGATAGCGCCCTGCCGGGATGACCAGCCTTTGGCCCGCGCGGATGACGAAGGGTGGGGCAACCCCATTGGCCCGCGCAATCGCCTCGGAGCCGGCGCCCGTAATGCGCGCAACCCCGCGTAAAGTGTCGCCGGGCTGCACGATATATTCGCCCAGTGCAACATCGCGCGCATCGGCAACGACCGGGCGCGCCTCCCATGGCTGGGGATGAGGCAGAATATCTGTTGGGCCAGGGATGATAGGCGGGGCATCATCGGCTGGGGGGAGTTGAGATGGCACCCGGTAGTCCTGAGCGCCATAGCCGGGCGGGATACAGCCAGCCATGGGGGCAAGCAGCGCCACGAGCAACGCACGGCTGAGCAACGCATCGGTCGGCATTTTCTTCATAATCCCCCGGCTGTTCCACAATCAGCGATAGGCCGCCGCCAGCATATCGATCGATCCGCGGTGCGTCAGGTCCAAATGCAGGGGCGTGACCGCTACATAGCCATCCGCCACCGCTTCAAGGTCGGTTGAATGCGCCGGAGTTTCAATCGCGGCACCGAGTGCGAACCAGTAATATTCATAGCCGCGCGGGTCGCGGTTGGTGATGATGTTTAGCCGGCCATAATCGCGCAGGCCCTGAGCCACCACGCGAACGCCGCGCACATCCGCTGGCGCGAGCGCGGGAAAGTTGATGTTGACCAGCGTGCGCGGGGCAAGCGGTGCCGCAAGCAGCGGGCGCAGTACGCGCTCGCCCCATTCGCGCGCGGCGCCAAAGGGCACAACATCGCCCAACCCCTCGCGCGCATAAACCTGGCTGAGCGCGATGGAACGCACGCCAGCCAGCGCACCCTCCATCGCCGCCGATACTGTGCCGGAATAGGTAACATCTTCCGCCAGATTGGCCCCCCGGTTTACACCTGAAAGGATGAGGTCTGGCTTGTGGTCGACCATGATTTTGGCAAGCGCCATCATCACCGCATCCGTTGGTGTGCCAGCAACCGCAAAGCGCCGGTCGCCATGGCGGCGCACGCGAATGGGCCGGGTAAGGGTGAGCGAATGGCCCGCGCCAGACTGTTCCTCCGCCGGGGCAACAACCCAAATGTCGTCAGAAAGCGTGGCGGCAATTTCCTCCAGCACCTTTAGCCCAGGCGCGTGATAGCCATCATCATTGGTAAGCAGGATGCGCATCAGGCCGGCTCCAGCCGGTTCAGCCCGCCAAGATAGGGTTGCAGCGCTTCGGGAATAGCGACGCTGCCATCTTCGTGCTGATAATTTTCAAGCACCGCCACCAGCATTCGCCCAACTACAAGCCCGGAGCCGTTGAGCGTGTGCACAAAACGCGTGCCCTTGTCATTCCCCACACCGTCCCCCTCAGGGCGATAGCGCGCAGCCATGCGCCGGGCCTGAAAGTCTGCGCAAGTCGAGCAGCTCGAAATTTCACGGTAGCGCCCCTGGCCGGGCAGCCATACCTCCAGATCATAGGTGCGCGCAGCGGTGAAGCCCATGTCCCCGGTGCAAAGCTTCATCCGCCGATAGGCCAAGCCAAGCCGGTTGAGCACATCCTCCGCGCACGCTGTCATCCGTTCATGCTCGGCTTCCGAATCTTCGGGCCGGACGATGGAGACCATTTCGGCCTTTTCAAATTGATGCTGGCGGATGAACCCGCGCGTGTCGCGCCCGGCCGCGCCCGCTTCCGAACGAAAGCAGGGCGTGAGGGCGGTAAAGCGCAAGGGAAGCTCGCAGTCGCTGATAATCTTTTCACGTACAATGTTGGTAAGACTGACTTCTGCTGTGGGGATTAGCCAGCGGCCATCGGTGGTGCGGAACAGGTCTTCGGCAAATTTTGGCAATTGTCCTGTGCCGAACATTGTCTCGTCGCGCACCATGAGCGGGGGGACAACCTCCTCATAGCCATGGTGCCGGGTGAGGACATCCAGCCCGAATTGACCCAGCGCCCGGCTTAGCCGTGCGGCGGCCCCGCGCACCAGCGTGAAGCGGGCGCCCGCAAGCAGCGCGCCTGTTTCAAAATCCAGCCCCAGCGCCGGGCCGAACACGTCATGCTCACGCGGAGTAAAGGCAAAGCTTGGCCGCGTTCCGCGTTCGTGCACCAACAGATTATCGTCTTCATCGGCGCCCTGTGGCACATCGTCCATCGGTAAATTGGGAAGTGTCGCCAGCGCGGTATGGAGTTGATCGCCCAGCGCCTTTTCCTCGGTGTCGAGTGCCGGCATCCGCTCTTTCAGCGCGGCGACCTCGGCCATCAGCGTTGCTGCTATGCCTTCGTTCTTCGCCGCTTTTGCAGCGCCAATTGCCTTGGAAGCTTCGTTGCGGCGCGCCTGCGCAGCCTGCAATTCGGTTGTCAGCGCTCGGCGGCGCTCGTCCAGCGCGATGAGCGTTTGAGCCTGCGGGGCAAGGCCGCGGCGCGCAAGCCCTGCGTCAAAAGCATCGGGCTGTTCACGGATGAAGCGGATATCATGCATGGTTGCGGCTATGGCGAGCCTGCGCGCGCGGTGCAAGCACCGTTGAGCCTAAAGCAGCGCGCGCGCCTGCCAATTATCGGCGCACGCTGCCTGTACAGGGATTTGGATTATCCTGAAAATCAGCCCGTGGCGGCGGCCCGCTTTGCCAGCCGCTTGCGCCCGACAAGCGCGGCAGCGGCGGCGCCAAATAAGAGCACCATTGGCGGTGCCGGCACCGGTGCCGGGTCTCCCCCGGTGGAGCCTGTTGCGCCGCTGCTCGTGCTGCTGCTGGTGCTCGAACTGGTGGCACCGCTGCTCGTACTGGTACTGGTGCTGCTGCTGGTGCTGAAGCCCCCGGTGCTTGTGCTCGTGCTGAAACTGCCGCTGGAGGACGCTGAGGAGGTTACATCGCCGCTCGACGATGCTGAGGATGAAACGTCACCGCTCGACGATGCCGAAGACGACACGTTGCCGCTTGACGAGGACGAAGATGACACGTTGCCGCTCGACGAGGACGACACATCGCCGCTGCTGCCTCCGCTGGCTGAGGAAATATTGCCGCTCGAACTGCTCGATGATCCGCCGCTGGCCGATGTGCTGCTGACACCGCCGGTAGAGCTTGAGGTTGACCCGCCACTGGTGCTGCTTGACCCGCCACTGGTGCTTGAGGTGGACGACACAACCACACTGCCACCGCCGCTGCCGCCGCCGCCAAAAAATCCGCCTGCGAAAAATCCGCCGCCAAACCCGCCAAACCCGCCGCTGCCACCAATGACCAAGGGGCCACCCCCGTCTCCACCGGTAATGGGGAAGGAGCCACTCGACGAAAGCAGCGCCGGGGGCAGCGGAACGGGCTGGCTGGCAACCGTTACGACTGTTGGCGCGCAGGCAGTTTGCGTTTTGGTAACGACTTTGCGTACCCGCGCTACCCGCCGGGCTGCCCCGCTGCTGGCCGTCTGGCGAACCACCTGGCGTTTGTGCTTGGCGACATAGGCATGACGCGGCTTGGCCGATTCGGTCATGTGTACAGCGCCACCGCCGACCAGCGCGCCGCCACAGGTGCAGGCGCATAATTTTGCAAGGGCAGTCCGCACAGACATGGTGTTTCTCTCTCTATCACGGGCCTTGGCGCACCACCGGCTTTCTCACCGGCAGTGCAACGCCGATCTGCCACCAAAGTGCAAAACAATAGCTTAAGCGCAACACCGTTAACCAAAATTAGCGTTTCAGGATGAGGCAATTCGGTCAGGAGTCAGTCGCTGCCCGGTTCAATGTGCCAACATGATACAAATATGGATGTTAATTATTTTTGCCTGTTCTTGGTGTGTCGCCACCGCGTGTTGGCGCATCTGGCAAAGGATTTTACTATCCTCCATGCTGGTTTTGGCGGCGAGTGGTGTTGAGCCCATCGGCTGCCCGCAGCAGGCCCGGTGCCGAAAGGCATGTTATGCCCGGCCTGTGCCGCCCGTTTACCATTAGGACGAAATATCTGGTGATATGCGTGGTTGCTTGTCGTGGCGCCGCGTGATGGCTATAGGCCCGCTCTAGCCGGTTCAAAGAGCACTCAACCTGCCAACTTCGGCGAGCGGGAGGGTATTAGGGATGGCAACGGTGTTGAAACCAGTGGACGATGCTGACAAATCTGGCGGGGAGCGCGCAGGCGCGCAGGACGATGGCTATCGCCCGGATCCGTCCGAACCATTTATGAACCCCAGGCAACAGGCTTATTTCCGCGCGAAATTGTTGCAGTGGAAGGAAGCGATCTTGCTGGAGGCGCAAGACACATTGTCGCACCTCCAGTCAGAATCGCTGCGCGAGGCGGATCTGACAGACCGTGCCTCAAGTGAAACCGATTGGTCCATTGAGCTGCGCACGCGCGACAGGCAACGCAAGCTGATTTCCAAAATCGACGCGGCAATGCGGCGGATCGATGAAGGCGAATATGGCTATTGCGAGGTAACGGGCGAGCCAATTTCGCTGGCAAGGCTGGAGGCGCGCCCAATCGCGACAATGACGATCGAAGCGCAGGAACGCCATGAGCGCCACGAGAAGGTTTCGCGCGAAGATTAGCCTGATCTTAAGGCTTTGGAGAAGATTTCGTGCTCTAACACAAGCCCGTTAAACGCATTGTTGAGCCGACAAATGGACCGCCCAGTTTTTCATTCCGATACACAGCCTCTGGTTGAGGATTCGAGCCAGCGGCAAGAGGCGAGAGACAGCCTGTTTTTGGTCGCGGAACTGCGCGTGGCGAATTCGGTGCGCGTTGAACAGGTACGGGTGCGCAACTTGTCTGCTGGCGGGTTGATGGCTGAGACATCCTCGCCGCTTCCGCTTGGCACCGCGGTTGAGATTGAGGTGCGCGGAGTCGGCCCGGTTAGCGGCAAGGTTGCCTGGAATGTGGCCGGGCGCGTTGGCATTGCCTTTGACACCGAAATCGATCCATTGGGCGCGCGCAAACCCATCAGCAGCGAGGTGCGCAAAACGAAATATGCTCACCCCGTTCTTGGAATACGTTGAGCGTTCATCTGGTGTGATCGCTCGTCTTTAAGCTCGATCGAGCCGCCGTGCCGCCTGCAACAATAATCAGAAAGCGGCCAACTCTTCCTTAATCCGCAGCTTGAGCTTTTTCATCTCGGTCAACGCTTTGTTATCAGGCAGGGGGCGTCGAGATTCGGTGGTGATCCGCAGGTCCAACAGGGCGTGTTTTGCTTCAAGGGCCGAAAGATGGGCGCTGTGCATGGTACGGAGCCTCCTTTGTTATTGGCCACCCGATGGTGCTGGATGGAGTATTAACAAACCATAACTGCGCCCGCTTGTCGCGGCCCTTTGGCCCATTTTCGCGCCAGAATGGGGTCTTTTGCGGGCTGACTTGTTTTCGCCTTAGCGGGGGCTCATCCATTTGCTATAGCGGTGGTCAACGTCATGGAGGGTGCATGGACGAGCGCTTGATCGCCAAGCGGCTGGAGCTGTTGCGAATTGAGCACCGAGACCTCGATTCGGCGATAGACGCGCTGCTTGGCCAAAATGTTTCCGACCAGCTTCAGGTCGCGCGGCTGAAAAAACGCAAGCTGCGGCTGCGGGACGAAATCGCCATTTTGGAAGATTATTTGATTCCAGACATTATCGCATAATTTTTCAGCCTCGCCGCTCCGCTTTGGGACGATGAAGCGGGCAAATTTTGCGAGCAGAAAGGTTCCACCCCGGCACGGTTTCTGGCAGGTTCTGCATATGGGAAACAGCGTAATTTCGGCCCGTGTGCGGCGGCGCCTGCTCGATTCGTTATATGTCGAGGCAATGGTGCTGGCTGATGAGGCACGGACCTATTTTGATGAATGCGGCAGGCAAGAGCGCATGGCGCTAGGCCCGATGGAGCGTGTGTCCTTCTCGTGCGAATCACTGAAAGTAACAACCCGGCTGATGCACATCATCGCCTGGCTGTTGACGCAGCGCGCAGTCGATGCAGGGGAAATGGCCCCGCGAGACGCGCTTGATCCCTCGCGCAGGCTGGGCACACCGCCTGCAACCGAGGCGGACATTTTGGGCTCGATGCCACCACAGGCCAAAGCGCTCATCCTCAACAGCGTTGAGCTATACCGCCGCACCGCCCGGCTCGATGCAACGCAAACCGCCGCACAACCGGCAAATAGCCCGGCACGCTCCATGCTTGAGCGGTTGCAAATCGCTTTTTAACCGGCTGGCCGGCGCGCACTTTAGATTTGGATTACTGGCCGCCTATTTGCGGTTTAGCGTGTTCACCCGGTCGAGCGCGGCCTGATATTCCTGCTCAAGCTGTTCGACCAGCGCCGCCACAGGCTGTACCGAGTGAACCGCGCCAATCCCCTGGCCTGAGCCCCAAATATCGCGCCAGGCCTTGGCCGGGGCGGCGTTGGTAGTGCCAAAGTTCATGGTTTTCAAATCGCCTTCGGGCAGATGATCCGGGTCCAGCCCTGCCGCCTCGATGGAGCTGCGCAGATAGTTGCCATGGACACCTGTAAACAGGTTGGAATAAACAATGTCTGCGGCATGGCTGTCGACAATGGATTGCTTGTAGGGGGCAACCGCATTTGCCTCGTTGGTGGCGATGAAGGCGGAGCCGATATAGGCGAAATCGGCACCCATGGCCTGCGCCGCCAGCACTGCACCACCATTAGCGATAGAACCGGACAGGGCGAGAGGGCCGTCAAACCACTGGCGAATTTCCTGAATGAGCGCAAAAGGCGACAGGCGCCCGGCATGGCCGCCTGCACCCGCTGCAACCGCGATCAGACCGTCGGCGCCTTTTTCAATCGCTTTGCGCGCAAATTTATCGTCGATCACATCGTGCAGCGTAATGCCACCCCAGCCATGTACCGCGGTGTTCAGGTCTTCACGCGCGCCAAGCGAGGTGATGACGATGGGCACCTGCCATTTCGCGCAGGTCGCAAGGTCTGCCTCAAGCCGGTCATTGGAGCGGTGAACGATCTGGTTGACGGCAAAGGGCGCGGCTGGCTTGTCGGGGTGGTCGCGGTTCCACGCCGCCAACTCTTCGGTGATGCGGTGCAGCCACTCGTCAAGCAAGCCCTGCGGGCGGGCGTTCAACGCCGGAAATGACCCGACAATGCCAGCCTTACACTGGGCGATGACAAGTTCCGGGCCGGAAATGATAAACAGCGGCGACCCGATTACGGGCAGGCGCAGGCGATCAAACAGGGGCAGCGTGCTCATAATTGGTTTTTTAACGCAACTTAACGCGCTGTCCAGCACGCAGATTGGTGGCGCTTCATGCAATTGCAAACATGCCGGAATTGCTTAGGGTGCTGCGCTAAATATTGTTTCGGAGTTAAGCATGAAGAATACGCCTGCCGTCGCCATTGCCCTGTTTGCGGCTGTTTCTGCCGACCCTGCAGGGGCAGCGGTTGGCCAATTGTCAAAAAACGTTTTGCCGCTGCGCTACGACATTCAGGTAGATCCAAACGCCGGTGCTAAAACCTTTGTCGGGCAAGAGGTGATTACCGTAAAAATCGCCAAAGCCACCCGGTCGATTGTGCTTAACGCAACCGAACTCACCATTACCAGCGCCATGGTGGACGGCCGCAAGGTGGCCTTTTCGCTTGACGACGCGAACCAGCGCCTGACGCTGCGCCTGCCCGTTGCGGCAAAAGCCGGCGCACACAAGCTGAGCTTCAAGTGGAAGGGGCTGATCCACGATACCGCCGCTGGAATGTTTGCTATTGATTATAAAAATCCCGATGGCAGCGCCGCGCGCATGCTCGTCACGCAGTTTGAGGCGCCCGACGCTCGCCGTTTTGCGCCGATGTTCGACGAGCCAAGCTTCAAAGCGCGCTTCAAGCTGAGCGCGGTTGCGCCAAAAGGGCAAACCGCTTTTTCGAACATGCCCGGCACCAGTACGGTGATGAAAGACGGTCGCTTGCTCTATAGCTTTGCCGAAACGCCGATTATGTCGAGCTATCTGCTGTTTCTTGGTATGGGCGATGTTGAGCGCAAAACCGTTATGGCCGGCAAGACCGAAATTGGCATCATCACGCGCCGCGGCGTTGCTGATCAGGGGGATTATGCACTAGCGCAGGCCAAGCGTTTGCTCAGCTATTATAATGACTATTTCGGCCAGCCCTATCCGCTACCCAAGCTTGATATGATCGCCGGGCCGGGGTCGAGCCAGTTTTTTGGCGCGATGGAAAACTGGGGTGCGATCTTTTATTTCGAGCCGCGCGTGCTTTTTGATGAAAAGCGTGACGGCCAGGCCGCACGACAGGACATTTTTCGTACCGTGGCGCACGAAATGGCGCACCAGTGGTTTGGCGATCTTGTCACCATGGACTGGTGGGACGATATTTGGCTGAACGAAGGCTTTGCATCCTGGCACGAGGGCAAGGCGTCAAACGATCTCAACCCGCAATGGTTTGAGGCCGAGGCAACGGTTGCCGGTGGGCGCGAGGCTGCGATGGGTATCGACGCAACGGCTGCGACTCACCCTGTTATTCGCCACGTAACCACAGTTGACCAGCTTGGCGATGCGTTTGACGGCATTACCTATATGAAGGGCGAAGCGGTTATCCGTATGCTCGAATCAACGCTTGGAGCAGATGTGTTTCGCGACGGAATTCGTCGTTATATGGCAAAATATAAATATAAAAACACAGTAACAGAGCAGCTTTGGGCAGAGTTGGCCGCAGCAGCTGGCAAGCCCGTGGCAGATGTTGCGCATGATTTCACACTGCAAGGCGGTGTTCCGCTGGTCTCGCTTGTGTCGGCGCGCTGCGTTGACGGTAAAACAGATGTTATGCTGCAACAGGGGCGTTTCGGGCTGGATGCCATCTCCAAAAAGCCGCAGAGCTGGCATGTACCAATGACGCTGGGGGTCGTTGGTTCGCCGGTTGCGCGCACGATTGTGGCGGGCAGCGCGGCCAGCAAGGTTAGCGTGGATGGCTGCGGCACGCTGGTGCTGAACCACGACAAGGGCAGCTATGCCCGTGTTCGCTACGATGATGCAACGCATGCAGCTCTTGTGCGCGATTATGCCAAACTCGGCCTGGCTGACCGGCTTGGCACGCTGGGGGATGATTATGCGCTCGCGGTGAGCGGGGATCAGGACATGGCCCGCTATTTTGATGTCGCTTCTGCCGTGGGCGAGGGCGCAAGCCCGCTTGAGTGGCAAACCCTGGCGGGTGATTTTGGCGCAATGACCGGGCTTTATCTGGGCACGCCGATGGAGGCGCCATTGCGCGCCCGCGCGGTGGAGCGGTTGGCGCCGGTGCTGCGGCAGATTGGCCTTACAGCTGCTCCAAACGAGGCCCCGCTGGTAACAAGCCTGCGTGAAACATTGCTCGGATTGCTCGGCGGTAATGGCGATGCTGATACGCTGGCGCTTGCCCGGCAATATGTAGCGGCGCTGGCGAAAGACGAATCGGCTATTCCCCCCACCATCCGCAACGCAATTCTCGGCACCTACGCGATTAACGCGACACCGGCGGAGTGGGACGCGCTGCTGGCGCTTACCCGCGCAACAACCAACCCGGTTGTCCGCAATGAATATATTCGCTTGCTGGGCTTTGCGCGCAACGCCGCTCTGGCGCAACGCGGGCTCGACCTGCTCAAAAGCGACGAGCTGACGGCGCAGCAAAAGGCGGGGTTGCTCTCTGCCATTGCCAGCGGCCATCCTGATCTGGCGTTTGATTATGCCGTTGCCAATTTGGACATGATCAACGGTCTTTTAGAGACTAGCTCGCGCGCGAATTATGTCGTTGGCCTTGGTGCTCGGTCGAATGATCCGGCAATGCCGGGCAAGATCATGGCTTTTGCTGAAAAACATCTGCCGGCAGAGGCGCGCGGCGGCACAAAGCGGGCTTTGTCGCGGATTGCGGTGCGCAGGCAAACGGCGGATCAAATTCGCCCGGCAGTTGCCAAATGGCTTGGCATGGCGGGGTGAACGAGCAGGCCCTGCCAGCCTCAGGCCGCCAGTTTTTGGCTGTCGGGGCTGGTGGGCCACCGGCGGGCAGGGGTTTTTAGTCCAAACGCTTCAGGCCCTTGGCGCAGGCGCGGCTCTTTTCGACATAGTGGGCCGCCGACGCTTTAAGCATGGCGGCGGTGCTTGCATCAAGCTGCCGGGCGACGCGCGCCGGGCTGCCGATGATGAGGCTTGCCGGCGGGAATATTTTACCCTCAGTAACAAGCGCGCCGGCGCCGACAATGGATCCTGCGCCGATTTCGGCCCGGTTGAGCACCACCGCGCCCATGCCCACCAATACGCCATCGCCGATGGTGCAGCCATGGAGGATGGCATGATGGCCAATGGTGCAATCCGCGCCAATTGTCAGCGGAGCGCCGGGGTCTGAGTGGAGCATGGCGCCTTCTTGAATATTGGTCCGCGCACCGACGATGATGGGTGTGTTGTCACCCCGGATGACGGCGCCAAACCATATATTGGCGTCTGCACCCAATTGCACATCGCCAATCACATCGGCACTTGGCGCAACCCATGCACCGGCTGCGTCCATTACCGGGCGTTTGCCATCGATTTCATATAGCGGCATGTTCGCTCCATTCGTTCGTGCGCGATGCGCAGAAATATCAACCGCTGGAGACGTGCCGATGAAACCGTCCGCGTGCAAGCCATGCCCTTTGCCGCTAGCGCTGTTGGCGCGTTGGAGCATTTGATGCGAATCGGGCCACTAAAGCTTAAAGCACAATTGCTTTGTGGGGATGAGCTTGCCATGGGCCCCGGCCGGGCGGATTTGCTTGAGGCAATTCAGCGCACCGGGTCAATCTCTGCGGCGGGCCGGGAGATGGGGATGAGCTATCGCCGGACCTGGCTTTTGGTCGACAGCATGAACCGCTGTTTCTCCCAGCGACTGGTGGAAACGCACTCCGGTGGCGGGCCACTTAGGGGGGCACGGGTGACCGCGGCCGGACGGGATGCGCTTGCCCGGTTTCGGGCACTTGAAGATAAGCTAGGGCGCGAGGTGGCACCAGAACTTGCCGCGCTTGCCGCAATGGTGCGAGGTGAACCGCTGCCGGCAGATCATGCGCGCAACACAATATAAGCTCAAAAATCTGGCATGGCCTTTGCCTGCCAGCCTGGCCTGGCGGTTATGCCAGTTGCGCTCTTGCATATGCCTGGGTGCCCCGGTGGAACACCTTGTCTTGCGGCAATATTGCGTCGGCCGGGATTGTGGGGGCATTTTCGAGCGAATCATAAACCGGGCCAAAATCTGCCTTCATCGTCTGCTCAAGCAGCTGCTCGAAACTGTCGATGACGAAATAGCTCTGCTGGAAATCGTCGATCCGATAGTCCGTTTGAAGCAGCCGGGGCAGGTTGAAGCCAAGCCGGTTGGGTGACGCGTCCTCCAGCGCGAATTTCGATTCGGCATAGGATGAAACTATGCCAGAGCCATAAAGCCGCAGGCCCTGGTCGGTGTTAATCAACCCAAACTCGACGGTGTACCAATAAAGCCGGGCAAGTTTGGCAATGGTGCCAGCACCCGCCGCGCGCAGCCAGCCCTTGCCATAAGCCTGCATATAATCCGCAAAAACCGGGTGCGCGAGTAGCGGCACATGGCCGAATACATCGTGAAAAATGTCCGGTTCCTGCAAATAGTCGACCTGCTCGGGCGTGCGGATGAAGCGCCCCGCCACAAAGCGGCGATTGGCAAGATGGTTAAAAAATACATCGTCGGGCACCAGCCCCGGCACGGCGACAACCTGCCAGCCGGTTGCCTTGTGCAGGCGGTCCGACAGTTCGTCGAAATTGGGAATGCCGCCGCGGGCCAGCCGCAATATTTCCAGCCCAGCAAGAAACTCCGGCACCACGCGCCCCTCAAGCATGGCCGCCTGGCGCGCAAACAGCTTGTCCCACATGGCATGTTCAGCCGGGCTATAAGCATCCCAGCGTTGGGCGATGGTCCAATCGGCGGCGGCCTGTACAGGCTTGGAAAGGCTGGTTGTCATGGCGCGACCAGCTTACCATATCGGCTGCGGATTTGTTTGATCAAAATTCCCTCTTCATGGCATAAATTGGAACCAGTTAACGCAAATAGTGGGAAGTGATGACAAAAAATATTCAATTCGATGCAATTGATCGGCGGATTATTGCAGCGCTGCAAAATGATGCGTCGCCCAGCCAAAATGCGCTTGCCGAGCAGGTGGGCACATCGCCGGCGTCGTGTTGGCGGCGGGTGCGGGCGCTGGAGGAGGCGGGGGTTTTTCGCGGCACGGTGCGGCTGGTTGATCCCGATGCGCTTGGCCGCGCGGTTACCATCGTCGCGCAGGTGCGGATGCGCGCACATGATCAGGCAGCGTGCGATGCGTTTGAAGATTTCGTCGCCGCGCACGAGGAAATCATGGAGTGTTATTCGATGTCGGGCGAGTGGGATTATCAGCTTTTGGTCGTAATGGCCGATGTTGCTGCTTATGAAAAATTTCTGATGCGCGAGTTGCTCGTCCACCCGGCAGTGGCGACGGCCTCATCGCATTTTGCGCTCAAACGGGTGAAATATTCTACCGCCATTGCGGTTTGAGTACGGATCAGGTGGCGCTTGCCCTTGCGGTATAGTGCGCGTAAGTTCGTGGTTCGTTCCAAATTATGAGGCAGGGTTTTGGCCGTCGAACTAATGTTGCTTGGCGTTGTGGCGCTTATCGTTGGGCTAGCGGTTGGCTGGTTTTTGGGCGCGCGCGGCGTGGCGGCGGCGCGGGGGGAACGCGATGCGAAGGAGGCGGATTTTCGCCGGGCCATAACCGAACTTGCCGGCGCTGAGGAGCGCGCGCGCGCCGCAGCGGCGCTTGCAGCAGCGCTGGATGTGGCGCGTGACGAGCGCGAGGCGGCCCGTACGGAAGCGGCCATGCTGAAGACCCAGGCTCTGGCACATGCGGAGGCTTTTGAAGCGCGGCTGGCTGAGTTGCGCGAGGCTAAGGAGGCAATGGCTGCGCAATTTGGCGATGTGGCGGGCAAGCTGCTTGGCGAGGCGCAAAAGCAGTTTCTTGAGCGCGCCGACGCGCGTTTTCGCCAGTCGGAAGAACTGGCCGGCCAGAATTTGCGAGCGATGCTACAACCGGTAAGCGAGCGGCTGAGCAAATATGAAGAGACGGTCTCCAGGGTTGAGACTGACCGGCGCAGCGCGTTTGACCTGCTTCGTGGTGAGCTGGAAGGTTTGCGCATCGGGCAGGAAAAAGTGTCGAGCGAGGCGGCAAAGCTCGTCAATTCGCTGCGCAACGCGCCAAAATCGCGCGGCCGCTGGGGCGAGCAGCAGTTGCGCAATGTGCTTGAAAGCTGCGGCCTTTCTGAACATGCCGATTTCCAGACAGAGGTAAATGTCGCCGGCGAAGATGGCGGGCGGCTGCGGCCGGATGTGATCATCAACATTCCCGGTGGAAAATCGCTGGTTATCGACGCCAAGGTGTCGCTCAATGCCTATCAGGATGCGTTTGGCGCGGTGGAGGAAGCAGAGCGGCTGGGGCATTTGTCCGCCCATGCCGCGGCGATGCGCGCGCATGTTAATGGTCTGAGCAACAAGGCTTATTGGAACCAGTTTGCCAATGCGCCCGATTATGTCATCATGTTCGTGCCGGGCGAACATTTTTTGTCGGCAGCGCTTGAGCACGACCCAACCCTGTGGGATTTTGCTTTTGAAAAGCAGGTGTTGCTGGCCACGCCGACCAATCTCATCGCAATTGCGCGCACCGTTTCGGCCGTGTGGCGGCAGGAGAGGCTGGCAAAAGAGGCGCGACAGATAGGCGAACTTGGCAAGGAGCTTTATGACAGGCTGGCAGTGGCTGCCCAGCATCTGCGCGTTGTCGGGTCAGGCCTGTCGAGCGCGGTCAACAACTATAATAAATTTGTCGGCAGTTTTGAGCGTAATGTGATGAGCACGGGGCGCAAATTTCGCGATTTGAACATTGAAACCGGTAACAAGGATTTGGATGAAATCCCGCAAATCGAGGCGCTCGCTCGCCATGGGGCTGATCCTGCCTTGTTGCCAGATGGTGCTGAGCGCGGGACGGCGGCGGTGGATTGAACGCAATCAGCGGCTGGTTTGTGCCAAAACCTCATAAGCCATAACCGCGGTTGCAACCGCTGCGTTCAGGCTGTCTGCTTTGCCAAGCATGGGGATTTTTACCAGAAAATCGCACGCTGCCGCATATTCCGCCGGCATCCCTTGGGCTTCGTTACCGGTGAGCAAGAAGGTGGGGGCGGTATAGGCGGCGGCTCGGTAATGATGCTCGGTGTCGAGGCTCAGGCCCACAAGCTGCCCCGGCCCTGTGCGCAGCCATACAAGAAACGCTGCCCATTCAACCTGCACGACAGGCACAGTAAACAGCGCCCCCATGCTCGCCCGCACCGCCTCGATGGAAAAGGGGTCGACGCACTCGCCAATCAGAATAAGTGCGCCCGCGCCTACCGCATCGCCTGTGCGCAAAATGGTGCCGAGATTGCCAGGATCGCGCAGCCGCTCCGCCACCAGCCACAGCGGAGCGCTATGCCGGTTGAGTGTGTCGAGCGTGGAGGCAAATTCTGCAAACACGCCCACCACCGCTTGTGGATTATCTTTGCCCGACAGTTTTGAAAGAATGTCGGGCGTGGTTTCAATCGCTTCCCCGCCCAAAGCCTCGACCTCGTCGATCAGCGCCACCACCAGCGGATGGGCAGCGCCATGTGGCGCGAAAAACAAATATTGCGGCAGGCGGCCCATTGCGCGTGCCTCGGTCAAAATACGCAGCCCCTCGGCGAGAAACAGCCCCTCGGCACGGCGGTGGCGCTTGTCGCGCAAATCGCGCACGCGCTTGATCAACGGGTTGCCATAGGCGGTGATAAGGCGGGGCATTTGCCCTTATTCCTCGCCGAACTTGTCTTCCACCAGCGCTGCAAGCGCCGCTACCGCAACTTCTGCCCCTTCTCCTTCGGCAGAGATGGTGATGTGGTCGCCCATGGCGGCGCCCAGCATCATCAACCCCATGATAGAGGTGCCGGTGACAGGCGAACCGTCCTTCACCACCGCTACCTCAACCGGCTGAGCCGAGGCAAGGGTGACAAATTTGGCGCTGGCTCTGGCGTGGAGGCCCCGCCGGTTGGCAATGGTAACGGTGCGAAAAACTTTGCTCACGCTGCTGCTTCGCCCAAAACTTCGGAGGCGACCGAGATGTACTTGCGCCCCGCCTCGCGCGCGGCGGCAACGGCGTCGGCCACTTTCATCGCCTTGCGCGCGCCCTCCAGTCGAATGAGCATCGGCAGGTTGATGCCTGCTATCACCTCTACCCGACCGGCCTCAAGCAGCGAAATCGCCAGATTTGACGGCGTTCCCCCAAACAGGTCGGTAAGGACAATGACACCGCGGCCAGTATCCACCGTGGCAATGGCGCGCGCAATGTCGGCACGGCGCGCCTCCATGTCGTCATCAGGGCCGATGGCGATGGTCGCCATTTGCTGCTGCGGGCCGACGACATGCTCCATCGCGGTCACAAATTCCTCGGCCAGCCGGCCATGGGTCACGAGTACAAGCCCGATCATGTCAGCGCGATCACCTTACAATATTCCATTCGCTGTGGCATCATTGCCACCTTCTGCCGGGTGTCCTTCAAGCGAGTCCTGCGGCGCCGCCTCCAAATCCCGGTGCGAGACCGTGGGCGAAAAACCCGCGCAGCGCAACTGCCCAGCGATGCGCTCAGCGACATGCACCGACCGGTGTCGCCCGCCAGTACACCCTAATGCTATGGTAACATAGGATTTTCCTTCTGCGCGATATCTTGGCAACAGCAGCAGCAAAAGCGCTTCAATCGCTGCCATTGCCTCGGCATAAGCGGGGTCATCAGCAATATAGGCGCTCACATCGGCGTCAAGGCCGGTGCCCGCGCGCAGATTTGGCACCCAGTGCGGATTGCGCAAAAACCGCATGTCGAGCACAAGATCGGCATTGCGTGGCAGGCCACGGGCAAAGCCAAAAGACATGACGGAAAGTGTCGGCCCACCAACGCCCTGATGGCCAAATGTTGCGCGAACCTGCTGGGCAAGCTCGTTTGCGCTAAGACTTGTTGTGTCGATGAGCCGGTTGGCCCAGCGGCGCAGCGGTGCCATCACCTCACGCTCGCGCGCTATGCCGTCAGACGCGGGGCGATCGAGCGCGAGCGGATGGCGGCGGCGGGTTTCGGAATATCGCCGCTCCAGCTCTCCGCCAGCGCAGTCCAAAAACAGCGTGCCAATGTCATGACCATGATCGGCGCGTAATTTTTTGATGCGCCTGACAATTTTGTCGGGCTGAAAATCGCGGGTTTGCGCGCCCAGGCCAATGGCCAGCGGCCGCGAATCGTCCGCAGCCCCCATTGGCAGCGCTGTCGCCAGCAGCCGGTCGAGCAAAAGCAGCGGCAGATTGTCCACCACCTCCCAGCCCAAATCCTCCAGCGTGCGCAACACGGTTGATTTTCCCGCGCCCGACATGCCGGTTACGAGTAGAATGTCTTTGCGGCTATTTATCGGCATGTTTCCTGCCCCCCGGCCGCGGCCATCCGCATGGCAATTTCCGCCTTGATCGGAGCGGATGCTTCATGGCTATTGAGTGAAAACGCCGCAACCGCAATGCCAAGAATATGGCGCAAACGCGGTTCCGGCAGCCGGTCTGTCGTGGCGGACAGTTCGATGGCCATCGCAACGGGCGCTTGCAGCACGGCAGGAAAGGGCACAATGCCAAGCCCGCGTACCTCCATTTTGCCGGCAATATTGGCAGGCGCGCGGGCAAAAAGCGCGCCATTTTCCGCACTAACGATGGTGTAATCGTCGCTCACCAGCGCAGCGCCCCGGTCAATCAACCGCAGCGCAAGGTCGGATTTTCCCGCGCCCGACTGTCCAAAAATGAGCACACCCCGCCCGCCAATTGCCACGCAGGTGGCGTGCAGGGTTTCGCTCGCGTGCAGGCTTGGGGTGTGGGAAGGATCAGTGAGCATGGGCAAGTGGCAACGTAACCGTGAAGCGGGCGCCGCTCAATTGATTGTCACGCGAATCAACCGCAATCTGCCCTTGATGCGCATCGACGATGGTACGCGCAATTGCCAGCCCCAGGCCGGAATGTTTGCCAAATGCCTCCTCTGTGGGGCGGATGGAATGGAAGCGGTGAAACACGGCATCACGCGCATTTTCGGGAACTCCGGGCCCTTCATCCTCAACAGTGACAACAAGATTTGCGCCCCCGCGTTCCAGCGTCAATATGACCAGACCATTGTCTGGCGAAAAGGATGTGGCGTTGTCGATGAGATTGTCGAACACACGCTCCAGACGGGCGCCTTCGCCCATCACCATCAGCGGCTCGGTGCCCCGGCGGTTTATCTGTAGCTGAACGCCGCGCTCAACGCCGCGCGCGCTGCGAGTGGTTACCAGTGCATCGATCATCGCATCAATATCGACCGGCTCAAATTTGGCGCGGCTGAGTTGTGCATCGAGGCGCGATGCCTCGGATATATCGCTGATGAGCCGGTCAAGCCGATGCACATCGTCGCGGATAATTGCGGTAAGCCGCTCCTGAAGCGCGGGGTCGCGCACAGAGCTCAGCCCCTCCACCGCAGATCGCAGCGAGGCCAGTGGGTTCTTCAGTTCATGGGTCACATCGGCGGCAAAGGCTTCGGTTGCGTCGATGCGCGCGCGCAGTGCCTGGCTCATGTCGGAAAGCGCGCGTGCCAGCATGCCAATTTCGTCTCCGCGGGTGGGCAGGCGGGGAACAACAACCTCGCGCGCGCGCCCCAGCCGCACCCGCACCGCCGCGCGCGCCAGCCGCCGCAACGGGCGGACAATGGTGCGCGCAAGAAAAAGCGACAGCAAGATGGAGGCCAGGCTAACGAGCAGCAACACAATGCTGAGGCGAAACCGCTCCAGCCGCACGGTTTGGGTAATGTCGCGCGCATTTACTGCTGTCATTACCACCCTGCCGCCTTGCAGTGGTGCGGCAGCTGTGATGATAGGCGTGCGGTCGCGCGCGCGCCACACCGTTGCGGCGGCAGTGTGCTGTGCCTGTGCCTGAACTACGGTGGGCCAAAGCTGCCCGACCTTGCGCTCGCGGTAGAGCGGCGCCCGCTCGGCGCCAGCCACGGTGTCGATCATCGCATCGAGAAAGCGACCGGCATTTTGCCCCCATGGCTCGCGATCGGGGTCGATAAGCGTGAAATTGCGCAGGCCCATTGCCTGTGTGTCGCTGAGCAAACGCCCGTTGGTGGCAAAAACGCGAACCCGCACACCAGCATCGCGCGCGAGCATCAGCGCCAGCTCATTGTGCCTGCCGGTCGGCGAGGTGCTCAGCGCCCCGGCAATGAGCAAGGCCTCGCGTTTGGCCTGCGCCAGTCGGCTGTCGACAATACGGCTGCGATAGCTGTCGAGATAGAAAAAGCCGCCTGCCAGCATGGCCAGCGCAAAGATGTTTACCGCAAGAATGCGCCGCGTAAGCGAAACCCGCCCCGACCAACGCAACGTCAGGTCGCGATCATCACTCTTCAGAGAATCGATAGCCTGCACCGTAGAGTGTCTCAATCGCATCAAATTGTGGGTCGATCTGGCGGAACTTGCGGCGGACCCGCTTGATATGGCTGTCGATGGTGCGATCATCCACATAAATATCGTCATGATAGGCCGCATCCATCAACTGGTTGCGGGTTTTGACAATGCCGGGGCGCTGCGCCAGCGTTTCGAGAATCAAAAATTCGGTCACGGTAAGTGTTACGTGCTGGCCGCCCCAGGTTACGCGGTGGCGGGCAGGGTCCATTGCCAGCCGGCCCCGGTCGATGCTTTCAGGCGCAGGCAGCGCCTCTGGCGTGCCAGTTGAGTGTGCAAATTCGGCGCGGCGGAGTATGGCGCGGATGCGCGCGATCAGCAGCCGCTGGGAAAAGGGCTTGGCAATGTAGTCATCCGCCCCCATCGCCAGGCCGAGTGCCTCGTCCAGTTCATCATCCTTGGAGGTGAGAAAAATCACCGGCACCGCGCTTTTTTCCCGCAGGCGGCGCAGCAGTTCCAGCCCGTCCATCCGCGGCATCTTTATGTCGCAAATCGCCAGATCGGGGGGGTTGTCGATAAGCGCCCGCAACGCTGTTTCGCCGTCGGAATATACGCGGGTGAGAAAACCCTCAGCCTGAAGCGCAATCGACACCGAGGTCAAAATATTGCGGTCGTCATCCACAAGTGCGATCGTAGCCGTCATCGGCAAAGCAGCCCTTTGTTACGCCCGAACCATATCGGCAACGCCTAGGCGATACGGGCGTCAAGCTCAACCACTTCAAATGCGGGCCGCCAGCGGCGGCCTGTGCGAACGCTAGCGCTTCCTTAACCACTCAATATTATTTTCGCCGGGTGATTAATCCGGCGTCGTGCACGGGTTACGGAAAATACGCATTGCAAAAAGGTTTGCTCGATGAAGTCTTTCGGTGGCAAGACAATTGGTATGCAGCTTATTGTCGGTTATTCCGCAATTTTGTTTTTATTGGTAATATTGTCTGCAATAAGCATAAATAGAGTTGCTACAATTAGTGGGAATTTAACGCAAATAAACGACGTAAATAGCGTTAAACAGCGTTATGCCATAAATTTTCGTGGCAGTGTGCACGACCGCGCGATTGCTATTCGTGACGTTGTGCTGGTCGATAGCGATTCCGACCTCAATGCAGCGATTTCGGCGATTGACACTCTTGCGGAAAACTATGCGAAATCGGCCGCGCCAATGGACGCCATGCTGACGCCAGATCAATTTCCCACGCAGGATGAGCTGGATATTATCAATCATATCAAAGAAATTGAGGCAAAAACACTGCCAATTGTGAAAAAGATTATTGCTTTGCGAAAAAGTAATGAATGGGCAGGAGCGCATGATTTGTTGTTGACAGAGGCCAGGCCGCAATTTGTGCAATGGCTAAAGGCGATCAACCAGTTCATCGACATTCAAGAAGAGCACAATAAATTATTGGGCAAGGAAACCCGTGCAATTGCCGCCGATTTTCAGATGCTTATCATCGCTCTTTGCATTCTTGGCCTGGCAATCGGTATCATCATCGCGCGCTGGTCCATGCGCTCCATCCGCCGTCTGCCTACAATAACCAGCGCGATGGGCGAATTGGCGCAGGGTAATATGCAAGTAGTCATTCCCACGCCCGCTGGAGAAGACGAGATTGGCGAGCTTTCCGCAGCGCTTGCCAGTTTCCGCGATCAACTGGCAGAGGCGGAGCGTTCGAAGGAGGAGCAAACGGATTTGCTCGTCAGCAGCGTTGGCAAGGCGCTGGAAAAAGTGGCCCGTGGCGATTTGACATCGCGAATTAGCGCCGATCTGGGTGGCGCCTTTGCCAAGCTGAAGGAAGATTTCAACGGCGCTATTGGCTCGCTTGCCGAAACCATGTCGCTGCTGTCGGAATCGTCGGAGCGGATGCGCACCGGGGTGACAGAAATCAGTTCCGCAGCCGACGATCTGTCGCACCGCACGCTGCATCAGGCCTCGTCACTGGAGCGGACTGCCTTGTCGATCAACGATGTTACGAAATCGGTTCAGGAAACCGCTGAGCGCGCCGGCCATGTCAACCAGTCGGTAGCCGACACGCACCGAGACGCCAGCGAGGGTGGCCGAATTGTAAAGGATGCGATTGGCGCGATGGATCAGATCGAGAAATCATCGCAGGAAATTGGCAACATCATTGGCGTAATCGAAGGCATTGCCTTCCAGACGAACCTGCTGGCGCTTAACGCCGGAGTGGAAGCTGCACGAGCAGGGGATGCGGGCAAAGGCTTTGCAGTGGTTGCCAACGAAGTACGCGCACTGGCGCAACGTTCAGCCGACGCGGCGCGCGATATCAAAATTCTTATCGATGAAAGCTCGCGCCAGGTGCAGAGCGGCGTGGTGCTGGTGGCCAATACAGGCGAGGCGCTTGAGCGGATTGTGCTGAAGGTTGGCGAAATCCACACACTGGCCGGCCAGATTTCCGGCGCGGCCGTGAGCCAGGCGGAAATGATGAAACAGGTGAACGCAGCCGTTGGCCAGATGGACCAGAGCACGCAGCAAAACGCCGCAATGGTTGAACAGACAACCGCTGCCGCCAACAGCCTTGCTGATGAAGCAGAGCGGCTGGGGCTGCGGGTAGCGCAGTTTGAAACCGGGCGCGGCGGCCCGGCGCGCATGCAGCGTAGCTACGCTATTGCCGCGTAACCACTTGTCTTGATATAATTTTTTGGGCCGTGCATCGGCGCGATGCGCGGCCCCGTTGCTATGACATCAGCCTTAGTTGAGCGGCAGGCTTAGCGCCTCGGCAACGGCTGAATGGCGGATTTTCCCGCCCGATACGTTAAGGCCATTGGCCAGATGCGGGTCTGCCGCCATTGCGGCCTCGGTGCCCAAATTTGCCAGCTTCAGTGCAAAAGGCAGCGTTGCATTGTTCAGCGCAAAGGCCGATGTGCGCGCGACCGCCCCTGGCATATTGGCCACGCAATAATGGATTACGCCGTCCACCTCGAACACCGGATCGGCATGGGTCGTTGGGTGGGATGTTTCAAAGCAGCCTCCCTGGTCGATGGCGATATCGACCAGCACCGAGCCGCGCTTCATCGTTTTTAACATGTCGCGCGTGACAAGTTTGGGTGCCGCGGCCCCCGGCACCAGTACAGCGCCAATCACCAGATGCGCGTTGCGCACTGCCGCGGCAATGGCAGCCTTGCTGGCGTAAGCGGTTTTGATCTGGCTGGAGAAGAACATGTCAAGCTCTGCCAGCCGGGCATTGCTAATGTCGTAAATGGTAACATCTGCGCGCATGCCGACCGCCATTTGCGCCGCATTCATGCCCGAAACACCGCCGCCCAATATCGCAACCCGCGCTGGCGCCACGCCGGGCACGCCGCCGAGCAGCACGCCGCGCCCGCCTTGTTCCTTTTCCAGATAATGGGCGCCCACCTGTACCGACATCCGCCCGGCGACTTCCGACATGGGCTTGAGCAGCGGCAGCGACCGGTCAGCCGCCGTCACGGTTTCATAGGCGATGCAGGTTGCGCCCGATTTCATCAGCCCTTGGGCCTGAGCCTTGTCTGCTGCGAGGTGGAGATAGGTAAACAGCGTGTGGCGCGCCTCCAGCATCGCAATTTCGCCCGGTTGCGGCTCTTTCACCTTCACAATCATGTCGGCGGCGGCAAATGTTTCGGCAGCGGTGGCGACAATGCGGGCCCCCGCCTCGATATAGGCCGCGTCGTCAAAATCTATTCCCGCGCCAGCGCCGCTTTCCACGACGACTTCATGCCCGGCTCCCACCAATTCAGCCACCGATGGCGGGGTGAGCCCGACGCGATATTCATGATTCTTAATCTCGCGGGGAATACCGACTCGCATGTCGCTTGCTCCAATCAGGTTACACTTGTTACCGGTGTCGTATCGGCATTGTCTCGTTGCGAGGCAATAGGGCCCGTGCTAGGGCGCTAGCTACCCGTTAACGGATTGAAATTCGCAACGCCTATGAACATTATCGCCACTGCGCCAATGGGCGCTTTTTGCCACAATGCGTGACGATGGCGGGGCAGCGCAGGGCCAGGGCGGTCACCCGCATCAGGATGGCGCGCTAAAACTTGCGGTCAGCGCCATTGGCATTGTGTTTGGCGATATTGGCACAAGCCCGCTTTATGCGTTTCGCGAAACATTTGCCGGTCATCATGTGCTGGCGCTTGATCCTGCGCATATCATGGGCGTGGTCAGCCTGATTTTCTGGTCGATGATGGTGGTTGTTACCATCAAATATGTGCTCATCATCATGCAGGCGGATAATAAGGGGGAGGGGGGCAGCCTTGCGCTGCTGGCGCTGGTGTCGGGGCGGACAACCAACCAGCGTTGGACGCAAGGCATTATTCTGCTTGGAGTTTTCGCTACTGCGCTTTTCTATGGCGACAGCATGATTACGCCTGCCGTTTCCGTGCTTGGCGCGGTGGAGGGGCTGGCGGTGGCAGCGCCCGCTTTTGCAAGCTGGGTGGTGCCTTTGTCAGTTGCTATTTTGGTGCTGCTATTCTCCATCCAAAAAAGCGGCACAGCGCGGGTGGGGATGTTTTTTGGCCCGGTGATGCTTGCGTATTTTCTGGTTATTTCGGTGCTGGGTATCATCAGCATTGCGCAAACGCCGCTGATTATCTGGGCACTTTCACCGCATTATGCTGCGGCGTTTTTCATGGCTGATCCTGTTCACGCGTTTCTGGCGCTCGGGTCGGTTGTGCTTGCGGTAACAGGGGCAGAGGCGCTCTATGCCGATATGGGGCATTTCGGCCGCAGGCCCATTGGCATGTCGTGGCTCTTCTTTGTGCTGCCGGCGTTGCTGCTAAACTATATGGGGCAGGGTGCGCTGCTTTTTCGCGATGGGGCGGCAGCGCTTGAGAGCCCTTTTTATCTGCTCGCGCCCGATATGTTGCGCTTACCGCTGGTGCTGCTGGCAACGATGGCAGCATGCATTGCGAGCCAGGCGGTTATTTCCGGGGCGTTTTCGGTAACGCAACAAGCTATTCAGCTTGGTTTTATGCCGCGTTTGCGGATTGAGCATACCAGCGCGTCAACGGCCGGGCAGATATATATTCCGCTCGTCAACTGGGCGTTGATGGTGATGGTGTTGATGCTTGTTTTGTCGTTCCGCTCTTCGTCCAATTTGACGGCGGCGTATGGCATTGCGGTAACGGGTGCGATGTTGATCGATACCTGCCTTTTGGCGGTTGTGTTGTTCCGTTTGTGGCATTGGCCGGCTTATTATGCGGTGCCGCTGCTCGCATTGTTCTTTCTGGTCGATGGGGCCTATTTCTCCGCGAATTTGACCAAGGTGCCCGATGGCGGCTGGTTTCCGCTGCTCATTGGCTTTATTGTGTTTACGTTCCTCACCACCTGGTCGAAGGGGCGCAAGCTGATGATTGCGCGGATGCGCGAATCGGCCATGCCGATTTCGGTGTTCATTCAGTCTGCCGCAACTGCTGCCACGCGCGTGCCTGGCACGGCGGTGTTTATGACATCGAGTGCGGTTGGTGTGCCCCATGCGCTGCTCCATAATTTGAAGCATAATCGGGTGCTGCACGACCGGGTGGTGCTGCTCACCGTAACGATTGCCGATCAGCCCTATTGGCCAGAAGAGCAGCGCTGCGAAAGTGAGGATTTGGGGCACGGCTTCCACCGCATGATTTTGCGATATGGTTTCATCGAAGAGCCCGATGTGCCGGCAGCGCTTGTCAGGGTTGACAAATGTGGCGCCGATTTCCGCATGATGGACACCAGCTTTTTCCTCGCGCGCCAAACGCTGCTGCCGTCTTCCCGGCCGGGGATGATGTTGTGGCGCGAAAAGCTGTTTGCCTGGATGTTGCGCAATGCCGAAAGCGCGATGGAGTTTTTCCGCCTGCCGACCAACCGTGTCGTCGAACTTGGGAGTCAGGTGGAGATTTGAGCTGCTCCGCCGCTGCAAGTCCCGTCAGTGGTGCCGCGGGCAGCGGGCCGATCATTATCGGCGCAATTTTGGGGCCAGAGGATTTTGCGCATTACAGCGCGCTGCGCCGCGCCCATTTTCTGCCAGATCGCACGGTCTTGCCAGCTCACCTCACGTTATTTCGCCATTTGCCCCCGACATTGCTTGCCGAAGTTCGGCAGATGTTGATTGTTGAAACGCGAGGAGTGCAGCCGCCGGGTGCGGTAGTGAGCGGCGTTATTTCGCTCGGCCGCGGGGTGGCTTTTCGGGTGGTGTCGGAGGAATTGGTCGCGATCCGCGCGCGCCTTTCCAGCCGGTTTGCATATTGCCTTACCCCGCAAGATGCCGCACCCTGGCGCGCGCATATCACCGTGCAAAACAAATCGACGTCATGTGCCGCGGCCAGCCTTAAAGCATCGCTTGAAGCCGGGTTGCGCCCCCGTCCGCTTCGCCTGGTCGGGCTTGCAGCGTTTTGGTACCGTGGCGGGCCGTGGGAGTTGATATCGCGGCATCACTTCTCCCGGCGATGACAATCGTACATTATGCCGGGCGTGCGGGTGGTTATTCGTGCCGCCCCTCCTGCGGCGCATTCCACCTGTTATCGGCGGCTGGCATTGTTGGCTACCCGGTTGTGCGGCAGTGTGAATTGGCCGGAGCTTTTGAGCCGTGGCATTAGGTGGTTGACCACCTCGCCCGCGCCACCTATAGCCCCGCCCTCGCTTGATGTAGCGGCCCTTTTTGGGGCGGAGTAGCTCAGTTGGTTAGAGCACGGGAATCATAATCCTGGGGTCGGGGGTTCAAGTCCCTCCTCCGCTACCATTTCAGCAGGTGATGCATTTGATTTTTGCAAAAATATTGGCGCCGGTGCGCTGATTTTTGGGTAGCAGGTGGTTGCGCCAGGCGGGGAGGCAACCCTACATGCCGCTATCCAATTTGCACGATCAAGGGCCTGATATGACCACCCATTCCACCCGCATGTTGATTATCGGTTCAGGGCCAGCGGGGCTTTCCGCCGCCATTTACGGTGCGCGCGCAGGCATGAAGCCCATTCTTGTACAGGGTATTCAGCCCGGCGGGCAGTTGACCACAACGACCGATGTCGAAAATTATCCCGGTTTTCGTGATGTTATTCAGGGCCCGTGGCTGATGGAGGAAATGCAGGCGCAGGCTGAGCATGTCGGCACGACGCTGATGTACGACACCATCGTTTCGGTTGATTTGTCGCAGCGCCCATTTCGCCTCATTGGCGATGGTGGCGATGTGTATGAGGGCGATGTGCTGATTGTTGCCACAGGCGCGCAGGCAAAATGGCTTGGCATCGACAGCGAAGAAGCGATGAAGGGCAAGGGCGTAAGCGCTTGTGCCACGTGTGACGGTTTTTTCTATCGTGGAAAAAAGGTTGCGGTGATCGGTGGCGGCAATACCGCGGTCGAAGAGGCGCTCTACCTCACCAACCATAGCGATGACGTAACGCTGATCCACCGGCAAGACAGCTTACGCGCGGAAAAAATCTTGCAGGAGCGGCTTTTTGCTCACCCCAGCATCAAGGTGTTGTGGAACAAGGAGGTGAGCCGTTTCGTTGGCGGCGGCGCGCCCGAAGGACTGGTCGGCATCGAACTGCGCGACCGGGTGACGGGCAATGTCTCCATGGTTAATGTCGAAGGCGGGTTTGTGGCGATCGGCCATAGCCCGGCAACCGAGTTGTTTCGTGGCCATCTCGCGCTCGACAACGATGGATATATCGCGGTGGAGAAGGGCAGCACTCGCACAAGCATCAGCGGTGTATTTGCTTGTGGAGACGTGATGGATAAAATCTATCGTCAGGCGGTTACGGCTGCAGGCACTGGCTGTATGGCGGCGCTGGATGCGGAGCGTTTTTTGGCCGAGGCCGATTTTGAAAAAGTCGCGGACGTTGCCGTCTGACCTCAGCCAAGTGCGCGGCAAATGGCGCAGAACAGCGCCTCGCTGTCGCCTGAGTGTGCAAAGCTGTGAGAATCGGTGGCGATTGACGTAATGTCGCCGCGATAAGCCGCCCGCCGCGCAGCATCGACGAAGGCGATTGCCGTCGCATCTCCTTTGGCAAGGATGATATGCGCGCTTGGATGGGCTTTCAAAGCTGCGAACAAGCGGCCTGGCAGGTTGGTATCATCTTGTGATGGGGTGGAAGATATTTTCCGCAAACCTTTGATTAATTTTACTAAATTAACATTTCCGCGCAACAGCCTTTGCCAACTTGCCGGGTCGCGCAGCCGCGCGGCATAGCGCGCGCGGATGGCCGCAGCGGGGGGCAGGGCGTCTGCCCGCTCCACAACCCAAGGGTTGGCGAGGAGCAGGCGGTGAAACGCCCCGCCGCCGTGCAACAAGATGGCACTTGCCGCGTCGCAATTGCCAAAGGCAGCGATTGCGCCAACATGCGGGGCCGCAGTACGAAAGGCGGCAACGGCGGCGGTAATATCGGCCGCGGCACTCGCAAAACCGCCATTATGCCCGGTGGAATCGCCAATTCCGCGCCGATCGAAGCGGAAAACAGGCACATTGGCGGTTTGCGCCAGCCGCGCGGCCAGCAGCGCCATGCCCCGATGGGCGCCAATGCGGATTTCATTGCCGCCAGAGACGATCAACAACCCGGTTGTACCGCCCGCTTCATCAAGGGTGCCGACCAGCGTTTCGCCTCCACAAGGAAAGGTGACTAGGCGGCGCATGAGCCCATCCATGCAGCAATATCGGCAGCGCAGGCCCGCGCCAATATAGGGTCATTGTCCGGCTCAGCCCGGCGCCATAAAGGTGCGCCGGCAAATTTGACATCCGCCGGGGCCGGGTCACTCAAATGGCGGGCGATGCGCAACGGGAGCTGGCCGCTATGGCACGGGTGCAGCGTGCATCCTTCCAACTCGTTCAACAACTCTGGCAAAATCAGGTTGCCAGCAATGCGCAGCGGTATATCGCCCTGCCGCCAATTGGCGCTCGGCAGTTCGCCGATTTCAGCCTGTTTGATGCGCTTTAAGTTGTGCAACAGGCTTTCGCCATCTTGCGGCGCAAGCTGCCAGCGCCCCTCAAGCCGCGCGCATTCGTCAATCAGCGCCCCGCTTCTGATGCTTATACCAAACAGGCTGTGGTGGTCGTGGCCAAGATGCATCGCAGCGGCGCCATAGGCCATGCGCAGCCGTTCTATTGATACTGTATCGGTTGGCGCCAGGCTCTCACCCTGGCCCGGAAAATCGGGCAAAGCACCCGCAATTCCGTGCCCGGCAAGCGTGCGTAGCAGCGTTACCGCAAAGGCGCGCGTGCGGTTCGCCTCTTCAAACAGCGGTAGCGCCACGATGATGACCGGGCCGGAGTGGGGGCCAAAGCGAAACATCGCCTCGCGCCCGTGTGGCCAGTCATAATGGTCGATCAAAGGCGGACCCGCTCGGCAGCAAAAGCCGAGAGCGCACCAAGGGTGGCCAGCATGTCGCCATCGACATCTTCATCGTCGATTAATATACCCAGCCTGTCCTCCAGCTCGGTCAGCAGCCCGGCGACCGCCATGGAATCAAGCTCCGGCAATGTGCCGAACAGCGCGGTATCGCTGGTAAAGCCGTCAACACGGGCCTGGCTGATGCCCAGCACATCGCGCAACACTGCCCGTACCGTTTCGTCCACTTGCCCGTTATTCGGTGTCAACGCACTATTCTCCGCTGCACAATCACTGCGCCACCGGCGATACTGGCCCACGCGCATTCTGCCAAGGGCGGGCGTGTGGCTTCATGCCCCCTTGGCAGCCAGCCGTAGCGAGGTATCAAGGGCCATGGTCAAGCTAGATCCCGCTCCCTGCCCGATAGACTGGCTGCCCGGCCGGGGCAGGCCTCACGACATTGCGATTGAAGATAAGGGCGGCATGCTGAGCTTTGCCGGGCTGGAGCGGGCGGTGGGGCAGGTGGCAGCCGGGCTGGCCGCACTGGGGCTTGCACCGGGCAGCCGGGTGGCAAGCTGGTTACCCAAAACCCGCATGGCCTGCCTGTTGCCGCTTGCTGTGCCGCGCGCCGGGCTGGTGCATGTGCCGGTTAACCCCGTGCTGAAGCGCGCGCAGGTGGCGCATATTCTGGCCGATAGCGGCGCATCGCTGCTGATAACGCAAGCCGTCCGCGCGAGTTTGCTGGAGGCGGGGGATGTTCCCATAAGTTGCCGGGTGGCAGATGAAGAGACGATGTGTGGGGATGACGTCATGCCGCCATCGGCTGCACCGCCTGCGGCTTTGGCAGCTATTCTCTATACCTCCGGCTCCACCGGGCGGCCAAAGGGGGTGATGTTGAGCCACGCCAATCTTTGGCTAGGAGCAATCAGCGTTGCGCATTATCTGCGCCTTGCCAGCGACGACAAAACGCTGTGCGTGCTGCCATTCAGCTTTGATTATGGCCAGAACCAGTTGTTTTCGAGCTGGGCTGCGGGTTCGCGGATTATTCCGCTCGATTATTTAACGCCGCGTGACGTTATCAAGGCCGTGGCCCGCTTTGGCGCGACAACGCTTGCAGGCGTGCCACCGCTTTGGGTGCAGTTGCTGGAAGCGGCCTGGCCACATGCGGCTGCAGCGCCGCTGCGGCGGCTCACCAATTCTGGCGGCGCATTGACGCCGCATCTGGTGCAGGCGCTGCGTGCTCAATTTTCCGCAGCCGACATATATCCGATGTATGGGCTGACAGAGGCGTTCCGCTCAACCTATCTTGCGCCTGAGCTGGTTGATGCCCATCCTCAGTCGATTGGTCGGGCGATCCCCTTTGCCGATATCATGGTGGTGGCGCCTGGGGGTGGCCCGGCCGCGCCTGGCACTCCGGGCGAAATGGTGCATGCCGGCCCTCTGGTCGCCCAAGGCTATTGGCAGGACGAGGGACGCACGGCGCAGCGCTTTCGTCCCGCGCCCGCCTGGTCATCTTCGGGCGGCATGGCGGTATGGTCTGGCGATACGGTGGTGCAGGGGGCAGATGGCTTGCTGCATTTTGTTGGGCGCGATGACGAAATGATAAAAAGCGCCGGTAACCGGATCAGCCCGACCGAGGTTGAAGAGGCAGTGCTCGCGGCAGGAGACGTGGCCGAGGCGGTGGCGCTTGGTATTGCCGATGAGCGGATCGGGCAGGCGATTATCGTCGTTGCACGCGCGGTTGGCGATGCGACCATTGTGGAACAAGGCTTGCGCGCGCGGTTGCGGCGTGATTTGCCCAGCTTTATGCAACCAGCCCGATATGAATGGCGCGATACGCTGCCACGCAACGCCAATGGAAAGCTAGATCGTGCCGCAATCAGGCAGGAGGTGGCGCCGTGAAGCCAATGGGAGCAGTGCCGCCGGGCTATTCTGCGATAGGCAACAACCTTATAATTGCTGGCAAAAAAGCATCGAAATGGATTGATATTGCGGGAAATTCACCGGCTTTTATTTATGATTTTGCACAGGTTGCCGCGCGGATCGCAGTACTGCGCCGGGCATTGCCGCCGGTGGTTGGCATCCATTATGCCATCAAAGCCAACCCCTTTGCCCCGCTGGTGCGCGCCATTGCGCCACTGGTCGATGGGTGCGATGTCGCGTCTGGTGGCGAGCTTGCGTTGGTGATGCGCGAGGCGCCAGGCATGTCGATCAGCTTTGCCGGGCCGGGAAAGCGTGATGGTGAGATTGTTGCCGCGGTGCACGCTGGCGCCACGCTCAATTGCGAATCCGAACATGAGGTGGCGCGGGCATTGGCGGCGGGCGAGCGGCTGGGCATAAGGCCAAGGCTGGCGGTGCGCGTCAACCCGGCCTTTGAGCTGCGCGGTTCCGGCATGAAGATGGGGGGGCGAGCGTCGCCCTTTGGAGTGGATGCCGAGCGGGTGCCAGCGCTGGTTGGCGCTATTCTGGCCGGCGGGGCGGATTGGCAGGGTTTTCACATTTTCGCCGGGTCGCAAGCGCTCGACACGGCAGCCATCATCGAAACGCAGGCCGCTACGCTGGCGCTGGCCGGGCAACTGGCGCAAAGTGTTGGCGTGGTGCCACCACTCGTCAATTTGGGCGGTGGCTTTGGCGTGCCCTATTTTGCCGATGATCTGCCGGTGGATATAGCCCGTATCGGAGAAGCGCTGCACGGTGCCATGGCGTCACTTCCGGCCATGTTGCAGGGGGCTGGCTTTGCGGTGGAGCTTGGCCGCTGGCTGGTGGCGCAGGCCGGGGTTTATCTCACCCGCATTGTCGACCGGAAGGAGAGCCGGGGCGAGACGTTTCTTGTTACCGATGGCGGGCTGCACCACCAACTGGCGGCCAGCGGCAATTTTGGCACAGTAGTCCGGCGGAATTATCCTATTGCGATTGCCAACCGCATGGGCGCCCTGCCGCTGGAGACGGTGAGTGTCGTTGGCTGTCTGTGCACGCCGCTCGACCGGCTGGGGGACAAGGTTGCATTGCCCCGTGGCGAGCCGGGTGACGTGGTAGCGCTGTTCATGGCGGGCGCATATGGCCCAACGGCAAGCCCGGTGGCTTTTCTTGGCCACCCGGCGCCAGCCGAGCTGCTGGCTGGCCTGGATGATAATCCTAACGCTATATTCACCTCTTGATCGCATAGCCAAAGCCAGAACCGTGTATTCGCGCCGGATGACGCCACCGGCGCCAATGCGCGGCGAGGAGGCGTCAGGTGGTAGCTATGCGGCATTTTTCCAGGATTTTAGCAACGCCGGTGCTGGCGGCTGCCATTGTCTCGGCGTGCGTTAGCGGTGGCCAAAAGCCGCAATTGCCCCCAGCATCCTATGTCGGCGGGCAGGAGCAGCCTGGCGAGGAATATATTATCGGGCCGCTTGATCAGCTTAATGTCTTTGTGTGGCGCAATCCTGAATTGTCGGCAAAGGTGCAGGTGCGCCCCGATGGCCGCATCACCACGCCGCTCATCAGCGATATGCCGGCTGTGGGCAAAACACCGGCAATGCTGGCTGACGACATGAAGCTGGCGCTCAGCGAATATATTAAAGACCCGATCGTTTCGGTTATCGTGGAAAATTTTTCGGGCACCTTCAGCCAGCAGGTGCGCATCGTTGGCGCGACGGAGAAGCCCGCCTCCATTCCGTTTCGCGCGAATATGACGCTGCTGGACGCGATGATCGCGGTGGGCGGCCTGTCGGAATTTGCCGCAGGCAACCGGGCCCGGCTGGTGCGCTATGACCGGGCAAGCGGCAAGCAAACGGAATATAAGGTTCGCCTTGCCAGCTTGCTGAAAAACGGCGATTCCTCGGCCAATGTCCGCCTGCAGCCGGGTGACGTCATCATCATTCCAGAAAGCGCGTTTTGAGGGGGGTGCGATGAACGGCATCTTCGATGAACTGCGCCTTGGGCTGCACGGCATCTGGCAGGGGCGGTGGCTTGCGCTGGCAATTGCGTGGGGCGTGTGCCTGCTTGGCTGGCTCGTGGTATCGCAGATACCCAATAATTACACCGCGCGGGCGCGCGTCTCGGTTCAGACACAGTCGATTCTCCCCGGCAAAATCGGCATTACGGCCGATGAACAGGCGCGCGACATCGACCGTGTGCGCGAAACGCTGACTTCGGCCATTAACCTGGCAAAAGTGGTGCGCGGTACAGAGCTTGCCAACACCGTGGCAAACGACCGCGACATTGCCGAGCGGGCGGCCGGCCTGCAAAACGCCATCAAGATCACCGCACAGCAGGACAATCTGTTCGAGATAACGGCAACCGCGCGCAGCCCCAGGCTTGCACGCGCTATTGCGCAAAAACTGATCGATATTTTTGTAGAGGAAAACCTTGTCGGCACGCGCGATGAGACAACGCAAACCGTGGCGTTTCTTGATCAGCAACTCGCGCAGCGGCAAAGGCAGCTACAAGATTCCGAAAGCAAAAGGGCAGCCTTTCAGTCGCGCTATCTAGGTGCATTGCCGGGCACCGGTTCGATCAACGATCGGATTGGCGCTGCACGAACGCAACTCGGCCAGGTCGAGGCAGATCTTGCCGCTGCGCAAAGCAGCCTTGCCGCCGTCAACGGGCAAATGGCGGCAACGCCGCAAACGGTGGCGGGCACAGGCGGTGGAGCAGCCGGACCGGCGCGCGCGCGCGTGGCAGCCATTCAGGGCCAGCTCGCCGACGCGCGCAGCCGGGGATGGACCGATTCGCACCCGGATGTGGTGGCGCTAAAGAGCCAGCTTGCCGCTGCAAGCGCTGTTGCCAGCAATGAGCCGCTGAGCGCTGCTTCTGGCGGGCAACCCAACCCGCTGTTTTTGTCGCTGCGTTCCATTCAGGCTGAAAAAGCCGCGCAGGTCGCCTCGCTCGACGCGCGCAGGTCGCAGATTCGAGCAGATGTAAGCCAGCTCGAATCGAAACTGGCGATCGACCCCGTAGTGGCGGCTGAGCAGGCGCAGCTTGAGCGCGATTATAATGTACTGAAAGACCAGTATGACAAAATGCTTGCCGACCGCGAAGAGATCAAACTGCGTGGGCAGGTGCAAAATCAGACAAATGCGGTAAAATTCAGCGTTATCGATCCACCTTCGGCCCCGCGCACGCCCAGCGCGCCCAACCGGCCAATGTTGCTAACCGGCGTGCTTGTGGCAGGGCTCTGCGCCGGGGTTGGCGCTGTGTTTGCGCTTGGCCAGGCGCGGGTGACTTTTCCCACCACCAGCAGGCTTCAAGCCGCCACCGGCATGGCGGTTCTCGGCTCGGTTTCGTTGATGCTGACCGAGGCGCAAGCGGCGCTGAAAAAGCGGCGGCTACGCTATTTCGCCAGCGGCGCTGCCGGGCTTGGGGTTGCCTATGTCGGGTTGATCGGCGTTGAGTTTTTGCAGCGGGGGCTGGCGGCATGACCACGCAAAAAGCCAATCAGCCGACTGATGCCGCCAAGAGCTCGCTGCTCGAACGGGCGGCGGTTGTATATGATTTCAACGCCGCATTTCGCAAGGCTGGCAGCACTGCCGCTGCGCCTGCGCGCAGCGATGGTGCTAAACCGCTTAGCGCTGCACCCGATGCGCTGGTAGCTGGTGCCGCCATGGCGCCGCCGCGCCGCGCATCGGTTGAACGGCACCGGGTTAGCATCAACCGCGATCGGTTGCTGGAGCAAGGCCTGCTTGTGCCTGGCGGTGCTGTGGGCCTGCTTGCCGAGGAATTTCGGCTGGTGAAACGCCAGCTGCTCCTCACCGCGCGCGCCATTGCCAAAACGTCGGAAAACCGCGGGCGCATCATCCTGGTCAGCTCCGCCAACCCTGAGGAAGGCAAAACCTATTGCGCGCTCAACCTCGCCATTTCGATGGCGGCGGAAAAAGACGTGGAGGTGCTGCTTGTCGACGCAGATTTTGCCAAGGCCGATGTGATGCGTCGGCTCGGCTTGGCTGAAGGGCCGGGCCTGCTCGATGCGCTGGCTGACCCTGGGGCCGATGTCGAGAGTTTTGTCATGTCGACAGATGTGCCGCAGCTCAGCCTGCTTTCCACCGGCACGCGGACAACCCAAGACACAGAGCTGCTCGCCAGCGAGCGAACGCCCGCGCTGCTGAACACGCTGCTGGAGTATGATCGCCAGCGCATCATCATTATGGATTCTCCGCCTGCGCTTGCGGCGTCCACCGGCGCTACGCTTGCGCTGCATGTTGGCCAGGTGATGATGGTGGTGCGTGCCGACCGCACCAGCAGCAATGATCTGCGCGACGCTGTCTGCCTGCTCGATGGGTGCGCGCATATCCAGCTTTTGCTGAACGCTGCCACCTATGCCGCTGGCGGGCGGCGATTTGGGAATTATTATCCACAGGAGCTGCCGACATGATCCGGCTTGCCAGTTTCAGGGCAGTCGCTGCTGCTCTCGTCATCATCACGGCCGCGTTTGCCGGGCCGCCTGCGTGCGCGCGTGAAAAGCGGATTACGCCCTATATCGAGCTTGGCCAGGTGCTGACGGCCGATCTGAACGGCGGTGATGTGCTAACCTATAGCTCGGTTGCCGCCGGCGTTGATGCCACGTTTCAATCGCGCCGGGCAGAAGTGCAGATTAGCTACCGTTATGAGCACCGCTTTTCAGAAAGCGGGCGGCTGGGAGATGAGGATATTCATAGCGGCCTTGCGCGCGCAGCGGTAAAGCTGGTGCCGGGCCTGTCTGTTGATGGCGGCGCGCTTGCGACCCGTGCGCGCAGTGACATTCGCGGGGCAGCACCCGGCCTGCTCAATGGTAATGTCGCCAACATTTCGCAGGTTTATTCGTTTTATGGCGGGCCAACGCTTGGCACGCATGTTGGCGCTCTTGGGGTAAGCGGGGGGTATCGATTTGGATACACCAAGGTGGAATCACCCACTTTTTCCAGCCCGCTGAATGTGGGCCAGCCGCGTTTTGATACGTTTGACAGTGCGCGTAACCAGCAAGCGCAGCTCAGCCTTAATCTTAAGTCCGGCGTGGTGCTTCCGGTGGGGGTAACGGTGAGCGGCGGGTGGGACCGGGAAGATGGCGGCCAGCTCAGCCAGGTTTATGAGGGGCGCTATGGCCGCGGCGACATTTTGCTTCCCGTCAGCCCGACATTGGCGCTGACCGCTGGCGCGGGTTATGAACATATCCGCGCAAGCCAGCGGGACGCTCTGCTCGATGGCACCGGCCAGCCGGTGGTGGATGGCCGCGGGCGCTTTGTCGTCGACCCGGCCTCTTCCCCGCGCATTGCCTATGATTTTGACGGTATTTACTATGACGCCGGCGTTCTTTGGCGGCCCACTTCGCGCACGGTGCTGGAAGCGCGGGCGGGCGAGCGCTATGGCTCGTTCAGCTTTACCGGGTCGTTCGACTATCAGGCGAGCAAGGCGGTGTCGGCGCGCGTCGGCGTGTATGACGGGGTGCAGACCTTTGGCCGGCAGCTCCGCGGCGCCATTTCCAGCCTGCCGACAAGTTTTAGCACCAATGCCGATCCGCTGAGCGGCAATTTTAACGGATGCGTGTTCGGTCAGCAGGGTGGCGCGGCTGGCAATTGCCTGAACGGGGTGTTCCAGTCGATCTCCACTGCGGTTTATCGCTCGCGCGGGGTTGATGCAGTGCTTACCTATCGTCGTGGGCGTTCAACCCTCGGCTTGGGTGCAGGCTATGCCAGCCGCCGCTTCTTCGCGCAGCAAAGCGCCGGCTTTACAATCGATGGCGCGCGCGATGAGAGCTATTATGCGCAGGCATTTTATGGCCGCTCGCTCGATGACAAGACCGCCGTCGATGTGAACGGCTTTATCAACTATTATAAGCCCGGCACCATTGCTGCGCGCAATATATACAGCGCTGGCGCCACGGCGTCGCTTTCGCACAGTTTTGGGCGGGTTTCGGCGCGCGGATCGCTTGGCATATTCGGCTTTGATGCCGATGCGGGGCTGAACACCGTTTCAGTCGAGGCATTATTGGGTGCACGCTATCAATTCTGATCGGCCAATTTCAATCGGCGCAGGCCAAACGCCTCGCAACAGGTGGTGACATGTACGACGATCATTATGGCTTTACCGCGCGGCCGTTCCAGCTAACGCCAGATCCGCGCTTCTGGTATGAATCTGCCACACACCGCAAGGCGATGGCCTATCTTGGCTATGGGCTGAGCCAGGGCGAAGGCTTCATTGTGGTAACGGGTGATATTGGCGCGGGAAAGACCACCCTTGTCGGCCATTTGATGGCGACGATCGATCGGGAGCATCTGCACATCATCAAACTGGCATCCACTCAGATTGACGCAGATAACCTGCTGCGGCTTGTGGCTACCGGGCTGGAGGTGGATTGCACCGGACTTTCCAAAGCGCAAATGCTCGACCAGGTTGAACGCGCGCTCCACGCGGTGGCACGCAGCGGCCGGCGGACGTTGCTCATCGTTGACGAGGCGCAGGCATTGGCCATTTCCGCGCTTGAAGAGCTGCGGATGCTGTCAAACTTTCAGGCCGGCGGCCATGCGCTGCTCCAGATTTTCCTGCTTGGACAGCCTGAATTTCGCGATCGGCTACAGGGTTCGGCCCGGCTGGAGCAATTGCGCCAGCGTGTCATTGCCATCCATCATCTCGATCCCATGGGCCGCAGCGAAGTTGAGCCTTATATCGCGCACCGGCTTGGCGTTGTCGGCTGGAGCGGACGACCGCTCTTTTCGCCCGATGCTTTTGACGCGCTATATGACGGGTCGGGCGGCGTGCCCCGTTTGTTGAACATTCTTGCTGGGCGCGTTTTGCTGTTTGGGGCGATTGAGCAGGTTGATGTTATCGATGCAACAGCTGTTGATGCAGTGCTGGCAGACATGGCCAGCGATTATCAGTCGGCAGCGGTTAATGCCGGGGCAGCGCCAGCACCGCTTGCTGAAAATGGCGACAAAGTTGCTGGTGCACCGATCTGGCTTGGGGATGATGCTACCGCGGTAGCGCCGCCTATTGGTGCGGCTTTTGCGATGGCGGCTGCTCCGGGTGGCCAGGTGGCAGTGCCTGTCGCCGGCGCCGATGTAGCAGCGTGGCAGGCGCGGGTGGCCGGGCTTGAGGTGCGGGTGGAGGAGCAGGAAGCGGCGCTGCGCCGCGTGCTTACCTTGCTGGTCGATTGGGTTGAAGGCGACAGCCAGCGCCCAGACCTGTCATCCTTTACTGGTTCGGCAGCCTGAGCGGGGACGACATATGCGCAACGCGCTTTCGGTGGATGTGGAAGATTATTTCCAGGTCGGCGCCTTTGAAAAAGTGATCGACAAGGCCGATTGGGCGCAGTGGCCTGCCCGTGTCGAGCGCAATACCGATGCTGTGCTCGCGCTATTTGGTGAAAGCGGCGTCAAGGCGACATTTTTCACGCTCGGCTGGGTGGCAAAACGTTACCCAGCGCTCATCCGGCGGATTGTCGAGCAGGGCCATGAAATTGCCAGCCATGGCTGGGATCATCAGCGCATTTTCACCATGACGGCAGACGAATTTCGTGCAGACCTTCATTGCACCAGAACAACGCTTGAAGATGCAGCGGGCGTTGCGGTTTTGGGTTACCGCGCGCCGAGTTTCTCGCTCGATGCCCGCACGCCCTGGGCCCATGCCGTTTTGGCGGAAGCTGGGTATCGTTATTCTTCGAGCGTGGCGCCGCTTGCGCATGATCACTATGGCTGGCCAGAAGCGCCGCGCTTTGCGTTTCGCCCGCTGGAAGATGCGCCGCTGCTTGAAGTACCGGTGACGGTCGCGCAGATTGGCCGGCGCCGCATGGCAACGGGCGGCGGATTTTTTCGCCTGTTTCCAGGTGCCTTCACCGATTGGGCGGTGCGGCAGGTGAACCGTGATCACGACCGGCCGGCGGTGTTTTATTTTCATCCCTGGGAGATTGACGCCAAGCAGCCGCGCGTTGCCTGTGCGCCGCTAAAATCGCGCCTGCGCCATTACAGCCGCCTTGGCGCCATGGCGGGCAAGTTGCGTACGCTGATAGGCCGCCATGAGTGGGGCCGGATGGACACCATTGTTGCTGAAGAAGCGGCGCGACTGGCATGAGGATGCCCATCCTCGTCGAGCCACAATCAGCGCAGCACGCCCGCGTGCGCCCGGCCGCGCTTGAAGATGCTGGCGAGGTTGAACGGATTGCGGCTTTTGTGCGCGGCCATGCGGCAGCCACGCCTTTCCATCTACCGGCTTGGATGCTCGGCGTGGCACGTGGCTGTGGCCAGCAGGCCCATTGCCTGGTTGCAGAGTGGGCCGATGGCACGCTGGCTGGAGTGCTACCGCTAACCGCCATCGGTTCACCATTGTTTGGCCGGGCGCTGGTTTCAAGCGGCTTTGGCGTGGGGGGCGGGGTTCTGGCGAGCAATGAGGCGGTTGTGCCAATGCTGGCAGAGGCGGGCTGGGCGCTCGCGCAAAAGCTCAAATGCCCGACAATGGAGCTGCGCGGTGGAGCGCTGCCAACGGAAGATGTCTGGACTATCGACGAGAAGACCTATCTGGGGTTTGCCCGCCCGCTTGCTGCAACCGACGAGGCAGAGCTGAACGCCATTGCGCGTAAACAACGAGCCGAAGTTCGCAAAGCGCTGGCGCTTGACTTTGTGGTGCGCACCGGGCGGGGTAAGCGCGAGCTGGCGGATCATTACCGCGTTTATGCAGAGTCGGTGCGTAATCTTGGCACGCCGGTTTTTCCGTCGGCGTTGTTCCATCAGGTGGTTGCAGCGTTTGGTGACGATGCCGATATTCTGGTGGTCAGCCACCGGGGCAAGCCGGTTGCTGCGGTGTTGAGCTTATATATGAACGGCACGGTCTATCCTTATTGGGGTGGCGGAACACGGGCGGCGCGGGCGCTGCGTGCCAATGAGCGGATGTACTATGCGCTGATGCTGCACGCGCGTGCGCGCGGCTGTACAAGGTTCGATTTTGGCCGCTCAAAAGCGGGCACCGGTCCGGCTGCCTTCAAGAAAAACTGGGGCTTTGAGCCTGAGCCGCTGCGTTATGCAAGCCGCATGGCAAGCGGTGCCGCGCCGCGCGATATTAACCCCCTCAACCCGCGCTACCGGCTGCAAGTGGCGATGTGGCGCAAGCTGCCCTTGTGGCTCGCCAATATCGGCGGGCCGATCATTGCGCGGGGGCTGGGATGACGGGCGACATATTGTTCCTGGCCCACCGGTTGCCCTTCCCGCCCGACCGGGGCGACAAGATCCGCAGTTTCAACATGCTAAAAGCGCTGGCAAACCACGCTCCGGTACATCTGGCGGCGTTTTTTGATGATCCGCGTGATGCGCGCCACCGCGAGGCGCTGGCGCCCTATACAAGCAGCCGCTCGATTATCTGGCGAGGAAAATCGTCAAAGCTGGCAGCCGCGCAAGCGCTGTTGAGCGCCCGCCCTGTCTCGCTTGCAGCCTTTGATAACGCAGAGATGCGCGCTGCGGTTGCGCGAATTCTGGCTGAGCACCCGGTTGAGACAATTGTCGTTTATTCCAGCCAAATGGCGCAATATCTGCCCGCCGGTGCAGGGCGGCGCGTGATTATGGATTTTGTCGATGTGGATTCCGCAAAATTTGCCGCTTATGCGGAAAATGCGCGCGGGCCCACCCGCTGGATGATGCAGCGCGAAGCGCGCCTGCTGCTCGAACATGACCTCACCGTGGCTGCGCGTGCTGATGCCAGCTTGTTCGTGAGCGAGGAAGAAGCCGCGCTGTTCCGCGCAAAATCGGGCGCGGGTCGCATTTTTGCGATTGAAAACGGCATCGACACTGTGTTTTTTGATCCTGAAGCGGTTTTTGCCGTGGTGGAGGAGCCTGGCCCGCTCATCGTTTTTACCGGGCAGATGGATTACCGGCCGAATATCGAGGCGGTTGTCTGGTTTACGGACGAGGTTTTGCCGCAGGTTAGGCACTGTTTCCCCAAAGCGCGCTTTGCGATTGTCGGACGTAATCCTGCCGGTCAGGTGCAGGCGCTGGCGCAAAGGGCAGGTGTGGTGGTTACCGGAGAGGTGGCAGATGTACGCGGCTGGCTGGCGGCCGCCGCGCTCGTCGTTGCGCCTTTGCGCCTCGCGCGCGGCGTGCAGAACAAGGTGCTGGAGGCCATGGCGATGGCGCGGCCGGTGGTTGTCTCTTCGGCTGCGGCACAAGGGATTGATCATGGCGGCGCGATCTGTGTGGGCGATAGCGCGGCCGAGATGGCAGCAGCGGCGCGCGCGCTGATTGACGATCCGGCGGGCGGTGCGATGCTGGGAAAAGCGGCACGTGCCCAGGTTGTTGCCCGCTATGGCTGGACCGCGCGGCTTGCCCCACTCGATGACCTGCTTCGCGCGCCAACCGTTGGCGGTGGGGGTGGCGGGCGGCGATGACGGTTGTATTGCCCATTGGCAAGGCCGGTCGCACAGAGGTTTGTCCGCGCGCGGCATGGCAGCGCTCGCTTGCGTTGCTCGGCGGTGTTACCTTCATATTATGTGCGATATTTTGGAACGATTGTGTTGATTTAGCACAAATTTGGTGGACGAATACGACCTTTGGCCACTGCTTGTTTATTGGCCCTGTTATTGCCTGGCTGGTGTGGCAGCGCCGCGCTGGCCTGGCACAACTGGCGCCACTTGCCTGGGCGCCGGGGCTGGCGCTTGTCGCGCTGGGTGGTGCGGGGTGGCTGATGGGCGATGCGGCAAGCGTTTCGCTCGCGCGGCAGTTGGGGCTGGTGATGATGGTGCAGGGCGCGGTGGTGGCGTTGCTTGGCCCAAAAGTAGCGCATGGGCTGCTCTTTCCGCTGTGTTATGCGTTTTTCCTCGTGCCATTTGGCGAATCGATCGAGCCGCCGCTTCAGGCTATCACCGTGAAAATAACGATGGCACTGCTCCATATCGCCGGCGTGCCCGCGCGGGTCGACGGTGTGCTCATCACCATTCCCGGTGGTTATTTTGAGGTGGCAGCGGCGTGTTCTGGCTCAAAATTCGTCATCGCGATGGCGGCTTTTGGCACTCTGGCGGCCAATGTCTGCTATATACGCTGGCGGCGGCGGCTTGCCTTCATGGCGGTGGCGATGATTGTCCCCGTGCTCGCCAATGGTCTGCGCGCTTTCGGCACAATTTATGCTGCGCATTTGACCTCGGTTGAGCAGGCGACAGGGTTGGACCATATCATTTTCGGCTGGGTGTTTTTTGGGCTGGTGATGGCGGCTGTGCTGGCCATGGGATGGCGCTGGTTTGACCGGGATCCAGACGCTGACTGGTTCGACATTCGCGCGCTGCAAGGCGCTGTTCGCCATCGGCTGGATGCAGGCCTTGCCGCTTTGCTGGTTTTAACGGTGGCGGCGGCGTTTCCCGCTTGGGGCGCCATAATCGGCGCGCGAACATCGGCCTTGCCCGCGCGTATCGCTTTGCCAGTGGTGCCCGGCTGGCGCCTGGTGGAACCAAATGCGGCGGCGCCATGGTCTCCATATCATCCCGGAGCCGATCATTTTCTGATTGGGCGCTATGCCGATGGGCGCGGCGCGGCGGTTGATCTGGCCATTGCCGTTTATGGCAGCCAGCGCGAAGGCAAGGAGCTGGTGCGTTTTGGCACCGGTGTTTTGCGGCAAAATGACCGTTGGGTAAAGGTGGCGGATGTGGCGGGGCTGGCGGGCGGGCATATGGTGCGGATAACTGCGCCCGGCCCGGTGGAGCGCGTGGTCGCGACATGGTATCGGCTGGGCGGGACCACCACCAACAACGACAGGATTGTGAAGCTGGAAACGTTGAAGAGCAAATTGCTGGGCGGGTCGCAAACGGCGGTTGCGGTACATCTGTCAGCACAGGTTGTGCGCGGCGTTGATAGTCGGCGGCAGCTCGCGCGGTTTCTGGCGGCGATGGGCCCGGTTGAGCGGCTTGCAGACGATGCCGCCGGGTTGCCGCGCTGATGTGCGGCATTGCTGGAATATTTTACCCCGCAACGCCCAAGCCGGTTGATCCTGCGCGCATTGCCGCCATGGCGGATGCACAGGCGCATCGCGGGCCAGACGGACGGGGCGTGTGGACGGCGCCGGGCGTTGGGCTGGGGCACCGGCGCTTGTCGATCATCGATCTGGGCGGCGGCGCGCAACCAATGGCGAGCGCCGATGGCGCGATTACCGTGACCTATAATGGCGAGATTTATAATTTTGCCGAGGTGCGCGCTGAGCTTGAGGCTAAGGGCGCGCATTTTTGCACCAACAGCGACACCGAGGTGCTGCTGTCTGGCTGGGCTGCCTGGGGCCCGGCCATGCTTGAACGGCTAAACGGCATGTTCGCCTTTGCCCTGTATGACGCGCGTGCGCAGAGCCTTTTTCTCGCGCGAGACCGGTTGGGCGTGAAGCCGTTGCATTATGTGATGCTATCGGACGGCGGGCTGGCCTTTGCCTCGGAACTTAAGGGCCTGCTTGCCCACCCGCTTGTGCGCCGCACGCCGCAGCTTTGTGCGGTGGAAGATTTTATGGCCTTTGGCTATGTGCCCGATGACACATGCCTTGTGGCCGGGGTGAAGAAACTGCCCGCCGGGCATTATCTGCATGTGCGCCGCGGCTTTTCACTACCCGCGCCAAACTGCTGGTGGGATATTGATTTTTCCAACCGCACTACAGCCTCGGTAAAGGCAGTGCAGGAGGAATTGCTCGACAAAATGCGCACCGCAGTGCGCCTGCGGCTGGTGTCTGATGTTCCGCTGGGTGCGTTTTTGTCGGGCGGGGTGGATAGCTCGGCCGTAGTTGCGTTGATGGCAGAAAATTCGCGGCAGGCGGTGAAGACATGTACCATCGGGTTTGACCATGCCGACCATGACGAGCGCGGCTATGCCAGTCAGATTGCCGAGCGTTTTGCAACAGAGCATAGCGAACGGATTGTCGCGGCAGATGATTTTACGCTGATCGACACTTTGGCGGCGGCTTTTGACGAGCCCTTTGCCGATGCCTCGGCGCTGGCGACCTATCAGGTGTGTGCGCTGGCAAGAGAAAGGGTGACGGTTGCATTGTCGGGAGACGGCGCGGATGAGGCTTTTGCCGGCTACCGTCGATATCGCTTTCAGGCCGCAGAGGAGCGGGTGCGCGCTCTGGTGCCTGCACCGATGCGCGCAATTTTTGGCGCGCTGGGGGCTGTTTACCCCAAGGCGGATTGGGCACCGCGCGCCTTTCGTGCCAAATCGACGCTGCTGGGCCTGGCAGAAGAGGGCGCCACCGCTTATGCCCGCTCTGTCGGGGTGACGACACAGGCCATGCGCGCGCGCCTGTTCAACCCGCAAGCACAAGGCGCGCTTCGGGGCTACCGGGCGGAGGATCGCTACATTGACACCATGCGCCGCGCCCCCGCGCGCGAGGCGCTCGACGCGGCGCAATATGCCGACTTCAAGCATTGGCTGCCCGGAGATATCCTCACCAAGGTGGACCGCACGAGCATGGCTGTGGGCCTTGAAGCGCGCGAGCCGCTGCTCGACTACCGGTTGATGGAATTTGCAGCCACGCTGCCGGTGTCGATGCGGATAAAAAGCGCGCAGGGCAAATGGGTCATGAAGCGGGCGCTGGAGCAGCATTTGCCACACAACATATTATATCGCCCAAAAATGGGGTTTGTTACGCCGATTAGCGGCTGGTTCAGGGGCGCTTTGGCAGCGCAGGCGGGCGCGCTTGCTTCCTCACGGATGCTGGCGGGCACCGGCTGGTTTGCCATGGCGGAAATTGCGCGGCTGGCACAGGAGCACCGCAGCGGGCGGGCTGATCATAGCCGCACGCTGTGGCAGTTGCTGATGCTTGAACGCTCGATGACCAGGCTGTTTGGCTAATGTCAGTAATGGTGCCAGTGGAGCGATGCTATCGCTGCATGGAGGGTTAAAGCGATGAGGCACAGCGTTGAGAGCGCAAAAATCGTAAAGCGGACCAACACCCGGTTAATAGTCGCCTGTACCAGACTGTGCACGATGCGTAAGGCAACATAGCCCCAGGCAATGCTCGCGTTGAATCCGCCGCCTGCGCCCATTAGCGCAAGCGTGAGCGCAATAGCGTAGAACAGCGTCGGTTGTTCCATCAAATGGTTGTAATTGTCTGCCGGCCACTGCGCTTTGGGGTCGATGCGCGCCTTCAGGTCGGCACCGCTGCCGCCGACCAGATTTTTTGTGTCGATGCCAGCGCGCTGCATTGCCGGAATACGCTTTGCATACATCCACAGCCACATGATGAGGCTCCACGCGACGAGCGCGATCACTGGCGCAAGTATCGGACTGTTGGTGCCCATGGTTAATCTCCCCTTTTGTTATTTTGTGGCGAGGAGGCTGCCCGATAATGTTCAGCGGCGCAATGGCGCAACGGCGCATCACCAGGGCACGACGCGGCTTGCCGCACAAGCACCCTAGCGCAGCCGGGTGATGGTCAGCCCGTCTGCCTTGGCGCGATCCTTTACCGATTCCTCGCTGCGGGTAAGCGCTTTGGCGATTGCCTTAAGCGCCACACCCTTTTTGGCCAGCGTGTGCAGTTTTTGAATTTCGTCCTGCCGCCATGGCTGGCGGTGCCGTTCAAATTTTTCGGCCATCAGGCCGCGGCCATGGCGGGCGGGGGCATCATGAAAAAATCGTGGCCCAGCGCCGTTTTGCCCGGCTTTTCCAGGCGCCGCGGTGATAAGCGTCGGACGCCAGCAGCGGCATTACGGAGCCTGCCTCGGCAAAGACCATTTGCTCAATACCGGTATTCACCTTGCCCCAGCTTGCCGCTTCCTGAAGCGTGGAGGAGGAGCAGGCGCCATCGCGCACATCTGCTACGGTGATTTGCACCGCATATTTATGCACCTCGACATCTTCATGGCCCAGAATTTCAGCGCAAACAACGGTGTCTTGAATGAAGTTTTTTGGCACCCCGCCGCCGATCATCAGCAAGCCTGTGGTGCCTGCCTTTACTTTGATGTCGGTCAGCTCGCGGAAATCGGCAATGGCGTCGAGCATCATATAGGGCTTGCCCGCCTTGGCGCGATCCACCTGATGTTTTACCAGCCCGAAGCCGGCCGAACTATCAACAAAAGCGGGGCAGAAGATCGGCACGTCATGCTCATAGGCGAGTTTGACGAGGCTATTGTCCTTCTTGCCATGTTCAGCCAGATATTTGCCCATTTCGCGGATGAAAGCGCGGCTGGAATAAGGGCCAGGCTCCAGGCTGTCGGCAATTTTCAAAATTGTGTGGTCGCAATCTTGAAGCTGTTCTTCGTCGATATAGGTGTCGTAAATCCGGTCGATATAAAGCGAGCGCAGAGTATCGTCGTCGGGCACTTCGAGCGCTTGATAATGTTTGTGGCCAAGCCCTTCAAAAAAATCCATGTCGACAATGGTAGCGCCGGTTGCCACGACGCAATCCACCATGTTTGAGCGCACCAGCTCGGCATAAAGATCCATGCAGCCACCAGCCGACGTGCTGCCCGCAATGACGAGGCAGATGGTGCAATCCGGGTCGTTTAGCATCTGGTTATAAATGCCAGTCGCGCGCGCCAGATCACGGCTGGTAAAGCTCATCTTGCCCATTGCATCGATAATCGGACGCGCATCAAAGCTTGTAATGTCGATATGCTCTACCTGTGTTGAGAGCAGCTCTGCCTTGCGGGTGTCGTTGATGGCGTCGGTCATCGGGAATATCTCCATAGAACACAGCTCCCGCGCCGGGGAATTGACCCCTGCGGCACCGGGAGCGCTAATGATGCTGGTGTGGTGTTACAGCGTGACGACGTTGGACGAAACCGCCTCGCGCGCGTCATCGGTATAAAGCGAAACCATCGGCTCATCATCAACGATGAGCGTTTGATCGGACCCAAAACCGTTGAACGCAGTGCGCATGGCCGAACCATAGGCACCCAGCATGCCGATTTCGATATAATCCCCCGCCTGAACGTCAGCAGGCAGCATAAACGGCCCGGCCATATGGTCCATATCGTCGCATGTCGGCCCGTAAAAGCTGAACTCCATGTCGCGCGCCCCCGAATCCGGCTCTCGCAGCAACACAACGGGAAAGCGCCAGCCGATGTGCGCTGCGTCGAACAAGGCACCATAGGCGCCATCGTTGATGTAAAGCTCTGCTCCGCGGCGGCGCTCCACCCGCACGATTACCGAGCTATATTCCGCGCACAATGCCCGGCCCGGCTCTGCCCACAGCTCTGCCGAATAGGAAATTGGCAGGCTTTCAAAAGCCCGGTGGATGGTCTCAAAATAACGATCGAGCGGCGGGGGCTCCATCCCAGGATAGGACGAGGGAAAGCCGCCGCCCACATCGACCACGTCAACCGTGATAGCTGCATCAACAATGGCAGCACGAACGCGCTCCATTGCTTGCGCATAGGCCTCCGGCGTCATCGCCTGCGAGCCAACGTGAAAACAAATACCAAGCGCATCCGCTGCCTGACGTGCGGCAAACAGCAATTCCTTTGCCTCGCCCGGTGCCATCCCAAACTTTGACGCAAGGCTGAGTTTGGAATGCTCCGACGACACACGCAGCCGCACGCACAATGTCAGGTCTGTTGCATTGTCGGTTGCTGCCATGATCTTGTGCAGCTCTTCAATTGAATCAAGGCTGAACACCCGCACGCCATGGTCAAAATAGGCCTCGTGAACAGCCTCTGCGGCTTTTACCGGGTGCATGAAACACAGCTTCGCCTCTGGCAGCGTGCGCGCAACAAGGCGCACCTCCGCGATCGACGCCACATCATAGTGCGTAATACCATTGTCCCACAGCACACGCAGCAGGTCAGGCGAAGGATTGGCCTTTACAGCATACATCGACGTTCCCGGAAACTTCTCGACGAAGTACCGGGCTGCTCGCGCTGCGGCGTGCGGGCGGACAAGCGTTACGGGTTGTACTGGACGCTCGGCAAGAGCAATTCCACGGGCGGAATTGAACGGGGTGAACGCTAACCCCAGCGTGCTATGATGCTTGTGCAACTCAAGGGACCTCCAATGCCAATAGGCGGACGAAAAAGCTGCCTTGCGGTTGGAAGTCCCATGGGGCAGCGGAGAGGCGAAATAGGGGCGCTGTGCGCGGTTGTAAATAGTTTTTTGAAGGGGCAGGACAGTTTTATGACGATTTTAAGACAGCCAACCCGTGCCGGTGTGCGTGATGCCGCCGCAAAAATTGCCGCCGTTGCGCCGCAAAGCCCGTTATTCGTTAGTGAAATCAACGGGGTAAAAGTTGCATTCAAGGCAGAGTGCCTCCAGCCGATGGGCGCGTTCAAATTGCGTGGAGCCTGGCACCGGTTGACCGCAATTGGCAGCGACTCGCGCAGCAAAGGGGTGGTTGCTTTTTCGTCGGGAAATCATGCGCAGGGAATCGCCTGGGCGGCGGCGCGGCTTGCGATGCCCGCAGTAATCGTCATGCCGGCAGATGCACCCGCTGTAAAACGTGAAGCGACGCTTGCGCTGGGCGCAGAAATTGTGAGCTATGACCGAAAAACCGAAAACCGGGAGAAGATCGCGGCCCACCTTGCGCACGCGCGCGGCGCGGTTTTGGTGCCAAGTTTTGACGATCCCTGGGTAATTGAGGGGCAGGGATCTGCCGGGATTGAGGCGGCACAGCAGATGAAGGCACTGGGGCTTGGCGAACCGCGCGTGGCGGTTGTGCCATGCGGCGGTGGCGGGTTGGCCGCGGGCATGGCCCTTGCCCTGCCGGATGCGCGCATTGTCGTGGTTGAGCCACAGGGGTGGGATGATATGCGCCGCTCACTCGATGCCGGCGTGATTGAGCCCGTTGGCGCAAACCCGCCTCCAACAGCGTGCGATTCGCTGCAGACGCTGGAGGTTTCCCCGCTCACTTTTGAAGTGCTGGCGCGGCGCGGCGCGCAAGGGTTTGCGGTAAGCGAGCAGGACGTGGCGGCAGCGCAAGGGTGGGCAGCGCGCAATCTTCGGCTGGTGGTGGAGCCCGGCGGCGCAGTGGCGCTTGCCGCCCTGCTGAGCGGGAAGGTGCCGCTGGAAGAGGGGATGCTCGTTGTCTTGTCCGGCGGCAATGTGGATCTGGCAAGCTATGCTCGCGCTATTGCTCCGGCCATGGCTGTCACGGCTGAGCGGGCCGGGCATGCGCTGGCATGAACGCCATGCTGCAAACAATCGAATCAGCAGCGCCGTCAATTGCGATGCTTGGCGCCTTTGCCTGCCTTGCCGGTGGCGCCTGGCAAATTGCCAAAGGGCGCAACCGGCGCAAAGGCACGCTGCTCCTCGTCATGGCGGCAGTGCTTATCGGCAATGTGATGGTCTTGACGATATGATGTGAGGTAGCGGGCACGCGGCCCGCTCCGCATCACTTGATTGGCGAGTTCGGGTCCAGCCGCATGTCGAGATAATTGTCGACGCTCATCATCAACTCCGGCATTTCATGCTCGAAAAAATGGTTGGCGCGCGGCAACACGTCATGGTGGATGGTAATGTGCTTTTGTGTGCGCAGCTTGTCGACCAGCTTTTGCACCGCGCCGGGTGTAACCACCTCATCACCTTCGCCCTGAATGATGATGCCTGAAGACGGGCAGGGCGCAAGGAAGGTAAAGTCATACATGTTGGCGGGGGGGGCAATGGAAATGAACCCGCGAATTTCGGGCCGCCGCATCAGCAATTGCATCCCGATCCATGCGCCAAAGCTAAAGCCGGCTATCCAGGTGGTTGAGGCTTCAGGGTGAATGCTTTGCACCCAATCGAGAGCGGAGGCCGCGTCGGACAATTCCCCCACACCATTGTCAAAACTGCCCTGGCTCTTGCCGACTCCGCGAAAATTGAAGCGCAGCGTTGCAAAGCCGCGCCGTTGGAACGTCTTGTACAATTCCTGCACGATGCGGTTGTTCATGGTGCCGCCCGCATTAGGGTGCGGATGCAAGATCATGGCGACGGGCGCGCGCGGGCGGGGCGGTGGTGAAAAACGACCTTCGAGGCGGCCATCGGGGCCGGGAAATATAACTTCGGGCATGATACCTGCTGAATAGTTGGTGGATAATGCGCCGTGGTGGCGTGGAATTTCTCTATGGCTATATAGGCGTGCGCGCTGTTCGCGCAATCTTATAGGAAGACCGTGACCAAGCGAACCTATCTTGACCACGCGGCAACCACGCCGATGCGCCCTGAAGCGGTGGCGGCAGTGGTAGAGGGCATGGCTCGCTGGGCCAACCCTTCCAGCCCCCATGCGCAAGGCCGGGCCGCACGGGCGGCGCTGGAAGGGGCACGGGCGCGGATCAAAGCGGCGCTTGGGTGGACGGGCGAGCTTATCTTTACCAGCGGCGCAAGCGAGGCGCTGTGGATTGCGCTCAACCGCGCGCAGGTGTCACGGCGTATCGTTTCGGCGGTGGAGCATGACGCGGTGTTTCGGGCCGCGCCAGGGGCAGAAGTGCTGCCCGTTCTCAACCGTGAAGCAGATTACGCGGGTGAACCCGATTGTGATTATCTGTCGGCACTACTCGCCAGGCCCGGTAAGGCGATTGTTGCGGTGCAGGCCGTTAATTCTGAAACCGGCACCGCACTCTTGCCTTGTGGCCGTCCTGCCGCCATCGACATGGTGCGCGCAGCGGGCGGCATTTTCCTCAGCGATTGTTCGCAACTTGCAGGCAAGGGCGCGCTGCCCGATGTCGATATGGCGGTTGTTTCTGCACATAAACTGGGTGGGCCGCCGGGAATTGGCGCACTGCTGGTGCGCGATTTTGCGATGCTGGAGCCGGTTGGCGGGCATGAGTTTGGCTATCGGATGGGTACAGAAAATCTTCCCGGCGCGCTGGGCTTTGCTGCGGCGCTTGAAGCCGGACCCGTCGATGAATGGCCAACTGACGCCGAAATGCGGGGAGATTTTAGAAACGCGGTGTGGCGCGTTGGCGACGTTGTGAGCCCGGGCGTTCAGTGTTCGCACATTATGGCCATCGCCATGCCGCACCTTTCCGCTGCGGCTCAGTTGATCCGCTTTGACGCCATGGGCTTTGCGGTTTCCGCGGGCAGTGCCTGCTCATCAGGCACGCTGAAGCGCAGCCGCGCGCTGGAGGCGTTTGGGATAGCCGAGGACATAGCCAGCCGCACCGTTCGTGTCAGCTTTGGGTGGAACACTACCCCGCAAGAGGTGGACGCATTTCGCGATGCCTGGCTGGAAGTTGCGCAAGGCGCAACGAGCCGGGCATGATTTACCTCGATTATCAGGCGACCACGCCGCTTGCGCCGCAAGTGTTTGAGGCCATGGTGCCGTGGCTGACAGATAATTTTGCCAACCCGCATTCCCTCCACGCGCCCGGCCGTGCGGCAAAGGCAGCGGTGGAGGTTGCGCGTGAGCAGGTCGCCGCGCTGCTTCCACCGGGCGGGCGGCTTGGCTTTACGAGCGGCGCAACCGAGGCGCTGAACTGGGCGATAGGCGGCACGACGGGCGACATTGTTACCATTGCTACCGAGCATGCAGCCGTGCTCGATACCGTGGCGGCAGCGGCGGGTCGTGGGGTGACCATGCTTGCCGTCGGGCACGACGGGCTGGTTGATATGAATGCGGCGGCAAGCGCGATTAAGCCGGGCACCAGCTTGGTTGTGGCCATGCTGGTGAACAACGAAACCGGCGTCCTTCAGCCGATTGCCGCGCTGGCAGAACTTGCTCATGCTGCGGGTGCGGTGGTGCTTGTGGATGCAGCGCAGGGCTATGGCCGCGTACCTATTCCTCATTGCAGCGACATGGTCGCCATTTCCGCGCACAAAATTTATGGGCCCAAGGGAATTGGCGCCTTGTGGGTGCGCGACGGGGTGGCGGTGGCGCCGCTCCTTCATGGCGGCGGGCAGGAGGCGCTTGGGCGATCGGGCACTTTGTCCCCCGCTTTGTGCGCAGGTTTTGGCGCCGCCGCTGGCCTGATGCTGGCCGATTGTGCCGAGGATGCTCGCCATGTTGCCGCCCTGTTTAACGCAGCGGTGGATGGGTTGGGCGGTAGCTGGACGATCAACGGCTCGGTGGAGCGCCGCTACCATGGCAACCTCAACATCAGACAGCCAGGGCTGGACGTGGCGAGGCTGATGTCCGATTTACGCGATATTGCTTTTTCCGCCGGATCAGCCTGTGCCAGCGGGTCGGGCAGGGTGAGCCATGTTCTGCGGGCAATGGGCTTGACCGAGGCAGAGGCCCGGTCGAGCATTCGGCTGGGCTTTGGCCGCTATACCAGCATGGAGGAACTGATGAGCGCAATCGAACGGATCAACAAAGCGGCCAAGGCGCAGCGATGACGATTACCATCCGCTTTGTTGCCGCCGATGGGGCGGTAAGGGAGGCTCAGGCAAAGCCGGGTGACCGGCTGCTCGACATCGCTCAGGCCAATGGGCAGCCGCTTGAAGGAACGTGCGAAGGGCAAATGGCATGTTCGACTTGCCATGTCGTTGTTGCAACGGAAGATTTTGCCAGGCTGGAGCCGGCGCGGACAGAAGAGGAGGACATGCTCGACCTTGCCATGGGCGCCACGCGCACCAGCCGCCTTGCCTGCCAGATATGGCTGGAGCAGGCGCATGATGGGCTGACCTTGCACATACCGCGTGAAAGCCGCAACATGCAGGGCCGGTAAGGGGCGGCCGGGGCAAATATGCCTGGTTGCGCAACCGGGCTTGATCAGCCGCACGCGCTGCCCCATATGCGCCTTGGGAGTCGGGCGGGCGTGGCCGTCGCCAACCCGGTCAGATCCGGAAGGAAGCAGCCGTAACGATTTTCGCTGCGGGTCGTCCCGGCTCCCACCATTGTTTTGTGCCTGCCGTATCGCTGTTTTCAGGCCGGTTAATGCGGTGGGCCCAATGCAGCGCCAAAGCTGCTCATGCGATTAATTCAGCCTCCACTTCACCACCCAGTGCTGGCGCCAGCCGGGGCGAGCGGATAGACGGTGGTACAATGGATGATTCCTTTCTCGATTTGGGTGAGCCCGCCCAACCGCCCAAGGCCGAGGCATATCGTGTGCTCGCCCGTAAATATCGGCCGCAAAATTTCAGCGCGCTGATCGGGCAGGACGCAATGGTCACCACGCTTGGCAACGCCATTAAGCGCGGGCGGCTGGCGCATGCTTTTTTGCTCACCGGTGTGCGCGGTGTGGGCAAAACATCTACCGCGCGCCTCATTGCCAAGGCGCTCAACTGTGTCGGGCCAAGCGGCGATGGCGGGCCGACTATCGACCCGTGCGGGGTGTGCGAGCCCTGTCGCGCAATTGCCGAGGGGCGCCATATCGACGTGATCGAGATGGATGCAGCAAGCCACACAGGCGTTGATGATGTGCGTGAAATTATCGAGGCATCGCGGTATTCCGCCGTCTCCGCCCGGTTCAAAATCTACATTGTCGACGAAGTTCATATGCTTTCGAAAAACGCGTTCAACGCGCTTTTGAAAACGCTGGAGGAGCCGCCGCCGCATGTAAAATTTCTGTTTGCGACAACAGAGGTGAACAAGGTGCCGGTGACGGTGCTTTCCCGCTGCCAGCGTTTTGATTTGCGGCGTATTCCAGCGGAAAAGCTGGCCGCTCATTTTGCTTATGTCGCGCAGGCTGAAGGGGTTGAGGCAGAAGCTGAGGCACTGGCGCTAATCGCCCGCGCAGCCGAAGGGTCTGCGCGTGATGGCTTGTCAATTCTTGATCAGGCGATTGCGCATGCGGGCATGGAAGGCGGCGGCGTGCGGGCGGATGCGGTGCGCGAAATGCTCGGACTGTCCGACCGGGGGGCCATTCGCGATTTGTTTGGCTATGTGCTTTCTGGCAAAGGGCAGGCGGTGCTGAGCGGTATTCGCCGGCAATATGACCTGGGGGTTGACCCGCAAAGCGTAATGCGTGCGCTGCTTGAACTGGTTCACACAGTAACGCTTGCCAAGCTGGGCACACCGCCAGATGCGGCCCAATCGGTTGAAGAGCGCACCGCGATGGAAGTCTGGGCGGGGAGCCTGTCTTTTCCGGTGCTCCACCGCTTGTGGCAGTTGCTGCTGCGCGGCCATGATGAGGTGGCGCGCGCTGTGTTGCCGATTGAGGCGTGCGAAATGGCGCTGTTGCGGGTGGTTCATGCCGCAAGCCTGCCTGATCCGGCTGATCTTGCACGGCAATTGGGCCGCGGGGATGGCCCGCCGCGTATGCAAAGTGATGCGCCCGCCGCACCGCCACCGGGCAATGCGCCTTCCGCGCAAGGCAGCGCGGCGGAACACTTTTCGCAGCCGGAAGATTTTGCGGCTGTCATCGCCCTGCTCGACAAGCATGGTCAGTTGCGGCTGGCGGAGATTTTGCGGCTAACGGCCAGTGTCATCAGCTTTGTACCCGGCGAAATTGTACTCAACAGCACCAAGCCAACTCCGGCAGAGGCGCCTGCTGAGCTGGCAGCTGCGCTAAAAGAGCTAACGGGCAAAACATGGCGCATAACCATGGCGGCGGGCAAAGGCGCCGCTACAATTCGCGAGGCGCAGGCCGCAGAGCGCGCGGCAGAAATTGAACGCCTGAAACAGGCGCCGCTGGTAAAAGCTGCGCTGGAAACCTTTCCCGATGCCGAAATTATCGATTGGGGCACTGAAAAAAGGAGCATGACATGAAGGGTATCGAAGACATGCTGGCCATGGCGCAAAATGTGCAGGCCGAAATGCTGAAGGCACAGGCCTCGCTCGATACGATCGAGGTTGAGGGCGTCTCTGGCGGCGGCATGGTAAAAATCCGCGCCTCGGCCAAGGGGCGGATCATTGCGGTCGATATTGACGAAACGCTTTTGAATCCGGGCGAAAAGCAGATGCTGGAAGATTTGATTGCCGCAGCGCTGAACGACGCTCGCGCCAAGGCAGATGCTGCTTCAAATGAACAGATGACCAAAATGACAAGCGGCCTGTCGCTGCCGCCGGGTTTCAAGCTGCCCTTCTAAATGGCTTTGAGCTATAGCGCGGGCTTACAGGCAGCTGTCCAGGCCGCCATTGTGCACAGTCCTCACCCGGCGGGACAAGGTGTTGCCATGCCGGCGTGTAAAGCCCCTGGGCGCGATTGCCGCGCGCTTCTTTGGCAAGGGGAGGACAGCGGCGATGCGGCCCGCCTCGGTTGGCGACAGCTTAGAGGCGTCGTGCCCGAAATAGCGGATGGACCCGGCATTTACTCCATAGGTGCCAATGCCGGTTTCGGCGATGTTCAGATACACCTCCATAATCCGCTTTTTGCCCCACAGCGCCTCAATCAACACGGTGAAATAGGCTTCCAGCACCTTGCGTGGGTAGCCGCCGCCCTGAAAGAGGAACGCGTTTTTGGCGGTTTGCTGGCTGATGGTTGAGCCGCCGCGCACCCGGCCATCGGCTTGGGTGCGGGCATAGGCTTTGATGATCGCTGCATAATCAAAGCCGTGATGCTGGCAAAAACGTGAATCCTCACCCGCAATAACGGCGCGCGCCATATCCGGGTCAATCTGCGCCAATGGCATCCATTTTTTGGTGATGCTGTGCCCGCCCAGCGCATCGCCAATCATGGTGAAGGTGATGGGTGGCGCGATAAAACGATAGGCCAGTACCCATAGCACCGACAACAGCACAAAGCCGCCGACAAGTTTGACTGAAAACAGGGCAATGCGCCGGATCATCCCCATGGGTCGTTGCACAAAGCGGTGGGTAGGATCAAGCCCTGGACCACGCCTTGCCTCAGGCAGTGGCCAGCAATCTTTTGTCCCCTGCCAGCCGCATCATCGCCTTTTGCAGCTTTTCAAACGCGCGCACCTCAATTTGGCGAACCCGTTCGCGTGATACATTGTACACCTGGCTCAGTTCTTCGAGCGTTTTGGGGTCGTCGGTCAGCCGGCGTTCTGTCAAAATATGGCGCTCGCGTTCGTTCAGGTCATCCATTGCGGTGACGAGCATTGAGTGGCGCACATCGGCCTCCTGCGCCTCTGCATAAACACTGTCCTGGAGCGGGGCGTCATCCGCCAGCCAATCCTGCCACTGGCCTTCGCCGTCTTCGCGCATGGGCACGTTGAGCGAAGTGTCACCGCCCATTGCCATGCGGCGGTTCATGCTGGTTACTTCATCTTCGGTAACGCCCAGATCTTTGGCAATTTTTGCCAGGTCTTCCGGGCGCAGATCGCCGTCTTCAAAAGCGTCGAGCTTGGCCTTCATGCGGCGCAGGTTAAAGAACAGCTTCTTCTGGGCAGCGGTTGTGCCCATTTTTACCAGGCTCCACGAGCGCAAAATAAACTCTTGTATCGAGGCGCGAATCCACCACATCGCGTAGGTTGCAAGGCGAAAGCCACGGTCGGCCTCAAACTTTTTCACTCCCTGCATCAGGCCGATATTGCCTTCCGAAATCAGCTCCGCCACGGGCAGGCCATAGCCGCGATAGCCCATGGCGATTTTGGCCACGAGCCGAAGGTGCGATGTAACGAGCTGCGCTGCGGCATCGGTATCGCCATGTTCCTCAAAGCGCTTGGCAAGCATATATTCCTGCTCTGGCGACAAAATGGGAAACTTCTTGATCTCCGCCAGATAACGGTTGAGGCTTGCTTCCCCGCCAAGTGCTGGGATCGTTGCTGGAACGTTGCTTCCACCGGCCATGTTTATCGCTCCTTCAAACTTTCCAACCGACGCGGATATTGGGTCGCCAGGTCAGACATCAAGTGTATCCAAAACTTCCCGCATGTCCGCAGGCAATTCGCTTTCAAACGACAAAGCGCGGCTATTGACGGGGTGAACAAAACCCAGATGCGCCGCATGCAGCGCCTGACGCCGAAAATCGAGCCTGTCCAAAATCGGTCGATGTACAGGCTTTATTCTCGCATAAACCGGGTCACCCAGCAAGGCATGGCCGATCGAGGCCATGTGGACGCGAACCTGATGGGTGCGGCCCGTTTCCAGCCGGCACTCCACCAGCGCCGCATCACGGTGAAGCGCGCGCACGAGGCGGTAGTGCGTCACCGCGCGCTTTCCGCCTGAAACTATGGCGATTTTTTTGCGATTGGCGGGTGAACGGGCGAGCGGGGCGTCAACCGTGCCAGCCGCCGGGTTGGGCCGGCCTTGCACAATAGCACGGTATCGCCGGTCGATGCTGTGCGCGGCAAATTGCCGGGCAAGCCCTTCATGCGCGCGGTCATTTTTGGCCGCGACCATCAGCCCAGATGTGTCCTTGTCTATCCGGTGAACAATGCCGGGGCGCGCCACGCCGCCAATGCCGGAGAGTTGGCCCGCACAGTGGTGGAGCAGTGCGTTGACCAAGGTGCCATCAAGATTGCCCGCCGCCGGGTGGACTACAAGGCCAGCCGGCTTGTTGATAACGATAAGATCATCATCCTCATATACCACGTTAAGCGCAATATCCTGCGCCTCGTTGCCCAGCGGCACAGGCGGGGGCAGGGTGATGGAAAAGATTTGCCCCGCAATCGCCTTGCGCGCCGGGTCTTGCATGGGCTGGCCCTTGGCATCTACCACATTGCCACCGGCGATCAGCGCCCTTAGCCGCTCACGCGACAATAAGTGTGGCAACTCGTGCACAGGGGAGTGGCCATTGGCAAATGACAGAGCCAGTGCACGGTCAAGGCGAATATTGTCCGCGCCGGTCGCGATGTGGACTTGAATGATTTCGGGCGACCGGTCCATGAAGGGCCGATATGGCACCGCCCTTGCAGATTTCAACATCGCTCCTGGCGCATATTATGCGATTGGCGCGGGCAATGCGGGATGAACAATGCGGCATATTGCGCGGGCGCGGCGGCTGGATATCGGTTGCAGACCGGGCTGCCAACATATCGCCCAACCCACAGGACAGCTTTGAAATTGACCCAGCAGCACTTCTCGCGGCCTATCGTGCGGCGCGCGCGCCGGGCGCGCTTGAACTGCTGGGCTTTTACCACACGCACCCCTATGGTGGCGCCGCGCCGTCGATGCGGGATGCTCAAGGGGCGTCGGCCGACGGCAAATTATGGCTGATTGCGGCCCGTGAGGAGGCCATGATATGGCAAGCGGTGGAAGAAGGAGAGTTGTTCGGCCGGTTTGATCGGGTTGCGTTCGACGTCATCATTGGTAAGCGTCCGTTGGCGCGGCTTACTTCGGTAAGCTGGCAGCAATTGTGCGAATATGGAGCGTAAGGTTTGAGCATTAATCCAGTCGATTTCGCCAGCCTGTTGTGCTCGCGGCTGTGCCATGATTTGCTGAGCCCGGTTGGCGCGCTCAACAACGGGCTGGAACTGCTTGCCGATGAGCATGACCCCGATATGCGCGCGCGCTGCCTTGAATTGCTTAGCGAAAGCGCCCGCGCATCTGCCAACAAGCTGAAATTCTTTCGTCTGGCATTTGGCGCAGCGGGTGGTTTTGGCGAAACGATTGACACGCGCGAGGCGCGCGCCGCGATTGAGGGGCTGTTCGGCGAGAGCCACCGCGTTTCTATCGGCTGGCTGGTTGAAGACACCGTGCTGCCAAAGCAGGCGGTCAAAGTGCTACTCAACCTGGCGCTTATTGCAGGGGATGCTCTGGTGCGCGGCGGGCAGCTTGATATCGGCGCGGAGCAGCGGGCTGATCAGGTTGAAATCGTAGTGCGTGGCGATGGCCCACGAATTGTGCTCGATGCAGAACTGCGCGGCGCGCTGCTCGGCGGGAGTGCAGAGGTGGCCATCACCCCGCGTGCAGCGGCTGCGCATCTTGTTCATGAAATTGTCGCTCAAGGTGGCGGTGCGGTGCAGGTCTCGCCGCCCGACGCGCCAGTTTTGCTTTTCGGCGCGTCACTTAGCGCGGGGTAAACCGCAAATTAACCGAAACACGCCATGAAGGGGTGCCGCAATATGGCACGCCGGGGGCACATGGACGATCTGCTGCAGGAATTTGTTGCTGAAACTCGTGAGACGCTGGAAGCGCTGACGGGGGAAATTATCGTTTGGGAGGCCGATCCATCCGATCGTCAGCGGCTCGATGCGATTTTTCGTTTTGTCCACACGGTTAAGGGAAGCTGCGGATTTTTGGACCTGCCGCGCCTCAGCCGGCTCAGCCATGCCGCCGAAGACGCGCTGTCGGCGGTGCGAGATGGCAGCCGGGTGCCCGATACGCGGCTTGTAAATGCGGTCCTTGGTATTGTCGATCGTATTGGTGAGATCATCGAGGCGATTGATGCCGGAATTGCGCTGCCCGATTCGGGTGAAGACCTGCTGATTGCAGCGCTGCTCCAAGGGGCAGAGGTGGCAGCGCCAAGCGCTGCGCCCATCGCCTTTCGCGCGCCAACCCGCAGCGTTCGTCTGAATGTTGATCTGCTTGACCGGATGATGAGCGGCATGTCCGACATGGTGCTCGCGCGTAATGAACTGTCGCGGCGGCTGCGCGATGTGTCGGTTGACCCAGCGCTTGAGGCCGCGTTGGAGCGCCTGTCGCTCACCGTCGCCGAAATGCGCGATACTGTAACCCGCACGCGGATGCAGAAGATTGACGCACTGTTTTCTGCCCTGCCCCGGATGGTGCGCGACACAGCAGCAGAGCTTGGTAAATCGGTTGCGCTGACGGTCGACGGCGCCGAGGTTGAGCTTGACCGCGAAATGATTGAAATGATGCGCGACCCGTTGGGGCACATCATCCGCAACGCAATCGACCATGGCATAGAATCACCGGCCGACCGCCGCGCGGCGGGCAAGCGTGAAAATGGTCGCCTGGTCGTGTCCGCGCGTCAATCGGGCAACCAGATTATCATCGAAATTGCCGATGACGGGCGCGGCATCGACGTGGACCGGCTGATTAGCAGAATCGCTCAAACCACGGGCAGGGACGAGGCAGCGCTGCGCGCGCTGCCGGAAAAAGCAAGGCTCAACCTGATTTTCGATGCAGGCGCCACAACCAAGTCCGAGGTTACGGCAATCTCCGGGCGCGGTGTCGGCATGGACGTGGTTCGTGCCAATATCGAGCAGATTGGCGGCCGGATCGAACTGCACAACGCGCCGGGCCGGGGGCTAAACATATCCATCCATGTGCCCCTCACATTATCGATTATCTCCACAATCGTCGTTGGCGTAGGCGAGCAGCGCTTTGCAGTTTCGCGCCCTGCAATTGAGGAAATCGTAAAGGTGCGCGGTGACGCTGTGCGCATCGACATATTGGGCGATACGCCGGTTGCAACCGTGCGAGACCGGCGGCTGCCGCTCATATGGCTCGACAAGGTGCTGGGAATTGCCTCTTCACGCGTGGCCAAGCCGGACATGCTGGCAATAGTCACTGTAGCTGAAGGGAGCTTTGCCCTGGCGGTGGACCGCGTTTTTGATACAGAAGAGCTTGTCATCAAGCCCGCGCCGCCGGCGGTAATGTCCACCGGTCTTTATGCCGGACAAACACTGCCCGACACCGGCCTGCCGATGCTTTTGCTCGATTGCACCGGAATTGCCAAGGCCGCCGGGCTAAAATTCGCGCCGGAAATATTCGAGAATTTTCTTGACGATGGCGAAGATGATGCAGCGCAACGCGGCACGTCAATGCTATTGTTCGAAGATCTTGATGGTGTGCAGCGTGCGGTCCCGCTCGACGTGGTGGATCGGGTTGAATTAACGTCAAGCGACACCATCCGCCAATCCGCCGGAGCTTTGCGTTGGTCAATCGGCGGCGCAATTGTCTCGCTCGCGGCTTGCTCTGGCATCGACGCGGCAAAAGCTATCGCTTCGCGAGAGGACCTTGGCGTTTTGCGTATCGCCGATGGCCGTTCGGAGATTGGCTATGCAATCAGCAAGGCAATGGACATTGTCGTCGTAACCGATGTCATGCGCCATGCCCGTGAATGGGGGCCGGTCGCCGGCGTCGTGGGCATTGATGGCGAGCAGGTGGAAGTTATCGACGTGCACTGGCTGTTTGCCACTTTTGGCGGAAAGACCGGCCAATCGGCCACGGCACCGCTGTGCTTGTTGTCAGGCAATGAAACGGGGTGGATGGAGTTGTTTCTGCGCCCTGTCCTTGAAGCGGCGGGATATCGCGTTGCCACTTCGGCTGCTCCAAATGAGCAGCCCCTTGTGACGCTCGCCATGGCTGACGACAAGGTCGACGAAGGTTCCGCTGCCGTTGTTCGCCTGCGCGCCGATGCCGTGGCATCAACAGAGGACCAAGAAACGATATATCGCTATGACCGGGAGGCGTTGCTGTCTGTTCTGGCTGATCGAACGATGAGGCGGATCGCATAATGGCTGAAAAACTGTTTCTCATCGCGCATGTCGCCGGGCGCCCGATTGCAATCAATTCAAATCAGGTGGATTCTGTGGTCGATATCGGCGCAATCACGCCGGTGCCTGGCGCTCAGGAGCAGGTGAAAGGCCTTGCCGCACTGCGTAGCCGCGTGGTGATGGTAGTTGATACTTGTGCTGCGCTCTCGCTCCCGCCATCGGCTCAGCCCGCTTCGCGCGCTGTAATAACGCAGGTCGAAGGGCATTATTATGCAATGCTGGTGGATGCGCTGGAAGACGTGGCCGATTTTGAGTGCATGCCGTTGACGAGCGGTGTCGCGCTGGATGCGGGCTGGCAGCGGGCGGGATGTGGCGTGATCGACCGGGACGGCGACCCGATTTTGGTGATCGACCTTGCCGTGCTCGTTCCTGGAATCGCAAATGCTGCATAGATTATTCAATGACAATTAACCCGAACCTTACTGTTTTTGGCGAAAAAGGCAGGAACCGATTGAAACAGGGTGTGCAGCAATGAAAACTTGTCTGGTTGTGGACGATTCGAAGGTAATTCGAAAGGTTGCTCGGCATATCCTGGAAACGCTCAACTTTGAGGTTTCAGAGGCGGGTGATGGGCAAGAGGCGCTTGATAGCTGCCTGAAATCGGCGCCTGATGTCATTCTGCTCGACTGGAACATGCCCGTGATGAGCGGCATGGACTTTTTGCGCGCGCTGCGGGCAAGCTCTATCGAGCGCCGTCCAAAAGTGGTGTTTTGCACTACCGAAAACGGCATGGCCTATATTCGCGCGGCAATCGAGGCAGGCGCGGACGAATATGTTATGAAGCCGTTCGATCGTGAGACTTTGCAAAGCAAGCTGCAAATCGTCGGCATGGCCTGATCGTTTTTGCGGTGACAGCGCGTATTGACCGCCATTCGCGCCTGGCCGGACGGGCTGCCGAACCCGCCGGAGCAAAAGTGCTCATCGTTGATGATTCGTCGGTTGCGCGCGCGGTTCTTGGCCGCATGATCGAATCGATGAAAAGTTTTCGTGTTGCCGCAGCCGTTGCCGATGTACCGGCGGCGCTTTCGTTTTTGCGCAGCCAACATGTAGATATAATCCTGCTCGATATTGAAATGCCGGGCATCGACGGGCTTACCGCGCTGCCGGAGTTGATGGTCGCGGGGCAGGGCGCGCGAATTTTGGTTGTGTCGTCATCATGCGCGCAGGGCGCCGGGGCGACGATGCAGGCGCTCGCACTTGGTGCAGCCGATACGCTGGTAAAGCCCGGCGTCGGTAATTTTGTCGGGCGCTTTGCCGATGTTTTGGCTGAAAAGCTGTCGCGGCTGACAGATGCCGATCCGCCGTTGGCAACAGGGGCCGACGGGCAAGACGCGCCGTCGCTTGCGGGGCGTGATTTTGACGTGGTGGCAATCGGCGCCTCAACCGGGGGCATTCATGCGCTTGGCCAGGTGTTGCGCGCGCTGCCGGCGTCTTTCCAGTTGCCAATTCTGGTGACCCAGCACCTGCCGGCGTCGTTCATGCCCTATTTTGCAGCGCAGCTTGCGGTTTTGGGCAGCAGGCCCGCCTCGGTCGCGACCGATTTGATGCGGATACAGCCTGGTCGCATTTATGTCGCGCCAGGTGATGCTCATATGCGTTGTACGGCGATAACAGGCGGCGCCGCCATCCGCTTGTCGACCGAAAAAGCGGCGAGCGGTTGCTTGCCATCGGTTGACCCGATGCTGGATTCGGTCGCGGAAACCTATGGCCGGCGTGCTCTGGCCGTCATCCTTAGCGGCATGGGGCGCGACGGCCTGTTAGGCGCCACTCGACTGGTGGGCGCGGGCGGCGCTGTGGTGGCGCAGGACCGTGCAAGCTCGGTCGTGTGGGGGATGCCCGGTGCCGTTGTGAAGAGCGGTTGCGCCGCTGCCGTGCTGCCTCCTGAGGGGCTTGGGCGGCTGGTTGCCGGGCAAAGGCGCTCCTCGTGGTGACGCTGCCTGAACGGATGACCCCGCCACAGACCGGCGCGATGAACATCTTTGCCTCGTTGCTGGAAGCGCGCACCGGGCAACAGATCTCCGCCAATCGAACATGGCGGATAGAGACAGCGCTCAAACCACTTTTGCGGGCCAGGCAACTGCCCAGTTTCGATGCGCTGGTCGGCGCTCTGCTGACGGATAAGGACCACAAGCTGCGCGATGCCATTGTCGATGCGCTGCTGAACCAGGAAAGTTCGTTCTACCGCGATGCCCATGCGCTGGAATCGATTGTCTGCGCTGTGGCGGCGTTGCACGCTGGCGGTATGACACGGCGAGCACGGATATGGTGTGCCGCCTGCTCAACCGGGCAGGAGCCGCTCAGCCTCGCCATGATGTTTACCGACAAAGCGCGCAGCGCCGGGTTTCCTGAACCCGAAATTGTGGCAACCGATGTGTCTGAAGCGGCGCTGGCCAAGGCCCGTGCCGGCCGATATTCTCAGTTTGAGGTGCAGCGCGGCTTGCCCGTTCGCCAGATGATCGAGTGGTTTGAACCGGTTGAGGCCGACTGGGTGGCAAAACCGGAGCTGCTGGCAAAAATTTCGTTTCAGCGGCACAACCTTGTGAGCCATGATTTGCCACTCGGCAGGTTCGATGCCATTTTGTGTCGCAATGTGTTGATTTATCTCTCGGCACCGCTGCGCCGCCATGTTTTTGGCCTGATTGCCAGAGCCATTCGTGCAGATGGTGTTTTGCTGCTGGGCGCGGGAGAAACGGTGATGGGGCAGACAGATAGTTTTGGGCCAAGCCCGCTCTATCGGGGGCTGTACCGGCCGGTGTTGGCCACAATGCCGCTGCACGCCACTGGCTGATAGCGTTTGCGCGCGGCAAGCCGGTTTACTTTGCCGAAGATTGTCGCCAAGCCAAGCGTTATGGAAGGGGCACAAACACGCCGGACGTCTGCCCATTTTGGCTTGATGGACGTTGCTGTCGTCATCGCCATGAACGTGCTGTGGGGTCTTAACATCATTGCCGTGAAAATGTCGGTTGACGCTATTTCACCGATGACGGCCGGGTTTTTGCGACAGGTGCTGGTGCTGCTTGTCTGCGCATCGGCGCTCAGGATTGTGCCGGGGCGGATGTGGGCGCTGACGACGCTGGGAATTCTGTCGGGCGGGATGTTTTATATTGCGGTAAATTTGTCGCTGGCGGTATCGACCAATGTCGGCGCGCTGGCGATTGCGGGGCAGCTGGGCGTGCCGTTTTCGCTGATGCTGGCGGTGTTGGTGCTGGGCGAGCAGATACACTGGCCGCGCATTGCGGGTATTGTCCTGTCACTTGCCGGCGTTGGTATTTTGGTGTTCGATCCTGAGGCCGCCAGCGAAAAGCTTGGCCTGGCGCTGACCGCGGTTTCCAGCTTCATTTGGGCGCTGTGCTCGCTGTTACAGCGGCGGCTGGCGGGCGTGGCGGTGCTGACGATTTACGCGTGGATCGGCTTTTGGGGGGCAATTGTGCTTGGTGTGGTTGCCCTGGTTTACGAGCCAGCCGCCCTTCGCGCGGTGGCAGACGTGCCGCTGCGCACGCTGAGCTGGGTGGCGTTTTCTGCCATCGGATCGACTGTGCTGGGGCAAGGTGCAATGTCGTGGCTGTTGCAGCGCCACGATGTTACCACCGTCATCCCCATGACTTTGGCCGCGCCGGTGATTTCTGTTTTCGCTGCAAGCTGGTACTTTACCAGTCCAGTCACAGCGATAATGCTGCTGGGGGGAGGGATGGCAATGCTGGGCGTAGCGATTGTAACCATCAGGACAGCGCGCGCGGAGCCGCGGGCATGACGATAACCCGGATAGGCGACAGGGATATCGTCTCGGCGCTTTCGCCAAATTATGACAGCCGCTCTTTGCCTGTTACCATGATTGTGCTGCACTATACCGGTATGGAAAATGCCGCCGTTGCGGTGGAGCGACTGTGCGATCCGATGGCGAAGGTTTCAGCGCATTATGTTGTGGAGGAAGATGGGCTGGTGCACCGGCTGGTTTTGGAGGAGCACCGCGCCTGGCACGCCGGAAAATCGCACTGGCGCGAGGTTGATGATGTGAACAGCGCCTCCATCGGCATCGAAATTGTCAATCCGGGGCATGAATTTGGCTATCGGCCCTTTCCTGATGAGCAGATTGCCGCCGTTATCGAACTGGTCGCCTCGATTAAGGAGCGATACGGCATTACGCGTGGAAATATCGTCGGCCATTCCGATATCGCCCCGTTGCGTAAGCGCGATCCTGGTGAGCTGTTCCCATGGGCGCGCCTTTCTCGCCTGCGACTTGCCCTTCCACGCCCCACCAAAGGGCTGGTCGATCCGGGCTGGACCCAATCGGGCTTTCTCCTCGCGCTGGAGCGTTTTGGCTATGACGTGGCCGAGCCGATGGCAGCGGTGATGGCGTTTCAGCGCCGGTTCCGCCCAGAGCTAATCGATGGCGAGATAGACGCCGAGTGCAGGATGATTCTGCTCGCGCTGCTGTTGCCAAAGCCGCAAGGGGACGAGTAAGGCAGGGCGTGTCAGAGGGTCGGGCGGCCGCGGGGTGCTTTTTTGTGCCGCGAGGAAAGTCCGGGCTCCACGGAAACGACGGTGCCGGATAACGTCCGGCGGGGGCAACCCTAGGGAAAGTGCCACAGAGAGCAGACGGCGACCGCCTCGGCGACGCCATGGTGAAAGGGTGCGGTAAGAGCGCACCGCGCGACTGGCAACAGGAGCGGCACGGCAAACCCCACCGGGAGCAAGACCGAATAGGGGCGGCATATGGGCTTCGTTCCGGCCCGTCGCCCGGGTTGGTTGCTTGAGCCGCGGCGCAAGCCTCGGCCTAGAGGAATGGTCGCCTATCCCCATTATTGGGGTGGACAGAACCCGGCTTACAGACCCTCTGACATGAATTTCACACCGCCTTTTTTCGCGATAGCTCTTGTTGCAAAAGCTTTTTTCTCGCGGTAGCTTTTGCGCCATTATAGTTAAGGGGGCAGAATGAAGCGGCTGTATATTGCGCCATTGGTCTTGGCGTCATCGCTCACCGCGCTGACAGGCGCGGTGCCTTTGTTGGCGCAAACACCGGCTGCACCTGCGACATCTGTTCAGCAAGATTTTGAAGCCGCAACAGATCTGACTTTTAAGACCAAAGATTATGCCGCCGCGCTTGCAAAGTGGGAAGCGCTGGAAAGGCGGCTGAGCAAATCTTCCAAGAGCCGCGGTGTTGTTTTGACCCGCAAGGCCCGTGCTTTGGAGGGGCTTGGCCGGTATGAAGAGGCAGCAGCGGCTGCACGCCAAGGGCTGGCGGCAATGCCCGCCGCTGACACTGCACTTGATGAGGACCGCGAGTCTGGTTGGTGGGTGCTGGCTGAATCCAGCGAACTTGCGCTTGATTATGCCGGCGCGGCAGACGCCTTTCGCCATGCGCGCGATCTTGCGGCGGCCCCGGCGGATAAGCTGCGCGCGCTTAGAGGCATGGTCAGCACGCTTACCTTTGTCGATACTGATGCTGCAATGGCCGCGTTGGATGAAGCGACGGGGTTGCTAGAAAGCGTCAAGACGGAAAAAGCTGCCCTGTCGGTGTTTTCGCTCGCCAAAAGTGAGCTGTTGCTGGCGCGCGGAGATTTTTCTGGCGCGCGCAAAGCGGCAAATAAAGCGATTTTTGAACTTGGCGGGCTCGACTCCGCGAAGATTGATCCGCGCGATGCGACGGCACGTTCGGACTATGCGCTGGCGGCACTGCTTGCGAAAGACAAAGACGGTGCGCGGGAATATCTTGCCCGCGCGGGTGCGGGGCGTGTGCCTGAGGGCATTTTTGCGCTCGGTGTGGAAATGTCTCTGCCCCAATGTGGCGGCGATGATGGGTTGAAACCGGCGGATTCAGCCGTGATTGAGTTCCACATCGATGCAAATGGCGGCGTCACGCACAGTCGGCCCGTTTACGCAACTGGTGGCGGCGCGGCGGCGCTCGCCTTTGCCCGCAAGGCGCGAGAATGGTCTTTCTCGCCTGAAAGCCTGGCCAAAATCCCGGCTTTTTTCCGTTATAATGCCCGTTTTGAGTTACGCTGCACCACCGTGCTGCCGCGACAGTCGACGAGTGAACTTGTCGCGGCCGCTTATTATGCATGGCTGATGGAGCGCCACGTAAAATTCGTGGACTCTGATGAAAGTTCCAGCGCGACACGGCTTGGCGCGCAGCGTGCGGCGCTCTTGCGAGCAACAGAGATAGGGGATGCAGGCCGCCTTGCCCGCGTCGCAAGATTGATGGTTTTGGCAGACAACCCTGTTGTCCCCATTGCTGAGCGCAATGCCTTTGCGCGCGAGGCAAGGGCCGCGCTCGGCGCGGATGTTCCACCGCTTGCACGCTTGTTTGTTGATTTGGCGGTTTGGAAAACAGATGACGGCGTGCCAAAGTCCAAGGCTGGTTTTTACCAGGGTGCCGTGGCCGGCCTTTCCGACCCCATCTATGCCGCTGACCCACAGGCGCGCAGCGCTATCGCAATGTTGATCGCCGATAGTTATTATAAGCGCTCAGATGATGCCAAGGCGCAAGATTTTCTCAACCGTATCGCGGCTGACACTGCGCTGGAAAAAAATGATCCCCTGCGCGTCGGTGCGCTGGTACGACTTGCATCGCTCAATTTGCGCGCTGGAGATGCGACGGCGGCAAAATCAGCGTTTGAAAAATCTGGGCTGGCAGCACAGCAATGCGCCATCATTGATAGCGTGCCCAAATTAGTAAGGTCAGGCGGCACTTTTCCCGATGAGGCGCTGAAATGGGGCTTTGAAGGGTGGACGACTGTCGAATATGATATTGGCGCTGACGGAAAAGTGCTTGGCCCACGGGCAGTGATTGCCTACCCGCCTTTTGTGTTCAATGACGCCGGCGAGCAGACTCTTGCGGGCGCGCTTTACGCCAAAACCTATCGGCCCGATGGTGGCTTGGGTTGCGGCGGCGACAGGAGAAATGTGATCTTTCGCCAGTCAGAATAGCTATGGAGCAATTTTCTCCCCCGCAATGGCCGCGCCCGCCTTGCGCTGTCCGTGCGGGGAGGTATTGCAGGCGGCATGGCGCGAACAACACGCACAGGAGATTGGGGCTTTCCCCGCTGGCGCGGCTATGGCGCGGGGCGCGAGGCAACGCAGGTGCGGCTGTGCGACCGGCATGGTTGCGCAGAGCCAGGCAATTGCCCGGCGCCAAAATCGCCCAATAGCCCGGAACGCTGGTATTTTTGTGAGCAACATGCAGGCGAATATAATCGCGGCTGGAATTATTTCGAAGGACTGAGCGCGGAGGAAGCCGCCGCGCGCGAGGCAGATGAGGCGCGCGATACATCAGGCTATACAGAATCGCGCCATCATGGTTGGGCCGGGCCTGGAGATGGCACACGCTCTCGCGACGAAATGCGCGCGCTTGAGGTGCTGGAGCTGGAAAGCGACGCCGAATTTGAGGAAGTGCGCGCGGCGTGGCGGCGGCTGGCAAAGGCCAATCACCCCGATATCCGTCCCGGCGACAAGGATGCCGCCACCCGGTTTCAGGCCATTCAGGCAGCATATGATGTGCTGCGCGTGGCCGAGGAAAACCGGCAGTGGCGGCCGGAATAGGGCAGGACCTTCACCCTTGGCGCGGTTTATTCACCAGTAAAGCGCGCCGCCGTTTCACGGATGAGCGCAATCATGTTGGGAATGCCTTGCGTTCGGTTTGAGCTGAGCTGGTTTTTCAATTCAAACGGGGCGAGCATTGCCTCGATATCGGTGGCGATGATGGTTGCGGGCGGCTGATCCTGCACGGCCAGCAGCACCAGCGCAATAATCCCCTTGGTGATGGCGGCGTTACTATCCGCCAGAAAATGCAACCGGCCATCGCCAAGCCGTGTGGGATATACCCAAACCGCCGCCGAGCACCCGCGCACCAGCGTTGCGTCCGTTTTCAATGGCTCCGGCATGGGCGCAAGTGCGCGGCCAAGATCGATCAGCAGTCGGTAGCGGTCATCAGCGTCGAGAAAGCTATATTCTTCGCGAATATCGTCGATCGTCTGCGGGGCGGTGTCTGTCATGCCGCCTCGCTAGCAGGACAAGCGCTTATAGGTCCACCCCGGCGGCGATTGCCTCCAGCTTGCGGATGCGCTCCTTCAGATCGGCAATCTCGATGCGGGTGCTGGTGTTGGGAAGCAGGGGCGAGCCCGCCTCACCGCGGGTAGAAAGCTCTTCGTGCTTGAGTTGAAGCCACCCCCGCCAGCCGGTGAGAATTGTGAAAGCGATCATCCCCAAGCCGGCCAATGCCGTGCTGGCGAGCATCAGGTAAAAAGTCGTGTCGATCATGGCAAAGGTCTCCAATCACGTCCGGTCGCGCAGCTTTTCGATCTCGCGATCGAGCCGGGTGGCGTTGTTTTCATCGGTTGCAAGGCGCTCAAGCACAGCGATGCGTTCCTTCAGCGTGTGCACCTCCTCGCGCAGGTGGCGGGTGTCGTCGGTGGGGGTAAAGTTGCGTATGCCGCGACCTTGCGCGTCATATCGTGCGCGCAGCACCCTGGCGACCATGACGATCAGCACAAGCATGACGGCGGTTGTTCCAAAACTCATTGGCAGTGCTCCCAATACTAAGTGCTAATTGATTGGCGCGTCGCGCAGCCGCTCAATTTCATCTGCGATGTCGATACCACGGTCGGTTACGATGCGTTCCAGCACGCGGACCCGTTCCTCTATCCGCCCGGTGTTGGCAGCATATTGTGCGGCGCGCTCGGCGATTATCTGCGCCTCAAGCTCCAGCTTGCGCATCCGGTGTTGCAGTAGCGGCTTGACGATAACCTTGCCGATGACCGCAACCATGCCGATGCTAAGCGCAAAGATGGGAATGAGCAGGGCGAATTCAAAATGCATCCTGAAGTCCTTTCCGGCTTAACGCAGCGCGTCGATTTCGCGGGCGGTGCGCCCGGCAGGGTCGGTGGCGATGCGTTCGAGTGTGGCAATGCGCTCTTCCAGCCGGGTAATTTGGCCAAGTTGGCGCTCGTTCTCGCGCACCAGAATGGCAACGTCGCGTTCAGGAGTTGCAAGCGACCGGCTGGCCAGCCGAACCTTGCGGCGCCCATATGCCTGAACAAGAAACAGAGCCCCTGCTCCCAGCATCGCGCCAAGAATAACGAAAGGTGTCGGTTCCATTATAAATTCACTCCCCGTTTTGACAGCTTAACGCAGCGCGTCGATTTCGCGGGCAGTGCGCCCGGCAGGGTCGGTGGCGATGCGTTCGAGTGTGGCAATGCGCCCTTCCAGCCGGGTAATTTGGCCCACCAAGCGTTCATTTTCGCTGGTTAGCAGCTCCATCTTGCGGTTGCCGGCGAGGTTATCACGAGTAACGATTTGTCCCTTGTGGCCTTCTAGCGGATAGCCGTGGCGCACGCGAACCCAGATGGTGAATGCCCAGCAAATGGGGCCCACCGTCAGCGCGGCTATGGGCACAAAAATTCCCCAGTTCATGCTTTCCTCCCTGAATATGTCGTGCGGCAGATTGTCGGCCGGTGGGGCCTTGGCCGATCAGCGCAGGTTTTCAATTTCGTCTGCCAGGCGTGTGTTGCGGCTGGTGTACATGGTTTCAATGTCTGCCAGTCGCCGGTCGATGTCGCGAAATTTGGAGCGTACATCGCGAGAGGAACGGGCCGGGTTGGTGCGAACACCCTGCCAGAACTTCTGGTCCTCGGCCGTTTCATAAAGGCCTTCGGGCTTGTTGTTTGCCAGCCACGCCATCAACAGATAGGCGATGATGAGGTTAAAACTCGTTGCAAAGGTAAGGATCACCGTCACGACACGGACAATGGTCACGTCGACACCGGTATAATCTGCAATGCCGGCACACACGCCCAGCCATTTGCGGTTTTGCTTGTCGAGATAAAATTTGGTGCGGCTCGCGCTCATCTCAATTCCTCCGGTTTGTGTTGTAATCGAGCGTTTCGCTCGCCCGTGCGCTACCAAGTTTCCAATCGGGGTGGTCGGCGGCGATGATACGTTCGATGGTGCCAAGCCGGTCTTCCAGTTGGCGGGCGGTATAGTGCAGCTCGTCGAGCAGCTTTTCGTCCTCGCCTGTCAACGCGCCGGTCTTTTTCCATTGCGTAACATAGTGGAGGACAATCCATGGCAGGCCGATGAACAAAATGCCGCAGATCATGATGGGGATGAAGGCGTCGCCCATTTCAGCTTTCCCGGTTCACGCGGGCTTTCAGCGCCGCGAGATCCGCCTCCACCTTGTCGCTCGATTTCAGCTCGGCAATTTCTTCTTCCAGCGTCTTGGGGTTGCCGCCCAGGCTGAGCGCATCGGCCCGGCCCTCGGCAAAATCGACGCGGCGCTCCATCAGTTCAAAGCGCGAAAAGGCCTCCTGCACCTTGGGCCCGGCGTACATTTCGCGCATCCGCACGCGGTTGTGCGCCGTTTCCAGCCGGGTCATTATGGAATTTTGCCGGGTGCGGGCCTCGCGCAGCTTGTTTTGCAGCTTGGTAATATCCTCCTCGGCATGGCGCAGCGCATCGTCAAGCACGCCGATTTCGGCGTTTAGCTGCTCGCACATATCGGTTGCTTTTTGGCGCTCGATAAGGGCCGCCTTGGCCAGATCTTCCCGGTCTTTCGACAGGGCAAGCTCGGCTTTTTCGGTCCAGCTTTCCTGCAACTTTTCAAGCTTGACGATGTGCCGGCGCATTTCTTTTTGATCCGCAATGGTGCGCGCAGCAGATGCCCGCACCTCAACCAGCGTTTCCTCCATTTCAAGGATGATCATGCGGATCATTTTCGCCGGGTCTTCCGCCTTGTCGAGCAGGTCGGTGACGTTGGCGGCGATAATGTCTCTGGTTCGCGAAAAAATACCCATGAACTTTGTCCTTTTTCTATGGCGATCTTGGGGTGCCGGGGTAGGCGTGGGGCTTGCCCACCCCGGCTAAGTGTTGCCCAAATTTGGGCTAGGCAACACTAACCTGCGTACCCGCCAAAGCCGTGGCGGCTTGCACATGCGCTGGGGCAACCGCGCTCAAAATACAGGTGCTGCTGAACACAATTGCAAAGGCAACTGCGGTCATCGTGCGTGCAAGGCTGGTTGATTGATACCCGTTATTCACTGTCGTAACTCCCTAAATCTGGTTCAACTCGTTCCGCCATTTGGCAGTTGTCACAAGCATTGCAGGAGGCGTGCCAGTTTCAAAAACGGCTGATTTTGGCGGATTTTTGATGATGATTACGGGCGTCGCTAATTTTTATGTTGCCAACTCTTGGTAATTTGCGCCAAACATTGGGAATGGATAGGGTGACACAGGTGATCGGGCGGTCGGGCGTTTTTCTCGATGTACTGGAGCGTGCAAGCCGCGCGGCCGCGCTTGATCGTCCTGTGCTTGTCATTGGCGAGCGTGGTACTGGTAAGGAACTGGTAGCCGAGCGCCTTCACCGCCTTTCGCCGCGATGGGACCAGCCACTGGTCATTATGAACTGTGCCGCCTTGCCCGAAACGCTTATTGAGGCCGAACTATTTGGGCATGAGGCGGGTGCCTTTACCGGCGCGACCAAGGCACGCACAGGCCGGTTTGAAGAGGCCCACCGTGGCACCTTGTTTCTCGACGAGCTTGGCACACTGTCAATGGGTGCACAGGAAAGGCTTTTGCGCGCGGTGGAATATGGCGAGGTGACGCGGATCGGCTCGTCACGGCCCGTGCGCGTCGACGTGCGCATTGTGGCGGCCACCAACGAACATCTGCCCGACAAGGTGGCGCGGCACCAATTTCGCGCAGATTTGCTCGACCGCCTGTCGTTTGAGGTTGTCACGCTGCCGCCGCTGCGCGCCCGGCCGGGCGACGCGCGCGCGCTGGCAGATCATTTTGCCAGGCGGATGGCGTCGGAGCTTGGCTGGGAAGATTGGCCAGGGTTCAGCGCAGAGGCGATGGAGGCGCTTGAGGGCTATGCCTGGCCGGGCAATGTGCGCGAGTTGCGCAATGTTGTGGAGCGGGCAGTTTACCGCTGGGAGCGCGGCGGTCCGGTTGACGATATTCAGTTTGATCCGTTTCATTCGCCCTATCGCCCGGCCACCCGCGTGGAACCTGACGATGCCGAGCCGCCGCCACGCGCTTTTGCTGATCGTGACGATGCAATTGACCCGTCTGCCGACTTCAAGACACAGGTCATGGCTTTTGAAAAGCGCGTGCTTGCCCGCGCACTTGCAGAACAACGCTACAACCAGCGCGCAACGGCGGAGGCGCTGGGGCTGAGCTATGACCAGCTTCGCCACGCTCTGCGTCGGCTGGATATGTTGCCTGGCGGCAATTGACCATGACAGTGCGCTTGCCATGCCGCCAAGAATCGGTTGCGAAACCGCAGCCGACAACCCAATTGGGGTAAAGCCGCAGTCGCGCTGTGGATCATCAACAGGAGAACCCGCAATGGCCTTCGAACTTCCGCCGCTCCCTTTTGCCAAGGACGCGCTTGCGCCGACCATGTCGGCTGAAACTTTCGATTTTCACCATGGCAAGCATCACAAGGCTTATGTCGACAAGACCAACGGTATGTTGGTGGAAAAAGGGCTGGAAGGCGCAAAACTCTCCGAGGTTATTCTCCACGCCAAGGACAAGGGCGACAAGGGCCTGTTCAACAATGCAGCGCAAATCTGGAACCATACATTCTTCTGGAACAGCCTGACGCCCGATTATGCGGCACCCACGGGTAAGCTTGCTGACATGATCACTGCTGATTTTGGTTCAACCGACGCGCTGGTCAAAGCGCTGATTGCTGAATCGACCAACCATTTTGCCAGCGGCTGGGGCTGGCTGGTGCTCGATGGCGGCAAGCTCAAAATAACCTCGCTGCACGACGCCGATACCCCGGTTGTGTATGAAGGGATGAAGCCATTGCTCACTATCGACGTGTGGGAGCACGCTTATTATATCGACTATCGCAATGCGCGCCCCGGTTATCTGGAAGCGGTGACGGGTAAAATTCTCAACTGGAGCTTTGCTGCGCAAAATCTGGATGGCGCGGGCGTGTCTCGCGCTGATCAGGGGTGATTTTTCAGGCCGGGGTAAAGGCGCATGCCTTGCCCCGGCCATCTTGGCTAAGGGTTATTCTTGGCGGTTGGCTCAGCCACGGTCAGCCCGTGGCGCATCAGCATTGGTACATTGGCGATGGAGAACAGCAAGGTGAGCGGAATGGCGCCCCAGAGCTTGAAACCCACCCAGAAATCGGTGCTGAAATAGTGGCGGATAACCTCATTCAATATCGCCATGCCGAAGAGGTAGAGCGCCCAGTTTCGGGTGAGCAATTGCCACCCGGCTGACGACACTCCTTGATAGGCCGTGCCGAACACCGCTTGCAGCAGCGGGCGCTTTGTTACCCAGCCATAGGCCAATATTGCCGATAAGGTTGCATAGATGATAGTCGGCTTCAGCTTGATGAATTCAGCATTGTGAAAATAAAGCGTTAGCGCGCCGAATATCAGCACGATGATGCTGCTGAACCACAGCATTGGCGATATTTTGCCCAATTTCCAGCGTGAGACGACCATCGCCGCCGCGGTTGCGGCCATAAACGCCGCCGTTGCCGCCAGAACGCGCGAGATCTGCGCGCCGGGGGTGAGGAAGTTGACGAGGAAAAATACAGCAATCGGGCCAATGTCGCAGGCAAGCGAGATGCCTGAATTGGCTTGAGGGGGCGCAGTATCAACCATGAGCCGCATTCTCCACTCCGGCGATAATTCGTGCAACTTCGCGCGCGTCGAACGGGCGCAGATCGGCCACTGCCTCACCAATGCCGATGGCGTGGATGGGCAGGCCAAACCTTTCCGCCGCCGCCACAAGCACGCCGCCACGCGCGGTGCCATCCAGCTTGGTCATCACCAGCCCGGTTACCCCGGCAACTTCCTTGAACACTTCGATTTGCGACAGCGCATTTTGACCTGTTGTCGCATCTAGCACCAGGATGACATTGTGCGGCGCGCTTGGGTCGATCCGCCCCAAAACGCGCCTGATTTTGGCAAGCTCGTCCATCAGCTCGCGCTTGTTTTGCAGCCGGCCAGCTGTGTCGACGATAAGCGCATCAACACCTGTGTCGGTGGCCTTTTTTACCGCCTCAAACACGATGCCGGCCGCGTCTCCTCCTTCTGCGCCGCGTACAATCGGCACGCCAATCCGCTCAGCCCAGGTTGCAAGCTGCCCAATGGCTGCGGCACGAAAAGTGTCTCCCGCCGCCAGCATGACGCTGTGGTTTTGCTCGACAAACAATTTGGCCAGCTTGGCAATAGTGGTGGTTTTCCCCGAACCGTTGACGCCGATGACAAGGATGATCTGCGGGCCGGGCGCTGCGCTAATTTCGAGCGACCGGGCAACTGGCGTCAGCACTTTTTCAATTTCTTCAGCGACAACCAGCCGAATGCCCAGCTCTTCCATGTTGCGCTCGAAGCTGCCCTCTGCTAGCCTTGCGCAGATGCGGGCAGCAGTGGCCGGGCCCAGGTCTGATGCGATCAGCGCTTCTTCAATTTCCTCCAGCGTCGCCTCGTCCAGCCGCGCTGTGCTTAGCCCGGCGAGATTGCCCAGCAGCCGGTCGGAGGTTCGCCTCAGACCGCCAAGCAGCTTTTCATGCCAGGAAGCACTCATATCAACGATCCTTTTAATCTGATGCCGTCGACGCTGGCTACACGGACCTGAGCAATATTGCCCGGCGGCAGCGCTTGGTCCCAGCGGATGTCGGCGAAATTGGGCGTGTGGCCTCGGTTGCCCGGTCGTTCGACCAGCACAGCCTGTGTGGTGCCGACCAGCCCGTGCAGCCAGCGCGCCCGCTCGGCTGCGGCGGTTGATCTAAGCGTAGCGGCGCGGGCCTTGCGAACCGGGGCGGGCACTTGCGGCATGCGCGCGGCAGGCGTTCCGGCGCGTGGAGAATAGGGGAAAATATGGGCATGGACGATACCGCAATCGCCGATCAACCTTTGGGTGTTGGCAAACATCTCGTCTGTTTCGGTGGGGAACCCGGCGATCAAATCGGCCCCAATCGCTATGTCGGGGCGGGCAGCCTTTAGCCGCTCAACAAGGGTAACCGCCTGTGCACGGCTATGCCGGCGCTTCATACGCTTGAGTATCATATCATCGCCCGCTTGGAGCGAGAGATGAACATGGGGAAGCATTCGCGGTTCCTGCGTCAACAGCGCGAACAGTCGCTCGTCAATTTCGATGGAATCTAGCGAGGAAAGCCGCAGCCTTTCAAGCCGGGGCACATGGCGCAGCACGCGCTCCACCAATGCTCCAAATGTCGGTGTGCCGGGCAAATCGGGGCCGTAGCTTGTCAGGTCAACGCCTGTCAGCACCACTTCGCGGTGCCCGGCATCCACAAGCGCTGCTACTCGCTCGACAACGGCGCCCGCCGGCACCGACCGGCTGTTGCCGCGCCCAAACGGGATTGCGCAAAACGTGCAGCGATGGTCGCACCCGTTTTGCACCTCGACAAAGGCGCGGGCATGGGCTGCAAAGCTGGCTGGCACGGTGCCGCCAGTACCCCGCATCGCCATAATATCGCCAACCAGCACCCGCTCGGTGGAGGTCCATGCCCCGTTGCGCAGCTTTTCAGCATTGCCGATAACGCGGCTCACCTCAGCCATGGCAGCAAAGCTGGCCGGGTCAATTTGCGCCGCGCAGCCGGTGACGATGATCTCCGCGTTTGGCTGTTCACGCCTTGCGCGGCGGATTGCCTGACGGGTTTCGCTCACCGCGGCATTGGTGACAGCGCAACTGTTGATGACAACCACCGGCTGTTCACCCAACATAGTGCGGATCGCCTCGCTCTCGGCGATGTTCAGCCGACAGCCCAGACTGATGATGTGAGGAGCGGCCATTATAACGATGGCTTGGTTGCTTTCATGGCGGCCGATTTAGGCGGGGCCGCCCGCGAAGTCCACGACAGGTTATGCAGTTTTCCGAGAAACTGGCCGCAGGCAAGCCCGTGCTTACCCGGCAAGGCGTATAGGAAACTGGCTGTCGGCCGCCAAAGCTAGGTGGTTGGCGGGGGTCAGCAAATGCCGCTCCGCAAGAAAACGCCGGGTGTTGGCTGCATCCATCGCGCGCCCATAATGGTGGCCTTGCGCCCGCGCGCACCCAAGGCGCGTTAGATGTTCGGCAATGCGTGCATCCTCGATGCCCTCGGCCGTTACCGGCATTTGCAGGTTTTCGCCAAGTCCTATCAGTGCCTGCACAATCGCTGCGCATTCAACTTTGCGGTGAATTTCCATGATGAAGCTGCGATCCACCTTGAAACGATCAAACGGCAAGGCGCGCAGATGAGCAAGCGAGCTGAGCCCGGTGCCAAAATCGTCAAGCGCAAGTGCTATGCCATGAGATTTGAGCGCGGCCGCCACCGATTGCGCCAGCGCCAGATTGGCAAATAATGCCGCCTCGGTAATTTCCACCTCAAGCCGGTTGGCTGAAATGCCCGTTTCCATCAGCAAGGTAACGATTTTTTGAACCAGCCAAGGGTCTTTTAGCTGCACGGGCGATATGTTGACCGATAATGTGAGGGACGGGTGCCAATCCCGCGCAGCATGAAATGCCTGGCGCATGATCGAGAGCGACAGGTCGCCGATCAGCGCGATCCGCTCAGCTGTGGCAATAAATTCATCCGGTGCGATAGTGCCATGGCCAGGGTGTTCCCAGCGGGCCAGCATCTCAAAACCCACCAGCTTGCCGGTTTTCAAATCTACCTGCTGCTCAAAATAGGGGACAATCTCCTCGCGCAACACCGCAGCGCGCAGCATTTGTTCTCGCGCGGCACGGGCGTTGATTTCATACGCCATTTTTTCGCTGAACCACGCATATCGGCCCGTGCCGGCCAGCCTTGCGCTGCGCATTGCGATGCTGGCGCTGTGCAGGGCTGCCTCAACCTTGTCGCCTGCCGTGTCGGATTGGGCGATGCCGATCGATATGCTCAGCGCCGGAGCAGCCACCGCTGCGCCTTGCGCCGCGCTTGCGATCAACTGCTCCGCCACGCGTTCAACAGTCGAAGGATAGGCGGCGTCGAACACCATGGCGCATGCAAAATCATAGCCGCCAAGCCGCGAGGACAGCGATGATAATGGCGTGGCTGCGCCAATAATTTCTGCCGCTTGCCGCAGTGTTGCGTCTGCTGCAACTTCGTCTTGCCTGTCGCCATCAGGTTTTGCCTGGTCGAAATGGAGCGATAATATCGCCACGGCCTTGCCGCGCTGACGGCTTTCGGCAATCAGCGCGGAGCATTGTTCAACAAAGGCGCGGCGGGTGAGCAGGCCGGTAGCATGATCGCGCGCGGCAATGGTGCTGGCGCGCGCGCTGCCCTTATCGGGCATGGCGCAGGGCGTTTTGAAGATCGTGTGCCAGCGCCACCCCAGCAGAATAAGTGCCAGATTCAGCATCAAGACGATCAGCAGTGGCTGGAAATAAGCAGCATGGGCAGCGGCTGTGGCATCATTATTTACGCGTATGATGGCAGCAGCACATGACCCGGCGAAAATCAACATGGCGGCAATGGTAACCAGCCGGCTGACCATGGGGCGGGGCGGGGCGTTGAGCCCGGCGCTTTGACTTGTGCGCGATTCGAATGCTGCGCGCGACTGGTTTTGGCTGCCCATTGCGGTGTTTGTGCAGCCAAGGGGTGTAAATGCTGTTAAGCTGTCCGATATTATGGACATTGCTGTCGCCCTGTTTTTGCGCTAGGAGCCCCGGCCTCTGTTCCGTGTTGGAGCGCAAAGTGGCACCGCCCAAGGGCGTACGCCGGCCGACGAGGTTTCGTCCGCCGGCGTGTTTTGCGTTTTGGCATGGTTTGGATTTGGTATTGGAGCGCGGTGATGTTCGATAGTCTTAGCGAACGGCTTGGCGGGGTGTTTGAGCGCCTGCGGGGCCGCGGCGCGTTGACGGAAGGCGATGTGCGCTCAGCCATGCGCGAGGTGCGCGTCGCCCTGCTTGAGGCCGATGTCGCGCTACCGGTTGCGCGCGATTTTGTCGACAAGGCTACCGAACTGGCGGTGGGCCAGAATGTGCTGCGTTCGGTTACGCCGGGGCAGCAGGTTGTAAAAATTGTCAACGATGCGCTGATCGAAATGCTCGGCGCGGATGAAAGCGAGCTGCTGCTCGATGTGGCGCCGCCCGCTGTTGTCATGATGGTTGGCCTGCAAGGCTCTGGTAAAACTACGACGACGGCCAAGCTGGCAAAGCGGCTGGCCCTGCGTGACCGCAAAAAAGTGCTGATGGCCTCGCTCGACGTTAATCGCCCGGCCGCGCAGGAGCAGCTTGCAACTCTTGGCGCACAGGCCGAGGTTGCGACCCTGCCAATTGTCGCGGGGCAGCGCCCTGTTGAAATCGCGCGCCGCGCCATGCAGGCGGCAAGGCTGCAAGGCTATGATGTGCTGATGCTCGATACCGCCGGGCGGCTGCATGTCGATCAGGCGCTGATGGACGAGATGAAGGCGATTGCCGACATCGCCACGCCACAGGAAATTTTGCTGGTGGTGGATGCGCTGACCGGGCAGGACGCGGTCAACGTTGCCAGAAATTTTGCCGAGCAGGTGCCGCTCACCGGTGTAGTCCTCACGCGGATGGACGGCGATGCGCGCGGCGGCGCGGCGCTTTCCATGCGGGCGGTGACGGGCAAGCCCATTAAGTTTGCGGGCACCGGCGAAAAGCTTGACGCTATCGAGCCGTTTCACCCCGAACGTGTAGCGGGGCGCATCCTTGGCATGGGCGATGTCGTCAGCCTGGTTGAGCGTGCGGCTGAGGCTATTCAGGTGGAAGATGCCGAGCGCATGGCCCGCCGGATGGAAAAAGGGCAGTTCGATCTGAACGACCTGCGCGGGCAACTTGCACAGATGCAGCGCATGGGCGGGTTGGGTGCGCTTGCCGGCATGATTCCGGGCATGAAAAAGGCGCAAGCCGCAATGGCTGCCGGAGCGGTGGATGACAAGCTGCTGCGGCGGATGGACGCGATAATCACCTCGATGACGCTCAAAGAGCGTGCCAAGCCCGAAATCTTGACTGCAAAGCGCAAAATTCGCGTCGCCAAGGGTAGCGGAACAACCGTGCAGGACATCAACCGCCTGCTGAAAATGCACCAGGAAATGTCCACCGCCATGAAAAAGATCAAGAAAATGGGCGGAATGAAGGGCATGATGGCAATGCTTGGCAAAGGCGGCATGGGCGGGCTGGGCAACGCGCTTGGTGGTGCCGAGCTTGGAGACATGATGGGCAAAGCAGGCGGTGGGCTGCCGGGCCTTGGCGGGCCGGGCATGCCAAAATTGCCGCCGGGCTTTGAAAATTTTGTGAAGAAGAAGAAATGACGGGGCGCCGCCCTGGAATGAATAGATCAATCAGTGTTTTGAAAAAGAAGGAAATATAATGGCTATCAGTATTCGTTTGTCGCGCGGTGGTTCCAAAAAGCGCCCATATTACCGGGTCGTAGTGGCTGATGCCCGCTCGCCGCGCGATGGCCGCTTTATCGAAAAGATCGGCACCTATAATCCGCTGCTCGCGAAAGATAATGCCGACCGGATCAAGATCGATGCAGACCGCGCAAAGCATTGGCTGGGCGTTGGCGCGCAGCCGACCGACCGCGTCGCGCGCTTTTTTGACGCGATGGGCCTGAAAGAGCGCCCCGCGCGCAACAACCCCAATAAGGGCAAACCCGGCGAAAAGGCGACCGAGCGCGCAGAAGAGCGGGCCGAAAAGCTGAAAGCGGCAGAAGAAGCAGCCGCAGCGGCAGCGGCTGCCCCCGTGGTTGAAGAGGCAGCACCTGAAGCGGCTGCTGACGAAGCACCGGCTGCCGAGGCATAATGACTAAAGGCGCCCCCGTTACGCTGGCCGTCGTCACTGGCGCGCACGGCGTGATGGGGGAGGTACGCCTGAAAGTTTTTGCCACAGAGTTGGATGATTATAAACTGTTCAACGATGGTCGGTTGACGCTGAAATCGCTGCGCTGGGGCAATAACGGTGCGATTGCCCGCTTCGCAGAAGTAGCAGACCGCAACGCGGCTGAGGCCCTGCGCGGCACGGAGTTGACTGTGCCGCGCGCCGCTTTGCCGCCGCTGGGCGAGGGTGAATATTACCACACCGACCTGATTGGCTTGCCCGTGGTTGGTGAAGACGGAGCCTTCATCGGCACATTGGTTGCCATCGATAATTTTGGCGCTGGCGATGTATTGGAGATTGAACGGCCGGGGGCGGATGGCAAGCCCGCAGTGCGGTTCATGGTGCCGATGCGGCCAGAGGCGGTGCCTGGGTGGGATGAAAGCCGGCTGGTGCTTGCCGCCGCGTTTGTTGAGGTATGATTTTTTCCGCTACCATTCTCACGCTTTATCCCGATATGTTTCCCGGCCCGCTTGGCGTGTCGCTTGCGGGCAGGGCGCTGAGCGAGGGGCTCTGGTCGTGTAACCCGGTGAACATCCGCGATTTTGCGACAGACAAACACCGCACCGTGGACGACACACCTGCTGGCGGGGGCGCGGGCATGGTGCTGCGGGCAGATGTTGTGGCCTCTGCGCTTGATAGCGTGGCGGATGGCAGACCCGTGGTTGCAATGACACCGCGCGGCACGCCGCTGGGGCAGGCTCGCATTCGCCAACTTGCATCGGGCCCTGGCGCCATCATCTTGTGCGGCCGGTTTGAAGGTTTTGACGAGCGCGTGTTCGACGCTCGGCCAATTGAGCAGCTTTCCATTGGCGATTATGTGCTTTCGGGTGGAGAAATGGGCGCGTTGGTGCTGCTTGATGCTTGCATTCGGCTGCTTCCCGGCGTAATGGGCGCGGCTTCAAGCGGAGATGAAGAGAGCTTTGAAAACGGCCTTCTTGAATATCCGCATTATACCCGACCGCAATTGTGGGAAGGGCGCACGATCCCCGAAGTGCTGCGATCGGGGGATCATGCGAGGATTTCGGCGTGGCGAAAGCACATGGCCGAAACCGATACACGGCTAAGGAGACCGGACCTTTGGGAGCGCCATGAGGGCGTTCGGGTCGATCCTCCCTCTGGCGCGCGGCAAAAGAACAAGGACGCATGAGATGAATCTCATCCAGACGATTGAAGCCGAGAACATTGCCAAATTTCTCGAAACCAAGACAATTCCAGATTTTCGCCCCGGTGATACGCTAAAAGTTGGCGTGAAGGTGGTTGAAGGCGAGCGTACCCGTGTGCAGAATTATGAAGGCGTGTGCATCGCGCGTTCGAACAAGGGCATGGGCTCGAACTTCACTGTGCGTAAGATTTCATTTGGTGAGGGTGTGGAACGCGTGTTCCCACTCTATTCACCCAATGTTGAGTCGATTGAGGTTGTGCGCCGCGGTGTCGTGCGCCGTGCCAAGCTCTATTATCTGCGCGGCCGCCGCGGCAAGAGCGCGCGTATTGCCGAGCGCCGTGATCCTCGCCCTGCAAAGGGCGGCGCGGCGGAATAACCACCGGCAAATTGCTTTTCAAGCAAAGGGCGTGGAGCGAGGTGATGGCCTTTCTCTGCGCCCTTTTTTCTTCTGCGTTTGAATTCAGGGTGATTTTTACGCGAATTTGCCATTGCCGAAGCACTTTTCCGCCGTAATAACCTTGCGTGAATTTGGCGTAAGATTGCGCATGAGTGGCGCTGGGGCTGGAACGGGAGATGATGGGTGGCGAAGGCTTGGATGGCGGCGGCAGTGCTGCTGGCGATGTTGGGCGGCTCGGCTGTGGCGGCTGACCCGGCGCCGCAGGGCGAGAAGCTTACGCTTAAAAGGCTGTTTTCCAGCCCCGATCTGGCAGGCCCGCAGCCGCGCGCGCTGCGCTTGTCGCCCGATGGCGCTTTGCTGACATCGCTTAAGCCCCGCGCCGACGAACGAGAGCGTTTTGACCTGTGGGCGCTCGACACGCGCACCGGGCGCGAATGGATGTTGGTGGACTCTCGCAAGGTCGGCTCTGGCGCCGAGCTCTCCGAAGCTGAGAAAATGCAGCGCGAGCGCGCGCGGATTGGCGGTTCAAAAGGCATTGTCGCCTATGATTGGGCGCCCGATGGCAAGTCCATCCTTGTGCCGCTTGATGGCGACCTGTTTCTTGCCACGCTCGACGGGCAGGTAAAGCGGCTGACGCAGACGAACGATGGTGAGCTGAACCCGGTCATCAGCCCTAAAGGCGGCTTTGTAAGCTTTGTGCGCGACCAGAATTTGTTCGTGCAACCCCTGGCCGGCGGTGTTGCGCGGCAGGTAACAAGGGATGGCGCGGGCACGGTCCATTGGGGCGAGGCTGAGTTTGTAGCGCAGGAAGAAATTGACCGCGACACCGGCTATTGGTGGTCGCCTGACGACCGCCGGCTCGCTGTGGTTCGCTTTGATGACGCGCCTGTGGGCATTGTAACGCGCGCAGCCATCGGCGCCGATGGCACTCGGGTGTTCAACCAGCGTTATCCTGCCGCCGGTACGGCCAATTCCATTGTCGAGCTGTTTGTGATGAACGCCGACGGCACTGGGCAGGTGAAGGTGGATTTGGGCGCAGATGCCGATATCTATCTTGCTCGTGTTGACTGGACACCGGACGGCAAGCACCTGCTGGTGCAGCGCGAAGCGCGCGACCAAAAAACGCTCGATATGCTGTCGGTTGACCCGGAAACGGGCAAGGCCAGCATATTGTTTACCGAAAAAGCGGGCGAGCGGAGCTGGATTAACCTGAGCAACGCCTATCATTTTATGAAGGATGGCAGCCTTATCTGGCGGTCTGAGCGCAGCGGCTTTGGCCATCTATACCGGTTTGCCAGCGGCAAGTGGGCGCAGCTTACGCGCGGTGATTGGGTGGTGCAGCAGCTCGTTGGGGTGGATGAAGCCAGGGGGCGGTTGTTCTTCACCGGAAATAAGGACGGAGCGCTTGAGCAGCATCTTTATTCGGTCGACATTGCCAAGCCCGGCGTCATTACCCGGCTGACTGAAGCTGGCTGGTGGAACGGCGCGACAATGGATGGTGCCGCCAGTCGGATTATCGTCACGCGCTCAAACCCCAACCAGCCAGCACAAACCTATCTGGCGGATGCCAGCGGCAAGCGCCTGTCGTGGATCAACGAGAATGCGCTAAAGCCAGGGCACCCTTATTACCCCTATCTCGCGCAGCATCAGCAGCGCACCTTCGGCACCATCAAGGCAGATGACGGCACAACGCTTTATTGGGAAATGATTACGCCCAAGCTGGAGCCGGGCAAGAAGTATCCGGTATTTTACCAGCATTATGGCGGCCCTAGCACGGGCCAGCAGGTGACACGGGGCTGGAACGGCGCGCTGCCGCAATATCTTGTTAGCCGGGGGTATATTTATTTCCAGATCGACAATCGTGGCTCCTACAACCGGGGTAAGGTATTTGAGGATCATATCTACCACGCCATGGGCACGGTGGAGGTGGCAGATCAGCTTGCTGGAGCGCGCTTCCTTAAGGAACATGCCTTTGTCGATGCCAGGCGGATTGCGATTAACGGCTGGTCTTATGGCGGTTACATGACGCTCAAAATGCTGGAAGCGGCTCCTGGTGTGTTTGCGGCAGGCATTTCTGGCGCACCGGTCACTAAATGGGGCTTGTATGATACACACTATACAGAGCGTTATCTGGGCGATCCGCGGAGCGACCCGGCAAGCTATGCCTCGTCAGATGCGCTGGGTGATGCGGCTAAAATCAGCGATCCGTTGCTGCTAATCCACGGCATGGCGGACGACAATGTGGTGTTTGAAAACTCCACCGCTTTTGCGGCCAAGATGCAGGCAAGTGCCACGCCGTTTGAAATGATGTTCTACCCTGGGCAAACCCACCGCGTGGGCGGCCCTGGCGTTAGCGAGCATTTGTGGACGACGATGCTGGATTTCCTTGATCGGCGAATGCCAGCGGAGAAATGACACGCGGCAACGGCGAAACGCTGGACAAAGTTGCTGAAAAGCCTATTTGCGCGTAACAAAACAACGCATCGGAACAGGTTATGGGGTATCGGATCGTCGTCGCCGGGGCGACCGGCAATGTCGGGCGCGAGATGTTAAACATTCTGGCCGAGCGGGAATTTCCGCTCGCTGATGTTGCAGCGGTTGCGTCATCGCGCAGCCAGGGTGATGAGATTGATTTTGGCGACACAGGGCGCAAGCTCAAGGTACAGAATATCGATAATTTTGACCCGCAAGGCTGGGACATGGCTTTGTTCGCCATCGGCTCGGAAGGCTCGAAAATTCACGCCCCCCGCTTTGCCGCGGCGGGTTGCACCGTTATCGATAATGCCTCGCTCTACCGCATGGACCCCGACGTACCGCTAATCGTGCCGGAGGTTAATCCGCAGGCGATTGACGGTTATCGTGCAAAAAACATTATTGCCAACCCTAATTGCTCAACCGCGCAGATGGTGGTCGCGCTCAAGCCGCTGCATGATTTTGCAAAGATCAAGCGCGTGGTCGTTTCCACTTATCAATCGGTGTCGGGCGCGGGCAAGGCGGGGATGGATGAGTTGTTTGAGCAGAGCCGCAACATTTTTGTCGGCGATTCAGCCGAGGCGAAAAAATTCACCAAGCAGATTGCGTTCAACGTCATTCCCCATATCGACAGCTTTCTTGATGATGGTTTCACCAAGGAGGAGTGGAAAATGGTGGTGGAAACCAAAAAAATTCTCGATCCCAAAATCAAGGTAGTCGCAACTTGCGTGCGTGTGCCGGTGTTTGTTGGTCATTCAGAGGCGATTACTATCGAGTTTGAAAACGAAATTTCAGCCAAGCAGGCGCAAGATATTTTGCGCGAGGCGCCCGGCGTTATGCTTGTCGATAAGCGCGAGGACGGCGGTTATGTTACGCCGGTTGAATGCGTGGGCGATTATGCGACCTTCATCAGCCGTGTGCGCGAAGATCCTACAGTAGATAACGGCTTGGTGCTCTGGTGCGTGAGCGATAATTTGCGCAAAGGCGCCGCCCTGAATGCAGTGCAAATCGCCGAATTGCTCGGCCGGCGCCACCTGAAAAAGGCGGCGTAGAAAACAAGCAAAGCTCCTGTGCCACAATTGGGGCCGGGCCGGTTTGGTTCACTAATGCGCATCGGCTGCGCGTGTTGCTCACCCGCCTTGCTGTTGGCCCATACATGTAACAAGCTCAAATTGCTTAGGTTTGAGCCGCTGGGCGACGTGTTGCATTTTTGACGCAAGCATAGATCCGACAGAATTTGCATAAATTTTGATGCGTTGATTCTTGAATTGCGGCTTTGACTCTGGATAGGGCCTCAGTATTTGGCACTGCGCCGTTTAAGCGGCGAAAAGGCGCTATACGAAGCGTTCCAGCCCCGATCGCCGCGATCAGGCCCAAGGCGGCGTCGCGGCCAAGTGCGGTGACGATCGCGCCGTTGCAGATCGAACGGCAAGCGTTCCTGGTAAATGAACAGACACACCGCGCGCGAAAGGTCGAGCAGATGCCATGCTGGGCCGCTGCCGCCTTGGAAGTTGAAGACGATCGACGCGCCTTCGCCAACCGCATTCTTCACCGGGTGATCGGTATCGAAGAAAATTGCGCCTCGCAGGCAATACCACGCGGGGCCACTGCCGCCCTGGAAGTTGGAGACGCTCGACACGCCTTCGCCAACCGCATTCTTCACCGGGTGATCGGTATCGAAGAAAAACTGCCCATCGTAGCAGTTGGCCGAAAAGCCCTCCTGGACAAGCTGCGCAAAGAGCTCGTCGGGAAACTCAGCGGCGCGCCGACCGAGGTCTTCGAACAGCGGCGACAGTGCACCGATCTTGTCGTCCTCGATGCTCGTGCGCGGAACGGCTAAGGTCGACTCGAACTTCTTGTTGACGATGCTGAAGCCATGCAGTTCGAGATTGTGCGCGATGCGATCGCCAACCCATTCCCGGATGCTCGGCAATTGGCCGAGCCAGGCATACACTTCCTCGCTGCCCGACGAATTCGTCATCATGCAGATTTGATTGTAGATCGGCTTCCCGTTCGCGCGCCGCCGGATCGGCGTCGGTTGGGGATTGTTGGTCTATCAGCCGTCCCGCCGGGTTCAGTTGATGAATGGTCGCGCCTTGATCGAGGAAGCGAGGGCGACCGGGAATGACAGGAACATCGGCACGCGCGCCCATGCGGAGCTTGATCGCAACTGGGTCGATCGTCGGCACTTCACTGTCGGCCTGGGCAACCGCGCGCTTGTAAGCCTGCTTCCTGCGCCCGGCTTCCTCTGCGCCCGAAATGTCATTGGCGACGTAGGCGAAGTCCTCTTGCAACCGGATCGGTTGGCCGTTGGGCAATAAGGCCACCGGCGCTTCGTCCACCTTCCAGGGAAGCAGTAGCTCCAGGTCCTGCCGCAACGGATGGTCCGCAAGGCTGGGATGCCACCAGAGCTTGTTGCCGTGGCGCAAGCCGCGTTTGGTCAGTTTGACCGTCTTGCGCTCGCAGAAGGCGATTTCCGGCGCCAGCGGGCGCGGCATCGTGGGACGCAAGCCAGGATCTATCTTGTCCTGAAACACTTGATTGGGGGATCGGCCGCCCCACTGCCCCTGGACGCGGCGTTGGTGATAGTAATCGATCAGGCCGCCGACTGTCGCGCAGAAGCTATCCCACGTGCCCGGCCAGGCGATTGGATCGCGCCCGACGTTTTGGGTTTTCTTGTTGGTGCGATCCGGGCCGGTGTAACCGGGGAGCGTTGAAAAGCAGTAACGGTCCAGTCGCGCAAAGAGCGGTTCGATCGGCTTCGCTTGCGCGTTGTAAGGTTGGGCGCGGATGATTTCGCGGCCACTGTCCGCATTGAGCAGCGATATTGCGGGGATGATGCGGTCAAGTCCCCCGAATTCGGAACCATTGTCCAAGTAGAGTTGGCGCGGGAAGCCCCAATGCTTGTGCTGCGCCATCGCGATGAATGCCTCGATCACGAGGCCCTGCGTGATGCTGCGCCTCTCCGGGCAAAGCACGAGGTAGGGGAAAATGCGGCCCGTCCCGCCGTCCATGAAGCCGATCAGTTTGGGATAGGCCTTGTTGCCGTCCTCGCGCGTCACCTGGACGTCCAGGTGTTTCACGTCGGCAATGACAATCTCCATTGGCGCGAACCCCGTCCAGTCGCGCGCGATGCTGGGAAGCATGTTGCGGAACCGAGCCGCGTCATTGTCCCGCACGTTGACGATGCTGTAGCCACGGTAGCGGCGAATGCGGCCCCGCCCGATCACACATACGGCAAGCGGCATGGGCACGCCCAAGGCCTCGCAGCGTTCGAAAAAGGAGGAAGTTCGCCAGCGCGCCGAGGTCGTTCTCGCCCGCGTTTCCGGCGCGTCCCTTCCACAGGCCCTTCAAGGTCTCATCGACGAAAGCGCCAAGATCGGGAAGCATGTCAGCCGGATGGCCTGCGGCGACAAAGGCGCGGTCAAATTCGTTGGAGACGGCGCATCGCGCCTGCCCGGCATTGGCCGGGCGCTTTCGCATCAACCCTTCCAAGCCATGCTCGCGATAGCGGGCGAGGTAGGAATACACGGTCTTTCTAGGCAGGCCGGTTGTCTCCACGATCTGACGGACGGCCCGCCCACGTTGCCGCGCCGAAAGGCCGTCGTGCGTGGCAGGTTCGATCTGCCGGAAAATGGCCAAGGCGTGCTGCGATTGCGCCGCCGTCGCGACACGCGGCACGTGCGGGACATATGACGCGGCCAAGCCGCGTGCGGCTGGCACCGATCCAGATACGTGTGCCAACTTGGCACGCGTATCCGGCTGGCGCACCCGGACCGCCGTCGATTGCGAGGCGGGCTGCGTCGTCTCCTGTTCGTTAAAGGCCTTCTGGAGCGCCTCCGGGAGGCTGCTTAGCGCCACCTCATAGCGGAGGCCGGACCTACCGCCAGCCCCTTGGCAGCTCTGGACAAGTAAAGGCCACCCGTTCCAATACTTGCCCGCTTGCGCGCGGGCCAGTGCCTTCATCGCGTTGCGTCGATTTATGCTCGCCAATTCAGCGAATTGCACCGCCGTCAGCCAGAGGTTGGCCGATGCCATGTTATGCCGCCGCACGCATCGAAGCGCTTACCAGGCGATCACGTAACGTGTTGGCGGCTGGCCCATCGTGTTTCCCTTGGAGCACCCGCCACGCCCAGCCCGGCTCAACGTCGTTCTCACGGCACCAACGCCCAAGGCTGCTTCCCTGCATGATGAAGGATGCACGAACGACTTGCAGAATGTTTGGTTGTCGGGGATGTGAAGAGGCCATGATAGCTCCACAGGAAAACATGTCCCAAGGACGTGCAGCGATTGTAGACTCTTTGACAGATGTGTCAAACTGTCTGCGTCCGCCTAGCGGACCGGCGCTTGCGCTCTACATCGAGCAGGCCGCCGCCGCGTTGGGAACGAATGAAGCTGGGCTCGCTCGAACTATTGGGGTTTCGAGGGCGACGGTTTCTAGCTGGAAAAAACGCGGCTCCCTGACCGAGCCTAATTTCGTTTGGTTCAAAACGGCGCTGCCAGAGAAAATTGTGATTTACCGGAGGCGTGGAAACATCCCCGTGTCGGTGGAGGCTAGGCTCGCGTTTCTTGATCTAGTTCGCCGAACAGAGGGGAAACCGTTTGCGAGTCCATCACGACCGCCCCTCGACCCGATGGTCGAAGCTGAGCGCATATATGGGATCATGGCATTGGCAGAGTTTATCTGGCAGCGCGTCCTTGCAAATGAAGGCGAGGCCTCGCCACATCGAGTTGCTGACATGCTGCAAGGCACGTTGTGGCTATTGCGCGGAAGCGACGCGTCGGACTTTCAATAGGTCCCCACTAGGGTCCCCTGTATCGGATGACACTTCGGCTTAAGCGCAGGATTGTGTGGTTTTGGGGTTGGGGACCGTGACGCACATAGGAATAAGCCCTAGCGACAATAGAAACGGCGGTTTTCTGCTGCCTTGAGGACCATAAGGTCCCCAATCGCCAACCCGCTCCCAGCGCCAAATCGCAAAATCCGCTCCATCGACGCGGCTGGCATAAAATTTTTCTTGCATGTTCGTTCGAACGAACTCATTGTGCGTCGCGGCAAGGGTGCAAGATGCAGGAACGACTTCTCGATATTGCAGTGCGCGAATTTGGTCGCCATGGGCTGGAGGGTGCCAGCACGCGGAGCATCGCGGCGGCCGCGGGCGCGGCCATGTCGTCGATCACCTATCATTATGGCAGCAAAGAGGGGCTTTATCTCGCGGCGGCAGACCATATTGCCAAGCAGATTGCGGCCGAAATGGGCCCGGTTTTTGAGGCGGCAAAGGATGTGGGCCGTGATGACCCGATTGCCGCGCGTGCTGCGCTCCACGCGATCGTCGCACAGTTTATCGACCGCATTGCGCGCCCTGAGTCTGCGGACAAATCACTGTTTATCGTGCGCGAGCAGATGCACCCGACCGAGGCATTTGAGCGGATATATGCCGGATTGATGGGCAACATGATGGAGCGGATGGCCGCTCTTGTTGCAGCCGCTACAGCTATGGACGACAGTTTTCGTGCCAAACTTGTGACGATGACAATTTTTGGCCAGGTGATTGTGCTGCGGTCGTCGCGGGCCTCGTGCCTGCGACTGCTTGGCCATGATGAGTTTGGCCCAAACCTTGTTGCCGAGCTGAAAAGACAAATTTCGGCGAATATCGACGCTGTTCTCAATAATCTTGCAAGCTTTGCTCAGGAGCGCCCATGAACACCGCAGCCGCTGCCGTTATGGCCAACGAAGCGCCGATCGCGCAAGATGGCACCTCGCCGCGGCGCGCGCTACGCGCCAATCCCGCATTCTGGGTGGCAATGCTCATTTTGCTCGCAGGTGTGGGCACTGCCTTATATTATTGGATTGAAGCAAAAAATTATGAATCCACCGATGACGCTTTTGTCGATGCGCATATCGTGCGCCTTGCGCCAACGGTTGGGGGCACGTTGCGCGAAGTTGCGGACATGGACAACCGGCATGTCGATGCGGGCCAATTGCTGGCGGTAATAACGCCAAATGGTCCCACGGCGCGCCTGGCAGAGGCAGATGCAGGCGTTGCGCAGGCACTGGCGCAGCTCGAAACTGCGCGCGCGCAAGTGGTCGCCAGCCAGGCAGCGCAGGTGCAGGTTTCAGCTCAAGCTCGCGCGCCGCTGGTCGCGGCACAAAAAGCTGCTCAAGATCTTGCGCGCTACATTGCGCTGGAACGGCTGGACCCGGCTGCGATAGCCGCGCAACAACTCGATTCTGCGCGCTCGCTTGCCCGTTCAACCGCTGCCGATGCGCAGGCGGCACAGGGACAGGTGGCCAGTGCCGCGGCCAATGTCGCTGTCGCGCAGCAACAGGTGGCCGCCGTCCGTGCCTTGATAGATGCACGTCGCGCACAAGTTGCCCAGGCCAAAGTAACATTGGCAGATTTACGGCTGGCGGCGCCGGTTTCGGGCTATATTGTCAATCGTTCGGTGAACATTGGCTCCTATGTCGCACCTGGTACGCCGCTAATGGCCATTGTGCCTGACAGGATGTGGGTGACGGCCAATTTTAAGGAAACACAGCTTGCCCGTATCCGTGTGGGGCAGCCGGTGGCCATGCATGTGGATGCCTTTCCCGATATTGTTTTCAAAGGCAGGGTGGATTCCATTCAGCGCGGAGCCGGGCAGGCCTTTTCAATTTTGCCAGCCCAAAATGCGACAGGCAATTTTGTCAAAGTCGTGCAGCGCGTGCCGGTGAGAATTGAATTTGACACGCGCAATGGGCCTGATCCGCGCCGCTATCCGATTGGCCCGGGCATGTCCGTTCTGCCCAGCGTCCGGGTGCGCTAGGAAATGGCAGCCGCGCTCGCGCAAGATGGCTGGACGCCGGAGCGCTCGGCTGCGGGGCGCAACAGCCCCTGGCTGATTGTCGCCATTATCAGCCTGCCGACCTTTATGGAGGTGCTGGACACGTCCATTGCCAATGTGTCGCTTGGCAACATTGCCGGTGGTTTGTCGATATCGGTTGATCAGGCAACCTGGGTGTTGACCAGCTATCTGGTGGCCAATGCCATAGTCATTCCCATCAGCGGGTGGCTTGCCAATGCTATTGGCCGCAAACGATATTTTATGATTTCCATTGGGCTGTTCACGCTGTCGTCGTTGCTATGCGGCCTTGCACCAAATCTGACAACGCTGGTCATTGCGCGAATATTGCAAGGGATAGGGGGCGGGGGCCTGGCGCCGGTGGAACAGTCGATGCTGGCTGACACTTTTCCTCCCAAGCAGCGCGGCATGGCTTTTGCCGCCTATGCCATTGTGGTGGTGGTTGGCCCTGTGCTGGGGCCAGCGCTTGGCGGCTTCATCACCGAGGCTGCAAGCTGGCATTGGGTGTTTCTCATCAACGTGCCGGTTGGAATTGCGGCCTTTTTCCTTGCCGATATTTTTGTCGATGAACCAGAAGCGCTGCGCGCAGACAGGCGCGCACTGCTCAGCAACGGGTTGCGGATTGACTATATTGGTGTTGTGCTGGTTGCCCTTGGGCTTGGCCTTTTGGAATATACGCTTGACCGCGGCGAGCGCGACGACTGGTTTGCCAGCAGCACAATCTGTGCCGCCGCCATTGTCTCTGCCTTGTCGCTGGTTGCGCTGGTAGTATGGGAATTGCGGCACAAAGACCCGGTTGTCGACATCAGGCTGCTGATGAGCCGAAACTTTTCGCTGACATTGCTGATGATGGGCATGACGGGCATCATCTTATACGGCACCACCACGCTCATCCCCGAGATGCTGCAACAGGTGCTTGGCTATAGCGCGCTCGACGCGGGGCTTGCGCTTACACTGGGAGGCATTGGCACGCTGATTATGGTGCCGGTGGCAGGGCGGCTGAGCGGTTTTGTCGATGTTCGCTATCTGCTTTTTCCCGCGATTTTGGTTCAGGCGTTTGCGCTGTGGAATATGAGCCATTTTTCTGCCGATATTTCATTTGGAAATGCCGCTTTTGCGCGGTTGATCCAGGCTTCGGCGCTGCCATTTTTGTTCGTTCCCATCAACACCGTTGCCTATATCGGCATAGCCCAGCGCAGTACGGCGCAAGCGTCGAGCTTGCTTAATGTGGCGCGCAACTTAGGCGGCACTATCGGCATTTCTGCGTCGCAAACGCTGTTATCGACCTATCGGCAGGTAGAACAATCGGTGATTGTTGAGCGGTTAAACCCAAATAATCCGGCGTATAATGATTGGATCGCCTCTGCATCGCGAGCGTTGGGTTTGGCGCCGGGGGATGATTTGGCAGCGCTCGCCCTGCTTTATCAGCAGGCGCAGCATCAGGCATCGACACTGGCCTTTCTCGATGTGTTTCGCACGCTGATGGTGGTTATTTTGCTCATTGCGCCGTTGGTGTTTTTGATGAGGTCGGGCAAGGGCGGAGGGCTGGGACATTGATCTTGCGAAATTTTTTGTGCGTGAGCTCGGCGTTGGCGTTGGGTGCCTGTGTGGTTGGGCCAGATTATGCGCCGCCCACCGCTGCTGTGCCCGCAGGCTTTGCGCATGGCAACGCTGATGGCCGGGACGCATCTGGTACAACGGTGGATTTGGCGCGGTGGTGGGAGAGTTTTGGCGACCCGCAGCTCAACGCGTTGGTTGAGCGTGCCTTGGCGGACAACCCGACCATGGCAATTGCGGCTTCGCGCGTGCGCCAGGCGCGCTTGCAGGAAATTGTCGCGCGGGCAGAGGGCAAGCCCAGCCTCGGCGCCTCCTCCAATGTTAGCCAGATAGATTTTAGCCGAAACGCCGGCTTTTCTTCGCTTGCACGACAGTTTTCTGGTGGGGGCAGCGGGGATGGCGGCTCAGGCGGCGTTGCGCTGCCTGGCGGAGGAATCACCACCTATGCTGTAGGTTTTGACGCCAGTTGGGAGCTGGACGTTTTTGGCGGAGCAAGGCGCGGGGTGCAGGCCGCCACTGCGACGACGCAAGCGGCTGAATGGAACCGCCGCGACGCAGCCATAACTTTGGCGGCCGAGGTAGTCGACGCATATTTTGCCCTGCGACTCGATCAGCAGCAAATTATATTGGCGCAAAACGAACTGGCGGTTCAGGGGCGGCTTGCCGAAATTGCTGGCCACACCGCATCGGTGGGGCTTACGCCCAGTGTCGACATTTTGCGTGCGCGTGGCGACATTTTGGCAACAAAGGCGCGGCTTGATCCGCTGCGGGCTGATATGGACATTCGCCTTCATGCGCTTGCGCTGCTGCTCGCCCGTCCGCCCGAATCGTTTAACGAGCAGTTGGCAACCATGGGCGCTGCCCAGGCCACAGTGCCCAACGTGCCAATTGGCTTGCCATCCGACATATTGCGCCGCCGGCCAGATATTCGTGCGGCCGAAAGGCGGCTTGCAGCCGCGACGGCAGATATCGGCGTGGCAGTGGCGGACCTATATCCACGATTTAATTTAACCAGCCTGGTGGAGTTATTATCGTCGTCGCTCGGCAATATATTTTCCTCCAACAGCCTGCAATTTGTGGCTGGAGGCGCGGTGAAATTCCCCGTGATCGATTGGGGGCGGGGCAAGGCGCGCGTCGGGCTGCGTCGCGAAGACCGCGAGCAGGCATATGTCGAATATCAATCGGTTGTGCTCGGCGCGCTACGCGACGTTGCCGATTCGCTGGCTCGAATCGAATCGGAGCGCCGCCGCAATGACACGCTGAAGCAATCGCTGGACGATTTGGAAAAGCAGTTGCACGCCGCGCAGGCGCGGTATCGTGCGGGAATTTCGGCGCAAAGCCCTGTGCTGGCAGCGCAGATTGCGATGTTTGAGGCAGAACAACAGCTGGCAACAAGCGATGCGAGCCTGCGTCAGCTTACCGGCGGCTTGTTTAAAGCTGTCGGCGGCGGTTGGTCGGAAATAGAGGTTGCTCGGTAAGACGTATAACAACCTGCTAATTTGCAGGAAATTCATCATCTTTGTGCACAGCAAAGCGCAGCAATGGCACCTGCTTGCCGAGTAGAAACTAGCTATTTTGCTAAACTGTGGGTGCTTGAAGCGGCCTTAATTGGCCAAATTAGCTGCCTTGTTCCCTAGCGGATAAGCCGTGGTTAATCGTGCCAAACTTCATTGTCGAAGAGACGACGGCAACACAAGTAACCTGACTGCGCAAGACAAACCGCAGCAACTGCCGCCAGCTCCATCCGCCTAGCGTAAACTGCCTGTTTACCGATAATTACAGCATGTATCGTAATATAAAAACCGGCCCGGTGCATTCAATTGACTACGCCAAAGCGATCATCAATTGCCTGCCTCCGGGCCGGGCTATTGATTTACCAAGGTTTAATGGTGCCACCAAGGGCATCGAGGATTACGTCGAGCATGCTTATTCTCCCAACATGCGCCTTATTGCGGCGCGTTGAAATTATTAATGGAAATTTAACCACAACGCAAACGCCATTTTCGCAGTTTACGTGTTGACAAAGGGAGGAAATTTTCGAGCGGTTTAACCCTTTTTCAAACCGGTGGTTTTAAACCGTCTGCAATGGCCCGCGCTCAGAACATCGATGGTAAAAAAAACCTGCCACAGCCACCTCGGCAGGGGCTGCTCGGGTCTGTGGCGTTTCCCGCTCAAATATCTGTAATAGCGCCTATTAAACTGCAGTTAGACCGGCGCTGTGACATGGCTGGATGGGTGCCAAGCCTTGCCGGGCGGGCAGATCGGGCGGATGCAGATGGAGGGCCGTTGCAGGCATTTGCCTGGCGATATCTTGCGCTTGTGGAGGTCGTAAATTTTTTGCCGCTTCGCCGCCGCCTTGGCGCGCATCGGGCCGAATCGCTGGTTATGGATGTCGCTGATCTGGTTTCGTCGCGGCTGCCAAATGCGCGCTTGGCGGTGGTTAGCCGCACGACTTTGGAAATCGCCTTTGAAGGCGGCTCGGTTGACGAACTGGAAGCTGCGCTTTCGTGTCTTTCGACTGTTTTTGAATCTGCGGCAAATCTTGACGGGGAGTGCCACCAGCTTGTTGTTGCACTGGGCGGTGCGGCTGCGCCAACGGGCGGTTTTGACGATGTTCGTCTGGCTGAAGAGGCTGAGGAGGCATTGGCAGAGGCGCGCGCCTCTTCCCATTATGTGGTCAAAAACCTGGCCATTTCCAACGCCGCTTTTGACCGTCGTACTTTGGTTGCCGATTTTAGCGCCGGGCTCTTGCGCGAAGAATTTTTTGTCCAGTATCAGCCCAAGGTCAATTTGCGCAGGCAAACGACAAGCAGCGCTGAGGCGCTGATACGCTGGAACCACCCGGAACGCGGGCTAATATCCCCGGCTGAATTTATACCTGCGCTTGAAGAATCACAGGATATCGGGTCGCTGACATTGTGGACGATAGCGCGCGTTATTGTTGATCAGAAAATGCTGGCTGAGCAAGGGCATGATATCATGCTCTTTGTTAATATTTCTGGCCAGTTGCTTGCTGATGCGGGGTTTGTGGCGCGGGCATGCCAGATGGTGCGCTCGTGCGGTGCGCGGATTGGCTTTGAAATTACCGAAACCTCTGTCATCCGCGATCCGCAAACGGCAATTGCGCATCTGCATGTATTTGCCGATATGGGCATAGACTTGGCGATTGACGACTATGGAGCAGGCCTTTCTTCGCTGGCATATTTGAAGCAGCTTCCCGCTAAAGAGCTGAAAATCGACAAGATGTTTGTCATGCAACTGACGAGCAGCCACCGAGACCCGTTGATCGTCCGTTCAACGATAGACTTGGCGCATGCGCTGGAAATGGAAGTGACGGCAGAAGGCGTGGAAACGCAATCTGCGTTGGCGCTTCTTAGCGTTATGGGCTGCGACATGGTGCAGGGTTATTTGCTCAGCCGCCCGATTGGCATAGCGGCGCTGAAAGTGTTTTTAGACGAAGGCCAACACCCGGCGGCGGCAAACGAACCCCGCGCCAGCTTCATTCGGCCGCCAAGTTTTTGGAAAAGCGCCTGAGGCTGCCCGTTGTTAGCAACGCCTTAAGAAGAGTTTGTTAGTTCCACGTTATGCTAGGAATCGCTTCTCGTGCGAGTTTTATTTTCGTCATTGTGGCGCTAATATTCTGTAACAGCGTTATTTTTTCCAAAACCGCTAGCGCTCAGCAAGTGAATGACTCTCATTCCATGCTTTTCAATCAACGCATCGCCACGATGATTGAAAGCGCCAAAGCAAAAATGCTGATCGACCCGCATCAAACCATCGATGATGCAGAGGAAATAGAGCAGATCGCATTGTCTGAAAAAAATATAAGAAACAGGAAGTTGATCGTTGCAACTGCGCTTTGGTTGCAGGGAGAGGCATATATTCGTCTAGGAGATTTGCAACAGTCAAAAATATTTGTCGATTCCGCTTATGAAATAGTTTCATCTCTTCGTATTGAAAGTAAATTAACTGCCGATATATTGCTTTCTCGTGGAAGTTTATTCGCAATAGATCCGAATGTATCGGCTGCTTTGAGCGATTATCAAAAAGCATATAAGATATATCGTAGCATAAATGACAGTCGTGGGCAGGCGGTTTCTTTAGTATATTTGGCTACACTATATACAAATGCAAATGACAATAATTCTGCCTTGAAATATTACAGTGAGGCGCTTGATCTTAGTTCAATAGATAAAAAACTATCTATCTCTATCTATAATAATAGAGGAATTTCAAATTTAAATAATAATAATTATAAAATGGCAATAGATGATTTTAAAAAGGCAATTTCTTTTTCTAGGGAAATTGGAAGCAAGTCGCTTGAAGCGCAAATTTTGCTCAATTTAATGGACTGTCAAATAAGATTAGGTCAGCTTAGTGCTGCAGAGAAAGAGATTGCACGCGGATTAAGCATATCTTCATCTCAGGGCATGGGCGAAGAGCGTCGTTTGTTTATTGGAGCGTCGGCCAGAATTGCTTTTGTAAGAGGGCAGTTTCAAAAAGCAGCCGATTTAATACAGCGGCGCTTTGTCGGTGTTGATCTTGCGACAACGTCATTATCGTTTCGTGATAGCCATGAAACTGCGTTTGAGGTGTACAAACGGCTGGGAAACTCCGGGCTGGCGTTGCAGCATTTAGAAGCCATGAAGCGGCTCGATGATGAAACGGCAAAGCTTGCGGCATCCACCAACACCGCGTTGATGGCGGCGCGGTTTGACTATGCCAATCAAAATTTGAAAATCGCAACGCTCAAGCAACGCGGATTGCAGCGGACAGTAGCGTTTGAAAAAGCGCGCGCGCGCGCGCAGCAAGCGGTTTTTGCGGGCGTAGTGCTGACTATTCTTGTCGGCGTTTCGATGCTCATTGTCGGGTTGCTGACAATTCGCCGCAGCCGGAACGAGGTGCGCGCAGCAAACTTTGATCTGGCAGAGACTAACGCGGCGCTTGAACGGGCGCTGGCTGCAAAAACAGAATTTCTTGCCACTACCAGTCATGAAATCCGCACCCCCTTGAACGGTATTTTGGGGATGACGCAGGTGATGCTCGCTGATCGGTCGTTGGAGCAACCCATACGAGAACGCCTGGGCGTCGTGCACAATGCTGGCGTGACGATGCGTGCGCTGGTGGATGATATTCTTGACATGGCCAAAATGGAATCGGGAAACTTGACGCTGGAGCAGGTAACGGTGGATTTGCACCGCAAACTTACCGAAGTGTCCCGCCTGTGGAAGGAGCAGGCTGAGAGCCGCGGCGTCGAGTTTCATCTCGATCTGACCGATTGCCCGCCCGTCGTTCGGGGGGATCCATCGCGGATGCGCCAGATTATTTTCAATCTTTTGTCGAACGCCATGAAGTTTACCAAGCAAGGCTCGGTCACGGTGCGGGCAGGCGTTGCCTATGGTGCCGCAAGCGATGGAGCAAGCGATGGGGCGGGGCGGGGCGAAATGCTGCAAATTTCGGTTATCGATACCGGGATCGGCATTCCGAAGGAAAAACAGGAGGAGATATTTGAATCCTTCCGTCAGGCCGATGCTGGCACCACGCGGAAATTTGGCGGCACAGGGCTTGGCCTTGCTATTTGCCGTAATCTAGCGCGGGCTATGGGCGGCGATGTGACGGTTAGTAGTGAGCCTGGCGAGGGTGCAGCCTTCATTCTCAGCCTGCCGCTAGAATTGGCGAATTTGCCTGAAATCGCAGACGAAACTGAAGCTGCACGGCAAGATTTGATGATCGTTGATCGTAACCCGATTGCGCGCAGCATGTTGCGCGCATTGTTTGCCCCATGCGCTGCAGATATCGGCTGCGCTGATTCCTATGAGGGCGCGCTGGCAATGCTGGGTGCAGGGCCGGTCGAGCGAATTTTGGTGGATGAAAATACTCTGCCCGCAGCAGATGGCGTTGCGAACGGCTTGAAGCGCATTTTGGCGGCGGCCAATGGAGCACCGGTTCATGTTGTAACGGCAGCGCTTTCTCCCTCACAGCGTGCGCAATTGCTGGCGCTGGGAGTGGCGCAAATAATCGAAAAGCCGGTCGGCGGCATGGAGCTGGTGAAACTTGTATATGGCGATGCGGGTGATTTTGCCGGTAAAGCCGCTATCAACGCTCTTGAACATTATGCCGCGTAACGTATTGCGTCAGTGATGATGACCTATTTTTTGCAGCGCGCTGTCGTTGAAATGGACTGTTGTTAATGAAAATCCTGTTTGTCGAAGACGACCCGATGAACCGCCGCGTGGTAAAGGATATGCTGGATGTGGCTGGGGCAACGATGGTAGGTGCTGAAAGCGCAGAGCTTGGCCTGCGCTTGCTTGACGAGCAGGATTTTGACATAATTCTCATGGATTTGCGGATGCCGGGCATGGACGGAATGACCGCCATTCAACACATTCGCGCGCGCGGTGATGCCAAGGCTTCGTTACCGATAGTGGTGCTCACGGCCGACACTGCGGTGGATCTACGCGCAAAGTGCATCGCCGGCGGTGCCGATGATGTGTTGTTCAAGCCTGTTGCCATGGATTCGCTGTTTGATGCCATTGGCCGGATGCTTGCACGGTCGGGCGGCACCGGAGGGCTGTTGAACTAGGCCATTTCTTGCCTGAACAGCAGCGGCGGGAATTGCTCCCGCCGGCTGCATGTCCAAATTGTGGAGGCCCGACCGGGAATCGAACCCGGGTGCAAGGATTTGCAGTCCTCTGCGTCACCACTCCGCCATCGGGCCGGAGGGGGGCGTTTGTTTGGTTTCTGTGCCGCTGTCAACCGGGCGCCTGGCTGCCGGTGGTTTTTTACGTTGATAAAATTGGCCAGCCTGGCCTGGTTGGGCGCCGGGCTTGCGTTTAACGATTATTCTTTGCCCGACGCGCTTGGCGCGGCACAAGAGTGGCGATACAACCGCAGGCGGTTTATAGTGTATTGCACATGTATATCAGTTGTGCGAAAGGGGTTGGCATGGAATCGACAAGCAACAATGGTAAAAACGGCGCAGGCCCAGCCGCCATGCGCGCAGCGATGGTTGTCAGCCAGCTACGGCCCAATGCGGTGAGCGATTTGCGGATTGTTGCTGCCATGGCGCGCGTGCCGAGAGAGGCGTTTTTGCCGCGTCACCTGGCCGGACAGGCTTATTGTGATACGGCTTTGGCGCTGGGCAATTGCCGCATGGCTAACGCCCCTGTTGCGACCGGGCGCCTGCTCACCGAGGCGGGGCTGCGCGCAGGCGACAAGGTGCTGCTCATTGGTGCAGCTGGCGGTTATACTGCGGCTATTTTGGCTGATTTGGTGGCGCATGTAACCGCGGTTGAAAGCGACCCGGCGCTTGCTACATTTGCGCGCGATGCGCTGGGCGGACTGGCCAATGTTGCAGTGGTCGAAGGGCCGCTTGCGGCCGGCTATTTGGCTGGCGCACCCTATGATGTGGTGGTGGTTGACGGCGCAATTGAGCAGGTTCCCCAATCGCTTGTCGACCAGTTGGCGGTTGGCGGGCGCATGGTGGCTGGCATTGTCGATCGCGGTGTGACCCGGCTTTCGGCCGGTCAGCGGACGCAGGGCGGCTTTGGCCTTGTCGATTTTGCTGATGCTGACTGTGTGGCGCTTCCTGGTTTTTCGGTGCCTGCGGGCTTTGTTTTTTGAGGGTGAGGATGAGAATGGCGCTTCGCAAACTTTTGTTGTGCGGCGGTTCTGCCGTGCTTGTCGCCTCGTCTGCCCATGGCGAGACGCTGCGCGAGGCGTTGTTGAAGTCTTATGAGACAAACCCCACGCTTGCCGCACAGCGCGAGAATGTGCGCGCGATTGATGAAAACGTGCCGCTGCAGCGTGCCAGCGCTTTTCCAACGGTGCAGTTGCAGACCACGCATACCGAATTGCTGAAGGTGCAAGCCAACAGCTTTCTCGCGCCGGATCGTCAACTCAATTCCCAGCTATCGGTCAATGCGCCCATTTATGAAGGCGGGCGTGTGCGCAATTCGATTGCGGCGGCGGAGACGCGCGTGGAGGCAGGGCGAGCATCGCTGCGCGGCACCGAGGCTGATTTGTTCAGCAACGTGGTCGGCGCCTATATGGATGTTATCCGCGACGAGGCGATTGTCGCGCTTAATTTGCAGAACAAGAGCGTGCTGGAGGTCAATCTTCGTGCCTCGAAAGATCGTTTTCAGGTGGGAGACCTAACCCGGACCGATGTCGCTCAATCCGAAGCGCGGCTGGCTCTGGCGACGAGCCAGTTGCAAACGGCGCAATCCCGGCTGATTTCGAGCCGGGAAACTTATGTTCGGCTGGTCGGCACGCCGCCCGGCGAGCTGGAGCCGCCGCCCGCTTTGCCACAATTGCCCGAAAGCCCGGAAAAAGCGGTCGATGTCGCTTTGTCGGACAACCCAGCGCTGCTGGCCGCAAAAAAGGCGCGCGATGCCGCCGGGCTTGATATCAAGGTCGCCCAATCTGCCAGACTTCCGCGGCTGAGCGCCTTTGCCAGTGGTGGTTATGTCAATTTTCTTGGCACTCTTGGCGCTGTGCCTGGGCAAACGGCGGTGCAGCAAAGCACTACCGCGCAGGCGGGATTGCAGCTTACCCTGCCGCTTTACCAAGGCGGCCAGCCAGCGGCACAAATTCGCCAGGCGCAAGCGCGGCGGAGCCAGTCGTCCGAGCAGATGATTGAAACAGAGCGCGGTGTCATTGCCCAGACACGTTCAGCCTATGCCGTTTGGCGTTCGTCGCTTGAGGTTATCAGTTCGGCCGAGGTCGCGGTAAATGCCAACAAGCTCGCGCTTGAGGGCGTGCGCGCGGAAAATGGCGTGGGAAATCGCACCATTCTCGACATACTTGATGCAGAACAAGAGCTGCTCAACTCGCAGGTAACGCTGGTTACAGCGCAGCGCGATGCATATGTGGCCGGGTTCGCGCTGCTCGCGGCCATGGGCCATGCCGAGGCTCGCAACCTTGGGCTAGGCGGCGGCGCGCTCTATGATCCAACCGCCAATTATGACCGGGTGCGCAATAATTTATGGGATTGGGGCAATGGCCGTAACGTGCCGGCAACCGGCACAAGTACGGCGCAAACGCCCGCGCAAAACGCCGTGGTATCTCGCAAGCTCGATCCGTTGCTGGACACCCCGATTGACACGAGAGGCAATAATGCGTCAGGTGAGCAGCCGAAAAGATAATCGGTTCGACCATAAGTGACGGGGCTGTACCATGGGAGACATTAGCAACGAACCGTCGATGGAAGATATTTTATCTTCCATTAAGCGGATTATCGCTGAGGAAGGGGATGACACTCCGCCGCCGCCTCGCGCCAAGCGGGTTTCGCGCGTGGCTCCGGTCCGCGGATCGGCTGAGCCGGATGTGCTGGAGCTGAACGAGGCGATTGACCGCGACGGCGCTCATGATGCTGCTGCAAGGCCTGTGTCGGCCGTTAGCAGCGTTCACGCGATTAAGGCGCCCGAAGCGGTGGCAACGCCGCTGGTTGAGCCGAGGCCGGTTGTTCATGCCTCCACGCAAGACGAGCCGCGGACCATTGCTGCGATGATGGGCGCGGAACCCATTGTGTCACACCGCGCAGCCGAAATGAGCCGGGATGCGCTGGACGCGCTGTCGCGTCTTGTCGTCAAGCCAGAGCCTAAAACAGCAGACTCGCTTGAAGGTTTGGTTCGCGAAATGCTGCGGCCAATGTTGCGCGAATGGCTGGACGCCAAATTACCGACCATGGTTGAAACTCTGGTTGCGCGCGAAATTGAGCGGATAACCAAGGAAGTTTAACCACCTTCGGGCGCGGGTTTACTTAATATCTGCCGCAAAATGGGCTTTTTGTTCTGGCCATGCGGCATGAATGCGCCTTTGTGTGCGCGCTTTTGTGCGTTTGCCGCAGCTGCGCGGCTTTAGGCGCGGGCTGGTTTTGCCGGGAAAATATGCCGTGAAAAGCTAGCGGTGCGCGCAGGCCGCTTGTGTGGTGCAGCGCCATGCCGCTAAAGCAACCGGCGATGACCGAGCTTTCAAAAACATTCGACCCGGCCGAAATCGAATCCCGCTGGTATACCCATTGGGAAGCCGCCGGGCTTTTCCGCCCAAATCGCCCCGGCGCGCAGCCCTGGACAATAGTCAACCCGCCGCCCAACGTAACGGGAAGCCTGCATATCGGACATGCGCTCGACAATACCCTGCAGGATATTCTTACCCGTTATGAGCGGCTGCGCGGCAAGGATGCGCTGTGGGTGGTTGGCACCGACCATGCCGGCATCGCCACGCAGATGGTGGTTGAGCGGCAAATGGCTGAACGCGAGGACAAGCGCACCAATTATTCACGCGAGAAATTTGTCGACAAGGTGTGGGATTGGAAGCGGACGAGCGGCGGCGAGATAACGCGCCAACTCCGCCGGCTTGGCTGTTCGATGGATTGGGCAAATGAGCGCTTCACCATGGACGAGGGTTTTTCCAGAGCCGTAATCAAGGTGTTCGTGGAACTTCACAAGCAGGGCCTGCTTTACCGTGACAAACGGCTGGTGAACTGGGATCCCGGCCTTGGCACTGCCATTTCTGATCTTGAGGTGGAAACGCGCGAGATTAGCGGCAAATTCTGGCACCTGCGCTACCCGTTGGCCGACGGATCTGGCCATATCGACGTGGCGACCACACGGCCTGAAACGATGCTGGCCGATATGGCAGTGGCGGTGCACCCGTCTGATGAGCGCTACACAGCGCTGGTTGGCAAGCAGATCAAACTGCCGATTACCGGGCGGCTCATCCCCATCATCACCGATGAACATGCCGACCCCGCGCTCGGATCGGGTGCTGTGAAGATTACGCCAGGGCATGACTTCAACGATTTTGAAGTGGGCAAGCGCGCAGGCTTCAAGGCGGCGGAAATGCTCAATATGCTCGATGACAAGGCGCGCGTGGTGCAAACGGCTGATGGCCGCGTGCCTGACGAACTGATCGGGCTTGATCGGTTCGCGGCGCGCGCGCGCGTGGTTGCAATGTTGAAGGAGGCCGGTCGCCTCATCCCCCATATCGACAAGCAAGGCGTACCGCATGATGCGGAGCCGCGCACCATCCAAACGCCTTATGGCGATCGCTCTGGCGTGGTGATCGAGCCATGGCTGACCGACCAATGGTATGTCGATGCAGCAAAATTGGCGCGGCCAGCGATTGAGGCGGTGCGTGATGGGCGCATAAAAATTGTGCCGAAATCATGGGAAAAGACTTTCTTCAACTGGATGGAGAATATCCAGCCATGGTGCGTGAGCCGCCAATTGTGGTGGGGGCACCGGATTCCGGTTTGGTATGGCGATGACGGTTGCGCTTTTGTGGCCGAAAGCGAGGCGGAGGCACGCGCATTAGCCGGGCCGGGGGCAGTTCTGTCGCAAGATGACGATGTTCTCGATACCTGGTTTTCCTCGGCGCTGTGGCCGTTTGCGACGCTTGGTTGGCCCGATGCGGATGTGGCGGCAATGGGGCGCTACCCCAATGATGTGCTGATTTCCGGCTTCGACATTTTGTTCTTTTGGGACGCGCGGATGATGATGCAGGGGATGCATTTCATGAAGGATGTGCCCTTCCGCACGCTGTATCTGCACGGCCTTGTCCGCGCGGCAGACGGACAGAAAATGTCCAAATCAAAAGGCAATACCGTCGATCCTCTGGGCCTGATTGACCAATATGGCGCCGATGCCCTGCGCTTCTTCATGGCGGCGATGGAGAGCCAGGGCCGCGATATCAAAATGGACGAAGCCCGTGTCGCAGGCTATCGTAATTTCGCGACAAAATTGTGGAACGCGGCGCGTTTTGCGCAAGGAAACGGCATTGGCGCGAGCGCATCGCCCACGCCGCCCGTCGCCACGCTCACGGTAAATAAATGGATTATCGGAGAAGTTGCGCAAACGGTAGCGGCGGTGGATGCCGCCCTTGCCGACTACCGGTTTGATGGTGCCGCCAATGCGGTGTATCAATTTGTGTGGAACCGGTTTTGCGACTGGTATCTTGAGCTTATCAAACCGGTGCTTGGCCAGATGGATGCGCCCGCAACCGGCGCGCAGGCCGATGAAACACGGGCAGTGGCTGGCTGGGTGCTTGACCAGATTTTGGTGCTGCTTCACCCGTTCATGCCATTCATCACCGAAGAGCTATGGTCAAAACTCGGCGCGCGCGATTATGAGTTGATTGTGGGAAAATGGCCCGAATTGAGCGGTGTGGATATTGATTTTGACGCGCGCGACGAGATTGAATGGATCATCGCTACTGTCTCGGCCGTGCGGGCGGCAAAAAATGAAATTGGCGTGGCGCCGGGTCAGCGTTTAACCGCTTATGTTGCCGACAGTGCGCCGGCTATCGGCCAATATCTGGCGCGGGGGGGCGGGTTGCTCAGCCGGGTGGGCAGGCTGGATATTGTTTACCCCGCTCTGGCACCGGGCGGCGTGCAGGCGCTGCGTATTGCCGTGCCGCAGGCAACGCTGGTTATCCCGCTGGATGGCGTAATCGACCTCGATGCAGAACGCGCGCGTTTGACCAAAGCCCTCGCGGCGGCGCAAAAAGAGCGCGACGCGCTTGCTGGTCGCCTCAGCAATGCGAGCTTTGTCGAGCGCGCCAAGCCTGAAGCGGTGGAAAAAGCGCGAGCTGACCATGCGGGAAAAGCAGCCGAAGCCGAGCGGCTTGGCGCAGCGTTGGCGCGCCTGGCATAGGCGGTGGCAGCGGCACCCCCCCCATCTGGCGGGCAGCGTGATCTTGTCACCGGGCCGATCGGCAAAACCCTTCTTGCTTTTGCCCTGCCAACGCTTGCGTCCAACATTTTACAATCGCTGAACGGTTCGATCAACGCAATTTGGGTGGGGCGGTTTTTGGGCGAGAGCGCGCTTGCCGCAACTTCCAACGCCAACACCATCATGTTTTTGATGTTTGCCGCCGTATTTGGCTTTGGCATGGCTGCAACAATCTTGATCGGCCAAAGCTTTGGCCGGCGTGATATCGACGGCGCCAGAAGAGCCTTTGGCGCGGCCTGCGGGATGATATTGGCCATTTCTGTGGCGGTGGCGGCGATAGGGTGGGTTTTCACGCATGAAATTTTGGCCGCGATGGCAACGCCGCGCGCGTCGATGGCGATGGCCATCGTCTATTTGCGGATCATTTTTCTGGCACTTCCTGCCATCATGTTGATGGTGCTGACGACGATGGGTTTGCGCGGAGCGGGGGATTCGATGACACCGCTGTTCATCACCGGCTTTTCCGCGTTGCTTGATGCTGGGCTCAATCCGCTGCTTATCCGTGGCATTGGCCCGGTGCCGGCCATGGGAATTGCCGGTTCTGCCACTGCATCGCTATTGGCAAGCTACGCGGCGTTTTTTGCGCTTGTAGTGTATGTTTATGCGCGCGACCTGCCCATCCGCCTGCGCGGGACGCAGCTTTGGTATCTGCTGCCATCGCGCGCGCTGATGTGCGCAATCGCCGGCAAGGGCATTGCCATTGGCGCACAGATGATCGTGATCGCGGTGGCCGGACTTACCATGTTTGGCCTGGTTAACCGAGAAGGCGTTGATACAAGCGCCGCCTTTGGCGTCACCTTGCAGCTTTGGAATTATGTGCAAATGCCCGCACTTGCCATTGGTGCTGCTGTCTCTGCCATGGCTGCGCAAAATATCGGCGCAGGCCACTGGGACCGGATCGACCGGATTACCAGCGCAGGGGTTGTGCTTAATCTGGTAATTACAGGCGCGATGGTTGTTGCGCTGCTACTGTTTGATGAGCCGATTATGGCGTTGTTTTTGGGAGGAAATAGCCCAGCACTACCCATTGCTCGCCATATTCAACTTGTCGCTACCTGGGGGTTTATGCTGTTTGGCATTACCATGGTGTTGTTTGCTGTTGTGCGTGCCAATGGCGCGGTGCTTGGGCCGTTGGTGGTGTTGTTTGTCGCGATGTTTCCTGTGCGTCTTGGTTTTGCCACTTCGCTTCGGCCGGTGTTGGGCGTTGATTCGCTTTGGCTGTCGTTCCCGCTCGGCTCGTTCACCACAGTGGTGCTTGCTGCCGTGTTCTATCGCTATGGCTCCTGGCGGCGCGGCGCTGTTTTGGCCGCGCCGCCAACTCCGGTGCACGAACTGGCTGATGGGCCTGCCGCCTGACGAGGGAGGTGCTGGGCTTTTTCTCAAAAGCGTTGCGTAAATTTGCCTAGCGTACTTGCCCGTCGCTGCACGATGGCGCACATCGGGCTTATGTCTGCAAGCTACCCAGCCCTGCGCCTGCGCCGCACGCGCGCCACCGCCTGGAGCCGCAAGCTCCACGCTGAAACCATATTGACGCCGGCCGATCTCATCTGGCCGTTGTTCATCGCCGAGGGGCACTGCGTGGAGGAACCAATTGCGGCGCTGCCTGGTGTTTCGCGCTGGTCGGTGGATGGCATCGTCAACCGTGCGAAGGAGGCGCGCGAGGCTGGAATTATGTGCCTTGCGCTTTTCCCCAATACGCCCGCAGCTCTGCGCACCGACGATGGGCGTGAAGCGCTGAACCCCGATAATCTTATGTGCCGCGCTGTACGGGCGCTGAAGGACGCAGTGCCCGATATTGGCGTGCTGACAGACGTGGCGCTCGACCCCTATACAGCGCACGGCCATGATGGACTTGTTGATGCAAAAGGCTATGTACTGAACGATGCGACCGCCGAGATACTTGTCGCACAGGCGCTCAATCAGGCGGCTGCGGGTGCAGATATCATCGCGCCAAGCGACATGATGGACGGGCGCATTGGCCTTATCCGTGATGCGCTTGAGGGGGCCGGCCATGCCAATGTGCAGATAATGTCCTATGCGGCAAAATATGCCAGCGCCTTTTACGGCCCGTTTCGCGATGCGGTCGGCAGTCGGGGGCTGCTGAAAGGCGACAAGAAAACCTATCAGATGGACCCGGCCAACGCCGAGGAGGCGCTGCGCGAGGTGGCGCTTGATCTGGCAGAAGGCGCAGACAGCGTGATGGTGAAACCGGGGTTGCCCTATCTCGACATTATCGTGCGCGTGAAAAATGCCTTTGAGGTTCCCGTCTTTGCCTATCAGGTGTCGGGCGAATATGCGATGATCGAGGCAGCGGTTGCAGCCGGCGCGGCTGAGCGCGACGCTGTGGTGCTGGAAACGCTGATGGCCTTTAAGCGGGCGGGGTGTTCTGGCGTGCTGAGCTACCACGCGCTTCATGCAGCACGGTTGCTGGCTGCATGATTGAGACCGCACGGTTGCGCCTGCGGCCGTGGCGGGAAGACGACAAACCAACCTTTGCGGCTATCATCAATACACCTGCGATGATGGCGCATTTTGGCGGCGTTGCGCCGCGTGGTGACATTGATGCAATTATCGACCGGGAAATGATCCGCCAAATGCGCGACGGCCACTGCATGTGGGCGGTGGAACTGCGCGAAGGTGGCGCGCTTGTGGGTGTGTGCGGTGTAAGGCTTGCGGGTTATGCCGGAACCCCGGTTACAGATGTTCTGGAAATCGGCTGGCGCATTGGCGAGCAATGGTGGGGTATGGGCATTGCCCGTGAGGCGGCGCAGGCAAGCATGGGCTGGGCATGGGCCAATACCGGTCGCGCAAGCATCTGCGCATGGACCACAGCGGACAATGATCGATCATGGGGCCTGATGCGCCGGCTGGGCATGGTGCGCCGGGCCGAGCTTGATTTTCACCACCCAAATTATCCGGTGCAAGATCCGCTGGGTGCGATGATCGTTTATGCCATCAACCGGCCAGAACATATTGTTTTCGGTTCATAACCTGGGCGACCGGTATTTTTATTATTAAAAAACAATGCATTATTTATCGGTATCGCCAAGCATCGCCAACAGCGCGTCTATTGCGGCAGATTGAGAATCAGCCTGTGCGCTTGCAGCAACGCCAAGCGAAGCGAGGGCCGGGTAGGGGGGAAGTCTCAGTGCTGCTCTGTCTGCCGTCATCCGGTCAATTTCGGCAAGGGTCGATTGGCTTTGCCCGCGATAAACTGTCAGCTTGCCAATAGCGCTTTGTGCGTCGAGCCAGAGGTCATCGCCCGCCTTTGCCCCTTGCGCCTTGGCGGCCACCAACGCGGCGGCAGCGCGATGATCAGCAAAACCCGCAGCCGCTGCGGCAAGCCGCCTGGCGAGCGCTGCAATATCGCCCTCCAGTGCGCTGTCCCTGGCAGCAATTGGTATCGCCGGCGTCGACTCGATATCGCTGCGATGTTCAATCTCGCGTGGCAGCAACGAGGGATAGTGAATAATTCCCGGAGCACAGCCGCTCATTCCCCCTGCGCAGAGCAGGAGCGGCACGGCAAATCGCGAGGCGGGCGACAAAAATTTGGCAAATGACATGATAATCGCTGTATTCCCGCAATTATGCGCGCGCAACGGGGTTGCACAATTTGAAACTGCCCTCTATTGCACCGCTTCCCAAGCGCCCGTAGCTCAGCTGGATAGAGCATCAGACTACGAATCTGAGGGTCGGACGTTCGAATCGTTCCGGGCGCACCATTTTCCGCTTGCCTTGCTCAGCCGAGCGGCTGTTGGCTGGTAAATGGAAGCCAACCGGGCGTGGCGGACTGCGCCATGGTTTCTGACAGGCGAATTTTAAGCGTGACAATATTGCACTAGGGGTCTAAATCGCGGCCCGTGGGGATTTGGCGCGCCTTTTTGTTTCGGCAACCGCGGGTGGCCGTTGTAATCATCGCTGTGGCGATGTTTGCAAAGGCGCTGGTGCCGCAGGGCTATATGGTGATGCCATCGAACGGCGCTATCACGGTATCGCTGTGTTTTGGCCAAGGGCCGCAGATGGTGGCGCTTGACCTTGGCAAAGAGGCAGATGGCGTCAGATACGCCAATGGCGCCAAAGGTGGCGGTGACCATGATGATGGAAAAAATGCCCACCCGCCTTGCGCCTTTTCCGGGCTGAGCATGGCTGCTGCGCTTGGGGCGGCCCCGGCGCTGCTTGGGCTTGCCATTGCCTATATCATGGCACTTGGGCTTTTGCCTGTTGTATCGCGCCCGCAGCGCGCGCCTTCTCGTTTGCGGCCGCCACTGCGCGCGCCGCCGGTTTTGGGCTAATCATTCCCGCCTGAAATGCTGATCGCCTGCCGCCGGCTCCGGCTGCTGCGCGTGAGGATGCGAGACTTTTTTGGTTTACTGCCAAGCCATTGCGCGACCATGCGGTGCGCAAAGGCAGTTTCGCCACCATCGGCGACTATGGGGGAGGCGCCAATGCGGCGCTCTTCAAACGCAAAGGGCTGCTCGCCACCGGCTGACCACCCAATGCCCAAAATTGGCAAATTTCAAAAAAGGCACCATCATGCCAAACCATAAATATTCTATTTTTGCGACTTCGGCCCTGGCGATTGCGGTGACCATTGCTGCTCCGGCTTCGGCTGAAAATGGGGCCTCAACTTCGGCGGAGACACCAGGCGAAGACATTCTCGTCATCGCCCAACGCCGTGCCCAAAGCATTGAAAACGCTCCTGCTACAAAGGCGTCTGTTGATGCCGCCACAATTGCGACGACAATCAACGCGCGCAATGTTGAGGATACGCTTAAATATCTACCCAGCCTTCTGGTTCGCAAGCGCCATATTGGCGACAGTCAGGCGCCGCTGGCGACGCGAACATCAGGGCTTGGAGCGAGTGCACGCAGCTTGATCTATGCCGATGGTGCGATTCTGTCAGCTTTGATCGGTAACAACAACACCTCGGCCAGCCCGCGCTGGAACCTGGTTTCAACCGAAGAAATTAGCCGTATCGATGTGCTTTACGGGCCGTTTTCGGCGGCTTATCCGGGTAATTCAATTGGCGCGGTGGTCAACATTACGACGCGTTTGCCCGACAAGTTTGAAGCAAGCCTTGTCGCTGGTACGACAGTTCAGCAATTTGATCTCTATGATACCAAACGTACATTGCCAGCCTATCAGCTTGGCGGCACCATAGGCGACCGCTTTGGGCCGCTTGCCGTTTTTGCCAGTGTCGACCATGTCGATAGTAGAGGCCAGCCGCTTGGCTTTGTAACCGCGGTACGCCCGGCAGCGACAAGCTCGGCAGGGGCGCCAACGAGCGGGGGGTTCGATGATCTGAACCGCACTGGCGCCAATATTCGCGTCTTGGGCGCAACAGGGTTTGAGCATCAGCTCCAGGATCGCATTAAGCTAAAAGCTGCGCTTGACCTTTTGCCTGCCTTGCGCCTCACTTATGTTGGCAGCCTTTTTCTGAATAGTACCGATTCAACAGTCGAAAGTTATCTTAGTAACGCTACCACGGGGCTTGCGGCCTATGCAGGCGCGATCAACAACAACGGGCGGGCTTATAACATCGCGGTCAGCGCCTTTTCTGGTCAGGTTTATCATACCGAGCAGCGTCAATGGTCGCATAATCTTTCGTTAAACGGCGGCGGCGGCGGGTTTGACTGGCAGTTAATCGGCACCTTGTACGATGTTGCAAAAGATGAGCAGCGAATTTCCAACACCGCATTGCCCGCCGGTCAGGCGGGCGGGGCTGGCTTTATCACCGATCTGCGCGGCACTGGCTGGAGGACGCTGGATGCCAAAGGTGCATGGCAATTGGGCGCAGACTCTGCCCATATCATCAGCTTTGGCGCCCATGCTGACTGGTATGCCCTCAACAGCAACCGCTACAGCACAACCGACTGGATCAATGGTGATGCAGGTGCGCTCAATCTGCAAGGAAGTGGCAAAACCCGAACATATGCGCTGTGGGCGCAAGACGCCTGGAGGCTTGTCCCGCAGGTAACGTTGACTGTGGGTGGCCGCTATGAATGGTGGCGCGCCTATAGCGGGGTTAATTTTTCGCAAATCCCGGCGATTGGGCCGGTTCGTCAGCCGGCACTTTCGAGCGATAAATTCTCGCCCAAGGCAGCGCTCACTTATGAAATTGACCAAGGCCTGACAGCGCGGCTCTCTTTTGGGCAGGCTTGGCGCTTCCCGACCGTGGGAGAGCTATATCAGATTGTCACAACGCCAGTACCATCGGTGCCCAATCCAAACCTTCGGCCTGAACGGGCGCGCTCGGTGGAACTGGCGCTGGAGCAGCATGACAGCCATGGCACTGTCCGGCTTTCACTCTTTAATGAGGTGGTGAATGATGCGCTCATCTCGCAAAGCGGGCCACTGCCTGTAACCCCCGTTCAGCTTGGCAACTTTGTCCAAAATGTCGACGAGACAAGGGCGAGGGGAGTCGAATTTGCGGTTACCCGCACAAATATTTTGCCCCGGATCAATCTGTCTGGAAGCGCTACCTATACAGATGCGATTACGACCAAAGACCAGGTTTTCCCCGCTGCTATCGGCAAGCTCATCCCAACGGTGCCCAACTGGAAGGCCACGGCCGTTGTCACCTGGCATCCAGCAGACGCGGTCGCGCTTACTGCTGCTGCGCGCTATGCCAGCCGTAATTATGGCTCGCTCGACAATAGCGATATTGTCGGGAATACATATCAAGGTTTTTACCAGTATTTTGTTGTTGATCTGCGCGCGCAGTTCCGGGTGGCGGAGCGTGTCGAGTTTGGCGTTGGCGTAGATAACGTTAACAACGATAGATATTTCCTTTTTCATCCCTTTCCTCAGCGCAGCTTTGCCGCTGATGTTAAGGTGGTTTTTTGATGCATTGGCCAATGTGCTGGCCGCAAGCGCCATGGGCGCCGCCACAGGCCGTGCTGGCGCAACACCTTGCTTATGCTACGAAAAATGGAGTGGCTTATGCGTGAAGCGCGACTTTATGGCACAATCTGGCGCTGGCATTTTTATGCCGGGCTGTTTGTGTTGCCGTTCATCCTTGTCCTGTCGGTCACCGGGGCGATTTATCTGTTCAAGCCGCAGGTAGATCGCTGGGAGGAGCGGGCATATCGTGAATTGGGCACGCAGGGCTTTGTGTTGCCTGACCAGCAATTGGCCGCCGCGATGGCGGCAAACCCCGGCGCGCAATTTAATCATTATCGCCTGCCGCGCAAACCGGGGGATGCTGCGTTGATCCAGATTAGCGAAGCGAGCGGCAAAATGCGGGAGGTTTATGTCTCGCCACAGGGTCGTGTGCTGGGTAGTCTTGACCCGGAATGGCGGATTGAAGCAGTCGTTGCGCGCATCCATGGGTCGTTGTTGATGGGGACATGGGGCGATCGGCTGGTGGAACTTGCCGCGAGCTGGACAATTGTTCTGATTCTGAGCGGACTTTATCTGTGGTGGCCACGCCCGTTCCGGCTGGCGGGTGCCATCTGGCCAAGGCTTGGGCTGCGCGGCCGGCGGTTGCTCAAGGAACTGCACCGTGTAACCGGATTTTGGATTGCAGGATTAGTACTGGTGATGCTGGCGAGCGGCCTGCCATGGGCTGGCGCATGGGGTGGCGCGTTCAAATGGGTGCGGGCGGAACTCGGCCTGCAAAACGGGCAGCCGGGCTGGAAAATCGGCGCCGATGGCGGCCATATAAGGCACCGGCCTGCATTGCGCGCCACGCCGAAACCAACAGCGGTGACGCCACAGGGCCTGCCGCTATCGGTTTTTGTTGCCATGGCTGAGGCAGAGCGCATGGCCTTTCCGGTGATGGTGTTACCTCCTCACGCGCAGCAAAAGTTTGGCGGCCCAACCGGCAATAACTGGACTGCAAAATCTGAATCGCAGAACCGTTGGCTTGCACAACGCATAACCTATGATGCGGCGACCGGCCGCAAAACCGGGCGCCGTGTCTTTGCAGATCAGCACATTATCGATCGTGTCGTAAACACAGGCATTGCCTGGCACGAGGGGCAGCTTTTTGGGCTTGCTAATCAGCTAATCGGCGTGGCAACGGCGCTGTCCCTTGTGGTGATCAGCCTTTTAGGCGCGCTGATGTGGCTTAAGCGAAAGCCGCGGGGCGAACTCGGTGCACCGCCGCCGGGGCGGGGGGCAGGCCCGTGTCGGAGCGCCTGGCTTGTCCTGGTGCCGGGCCTCCTCTTGCCGCTGTTTGGCGTGTCGCTTGTCGTCCTTTTCGTGTTTGACAGGGTCATGCTGGCAACCGCTCGGCGGGCGGCGGCTCGACGCGCAGTAATTTTGTAACCGCGCGGATGCGGGAGGTATGGATTGTGATCAGCGCGACTTGCCATTCTGGCTCAACAGCAGGCACCTGACGAAGTAGCCTTTACAATCGGCATGGGCGGTATGCCTCAAATCGGTGTGTTCTGGCTCAAACAGGGCGGAACAGCCTGCCGCGCTCAACCACGGTAACAATGGCAAGCGCAACAATTCCTGCCACCAGAAAGCCAACATAAAGCGGCACGGTGCTGCCGTTAAACGCCTGGCCGATGCCTGCACCAATCAATGCGCCCAGTGTCACGCTGATAAACCCCTGCACGCTCGACGCAGTGCCAGCAATTGCGCCCATATTTTCCATCGCCATTGCGCCAAAATTGGCGGTGGCAAGCCCGAAACACGCCATGCCAACTGCCTGCAACACCGCAAAGCTCAAAATCGTCTCCCACCCCGCCAGTGCAATGGCCAGATGCAGCGCCGAAACGCCGATCAGCACGCATAGCGCCGTGTGCGAAATATAGCGCATCCCCACGCGCACAACGATCCGCGAATTCATCAGATTGGCCACTGCCATGGTCATCGCGGTTCCGGCAAAAATAATTACCAGCAAATGCGGCGCGTGCAGCACATCCGCTACAATTTGCTGCACCGAATTGATAAAGCCATAAAGCGCGCCAAGCAGCGCGGTGGATGCCAGAGTATAACCAATCGACCACCGGTCCGTCAGCGCCAGCCGCCAGCCTTGCGCCAGCCGTTGAACGCTAAGTGGTAGCCGATCAGCGGGATGCTGCGTTTCTGGCATTCGCCATGCAAACCAGACCAGTATGGCGGCGCTGACGATGGCGATCATTGCAAAAATCAGCCGCCATGGCCCGACCAACAAAATCGCCTGACCAAAAGCGGGCGCCAATATTGGCGCGGCCATAAACACCATGAAAGCAAGGCTCATCACCCGCGCCATTGCCCTGCCCGAAAAACAATCCCTGACAAGCGCCACTGTAACAACGCGCGACGCCGCAATCGCCAGCCCGCCGGCAAAGCGCATTACCAGCAGCAGCTCAAAACTCGCGGCAAAGGCGGCAATGGCATTGGCGGCGACATAGGCCGCAAGCGAGGCGAGCAAAACAGGCCTGCGGCCAAACCGGTCTGCTATCGGCCCGTGGAATAGCTGGCCCAACCCAAAGCCAATCAAAAATGCGGTGATTACCAGTTGTCGCTCATTCTCGCTTGCAATGCCCAGCGTAAGCCCGATGGCAGGGAGCGCGGGAAGCATCGAATCAATTCCCAGCGCGGTAAGCGCCATGAGCGCGGCGATCAGCGCAACAAACTCGCCAAAGCCAATCGGCGCGCGGCCGGTTGCTTCTCTCACACCTGCAATGCGTGCGGCCTGGCGCGCGCCTTGCGGTAGGCCGCGCGCGGCGGGCGGGGAATCAGCCTGGTTCATCCGCGCGCCATGCCCGATTGTGCGGCAATCGTCACGTTAGTTCTGTTGCGCCGCAACAAATTTTTTGAAATCAGCCGGTTAGTAGATAGCGATTACCGGTGGGCAACTCCCCCCTGTTCGGGCGGAGGGATCCCCTCTATGCAGGCATTTCCCGGTCCGGGCCGCGCGATGCGTTGACGCCTGCTCGACCACCGATTTGATGGACATGACGATGCTCGATACACTCACCGCTGAAATTCCCACCCTGTCGCTGGCCCGCGATGCAAGCGACCCTGCAGGCTTTGCCGCAGACCTTGGTGCATCGTTTGAGCGCTTTGGCTTTGCAGTGGTGGCTGATCACGGCATTCCAGCTACGCTGATCGACAATGGCTGGGCGCTGACGGCGGAACTATTTGCGCTGCCAGAGGAGGAGAAGCGGCGCTATTTCCCTGCCAATGGCGGCGGTCAGCGCGGTTATACCCCGTTCAAAACCGAAATTGCCAAGGGTGCCAGTGCAGTAGACCTGAAGGAATTTTGGCATGTCGGGCGCGATTTGCCGGCGGGCCACCACTATGCCGATCTTATGCCCGCCAATATCTGGCCAGAACGCCCGGCGGCCTTGCGCGAAACATTTCAGGCGTTGTTTGCCGCTTTTGATGGGGTGGGCGACACGATATTGGGTGCGATTGCCCGGCATTTGGGCCTTGCGTCTGATTGGTTTGGGCCGGCGGTGAAGGATGGCAACTCCATCTTGCGATTGCTCCATTATCCACCCATTCCCGCTGATGCCGAGGGCGTGCGGGCGGGCGCGCATGAAGACATCAACCTCATCACCTTGTTGCTGGGCGCAGAAGAAGCCGGGCTGGAGTTGCTCGACCGCGACGGCCGCTGGCTGCCCGTCAAGCCGCCAGAGGGCGCCATGGTTATCAATGTAGGCGATATGTTGCAGCGGCTGACCAACCATGTCTTGCCTTCCACCACACACCGGGTTGTCAATCCGTTGCCGGAGCGGCGGGGTATATCGCGTTATTCCATGCCGTTTTTTCTGCACCCCGCGCCCGATTTCCTCATTAAATCTTTGCCCGGCTGTGTGAGTGATGCAAATCCAAACCGCTACCCCATGCCAATTACCGCGCATGATTATCTCCACGAGCGGCTGGTGGAAATTGGGCTGGTGAAGCCATAGCCGGGGCTGTAGGCGGGCGGAACCCTGCTGCTGGCGCGCGGCGATTTTTCTGAAAGGATGACATGACACAAGCTCTGCGCGTTGCGCTTGCCGGTCTTGGCACTGTTGGCGGCGGCGTTATCCGGCTGATTGACGCTAACCGCGATTTGATTGCGCGGCGCGCTGGGCGGGCCATTGAAATTGTCGCGGTTTCCGCACGGGACAGGGGCAAGGATCGTGGTGTTGACATCTCCCGGTTCGACTGGGTGGATGATACCACAGCGCTTGCCGGGCATCCCGATGCGGATGTTGTTGTGGAGCTGGTTGGCGGGGCGGATGGCCCGGCGCTGGCGCTGGCGCGCGCAACGCTCGCCTCGGGCAAAAGTTTTGTCACCGCCAACAAGGCGATGATCGCGCATCATGGGCTGGAGCTGGCGCAGGCCGCAGAAGCCGCGCGCGTGGCGCTGAAATTTGAAGCTGCGGTTGCAGGCGGCATTCCCGTCATCAAGGGCCTGCGCGAAGGTGCCTCCGCCAACGAAATTGCGCGCGTTTATGGCATTTTGAACGGTACGTGCAATTTCATCCTCTCAAAAATGGAGTCTGAAGGGCGTGATTTTGCCGATGTGCTGGCACAGGCGCAGGCGCTCGGCTTTGCTGAGGCCGACCCTGGTTTTGACATTGACGGGGTTGATGCCGCGCACAAGCTGTCAATCCTGGCGAGCCTGGCTTTTGGCACCCGGCCCGCTTTTGGCGCCGTGGCTGCTGGCGGCATTCGACATGTGCTGGCCGCCGACATCGCAGAGGCCGCAGCACTTGGCTATCGGATAAGGCTGTTGGGGCTGGCAGAAGCCGGGTCGGCTGGCCTGTTTCAGCGTGTCCACCCCCATCTTGTGCCGGTTGATCATCCGCTTGCCCATGTAACCGGCGCAACCAACGCTGTGGTAGCGGAGGGGAATTTTGTCGGGCGGTTGTTGTTTCAGGGCGCGGGCGCGGGCGATGGGCCGACTGCGAGCGCTGTTGTCGCAGATTTGATAGACATTGCCCGTGGCGAATTTGGCCCAGCCTATGCCATGCCCGCCGCCGCACTGAGTGCACCCGCCACGGCCGATACCGGAGAACGGCTTGGCCGCGCCTATGTCCGCTTTACTGTGGCCGACAAGCTGGGTGTGCTGGCTGAAATTGCCACCGCCATGCGCGACGCTGGCGTTTCCATCGAAAGCTTGATGCAGCGCGGCGCCATGGCCGATGGCAGCGTGCTCGTTGCCATTGTTACGCATGAAGGGCCAGAGCGCGCCGTTGCGCAGGCGCTGGAGACGTTGAGTGGGTTGGATACTATTTTGGGCCAGCCGCTCTGGATGCACATTCTGGGGTAAACGCCGCCGGGGCAAATGGCCTGAATAGCGGCGGTGATCTCAGCAAGAAGCATGCCGGGCCCTAATATGGACATTACGTATTTAACAAACCCATGTTGAAACGGTAAGCCGCTGTGAGATGGCCCTACCTATGGCGACGTGCGCCAAGGCTTCGTCTACGACCGTGTGCCGCACATCACGCTCAAATCAATCGCCAGCAACTGTGAAATCGATGTCATCTGGGACAAGTCGCAAGAGGTTCTGGAACCGCGCCGGGACGGCTGTGGAGCGGCTGCTTCAGAACGGAACGCGCGCCGCGTCGGTGTGGAACGGCATGTCGCTCTTCTTCGCCAATTCGCCGCTAGGCAAGGCGCTGCTCCAGTTTCGCACCTACAACCTCGCCAGCCATCAGCGCGTGCTCTTGCGCGGGATGCAGGAAGGCCGGGCGCACTTCACGAGCATGATGGTCGGCATGACGTCCGTTGGCCTGCTTTCCGCATGGCTGCGCGCCTATGCGTCGGGAGGCGAGCGCTTCGAGCGGTTCAAGTCTGCGGCTGAAAATCCCGGCTTCGTGCTCTGCGAGGCGCTGGACGCTTCGGGCTTCTTCGCTTTGCCGATCGAGGCGGCCGCCACGGTCGACACGATGACGGGGATCAATCCCGTGAAGGACCTGCTCATGGCCGCGTTTCCCGACTCGCCGCAGGGCGGCCAGGGCATTCGCCGCATTGGCGTCGATCCGGTCGGCAAGTTGCTCGGTCCATCCGCCGGGCTCGTCTCCGACGTGTCCAAGGCCGCCGGGGCTCCAATCGGTGCGGCCACGGGCGACGGGATAACGGACTGGACTTGTACCGGATTTGCGCCGGTCGCTTGAGAGCATAATGCTCGTTCAAGGAGACCTGCGAGATGATCAAGCATACAGAAGAGTTCAAGCGGGAGGCGGTGCGGATTGCGCTGACCAGTGGCTTGCCGCGTGAGCGGGTTGCGTCTGATTTGGGGGTTGGCAAGTCGACGCTGCACAAGTGGATATCGCAATATCGGCCCAGTGATCTGGTGGCTGCGCCGCAGGCAGATTTAGCTCGTGAGAATGAGCGACTTCGCCTTGAGAACCGGGTTTTGAAGGAGGAGAGGGATATATTAAAAAAGGCCACGCAGTTCTTCGCGAGCCAGCGGCCGTGAGGTTCGCATTCGTGGAGAGCTGGCGTCATGTGTGGCCAGTAGAGGCGATCTGCCGGATAATGCGGGTCAGCCCTCGCGGCTATCGATCGTGGCGTGCGCGGCCCACGAGCCGCCGCGACCGGACCGACCTGAAGGTCCTGGCCCATATACGCGAGCACGTCAGCCTGAGCCTAGGCAGCTATGGTCGTCCTCGCATGACGATGGAACTCAAGGAGGCAGGGCTCGATGTCGGCGAGCGCCGGGTGGGCCGATTGATGCGGATCAACGGGATCAAGCCGGTGCGCACCCGCAAGCACAAGGTGACGACCGACAGCAACCACCGCCTGGCCGCCGCCCGTGCGGGTATCGACCCGCTTATTTGCAAGAAGCTGCAAACTCGACCCAAGTAATTGTAATCGTTGCGGACCTATCGCGAGAACAGTTACCTTCATACCGCAATACAAGCCGTATCAAGGTTTCGGAGGCAATATGTCTGATAACGTCTCAACGCTGGTAACTCCCTCTCTGCACCCGAATAACGTCAAGGAAATTGACGGTTACGACGAGCAGACGGCGCTTGTGCTTGCGCCCACGGTGACGGCGTTTGACACCGCATATCAGGCAGTCATCGCGGTTAGCCAAGCGCGGGAAGCTGCCAAGACCAATCCGACTTGGAACGAGGCGCAGCAGCGCTTCAACGACACAAGGAGAAATGAGGTGCTGGTCCGCGTCGGGTTCAAGTGGCGGAAGATCGCGCAGGGCTGAAATGGCATCGCCCCGCGCCCTACTTGCCCGTGTCGCTCGCTTGGAGCAGGCTCGCGCTGCGCCGCGCTCTCTGTTCGAGCGGGAATATGGCAGCTTCGATGCGTTCGAGGTGGAGGCGCGGGCTGGCATGGCCGCTGGCGTGCTCGATACCAGGGACATGCCCGCCATCCTCAATTCCATCCGGCGCTGGCATGTCGAAGGGCTATGGCGTCGGTGACGGACGCGCTTACCCCGCCGTGGCTGGTAGCGTGGCGCGAGCGCGGCCAAGGGGGTAGCGGCGAAACAGCTACCGTCAGCGCTGTAGCCGAGGCTGAGAAAATAGTCAGGAATCAAGGAACCGCGTCAATCCGTTGGATTTTTACTAGCTAAAGATGCCTTTGACAACTGGCCAGAGCCAATATCCCCATGCCGCAAAAACACCGATTGAGACCAACGCAATGAGCCAGCGAGGGTAGAATTCGCTTTCACATTTCTTGGAACAAAAAATTCTTTTGCTAGCGTATATGGTGATGCCTTTCCTCTCGGCGAAGGCATATTTTCCGCAATTGTCGCAATAGTAATGGACGGTCTTTCCGCGTGTGCGCCGCAGATGATTCCCATATCGCCGACTGTCGGTTGGTATCTGGTCTGGAACGGACTTGTCGCGCATCTTGAACGCCCGCTCGCTTAGCTTACTCATAAGATGATTGTCGTCAACCTATGACCAATGATGTCGCTAAATGGCACTATGAACCGCACCGGGATCGCCGGAGGCCATTTGGTTTGAGTTACGCGGCCATGGGGATGTCGTCCAGCATGGCATAGTATCGTTGCTCGGCTTCTGCTGGCGGGATGTTGCCGATCGGCTCCAGCAAT
>JBAZXU010000003.1:0-350910 GCA_041659705.1 Sphingomonas sp.
CGCAGCAGCGCCCAAATCACGAAAGGAAAAAGCTACCACTTGACCCATCCCCGCACCGCGGGGCACCATATCCACCCGGGTCACTTCTCGATGAAAATCCCAGGTCAACTCGCAGTGGAAATCAACACCCTTTCGATTCAGTCCGATCGAAAACCGCTCTAATGGCCAATTTATAAATCGGATACCCTTCCGAAGACAGATCACCCCATCCGGCATTAGTACAGCTGGCCTCGACAATTACGAAGCGAACAGCAAGGAGGGACAAAACACTTCTTGCCGCGAACTTTGCCGCCACACCTTCATTGACAGAAGTTTTGACATCAAGTTTATGAACCGCGACTTAACCAAATTGACTATTTTTTATGCACGGCCCAGCCCTGCAGCACAGATAAATGATAGAATAGCTGTTATAGACGATAACTTTACCGTACTATAAAAATATGAAACAACGTTAAAACTTACGAACCGCCGAAAAAGGCACGCCCAAACCACTAGGAATCTCAACATTACCCGAAAGACTTTCGCTTGAATCATCTACAGAAAGATTGAATTTCAATTGTGGACTTGACACTATATCGAACGAAATTGTGTTTCCTGACACAACAATGTTTTGTAAATCGTGCCACATACTACCCTTGGAGGAAATGTATCGGACAGACCAAATTCCCGCCTCGTTCTCAAAATGAAAAGTCCAATCAGAGGTGCCAAATTTGCCTGTCCATTCTCCTACAATAACGCTTGCCGGAGAAGATTGTGCAATCGCCACCGTCGGGCGCAATAATTTTGGCGCACCAATTAATAAGGCTAATACAGCAACGGTAGTAACACGAATATTTCGTTGCATAAAATTTCTCCACAATCAATGAAACTTACCGAAATATTTAAATAAAAAAAGCCATTTCCAATAAAACGGAGGCTCAGATGTCCGAACTTTTGTTTAAGTTAAATTGCATATATGTCTTATAATCAAAATCATCCACCACTAAACACAATACAGAACCAGAAAACCTCAATAAAATCCCGAATTCCAACGATAATTACCACACAGTAGGACTGTTTTTGTACATTAATATTATTGTGTGCTACAACAGAAGCCGCAAATGCACCAATTGGCGCAATGGCCATAATCAGAGTAGATACGGCAAATGCGATGCGCTTTACAATTATTCTCTCTTTTGTTGTTTCTGATGCTAACTGACCTAGCATACTGAGCAAAAACAAATAGATGACAAAACATGGAGCTTGTCAAGATCGATCAACTGCGGCAAAATCATTCCGACCGAACCGAGCAGAAATTGTCGCAGACCATTTGGTTTGAGTTGTGCGACCATTGGGGTGTCACCCAACCATGGCGTATAGCGCTCCTCAAATTCAGTCGGCAGAGCAATACCGATGGGCCTGAGCAGACGGCGGTTGTTAAACCATTCTACCTATTCGAGCGTCGCGTATTCAACAGCTTCAAATGATCGCCTCAGTCCTTTCCGATGGATCATCTCAGTCTTGAAAATACTTTTGATCGTTTCGACCAAGGCGTTGTAATAGCTGTCGCCGTCGCTGCCCATCATGGCTCAATCCCGATCTCGTTATACTCGATCGATACATATTGGCTGCCGCGGTCGCTGTGGTGGATCAGGCCACCTTGATGAACTGGTCGCCGATCATGGATCTCCTGCCCCATGGCGTCGGGCAGGAAGCTGGCAAAGATCAGCCATGCGCTGCCGACAATCGTCCGCTGTAAGGCGCGATGCTACCTCGCCGTGCCCGCCTTTGTGCGGGCTGGCGCAGGTGGTCGCCTGCGTGCTATAGGTCGGCCAACATGAAGCAGTTGCTCATTTTGATTCTGACCTTGCTTACGCTGGCGGCACCAATTCCAGCTGCCGCGGTACAGGAGGAGTGCGCCGCCCCGATGCCGATGATGGCGTCGACCAGCCATGACATGAAAGACTGTTCATGCTGCTCCGAAAAGCACAAGGCTTGCTTACAGCTCTGCAACGCAGCAGCGCCGGTTGTGATAGTCGTGCCGCCGCAAATGCCAGGTTTTCGGGTGATTGATCCTTCAAATCCGCCGCTGGCCAGCCTTGCGAGTATAAAAATCGCCAAAATCGCCAGCAGCGTCGATCGGCCCCCGCGCGCAATAGCCTGAATTGCGCCCGTTTGCGGGTTGCCCAATTCGAGTGCGCATTTGTCGGCCAGCGGCCGGGCAGCGCACTGCCCCCTCAAATAAGGCGCATGGTGGGCGCACGTTCCTTTGACACGGCCAGTTGATTCAGGCGCGCCCCTTGCGCGCAACGCTGGGGATGCGGTTTTTGCCGAGCCGGGGAAATTTGCTGCCCTCACCGCCTTTTGCGCTCAAAATCGCTGGATTTCTGGCCAGGATCATGCCCGGAGAATATTATATGCGCGGCTATCTCCCGCTCTCGACCATGTTGTTTTTAGCAACACCCGCCATGGCTGAGCCGCTTACCTTCGATCAGGCGCTTGCCCGCGCCAACCGGGACGCGCCAAGCATTGCCGGGCGTGCCGCGCAAAGCGATGCCGCACGCTCAGGCGCCATCGCGGCCGACCGGCTGCCCGACCCCAAGCTGGAAATAAGGCTGACGGACTTTCCTGTAACCGGGCCCAATGCAGGCACAATCAATCGTGACGATTTTACTGAAAGAGACATTGGATTTAGCCAGGAAATCCCCAACCTTGCCAAACGTCACGCCCGTGCCGGACGGGCGCAGGCCGACATTGTCGCCGCCGATGCAGAAACCATAGCCGAGCGGCGGCGTGTGCGCATTGCGGCCGCGCTTGCATGGATAGATTCATTCTATGCCGAACGGCGCCTGGCCATTCTCCACGGCCTGGAACAGCGCATTGCAGAACTCGCTGCCACCGCTCCTGCGCGACTGGCAAGCGGCAAGATACGCCCGGCCGAAGCGATAGAACCCGCAAAACTCAAGGCAGAGCTGGACGACCGGCGCAGCGACCTGCAAGCAGCACTAGCCGCCGCCCGCGCCGGCCTGACCCGATGGACAAGCGAAGCCAACCCAGAAATTAGCGGTGATCTTCCCATATTTTCCGTTGATGGCGCCCAACTGCGCGCCAGCATCGCCTTACTCCCTTCGTTGCGGATCAAAGACGCGGCAATCGGTCAGGCAAGCGCCAATGTGCAGTTGGCGCAGGCAGACAAGCGGCCCGATTGGGAAATTACTGCAACTTTTGGCAGCCGCGCGCCACGTTTCGGAGATTTTGCCTCGCTTGGCGTTAAAATTGACCTGCCGTTTTTCGCCAAAAAGCGGCAAGACCCAATCATCGCGGCGCGCGCGAGTGAAAGAGATCGCGCGCGGCTGGAACGCGCCGATGCCGAGCGCGAAGCCGTAGCGCAGCTCGAAGGCGATCTGGCCGGGCATGAGGCCCATCACAACCGGTTTGTTCGAGCACAAACGACGCTGTTGCCACTCGCCCGCCAACGCGCAGAACTTGACCGGGCCAGCTATGCTGCGGGCCGCATCGACCTTGGCACCACGCAGCAATCGGCCATTGCGCTTGCCGAGGCGGAAATCGACCTGCTCGACCGCGAAGCCGATGTCGTTCGCGATGGTGCCCGAATTACACTTACCTATGAAGGGGATCGCCCGTGAAAATGACATCACTTCAGGCATCGCAACTCGCCGCCGCTTTGGCAGGTGTTGCGCTTATCGGCTTTCTTGCGGGGCAGTATTTTGCACCGTCAGGCGCCGGAGACCTGCCGAACACAGCAGGTAAGAGCAAGCAGCCGCTTTATTATTACGACCCGATGTTCCCGAACCAAAAGTTCGACAAGCCCGGAAAATCGCCATTTATGGATATGGAACTGGTCCCCAAATTTGCAGAGGAAGGCGCCGGGGGCGCCGGGGGCGCCGGGGGCGCCGGGGGCGCCGGGGGCGCCGGGGGCGCCGGGGGCGGTGGTCCACCTGCGGTGACTGTCAATCCTGAAGCTGCCCAAAATCTCGGTATCCGCATTGTCGAGGCAAGGCGCGCCAGCCTCTCAACCGCGCTCAGCGTTACCGGCATCATCGCGTTTAACGAGCGCAACGTGGCGGTGGTGCAGGCGCGCGCGGCCGGCTTTGTGCAGCGTGGCTATGGCCGTGCGCCAGGGGACGTAATTGCAGCGGCCGCACCGCTTGCCGATGTTCTGGTGCCTGAATGGGGCGGCGCTCAGCGCGAATATTTGGCCGTAAAGCACACCGGCAACGCCGCGCTGACCGCAGCGGCGCGCCAGCGGCTTACGCTGCTCGGCATGCCCTCGGCGCTGATCGATGCCGTCGCACGAAGTGGGCGGGTGCGCGATGTGGCCACACTCACCACACCTTCAGGCGGGGTGATTGACACGCTCGATGTCCGCCCCGGCATGACGCTGGCAATGGGGCAGCCGCTGGCTCGCATCATTGGCCTTGGCTCGGTATGGCTCGATGCCGCCGTGCCCGAGGCACGGATTGGCGATGTCCGGGCTGGCGATGCGGTTACCGCGGAATTGAGCGCGTTTGCGGGCGAACGTTTTTCAGGCCGCGTGCAGGCAATTCTGCCGACCGCGCAAACCGAAAGCCGCACCGTCACCGTCCGTGTCGAGTTACAGAACCAGGGGCTGCGGCTGCGCCCCGGCATGTTTGCAACTGTGGCGCTAAACCAGAGCGCGCGCATCGCTTTGCTCATTCCCACCGAGGCCATCATCCGCACTGGCAAGCGCACCCTTGTGATGCTGGCCGCAAGCGATGGCCGTTATCACCCCGCCGAAGTGCAAATCGGGCGGGAAAGCGGCGGGCGTACCGAAATTCTCGCCGGGCTGGCTGAGGGGGAGAAGGTGGTGGCGTCTGGCCAGTTTCTGCTCGATTCCGAAGCCAGCCTCACCGGCATCCCGGTCCGCGCGATCGGCGCACCGCCAGCGGGCAATGCCAAGTGATCGCCGCTATCATCCGCTGGTCGATCACGCAGCGCCTGTTCGTACTTCTTGCAGCACTCATGGTCATCGGCGCAGGGCTGGTGGCGGCAAAATCAACCGCGATCGATGCACTGCCCGATTTGTCTGACGTACAAGTAATCATCCGCACCAATTATCCCGGTCAGGCACCGCGCATCGTCGAGAACCAGGTCACCTATCCGCTGGCAACGACAATGCTCTCGGTGCCGGGTGCACGCGTTGTGCGTGGCTATTCGTTTGTCGGCTATAGCCTGGTTTATGTGCTGTTTGACGACGGCACCGACCTTTATTGGGCGCGCAGCCGCGTGCTTGAATATCTGAGCCAGGTGCAAGGGCAGTTGCCGCCCGGCGCCAAAGCTGAGCTTGGCCCGGATGCAACCGGGGTGGGCTGGATTTACGAATATGCCCTGGTCGACAAAACCAGCCGCAACGACCTTGCCCAGTTGCGCAGTTTGCAAGACTGGTTTTTGCGCTATGAGCTAAAGACCATTCCCGGTGTGAGCGAAGTCGCAACAGTGGGCGGCATGGTGCGCCAATATCAGGTCGTGCTCGATCCCGACAAGCTGATCGCCTATGGCGTAACGCATGAGGCGGTGACGGACGCCATCCGGCGCGGCAATCAGGAAGCGGGCGGCTCGGTTATCGAGCAGGCAGAGACCGAATATATTGTCCGTGCAAGCGGATATCTTGCCAGTCTTGACGATTTTCGCGCCCTGCCGATCAGGGCGACGGCTGGCGGCGTGCCCGTTACGCTGGCGGATGTCGCGTCGGTGCAGGTCGGGCCGGATATGCGGCGCGGCATTGCTGAGCTGAACGGCCAGGGCGAAGTTGCCGGCGGCATCATCGTGCTTAGGTCAGGCGCCAATGCCCGCACCGCCATTGCCGCTGTCAAAGCCAAGCTCGAAACGCTAAAGGCCAGCCTGCCCGCGGGTGTCGAGATTGTCCCTACTTATGACCGCTCGGCACTGATCGGGCGATCGGTTGACAATCTGACAGGCAAGCTCGTCGAGGAGTTTTTCATCGTCGCCATCGTTTGCGCGCTGTTCTTGTGGCACGTGCGCTCGGCGCTGGTTGCGGTGGTAACACTGCCGCTGGGCATATTGGCGGCCTTTGTCGTGATGCGCGCGCAAGGGATCAACGCCAACATCATGTCGCTGGGCGGCATCGCCATTGCCATCGGCGCAATGGTCGATGCAGCCGTCGTGATGATCGAAAACGCCCATAAACACCTGGAGCACTGGGCCAAAGACAACCCCGATGCCGAACTCAAAGGCTCTGCTCGCTGGACAGTTATCGCCAACGCCGCGGCCGAGGTTGGCCCAGCGCTGTTCCTCAGTCTGATGATCATCGCGCTGTCGTTCATCCCTGTTTTTGCGCTGCAAGGGCAGGAAGGACGGCTGTTCGCGCCGCTTGCCTTTACCAAAACCTATGCGATGGCGGCTGCGGCTGTACTGTCTATTACACTTGTACCAGTGCTGATGGGTTACCTCATCCGCGGGCGCATTCCGCCAGAGAGCGCAAACCCGATCAACCAGGCGCTGAGCGCGATTTATCGCCCCGCGCTTGACTGGGTGCTGGCGCGGCCAAAGCAAACGCTGGTGATTGCAGGCCTGGTATTTGCGACCAGCCTGTTCCCCCTGTCGCGGCTCGGTGGCGAGTTTATGCCGCAAATAGACGAGGGTGACCTGCTCTACATGCCCTCGGCATTGCCCGGCATTTCCACCGCCAAGGCAGCACAGTTGCTCCAGCAGACCGACCGGCTGATCAAGACCGTGCCTGAGGTGGATAGCGTGTTCGGCAAGGCCGGGCGGGCGGAAACCGCGACCGACCCTGCGCCAATGGAGATGTTTGAAACCACCATCCGTTTCAAGCCACAGAGCCAGTGGCGGCAAGGAATGACGCCGGAAAAACTGGTCGATGCGCTTGATCATGCAGTTAAGGTGCCCGGTCTTGCCAATTTTTGGATTCCGCCCATCCGCAACCGGATTGATATGCTGGCAACCGGCATCAAAAGCGCCATCGGCATCAAAGTATCTGGCGCAGACGTCGCACAGATAGACGCAACCGCAAAGCGGATAGAAACCGCTGCCAAAACGGTGCCTGATGTGTCTTCTGTCCTCGCCGAGCGGCTGACCGGGGGGCGGTATATCGATGTCGACATCGACCGGTTCGCTGCTGCCCGCTTTGGCATGAACATCGCAGATGTCCAGTCGATCGTCTCCAGTGCAATCGGCGGTGAAACAATTGGCCAGACGGTGGAGGGGCTGGCGCGCTATCCGATCAACGTGCGCTATCCGCGCGAGCTGCGCGACAGTGCCGATGCCTTGCGCAACCTGCGCTTTCTGGCGCCCGGCGGCCAACAGGTGACGCTGGGCACCATGGCCAGCATCACCACCAGTGAAGGCCCGCCAATGCTGCGCAGCGAAAATGGCCGGCCGGTGACATGGATTTATGTCGATGCGCGCGGCCGCGACCTGACCTCAATCGTTGCCGACCTCCAGCATGTAATTGATCGCGAGGTAAAACTCCCGCCTGGGATCAGCATCAGCTTTACCGGGCAATTTGAATATCTGGCGCGAGCGCGCGAACGGCTGACAATTGTCGTGCCGGCAACATTGTTGATCATTTTCGTGCTGCTCTACGTCACCTTCGGGCGATTTGACGAGGCGTTGCTGGTGATGGCCACCTTGCCCTTTGCGCTGACGGGCGGGTTCTGGCTGTTGTGGCTGCTGGGGTACAACCAGTCGGTTGCAACGGCGGTGGGCTTTATCGCACTGGCAGGCGTGGCGGCAGAATTTGGCGTGGTCATGCTCATTTACCTCAAGCACGCACTGGCCGCGCGCGGTGTCGATCCATCGCGGGCAGATGTGGAGGCAGCGGTGCGCGAAGGTGCGCTGCTGCGCGTGCGGCCCAAGGCGATGACCGTGGCGGTCATCCTGGCTGGCCTGTTTCCTGTGCTCATCGGCACTGGCACAGGCTCTGAGGTAACCAGCCGTATCGCCGCACCGATGATCGGCGGTATGCTCACTGCGCCGCTGCTGTCGATGCTGGTTATTCCCGCTGGCTATCTGCTCATGCGAAGGCGGCGGTCAGCTCGCGAAATTCAGGCAGCGGGGCTGTGAAGACGGCAATGTCAGGTTTAGCGCGGCCGACCAAAAGCAATCGACAGTCGCTCGCGCAGCCCACGCTTTTCGGCCAGCCGCGAGAATAAATCATGCCAGCCGCCAAGCGCGACAACGAAAGGATTGGCGGAATTTCCCCCATGGACAAGACCAAATTGGAGTTTTGCCCCCTGTGGGGCGGAACGAAAGGTGCCAAACAACCGATCAAACACAATCAACATGCTGCCATAGTTACAATCGAGAAACTCGGCATCGCGGCTGTGGTGAACGCGGTGGTGGCTTGGGCTGTTGAGCACCCACTCAAGCGGCCCAAGCCGGATCGGCGCCTCGGTGTGGAGGCCATATTGATAAATGAGCCCAACCCCCAGCAATACACCGACCATAGCAGGGGAAAAGCCGAGCAGCACGAGCGGCACAAACGGCACCCAGCCACCAGAGAGCAACTCGGTCCAGCCAAGGCGAATGGCGGCCGGCAACACCATTTCCGTCGCGGAATGATGCACCCGGTGGGTGGCCCACATCCACGCCACTTCATGGCTCAGGCGGTGGAACCAATAATAGGCAAATTCTATCGCAAAAAAGCCAAGTACCCAGCCCCAAGCCCGGTTCATCGGCACGTGCCACGGCGCAAAACCGGCAAAAAACGTCAATATCGCAATGGTGACGATCAGGCTGAACGGCCGAATCAGCGCCTGGCCAAGCGCCACGCCAAGGCTGGTTGCCGCCTGAGCAAGATCATATTGCCGCCCGCGGCTGCGCCGCCAGGCATATTCTGCCAGCGCCAGCACCAGCGCCACTGCGAGAATCCAGGGATATTTGCCGATAAGCGCCATTGTCATCTTCTCCGATCCGGCAGCCTTATTGGCCATGCAGGCCTTTTAGCATGGCCACCGCCATTTGCGCCTCTGGCCGGGTTACCACGCCATCATGGTCGCCATCGGCGCCATCAAATGCGAGAGTCGGTCCGTTGACCAGTTCATTACGGCTAACCTTGCCGTCATGGTCAACATCAAATTGCTCCTGAAGCATCTTGATACGCGGGGCAAAACGCGAGGCAAATATCGAGGGTACATCATCTGTAGAGACAAAACCATCGCCGTTGCGATCCAGCCGGCTGAACTGCTCGGCGCGGTAACCCCGCAACTCCGCGCGCGTAACCTGCTGGTCGCCATTAATGTCTGCCTGCATGATGCGCTCAATCGTCGCAACAGCATCTGCCTGCCCGCTTTTTGCCGCGGCATTGGCCGGGCGAGCGGTGGGGCCGGCCGACAGCACGAAGATAACCGCAAGCGCCAGCCCGCCAGAATACGCAAATTTCATCAATATTTACTCCATGATGTTCAGGTGGCCGGGGCCTGTGCGCGAACCAATGCCTGGCCCCGGCCGATAATTTTAGCGGCAGGGAGCCGAAACGCCCGACGCGTTGGTGCAGGTGCCGGTGTGCACCGGCTTGCCGGTGGCCGGGTCGATCGAGGTTGACCCGCTATAGCTGTTGCCTGTGTTGGCGTTGGTTGCGCTGGTTGAGCGGCTGCCCGACCATGTTCCGTCCGCTGCACGGCTAAAGCCACCGCTTGTTTGCGCCGAGCCGTTTACGCCACTTGCATTGGCGCTGCCTGTGCGGCTGACGGAGCCATCCGTGCCAACGGTCGTGCTCGACTGGCGATAGCCGCGCGAGCCATTTGTGCCAGCAAAACCGCCCGTGCTGTTCACCGTGGTGGAGCCGTCGGCATTTTTGGTGGTGGTGTGGCCGCTTGCCGCGGCACCACGTGGGCCGGCGACTGCCGTGCCGCCATTGCCATTGCGGCCGCCATGCACCACACCGCGTGCCTGCGCTATATCACCAATTGTAATGGCCGAACCGACAAGCGCGAGCGTGAGGGCGGCGCGAAAAGTATTTGCAGTTGTCATCGAAAAATCTCCTCTTGAAAAATCAGGCCCGTCGCTGGGCTGATTGCTGGATGACGCTATCGTGCATCACCATGATGTCGCGCCAGCGTGCTTGTGTGGCGCAAGGTTACAACCGCCCGGCTCTTGTCACATCTTGTTACATCTGGTGGACTGGCCGGGCAGACGCGGCGCTGGTAGCAAAAACAGACGCCCCATTTGGAACAAGGCCGGCAAACACGCGATGACCGATAAAGCAGCCCGTATCCTTGTAGTGGATGACGACATTGAACTGCGCGGCCTGCTCCAGCGCTTTCTTACAGAGCATGGCTACCGTGTACGCGCGGTAGAAAGCGGCAAGGCGCTTGATGGAGCGCTGATGCGTGAACCGGCAGATGTGATCATTCTCGATCTGATGATGCCAGGTGAAGACGGGCTGACGATATGCCGCCGCCTGCGCGCGGATGGAGACATGACGCCAATCATCATGCTGACGGCGCGCGGCGACCCGGTTGACCGGGTGCTGGGGCTTGAAATGGGCGCAGACGACTATCTGGCCAAGCCTTTTTTACCACGCGAGCTCGTCGCACGCATTGCCGCTGTGCTGCGTCGGCTGGGGCCGGCACGCAGCTTCGTGCGCGACGAAGTCGTAACAATCGGCCCGTTTGCGATCAACTTTTCCGCCATGTCGGTGCTGCGTGACGGGGTAGCGCTTACGCTTTCCAGCCGGGAATTTGCATTGATGGCAGCGCTTGCCCGCTCGCCCGGCCGGCCGCTGAGCCGAGCCCAGTTGATCGACCGTGCGCTCGGCCGCGACGCCGATGTGTCAGACCGGGCCATCGATGTACAAATTGGCCGTCTGCGCCGGGCAATTGGCGATGACGGGGCCAATCCGCGCTTCGTTCGCACCATTTGGGGCGTGGGTTATGTACTGGCCGATGGCAGCAGCGCGCCATGATGCGCCGCTTGCTCGATCGCAACATCGCCACGCTGGTAGTGGTGGTGCTGTTGGGCCAGATGCTGGCTGCCGCGCTGCTATATGTGCTGGTGCTGCGCCCGCAATCTCAGCGACTGGCCGAAGTGACAGCGGAGATGACCGATACCATTGGCAAGTCAATGGCGCGGATGAGCCCGCAGGAGCGCCGCGCACTGGTGGCCCGCTTCAACGCGGATGACGCAGTTCTCATTCGCCCTGGCGACACCCCGCCAAAGGCCGGATACCGCCCGGCCATGCTTGTGGAGCGCGACTTTATCGCCGCCATTTCGCGCCGCCTCAACCATGGTCGCGAGGTTGAGTGGCGCACCGACCAGGAATCGCGCCTGTGGGTACGACTGTGGCTCGGCGGCGAAGATTGGTGGGTCACCCTCACACCGCGCCGGCTGCGCGCGCCCCTTGCCAGCGCCATTGTTGCACTGGCAAGCGCGTTATTTGCCGCAATTACCGGCGGCATTGCGCTGCAAAGGTTGATAGACAAACCACTGCGCCGCCTTGTCAACGCCGCCGATACGTTCGACCCCGACCGGCCAAGTGCCCATATTGATGAGCAAGGCCCGGAGGAAATTGCCGCTGTTGCCAGCGCGTTTAACCGCATGACAGCACGCCTTGCCGCCCAGGAAGCCGAGCGCGCGGTGATGCTGGGCGCGGTTAGCCACGATTTGCGCACGCCGCTCACCCGGCTGCGCCTGTCGCTGGCAATGCTAGGCGGTGCCGATAGCGAAATGCTGGAAAGTGCCGGGCGCCAGGTAGACCGCATCGACACCATGCTCGGCCAGTTTCTTGATTATGCCCGTGGGTTCGACACAGAACCGCTGGCGCGCACAACCCTTGCCCCCTTGTTGCACCGTGTAGCCAGCGACAGTGAATTGGGCGAAGTACTCACGGTTGCCTGCGCTACAGACATCGAGGCGAATTTGCGGCCAGCGGCGGTGGAACGGGCCGTTGCCAACCTTGTTGCCAACGCCAGGCGCTATGGCCGGGCGCCCTACAGAGTGGAAGCTGGCGTGCATGCGGGCAAAATCATCATCGCTGTGGGTGACAGCGGCGAGGGATTCGATCTGTCGCTTGCGCCTGCGCTATGTCGCCCTTTTGCCCGCCAGGACACCGCGCGCAGCGGCGACAGCACCGGCCTTGGCCTGGCCATTGTAGAGCGTATTGCCTCAGCCCATGGCGGAAAACTCGATTTTGAGCGTCGTGACGGGATGTTCTGGGCGCGCCTGACGTTGTTGTAATCGCGTATCATCTTCGGCAAAGCTGCCCAATCTCCTGGCGCTGAAAGCGGTTTGGGCGGTCGCGCAAAATTAGGCACAGCCGCTGCTACTTCTTTTTAACGCTTGGTTGCTAGGTTCCTCCCAGTGTTTTGAAGAGGGACAACATGCAACAGGGATCGAAATCGGCGAGCGGCCGCGATTTTCGGCGCGCTTGGGCAGTTTTTAAGGGCGTAACCTTTGGCGCAGTGGCGCTGGGTGCGGTCGCAAGCGTTGTGCACGCGTCGGACGAATCGCTCTCCGGCACCGGCTTTGCCTCGGTTGATGTGGCCAAATATCTCAGCCAATATACCCGGCCAACCGACATTCCCGTGCCCGAAACCAACCCGATGACGCCAGAAAAGGTGCATCTGGGCAAAATGCTGTTCTTCGATCCCCGGCTTTCGGGCTCTGGCGCCATTTCATGCGGCTCGTGCCACAACCCCTCGCTCGGCTGGCAAGATGGGCTGGCGTTGGGCGTGGGCGACAAGGGCGGCCAACTGGGCCGCCACACGCCGACCATTCTCAACATGGCATGGAGCGGCCCGATGATGTGGGATGGCCGCGCCGAAGACCTTGAAGCGCAAGCGCTGGGCCCGGTCATGTCGAGTGTCGAAATGGCCGGTGGTGGGCCAGAGCTGGTGCTGAGCCGGTTGAGCGCCATTCGCGAATACCGCGACGCCATGGAAAAGGTTTTTCCCGGTGAAGGGCTTACTCTTCCCAATGTTGCCAAAGCTATCGCCGCTTATGAGCGCACCGTCGTTTCGGGCGAGGCGCCGTTCGACCGCTGGGTTTCAGGCGACGCGAACGCCATTTCGGCAGCCGCAAAACGCGGTTTCACGCTGTTCAACACCAAAGCAAACTGCGCTTCGTGCCATGCCGGCTGGCGCTTTACCGATGATGGCTTTCACGACATTGGCCTGGCCAGCGAAGATATTGGCCGAGGCAAATTTTTGCCTGGTGTGACCGTGCTCGAACACGCCTTCAAAACGCCGACACTGCGCAATATCGCGCAGCGCGGGCCATATATGCACGATGGCTCGGTGGCCACGCTTGAGGCGGTGGTTGACCATTATGACCATGGCTTCGTCAAGCGGCCATCGCTTTCGGAAGAGGTTCACCCGCTCAATCTGAGCGCTGAGGAGAAGGCGGATCTTGTCGCCTTCATGCAAACATTGACGAGTAAGGATGCACCGGTCGAATATCCCGTGCTGCCTCGTTAACCAAGGAATCGAATCATGAAGCGTAAGATTGTTACCGTTGCCACTCTTCTCACCTTGCTGGGTGGGGTTGCCTGGGCTGCTGGCCCGGTCCTCATCAGCCAGAAAGGGCTGACATTTAGTCAGGCGGCGGTAACCGTTCCCAAGGGGACGATTGTCACCTTTCAGAATGACGACACGACCTCGCATAATATTCTGGTGACCGGCAACGGCGTCAACCTGAACAGCGGCCTGCAATCCCCCGGCGTTGCCTTCAAGGCGCCGTTTCTCAAGCCAGGCGTTTATCAGGTGCTGTGCGGCATTCACCCAAAAATGAAGATGTCGGTTACCGTCGAGTAAAATTCCAGGCGGGTGTCTGCATATCGGGCGCCCGCCGGCACAAATTTAGGATAAACGCGAATGGCGTCTCAGCCGATTTCCCTAGCGCAGGAGCGCTTTCCGGCGATTTTGCGCCTCACCCACTGGTCGCTGGCCGTTTTGGTCGCGGTGCAATTTGCGTTGATCCTTGTTCTACATAATTTGCAGTCGCTCCAACTTGGCAAGCTTGTGCTTGACTGGCATCAGCAATGCGGGTTGCTGGTGCTCACCGTTATCGTGCTGCGCATCGCGCTGGCTGTCCGCTACCACCCACCGCGCAACAAGGGCCAATTGCCACCGTGGCAGTCAGTGGCGGCGGGGTTTGTCCATTTTGCGCTAATCATCGCGCTTGCGAGCCAGCCGGTTCTTGGCCTGCTTACCGCCTGGGCCCGCGGAGAAGAACTGACCTTTCTCCACCTCTTTCCGCTTCCAGCGCTTGTCACGCTGACGAACGAGCAGGGTGTCACGCTTGAATCCTACCATCGCTGGCTTGCCTATTCGATGCTGGCAATGCTGGCGATGCACATTGGCGCGGTGATGTTCAACCGCATGGTGCGCGGTGTCTCGGTTATTGAGCGGATGCTGGCCGAGCCAGCGCATGGGCGAATGACGAACCGCGTACCGCTTTTTGTGCAGCTGGTGTTTTGTTGCGGCGCCATTGTTTCGCTTACTATCGCAGCCGGTGCTTATGGCGCCTATAAATATACCGAATTCAACACAGTTCGCACGGCGTTTGAAGAAAATCAGGTCGCCAAATTTGACGCACTGCGCGACGCGCAGCTCAGCGCGCACGGCCTGCGCGTTACCCCAGATGCCAGCACAGCAACAACCGTGCTCGGCGCACTGAACGACGCACTGCCACAAATGACGCCGGACAGCGGCGCAGCCGATGCAAAGGCGGCGATTGGCGATTTTACGGCAATGGCGGCTGGAGACCTGTCGCCTGAGCGCATCGAAAGCGCCAACACCTCGCTTGACAATGCCGTGGCCTCACTCGGCATGGCTATTTTCCAGCGCAAGCTCGAAATTACCGAAATCGCCTCGGAAGGGCACGACATGATCGTGCTGGCAATGGCGCCAACCTTCATGATCGCCGCTGTCATTGCCTTTATATTGTCGCGCAGCATCTTGTCTGCGCTGGCGCTGGCGCGTGGCCTTGTGCGAGATGTGACCGATGGCGATGGCGATGGCGCCATCGTAATCAACGGTCGGGGCGAATTTGCCCTGCTGGTCCGCGACATTGTCAAAATGCGCGACACGGTCCAATCGCGTGAGCGCGAGCGCCACGAAGCCGAATCGCGCAAGAGCAGTTTCATCGTCGATAACCTCGCCAAGGCGCTCTCCGCGCTCGCGGACGGCAATCTCACCTTCCGCCTCCAGCACGAATTTCCCGGCGAGACCGACCGGATACGGCAGGATTTCAACCAGGCAATTGCCTCGGTAGAGGAGGCGATGATTGCCATTCACGGCGAGTCCAAAGCAATTGTGGGCGATGCAAGCGCGGTGACCGCTGGTGCAGCAGACCTTGCCACGCGCACCGAGCATCAGGCAGCCAACGTCACGCAAACCGCAGATTCGGTAAGGCGTGTGGCAGACGATTTCCGCACAACGTCGGACGGCGCCAAGCAGGCAGCCGAGGCAACATCGGTTGCGCGCACCGCGGCGGACGATTCCAACCGCATTCTCGATGAAACCGTGGCTGCGATGAACAATGTCGAAGCGTCGTTTCAGGAAATTCTCGAAATCGTCTCGATTATCGACCAAATTGCCTTTCAGACCAACATGCTGGCGCTTAATGCTGCCGTTGAGGCGGCACGAGCCGGCACGGCAGGCCAGGGTTTCGCCATTGTCGCAGGCGAGGTGCGCGCGCTTGCCACCCGCACCAGCGATGCGTCGAACGAAGTGCGGGCGCTGGTGCGGACATCCGACACCCATGTTGTCAACAGTGCAGACCTCATCCGCAAAACCGAAGATGCAATGCGGCGCGTGCTAACCAGTGTCGGCCGGGTGGATGAATTGATCAGCGGAATTTCCGCTGCAGCCCAGCGCCAGGCTGGCGAGGTAGAGCGGATCAGCCGCAGCGTGCAGGAAATGGACGGCGCCGTGCAGCAAAATGCCGCAATGGCGGAAGAAACCATGGCAGCGGTTACCAACATTTCGCACAACTCCAATAATCTGGATGCGCTGGTGCAGCGTTTTTCGGTAAACATGGATGACGATGCGGACGCGGAATGGGGCAAGCCGGCGCCCGCTTCTCACCATGAGCCGCAGCGCCACCTGCGCGCCGCCTGATCAACCAGTTTGACGAAAATGTCCTGCGCCCTTGCGCCACCGCTTGCCGGGCGGGCGCGCAACGCGGCGGTAGTTGAGCAGGATTAGCCGTTTGGAAACCGGTTTGAGGGCAGGCATCTCCGCCTAGCCAATCGCCTCGATAACGGCGGCGCGCAGCTCGGCTATGCCAAGGCCTGTGTCGCTTGAGGTGGTGAGAATGCCAGGGTGCGCCGCAGTGCGCTTACGCGCTTCGATAGCGGTCTGCTCGGCAATGGCGGCAAGCTCTGTTGGTTTGATCTTGTCGCCCTTTGTCAGCACAAGGCGGTAGCTGACGGCGGCTTTGTCGAGCATGTCGAGAATGTCATTGTCGACTTCTTTCAGCCCGTGGCGCGAATCGACCAGCACAAGAACTCGCTTCAACACCGGGCGCCCGCGCAGATAATCGTTGATGAGAAAGCGCCAGCGCTTGACCATGTCCTTAGGCGCCTTGGCAAAGCCATAGCCCGGCATATCGACCAGCCGGAGCCCAAGCGGCGCGCCAACGTCGAAAAAATTAAGCTCTTGCGTGCGACCCGGCGTATTCGACGTGCGAGCCAGGCCGTTGCGCCCGGTAAGCGCGTTCAACAGCGATGATTTGCCGACGTTTGACCGCCCGGCAAAAGCAATTTCGGGCACATCGGCATCGGGCAAAAACTCAAGTCCAGGCGCCGACTTCAAAAAGCTGATCGGCCCGGCAAATATTTTGCGCGCTGCCTCCAGCGCCTCTTCGTCAAATTCAGCCACGGGCCCTCATTTCGCGCCGCTTGGCTTGGCTGGCGGCACCTTCATGTCCGGATGGCGGGCATAGAGCAGGCGCTGCTGAAGAATGGTGAGCGTGTTCGAGGTGATCCAGTAAATCTGCAAGCCAACCGCAAAGGGCGCCATCATGAACATCATCATCCATGGCATAATAGCAAAAACCTGTTTTTGTGCCTCGTCCATCGGCGCAGGGTTTAGCTTGAACTGAAAGTACATTGAAACGCCGAGCAAAATCGGCACCACACCAATAGCGATGATCTGCGGCGGGGTGAAGGCGAGCAGGCCAAACAGGTTGAGCGGGGTCAACGGGTCGGGCGCGGACAGATCCTTGATCCACAAGACAAAAGGCTGGTGCCGCATTTCAATGGCCAGCAGCAGCACCTTGTAGAGCGCATACATAATGGGGATTTGCAACAGCGTTGGCCCGCATCCGGCCAGCGGGTTTACCCCTTCAGCCTTGTAGAGCGCCATGATCTCTTGCTGCTGGCGCGGTTTGTCGTCCTTAAAGCGCTCCTGCACGGCCTTCATTTTGGGCTGAATAGCCTTCATCTTGGCCATCGAGGCAAATTGCCGCTGGGCAATGGGAAACAGAAAACCGCGAATGGTAATCGTCAGCGCGATGATGGCGACACCAAAATTGCCAATCAATTTCGACAGAAAATCGAGATAGTAGAAGATCGGCTTTTCGACGATACGGAACCAGCCCCAGTCGATTGCCTTGTCGAAATTGGCGATATTGCCCTGATCTTGATAATGGTCGATCAGCCGCACTTCCTTTGCGCCAGCAAAGAAGCGGGCGGATTGGGCCGCGCTGCGGCCCGGCGCCAGTGTGCTGGCGGGAGTTGTGTAATCAGCCTGAAACACATCCCCCGGCGCGCCACGAAAGCCTGCATGCACTTGCGCTGTCTGGTCGGGCACAAGCGCTGTCAGCCAGTAATTATCGGTAAATCCGAGCCAGCCGCCTTGATGATCAAAATAATTAGCGCCAGCCTTAGCGCTGCTCCCCCATATCTTGCCGAAAAAGCTGGCTTCGTCGCCGCGCAAATTGGGGTAGCCAATGTCATAATTCGCACCAGAGCCGAACACGCCGACCGGGCCGACATGGTTGGTCCAGGTATCGATATCCTTGGGGGCGCCAGTGCGCGAAATTAGCCCGAAGGATTGCAACGACACAGGCACTGTGCCGCCATTGGCAATGGATTGGGTAACGCTGAACATATAGTCCGCATCCACCGCAATTTTTATGGAAAAATGCACGCCTTGCGGGTTCGTCCAGCCAAGGGTGACCGGCTGCGCAGGGGTAAGGACGGGCGCATCCGCTGTCCATAATGTTTCGCTGCCCGGTAAAATAGTGCCCGCACCCGACCAGCCAAAGCGTGCAAAATAGGCCTTGTCCGTGCCCGATGGCGACAATAGCCGCACCGGTGCTGAATTCCTGGCAACCGTTTCACGGTGGCGCAGCAGAACAAGATCATCGATCCGCGCGCCTTTTAGGTTGATCGAGCCCTTCAGCGCCGGCGTTGCAACCATGATGCGCGGCGCCTCAGCCAGCACTTTTGCCCGGTCGCGCACTATCGTTGCCCCATTTGCCGCAAGGCCAGGCACAGCGCCCGCCACCGGCGCCTGTGCGGTAGCAATTTTGGCCGAAACAGGCTTTGGCGGCGTCGGCAGGAATTTGCTGGCGAACAGTGGCCAGCCGAGCAAAATCAACCCGGCGATTATTCCAAAAAGCACGATATTGCGATTGTCTTCACTCACTTTGGCAACCCCGATTCGTGGTTATTCCAGGTCTTTGGCACAGGATCATAACCATGCCCGCCCCATGGATGGCAGCGCGCGATTCGTCTCGCCGCCAGCCACCCGCCTTTGAGTGGGCCATAGCGGCCAATCGCCTCAATCGCATAGGCCGAACAGCTCGGCGCATAGCGGCACGACGGCGGTAAAACGACCGATGGCCCCAATTGCCAGGCGCGCACCAGCAAGATCATAAGCCGGGCAATCACCGTGCCACCTTGCCCAGCGCCTTAAGCAGATCTGCCCGCATCTGCGCAAAATCGCGCGCGATGCCGCCTGCGCGGCCGATCAACACATGGTCGGCGCCCGCAATGCCCGCCTGGGGCAGTACCTCGCGCACCAGCGCGCGCAGCCGCCTCTTCAGCCGGTTGCGCACCACAGCACCGCCAATTTTTTTGGTAACGGTATAGCCAATCCGCATCTCGGCCCGGCCATCATCTCGCATATGAGCGAGCAGGACAAAACCCGGCATCGGCGCCCGCCTGCCGGCATTCGCCGCCAAAAAATCGCGGCGCGCGGTAAGAGTGGTTATGCCGACAGCTTTTTGCGGCCGCGTGCGCGGCGGGCGCGCAGCACGTTGCGACCGCCCACCGTTGCCATCCGCGCGCGGAAGCCGTGGCGGCGTGCACGCACCAGATTGCTCGGTTGAAAGGTCCGCTTCATCACTCATTCCCTGATCAACAAAATGCGAAAAGCCGCCATAACCGGCGGCCCAATGGATGATGCTCCTAGGCGAAGAGTCATGCCAAGTCAACCTTGCGGCGCATCGTCGGCCTGCCCGCCTGCGCGCTGCGCATCGCGCTCCCGTCGTCGTTTCACGCTCGCGCGGCGCAGGCCCATATCGGCGATTTTGCCAAGGCGCGGCCAGCGGCGCACCGCCCGCACAAACCAGCGCCTCGCCAAGGCCGAGTTGCGCAACAACAATACCAGACCAAACACAAATACCGGAATGCCGCCCGGCCCTGGAATTATGCCGACAAAAGGCGACATGGCAATGAGCACGGCGCCTATCCCCATCAACAGCCACCGAATGACGACGGGGCGCTTGGATGAAACGAGGCGTTTTGTCATTTCCGGCGATGTGGGCGATGTGTGTTGTTTTTGCAAGACAGCTCGATAGTTGATTTAGCGGATATCCGGGCAGAGGTTTTCCCTTTGCGACCGGAGGTTTTTCCTTTGAAGAAAATCGCTATGAACGAAGAATCGCCATTGGGCGATGAAAAAGCTGCCGGCGAATAATTGGGGCGAGCAAATGGTGGCGATTGTATCAACGGTTGCGTATCTGGGGCTGGAGGCGCGCGGCGTCGAGGTTCAGGTGCAGCTTGCGCCGGGCGTGCCGGCGTTCAACGTGGTTGGCCTGGCGGACAAGGCGGTGGGCGAAAGCCGCGAGCGGGTGCGCGCAGCGGTGGCCGCGCTCGGCATGGCCCTGCCCCCTAAGCGCATCACCGTAAACCTGTCGCCCGCCGATTTGCCCAAGGAAGGCTCGCATTATGACCTGCCTATCGCACTTGGCCTGCTTGCGGCGATGGGGGTGGTCGATGCGGAATTGCTGGCTGATTATGTCGTGGTGGGTGAATTGGGGCTGGATGCGCGGATAGCACCGTCGGCGGGCGTGCTACTTGCCGCGCTTCATGCTGCGGGGGCTGGCAAGGGGCTGGTGTGTCCGGCCGCCCAGGGCGCAGAGGCCGCTTGGGCAGGCTCGGTGGAAGTGCTCGCCGCGCCGGATCTGCTTGCCCTTCTCAATCATTTCAAAGGCCATGGCCTGCTCGCCGCGCCGCAACCGGGCGAGGTCGAAGCGCCGGGCCACGGCCCCGACCTGAAACAGGTAAAGGGGCAGGAAACCGCCAAGCGCGCGCTGGAAATTGCAGCCGCGGGCGGGCATAATCTATTGATGGTGGGGCCACCGGGCGCGGGCAAATCGCTGCTTGCTTCATGTTTGCCCGGCATTCTCCCCCCGCTCGATTCGGCTGAGGCGCTTGAGGTTTCAATGGTGGCAAGCGTGGCGGGCACGCTGGCCGGTGGCCGGTTGACACGCACGCGCCCCTACCGCGCGCCGCACCACAGCGCGTCGATGGCCGCGCTTGTCGGCGGCGGGCTGAAGGTAAAGCCGGGCGAGGTTAGCCTGGCACATCTGGGCGTGCTGTTTCTCGATGAGCTTCCCGAATTTCAGCGCGCCGTGCTTGATTCGCTGCGGCAACCGCTGGAAACCGGCACGGTGAGCGTGGCGCGCGCCAATGCGCATGTGACTTTCCCCGCGCGGGTGCAGTTGGTTGCGGCGATGAATCCGTGCCGGTGCGGCCATTTGGGCGATGCAGCGCTTGCCTGCTCGCGTGCGCCGCGCTGCGCGGCGGATTATCAGGCCAAGGTGTCGGGCCCGCTGCTCGACCGTATCGACCTGCATGTAGATGTGCAGGCGGTGAGTGCGATGGATCTGGTGCTGCCGCCGCCCGCTGAAGGATCTGCCGAGGTAGCCGCGCGTGTGGCGGCGGCGCGGGCGGTGCAGGCGGCGCGCTATGCTGGCCATGCCGCGCGGACCAATGCCGAGGCCGACGGGCCCGTGCTCGATGCTGACGCCACCCCCGATGAGGCAGCGCGCGCGCTGCTGGCGCAAGCGGCAGAGGCAATGCGACTGTCGGCGCGGGGGTATACCCGTATCTTGCGCGTGGCGCGCACTATTGCCGATCTGGCGGGGGCGCAAACCGTGGGCCGGCTGCACATGGCCGAGGCGCTCAGCTATCGTCGGCAGGCCCCGCGCGCCTGATGAAATCCGGCGCCGGGGCGGATGACCACCGGCGCCGAAAGCCCTGTGTAAGGTCCGCGGATCAATCCGCCGGTTGCAGCTTGTCTTGCGTTTTGGTTTCAAAATCGCTGGCGTCATGGCGTTCGAGCAACTGGCTCGACGGCTCACCAAAGGGGCGGTTGACCATCCGCCCGCGTTTTGCCGCTGGTCGTTCGGCGATAGCCTTTGTCCAACGCTGAACATTGGCATATTCTTGCACCTGCAAAAATTCGCTCGCATTGTAGAGCAGCCCTTGAGCCAGGGCGCCATACCATGGCCACACCGCAATATCGGCGATGGAATATTCAGTGCCGGCCAAAAATTCATTATCCGCCAACCGCTTGTCGAGCACGTCAAGCTGACGCTTAACCTCCATGGAGAAACGGTTGATGGGGTATTCGAACTTTTCCGGGGCATAGGCATAGAAATGGCCAAAGCCGCCGCCAAGATAGGGCGCGCTGCCCATTTGCCAAAATAGCCAGGACAGGCATTCGGTGCGGGCGGCGGGGTCTGTCGGCAATAACGCGCCAAATTTTTCCGCCAGATACAATAAAATGGCGCCTGATTCGAACACACGCACCGGGGCCGGGCCGCTATGGTCCACCAAGGCTGGAATTTTGGAATTGGGGTTAGCCGCGACAAAGCCACTGCTGAACTGGTCCCCATCACCAATTCTGATCAGCCAGGCATCATATTCAGCCCCTGCATGGCCAAGCGCCAGCAATTCCTCCAGCATCACCGTCACTTTCACCCCATTGGGTGTAGCGAGCGAATATAGCTGCAACGGGTGCTTGCCGACGGGCAGTTCCCGATCGTGCGTTGCGCCAGACACGGGCCGGTTGATATTGGCGAACTGGCCACCATTTTCCTGGTCCCACGTCCAGATGGCGGGCGGGACATAGGGCGTTTTATCGCTCATTTTCGGTTCCTCCATGGAAGATCTATTCAGGATCAGGCGGCAACAAGGCGCTTGTTCTGCGGGAACATGGCGTCACGCGCGGCGTCATCCATCTCGGTTTTGAAGCTGAACTTGCTGGCAAGCGCAACGGCGCGCTCCGCAGCGGGTCGGGCGCTTATTTCGTCAAACAGCCGCTTAACATTGGGGTAACGGTCCCACGCATCGGCGCCAAAGATGAACTGCAGCGGCCGTGACCACCCCCAAACAGACATGTCGGCAATGGTATAGCTGTCTCCCACCATATATTGGCGTGTCGCCAGATGCGCATCGAGAATGCCCCAGTGACGCTCGGCTTCAAAAACATAGCGGTTAAGGGCATAATCGTCCTTTGGCTCCGGCGCGAAATGCTGAAAATGCACCGCCTGGCCAGAATATGGGCCGATGCCCGTTGCCACAAACATGATCCACGACAGCAGCTGCGCGCGCGCCTCAGGCGTGTTTTCGGGCAAAAACTGGCCGGTTTTTTCAGCGAGGTAGAGCAAGATGGCATTGCTGTCGAACAACACCGCATCACCATCTGTCAGCGCAGGCGCCTTGGCATTGGGGTTGATTTTGAGAAAGGCCGGTTCGTGCTGCTCGCCCTTGCGGGTGTCGATTGGCACCACGTCATAAGGCAGGCCGGTTTCTTCGAGCAACAGCGCGACCTTGGCCGGATTGGGGGACGGGTGATAGTAGAATTTGATCATCAACACTCTCCATTTGGGGCCGAGCCAATCTTGGGAGCCGCCTTGCCTACTTCAACCGCTGCGAGCCAGATTGGCCGGCTTTTTTGTAACGCGCGTTCAAAAAGTGCCAACCGGCTTTGATATTTGCCTGTTTTTGCAGCACCACATCTGTTGGAGGACATGGTCGATGCACGCCGATGCCGGGCGACAGGCCCGCCAAAACCACATAAAATGCCCCGACGTGCCAAAATTTCACCTGCCGATAAAAAGCACCATAGCCTGTTGGCGAACGCAATTTGCTTAGCTATAGGCACCAGCGCGCCCCTGTGGTGAAATTGGTAGACGCGCCGCACTCAAAATCGCGTTTAGCCTAAAAATCTAAGCCAAAAATCCTGTAAAACCAACAGTTTGAGCAAGGACGAGGTTTCCAAAAAGACTTACACAAGTCTTACACACTTTGGGGACTTCGTAATGCCAGTTGAAACCCACGAGCTAATGGATGGTGCGCTCCACGTTTATCGGCGTGAGGGTAGTCGCTACTGGCAATGCGCCACCTATCTGGGAAGTCGCAACCATAGGCAGACGACCAAGGAAACGAGCCTTGCCGCTGCCAAGGATTTTGCCCGCGATTGGTATATGGAGCGATGCGTCGAGGATCGCCAACGCCGACGCGGTGGCGTTTCCTTGCTGGACGTTCCCGTCCAGAATCTTATCGCCGGACCCGGCGCGCCGACCGATGGGCGGCGTAGGCGAACGCCAACCGGCCCCAGTTTCGAGGACGCCGCAAAAGCGTTTACCAGCGAGTTCGAGGTTATCACGTTGGGCGAACGCAATGCCGGATATGTGGCGTCGAAGTCCGATATAATCCGCGTCCATCTGTTGCCGTTCTTTGGTAACACGGCTCTTGCGGACATTACTGCTGGCAAAGTGCAGGAGTATCGGGCGCACCGTCAAACATCGCGGCTCGATCCAAAGACCGGCAAGCCGAAGAAACCTGCCCGTGCCACCCTGCATCACGAAATCGTCACTCTCCGTCAGGTGTTGAAAACCGCCAACCGTAAGGGCTGGATCGCGGCAATCCCGGATATGTCAGCGCCCTACAAAACTTCCGGCAAGCTGGAGCATCGCGCGTGGTTCTCGCCCGAGGAATACAAGATGCTTTACGAGGCGACGCGCGAGCGGGCGAAGAATCCGCCCAAGCCGCGCTGGCGCGAAGTCTGCGAGACCTTTCACGATTATGTCCTGTTTATGGGGAAGCTGTCGAACGCCGCGAGCGCATCGGCGTCAAGCCGAATGGTGAGCGTCGCGCTGTTCGCTGAGAGATTTGTCGCCATCCAACATGCCTGTGTGAAACGTAGTGAAACACCGGCAATGTAAGACAACACGCGCCGCTAGGCATATCCTGCATTAAAGACAAATCAGACAAACTCCCTAAGACAAGCGCACCCAAAGCGGCTTTCTACTTCTGACAATAAGGAGCTTTGGGTGCGCTTGGGGGTTTGAGGTTTCAGTCGGGCTGTGAAGCGCTGCTTCCCATGCGGGCCGAAGCTCGCCGGACTATTTCATGCTGACGGCTGGCGGTCGCGCTCCCCCATTCGGCGATCTCGCCAAGTGTGCGACCGCAGCCGGTGCAAACGCTGGAACTGGTGTCCAGCTCGCAAATCTGTTTGCATGGTGATGGCGGGCGCGGGGTCATTGCATCAAAAGATGCGCGCACCCAAGCCGATCACAACCGCAACAATGCCAATGCCCCAGCGGATGATTGACGCGGAACAGATGCGCGTCGCCGGTGCGGCGCGGCAATTCATACAGGCCGGTAGGAACGCCCTCGCCCGAAAGCCAATGCGGAACGGCATTGAGCCGGAACGATGATGAGTCGATGAAATCGGCATCACCGTCCAGCTCATGCGCCGCAAGTTTCATCAACTGCTGCTCGAACTGGCTGAGGTGCAAGTTCGTGTCAGCGTTGCGCATTTTGAGCTTCTCGCGCACCTCGTCGTCGAAATTTTCAAGCAACTTACGCCGCGCGTGGGTCATCGCCTCGTTGATCTCAAGGGTGAGTTCAAGCTGGAGTTCGTCGAAAGCGGACTTGATCTCGGCTGTCTGGCGGCATTGCTGGTAGATACCGGCAATCCGCTTTTCAAAATCGACGCCAGATTCAATAGCACCAAGCACCTCGTCGCTCGCTCCGAAAACGCCCTCGAAAAGCTCAAATTTCTCGGACAGCAACTGATAGACGCGCTGGTCGGCTTCGTTCTTCCGGTTGAGGAAATTGACGACTACGACATCGTGCTTCTGGCCGTAGCGATGGCAACGCCCGATGCGCTGTTCAATACGCTGTGGGTTCCAGGGCAGATCATAGTTCACGACCATTGAGCAAAATTGGAGATTGATACCCTCGGCACCGGCCTCGGTGGCGATCATAATCCGGCCCTGCTCGCGGAAATAATCGACCAAGGCAGAGCGCATATCGGCGGTTCGCGACCCAGTAACTCTATCCGAGCCTTCATGGCGGGACACCCATTCGCGATAAATCGCTTTCGATTGATCGTCGGTGTTGGTGCCGTTGAACAGAACTATGCGATCGGCAAACGGACTGTCGGCCAACACCCGCAACAGATAGGATTGGGTGCGGCGCGATTCTGTGAAGATGATCGCCTTCTCATCCGCACCTAATTCGCGCGCCTTAGCGAAACCCACTTCCAGAGCTTTCAGCAACGCCCTCCCTTTGGCGTTTTGGTCGATGGAGGTTGCCAATTCCGCAAACTCACGAAGCTCAATAATTTCGAGCTCAAGCGCCCTCTGATCGGCTTCCGTCAGAGGTTCGATTTCGTCATCCGACCACTCCTCCGCCGTCTCATCCAGCGCCTCATAATCCTCGTCCAACTCCTCTAAGAGCGACGTGGGCCTACTCTGATCGAGCCGCTTTTGTAGCCGGTTGGATATTGAGGTGAGCGCGCCCGCAATGGCAAAGGTAGACGACGCGAGCAGCTTACGAAGCACGAGCGTCATCAGAGAGCGTTGGCTAGCGGGAAGCGCCTGAAGGTTGTCGCGCTGCAAATAGTCAGTCACGAGATTATATAGTCGGTCTTCCGCTTCGTCCGGGCTGAACTCCTCCAAAATCGCATGGCGTTTGGTGTAGGGGACATAGGCTGTCACCTGCCGACGAAGCGTGCGGTGACAAACCGGCTTCAAACGCTCTCGCAGAATCTCGAAGGTGCGCTCCTGAGAGAGATTGGCGAATTGCTCCCGAAAGCTCTTCAAATCGCCAAAGGTGTGTTCGTCAATGAAGCTGACCAATCCGAACAACTCAAGAAGCGAGTTTTGCAGGGGCGTCGCCGTCAGCAACAGCTTATGGCGCTCAGCTAGCGCCATTTTCAGCGTGTTGGCGATCACGTTCGACGGCTTATAAACATTCCGCAACCTGTGGGCTTCGTCGATTACGACCAAATCCCAAGGCGTGGAATGCACGTCTGCGGCCTTGTTTCGGGCAAATTGGTATGAGCAGATCACGACACTGCCATTCATGTCGAACGGCCGGAAGTCTCCTGCCTTGATAGCGGCATTATATGACTTCGATTCAATGATGGAGCAGGGAATGAAGAACTTCTCGTTCATTTCCTGATACCACTGCTTTCGCAGATTCGACGGGGCGATGATCAACACCCGTCGTTTTCCCTCAGCCCAGCGTTGAGAAATGACCAGGCCTGCTTCTATGGTCTTTCCAAGCCCGACCTCATCGGCGAGCAGCGCCCCTTTTGACAAGGGAGATGCGAACGCAAAGAGTGCAGCATCGACTTGATGCGGGTTCATATCAACTTGCGCACCAGCCACAGCTATAGCCAGCTTGTCGCTGCTGTCCGACGATCTACGCCTGACAAGATCGCTCGCGAGATACTTGGAATGATAGTCAGTCAACATGCGCTAATAGTCCTTAGAGTATAGCGCAGCAAAGTTGCAGGGTGAAGTATGGCATATTCAGCATGTTAACAAATACACCCCCGTCTAAGTTTGCCGGGGTGGTTGAAAACAAGCACGCTCGGTCTGCCTTCCCTTCCTACACACTTGGCGACTGTAAAGCAGGGCAAAATTGACGTTCGGAGATAATTTCGATGCTTGAGGCGATGGCCGAATCCCGTCCGGGATTCTGACGGCCAGCATGGCAGACGGTATTCTGCCATTTCGCGGAAGCGGGCCGTAGCCCCTCCGGTCCACTATACCCCGCTTTGGCATGATCCCCCCACCGTGCGGTGGGGTAAGTGGATCATGCTAAAGAGGATGGTGCGGGCGGTGGGAATCGAACCCACACTCCTTGCGGAACGGGATTTTGAATCCCGCGCGTCTACCAATTCCACCACGCCCGCGTTGCGACACGCCTATAACGATAGGAGCAATATGTGCAACGTGAAAAGTGAACAATGCAGCCTATTCCGTTGACATCGCAACCTTCTTGCGAGCCGTTATAGGCTTAGGGCGCGCTTTGCGAACATTGACAGCGGAAGCGTCAATGTTGTTCTTCAAATGCCTGCCATAGTATTTTTCGATCATCTCGACGCTGGTGCGGCAATTCTTAGCAACTTGATAGATGTCCGCGCCTTCGAGCAAGCGAAGGCAAATGTATGTATGCCGCAGACTGTAACAGGTGCGGATATGACCATCGCGGTCGAATTTCAGATTCAACTCATCGAGGACGGTATTCATCAACTCGCGCGGCGACTTCCCGAATATCTTGTCGGTCGGTTTTAGATTTTTGCGTTTGCGAACTCGCTCAAAGGGCAGGATTGCGCCGGGCATCGACTTGCAGAAACCGACACCGCGCTTGCCGCGCACCTCGATCTCCAGGATGCGATCGCCGGTCGATTCGTCCTTCACGATCTTGACGTCACGCAGCTCAAGTCGCGAGGCCTCATCGGGACGAAGGCCCGTATTCGCGGTCGCTCGTGGTGGACGCAGCGCATTGGTGCGGGAGATGATCGAACAGGCGGTGCGGGAGATCGCAGATCGTCCCTTCATTGACCGTCCCGATGGAGTCGCGCGCAATCGTGTTTCGCTGCGATTTACCGATGTCGAGATTGCCGTGATCGAGGTTCGGGCGGCGCAGCGTTCGACCGATCGCGCCGGTTGGATCAAGGCATTGGTGCGCCGCCACCTCGCGCTGAAATCGCGAGTCGATGACGGGCTGTTGGCTGAACTTGCGCCGATCAGAATGCAGTTGCTGCGTATCGGCCGCAATCTCAATCAGGCGATGAAAGCCGCCAATGCGTCGATGCTAGAAACCGGCGACAAACAGATCGAACCCGATCTGCGGCGCATCGCCGACATGCGGATGGAAATCTCCGAGCAGGTGACAGCCGTTGGCGATGCCATGCGCGGCGATGCGAGCTACTGGGCAGTCCCTGAATGATGGCGCTAGATTGATGGGCCTGGAATCCGCCTTGTGGGAAGCGACCCGTCCGGCGTTTCGGGTGCGCTATATCCATGACCCCACCAGCACGCCGCGCGTTCCGCTTTATGCCAGTTACGGCTTCGCTACTGGCCCGACCGCGCGGGCCAAGCTGGCGCGGATCGTTCGCAAGGCACCCGAGGTCGTGGTCAAGGTCACAGGTCGGCAGCGTGGCGGTGTGCATGTCAAAGCCCATCTCGACTATATCGGGCGCAAGGGCGAAATGGACATCGAAACCCGCGACGGCGAAATTCTGACAACCAAGGGAGACGTTGCCGAGCGCGCGGCAGAGTGGAGCGACACCCTCCAATGGCGGTCGCGGCCAACGGTATCGTCGGTGTCGCTGATCTTCTCGATGCCCGAAGGCACTGACCCCGAAAAAGTGCTGGGTGCCGTCCGCGCACTCGCCCATGCCGAGCTGAGCGACAATCACGATTATGTCCTGGCGCTCCATACCGATACTCCGCGCCCCCATGTTCATCTGACGGTGCAGGCCGAAGGGCTGGATCGCACCCGCTTCAATCCCCGTCCGGTTCAACTCAATCGTTTCCGGGAACGCTTTGCCCGTGAACTGCGCGCGCGGGGCTTCGCCGCCGAGGCAACACCGAGACGGGCGCGCGGACAAGGGATTGCGGGATCAAGCATGGCACTGGTCAAATTGCGCGCGCGGCTACGAACCGAAGGGACCCGGCAAATTACCCAATCCGACCGCCGCACAAACGAACAAGCGATCGCCGTCGCTAAGGGCCAGGATCAATTGTCGCCGTTCATCGCAGCCGGGACATTTCGCTGGCAAGAGATACGCCGTGCCTATGAGCAAACCGCCGATGCGCTGGACGCTACCGGGCAAGCGGCAGACGGGGAGCTTGCCAAGGATGTTCGCACGTTTCTGGACAAGCATCAGGGTATGAATGCAACGCCAGAAGTTTTTGCGGCACACCATGCCCGGATAATTACGGCTGGCCAAAGCAAGGCGGCTTCGCCTGCACCTGATCGACCGCCCAAAGATCATGGTCGAGGGCGGTGATGGCAGATTACGACAAGCCGTTCGAGTCAGGTCGGACGGTTCAACGCCCCTTTTTACGTTTGTCCAGAGCAGATCGGTTAGGACCATGTTATGAACATAACGCTTTGCCAGCGCGAAGGTAAAGTGTCACAGAAGGTATCGACAGAACATCAGAACTGAATATCGGATACAGCGGCGGGCGCGGGACCACCTGTTGCCCAGTCGAGCAACTCGATGATGTGAACGACTGGAATGCCCATCCTCTGGCCGAGATGGATTGAGCAGCCGATATTGCCAGTGGCGACGACATCTGGGTTCAGGCGGGCAATATTGGCGGCCTTGCGATCGCCGAGTTGGCCAGCAATTTCGGGTTGCAGAATGTTGTACGTTCCCGCCGAACCGCAGCATAGATGCGCTTCGTTCGGCACGCGCACGATGTAGCCGGCGTTTTTCAACAATTGCTTGGGTGCCTCTGTCACTTTTTGGCCATGCTGGAGCGAGCAGGCTGCGTGATAGGCAATTGTAAGATTTCGGCCATTTCCCGGTGGCAGTCCCGCATTGATCAGAAACTGTGATATGTCTGTGGCAAGTTCAGATACCCGCGCAGCCTTGTGTGCGTAATCGGGATCGTCGCGCAGCATGAAGCCGTAGTTTTTGATGGTAGACCCGCATCCCGACGCGGCGATGATAATGGCGTCCAGTCCCTCCCCAGAGATCATCGGCCACCATGCGTCAATATTGCGCCGGGCGGCGGCGTGGCTCGCCATTTCACGGCCCATATGATGAACCAGCGCGCCGCAGCATCCCTCACCATGCGCAAACAACACATCATAGCCGGTGCGATTGAGCAAACGAACGGCCGCTGCGCGATACTCGGGCTTGAGCACCGGCTCGACACAGCCTTGTAACAGCGCGACACGGCCCGCGCCCGCGCCGACACGGGAATTACGCGGCGGCATGGTTTTGGGCAGCTTGCGCGGCGCTATGGCAAGCATGGCGGCCAGCGGTTTAAGGGCATTGACCCGGCCAAACAGGCCGCGCAATGGCATTGCGAACGGCGCGAAACGGGCGACAAAGCGAAACCGTGCAGGGTAAGGCAATATGCCAGCAAGCAAGTTGCGCAAAGCGCGTTGGGCCCAGGAACGGGTATAGTTTTCCGCGATGTAAGTGCGCGCATGATCGACCAGATGCATGTAATTCACGTCCGATGGACAGGTTGTCATGCAGGCGAGGCATGAAAGGCACCGGTCGACATGCCTTACAATCTCGGCCGTCGGTTTCCGCTGTCCTTCAAGCATGTCCTTCATCAAATAGATTCGACCGCGCGGGCTATCGAGTTCGTCACCTAGAAGAACATAAGTGGGGCAGGTCGCCGTACAGAAACCGCAATGCACGCATTTGCGGATCGCGCTTTCGGACGACGCCATCGCCGGGTCGCGTAACTGATTTTCTGTAAAATTCGTTTGCATCTAGAACCGGCCTGTCTCGAAAACGCCATGGGGATCGAAGTTGCGACGGACACGCTGCTCGATCGCGGCAACACCCATAGCCTGCGGGTGAAACGCCGGTACCACATCGCGCATCGCCGGTGGTGCGCGCACCAACATGGCGTGGCCGCCCGCTTCTGCCGCTGCCGACCGGACGAGTGCAGGTTCGTCTGATGCAACCCAGACCAAGCCCCCCGCCCAGTCAAGCAGCCATTGCGCTCCAGTCTTCTCAATCTGTTGAACCAGCGCGCCGCCAGCAGCGGGCGGTATGCTGATCTTCCACAATGGCCGGTCCGATGGCAGCGGTGCAAGGGTTCGCAGTGCGCCCCATATTGCCTCTCCCTCTTTGGCTGCGACGGATTCCAGCTGTCCAAAAACTGTCAGGCATTGCGTTAATAGCGCGCAACGGGCGGTCACTGACGCTTGAAAGCCCTGAACGCGAAGCGCGGTGACCGCCACCGTGCCGGGCAAATGCGCGGCGGCCGCGACCTCGGCTTGCGATGCCATCGCGGCCGTCATTGCTGCGACAGCTCGAACCGGATCAAGCCCGGTCAAGACGAGCGTTACTGTCAGACGCGGCGCTGGCAACACTTTGAGCGTGAGTTCGGTTATCGCGGCCAATCTTCCCCAACTGCCCGCCAGTAGCTTGGGAATGTCAAATCCGGTCACGTTCTTGACCACCTTGGCGCCGCTGACGAACAATTCGCCTCGCCCGGATACGGCCCGACAGCCGAGCAGGTGATCGCGAACGCCGCCAAAAGCCAGACGCTGCGAGCCTGCTGCGCCAGCTGCAACAACGCCACCAATTGTCGATTGTCCTGCCGGACGACCAAACAGCGGCCCGTGGTCGAAAGGGTCGAAGGCTAGCATCTGACCCTGTTCAGCAACCAGTTTTTGGATATCGGCAAGCGGCGTTCCCGCTCGCGCCGTTAACACCAGTTCATGCGGGTCATAATCCACAATGCCCGTAAACGTGCTCATGTCGAGCCGCGTTGCATCCACCAACCGCCCAACGTCCCGTTTGCTCGAACCGCCATGAATGGCCAGCCGCTCGCGTTTGGTCGCTGCGGACATGATCGCTTCGCACAATTCAACTTCATCAGCGGGGAAGATGAAATTAGAGGCCATGGTCAGAATCGTGGAATGTCTGGGAAGGGAACCTGCCCCGCATGAATGTGCATCCGGCCGAGTTCGGCGCATCGGTGAAGATTGGGAAACACCTTGCCTGGATTAAGCAGCATCTGCGGATCGAAGGCATGTTTAAGTCCCTCTTGATGCTCAAGATCAACGTTGCTGAACATTTCGGGCATCAGGTCGCGCTTCTCCACCCCAACGCCATGCTCACCGGTCAATACACCGCCCACTTTAACGCAAAGCCGCAAAATGTCGGCTCCAAAAGCTTCGGCGCGATCAAGCTGGCCGGGCTGGTTGGCATCGTAAAGGATCAAAGGATGGAGATTACCGTCTCCAGCATGAAAAACATTGGCGACCTCCAGTCCGTATTGGTTCGACAGCTCGGCCATCCGCGTCAGCACTTCGGGCAGGCGGCGACGCGGGATCGTGCCATCCATACAGTAATAGTCCGGCGCAAGACGACCGACCGCCGGGAACGCTGATTTTCGCCCCGCCCAGAATGCCAGCCGTTCCTCCTCGTCCTGCGATATCCGAACTGAAACTGCACCATTGGCGTGCGCAATACGCTCAACCTCGCCAATCAGTTCTGAACATTCTGCTTCTGACCCGTCGAGTTCGACAATCAGCAGCGCCGCAACGTCGAGCGGATAACCAACTTTGACGAATGCTTCGGCTGCTTGGACGGCAAGCCGATCCATCATTTCCATTCCGGCCGGAATAATCCCTGCGGCGATCACTTCGGCGACGCAATTACCAGCCCCTTCGACCGATGAGAAGCCAATAAGCAGGGCGCGGGCGGTCTCAGGCTTTGGCAGCAGCCGCACAATGACCTCGGTGACCACGCCAAGCAGGCCTTCGGACCCCACAATCACGCCGAGCAGATCAAGACCACTGGAATCGAGTTGGCGACCGCCCAGCTGCAAAATTTCTCCACTCATCAGCACCAACTCAACTCCCAGAACATTGTTGGTGGTGAGGCCGTATTTCAGGCAGTGCACGCCGCCGGAGTTTTCAGCAACATTGCCTCCGATAGAGCACGCAATCTGGCTCGATGGGTCAGGTGCGTAGTAAAAGCCGTCGGCTTCGACAGCGCGGGTAACGGCCAGGTTAGTGACTCCAGGCTGGACGACAGCCACGCGATTGGCGAGGTCCACTTCGACAATCCGGTTCAATTTCGCCAAGCCAAGCAGAACGGCGTCAGCGAGCGGCAGCGCCCCGCCTGAAAGCGATGTTCCAGAACCGCGAGGCACAACACGCACCCGGTTCTCGTCGCAATAGCGTAAAATGGCGGCAACCTGTGCGGTGGTTTGCGGTAAAACAACCAGCATCGGGTGTTGTCGATAAGCGGTCAGACCGTCGGATTCGTAAACCCGCAGGGCATCTACGTCATCAATCACGCCTTCGCCAGCTACGATTGCTCTAAGGGCAACGGCAATTTCGCTGCGGCGTGCGAGCACGGCGGCATCGGGTTCCGGCATCTTCAAGCTCATCGTCGTTTCTACCTTTTCAGTGTTTCGATTCAGCTGCTTTAAACAATGTTTGCTTTGCTACGTGAACTATCCGCCAAACTCCAAATACAACAATTATTGTAAATAATGACAATACGAGTTCATAATGTGGACTAGAGCTAACTATACCTATTCCTTTGGTCGCATAGCCAATGAGACCTATGACATAATAGCTCAGAGCTACGACCGACAAGCCTTCAACGAGTTGTTGTAATCGCAACTGAAGCGTGGAACTTTTTTCCATTGAAAGCAGCAAGCGCGCATTCTGGTTTTCAATCCGGGTTTCAATCCGTGTGCGCAATAGCGATGCGAAACGCTCCGCCCGCAGCGAGAGTTCGGCTTCGCGACTGGTATGGGCTGCACAGGTCCGCACAGCAGGGCGGAATCGTCTTTGCGTGAAATCCTCAAGTGACAGGAATCCGGCGATCGAAACTACATCTACGTCGGCAAGCCGTTCCTCGACGAGGCGGGCATAAGCGGTCGTTGCACTCATGCGGTAGCTGGTCGCTGTCGACAGCTGAATCAGTTCCATCGACAGTTCCGAAACACGGTCAAGCAATTGATCATCGGATATTTCGGGTTTGGATACGTCGCTTGCGAGAGACACCAATTGCTGCTCAAGATTGGTCAGCGTGGGCCAGCTTTGTTGCGCGGCTGGCAATCCCAACAGCGCGAGGTTGCGGTAGTTGCCTAGCTCTTGAAGCCGTTGGATCAGTCGCGAGAGCTCATGACAAGATACTTCATTCGCAGCGATGACAAGGCGACCAAACGCGTCATCGCCAATCCGAAAATCTGACCAGACACGCGCGCTATTCCCGACCCGGCAACTGACAAGATCGTCGGGACGAAAGTTGAAGTTCTCCAATAGCTTTTCGCCATCGGCTTCGTTTTTGACAACCGTTATTCGCGTTGCCCTCAGAACATCTCCCGGCAGACGCGCTGCCCATGCAAGAGCATCACCAGCTGCGCCTTCGCCGCCAAAAAAGCTCGTCTCTTTGCCGGCGAATGTTGGTGCAAACAGCGTTACCAGACTTGCCTCTGTATGAAATTCAATGGTGAATGCGATTCCGCCTGGCATGGTTCCTGAGACATGTTTTGAGTTGTCGGCTTCGTCCAAGCGACTGCCGGTTGGCAGGTCACCGATTGCTGACTGGTCTAGCTTATCATTTTGTTCCGATACCAGACGCAATATCTGGATGATCTCGGTAGGAGCGCAAATTTCGGGCCAGCGCCGCAAATGCATTTCACTGACAAATTGACGCCGCTGCGCGTGTTCTTTCAGGATCAGTTTATCGGTCACGAATTGTCTCTCAATCAAATTGCCGTAGTTCTGGATCGCATATGCTGACCCGATACATTCATATCATCGCGTCAACCTTGGGCAGGAAACTGCCGTTCATTTCCAAGACAATGTTTCGCACGCGCGTTGCCGCTGGGGTGGGTGGCGTGTCGCGCCTGCGCACGAGGAACCATTGGCGTATTATGGGAAAGCCCGGAATTGAAAGCGCTTTCAACCGTCCGTCGGCAAGGGCTGCTTCGATTGTGTGTGCCGAAATAAAGGCAATGCCCAGCCCAGCCATCACGGCTTGCTTGATTGTCTCATTGCTTCCGAATTCGATCGACTGATAGTCGTGGTCCGCTCCAATCCGATCAATATAGCGTTCAAGAAGCGCTCGCGTTCCTGACCCATGCTCGCGAGTCAGGATGACATTCTGCAGAAGATCCTGATGGGTGATGTCAGACTTTTCAGCAAGCGGATGGCTCGGTCGCGCAACAAATATATGGGGGTGGTCGCCCAGAACGTCGGCGTCGACTTCAGGGCGTCGCGGCGGTCGTCCCATGATGGCAAATTCGATCCGGCTGTTTTCTAGCAGATCAATGGTCTCATGACGATTGCCAACTCGAAACGCGATCTTGATCAGGGGCAAATGTTCGCGAAGGCGTGCGATGAGGTGTGGCAGAAAGTATTTTGCAGTGCTGACCGCGCCAAGGGTCACATAGCCTTCATGTCCAGCGGCGATCGCTGCAACGCGTTCCGTACAGTCGGTGAGCACGAAGTCGATACGTTCAGCGGCCATCAGAACTTGCTGGCCTGCTTGGGTGAGCGTTACCTTACCATCCTGCCCGCGCCCCAACAACGCGACTTGCAGGTGCGATTCGAGCGTGCGCAATTGTGTCGAGACGGCAGGCGCAGTGAGGTTCAAACGCGCGGCTGCTGCGGTCAGACTGCCGGCTTCGACAATGACTTTCAGAGCATGAAGCTGCTTCAACGTGACTGCGCGCGCGTGCATGACCATCCAAAAAAATATTTTGTTTGAGCAATATAAAATTAAATAAAATTTTGCTCCCTGTCAAGCTAGGGTGAAAAAAATTCGCAAGGAGAGGCGATGACAGATTCGGTCAAAACACTAAGCGATATGCTGTTGCGCGACGATAGTGTTTCGGGTGATCTGCTCGCCACCTTGGTAGCAATCGCGGGTTCGGCTCAGGCTCTGGCGAAAATCATCGCCAGCGGACCGTTGGGCGCCCGTCTTGACAAAGAGGTTGGCGAGAACAGCGACGGCGATGCGCAAAAGCTACTTGACGTGCTTGCCGATGAACTCTTTGCCGACGCGCTCTCGGCAGTGCCAGTTCGATGGTACGCTTCTGAAGAACGACCGGAAATCGACCTCCTGAACACCGGGGGATCGCTGGCTGTCGCGATCGATCCGCTCGACGGATCATCCAATATCGATGCGAACATTTCGATCGGGACCATATTCTCTGTTTTCGATGCAAAGGAAGGCGGGTGGGAGAGCTTCTGCCGCGCCGGCAGGGAGCAGATCGCAGCGGGCTATGTAGTTTACGGGCCGCAAACCTGCTTCGTCGTGGCAACCGCAAACCATGTTTACCAGTTCATTCTTCATGACGGTGAGTTTGTTTCGGTGTCCGACGAGTTGCGGATACCGGACGAAACTCGCGAGTTTGCCATAAACGCCTCGAACTACCGTCATTGGGCACCACCAGTAAGGGCGTTCGTCGATGACTGCATCGCTGGCGAAGATGGTCCTTATGGCGAGAATCTCAACATGCGTTGGGTCGCTTCGCTGGTGGCTGAAGCGCATCGTATCCTCAAACGCGGCGGCATCTTTCTCTACCCGGCGGATGCACGGCCCGGATATGACACTGGCAGGCTCCGCCTGATTTACGAATGTGCACCGATAGCTTTTGTGATCGAACGCGCCGGGGGGCGGGCCACCGACGGTATCGACCCGATCCTTGATATGATCCCGCACACGCTGCACCAGCGCGTCCCACTGGTGTTCGGGTCGTCCGAAAAGGTGTGTCGCGTAAGCGCCTACCACGACCTTCCGGAAGGCGAAGTTTCGGCGCTGTTCGGACGACGCGGCCTGTTCCGGGCATGAATACTTATCGCAAAGGAGCTGCAGCGTGAGCAAACGTCATCCAATAATCTCCGTTGTCGGATCGTCCGGGGCCGGCACGAGCACGGTCAAGCACACTTTTGATCAAATTTTCCGGCGAGAGGGTATTAATGCGCTGTCGATCGAAGGCGACGCATTCCACAAGTTGAATCGCTTTGAGATGAAAGAGGAGTTGGCGCGCCGTCTGGCCGCAGGCGATCAAACCTTTAGCCATTTCAGTTTGGAAGCCAATGAGCTGGCGGCGTTGGAAGAGGTCTTCGCGTCCTATGGAGCATCGGGAACTGGCAAAACGCGGCGTTATGCGCATGACGATGGCGAGGCTGCGGCTTACGGCGTACCGCCTGGACATTTCACTGAATGGGAAGAGTTCGACCCGAACTCGGATATCTTGCTGTACGAAGGGCTTCACGGAGCAGTTGCAACCGATGATATCCACATTGCCAGCCATCCCGATCTAAAAATCGGCGTCGTCCCTGTCATCAACCTTGAGTGGATCCAGAAGATCCATCGCGACCGGGCATTGCGCGGCTACAGCACCGAAGCCGTTAGCGATACGATCCTGCGCCGGATGCATGCCTATGTTCATTGCATTTGCCCGCAATTCTCAGAGACCGACATCAATTTTCAGAGAGTTCCGATCGTTGACACGTCCAATCCTTTCACAGCGCGCTGGATTCCCACCGCAGGCGAGAGCTTGGTCGTCATCCGCTTCAAAAGCCCCAAGGGCATCGATTTTGCCTATCTGACCCAGATGATCAGCGGCAGCTGGATGACCAGAGCCAATTCGATTGTGCTTCCCGGCGACAAACTCGATATTGCCATGCAGCTCATCCTTACGCCGATGATCCTGCGCATGGTCGATCAGTCCCGGCGGCTGCGCGGAGCGACGAAATGACCAGTTCAGCGATCGACACGACGCATGAAGCGATGATGGCAAATGCCATTCGGGCGTTGTCCATGGATGCCGTCGAAGCGGCCAATTCGGGACATCCCGGGATGCCGATGGGCATGGCTGACGCTGCCACGGTGCTGTTCAACCGTTTCCTGCGCATTGACCCTGCCCAGCCGCTCTGGGCGGATCGCGACCGGTTCGTGCTCAGCGCGGGCCACGGTTCGATGCTGCTTTACGCATTGCACCATCTGCTCGGCTTTGATGACATGCCGATGGACGAGATCAGGAACTTCCGGCAACTCGGTAGCCGGACCGCGGGCCATCCAGAATATGGCCACGCAGCTGGCATTGAAACGACGACCGGCCCACTCGGCCAAGGCATCGCAACTGCCGTAGGCATGGCGTTGGCTGAACGGATGCTCAACGCGCGGTTCGGCGACGATCTGGTCGATCACCGCACTTTTGTGATCGCAGGCGATGGCTGCCTGATGGAAGGGATCAGTCACGAAGCGATCGACCTTGCCGGTCATCTTGGGTTGGGCCGGTTGATCGTGCTGTGGGACGACAACCGGATCACGATTGACGGCGCGACTGATCTCTCGACTTCGCTCGATCAACAGCAAAGGTTCGCTGCAGCTGGCTGGCATGTGATCTCGGTTGACGGCCATGATCGCGAGGCCGTTGGACGCGCTCTTGCCGAGTCCTGCGGGGATCAACGGCCATCGCTGATCGCTTGCCACACGATCATTGGTTTTGGTGCACCCACCAAACAGGGTACATCGGCCACGCATGGCTCGCCGCTTGGTGCGGACGAGATTGCCGCCACACGGCAAGCGCTGGGTTGGAACCATCCGCCTTTTGAGGTGCCTGCTGACGTCGCCGATGCCTGGCTTGCAATCTCGAAGCGGGGTTCTGAAACCCGACAGGAATGGCAAGAGCGGCTGGACAACAGCGAGCAGAAAAATGCCTTCCTGATGCACTATTCGCGCGACAACGCGCCGTTGCTGGCGGCAATGGAATCCTATCGTCGTGATTTGCTCGAAACCCGCCCCAAACTCGCCACGCGCAAAGCATCGGAACATGCGCTGGAAGTCATCAACACGGTGTTGCCGAATACAGTTGGCGGGTCAGCCGACTTAACGGGCTCGAACAACACCCGAACAAAGGCAATGCGTCCGGTGTCTCGCGACGACTTCTCGGGCAGCTACATTCACTATGGCATTCGCGAACACGGTATGGCGGCGGCCATGAACGGTATTTCATTGCATGGCGGTCTGCGCCCGTATGGCGGAACCTTCCTCGCCTTTTCGGACTATTGCAGGGGTGCGATCAGGCTGTCCGCGCTGATGCGGCAGCCCGTAGTTTTTGTGATGACGCACGATAGCATCGGTCTGGGCGAAGACGGCCCGACTCACCAGCCGGTGGAACAAGTCGCCTCGCTCCGCGCGATGCCAAACATTAACGTCTTCCGTCCGGCCGATGCGCTGGAAACGGCCGAAGCGTGGGAATGTGCGCTGACAAATGCGGAGACGCCCTCAATTCTTTGCCTTTCCCGGCAGGATTTGCCGTTCTTGCGCGATGCGGCGGATCGCGAGAATCAAACCGCGCGTGGTGCATATTTGCTTTCCGATCCGGGGCGCAACCGTGATCTGACGCTGATCGCCACCGGTTCGGAAGTGTCAATCGCGGTGGAGGCGGCCGAGAGACTGGCGTCCGACGGATTGACTGTCGCCGTGGTTTCTGTGCCGTGCTTCGACATTTTCGCGCAGCAGGATGCCGAATATCGTGCGGCAATCCTGGGCTCGGCGCCGCGCATTGGCATCGAGGCAGGCGTATCATTCGGCTGGGCCGAATGGCTGGGGAGCGAAGCGGCATTCGTCGGCATGGCTGGCTTCGGTGCCTCCGGTCCAGCGGCCGAGCTTTATCGCCATTTTGGGATCACCGCCGATCGGGTCGTCGTCGAAGGGCAAAGACTGATCAAGGAAAGACTGGAAAAAGAGGCATGACAGTTAGAGTTGGAATTAACGGCTTCGGCCGGATCGGGCGCAATGTCCTGCGAGCCATCCACGAATCGGGCCGCGACGATATCGAAGTCGTCGCCATCAACGATCTGGGTTCAGCCGAGTTCAATGCGCACTTGCTGCGCTATGACAGTGTGCATGGGAAATTTGCCGGCACCGTCACGGTCGCGGGCGACACGATCGATATCGGCCTTGGCAATCCCATTCGCGTAACTGCCGTGCGTGATCCGGCAGCTTTGCCGTGGGGCGATGTCGATGTCGCATTGGAGTGTACGGGTATTTTTACGGCCCGCGAAAAAGCCGCCCTGCACCTGAAGAATGGCGCGAAGCGCGTGTTGGTTTCAGCGCCAGCGGCAGGCGCAGATAAAACCATCGTTTATGGCGTAAACCACGCCGCGCTAGCCGCCGCGGATCAGGTCGTCTCCTGCGCTTCCTGCACGACAAACTGCCTCGCCCCTGTCGCTGCGGTTCTGCACCGGTCGGTGGGGATCGAGAAGGGGTTCATGACCACGATCCATAGTTACACCGGTGACCAGCCAACGCTTGATGCGTTCCACAGCGATCCCTACCGGGCACGCGCAGCGGCCATGTCGATGATCCCGACGTCGACCGGCGCGGCGAAGGCTGTTGGACTGGTGTTGCCCGATCTCAACGGCAAGCTCGATGGTGTTGCGATCCGTGTGCCGACGCCAAATGTTTCCGTGGTCGACCTAACGTTCGAGGCAAGCCGCGATACCACGGCGGAGGAAATCAACGCCGCAATCCGCCAGGCAGCCAACGGCGATCTCGCGGACATTCTGGGCTTCACCGACGAGCCGCTGGTGTCGATCGACATGACGCACGATCCACGCTCGTCGATCGTCCACATGGATCAGACTAAAGTTATCGGCGGGCGCTTCTGCCGCATCATGTCCTGGTATGACAATGAATGGGGCTTCTCCAACCGGATGGCCGATGTCGCGGTGGCGATGGGGCGTCTTGGCCAATGACGCCGCGATCAATTCATGAGATGGAAATCTCGGGCCGCAGGCTGGTTATCCGCGCCGATCTAAACATGCCGATGAAGGCGGGCCGCGTGACCGATACGACCCGCATTGAACGGTTCGCAGGAGGGCTAAAACCCTTGCTGGCAAAGGGTGCGTCAGCCGTCATACTCTCACATCTAGGGCGACCGGACGGCAATCGATCAGTTGAACTGACTCTGGAACCGGTCGCAGAAGTTCTGGGCGAATTTCTCGATTCGCCAGTTGCATTTACCAGCGTCATCAGTGGAGCAGTTGCCTCAAAAATTGCAGCCGGTCTCCGGGCTGGTGAGGTACTGGTGTGTGAGAATTTGCGGTTCGACCCGCGAGAAGAAGCCAATTGCGCGACGCTCGGCGCAGAACTGGCGGAACTCGGCGATATATTTGTTAACGATGCGTTTTCCTGCGCGCACCGGGCTCATGCATCGACCGTCGCGATCTCCGACTTTTTGCCGTCTGCGGCCGGACCGCTCATGCTCGCCGAAATTGAGGCGCTTCAACAAGCGTTGGAGGTGCCGGAACGGCCGGCAGTAGCGTTGGTTGGCGGATCGAAAGTGTCGAGCAAGATTGATGTGCTCACCCATCTGGTTGGCAAGATCGACGCATTGATCGTCGGTGGTGGTATGGCCAATACATTCCTAGCCGCGTCGGGCGTGCCGATGGGCAAGTCGCTTCACGAACCTGGCCAGTTTGAAACGGTCCGAGAAATTCTTGCAGCGGCACGCGCCAGCGGATGTGAAATCATTCTGCCCGTCGATATCGTCTGGTCTGATCGGCTTGAGACCGGTGCAACTGCACATATCGCTGAAATCGGAGACTGTCCCGAACATGGGATGATCCTTGACGCTGGACCGCGCTCGATTGAGCGCATCTGGAACGTCATCGGCACGGCAAAAACCATCCTGTGGAACGGCCCTTTGGGTGCATTTGAAATCGAGCCATTCGAACATGCCACACAGGTGGTCGCAATTGAGGTAGCGCGGTTGACCCGCGAAGGTGCGATCCGTTCGATTGCCGGGGGGGGCGACACCGTCGCTGCGCTCAATGCTACTGGAGTAACCGACGACTTCACCTACGTCTCGACTGCCGGTGGCGCATTTCTTGAATGGCTGGAGGGCAAGGAACTGCCCGGCGTCGCAGCGCTCAGATCACTTCAGCAGACTTGATAGAACAGGAGAAAACACCATGGCGTTTATTACCCTTCGGCAATTGCTCGATCACGCGGCCGAGCGTGGTTATGGCGTGCCGGCCTTTAACATCAACAATATGGAACAAGGTCTCGCGATTCTTGATGCGGCGCGAGACACGGATTCGCCGGTGATCATTCAGGCCAGCCGGGGCGCGCGCAGCTACGCGGGCGACATCATGCTGCGCAAAATGATTGAAGGATTGGTGGAAATGTATCCCGAAATCCCGATCTGCCTGCACCAGGATCATGGCAACAATTTGCAGACTTGCCTCTCGGCGATCCAGAATGGCTTCACCTCGGTGATGATGGACGGGTCGTTGAAAGATGATGCCAAAACACCGGCCGACTATGACTATAATGTCAATGTTACCCGCCAGGTCGTGCAGCTCGCGCATATGGTCGGCGCGTCGGTCGAGGGCGAGCTCGGTTGTCTGGGTTCGCTGGAAACCGGCGAAGGAGAAGCCGAAGACGGCCATGGCTTCGAAGGCAAGCTCGACAAGTCGATGCTGGTAACCGACCCGGATGAGGCGCAGCGTTTCGTCCTGGAAACCGGCGTCGATGCGCTCGCGGTCGCGATCGGCACAAGCCATGGCGCTTATAAGTTCACCCGCAAGCCAACCGGAGACGTGTTGGCGATGGACATTATCGAGGCGATTCACGCCAAGTTGCCAAACACCCATATCGTGATGCACGGCTCATCGTCCGTCCCGGAGGAGTGGCAACAGATATTCAATGACCACGGCGGCGAGATGCGCGAAACCTACGGTGTTCCCGTCGAAGACATTGTGCGGGGCATCAAACACGGCGTTCGCAAAATCAACATCGACACCGATCTGAGACTGGCGGCTGCGGCCGAGTTTCGGCGGATCGCCGTTACATCGAAATCAGAATTCGATCCTCGGAAATTCCTCAAGCCGGCCATGGATGCCATGCGAAAAGTTTGTGCTGATCGGTTTGAGGCATTTGGCACGGCGGGAAATGCAGCGGGCATAAAACCGCTACCAATGAGCGAGATGGCGAAATCCTACGCGCGTGGTGCGCTCAACCCCTCACCAGCCCTGCCGCAAGCAGCTTGAATAAGGAGAACAATCATGAATGACCTCACCGACAACAAAGCAATTCCGGAGAAATCACGGTATTCCGCCGGAGTAATGGAATATAAGAAAATGGGCTATTGGGAACCCGACTATGTTCCCAAAGTGACCGACGTGATCGCTCTATTCCGGGTGACACCGCAAGAAGGGGTTGATCCCGAAGAAGCTTCAGCCGCAATCGCTGGCGAGAGCTCGACCGCAACCTGGACCGTTGTCTGGACCGACCGGTTGACGGCGTGCGATAAGTATCGTGCGAAATGCTATCGCGTCGATCCAGTACCCAATACGACCGATCAATTTTTCGCCTGGATCGCCTATGATATCGATCTCTTCGAAGGGGGATCAATCGCCAACCTGACCGCGTCGATCATTGGCAATGTCTTCGGTTTCAAAGCCGTCAAAGCATTGCGCCTCGAAGACATGCATATCCCCGTCGCGTATCTGAAGACTTTTCAGGGGCCAGCGACTGGCGTTGTTGTCGAGCGCGAGCGCATGGACAAGTTCGGACGCCCGCTCCTAGGTGCGACGACCAAGCCAAAGCTCGGTCTGTCGGGCCGCAATTATGGCCGTGTCGTTTATGAAGGGTTGAAGGGTGGCCTCGACTTCATGAAGGACGACGAGAATATCAACTCACAGCCGTTCATGCACTGGCGCGATCGTTTCCTTTACGTGATGGAAGCAGTGAACAAAGCGCAGGCCGAAACCGGCGAAGTCAAGGGCCATTACCTCAACGTCACCGCTGGGACGATGGAAGAAATGTATGCTCGCGCCGAATTCGCAAAGGAACTTGGCTCGATCATTATCATGATCGATCTGGTCGTCGGCTATACTGCAATTCAGTCAATGGCGCTTTGGGCCCGCAAGAACGATATGATCCTGCATCTCCACCGCGCCGGCAACTCGACCTACAGTCGACAGAAAAATCACGGGATGAACTTCCGGGTGATCTGCAAATGGATGCGGATGGCAGGCGTTGACCATATCCATGCTGGTACCGTGGTCGGAAAGCTTGAAGGCGATCCCCTAATGATCAAAGGCTTTTATGACACGTTGTTGGGCGAAAATGTGCCGGCCAATTTGCAGCATGGCCTGTTTTTTGATCAAGATTGGGCGAGCCTCAACAAATGTATGCCGGTCGCCTCTGGAGGTATTCATGCTGGCCAAATGCACCAGCTGATCCACCATCTGGGTGAAGATGTGGTGCTGCAATTCGGTGGTGGCACGATCGGGCACCCGATGGGCATTCAGGCCGGGGCAACCGCTAACCGGGTTGCGCTCGAGGCGATGATCCAGGCACGGAATGAAGGGCGTGATTATCTGGCCGAAGGGCCGGAAATTCTTGCCGCTGCTGCGCGCTGGTGTTCGCCGCTACGCGCTGCGCTCGACACGTGGAAAGGCGTGACGTTTGATTATGCATCAACCGACACCGCCGACTTCGTTCCCACAGCAACCGCTGCATAAGGACTATAATCATGAGAATTACACAAGGAACATTCAGCTTTTTGCCCGATTTCACCGACGAACAGATTTCGGCTCAGATCCAGTATTGCCTCGACAATGGCTGGGCGCTCAATTTTGAATATACGGACGATCCACATCCCCGGAATACCTATTGGGAAATGTGGGGCATTCCGCTGTTCGACATTGCCGACGCAGCCGGTGTGATGATGGAGCTGGCGGCGTGCCGGAAAGTTCATGCCGGAACCAACTATATCCGGATGACTGCTTTCGATTCGTCGCATGGCTGGGAGTCGATCCGCCTGTCGATGATCACCGATCGGCCGGCACATGAGCCGGGCTTCATGGTGGAACGGCAAGAGCAAGCGGGACGGCGCATCGCCTACACGACGCGGGCATATGTCACCACGCAACCTGCAGGTGAGCGTTACACCTAAGTGTATGAGTCTGTGCCGACCTTCAAGCGGCGGCACAGACTCCGGTCAAGTTGATTTAACAGACTGATACCCGGAAGGCCGCAAAGGCGATGATGATTTCGACCCCATCAAACTCTCCGTCGACCGATGCCGCCAGCGATCCTGCGATTGATCTGGCTGTGCAGGACAGTGTGCCCGAAAGTGTTGATCTAGCAGAAGAGTTCGAATCGTCCGGCGTCCGTGAGGTCATGGAAGAACTTGATAAAACACTGATCGGTCTGGCGCCGGTAAAGCAACGCATCCGCGAGACCGCCGCGCTCTTGCTGGTTGACCGGGCGCGCAAGCGTTTTGGCCTCGCGCATTCCGTTCCAACCTTGCACATGTCCTTCACCGGCAATCCCGGAACCGGCAAAACCACGGTCGCGCTGCGGATGGCCGATCTGCTGCATCGTTTAGGGTATGTCCGCAAAGGACATCTTGTGACGGTGACGCGCGACGATCTGGTCGGGCAATATATCGGTCATACAGCACCAAAAACAAAGGACATGATCAAAAAGGCGATGGGAGGCGTGCTGTTCATCGACGAAGCCTACTATCTCTATCGTCCTGAAAATGAACGAGACTATGGTCAGGAAGCGATCGAAATCCTGCTTCAGGTCATGGAGAATAATCGAGACGATCTGGTGGTCATTCTCGCCGGATATGCGGACCGCATGGACCGCTTCTTTAACAGTAATCCGGGATTTCGGTCACGCGTCGCCCACCACATAGATTTCCCGGATTACTCAAACGCTGAGTTGCAGCAAATCGCTAAACTGATGGTTGATGAACAAAACTACGAATTTTCTGAGCAGGCGCTGGGGGCGATGGCCGAGTATATCAATTTACGCCGCAAGCAGTCGCATTTTGCCAACGCCCGGTCGATCCGCAACGCGATTGACCGGATACGGTTGCGGCAGGCCAATCGCCTGTTCCAAGCAAACGCCGGACCGGTCGGGAGGAAAGACTTGATCACGCTGGAAGAGGGCGATGTGCGCGCCAGCCGTGTGTTTACCGGCGGCCTCGACAGTGACGCTAAACCTATCTTACCAAGCGCGGAGGATTGACAATGAGCTTTGACCGGAACGTCAAGATCGCTCCATCAATATTGAGCGCGGACTTCGCCGATTTCGGAGCTGAATGCCGAGCGATCGAGGCACAAGGGTGCGACTGGGTGCATGTCGATGTGATGGATGGCCATTTCGTCCCTAACATCACGTTCGGACCGCAGCTCTGTAAGGCCATTCGCCCGCACATCAAAACCGTGATGGATGTGCATCTGATGATAGCCCCGGTCGATCAATATATCGAAGCATTTGCGCAAGCTGGTGCCGATTTTCTTACCGTTCACGCCGAAGCGGGTCCTCATCTCGACCGAACCCTGCAAGCGGTTCGCGCGGCTGGAGCCAAGGCGGGTGTGTCGCTCAACCCTTCCACCCCGCCCGAAGCGATTGAATTCGTTCTCGACCGGATTGACCTGATTCTCGTAATGACTGTGAATCCAGGCTTTGGCGGCCAGAGCTTCATCGAGGCCATGGTTCCAAAGATCGAACGCCTGCGCGCGATGGTTGGCGACAGACCTATTCACATTCAGGTCGATGGGGGCGTTACGCCGCTAACAGCACCAGCGGTTGTTGCAGCCGGTGCTGATGTCCTTGTGGCCGGTTCGGCTGTGTTTCGGGGCGGCTCGGTAGACAACCCCGCACCCTATGGCGAAAATATTCGCGCCATTCGCGATGCCGTTGCTGCGGCATCGACGGGCGTAACGCCCCGATGACGGAGGTTTGGCAAACCAAGTTGGGTGCAGTGCGTACCGTCATCTTTGATCTTGACGGCACGTTGTTGGATAGCGCGCCGGATTTGCACGCAGCGGCCAACAGGCTGCTTGCCGATATGGGGCGGAAACCGCTTTCACTCGACACCGTGGCCGGGTTTGTCGGCAACGGCGTCGGAACGCTGGTTCGGCTCTGCCTTGAGGCGACCGGCGGCGTATGCGACTTTGATGAAGCCGTGGAACTATTTCACGAGCATTATGCGTGGGCGCCGGCAGATTTGACGCTCGTTTACGATGGCGTTCCGGAATTGCTGAAGCACCTTTCGGGTCACGGCTTTTCACTCGGAGTCTGCACCAACAAGCCGCATGGATTTGCCGTCACCATCCTTACGAAGCTCGGCTTGTTGCCCTTCTTCGCAGAAGTTACCGGCGGGGATTCGATCGGGCGGCTCAAGCCGGATCCCGCGATGCTGCTACACTGTATGGCCCAACTGGGATCGGATCGGTACTCGACGCTCTACGTCGGCGACAGCGAGGTCGATAACGAAACAGCGCTCCGGGCGGAGGTGCCGCTCGCGCTGTTTGCAAACGGATATCGCAAGACTCCGTTGGCCGATTTTTCGACCATCCTGATCTTTGAACACCATAGTGAACTCATGCAGCTCTCGGCTTCTCAGCGGGTTGCGACCCTATGACGCTTTCGGCCTTGATATTCGATGTTGATGGCACTTTGGCTGAAACCGAAGACCTTCATCGCCGGGCTTTCAATATCAGCTTCACGGCGGCCGGACATGAATGGTTCTGGGATGTTCCGCTCTATCGAGAGCTGCTCAAGGTGACTGGCGGAAAAGAGCGGATTCGCGCATTCCTCGATTGCTTCTTCAATACGACGACACTCGACAGTGATGGCGTCGCTGCGCTTCATCGAGCAAAGTCACGCACATATGAGAGAATAATCGCGCGCGAAGGCCTGCAACTTCGACCCGGCGTTATGGCCCTGATCGATGCAGCGCGCTCAAGCGGGCTCAAGCTGGCTGTCGCGACGACCACCAATCTGCCAAATGTAGATGCGCTTTGCCAATCGGTCTGGCGCCAACCGGCGTCGGAGATATTTGATGTCATTGCCGCCGGAGATGAAGCCCCGCACAAAAAGCCCGCTCCCGATGTTTACAACATTGCGCTTGAGCGACTGGGCTTGGCTCCTTCCGAATGTATCGCTTTCGAAGATAGCCGCAATGGTGTGATTGCGGCCAAGGCAGCGGGATTGCGCGTTGTGGTGACACCCAGTCAATATTCGACGGGCGAAGATGTCGCGCAAGCTGACCTGTTGATCGATGATCTGACGAAGCTGGATTTTGAACACTTGTTTCGCGGGCAGTTGAAAAGCGCTACTGCGGATCTAGAATAAGGCCATGGCTGACGGGAAGCGCTGAACGACGATATAGCCACCGAGCCCGCACGTTGCGAAGCCGATAGCCATCTGGAGACTCTGGTTGACCATCGTCAATCGATCCGCCGAGCGCGATAGGGGTATGGCGATGACCGCACTAAGCACCGCCATTCCAACGACCGAACCGATCCCGAAGATCAGAATATAGAGCATGCCCCACCAAGGCGATTCCAGCGTGGAGGCAGTCAGAACAACCAGAGCAGCCGATCCCGCCACTCCGTGCACCAATCCGATGGAAAAGGTGCGCCACGGAATGTTTCTGGGGTGCCAATGATCATGACGGCTGGTGGCATGTGTCGTCGCTTCTCCGCGATGCGAATGCGCGTGAAAGTGCGGCAATTCCCCTTCGTGTTTGTGAGCGTGGAAATGTACCCGATCGCGCCACAGTCGATAAATCAGGCTGCCTCCCAGCAACACCAGCATGACCCCAACCACCAGTTCGAGCAGGCTCGCAATGGTATCCGGGATGGTGCTGGCCAATAGCAGGCACGCACCGCCAATGAGAAACAGTGTAACTGTATGGCCGAGGCCCCAGGCGACGCCGTGCCGGATAATTGATCGCGAGCTCTTCTTTTCGGCAGCGATGCTGGCAACCGCTGCGACGTGGTCAGCCTGAATTGCATGTTGCAAGCCAACAAGAAAACCAAGCAAAAGGCTGGAGAGCAGCACGGTCGCGTATCTATTCTTGCGCTTCGGCAAGGTGCTGGCGTAGCCAATCATACCACTCGGCCAGCCCTTCTCCGGTTTTTGCCGAAAGCTGGATTATCACGACATTGGGGTTAACGGCGCGGGCAGAGGCAACCAGCTCATCAATATCGAGATCGAGATGGGGCAAGAGATCGATCTTATTGACGATCACCAGCTCTGCCGCCTTGAACATATGCGGGTATTTGAGTGGCTTGTCTTCACCCTCGGTAACCGAAAGAATTGCGACCTTTGCCCGCTCGCCCAAGTCGAACAAAGAGGGGCACACCAGGTTACCGACATTTTCGACGAATACGACCGTTCCGGGGCGGGGCTTGAGCTCCCGCAGAGCTTGATCGATCATGTCTGCTTCAAGGTGGCACCCAGTTCCGGTATTGACCTGAATCGACGGCGCGCCCGCCGCTGCAATCCGGGCTCCGTCGTTCAAAGTGGCCTGATCGCCCTCGATCACCGTTATGCCGATCTCCGAGCCAAGGTCGCGAATTGTTCTCTCGAGCAGCGACGTCTTGCCGGAACCGGGCGAACTGACCAGATTGAGCATCAGCACCTCGCGCCCTGCCAACCATGCCCGATTGCGTTCGGCAAGCGAGTCGTTCTTCGCGAGGATCGACTGTTGCAGGCTGACGATGTTCCCATGGTTGTGATCGCCATGCAGGTGATCGTGTTGGTGCCCGTGGTCATGTCCGTCGTGGCTATGATCATGTGCATCGTGACTATGGCCGTGATCATGGTGGTGATGGCCATGTTCGTGATGGTCGTTCGGACCGTGGCGATGATCGCCTTGAGCCGGCGTCGCCAAGCCTGTTGCTAGGTCAACAACCGAACCGGTGTTGATATTGGTCATTGTCGCTTTCGCCTGATCGGAACATCCGCAATCGACACACATGGCTTTTCTCCATTAAAATATACTAGCAAGCAGCTTGGCTAGTCAAAACCTGACTGGCCTCCTCGCTATATTCAAATTCGCGTATTTTCAGTTCTTCGCCCGCTAGCCGCTCCACGTCGCGACTACCGCACGCGCAGGACATGATCAGGGCAGGCATGGCAAATTCTGTTCCACAGGACCGGCATTTTCCCAGTCCGTCAATCTCGTTCAATTCGAGCACCGCCTTTTCAAGCGCGGTGCCTTGCGCAACAATATCAAAACAAAAGCTGATCGATCGCGCGTCAAGGCCTGCCAGCTTGCCGATATCAAGCGCGACGCGTTTCACTGCCCTGCCTTTTGCGTGATCGGCCACAATACTGACGATATTCCGAGTAATGCCAAGCTCATGCATCGATGTATCCTCAACAAATTCTTGGCAATTGTTCGCCAACAAGCATGTCGACGATGCGTCGTCCGCCAAAGACGGTTTGCATGACCACCCGGCCAGGCTTGTCCTTCCCCGCGCGCCCGATGAGCGCTGCGCCAATGCCCAAGGGATGCGCGCGAAGTGCATCGAGGGCCTGCGCGATCTCTGCTTCGGGCACCGCGATGACGATCTTGCCTTCGTTCGCCAGGTAAAGCGGATCGAGTCCGAGAATTTCGCAAAAGCCGCGAACCTCGGTGCGCAAAGGTGTCGCTGCTTCATCAATTTCGATAGAAACGCCTGACGCTTCAGCCATTTCGTTGAGGACAGTGGCTATGCCCCCGCGCGTTGCGTCGCGAATGCAGCGGGTGCCGGGAGCCGCCGCAAGCAAATTGCGGATCAATTCATGCAAACCCGCGCAATCGCTTTCGATTTCGGAATCGAGCGCCATATCGCCTCGTGCGCACATGATGGCCGCGCCATGATCGCCGAGCAGACCGTTGACCAACAAGCCATCGCCCGGCGCTATGCTGTCGATGCGAAGTTCGATTTCGGGCGGGATCACGCCAATCCCGGTTGTGGTAATGAACAGTTTGTCGCAGGCGCCTCTTTGCACGACCTTGGTGTCGCCGGTGACGATCGTTACGCCACAGGAGCGCGCTGCTTCGGCCATTGATGCGGCAACACGCCTGAGGACATCGACAGAAAGCCCCTCTTCGATCACAACAGCGCAGGACAGATAAAGCGGAATGGCTCCGCCGACCGCAAGATCATTCACGGTCCCGAAGACCGCCAGCTTGCCGATATCGCTTCCGGGAAAGAATAAGGGGTCGACGACATAGGAGTCGGTCGTAAAGGCGAGGCGATCCCCATGAAGCGCCAGCGACGCCAGGTCGAACCGGGCCTGATCTTCCAGAAAGGGTGCTGACCCGTCGTCAAATTCCCGGATGAAAACATCGTCGATCAGGTCTTTCATGGCCTTGCCACCGCCGCCATGGGCAAGTGTCACGTTGCGCAAGCTGACCCGCCCCAGAACGCGCCTATCCGCGATGGTTTGCGTGGTCATACGACCATATCCGCATCAGTTGGACTTTGTCGCGTGATACCCCCATACTGATAATAAGCCGCGCATGCCCCTTCGGACGAAACCATCAGCGCTCCAGCCGGCGTTTCCGGCGTGCAGGCGGTGCCGAACACTTTGCATTGCCAGGGCTTGAGTACGCCCTTGAGGACTTCACCGCATTGGCAGGAACTGGGATCTGCAATGCTGATGTTGGGTAGCGCATAACGCTTTTCTGCATCAAAGCGGGCATAGGATTCCTTTATTCGCACCCCCGAATGATCAATCGATCCAAGCCCGCGCCATTCAAAGAACTCGCGCAGTTCGTAGACTTTTCCGATGGCCTCCAAAGCCGGATCATTGCCGCGTTCGGGAACAATGCGGGCATATTGATTCTCGACTTCGGCCCGCTGTTCGACAATCTGTTTTAGTACCATCCAGATCGACTGGAGCACATCGAGCGGTTCGAACCCGGCCACCACCATCGGTCGTTTGTAATAATCGGCAATGAATGCGTATGGCGATGTGCCGATCACCATCGATACATGCCCGGGCCCGAGAAAACCGTCGAGTTGCAGGTCCGGACTGTCCAGTATGGCCTTGACTGTCGGGACGATGGTGATGTGATTGCAGAAGATCGAGAAGTTGGTGATGCCCTCCGCCTCAGCCTGCAAAATGGTGAACGCCGTAGACGGCATGGTCGTCTCGAAGCCCAGAGCAAAGAAGACAACATCTTGATCAGGATGCTTACGCGCCAGAGCGAGCGCGTCGAGCGGCGAGTAGACCATCCTGACATCGGCACCCGCCGCCTTGGCTTGCAGCAGGCTCTTTTTCGAACCCGGAACACGCATGGCATCGCCAAAGGTGGTGAAGATCATGCCGGGCCGCTCGGCAATCGCCACACAGTCATCGACGCGCCCCATCGGCAGGACACAGACAGGGCAACCCGGACCGTGGATCAGTTCGATCGATGGCGGCAACATGCCTTCTAGCCCATAGCGAAAGATGGAATGGGTGTGTCCGCCGCAAACCTCCATGATATTGAGTGGCCGCTTTTTCGTGATCTCGATACGATCCGCAAGCTGGCGAATCTCCCGCAACAGTATCTGGGCCTTTTCGCGATCACGAAATTCGTCAGCATACTTCATCTTCAAGCTCCTTTCGCCGAGGAGCCACGGTCTTCTGCCAGCAAGGTATGCACCAGATCCCAAAGGATATGGTAGGCAGCGACATGGCATTCCTGAATGCGGTGTATCGAAATGGAGGGTACGATCAGCATATGGTCAACATCGCCGCTTGATGCCATTCGTCCACCATCGCCACCTGCCAGTCCGATCGTTACGATGCCGATCTCCTTGGCCTTGGCGAATGCAGCGATGAGATTGGCGGATCCCCCGCTGGTCGAAACGCCGATCAAGGCATCCCCTGGGCGGGCGTGGGCAATCAACTGCCTAACAAAGATATGATCGAAGCCCAGGTCGTTGCCGACTGCCGAAATCATGGCGAGATCAGCCACCAGGCTGGTTGCGGCGAGTGCCGGTCGGCCGGCTGTCACCGGATGAACAAATTCCACGGCAATGTGCGAGGCATCGCAACTCGATCCCCCATTTCCCATGGTGAACAACCTTCCGCCATTACGATAGACCTGCGCCAGGGATTGGGCCGCAGCGAGCAATACGTCAGCTTGCTCGGCAAAGAAGCGGGCGTTGGTGTCTCTGGAAGCGGCCGCTTTCTCGGCAATGGAATGTTTCAGCGCCAACGCAATCTGGCCTTCGTCGCGCCCCTTGTCGGTGAGCGACGGATAAAATGCCATCAGGGTTTCGTGCGTCGACAAATTCTTCTCCGTTCAACGTCGAGCAGACATCCGCATGGCATCAATTTCTGCCTGCGCTTCGCCCATTTCGATCAGGATTTTCAACGTTTCAGCTGCTTCTTTTTCATTGATGCGACTCATCGCAAAGCCGACATGGACCAGAACCCAATCGCCGACGCACGACTCGACCGAATGCTCCTCATTGACGATGCAAGCGATATTGACTTGGCGACGCACCCCGCTGACGTCTACTGTTGCAAGCTTTTTCACGGGATCGTCGATCTGCACGATCTGCCCTGGAATGCCTAAGCACATGGTTGAGCCTCCCTTGATTTGATTTTCTGGGTCGCAATCGCGCAGGCCGCTGCGACTGCTGCTTGACCAAGTGCGATACCGCCATCATTGGCGGGGACAACGCTGTGGCTGAGCACTTTGAAGTTTCGCGCTTCAAGCCTGTGAACAGTTTCTTCGAACAGAACCCGATTTTGGAAGCAGCCACCTGAAAGCGCGACCGTGTCAAACCGGAGTTCAACCGCTTCTTCTTCGTCCAGACCGGCGAGTTTGCCAGCCATGGCGGCTATCGCTTTCGCCAGACCCTTGTGGAAACGGGCAGCAATAACCGATTTATCGGTGCCCACTATCAGATCACCGAGCAATGAATGCCACAGACCAAGCGGCTCGATATAAGGCATGCCCGTGGCGCGCAGATTCGGAATAGGCATGGTGTAAGCCAGCCGGTCATCTTCTTCGCGCAACGTCTTCTGACAAACGATCGCTTCAAGCCGCGCTGCTGCCTCGCCTTCGTAGCTCTGCCGTTCGAAACACAAACCAAGCGCTGCCGCCACTGCGTCGAACAGCCGCCCGCATGAAGACGCAAGCGGCGCGTTGGTCTGACCAGCGATCATGGCATCTAGCGTGGCACACGGTTTCGCCGAAAGTTTTTCGAACAGGTCCAACTCGCGAAAGTTCATGGCAAAACCTGTCCAGCCGAGCTCGGCCACGAGATGCGCATACAGATTACGCCATGGCTCGCGTGCTGCTGCATCGCCCCCCGGCATTGCGACTGGCTTCAGGCAGGCCAGCCGTTCATAGCCGAGATAGTCACACAGCAAGAACTCGCCGCCCCAGATCGTGCCATCGGCACCATAGCCAAGACCATCAAGCGCGATGCCGAGCACGGATGGAGCGCCCAGCGGCCTGCCATTTTCGGCGAGGCAGGAGGCGATATGAGCATGATGATGCTGAACTTGGGCCAATGGCAAATTTTTCGCCCTGCCATCAGCAATGGCATGCTTGGTCGAAAAATACTCAGGATGCCGATCACACGCCAATACAGTCGGCTTGTGGCCATACATCGCGGTATAGAGTTCGAGGTTCTTTAGATAATCGTCCCATGTCGCCGTATCATCAAGATCGCCTTGATGCTGCGACATCACAGCCCGGCCTTGTGTTATTAGACAAAACGTCGCCTTCATCTGCGGGCCGAAGGCAAGGGTTTCAGGCGCCTGTTCAAAGCCCGGCGGGAGCGGCAATGCCGATGGCGCAAAGCCGCGTGCGCGACGCAAAACCCTGCCATGTCCGGCAATTTCACGCACAACCGAATCGTCCACCCGGTTCGCGATCTCTCGATTGTGGATCAAGGCATAGGATGCGATCGAGCCGAGCCTGTTTGCGGCATCATCGTCAGTGATCACTTGCGGCTCATCAGACAGGTTTCCACTCGTCATCACCACAGGGCGCGCCATTCGCCGGAACATCAAGACATGCATCGGCGTGGACGGCAACATGAAGCCAAGCGTGCACATTCCTGGCGCGACTCCATCCGGCAGTTTGACCGGACCATCTGCATCGAGCAGCACGATGGGAGATTCTGGTGCGGTCAGCAGGCGCTCTTCGGTGTCAGACACCGAGCAATAGTTGCGTATCGTCTCCAGATCGCGTGCCATCAGCGCGAATGGTTTCGCTTCGCGGTGCTTGAGGAAACGCAACCGCGCGACCACGTCCGGCTTGGTGGCATCGCAGGCGAGCTGAAAGCCTCCCAGCGCCTTTATCGCAACAATTTCGCCTTTTTGGATCACGCTCATTGCAGCATCGACATCGTCAAGCATCGAATGCTGGTCCGCGGTTACCGCCCTGCCGTCAAAGCGGATCAGCCGCGCCCGAGGGCCACAAGCATGGCAGGCAATAGGCTCGGCGTGAAAACGGCGATCCTCCGGGTTGGTGTATTCGGCCGAACAGTCGGGGCAAAGCTGGAAGGGGGCCATGGTCGTCGAAACGCGGTCGTACGGTACTGCGCGCACGATCGTAATGCGCGGTCCGCAATGCGTGCAGTTGGTGAACGGATAGCGGAACCGCCGGGAAAACGGGTCAAGCACTTCACGTGTACATTCCTCGCAGATTACGGCGTCTGGAGCGATCTCAGTGCGTGCATCGCCGCATTGGCTTTCCACGATGGTGAAGCCCTGGCCGCACTCACCACCATATGGCGAAACTGCAATATCGCTGATCACCGCAAGCGGCGGCGGCTCCGCCCGCAAACGGGCGATAAAATCGACAACGGCGTTTGCATCGCCAGCAGCGCGGATCAGGACACCCTCACCATCGTTCAGCACCTCCCCGTCGAGATTGAGATCCCGGGCATAGCGCCAAACCGTCGGGCGGAAGCCAACCCCTTGCACGCGCCCGCGCACCCTGATCTCGACCTTGTCAATAAGACCGCTTTCATAGGTGGTCGCGCTGGCCATCACGCTTTTTCCCAAAACATCACGCGATTATTGCCCGTGTCGGCGACTGCGACCAATTGGCCCTGAACCGCCAAAGCGAACGGCCAGCACAAACTGTCGCGCGTTGCAAAGCGCCAGCGATTGTCTCCCTTTTTCTGAAATCCGTGCTGGCCGGACAGACGAACAGCTGACCTATCCATGTCGATATTATCGAGCTCATAGCCAACCAGTCGGGAATTTGCGGTATCGGCGCAGATCAGGCCTCCATCGAGAACCGCCAGCCCGTAGGGCATCTGCAACGACCGTTCGTTGGGATGATAGCCGCCCCGGTTGTGGCTATTCGCCTCAAAACTGGTTTGGCCGAGCACAAAGCTCGCCATGGCGCCATCGGCATTGGGCTGAGCGTTCCAGGCCATGATGCGGTTGTTGCCAGCATCAGCAACCAGCACCTTGCCGTCGTGTACCACCACCGCATGGGGCCAGCGCATGCCGATACTGGTCGTATCGACGCCTGCGTTATCGTCGCGGGTTATCATGTCGGCTTGGCCCAGAACCAGATCGGCGGGTTGGCCATTTGCATCTGGAAATGAATTCCAGACCAGCACGCGGCGATTACCCGTGTCCGCGATATAAAGTTTGTTTTCTGCAATGGTGACGCCGTAGCACCAGTTCAACGTTTCCGGTCCTGGCAGCGGCATCCCGCGATTTGCCTGCCCAGAAACAAAGTCGGCCTGGCCCAGAACAAGGTCAGCCGGTTGATTGCTGTCGGTTGGAATCCTGTGCCAAATGAGCACGCGATGGTTCCAGGCGTCGGCTACAGCAAGACGAACACCATCGGATGCAAGACCCGTCGGCATGTTCAACGTCGCAGGCCCGATGTCGCTTTTCGCATTTCGACCTTCGGATGTGAAATCTGGTTGGCCAATAACAATGTCAGCGGGTTGGTTGTCCTGCGTCGGGACTCGGCTCCATCCGAGCAGACGGTGATGGCCGGTATCAGACACGAAGAACGGGCCATCAGGGCCGGCAAAGCAGACGCCACGCGGGCCAAACAGGGCAGATGCAGTCGGAACCAGCGGTGCCGGCAGGCCATCATCACCGATGAAGTCACCGAGAACGATACCAGCTCCGGACGCATCGAGAAGTGGTAGCGCTGCCACTGGCGGCGGCGCGGGCATCGGCGCGTGAAGCGATGCACGAAGCGTGACAATCGTCATGATGTCAGCCTGACTTCGACCTGATCCCCGATCACGCGCACGGCATGTGGTTGTAATTGTACTTCGGGCGCTGTCAGGCATTCTCCGGTTGCCAGATCATATTGAAAGCCGTGCCATGGGCATGTGATGATTCCATCACACACTTCACCTGCATCAATTTCAAGGCCCAGGTGAGCGCAGGCATTGTGAAAGCAGGATACGATCGCCCCCTGCCGTGAGAGAAGCACCGATTTGCCGTCAATTTCTCGCGTGATGATGTCCCCTTGCGGGATCGTCTCGAGCAGACCGACGCTATGCCAATTATCCTCGGTGTCATCGGCAAAGGGGCTGATGAAACGCACGGCATCGTTCTTCTTGCCGCCTCCGGACCCTTTGACTTGCAGAATATCGGTGATTTCCGGACAGGCGCTTTCAATCGCTTTCTTTACCCCGGCGTGAAACGTCAGGGCCGATGCCGGGCAACCGTCACAAGCACCGACGAACCGCACTTCAATTGCCGGTGGATTAACACTGACAAGTTCAACGTTCCCGCCGTGGCTCGCAAGCATCGGGCGCACCCCGTCGAGCGCCTCCTCGACCCGTTCGCTGAGACTTGCCTTCAGTATCTGATGATGGCGCAACACGGCATAGACGACCTCATCCGCCGCCGCCTCTTTCAACAATTGTTGGGCCGAAGGTTCAGCCTTTAGCACGCGAAGCAGCCGACGGAATGCCTCGGCTTGCAAGTCCTCGATTGCGTGCCGATAGGCAGTTACCGCTTTTCGGCGTTCGTCCTCCCATGTTTCGAACAGGGTTTCCAACCGATCAATGTCGTTTGCAAACCCTGCAAGCGTATTTCGCTTTGTCACAGGCGGAAGCTCGGTGATCACCACTGGGCGCTCAACGATACCGCAAATTTTTGAACAGATAAGGCTGCAATGCGCCACCAGCAAAACCGCCAACGGCAGCAGCGGCGATCCACGGCACACCAAATTGAGCAAGAACAACAATGATGAGTGCGCTTAGGCCAGCACAGATTGCTCCCAGTCGCACAACTTTGCCCGTTTCATGAAACAGCTTTCCCTGAAAGAAGAGCACAACTGAGCTGCGAACCATATCCAACATCAGACAAGTCCTCCAATCAAAAGACAAATTGCAAGACCCAGGACAACGCCTGCACCACCGCCAATAACACCGTAAAATCCACCCATCATGGAAGCGATGCCATAACCGATATGCTTGCCTCCTGTAAGTATTCCACCGAACACTCCACCGCCAGCCGATGCGACAAGGCCAACTATAAGAGCTATGGCAGTCACCAAAGCTAACGATTCAGTTCCCATTATTTTCCGTCCTTTCGTTTTCTAAATCAGTTTAATTTGCTTGTGGCGAGCAACGTGCCAACATGACTAGCGCCATTTGTAGGTGGTGCCGAAAGAAGCTCGCGGTCGATCTGCTCGCAAGCTTCGGCAACGATCCGGGCCTTGTCCACTTCGCCGCTCCGGGCGAAAATTTCGCGGGACTGCCGATAGTAATCTCTCGCTGCGATCAGGTTTGCACGGTTCCCGTTATCGGGAAACTCCGGATTATCAGGCAAATTCCAAAGGCAATTGGCCTTGTTGGATACAGTATTAGCGTATTCAAGCGGCATCGCCTCAGCAGTCCGCACGCGCAAAGCCTCATCATAGGCTTCAAGCGCTCTTAGATTATTCTCGATAGTGTGGCTGGACGATGCATATTGCAAAGCGTTACCGAGATTGTTCTGCAACATGGCATATTCAACCGGATGATCGACAAGGTTTACACTGCGCAACCCTTCCTCGAACGCTTGCACAGCTAGCGCCTCGCGCATCTTTGCGCGATTGTCGGTAAACGGCATCGACAGAAATGCGGTGGCCAGATTATTCTGGAGGATCGCAAATTCCTGCGGAAAGCGATCTCGGTTAAACGTCCGCAGCGCTCGCTGATAGGCGCTGATGGCATCCGTAATCCGGCCCCGATGCTGACCAGCCAAGGATTGATAAGCAAGGCCCAGATTAATCTCGGCCTCGGCCACTTCTTCAGGGGAACCGAACTGGGTCAGGACCGGAATTGCCTCGCCCAACTTGTCTCGTGCCTGTTCGAGCGATTCATGGCCCTGGCTGGGGACAGCGAGATAAGCTGTGCCCATACGCGCTTTTATTCGGGCGATCAATAATGGCTCGTCGATGGGGCAAATGGTTTGCGCACGCTCGTAAAGGTCGATTGCCGCCAACAGCTGGTCAGCATTCTTCGGACGCTGCTGAAGGCCAATGGCAATTTCCATCAGCATCTCGGCGCGCTCGACCGGGGAGGTGGCTTCCTCCTCAGCAGCCGCAATTGCTGCACGCACCTCGTCGCTAGCGCGACCCAGATCAGCTTCCAAGTAACTCTCTCCCAAACTGCCGAAGAATCGATTCTCTCGAAATCCATCCGACCCTTTCAGATGAGGTAAGCGCAGCAGACACGACTGTCAAACAAGTTGTATATATGCAAACTTCATTTACAATAATCCCGCACGAGTAGCGCCGCGCGTCCGTCATCCCACTGCGCTTCAAAACATTCCACGGGCGCATTGCGTCGGTTCACATGCTCGAAAAACTCTGGCGCAAAGACCAGGCAATCACCGGCAAGATTCCGGCGCTTCAGTAAATAGCCGCCTGCTGCAGCATGGCGCACTGGCAGTATCCCAATGTCGTTTTCCCAGCGAAGCAGGATGACAGCCTCGACGCCGCCAAAATATTGTTCACAGACGGATGCCGACAAGTAAATGCCGCCTTCGCCGATACGAATATCAACCGCAGAACCGATCATGTGTGGTCAGCGTCCCGACTCTGCCGCACCAGCGACTCGACACGATCAGCCACGGTCGAAGCGGCGATCATCACTGACGCAGACAAGCCAATCCCCAGGCCAAGGCTTTCAGCTTCGATCAGGAAGACTTTAACATCGCTCGGGAACTCGTCCTTGAAGATCATCCGGCCAGCATGCAGTGCGGCGTCCCAGCGAAAATCATGGAGGTTCAAGCCTGGGCTATATGGCAACTCCAACTCGCTGCCGGGAACTTCATAAATTGCGCCGCTATCAACACCCGTCCTCGATGCGTCGATGACAATAAGCTTCGTACAACCGCGCGCTTGAAACATGACCGCCATTCCATCTGTTCCAGCATCGAAGAGCCGAACCGTTTCACTCGCGATACCCCGGCTGTGAAGCTGTCGGATCACCTCAATGCCAGCGCCATCATCTTGCCGGTTCAAGTTGCCGCAACCAATTACTGCGATCATAAATTAAGCCTCAAATTCGCCAAAGACGGCAAGACCATTCAGGTTCGACCGGCAGCAACAACTCGGGAAGCTCGCAGAACCGCTGGTGAACGAGGTAATACATGCAAGTTTCGCACGACTGCGACAGTCCGTCGATATCGACCGGCTCAGGCGTAAAGCCCGCAACCGTCAGTTTTTGGGCCAGATCGTCTGGTAGTGCATGAAGTCTGGCAACAATATCCAGAATCATCTCATGGCTATCAGCGCGAGGGAAGGCTTCGGTTGGAAAGCCAGACACAAGCAGCGTCGCGATGGTCTCGCGCGTGTCCTTGTCGTTGTTTTCGCGCATGATCATCTCCAGCAGGCGAACTCAAATCCGCCAGAGGCGACACCACCAGTTTGCCTCCACCGGAACTGCAAGTTCCGGTAAATCACACCATTGACGGTGCACCAGATAATACATGCATTCCAAACAGCGCGCTTCATCGGGGCCATAAGGGTGATTCACAAATCCGCTGACAACCATCTTGCCCTCGAGGTCATCTGGATCAAGCGCTCGGAGCTCGTTGAGAAGGCCTGCAAATTCCTTCTCAGTCTCAGGAAAGGGCTCGGTTTGTGTCACGAGTCCAGCGTCCATCATATCGGACATTTTGCTAAGCAGCGCCTGTTGTTCGTCTTCAGTCAATTTTGCATGCCTTGAAATAGCTAAGTAATCCGGCGCTCGCGACCTGCGAGCGCCGAAAGGTAATGCAGCCGTTGGAGTTCACGCGGTGCGGAACCGCGCCAACTCCTCGCCCGTTTTTGCGTCATGGGCGTGCACGGTGCAAACCAGACATGAATCATACGAACGAGCGACATGGCCGACCTCGACCGGATCGCTAGTATCGGCAATAGGCGTCCCGATCAAAGCCTCTTCAATCGGACCAAGCTCTCCACTGTCGGAACGCGGTCCAACATTCCAAGTCGTGGGCGCGATGATCTGATAGTTCTTGATCTTGCCGTTCTCAACCTCGATCCAGTGGCAAAGCGCACCGCGGATAGCCTCCGTCGCGCCCCAGCCCTGGCCGTCACGTTCTGTCGGTTTGACATACCATGGATCGTTAAGACGGAATTCGCGCAAGCAATGCTCGGCTTCGCGGTAGAGTTTGACGCCTTCGTGCATGCGGGCGAAGTGGCGAAGCGCAACGCTTGCGCCGCCAAGCTTGCGGTACATGTCAAGCACAAGCGGATCGGTGTGCTGCCAATCTTCGCCGTGGCTGCCACCATTGACCAGCTGCCGAGCAAGCGCGCCGGCCTCAAGACGCCCATTATCTTCATGACGCACAGCCGTGGACCATGAATAACGACCATCATGGTCCATGTCGTTTTGCTGGATAGGCTTGGTGACACGATCAAAGGGATGCTGGCCGCTCTTCTCGTCGTACCAGGCCCGATCAATGTCCTCGCGGATAAAGCGCTCTTCCATCAACGCATGGGTGTCGGTTTCGCCCACATAGACGCCGCTCTTCATGCGCAGTGAACGGTTCCGCGACTCGATTGTTGGCTTGTTATATTTGTCTTCATGGGGAAGATAACCCCAGGTCACGAATTTTCCGTGGCCTTTGCCATATTTGTCCAGCCCAATATCAAGGCTCATCCGCCAAAACATGCCCAGATCGGAATTGGCATGTTCGGGTTTTTCATCAAGCCATGCGAGGAAATCATCATAAGAGCGAATCTCCTCGTAGCGCTCAAGCGAGCAACCCAGCCACATTGGTTCAATCCAGTTGCGGCGGAAATGCTCGAGGATCGCCCATGCACGCGTCACATCGGTTAGCGTCGGCGCACACATCACACCGCCGGGCACCATGTAGCTCGAATGCGGCCATTGACCGCCCAGAAGCGCGTAGATTTCCACCGGACGACCGGAAATGGTGACACCATGTTCATAATTGGTGCCGGTGAAGGGCGACCAGCGCCGGACTGCCTCTTCATAGTAACGCGACTTCGAATAGTTCTTGTGCGTGTAATCAATCATGAACAGGCCATAATGGTGGCGCGGCAAGCTTTGCAGACTTTCAGTGATCTGCCCAAGGTTGCGGGCGAGAATGGCGTTGCGGGGCACCTCGGATTTGAAGGCGGTATCAAGCGCCCACGCAGCGCAGGTAAGGTGTGAGGCACCACAGATTCCGCAAGCGCGGGGTGTGACGACGAGGCCGGCCTGCGGATCCTTGTCGCGGAGAATAACTTCAAAGCCGCGGAACATCTCAGCCTGGGCCCAGGCATTGACGACCACGCCATTTTCGATGTCGACACGAATGTCGAGATCGCCTTCAACACGCCCAACCGGCGAAATATCGAGTGTTTGAACTGCTGCGGACATTACTAAAACCTTTCTTGAATGCTGTTCTTATGCCAACGGTGTTGGCGTCGGGGCGCGGTCGATCAAACGACGAAGATATCCTCTTCGGCCCAACGCGGCGACGCAGCTTTCGCGGCCGCAGTCAGCTTGATGTATCCGGATTTATCGACGCCTGTCGGCATGTCTTTCGGTACGCCCATAACGGTTTGCGTCTTGAACACGGTACCGGGTGCCAGATCGAAGAAGGGGAATTCCGGCTCGGTGCAGCCCATGCAAGGCATCCCGGCCCGCGTCTTTGAAGACTGCCGGTTCCAGAGAATGCGGTTGCAAGGCGAGTGCGTCATCGGGCCGCGACAGCCCAAATCATAGAACAGGCAGCCCTTGCGCTGCCCGAACTCGGTCGCTGACACCTTATAAGCAAAGTGCATGTTGCGGGTGCAACCGGTCTGCGTGAACGATGTAAAGAATGTTTTGGGGCGCTGGAACTCGTCAAGGGTGAGCTCGCCGCCGCGGCCCGTCGCGACGGCGACGACGATTTGCGTGATCCAGTCAGGATGCGCCGGACAACCCGGCACATTGATGACGGGAAGACCCGCCTTAGAAGTATAGCCGGTGCCCAAATAGCCGCCATGACTACGCTTCAGAAACTGCAAACCCTGGCTGTCGGAGGGGTTCGGCGCCGTGGCGGGGATGCCGCCCCAAGTCGCGCAATCGCCGACCGCCACGACATAGCCCGCGACCTTGCAAAGATCGGAGACCCAATCCTTCATCGCGCGGCCGGCGAAACGGTTCCACTGGCCTGTGCCGTTAGGCGCGTTTACGACCGATCCCTCGAACACGAAGATATCGAGCGGTATCTCGCCCGACACCAATCCGTTCAGCATCTTTTGAAGATTTTCGCCCAGTTCCAGGCCGAGTGACGGATGCCAGAGAACGTTGATGCCAAAGTCGGTTACCAAATCACAGGCGCTTGGCTCTTCAGCATTCAAAAACGACATCGTATTCCCGGAACAGGCTCCGCCTTGGAGCCACAGCATATTCGGCATAATATTCTCTCCCAAATTTTTCCAACCAGAGCCGCCTGGCCGAAAGGTTAATTTTATACGTGCAACTACCGTGCCAAACTGAAGCGACTAAGCCCGCTCGCGCGAATCGCTGCAAATCCGCGGCAATGGCTGCATCGCCCATCCGATGACCTGGTAACTTGATTTACATGTGCAAAGTAAGTTTTCATCGCGACCCGTCAGAACCGAAAACCGACGCCTGCGCTAATGATCCACGGACTTAGTTTGATATTGTCAGCATTCACGGTGCTGCTTCCGCCCGTAAGCGTAGCATCAGTCGAGAAAAAACTCTTCTTTACATCAGCGTTGATCAAAAAGCTGTTGCCAAGTGGTACGTCAATGCCAGCCTGTAATGTCGGGCCAAAGGCGGTCTTGACTTTGGCTCGCGTGAACCCGCCGAGACGAGCGCGCTCATTGAAGAAAAACAATGCTTGTGCGCCAGCGCCGACATAAGGTTGCGGACCGGATCTGGGACCAAAACGATATTGGGCCGTGACGACTGGGGCGAAGAAAGTCGCCCGTGCAACATCGGCACCGGCTAGTGCGCCGCGCCCGTCGACATCGACACGCGCAAAGCAGCAGAACAACTCAATACCGATATTGTCACCGACGAACCTTGTAACGGTCAGCGCCGGGATCACCGGATTGGACGTGGCCAAATCCGCGCCAGCGACAGCGGTGCCGTTCACGCGCACCTGGTCCGCGCCATTTTCGGTTATCACATAGCTTCCGAGCAGGCGCACCTGCCAATTCTTGTCGCCTTCTTCGGCCTTGGCAATTCCGGGCATCAGAGCCATGGCAGCCACGGCCAACGCACATGACGTTGCGCGCGAGATCTCGTTTCTCATTGGTTTCCCCTTCCTAATCATTGCCTGCCTCTCCTTTGTGTCACGAACATCACGTGCCGGAGGGTTCAGGTGACTGCATGATGCAGTCAAACCGAACGAAGCAAATATCGTGCCAACGCTCCGAGACGCCAGCATATGCGATGGTTGCAAGGAGAAAGCGGACAATCAACGGGGAGCGAAGTTTCGTCTAAGGCAGCGAAAAGCGCATAGCTTCTTTACAAATGATAATCAGGTATAGAGCGGTCGGCTCTCATCCGTGGCGATTGCCGCATACTGGACATGATACTTCCAGAAGATATCCGTACCAGATTCCCGAGCAGCGGCTGCACCAATGACCTGTTGTTTGACGATCAGGGACACCGATCAGTTGGGCCATCGCGCCATAGCCCAGAAACTTGGCAGGTTGTGTCGATGGAGACGGCGGGACTCGTGAGTAAGGGAAGCGCACCACTTGGTTGCCATCCCGTTCACCGCCAGTTTGTGCCATTGCCGACTCCCTGATCCGATCTCAACAGATTATAGCGTTTGATTTTATTTACCAGCCCTACGCGTGACAATCCAAGTGCGGCTGCGGCACGGCTTTGATTCCACCGGTGCGTCAATAGCGTCTTTAACACAATCCGCCGTTCCAGATGTTCGAAATGTTCTTTCAGGGTCACGCCAGTCGGCAGTATCATTACCGTTTCTTCATGGACTTTGGCAAGGTTGGAAGCTGCCAGAATGGTCGGCGATAGATTGCGCGTTGTTATGAACTCGCCATCCTTTGCAAGTGCGACCATCCTGCGGATCTCATTCTCCAGTTCGCGGACATTGCCTGGGAAATCACAGGCAGAGAGCTTGCTCAACGCATCGGCCGTGATTCCCAAAATCTTGCGGCCGGTGGCTTCGGCGTGCTTTCCGACAAAAAATTCCGCTAGCGGTTCAATGTCTTCCGAGCGCTCGCGTAGAGGTGGCATTTCCAGATCGAAACCCTTGAGTCGGAAGTACAAATCCTGGCGAAATTCACGCTTTGCAACCAGTTCTTTCAACGGTCGGTTCGACGCCGCGATAATCCGAACGTCGCAGTGCATGACTGTATCTGATCCGACTGGCTTAACTTCGCCCTCTTGGAGGAACCTCAGGAGGCTAACCTGAAACGAAGGTGACACCTCGGATATCTCATCGAGAAATACGGTGCCGCCATCGGCTGCCCGAAAGAGTCCCAGCCGATCAGCAACTGCTCCGGTGAACGCCCCACGCTTGTGTCCGAACAGCTCCGATTGCAGCATTTCATCTGAAATCCCGCCGCAATTTTGCACCAGTAGCGGGCTCGCGCGCCGGTCAGAATTATAGTGGATGGCGCGGGCTAGCAGCTCTTTGCCGGTTCCCGTTTCGCCTTCGATCACTATGGGTAGTGACGTCGGCGCGGCTTGCGCGGCCAGATTGCAGACCTGCGCCATGCGGTCACTAGCGTAAACCAGTTTTTCGAAACGCTGGCTTTCAGGCCTGCGAAAGAGTGTCGATGCGTGATCGTTGGCACTTAGCGGACCCTGCTGAACCTTGAACTCACGCGCGAGAAGTCGATGCCGCCGCGCCAATTCTTGCGCCTCCAATGCCCGCATGAGAACTAGCCCGAGTTGGTCTGGGTACAGCGGTTCATGGAGAAACTGATAGATGGCGGCTTTGGCTGCGGTATCGGCTGATACCGCTGTTGCCAGCGGTGCCACATAGATGCGCAAAATATCGGGATTTGAAGTGCGCAAATTCAACAGAAAATTCATTCCTTCGGAACTGTCAGCGCTTTCTTCACTGACCGCGAGTTCGATTTGAGCGGACTGGAGGGCATTGCGCGCTTCGCTTGCAGATTTTGCCACGATGAATCGATAACTATATCGGTTTGTGAGTGTTTTGGTGATCGGGCCCCAATCCGAAGCTCCCAATGCCAAAACCAGCACCGTCGCGGTATGATTCATGAACTTTGTTTCCAATCTGACAACTTGGTTATCAGTTGGGCGTCGCGGCTGCAATCCCTTTTGCAAATGGCGTTTCGCGTTTCGCCGCTGCCGTTTAGGACCTACCAGGATAAACATTTCCTACAGCAGTGTTGGCACAAAGCGGGATGTGCGCCCGGCCTGATCCGGGAACAATCCTCGTTCGTCACGGCTGAATCGCCTGCGAGGTGCAGGGACTTGCCTCAGCTCTCGGCCTTTGCGGCGCAGACGCATTGCGTGATCTTTTCGCATCTCACGGACAAAGCCGCTAACGCCTTATGAAACAAGAAAGCGACCGCGGAAGATGGTCACGCAGCGGATCGGCAGGATCCCGGGCGTCCAACTGCAAGTCGGGTGCGATAACGGTATGGCCTCGGGACCGCAAGCGTTCGGCAAAGCCCGCCCAACTCCTGAAGTTGCGCCAAGCGCCGTGAATAACCATCGCTATCTTGGACATGGCAATCTCCGTCGACCATTAGAGAGCGAGAGTAGCCTAACGAACATATAGTCCCGAGCCATCCTCAACTTGCGTAGTGCTGAAATCTACTTTTCATTGCTTGCCGTGCCGGAAAAGAAAACAATCGTTCCTCTGACAATAGCCGCGTTCCACGCGACCGCTGGCGAATCCACCAAGAAAACGCCGCTTGGAGCAGGCTATTGCCAAGAACGAGATTAGTCCACTCCAAACCTCTGTTGGGAGACTCTATTCGTCTGCCCGCTGATTCCACGCTCAAGCAGACAAGAGGCATGCGCAGCAAGTGCGGTTTAGAATTGACTGGCAGGTTAAACCTCATCTCTCTCATCAGCCGACAGCCAGCCCCCCAGAAAATTTCAGCCGTTTCCTGGAACTAGCGCGACCTACCATCGCGCTGCAGGACGTGTTCCTGCGTAACCTCACGAACACGCTGAGCTTGCTGGTTCCGCACCTGAATAACGGCGATCTTGTCACCGTTCGCGATGCGGATCGCAACCTCGTTGCGTCGGGCTTCAACCTCCTTGGATGCCTTGGTCGGATCGTCAGGATATTTCGCGCGGGTGATCGAAATGGTCTGGGCAACCAGACTTTGCGCGCGGCGCAGGTCTGGGTCACGGGCATTCTCGGCGTGTGATTGGCGCAGGAATCGATCCGAGAGGGCTTTGAGCTTACTTAGTTCACCTTCGGTCTGCGGCGGTTTCGTGCCAGCCTTCTGACCCTCTCGACGTTTTTCTCGTTCGGCGATCCTTTCGCGGAGACGGTCGGCTTCGGCCTTGACTACCTTGGTTGGCCTATAATTCTCGACCGCCAGCCCTTGCGCGGCGGCGGCGAGGTATGCCGCCTTCTTGAACGTGTCGCCACCACCTACCTTGATTGACGTCCAACCGTTCGCCTTGGCAATCCGTATGATGTCAGGAAGGGCGTCGATATTGCTGGTCTTGAGCCGGTCGCCCGCAATCCGCACAATCGGGGTCTTGTCGTCGGAGGTGCGATAGAGCTTGTTACCGACGCGCAGAAATTTGCCGGTCAGGTCGTCGGTGATTGTGGGCGGTTCAGATTTGCGCTTGGGTTTGTCTGGAGCGGCCTTCGTAGTGACCTGCTTGGGCTTCGCCTGTTTCGGGTCATTTGCCCGGCTGCGCCCCGAAGGCGTGTTTCCTTCAAGGTCATCAGCCATTTTCATCGCCTTCGTCTATGAGCAAACTTGAATTTCCATTCCGGTCAATGGTCAGCAGATCCGCATTGAAGCTCGGATAGTCTTCAGTGCGGATGTCTTCCGGTCTTATCGGATGTGCCGGGTTTCCTTCCAGCTCCTCAGGGGTCATGTCGCGGAATTGTGCTGGCGCAATTGTCACGACGGTCTGTTTTTCGATGGACGGAACGATGGGTGAAGGCAACACCCGCTTCCCGAAAAAACGACTTTTGAAATAGAAAATCTTGGTGCCGATGATCGGCGGGATACCGCCGCGTAGCAGCAGCAGTCTGTCCGTTGGAAATTGCATCAGCTCCTGGGGCAGCAGCAAGGCGCGGCGCTGTTCGGAAATTGATTTCGAGCGGTTGGCGAGCAAGCCGTTTATCGTGAGGGACCGGGTGACACTCTCCTGCCCGACATAACCGATGCGCTCCGACAGCTCATTTGCAACACGAAGTTCCTTGGGTGTGAAAGCGACTTCAACCCCGCAGTTGGCGACGATTTCATCGGCCAAATGCTCGCCATAAACACCGCGCAATTGCGAGCGAGACTGGATCACCGGGAGCAGACGGATGCCGTAGCCTGCGACGTAAGAAAAGGCGCTAGCGATCACCGATGCGCGGCCAAGCCGTGCAAATTCATCAAGAATGACCAGCACGGGAACTGGCGTCGCTTCGCTCGGCAATTCCCGGACATTCAGGTCAATCAGTTGCTGGAACAGAAGATTGTAGAGCGGCGCGATCCGGTCGAGTTCATCGGGCGATACGCCGAGATATATTGAAATGTGGCGTTTTCGCAAGTTCCGTAGGTCGAAATCGCTCGCAGACGTTGCTGCATCGACCAATGGATTGAGCCAAAGGCCAAGGACGCTGGTGATGGTCTTCTTGATGTCGGCAAAGCTGTTGTCCGAACCACCGGCAAAATCGGACAGTGCCGTTCGGCACCCCGTGGAAAGGTTGAGTTTGGGATTGGCCAGTTCCTTTTTGAAGAAACTGCGGGCATCGCTTGTCGTCAGATGGCGGTAGATTGCACCCATCGTCAGCGGCTCGTCGCTGGTTTCCGCAAGCCAGGCTCCGACACCGGCAAACCCGGTGCGCGCACCATTTGCCCAAAAGGCTTCGCCGCGTTCGGGCGCAACGAACAGCATGGTCGCGATCTTTTGCAGTTCAATGATCACGTCATCGGGATCGTCACGATCGATATAGGCCAGCGGATTGTATCTCGCCGTCCGGCCTTCTCGGTCGGTCGGGTTGAACAAGAATACGTCCTGCCCGCATCTCGCACGAAAGCCTGCGGTCGCGTCATAATTCTCGCGCTTCACATCGAGAACCACCACCGACCCTTGCCATGTTAGCAAATTGGGAATGACGATGCCAGTGCCTTTGCCCGAACGGGTTGGCGCTTCGACAAGGACATGCTCATTCCCGCCAAAAGTCAGGAAGCGCCCGCCTTTGCGTCCAACGACAATTCCCAAGGCCGAGCGGAAACCATGCCGCTTAAGTTCACGCTCATTGGCAAAACGAGCGGCCCCGTGGAGTGGTGTGCCGCGCGACCAAAGGGCATAGACCAGCCCGGCAAGCAGCGTGACGCCGCCCACCAGACCGCCTGCCATAGCCTTCACGACGTGGGGATCGCCGCGATAATACCAGAAAAACTGCGGCATCTTGAGCGGGTCATAAGCTGCCACAGGAAGGCCCAGAATTACCCAACCAATCATGGTGGCAATGGCAAGCGCGATCAAAACCCCGAGCGGGATGGCGATTAAATATCGTGCCGCCCCACCCTCAGGCGAGGTGCCTGCTTTCTGGGTCATAATAGATCTCCGTCACCCGAAATTCGCCATTGGTTTTCTTGGTCTGGACGACGACATCGACGAGCATTTTGAGCAGCGCGCGAATATCGCCGCGCGCCAGATCGGAGCCGCCTTCGCTTTCCTTGACCAGCAAGGTCAGTTGCTCAAACGCCAGTTCCGCCGAGTCTGCATGGATGGTCGTGATCGAGCCAGGATGGCCCGAGTTCACGTTGCGCAGGTAGAAAAAGGCCGTCCCGTCGCGCAGTTCCTGTAGTAAGATGCGGTCGGGCCGCATCCTGAGCGCGCTTTCGAGCAAATGCTTGGCCGTGACATTCGCGGTGCCTTGGCCGTCTTTTGCATAGAGCATGTGGACCACATTTTTGTGCGGGACGATCAGTTCGCGCGTGTCCTCGATCGTCAGCAACCGTTCCTCTGGCGGGATGAGCTGGATCAATCCCTTAGAGAGCGTGGTCTTTCCCGATCCGGTCGCGCCGGAGATCAGGATGTTGAGCCGCGCCTTCACTGCGCCGTCGAAGAATTCAACATGACGTCCCGCCTTGAGCAGTGCGAGCAAGCCCAGTTCCTGAGCCGACACCTGCTTTTCGGCGATGCGCGTGTCCTTGAACAAACCCGCCGCTTCAAAATCCGCCAACGTCATCGTGACTGTGGAAGGTTTGCGCACGGTGATCGACACGGTTTCATCTGGGACGACGGGCGGCACGATGATTTGCACCCGTTCGCCGGTTGGGAAGATTGTCGATACAATGGGATTTTCGCGGGTAACGTCCTGCGAAGTGAACGCCGCCGCAGCCGTCGCCAACGCCATCAGATTCTTGAAATCGAGACTTGGTTCGCTTTCCCATGTCCAGCCTCCACGGCGTTCAATGCCGACTTCGCCGGGTCGGTTGATGACGAGTTCGGTCACACGCTCGTCATCGAGATATTTGCGTAAGGGCGCAGTCACGCTGTCGAGGACAGCGGTATTTTTGCCCGGAGCCGCCATTATTTGAGAGCGAGGCCGTAAACGGTCGAGAAATCGAAATCCTGGGCGACGGTAATGCCGACATCTTCACCCTGATTTTTGCGCAGCACGGGTTTGATCTGGCCGTTCTGTTGCAAGATCGTTGAAGCTGCGTCGGAAGGAACACGGGTGGTATTGGAGGCGCTATTGCCGACAGCTTCCGCGCCCACGGTGGCCGCGTCTTCAACCAAGCTGAAGAGCAGGGCCGTGCCGAAACGCTGCCAGAAGAAGTTGTTGACGCGCCCATCCACGCCGCCGCGCCCAAGCGCGTCGGTTGCCGGTGAAGCGACATCTATAGCGATGCCTCGCGGGGTAACGGCCCGCGTCCACAAAACGAACAGCCGGTATTGGCCGCGATTGAGTCCACCCTGATATTCGCCGAGGATTTTCGTGCCTTTCTCCATCAGCACGACACGGCCATTGTCGGAGTAGATGTTTCGCGGGACGATGCAGCTCACATATCCGGGTTGGCTTGAGTCCATCGCGGATTGAAGAACGCAGGGAATGAAACTGCCCGCCGTTATCAGGAAATTGCGATCAGGAAGTGGCCGGGCCTGCGCCTGCCCGATCGCCGATGCCTGGCGGAGCGTGTCGAGATTGGTGGCCGGAGGCGATGGTTGGCGTCCGGCATTCGCCGCACCGCCATTATCGCTGTATCGAACACCCACGCTGCCAGTGTCACGTTCGCCGCCATAGGCAATCAGCGATGATCGCCGCGCCGCTTCGCGTAGCGCTTCTGCTTGCGCCATTTGTGGATTTTGGGGCTGGCGGGCTTGCTGTGCGGCGGGCGGAGGAATCTGAGACGGCCCAGGCCCTGCACCAATTGCGGGGACAATCTGTTCTCCCAAGGCAATCGGTGCATTTGGATCAGTCGCTGCACCCGCAAGCGTCGGCGCAATGACGCTTGCCGGATCATATTGCGCGGGTTCGAGTGCCGGTTTGGGTTTGACCGGAGGAAGAGTGGAGTTGCCCGTCAGTCCGGTGCCAAGCGCCAGCACCGTAAACATGATGGCACCTGCGGCGGCGGCAAAACCGATCATCTTTTTCGGGTCCATCGCTGTGCCAGGGATCGACGGCATTTTGCTGGCACGCTCGGTGGCCGGTGCGCGGTCAATATCGTCAGGGTCAGGGGTTTGATCGACGGTAGCGCGTTCGCCTTTTGACATTTCGGCCATCACTTTGGCTCCCCATTACCCTGACTTGGCGTTCGTTCGACGATGCTGGATGCTGTTCCCGTCTTAGGGTCACGGCCATAGAAATCCCGAGCCTCATTGAAGACGCACAAAACCTCCCTGCCGCGACGCAAGCGGAGCTGCGCAAAGACGCCGTGGATCACGACAAATTCATCGCGGACATCGAAGGGAACTATGCTCTCGCTGCCATCGGGATTGACCGCGAAGAATGCCGGGAGTTCGCGCTGGTTGGGGAATCGTAGTGCCGTGAACTGACCGTTATCGGTGATTTCGGAAGGCTGGATCGCCGACGAACCTTGCACCGAATAGCCCAAGTTCCGCTTGCCTTCGAGAACGGCGAGATCGAGCGCCGAACGGATTGCGCCCGATTGCAGCGCAACCGCCTGGGTGTAGGCGGCCTGCGTCGCTGCCGCTTGCGCGGCGGCGGCTTCTTCGCGCGGATAGCGGAACACGACTTTGAAGAAGGTATCGGCGGAACGCGCACCGATGGCGCCGCGCCGCGCTGATAGCTCGAATGTATAGGTGCGATTGCCTGTGCTGGACCGCGTGATAACGATCAGGTTGGTAGCCCCTGCCAGCTCGCGTGGTTTGATGAAGAGCGAGTTTTCTGCCGGGGCGACTTCCCACGATACGGTGTCGCCAAGTGCGACATGCTCGACGCGCTCGCTGGGCGAAAACACGATCTGGGTCGCGGAGCGGAACACGCCAACGATGCGAAAAACCTGGGTATCGCTGTAGATCACTTCGCGGATGCGATTGTCCTGCGCCGTCGGGTGCGGGGTTTCGGCCGGTAGCGCCGGTGCGCTGGTCAACAGGAATGCTATCGCCGTGAGGCAGCTTATTGGTTTCATTGTGTCACCTCCAGATCGGCGCGGTAGGTCTGCACCTCCAGTCCCAAGGGGTTTTTGAACCGCTGTTGTTCGGTCGTTGGCGTATCTGTGGTGTCGTAAGTTACGGTCGCAATGGCGGGGGTGTCAGTCACGACGGAGCCGCGCTGGAGCGTCTTGGTGAAGCGTATCACCGCGCTCCACTGGCAGCGCGAGACGCTGCTCGAAATCTTGATCCGCCTGTTCTCGGAAAAGCTGGTCGACGCGGTGCGTCAGGGCTTGCCGCGCCGCTATGTCGAGCACGCCGACGACCTGCCGACCTTGCGTGGCCGGTTGAATGTGATGCGCCAGTTCACCGCTCTGGCGGTCGAGCCGTCGCGGCTGGCGTGCCGCTTCGACGCGCTGACCCCGGACATCGCGCTCAACCGCATCATGAAGGCGGCGATCACCCGGCTGTCGCGCATCGCTCGCACGACCGACAACCAGCGGCGGCTGCGCGATCTGGCGTTCGCCTATGCCGATATCGCCGATGTGCCGGTCGCGGCGCTGCGATGGGATGAGGTGACGCTGGATCGCACCAACGTCCGCTGGCGCGAGCTGCTCAACCTCGCGCGCCTGCTGCTGGGCGATCGTTTCCAGACAACGTCAGCGGGCGGCAGCGACGGCTTCTCGCTGCTGTTCGAGATGAACATACTGTTCGAGGAATATGTCGCGCGGATGCTCCGGCGCGCGCTCGCCGATACCGACCTGCGCGTCGTCAGCCAGGGCGGGCGGCTCTACTGCCTCGAGACCGACGAGCGGCGCGGCCTGTTTCAGACGCGGCCGGACATCCTTATCAAGCGCGATAGCGACGTCGTGCAGATCATCGACACCAAGTGGAAACGCATCGCCGCGCGGATTGACGATCCCAAGCAGGGCGTGTCGCAGGCCGATGTCTATCAGATGATGGCCTATGGCCGACTGTATGGCTGCAGCAAGCTGACTTTGCTCTACCCTCATCACCGTGAGGCCGGCTGCGACGAGGGCGTGATCGGGGACTATGCGATCAACGGCAGCGAGGACCGGCTTGAGCTGTTCGCGATCGACGTGGCCCGCGGCGAAGATATGGCCGCCCGGTTGGCCGATGTCAGCTTGTCCGCCAAGCCGCCGTTGCCGGCGTAGCTTGCCCGTTCCGGCCGACCGCTTCCGTGAAGACGGTGCGCGGTGGCGTCGTCTCGGCCGATCAGCCGAACGCAGCGGCGATATGCGCAAGTCGGCCGTCGATCTCAGCGCGTGAAGCGGTCACGCCGAGCTCCGTGGCGATCACCGGCCAGTCGGCCAGCGCGTCACGTACCGCGTTGATGATCTCGGCGATCGTCCGATCCGACAGGCCGTGCCGTCGTCCCAGCGTCACGACCTGCGCCCGGGTCGGCGTGCGGCCTTCGCCTTCGACGGCGAGGTAGTGCTCACCACCGGGGCCGTTGGAGAAGGTCAGGTCGTAAGCAGGCGCAAGGCGCCATTCGCTGTTGGCACCCATTAGATAGCTATGCTGCCGGGTGTGATCGTCGCGATTGTGCGCCAGGATGTTGAACACCATCCGGCGGAACGCCTGCTCGACATCGCCGGCATGGCGGGTGATTGCCGCCGTTGCGCGTAATAGGCCATCATAATCGATGCTCGGCACGTCAGGCAGCGCCTCCAGCGCGCCCGCCAGCGACACCATGTGCAGACGGCGGCCGGGTGAAGGGCGATCGAACCGGCGTGTCGCGAAATAGCCGAAGCCGTCTCTGGCCGGCAGCAGCCGCGATGGCGCCATGTCGATCCCCGCGACACGAGCCATTCGAGCATAGGCTTCCTCGACGGGGCCGATGTCGACCGGATCGACCGTGGCTCGGAACTTGACGATCCACTCGTCATGGCGGTCGGCAGCGGCGTTCTGGCAAAGCGTGCCGTCGGCGGCGATGCCGATACTCACCTTCGGCCGGGCGCCGCCGGACGCGCCGCCTAGCCTAGCCAACGTGTCGATGAGGTCGGTGTCCTCGCCCAGCAGCAGAACCTGCGATTGCTCGGCCAGCGCGTCGAGATCAATGGCGCCCGTGTCCTCCACTGGTGTGGTCGCGGGCTGATAGACCAGCGCGCCGCGGCCGCCGTTGCCGACGAGCGCCAACTGATCGACGGCAGTCAGTGTCTCCGACCGGATACCCAGCTTCTCCAGCCGCCGCTTCATCAGCAACCGGCCCCAGGCGTCGGGCAGACTGTCGGCGAGGAAGCCGTGCAACCCGTCGAAGTCTCGGCCGCGTGCTGCCTGCAGGCCGGGTTCCGGTGGGTAGAGCAACGGATCGATCCGCCGTTGTGTGTCAATCACGTCGGCTGACCATTCCAGCTGCGCCAATCCGCCCGCCATCGCGAGTCGGCCGATGGGCGAGAATGGCTCGCCTTCGTTCAACAGCAGACCAATTTGGAGTGGGGCGCCGGGCGCGAGCTTCACGGCGATGCCTTCGATGACGGCGCGCGCAGGCGACGCTTAGGCGCCGTGGCCTGCGCCGCTCGCTGCTGTTGTAGCAGTGCGTCCATCGACGTGGCGGCAGGCTCGGGAAACAGCGCGTCGATGTCGCGCTCGCAACGCAACGCGATCGCTGCACGAACCAGGTCTTCGATCGACGCCTTGCCTTCGCTCTCCAGTCGACGCCAGGTGCGATAGGCGACGCCGGCCCGGGCGGCGGCGTCAGTTTGGGTGTAGCCCATGCCAAGCCGCCGGGCCTTGATACGCTGGCCCAGAGTAGCGGCAAATTCGAGCGGCGTCAGTAACATTGTCCCTATGTGGACGATAAATGACTAAATGTCAATCGTATCGTCCAATAGTGGACGCTAGATCGTCGGTGGGGCTTGCGATCTGTAGCTGATACAAAATCGCTTACGACGGCGCGAGAACGCATATCACCGGCTTCGTCGTGCGAGATCAATTACAAATAGAGATGCTCATGCAAAACCGATACGGGCCGGGCAGATATGCCGCTTGCCTGTGCTCGGCTGTTCGCCATCCGTTGCTGTCGCCAAGCCCGGCCGTTGACCGAGCGCAACCAAAGTGCGAATCTGAATCGAAGGAGCCGCGACCGATGAACTATTTGGGCAAATGCTGGGCAAATGCGCCCACTGCCATGATTAACTCGTTGAACTATAAGCCGAAATACGACGCATGTCACTGCATTGACATCGCAGGGGTCGCAAGTTCAATCCTTGCCACGCCCACCATTAAAACCCCGCCGCCTTGTGGCTGGCGGGGTTTTTTGCTTCCACCGACAAATATTTGCGCACAGCGCAGGCGCACGCCGAAAGCGCATGGCGCCGCGGCCATTGGCCATATGCCCCATCGATTATTGCAGAAATGCAATATGGTCGGGAAGAGAGGATTCGAACCTCCGGCCCCTGCCTCCCGAAGGCAGTGCTCTACCAGGCTGAGCTACTCCCCGACGGAGCCCGACATGGGCAGTGCGCCATGCCGTTTGCGCTTGGAAGCGGCGCATATACCGAGGCGAATGCGCCTGCGCAAGCGCTTGTGTGCTGGCCATTTACCCGGCAAGTGCGGCGAGCATTTCGGCCATGGTGGTAAATTTTTCTACCGGAGAGCCGGCTCGCGCCCGTGCTTTTTCCGCTGCTTCAATCTTCTTCCAGTCGCGAAACGTAACGATGTCAACCTGCCGCGCCGACAATATGGCATCCAGCCCGGCCCGGCCCTGCTTGCCGCTGTTGCCCGCGCCATCGGCGGCAATCAGTTCGGCTACGGCAAAGCCATCGGGCCGGTTGGTGCCGATAGTGCCTGTCGGCCCGCGCCGCGCCCAGCCAACGGCGTAAAGGCCAGGCAGCACGCGCCCTTCCTCATTGGCAAAGCGCCCGGCCTGTTCATCATAGGGCACCCCCTCAATCGGCGGCGTGCGATAGCCGATACACGCAACAACAAGGCCCGCGGGCACGACGTAGGTCTCGCCGCTGCCCACCGCCTGGCCAACCTCGTCAATATGCGTGCGCTCAACCACCACCCGCTCGACCCGCCCGGCCCCTTCAATAGCACAAGGTGCGGCAAAAAAATCAAAGGCGATGGTAACCGGCTTTGCGCCTGCGCCGCGCGCAAAGTCGCGTAAATGCGCCACCGATTTGCGCTGCCCCGGCTCCAGCAGCGTATCGGCATCGCTTGCGGGTAGATCAGCCGGGTCAACCCGCGGCGTGGCGCGGGCAAGATGGCCAAGCTCGCCCAGCTCCTTTGGTGTCATTGCAATCTGATGCGGCCCGCGCCGCCCCAACAGGGTAATCCGCTCAACACCCGAACTGGCAAGAGCGCCAAGCGCATGGGCGGCAATGTCCGATCCTTCAAACTCGGCCCCGGTTTTAGCAAGAATGCGCGCCACATCGAGCGCGACATTGCCCATGCCGATGATAACAACATCCTTCACCGCAAGCGGCGGTGCAAGATCAGCAAAATCGGGGTGGCCATTATACCAGCCGACAAAGGCGGCCGAGCCAAACACACCGGGCAAATCATTTCCCGGCACCTCAAGCGCGCGATCAACCGGCGCACCGGTTGCAACAACCACCGCGTCATACAGCGCCCGCAGCTCGGCAATCGCAATGTCGCGGCCCACGCTAACATTGCCGACAAAACGCACATTTTCAGAAAGCGCTACCGCCTCATACCGGCGCGACACGCCTTTGATCGATTGATGATCGGGCGCCACGCCAAAACGGATCAGGCCATAGGGCACGGGCAGCCGGTCGATAATGTCGACCCGCACCGCATCGCCAAACAGCTTCTGACACGCCTCGGCCGTATAATATCCCGCCGGCCCCGAACCGATCACCGCGACATGCCGCATGCGCGCCTCTCCTTATGGTCATGGTGCCAAGCCTAGCCCGGCGCCGGGCCGGTGGGAAGGGTCAGCCGGTGTGCCCTTTTCGCCATTTCGTCCACAAATGGCGGGCAAGCATTGCCGGCGGCATCCGCAGGGCGTGCGAGCGGATGTAAAAACCCATCCGCACCACCGGGCGCACTGCCCGGCCCCAGCCATCACGCGCGAGCAGGCGGCGCAGATACAGCGCGTCGGCCCCGGCAAGCGCGCGACAATCGCCGGGCACATCGGTGCCATAGAGGTGATGGGCCAGCCGCATCGCCCGGCCCATATGGCGCGCCAGGCCATGGTGCGCGGCCCGCGCCAAAAGCCCCACAGCGCCAAATTCATCGACAAGACAATGAATATCCCACAAATTGCGCATGCCCCCGGCAAGGTCGCCATCGGCAAATAAATGCGCTGCTGCGTGCACCAGCATATCAGCCGGCGCCAGCACATGCAGACCATTGCCCAGCGGCACGCTCGCCGCAATCAGCGCAGGCGCATCTGGCGTAATCTGCGCGGTGAGCGGTAGAATGGTGTGGTGCACATCGATCATCCGGTCACGGTCCCGGTGGATGAGCGGGGGCAGCTCGTGCATCCATTGGCGGTAATAAGCATCGTCATACGCATCGGACTTTACCCACTCCCACCCTGCCGCCAGCAGCGCCGCCTCGCCCGCGCACAGCGCATCACGCGGGAGCAATATATCGAGATCACCAATAGAACGCCCCACCCCGGCGCCAAGCCCGGCCGCGACAAAAGCGGTGCCTTTGAGCAACACCACCGGGCACCCAAGCAGCGCCAGTGCCCGCCTGGCCATCTCCGCCTCCCACAGCGCGGCGATGCGCCCTTGCGCGGCAGAGGCCATGGCATCGGCCAAAATCGCCGCAACCGCGCCGGGCATGGGCAGGCCGTTCAGCCGGTGCGCGAGCGTGCCGATCATCTGCTCGGCGCGCGCCATGGCGATCAGCGCGGTCCAGCCGGTTGAATCCAGCGCCCTTGTCTGCTCCGGGTCGCGCAGTGCCCGCGCGAGCAACCACGCATCCCGCGTCACGCCGCGTGCCATAGCTGCTCCACCAGCGCGAGCGCCGCTTTGGTATCGGGATAGTCGATGGCGTGCGCGCGCGTGGATTTTACCAGCCCGGCAAGAGCGCCAAAGCCACGCTCTCCCATCGCTACATAATTGGTTGAGGCCTGTGTCAGCCGCACAAAAACCTCGCTCGGCGCCACAGCGCGCACCGCTGCACCAAAGCCAAAACGGGGAAAGAGCAGCAGCGCCGGCCGGGCGGGCACCTCCATCGCGGCAATAGCGTCGGCACCCGGCACCATGTGGCGGATGGCGCCTTTGGGCGTTTTGGCCAGCAACGGGCCAAAGCGCGCCGCCGGGCACGCCGCCTCCACCACCGCAATCGCTGAGTTTTTCAGGCTGACAAGCCGGGGAAAGGGGTGGAGCAGCCCGGTTGCCGGGTCAACCAGCGCAAACTCATCCCCCATCAGCCGCCACCCATGCGCGCCGAGCAGCGCCGCCAGCGTCGATTTGCCCGAGCCCGATTCACCCGTCATAATGAGCGCCCGCCCCGCCCGCTCAACCACCGAGGCGTGGAGCAGCAGATAGCGCCGCTGGCCAAGCGCCATTTGCAGGTTCATCGCCATTTCCGCCGCGAGCAACCCTTGAGACAAGGGCAGCGGCGCGGCCTGTGGCAGCACATAATCACCGCCGATCATTACCGATGGGCGGATGATCCGCCGCCACGGCCGGGCTGCAAATAATCGTACAGAAAAATCAGGCACATCGTCATATGGGCGCGGATAATCTGCATACAGGCAGCGCAAATCGTCGACCGGCCCGGCCCAGTCGGCGCCGATACGAAAGCCAATCGGCCCGATGCGCACAGCGTGGCTATGCCTCATTCCCGCACGACCAACCCGGCCGCGGCCAACTCCTCCAGCCGCGCGGCCAGCGCCGCTGCATCTGCGTCGGCCAACGCAAACCCGGCCTCCAGCCGGTGCAACAACGCATCGAGTCTGGCGCCATCGGGGCCAAGCGCCGCCAAAATTTCTGGCGCAGGCGACACAAGCAAATGGGTGATGCCCGATGCCCGGTGATACACCAGCGTCAGCGCATCCAGCGGCTCGATCACCACCGTATCGGCCGCTTCAGCGCGATATAGTGGCCCCGGCACGGTCTCAGGCCCGGTCGCGTTGGGCCTGGCTCCGGCCGCCCGCCCCGCCACTTTGCACGCCAGCCAAAGGCATGGTCGCACCACAGCGACCGGGAAAAAAGGCATACAAACGAGCGCGCGGGTTCATGACAATGAACCTTGGGCTTAGCCGCGCGGCATTTGCAACGAGGCAAAACAGGTAAAGCCGCTAGTGCCCGACTGTAGCCTGCGAATATAGTGCATATAGGCCCGGCTCCGGTCAGAATCGACACCAGGGAGCGGCGCGCCACCCAGCGAGCGGCGCACATCTTCACCCTTGAGCGGCGTATGCGGGGCGGGAAAAGCGCCAACGGTGCCTGCGGGCACAACCGTGCCGTCGGGCGCGATATAGCTGCCATAATGCGTCGAATCGGGCACCGGAATCTGGCAGGTAAGGACCGAGGCGGCAGTCTGCGCCAGTGCCGGGCGAATGGAAACAATGGCAGCAGCACCCACCGCGCCCAGCCTGAGCGCCCGCCGCCGGGAGGCAACGGCATTCGCTTCGCCGCCAGCCGGTTGTGGAATATTAGCCGGTTTTGGGATATTATCCGTCATTGCCGCCCCCTTATGCCGCACCAGCCCTTTCATAAACGTAAAGTCAACGCAAGCGCGCGCACCGCGCAGCGCATGCGCCAGATGTGTCAATTTGGATAAGCGCAAAATGCCCGCAATCTCGCGCAATCGCCACCTCGCCCGCGCGCGCCAATTGCGCTATGGGCGGCAAATGCCTCATCCCTTTGGCCTTCGCACCCTGGCAGCGCTCATACTTGTCGTAACGGCGGCATTGCTCGCCATGGCGATTGGCCATGACGTGCAGGTCGGGCTGATTATGGTGACGGCAGGAACAGCAGCAGTGCTGCTTGCGGCTGGCTCAGGCGATGATGCAGAGGCAAGGCTGACCCCGCCACCGGCAGCAACTGCGGCAAAATCGGCCGCGCCCATCAACATTGCCGATGCGCTCGAAGGCATTGTCGAGCCGGTGCTGATTGTGCACGAGGGCCGGGTGGAACAGGCCAATCTTGCCGCGCGCACGCTGCTGGGCGGGCACATTATCGGTGAAGACGTTCGCCTTGCCATTCGCCACCCCGCCGCCGCCGAGCGGCTGAGCGGCGCGCGCACAGCCACCGATATGCCCATCAGCCTGGTTGGGCTGGGCACGCTTGAGCAGCGCTGGGAAATGCGGGTGACCGACAGCCCCGACCGGAGGCGCATTGTCCATCTGATCGACCATACAGGCAGCTATGCGGCTGAGCGGATGCGGGTGGATTTTGTCGCCAATGCCAGCCACGAACTGCGCACGCCGCTTGCCTCTATCCTTGGCTTTATCGAAACGCTGGGCGACGACAAGGCCGGTGCCGATGCCGGTGTGCGCAGCCGATTTCTCAAAGTGATGTTTGATGAAGCCCGGCGGATGCAGCGACTGATTGAGGATCTGATCTCGCTCTCGCGCATCGAGGCGGAAAAATATCGGCTGCCGACAAGCGCGGTCGACCTGGCAATGTTGCTGTCCGAAGTTCATGCCGAGCTTGCCGACACGCCCGACCAGCGCGGCGCAGATATTGTGGCCGACATCGCCAGCGATGTGCCAACCGTTGCCGGAGACCGCGCGCAGCTAAGCCAGATGCTCCACAATCTCATTGGCAATGCTATGAAATATGGCCGCCCCGGCACGCCTGTCGTTGCCCGGTTGTGGAAAGACCAGACCGGCATGGTGCGGATCAGCGTGGCGGACGAGGGCGAAGGCATTGCGCCAGAGCACATCCCCCGGCTCACCGAGCGTTTTTACCGGGCAGATGCCGGTCGCAGCCGCGCGCTTGGCGGCACCGGGCTTGGCCTTGCCATCGTCAAGCATATTGTCGAGCGCCACCGCGGCCGGCTCGATATTACCAGCGCCATTGGCAAGGGCACCACCGTTTCTGTGCTGCTGCCGCCCAGCGCCGCCGCGCGCGCGCTGTAGCACCGGGCAAAGTCAGCCATCGTCACCACCAAACCGGCGCCCTGTCATATTACTGCAATCTCATTGTCACACTTCTGGCGGGGTCAAGGTGATAGCGGCTTTGGTCCAACCGCAATTTATGTTTGAAAGGGACCAGTAATGCGTGGCCAAATGGCGCTTATCGCGGCCGCGATTCTGGCACTTTGCGCCTGTCACGACCAGGCAAATGACGGTGGCGCCGGCTCACGTGAGCAGATACAAGTCGTTGGTTCATCAACAATTTATCCGTTTACCGCGCTGGTTGCGGAGCAGTTTGTCAACAAGACCCCCGGCATCAGGGCGCCGGTTATCGAATCGACGGGCACTGGTGCTGGCATGAAGCTGTTTTGCAGCGGGGTCGGCGCGGCGCACCCCGATGTCGAAAATGCCTCGCGCCGGATAACACCATCAGAATTTGCCGCTTGCCACAAACATGGTGTCGACAAAATCATGGAAATTCAGCTCGGCATTGATGGCATCGCCTTTGCCGAGGCAAAACGAGGCGCCAGGCTGGCGCTGACCCCGCTTGATCTGTACCGCGCGCTTGCTGCCAGTCCTGATGGACGGCCCAACCGCTCCAAAACCTGGCACGATATAAACGCTGCGCTGCCCGCCATTGCTATCGAGGTTTACGGCCCGCCCGCAACAAGCGGCACGCGCGATGCGCTGGCTGAACTTATTCTTGCGCGCGGCTGCGCGGTGTCGGCCCCGCAAAGCGCAGCGCTGAAGGAGCGCCAGCCCGATGAATATGCCGCGCTGTGCACCCGTATCCGCGATGACGGCCCCTATATCGATGCAGGAGAAAACGACAATCTCATTGTCCGCAAGCTGCAATCCAACCCCAATGCCATCGGCATTTTCGGCTATTCTTACCTGGAGGAGAACCGCGCGGCGCTGAACGGGCTGCCCATCAGCGGTGTTGCGCCAAGCTATGAAAGCATCGCGCAAGGCAGCTATCCGGGTGCGCGGCCGCTGTTTCTCTATGTCAAAGTGGCCCATCTGGGGGCGATTCCGGGCCTGTCGCAATTTCTCGATGAATATGCCGCATCCTGGGGGCCGGGCGGGCCGCTGGTTAAACGCGGGCTCATCGCCGCGCCCGAAGCAATCCGCACCGCCGCTGCTGCCACCATCCGCAACCGCACCTTGTTGAGCGCGCAGATGCTCAAGTAAACCGCCCGCGCTGTGGATGAGCCGCTGTGCGCCCTGCCCATCTTATAATCGAGACATATCACCCTTGTCCCTTCTTGTGCTGCTGTTCCTTGTTGCAACCCTTGGCCTGATTGGCTGGCTGGTAGCGCGCGTGCGCGCCATCGGCTTTCGGCGGCGCAGCACCCGGCGGTTCAGCTCGCTTCCTTCGCACCACAGCGCCTATGTGGCGCTGTGGATCATCGGGCCGGTGCTGGTTTTTCTCATCATCTGGGCCAGCGTTACTCCGGCAATGGTGACGCAGTCGGTGCTTGATGCACCCGTGGCAGCGGCTCTGCCACCACCGGGTTTTGAGCGCGCGGCCATCCTCTCCGAGGCGCGCGCGCTGGCAAATGGCCGGCGACAGCTGGCGTTCAGCCCACTGGCAACAAAGCTGGCGCCGGCTTATGCTGCGGCGCAAAGCCGCTATGACTGGGCAGGTGCGACACTGGCGCTGCTGCTGGCGGTTGGTGGCGGGATTTTCGCCTATTTACGCCTGCGGCCCGATTTTCGCGCCAGAACCAAGATTGAGCGGATAATCATGGCCTGTTTGATGGCCGCCTCGTTGATTGCGGTGCTGACGACGCTGGGCATAGTCGGCTCGCTGATTTTTGAATCGTGGCGGTTTTTTCAGATTGTGCCAGCGCTCGACTTTCTCACCGGCACGCACTGGAGCCCGCAGGTAATCGATTCGCGCCACCCCGGCGCCTCGCTTGGTGCAGTGCCGCTATTTTGGGGCACCTTCTTTATCGGCGCGATCATCGCAATGGCGGTTGCCATTCCCTTTGGGCTGATGAGCGCAATTTACCTGACCCAATATGCCGGCCCACGCGTGCGGCGGTGGATGAAGCCGGTGCTTGAAGTGCTCGCCGGTGTGCCGACCGTGGTCTATGGTTATTTTGCCGCGCTGACAGTGGCGCCTGCGGTGCGCAATCTTGCGGTTGCAGCCGGGGTAAGCGGTGCCAGCTCCGAAAGCGCGCTGGCGGCCGGGCTGGTCATGGGGGTAATGATCATCCCCTTTGTCTCCTCGATGGCAGATGATTCGATTGCCGCGGTGCCTGCCGCCATGCGCGACGGCTCGCTGGCAATGGGGGCGACGAAATCCGAAACCATCTGCCGGGTGCTGCTGCCCGCTGCGCTGCCGGGCGTAGTCGGCGGCGTGTTGCTCGCTGTTAGCCGGGCAATTGGCGAGACGATGATTGTCGTCATGGCTGCCTCTGGCCTTGCAACCCTCACGCTCAACCCGCTGGCCAGCGCCACCACCGTGACCAAGCAGATTGTCGATCTGTTGACCGGCGAGGCCGAGTTTGACAGCCCCAAAACGCTTGCCGCCTTTGCGCTGGGGCTGACATTGTTCGTCATCACGCTGTTGCTAAACATCGTCGCGCTAACCGTGGTGAAGCGCTATCGGGAGGCTTATGAATAGCGCCGGCCCATCCCTGCCTGTGGCGGCTGATCTGCGGATCAACCGGGCGCCCACCGACTGGCGCTCGCCCGCTATGCAGCGCCGCGTGCGCAAACGCTATGCCGCCGAGCGCCGCTTTCGGCTGGCGGGCCTGGCCGCAGTGGTGATGTCGGCGGGGTTTTTGGCGTTCCTGCTCATGACCATGCTGGCAAATGGCGTATCGGGCTTTCGCCAGACAAAGGTCAGCCTGCTGGTCGACTTTGCCCATGCCCGGCTGCCGCTCACGGTGGAGCGGCTGCGCGGACCGGGGGCGGATTTTGCGCTCGCCAGCGCAGATATCGCCGGGCTGACGACGCGGGCAGCGCAAACCGCTTTTGGCCCTGGCGGCGGCGAGCTGCTGTCCGATGGCGCCTGGCTCAGCGTGCGAGCGCGGCTAAAAGCAGACCCAAGCCTGCTCGGTACGCGCGCAATCATCGAGGTGCCCGGCTCCACCGCACTTGATATTGCCGCCAAAGGCGCCGGCACGCCGCAAGCCAAGGCGCAGGCGGCCCGGCTGCGCGCCGCCGGGCTGCTGCACACCCGCATGAACTGGGCGTTTCTGTCTTCATCAGACAGCACCGACCCCACCATTGTTGGCATTTGGGGGGCGTTGATGGGGTCGCTGCTGACCATGGCCGTCACGCTGATGCTCGCCTTCCCCATTGGCGTGCTCGCCGCGCTGTATCTGGAAGAATATGCTCCGCGCAACCGCTGGACCGACCTGGTTGAGGTTTCGATCAACAATCTGGCGGCTGTGCCTTCCATCATCTTTGGCCTGCTTGGGCTGGCGGTGTTCGTCAACACATGGAACCTGCCGCGCTCCTCGCCCATTGTTGGTGGGTTGACACTGGCGCTGATGACGATGCCCGTCATCGTCATTGCCGGGCGCAACGCTATCAAAAGCGTGCCGCCGTCGATCCGCGACGCCGCCTATGGCATTGGCGCAAGCCCGGTTCAGGTAGTGTTCCACCATGTTTTGCCGCTCGCGCTGCCCGGCATGTTGACAGGCACCATCATTGGCATGGCGCGCGCGCTGGGAGAAACCGCGCCGCTGCTGATGATCGGCATGCGCGCCTTTATCGCCACGCCGCCCAGCGGGCTGACAAATCCGGCAACGGTGCTCCCGGTGCAGATATTCCTGTGGTCGGACGATGTGAGCCAGGGCTTTGTCGAAAAAACCAGCGCTGCGATCATCGTTTTGCTCGTCGTGCTGCTCGCGATGAACGGCGCGGCCATTTACCTCCGCAACAGATTCGAGACACGCTGGTGACCAAATCCTCCCCTAAAGCGCCGCCCTCTGCAGCCAAGATCACTGCCCGGCATGTCAATATTTTTTATGGCGACAAACAGGCGATCAACGATGTGTCGATCGACATTGACAAGGACAATGTAACTTCATTGATCGGCCCGTCCGGGTGCGGAAAATCAACCTTTTTGCGGGCGCTGAACCGGATGAACGACACCATCCCCTCTGCGCGGACACATGGCGACATCCGGCTGGATGGTGACGATATCTATGCCGCCGACATGGACGTTGTGCAGCTGCGCGCGCGCGTGGGCATGGTGTTTCAAAAACCCAATCCGTTTCCCAAATCCATTTATGAAAACGTTGCTTATGGGCCGCGCATTCACGGCCTTGCCGCCACGCGGCTACAGCTTGATGCTGTGGTTGAGCAATCGCTCCAGCGCGCCGGGCTTTGGGATGAGGTGAAAGACCGGCTGACCGACAGCGGCACGGCGCTTTCAGGCGGGCAGCAGCAGCGGCTGTGCATTGCCCGTGCCATTGCCGTTGATCCTGAGGTCATCCTGATGGACGAACCCTGCTCAGCGCTTGACCCCATTGCCACAGCCCGAATTGAAGAGCTGATCCACGAGCTGAAGGGCCGCTACGCCATCGTCATCGTCACGCACAACATGCAGCAGGCGGCCCGCGTTTCGCAGCGCACCGCCTTTTTCCACCTCGGCACGCTGGTGGAACATGGCTCGACATCGGAGATTTTCACCAACCCGCGCCAGGAACGCACCAAAGACTATATCACCGGCCGCTACGGCTGATTTGCACTCCAGCTTAGGAACCCAAGTGGTTGATCACACGGTAAAAGCATTTGACGAAGAAATTGGGCATCTGCGCGGCCTCATCGCACAGATGGGGGGCTTGGCCGAGCAGGCGATTGTCGAGGCGATGGAGGCACTCAAGCGGCACGACCTGGAATCTGCCGCGCGCATCATTGCGGTCGACAAGCAGATCGATTCAATCGAAGTTGAGGTGGAGCGGCTGGCGGTACAGCTCATCGCACTGCGCGCGCCCATGGCTGATGACCTGCGCGAAGTGGTTGCCGCGCTGAAGATTGCCGGCGTAGTCGAGCGGATTGGCGATTATGCCAAAAACATTGCGCGCCGGGTTTCTGCAATTGAGGCCTTTGGCGATGCAGAGCCGCTGTCGGTGCTGCCCGCCATGGCGACAATGGCGACAAAAATGGTGCACGATGTGCTCAACGCTTTTGCCGCGCGCGATGCCGATGCCGCAGTGCTGGTGTGGGAAAGCGACCGCGCGCTTGATGATTTTTATAACAGCCTGTTCCGCATCCTCATAACCTATATGATGGAAAACCCGGCGAGCATTAGCCAGGGTGCGCATTTGCTGTTCATTGCCAAGAATTTGGAACGTGTGGGCGACCATGCGACCAATGTTGCCGAAATGGTCTATTATGCGGCCACCGGCACCCATATGGGCGAGCGCGACCGCGGCGCCGCCCCAACGCAGTAACGGAGAAGACAATGGCACGCGCCAAGATGTTGCTGGTGGAAGATGACGCAGCGCTCGCTGAATTGCTGGTCTGGCATTTCAAACGCGAGGATTTTGATGTTCAGCAAACCCCCGATGGCGAAGAAGCGTTGCTGCTCGCCAAAGAGGCCACGCCCGACATTGTGCTGCTCGACTGGATGGTCGAGGGGCTTTCGGGCATCGAAGTTTGCCGCAGGCTGCGGCGGATGCCCGAAACCGCCAATATCCCCATCATCATGCTCACCGCACGCGGCGAGGAGGAAGACCGGGTGCGCGGGCTGGAAACCGGGGCGGACGATTATGTCACCAAGCCCTTTTCTCCGCGCGAGCTGATCGCGCGGGTGGGCGCGGTTCTCCGCCGGGTGCGGCCAGCGCTTGCGGGCGAGCAGCTTACCTATGCCGATATTGAGATGGATACCGTGGGCCACAAGGTGCGCCGCTCGGGCGAGGTGGTGCCGCTTGGGCCAACCGAATTTCGGCTGCTCAAGCACTTTTTGGAGCATCCAGGCTGGGTATTTTCGCGCGAGCGGTTGCTCGATGCGGTGTGGGGGCATGATTCAGACATCGAATCCCGCACGGTCGACGTGCATATCCGTCGGCTACGCAAGGCGATCAACATCGGGGACCGGCCCGACATCATCCGCACAGTCCGTTCAGCAGGCTATGCGCTGGATTCCGGCGCCTGAACCAATGCCGTAGCGGCAACAGCGCGGGTCCACCACCTGCCCGCGCACAAGCGCCTCACCACCAAAGCTTGCGCCCTTGCATCGCGGCTTTGCATGGCTAAACGGGCCAGCGAACCATAACCGGCCAGGAGAAAAAGATGACCATCTCGTTCAACGATCGCGTTGCCATTGTCACTGGAGCGGGCGGCGGGCTTGGCCGGGCCTATGCGCTGGAACTGGCCCGGCGCGGGGCAAAGCTGGTCGTGAATGATCTTGGCGCATCGCGCGACGGCACCGGCCATTCCGACGCGGCACTGCAAGTGGTGGAAGAAATCAAGGCCGCCGGCGGCGAGGCGATTTCAAACGGCGGCAGCGTTACCGAATATGAGCAGATGGTCGCCATGGTGGCCGCCGCCAAAGAGCGCTGGGGCCGGGTGGATATTCTCATCAACAATGCCGGTGTGCTGCGCGACAAGAGCTTTGCCAAAATGGAGCCGGCCGACTTCAAATTTGTTGTCGATGTGCACCTGAACGGCTCGGCCAACTGCGCCAAGGCAGTGTGGGAGACGATGCGCGAACAAAATTATGGCCGCATCCTGATGACGGCGTCGTCGACCGGACTGTTCGGCAATTTTGGCCAGGCAAATTATGGCGCGGCCAAACTCGGCCTCGCCGGGCTAACCAAGACGCTGTATCTTGAGGGTGCCAAAAACAACATCAAGGTAAACACGATTGCCCCTGTCGCTGGCACGCGCATGACGCAAGATCTGTTTCCTGCTGAAGCCTTTGCCGCTTTTGCACCCGAAAAGGTTGTACCTGCCGCGCTGTACCTTGTGTCGGATGATGCGCCCTCAAACGCGATTATCGGCGCAGGGGCAGGTGTGTTTCAGGCGGCCTATGTCACGCTCACGCCCGGCAAGCTGCTGACGGGCGATGCGCTCAGCCCCGAAGGCGTGGCGGCACATTGGGCCGAAATAACCGATCGTACAGGCGAGATCGTGCCCGCATCCGGGGCAGAGCAGTCCATGCTCATTCTCGGCAAGCTGCAAGGCGGTTGACCGCATAGCCGCAGAGCCGCCTCGGCATTTGCGCCTTGTCGCTGCCATTCAGGTGTATTGACTATACAACACACATATGGTATTGCCAGTTTGTGCATGGAGAAGTCGCAACCGAATTGAGGAACGGTAATGTATAGCGAAAGCGATATTGACGGCGCGGTGACAGCTGGCGTGCTCAGCCCGCAAATGGCGGCAGCCTTCAGAAATTACATCGCCAACAGCCGGTCGACGCCGGCTGTTGATGAAGAACATTTCCGCCTGTTGACGGGGTTCAACGATATTTTCGTGTCAATAGCTTTGTGCCTCGCACTGTTTGCCATTGGTCAGATTGGCTGGCTGGCGTTTCAGCCGCTTGGCGGCATTGTCGTTGCAGCGGCGAGCTGGTTGCTGGCGGAATACTTCACCCGCAAGCGGCGCATGGCGCTGCCGAGCATCTTGTTGCTGGCGGCGTTTGCCGGCAGTTTCATCGCCATCACCGCAGGCATCTTGGCGGCATGGAGCGTTGATCTTTCCCCTGCGACGCGGAACCTTGTTGCCGCGGGCACCGCGCTGGTAGTAGCGGGCGCCGCCTGGGCGCATTGGCAACGCTTCATGGTACCAATAACCGTGGCGGCGGGTGCTGCTGCGCTGGGGGGCATGGTAGTAGCGTTAGCTAACCTGGCCTTCCCCACCAACTGGACGATTGACTATATCATCATTGGCGCTGTCGGGTTGTGCGTGTTTGCGCTTGCCATGTGGTGGGACATGTCCGACCGGGAGCGCCGCACCCGCCGGTCAGACGTTGCCTTTTGGCTCCACCTGGCCGCCGCGCCGCTCATTGCCCATCCGCTGTTCAACCTGCTTGGCGTGTTCAACAATAATGTCAGCATCGCAACGGCGGTGATTGTGCTGCTGCTTTACCTTGCCTTTGCCTTTGTCGCGCTTGCGGTGGATCGCCGGGCATTGCTGGTTTCTGGCCTGATTTATGTGGGCTATGCGCTTTATTCGCTGGTGGAAAAGAGCGGGCTGGTTGAGCTGACAGCGGCGGTTGCGTGCTTCATCATCGGCTCGGCACTGCTGATGCTGTCGGTATATTGGCACCAGATGCGTAGCATCGTCGTTGGCTATCTGGGCGAGGTGCGGCATCGCTTGCCGCCGGTGCAAACCACGGTGCCCGCCTGAAGCTGGCGCGTTCGGCACCGCCAGCCACTCATGTCTACGCCGCCCCAAGAAAAACCCGGTCGCACAGCGCGTCGGGTTTTTGTGGGGCCGGGTCGCCCGCCTAGCTGCTGATGAGTTTTAACAGGCGGCGTTCCACCGGAGCGAGCACTGCTGCAAGGTCATGCCCGCGCTTCAGCACCGTGCCTGCCTCGCCAACCAGCGCCCACATGCCTTGCCGCTGGCGCAGTGAAGGGCGCTTTTCAATGCGGATCTCCGGCCGCTCGGCTGCGCGGCGAAAGGCGCAGAACACCGCTGCCTCTCGCCCAAGGTCCATGGCATAATCACGCCAGTGCCCAGCGGCAACCATGCGCCCGTAAAGGTCAAGAATACGGGTCAATTCCACGCGGTCAAAGCCGATTTGGCCTGGCTCACGCGAGGGCTGCACCGGAAATGGCGTAACCGTCCCCATCAGGCGCGGTCGCGCTGCTCCTCTTGCCCGCCGCGCTGTTCTGCGGCCATGGCGTCCAGCCGCTTGCGTAATGTTTCAAGCTCGCAGCGCATCAGTTCCATCTTCTGCGTTTCCGGGTCGAACAACTGGCTGCACGGTGTACCATAAGGGACAAAGGAACGATCGCTGCGCCCCCCTTCCACCATGGTTGCCCGCGCAGGAATGCCAACCATGACCGCGCCCGGCACCACATCCTTTGTCACCACAGAATTGGCGCCGACACGCGCGCCCGCGCCCACCGTAATCGGCCCCAGCACCTGTGCGCCTGCACCAATGATGACGCCGTCGAGCAAAGTTGGGTGGCGCTTACCGGCAACGCCGTTGTCCGGGCTGGTGCCGCCCAGAGTTACACATTGATAAATGGTCACATTATCGCCAATTTCCGCCGTCTCCCCGATGACGGTGAAGCCATGGTCAATAAAAAAGTTGCGGCCAATGGTAGCACCGGGGTGAATATCAATTGCGGTGAGCAAACGGGCCAGATGGTTGACAAAACGCGCCAAAAAAAACAGCCGCGCGCCAAATAGCGCGTGCGCCACCCGGTGCATCGCCAAAGCAAGCACACCAGGGTACAGCAAAATCTCCCACCGCGACCGTGGCGCCGGATCGCGCGCCTTGATCGAATCGAGATAGTTGATCAGTCGGGCCAGCATCGCCACGTTCCTTCAAGTGTCTGCAGCATTATTTAGGCACGACAGTGGACAATTTCCATAAGCGGCCGGGCCAATTTTTGCGGCGTGCCTGCTTCTGCGATTGATCAATTAAACAAATCAGCTACTGCTGAATGATCGAACAGGGCGATCATTATGTCAACCTATCTGCCAACGCTAAAGCAGCTCCAATATCTGTGCGCATTGCAGGACAGCGGCCATTTTGGCCGGGCGGCGGAGACGTGTTTTGTAACCCAATCAACGCTTTCCGCCGGTATTCGCGAGCTGGAAGGGCTTATTGGTGTCACGCTTGTGGAGCGCACCCGGCGTGTTGTGCGCTTCACCCCGCTTGGCAACCGCATTGCCGACAAGGCGCGGCGCGTGCTGCGCGAGGCCGAGGAGCTTGGCGATTTGGCACGCGCCGCCGGGCGGCCGCTTACAGGGGATATGCGCATGAGCGTCATCCCCACCATCGCGCCCTTCATGCTGCCGCATATTCTGCCGCGGCTGCGCGCTGATTACCCCGATCTGAAACTTTATCTGCGCGAGGAGCCAAGCGCGGCGGCGTGCGAAGGGCTGCATCATGGCCGCACCGATTGCGTGCTGCTCGCCTTGCCCTATGCCTGTGGTGAAGCGACCGCGCGGCCCCTGTTCGATGACCGGCTGTTCGTTGCTGCCCCGTCGGATGAGCTTGCGGCAAGCGCGCTGCCCATGCGCGCGATCGATATTGATGAAACCCGGCTGCTGTTGCTGGAAGATGGGCACTGCCTGAAGGACCACGCATTATCTGCCTGCAACCGGCCAGAACTGCGCGCAGAAGCCACAATGCTTGGCACCTCGCTCCACACGATTGTCCAGATGGTGGACAATGGGCTTGGCGTTACAATTCTGCCGGAAATGGCGATCAAGGCCGGAATATTAACTCACACAAAAATCACCGCGCGCGCGCTCGATGCTGACCACCCATTGCGCACCATTGCATTGGTTTGGCGGCGGGCCTCGCCGCGCGAGAAGGACTTTGAGCTGCTGGCAGAAGTGCTCGAAACCATGGGCTAGTGGCTGAAAAGCAGCCGGTGTGGACGCGCCACGCCAAAGCAATTCTGCGTCAGTCGCCGGCATCAAGCTTGTGAAGGGTCTGCCGCTACCCAGCGCGCAGCTGCTGCATCGTCGCTGTGGCGCGGCTCTACCCAGCGCGCCTGCCCTGCCCGCTCCTCACACTTCCAAAACGGGGCATCGGTTTTCAGCCGGTCGATAAGGAAAGCGCACGCATCGAGCGCGGCGGCGCGGTGAGCAGCGGCGGCGGCAACCAGCACCACCCGGTCTCCTGGCACCATGCGGCCCACACGGTGAACAATGCTGGCCGCCAGCAGGCCCCACCGCGCGTGCGCCCGCTCCGCCAGAGCAAGAAGCGCAGCCTCGGTTGCGCCGGGATAATGTTCCAGCGTCATCGCCGCCACGCCGTCATCAGCGCGCACAATGCCCGTAAAAGTAGCAATGCCCCCCGCCCCCAGCGCTTCTACCCGCGCCAGCTCGGTCGCCACATCTATCGGCTCGGCGTTGACGACGATGCGGATCATCCGCCGGTTACCGGGGGAAAAATCGCCACTTCGCGGGCGCCGCCAAGCGGAGAATCGAGCGGCACAAAGCGCTGGTCAACAGCCGCGCGCAACCGCGCCCGGTCGGCAAAAGCGCTTGCGTGCGCCGGGCTGCGCGTGCTTAGCCAATCGATAAGCGCAGCGACCGTCGTCACTCCGGCGGGCGGGGCCACCTGTTCCCCGCTTATGCCCACCGCCTCGCGGACCCAGGCGAAATAGAGGATGCGCAGCGCCACCCAGCCTAGTCCATATGCCCAAGGCCAACGCGCAGATAATCCCAGCCCGTCAGCACCGTCAGCCCTGCTGCTGCCCAAAGCGCCGCCAGGCCAACCGCGTTAATCCACACCATCTGAGGCAGCGCGCCACCGAGCACCAATGCACCAAGCGCTATGATCTGCAACGTCGTCTTCCATTTCGCCAGCGCCGATACCGGCACAGAAACCTGTAATTGCGCCAAAAACTCCCGCAGGCCCGACACCGCAATTTCGCGCAGCAAAATGATGAGCGCAGCAATCACATGCAGCCCGGCAATCTTGCCTGCTGCCACCAGTATAAGGATGACGGAGGCAACCATGATTTTGTCGGCAATAGGGTCAAGAAACACACCGAGTTTTGATACCGTGCCCTGTGCCCGTGCCAGATATCCGTCAAAATAATCGGTAATGCCCATCAGGCAATAAACCGCAAACGCCATGGCATAGCCCGCCGCCCATTCCGGCCACCACAAAAGCGCAGCCAGCAAAGGCACGGTAACAATCCGCGACAGGGTGAGCAGGTTGGGCAAAGTGAGCATTACCATGCTGCTCTAGCCCCGCTTTTGCGCGCTGCAAGCCTTGGATTGATATTAGCGTTGTCGAGGTGGTGGTCGCTCGGCTATGGGCGTTGGCTTGTGTTGCCATATCGGGGGCCGGATCGTGCCATGTTGAATGCGCTCGGATTATTGAAAGAGCGCCGTTTTTTGCCGCTTTTCATCACGCAATTTCTCGGTGCCTATAACGACAACCTGTTCAAAACGTCGATGGTGCTGTTTGCCACCTATCAGGTTTTTAACGACGCGCGGGTGGAATCCAATTTTAACGCGCTGGCAACCGCACTACAGATTTTGCCATTTTTCCTGCTTTCGGCTCTTTCGGGCCAACTGGCAGACGGGCACGATAAGGCGCGCATTATTCGGCTGGTGAAGGCAGCGGAGATATTTATCATGCTGGTAGGCGCAGCCGGGCTGATGGCCGCGCGTGCCGGGCTGGAAACACTGGGCATTGTGTTGATGCTGGCCGCGGTACTTTGCCTTGGTGTGCACGCGACATTTTTCGGGCCGATCAAATATGCGCTGCTGCCACAGCATTTGAAGAGCGGTGAAGTGCTGGGCGGCACCGGGCTGGTGGAAGCAGGCACCTATCTTGCGGTGTTGCTGGGCACGGTAACCGCTGGGTGGCTGTCGGTTGAGGCAACCGCGATTACGGTACTGGTCATCGCGCTTATCGGCTGGGTAGCCGGTCGCGCGGTGCCGCCTGCACCGCGCATGGGCGAGGCGGTCGCCATCAATTTCAACCCCTTCACTTCATCATGGCAGCTCATCAGCCAGACAATGCACATTCGCCGGCTGTTTCTCGCCATTTGCTCGATTAGCTTTTTCTGGGCGATTGGCGCGGTGCTCATCATCACGTTTCCACCGCTGGTAAAAAACATGCTCACCGCCGACAAACAAGTCGCCAGCCTCACGATTGCGATATTCTCGGTTGGCGTCGCCATTGGCTCGGTCATCATCAACACGCTGCTGAGTGGCAAGATTTCCGCCCGCTATGCGCCCGCCTCTGTCGTCGCGATGGGGTTGTTGGTGGCGGCATTCGCCTTTGTCGCACGCCAGTTTCCATCGGCGATCAACGGGCATTTATATACCGTGGCTGAATTTGCAGCGCTGCCTAGCGCCTGGGTGGTGATTGCGGTGCTGTTTGGTATTGCGATTACGGGGGGGATGTTTGTCGTGCCGCTATATGCCTTCCTCACCACCACGGTAACAAAAGACCAAACCGCGCGCACCGTAGCGGCCAACAATGTCGTCAATTCCGGCGCGATGGTGATAGGCGCCACCATCGTCATCTCGCTGACGGCACTTGGCGCAACGCCCGACCAACTGCTGTTTCTGGTGGCTATATTATGCCTGTTCGCAGCATGGCTGGCGCACAAGCTGCATTTGGCCTGCGACTAGCCGCAAAGTCGCCCGGCAGCGGCGCAGATTAACAGATCAACGTGTAGATACAGATGAAAAATGCGGTGAAGCTGAGCGCAAACAACTTCAAATCCTGATCGTCATCACGCCGCGCAGTATTTGTCACGCGCGCGCGCGGCAGGCGCCGGCGAACCGGGTGGCCGCGACGGCGGCGCTCAACAAAGATGGGCGAAACGGAATCGGTCATGCTGCTCATGAGCAAATGTTAATGCGATGTTGACCATTTGCGCCAGCGGGCAACATGGTTAAACCTGTCCTGAAAAGAGACGCCCCGCCGCCTGCAGAAGGGGAGAATTGCACAAAGCACGCCGACATAAAGGGCTCAATATGCACGCCTCACACTCAAACAACCGACCAAAATCAGCAGCAAGTCTATAAAGCCGGCAAGGCTGAGCGGAGGATTTGCTATGACCGAAACTCTTGAAATTTCTGCGCGACGCCCAAAAATTCTTGGGGCGGTGCTGGCGGGGGGGCATTCATCGCGATTTGGCAGCGACAAGGCATATGCCATGTTGCACGGTCGCCCGCTAATCGAGCATGCTATCGAATGCCTTAGGCCGCATACGCAGCTAGTGGTCGTATGCGGCCGTCAGGTGGCGATGGAACATTGCCTGAAAGACAGGCCAAAATCCGGACTTGGGCCGCTGGGCGGGCTGAATGCAGCGCTGCACTACGCCGCCGGTCAAGCCCGCCAAGCGCCAAAGCCGGCCAGTAAAAAGCGGGCCTAGCCCTCGATTAGTGCGTCGATCGCGCCGGCAAGCTCGATGTCGCGGTAGCTCAGGCCGCCGGCATCATGGGTGGTGAGCAAAATTTCCACCCGGTTCCACACATTGGACCATTCAGGGTGGTGATCCGCCTTTTCAGCCAGCAAGGCGACCTGCGTCATAAAGCCAAAGGCTGCGCCAAAATTTGCAAAGGCAAAGCTGCGGGTAATGGCATCGCGCGCCTCGTCAAAATCCCAGTCGGGCAAGCCATCGAGCGCCTCGGCGCGCTCTGCCTCGCTCAGTGGCTCAATCATCGCGCAACGCTCCCTTGCCGTAGCTTCCCGGTAACGCCTATGGTTTGGCGAATGACGGGGCAAGCATCAATTTTGAGAAAGAATCGCAGCCAGACAGCGTGCAGTTTGGCGGTGGCGTGCTGATCACTTTTGAACGGGTCAGCGGCGCGCGCGGTGGGCGTTTGCTGTTTACAGATATTTGCTTTGCCGTGGCGAGCGGCGGTGCGCTTGTCATTTCCGGTGCCAATGGCGTGGGTAAATCAAGCCTGATCCGCATTGCCGCCGGGCTGTTGCGGCCATTGTCGGGCACGGTGGCGGGGGCTGCCAAGCGCGGGCTGATGGCCGAGGCCGCCGCGCTTGACAGCGAGGCGACGCTGGCTGATGCGCTTGGCTTTTGGGCGCGGATCGACCGGGTGCCGGAAGTGGAGGCCGGGGTGGCAAGCGCACTGGCCATGCTTGATCTTGCCTATGCAGCCCGCATACCCGTCCGGCTGTTGTCCACCGGCCAGCGCCGCCGCGCCGCACTGGCACCACTGATGGTGGCAAACGCGCCGGTGTGGCTGCTTGATGAGCCTGCCAGCGGGCTCGACAGCGCCGCAATCACCCGGCTTGAACTGATTATCGCTGATCACCGCGCGCGCGGCGGCGCGGTTATTGTTGCCACTCACCAACCGCTGACGCTGCCCGGCGCCGCCATACTCAGCCTGAGTGACACCGGCGCAAGAGGGCCACAATGATCCTTGCCCTCATCCTGCGCGACGTGCGCCGCGCCTGGGCGGGCGGCGGCGCAGTACTGCCCATAGCCTTTTTCCTGCTGGCGACCACGCTGTTTCCCTTTGGCATTGGGCCGGACGGAGCCTTGCTTGCGCGCATTGGTGGCGGGGTAATTTGGGCCGCGGCCTTGCTTGCCGCCTTGCTCCCGGTGGAGCGGCTGGTTGCGCCTGATATTGATAATGGGGTGGTTGATCAGCTTGGCACACGCGGCATCGCCATGGCGGAAATCGCGCTGGCAAAAATCGTTGCGCACTGGCTAAGTTTTGGCCCGCCGCTGATGCTGGCGGCCATTGTCGCGAGCGGACTGCTCGGCCTGCCAGCCACCGTGCTGGCGCGGGTGGAGTTGGGTTTGCTCATCGGCACGCCGGGCCTGGCCGCGCTGGCAGTTGCAACAAGCGCACTTGTCGCGGGCCTGCGCGGGGCAAGCGCAATTGCCGGGCTGTTGATGCTGCCACTTGCTGTGCCGCTGTTGATCTTTGGTGCAGGGTCTATTGAGGGCGGCGCTGGCGCCATAAAGCTGCTGGCCGCAGTTACGCTCATGCTGCTGGCGGGCGCACCATTTGTGGCGGGCGGCGCGATGCGTGCCGCACAGGGCAGTTAACTCATCGGCTCCAGCGCGCCCAGATGGCGGTTGGCAGCAGCAGCCCGCGCGCTTCCTCCCGCACGGCCAGTTCCCCCGCCTCCACCGTGCCACCAAGATCACCCAGCGTCTGTGTCAACAACTCGCCAATTGCGAGCGCGGACATGCGCACCGCATAAACGGTGAGGAACAAAAAGCGCGACTGATCATCAAGCAGCTGCCGGCAATCGGCAATGAGGCCGGGCAACCCGTCTTCCAGCTTCCACACCTCGCCCTCGGGCCCGCGGCCATATTTGGGTGGATCAAGCAAAATACCGTCATAGCGCCGCCCGCGCCGCACCTCGCGCGCAACGAATTTGGTGCAATCATCTACCAGCCAGCGCACCGGCTTGTCGCCCAGGCCAGACAAAACGGCATTGCCGCGCGCTGCCTCGACCGATTTTTTGGACGCATCGACATGCACCATCCGCACACCGCGCGCGGCCATGGCACACGTGCCAACGCCGGTATAGCCAAACAGGTTCAGGCATTCCGGCGCCTCCACCGCGCTCACGCGCTCGCGCATCCAGCTCCAGACAGGCGCCATATCGGGAAAAAAGCCCAAATGCCGAAACGGCGTGGTCTGCGCGGTGAAGCGGACATCGTCCCATGTCATCGGCCAGCCATCATAGGGAACAGCGTTGGCAAAGTGCCACTTGCCCCCGCCATCTTCATCCGCGCCGGGTACAAACTCACCGTCCGCGCGCCATTCGTTACGCGCGGGCGCCCATAGCGCCTGCGCTTCGGGCCGGATGAAACGAAAACGACCATAGCGCTCCAGCTTGCGGCCATGACCGGAATCGATCAACCCATAGTCCGCCCATGGCTCTCCGGTAAGGGTGACAAGCGTCATGTCCGCGGCGTTGCGCGCTGCGCGACATAAGCGGTAATCGCCTCAAACGTCGCTGGCAGCGTGGCATAGCGCTCCTCACGCTCAAACAGGCCGCCAATGCGCGCAGGCACCATCGGCCGGGTGCCGGTTGCCCGCTCCACTGCATCTTGAAACTTTGCCGGATGCGCGGTCGCAAGCGTTACTACCGGCACATCCGCGCTGATGCCCGCACGCCGCGCCGCGGCAAGGCCAATGGCACTATGGGGGTCGATCAGTTGCCCTGCATGCTCATGTGCCCAGCGAATGTTGAGCGCCATATCGTCCATATCTACCCGGTCGCTGGAAAAAAGCGCCGCCGCGCCCTGGCGCTGTTGCTCGGTCAGTTGCATGGCGCGACTGGCCTCAAAGGCGGCCATCTGTTGCGCTGTCGCTGCGCCATCGCGCGCTGCAAGATCGAACAACAGTCGCTCAAAATTGCTGCTTACCTGAATATCCATCGACGGACTTGGCGTGGGCGTAACCTTCCCCACGGAATAATCCCCGGCGGAAAGCGCGCGGTGAAGAATGTCGTTTACATTGGTCGCCACAATAAGCCGCGCAACGGGCAGGCCCATTTTAGCCGCGACATAGCCTGCAAACACATCGCCAAAATTGCCTGTCGGCACCGAAAAAGCCACAGGCCGCTCTGGCGCTCCCAGCCGGACGCCGGCGTAAAAATAATAGACGATCTGCGCCATCAGCCGCGCCCAGTTGATGGAGTTCACCGCCGACAACGCAAAGCGGCGCGAAAATTCCGTGTCGTTGAACATCGCCTTCACTAGTGCCTGCGCGTCATCGAAACTGCCCTCAATGGCAATGTTGTGGATGTTGGGCGCGAGCACGGTCGTCATCTGGCGGCGCTGCACGTCGGACACGCGCCCCTTGGGGTGAAGCATGAACACATCCACGCCCGCGCGCCCGGCAAGCGCATCAATCGCTGCCGAGCCGGTATCGCCCGACGTAGCCCCGACGATGGTGAGTTGCTGCTCAGCCCCGCCCAAAAAACGCTCAAACAACAAACCAAGCAGTTGCAGCGCCACATCCTTGAAGGCCAGCGTCGGCCCGTGGAACAGCTCCAGCAGCCAGTGTTGCGCATCCACCTGCACGAGCGGTGCCACGCCCCCGTGCGAAAAGCGGCCATAAGCCTGGGTGCACAGCGTGCGCAGCTCCTCACGCCCGATCACCCCTTCGGTAAAAGGAGCCATCACCTGAACGGCGGTGTCGACATAGGATAGGCCGCGCATCGCCGCTATGTCGGCGGCCGAAAAACTTGGCCAATGGTCCGGCACATATAGCCCGCCATCGCTGGCGAGCCCGGCAAGCGTTACCGCTGCAAAATCGAGAGCGGGAGCGCGCCCGCGCGTACTGACATATCGCATGACCAAGCCGTTACCGGCGCGTGACACGCGACGCAAGCACCCCGTCAGCCAGCCAAAAGCCGCCGCCGCAGCGCCAGCGCATAAACACCCAGCGCAATCGCTGCAAAGATAAACCACTGCACGGCATAGGCCAGATGGTTATTGGGCACAGCGCTAACATCGGCAGGCGGATTGGCACCAAGCCCAGCCAGCGGCGGATCTGCCACGAGCATCAATGTTTTGGGCGCCGCCCCGCCAAACAGTGCCGCGCCAATCGGCGCATGGTCGGGCGCATGGGTGATATAGCCGCCAACCTCTCCGCCGCGCCAGGTTGGGCGCGCATCGGGGCGCTCGCTCATACCGGCTTGTATCGTCACGCCGGGCCCTTCTGCCCCGGTGCGGCACCTGGCGATCTGACGCCAGCCAACGCCGCCGCGTGCGTTGCGGCCCCCTTCCACCTTCCAGTCAAAAGGCTCCAGACAAAAAACCGTTGCGCGGCGAAACAACAACGCATCACCCACCGGAATTTGTGGAAAAACAATAGCCGGCAACTTTTGATGAGCAATATAGCGCGCCACGAGCACCGTTTTTTCGGCCCGCCGCTGCAATTGCCACAGCCCAAGCGCCACCATAACGCCCGCTGCGAGCAGAACGACAATCGTTGCAACGATGGGGACGCGCTTCATTCTTCGGGCCGCTTTAGCCGCCCCTCACGCGCAGCGTTGCGATATTCCTGCCCGACAAGCGCCGCCTTGGCGACCCGCAAAGCGCCGACAACGCCCGCCGCCGTCACCGGAATCCACAGCAGCATATGCACCCAAAAAGGCGGGTGCGCCGCAATTTCCAGCGCAAGCGCCATTGTGACAATGATTGCGCCCAAAACAAGAGTTAGCAGCGCCGCCGGGCCATCGCCCACATTGAAAGCTGTATAATCCAGGCCGCACACTGCGCAGCTTGGCGCAAACGCCACCCATCCGGCAAACAATGTCTTGCTGCCGCAGCGCGGGCACAGCCCTTGCGCTGCGGCCTTAGCAAGCGCAGCAGGCGCGGGTGCTGCGCCCGTCACCGTCTCAACCGCCGTGAACCGGCGCGCCCGCACCGCCCCAGACATAAATGGAGACGAACAGGAACAACCACACCACATCGACAAAGTGCCAATACCAGGCCGCCGCTTCAAAACCGAAATGCTGACGAGGTGTGAAATCGCCCCGATACACACGTATCTGGCAGATGATCAAAAAGATGGTGCCAATCAACACGTGAAAACCGTGAAAACCCGTCGCCATGAAGAACGACGCGCCATAGTTCAGTCCGGCAAAATGAAAGGGAGCTTCCGAATATTCATAGGCCTGAATTGCGCTGAAAATCGCGCCCAGCACAATCGTTGCCCACAGGCCCTTTTTCAGTCCGTCGCGGTCATTGTGCAAAAGCGCATGGTGCGCCCATGTAACCGTAGTACCCGAGGTGAGCAGGATGAGCGTATTGAGCAGCGGAAAGCCAAACGGGCTGATAACCTCAATCCCCTTGGGCGGCCACTGCCCGGCGATCGTTTTTAGCTCCTGCGCAATCCGCGTTACTTCGCCGCCAACAACCTCAACGGGCGCTGGAAACAACGAAAAATCAAAAAACGCCCAGAACCAGCCAACAAAAAACATCACTTCCGAGGCGATGAACAAGATCATGCCATAGCGCAAATGAAGCTGCACCACCGGTGTATGATCGCCGCTATTTGCTTCTTTGATCACGTCCGACCACCACAGCAGCATCGTCATCAGCACACCGGCAAGCCCGGCAAAAAACAGCGGCCCGCCGCCTGCGGCCTTGTGCATCCACATGATGCCGCCAGACGCCATGGCCAGCGCGGACATCGAGCCGAGAAACGGCCAGAAACTGGGTGCTAGGATATGGTAATCGTGGTTCTTGGCGCCTGCCATCGTCGTTTCCCGTTTAGTCTGTCGGTTGATGCTTTAGCCTGCGGACTTGCCGGAATCCACAGGGTAAAATGTATAGCTCAGAGTAATTGTGCGCACACCGGCTGCATCGCGATCTTGCAAAATTTTGGGATCAACAAAAAAGATCACCGGCATGCGCACCGTTTCGTGCGGCCGCAGCGTTTGCTGCGTAAAGCAAAAACACTGGATCTTCGTAAAATATTTGCCAGCCTGCGCCGGCGTTACATTAAATGTCGCTGTCCCGGTTATTGGATGATCGCTGTTGTTCGTCGCCACAAAGAACGCGAGGTCGCGCGCGCCGATATCCACCGTTTCAGAATGACTTTCAGGGCGAAAACTCCATGCCAATTTGGGGCTGACATTGGTGTCGAAATTGATCTGCATCTGCGCGCTGACCGCCCCAGGCGCTGCAAGGCCGCGCTGCGTGGTGCCGTTCAGCCCGGTTGCCTCGCAAAAAATGCGGTAAAGCGGCACAGCGGCAAACCCAAGCCCCGTCATACAGCATACGCCGATGCCGGCCAGAATTGCAGTAGGCAATTTGCGGCTCATCCAAGACCCGCCTTTATTTTGGCAATGGAAATAGCAAACATGAGGGCAACAAACGCACCAAGCGCCACTGCCATAACGCGGGCGCGCGCGCGCTGCCGGGCGCGGATCAGCTCGTCATCGGGCAGCATCAGCTCATCACCAGCTTATCAACGACAAGCGCGCCGAACAATATGAACAAATAGGCGATAGAATAAGCAAATAGCCGTTTTTCAGGGCGCATCATGTCGCCGTCGCGCTGCTTTCGAACTGCCACCACTGCGGCAAGATAGGCAAAAAACGCCGTCGCCACCACCGAGACAAGCCCGTAAATTTCGCCCGAAAGCCCAAGCGGCCAGGGCGCCACAGCCACGGCAGCCATGGGTATCGTGTACAGCCCCACATGCGTGCGCGTAACCCGCTCGCCCGCAATGACGGGGAGCATCGGCACACCTGCGGCGGCATAATCGGTCTCGACAAACAGCGCGAGCGCCCAAAAATGCGGCGGCGTCCACAAAAAAATTAATAAAAACAGCAGTATCGGTAGCGTCGAGATGTTACCCGTTGCCGCGACCCAGCCGATAAGCGGCGGGAAAGCGCCAGCCGCGCCACCAATGACAATGTTCTGCGGGGTCCGCCGCTTTAACCACACTGTGTAAATCAACACATAAAACAGCACCGAGGCCGCAAGAATGGCCGCCGCCAGCACATTTACCGCAACACCCATCAGCAATATTGCAAAGCTTGCTAGCCCAACGCCAAAATGCAGCGCCGACTCGCGCCCCATCCGCCCGGCGGGCAAAGGGCGCAGGCGTGTACGCTTCATCCGCGCGTCAATATCAGCCTCGAACCATTGATTGAGCGCGCCAGATGCGCCGGCCGCGAGCGCGATGCACAAAATCGCCGTAAAACCAAGCACCGGGTCGATCGACACCGGCGCCACCAGCATGCCGCACAGCCCCGTGTAAACCACAAGACTCATCACCCTGGGCTTGGTAAGCGCAAGAAAATCCCGCCAGTCGGCCGGGAGTGCAGGGTTGATGATCGTCCTTGTGGTCATTGGCATCCCTGCCCGCGCCCTGAAATAAACCGAGGCGCAGGCGCGTTCATTTGTTCATCAACGGCGGGGCGAACACCGCGCGCCCCGCCACTTTGCCGATCAATGATGATCGTCCGCGTCAATCACCGGCAATGTCTCGAATTGATGATAGGGTGGCGGGCTCGACAATGTCCACTCAAGCGTTGTCGCGCCATCGCCCCATGGGCTGTCTCCCGCCTTGCGGCCCGCCACGAGCGAAACGGCAATGTTCACAAAAAACACCACCATGCCCGCTGCCATGATCATATAGCCCTGTGTTGCCAGCGTGTTGTAATGTTCATACTGGCCCGTGTAATCGGGAATGCGGCGCGGCATGCCCTGGAGTCCCAGAAAGTGCATCGGGAAGAACAGCACGTTCACGCCGACAAAGAACACCCAGAAATGGATCTGGCCGAGCAACTCATTGTACATCCGGCCCGACATTTTCGGGAACCAATAGTAAAATCCGGCAAACAACGAGAACACCGCACCAAGCGACAGCACATAGTGGAAATGCGCGACGACATAATATGTGTCCTGCATATAGTCGTCGATGCCGCCATTTGCGAGCACAACGCCGGTAACGCCGCCAACGGTGAACATGAAAATGAAGCCGATCGCCCACAGCATTGGCGTTTTGTAGGTCATCGAGCCGCCCCACATCGTCGCAATCCACGAAAAGATCTTGATGCCCGTGGGCACCGCGATCACCATTGTCGCGGCGGTGAAATACAGCTTCACATTCACGCTAAGGCCCGTGGTGAACATGTGGTGCGCCCACACGATAAACCCAACAACACCAATCGCCACCATGGCATAAGCCATGCCAAGATAACCAAAGATCGGCTTTTTTGAAAAAGTTGAGATGATGTGGCTGACAATGCCGAAGCCCGGCAAAATCATAATATACACCTCAGGATGGCCAAAGAACCAGAACAGATGCTGATACAGCACCGGGTCACCGCCGCCTGCCGGATCAAAGAAGGTAGTGCCGAAATTCCGGTCGGTCAGCAGCATGGTGATAGCAGCCGCCAGCACCGGCAGCGACAGCAGCAGCAAAAACGCCGTCACCAGCACCGACCACACAAACAGCGGCATTTTGTGCAGCGTCATGCCAGGCGCGCGCATGTTGAAAATCGTGGTGATGAAGTTGATCGCCCCCAAAATGGATGAGGCACCTGCCAGATGGAGCGAGAGGATCGCCATATCGACAGCAGGGCTTGGGTCTTGCGTCGACAGCGGAGCATATACCGTCCAGCCGGTCCCTGCGCCGCCAAAAAATGGCGAGGCGAGCAGCAGCACAAATGAGGGAATCAGCAACCAGAACGAAATATTGTTCATCCGCGGAAATGCCATGTCCGGCGCACCGATCATGATAGGCACAAACCAGTTGCCAAAACCGCCGATCATCGCTGGCATCACCATGAAGAACACCATGATCAGCCCGTGCGCGGTGATGAGCACGTTCCACAAGTGCAACGAAGCATCAAGCCCAGCCTCGCCACCGGGCAGAAAACTTGCCCAATAGCCAAGATATTGAATGCCAGGATGCGCCAGCTCAACCCGCATCAGCCCCGAAATTCCGCCGCCAATAATCCCCGCAACAATCGCAAAGATGAGGTAGAGCGTGCCGATGTCCTTATGGTTGGTCGACATAAACCAACGCGCAAAGAAACCGGGCTTGTGGTCAGCATCATGATGATGCCCATGGTCCGCATGCGCCTGAAAGACAGCGGCTTGTGCGGGAATGGCAGTATCGGTCATATCAATTGTCCGCAGTGGCGGCGGCGCGAGCCGCGGCATCGGTTGCAGGAGATGTGGTGGAGGCTGCAGCGACAACGGCAGGGGCCGCAGGGGCTGCGCCCTTTACGCTACCGCCCTTGGCCACCACCCATTTGTCAAACGTCGCCTTGTCGACGGCCGCCACCGTAATCGGCATAAAGCCGTGGCGCACGCCGCACAATTCCGAGCATTGGCCAAAATAAACGCCAGGCTTTTCGATGATGAAGCTAGTTTCATTCAGGCGGCCAGGAACTGCATCAAGCTTGATCCAAAAGGCGGGAATTGCCCAGCTGTGAATAACATCGGCTGAAGTCGTGATAAGCCGGATCGGCACGCCAACGGGCAGCACAACGCGGTTGTCCGTTGCCAGCAGCGCCGGGCCATCCGCATCGACGCGCGCGCGCTCGCCCGAAGCAGCAAGGCCCTTTTCCTTCAGCATGTTTGCCGTAACTTCAAACCCGCCATTATCGGGGTACTCATACGACCAATACCATTGGTTGCCGATTGCCTTGAGCGTGATGGCGTTGGCGGGCGCAGGCTTATATTGCGCAAGGAGCAGGCCGATGGATGGCACCGCAATGCCAGCGAGGATGATGATGGGAATACCTGTCCACAACACTTCGAGCAGCGTGTTGTGCGATGTTTTTGAAGGCACGGGATTTGCCGCGGCGCGGTAGCGGTACACCGCCCAGATGAGCAGCAGCAGCACAAACACCGAGATCACCGAAATTACCGGCACCAGCACCCAGTCGTGCATGGTCTTGGCCCTCAGCCCGGTGGGCGTGGCCTGCGCCTGCGTGCCGACCTTGCCATTCTCCGGTTGACCAACGCTTGCCGCCGGCAGCACCATCGGGCCGCCATCGAGCGCCAGCATCGGGTCGAGCGCTGCGGGCTTGGCCGGCGCTGCTTCACCTGCGGGTACGCCCGGCTTTGCCGTGTCGGCCGGTGCCGGCGCAGCCTGCGCCACCGGCGCCGCCGTTGCCGCAACCGTTGCATGGCCAACACCGCCCAGCGAAAGGCCAGCCGCCATCGCCACCGTCATCAACCCAAATCTGTGCCCCAACTTTAACATATTATTTCGTCACCCTTGAACCAAGGCGCCGACGACCAGGCGCCAGAGCGAGGATACGCCCCTTTTGACCACTCGCCTATACGCAGGACATGCCACTGCCTCAAGCACATCTGTTGCTTTTTTGGGGTGCTGCGTTGCGCAGCGGGCAGCGCAACCCTATCAATCAGCCAGTATCCGCGAAATTTTGAAGGCAAAAAAGATGACGCAAGACGATGTTCTGGAGGAGTTTCGCGCGGCAAATGCGCTGCTCGAAGGGCATTTTATCCTGTCATCCGGGTTGAGATCGCCGGTTTTTTTGCAAAAAATGCGCGTGTTTCAAGACCCGGCTCGCACCGCGCGGCTGTGCGCTGCGCTTGCGGATAAGATTACAGCCGCTTTCGGGCAGGTGGACATGGTTGTCTCGCCCGCCATTGGCGGCATCATTCCAGGGTATGAAACCGCGCGAGCGCTGGGGTGTCTTGCCCTGTTTGTTGAGCGCGAGGGTGGCATGTTCCAGTTGCGGCGCGGCTTTGAAATTCCACCACAAGCACGAGTCGTCATGGTGGAAGACATTGTCACCACCGGGCTTTCCTCGCGCGAGTGCATCACCGCCATTGGCGAGCATCCGGGCAAATTGCTGGGCGCTGCCTGCCTTATAGACCGCTCCAACGGCCGGGCAGATATTGGCGTGCCACTGGTGTCGCTGTGCACGCTAGACATTCCCGCCTACCCGGCCGACGCGCTGCCGCCTGAACTTGCGACCCTGCCCGCGGTTAAACCCGGCAGCCGGGGGCTTGCGGCTTGAGCAACCTTTTGCGCCTTGGCGTAAACATCGACCATGTGGCAACCGTGCGCAACGCGCGCGGCAGCGCCTGGCCCGACCCGGTGCGCGCGGCCCTGCTCGCAGCACAAGCCGGCGCGGACGGCATCACCGCTCATCTGCGCGAGGACCGGCGCCACATTACCGACGATGATATTGCCCGGCTAACCGAGACGCTTTCCATCCCGCTAAACCTTGAGATGGCAGCGACCGACGAAATGCTGGCCATCGCCCTGAAGCACCGCCCGCACGCCGCTTGTATCGTACCGGAAAAACGCGCCGAGCGCACGACCGAGGGCGGGCTGGACGCGGCCGGGCAGCACAATCATCTTGTCCCCATGGTATCTGCACTGCGCGGTGCGAACATCCGCGTGTCGCTGTTTATTGAGCCAGACCCGCGCCAGATTGAAGCAGCGCTGCGTCTTGGTGCACCGGTGGTCGAACTGCACACCGGCCGCTATGCCGAACTTGCAGGCACCGAGCGCGCCGAGGAGCTGCGCCGTTTGAACGATGCCGCCGCGCTCGCTGCCAAAAACGGCATCGAGGTGCACGCCGGACACGGGCTGACCTTTGACAATGTCGCCCCCATTGCCGCCATCGCGCAGGTGCGCGAGCTGAACATCGGCCATTTTCTCATCGGCGAGGCGATTTTTACCGGGCTTGGCCCCGCCATTGCCCGGATGCGCGCAGAAATGGGCGTGGCACGGTGATTATCGGCCTGGGATCAGACCTGTGCAATATCGAGCGCATTCAAGCCTCTATAGAGCGTTTTGGCGAACGCTTTGAAGCGCGCGTTTTTACCGATGCCGAGCGCGCAAGGGCAGCGCGGCGCCCCTTCACCAAGGCAGGCACGCTTGCCAAGCGCTTTGCCGCCAAGGAAGCCTTTTCCAAGGCGGTGGGCACAGGCTTTAAGCGCGGCGTTTTCATGCGCGACATCGGCGTGGTTAACGCCCCAGGCGGCGCGCCGACGCTTTCGCTCAGCGGGGGCGCCAAAGCACGGCTCGATGCAATAACGCCCGCTGGCCACCGCGCGCAGATACATCTCTCCTTGACGGACGACCACCCTTGGGCACAGGCTTTTGTCATCATCGAAGCAGTGCCCGAACCAAGCAACGACAGCAGCGGTTAAAAAATATGAGCCAGGAAGACATGACGTTGGAAGCATCCACCAAAGCCGCCCAAGCAGTGGCCCCGCCTGCCCCTGCCACCCCGCTTGCCCAGGGAACGGACTGGTGGGCCGAAGCGCGCGGCATTTTGTGGCTGGTGCTGGCGGTACTTGGCTTTCACAGCCTGGTTGCCAAGCCGTTTTACATCCCTTCAGAATCGATGATGCCCGCCATGCTTGTTGGCGACCATCTGGTCGTGACGAAATATCCCTATGGCTACTCGTTTGTCTCGCCCACCTTCCACCTGCTGCCTTTTATTCAGGGCCGGTTGTTTGGCCAGATGCCCGAACGCGGCGATGTGGTAATATTGTCGCCGCCCGGCTCGACGGAGGATTATATCAAGCGCGTCATTGGTCTGCCCGGTGAGACGATTGAGGTGCGCGGCGGCGTGGTGTTTTTGAACGGCGTCGCCATCAAACGCGGGCCAGTGCATGACGGCGTTTTGCCGGTGGACGAATATAGCCGCTGCGATCCTGGTATTTATGGCTTCAACGCGCGGCGTGAGCGCACCGATGGCACGGTGAAGTGCCACGTACCCATGGTTACCGAAACCCTGCCCAATGGCCGGCGATATGACACGATCGACCTGCGGCCCGATTCGGCGGGCGACAATTACGGCCCGGTACGCATTCCCGCCAATCATGTGTTTTTGATGGGCGACAATCGCGATCAGAGCGCAGACAGCCGCTTTGCCGCCGGTGAGCCGGAAAAAGGGCTTGGCGGCCCGGTGCCGTGGGAAAATCTGGGCGGGCGCGCTGAGTTCATCACCCATTCGTTCGACGGTCAGGCAACATGGAACCCGCTAACATGGTGGGGGTCGCTGCGCGCTGGTCGTGCGGGCACCTCGCTCCACGCGCAGCGAGTGAAATAAATTATGGCGGACAATGTGGCACAGCAAGACGAACTGATGGAAGGGCCAGCGCCCAACGAATTGCGCGACCCCATTGTCCGGCAGGAGCTGAAGCGGGCTGGCGTATGGCTTGGTCTGGCCGCGGCCATGGCGCTTGTCGTGCTGCTCATTCAGCCGTTGCTCATCATCTTTGGCGGGCTGGTTTTTGCCTCCATGCTCGATGGCGGCGTGCGCCTGCTGGGCCGGATTCTGCCTATTGCCCGCGGCTGGCGGCTGCTCATTGTCGTGCTGCTCACCATCGCCTTTATCGGCAGCACGGTATATTTGACCGGGGTTCAGGTAGCTGATCAGTTTGCTCAATTGCGCACCACACTGGAAGGGCAGGCCAGCCGGCTGGTTGCATGGGCCGCTGAACATGGGCTGATGCCGGGCCGGGCAGATCTTAACAGTCTTGTGCAGCAAGGGCTTGGCTCGTTTGGACAATTGACGCTGGCGGTCGGCTCGGCGCTTGGCGCGCTGGCCAGCTTGTTGATGGTTCTGGTAATCGGCCTGTTCGTGGCGATTGAGCCACGGCTTTATGATCGCGGCCTGCGCTGGCTGGTGCCCTCGGCGATGCGGGGCGAATTTGCTATTACGGTAGAGCGCATGGCCCATACGATGCGGCGCCTGCTGGCGGGCCGTTTGCTGGGGATGCTGGTTGAGGGCATACTCATCTGGCTGATGCTGTGGGTGGGCGGAGTGCCAATGGCCCTGCTTTTAGGCATTATTGCGGGGATGCTGGCTTTCATCCCCAATGTTGGCGCCATTGTTACCGGGGTTTTGATGGTTGCCGTCGGCTTTAGCGCGGGGGTCAACACCGGCTATTGGGCGATTGCCACCTATTTGATTGTCCAGAATTTCGATGGCTATGTCGTCATTCCCATGGTCGCCAAACATACGGTAGATATGCCGCCTGCGCTCACCTTATCTTCGCAAATTCTGGCCAGCACCTTGTTTGGCATTGTCGGCCTTGCGCTGGCGGACCCGATGGTTGCGATGATCAAGGTCGCGCTGGTGCGCGAGTCCGAACTTGCTGCCCGCTCCGGCTCAAAGCCGAAAGAAAGCGCCGCTTGGGCAGCACCATGAAGCTGGAGTTGTTTGACTATTGGCGGTCGTCAGCATCTTATCGGGTGCGCATAGCGCTTAACCTGAAAGGGCTTGCTTTCAGGCTTGTCCCGGTTGACCTGCTTGCAGGCGAACAGCGGGGCGCGGACAACTTGGCCCGCAACCCGCAAGGCCGCGTCCCCACGCTGATGGTAGACGGCGTGGCGCTGACCCAAAGCCTGGCGATTATCGATTATCTGGAGGCGTGCTGCCCCCTACCACCGCTGCTCCCCGCAGACCCGGTGGCGCGCGCGCACGTGCTTGCTCAGGCTCTGCTGATTGCGGCTGATGTGCACCCGCTGAACAACACCAGCCTGCTCAAGCGGCTGGAAACCCAGTTTGGGGCAGATCAGCCCGCCAGAGATGAATGGTATCGCCATTGGATCGCTCAAGGCTTTGCCGCGCTGGAAACAATAGCTGCAGCCGATGAACGCGCGCTGGCCACTGGAGCGTTTCTGGGTGGAGCCGCGCCCAATCTTGCCGATGTCTGCCTTGTGCCACAAATGTATAACGCCCGCCGGTTTGATCTGCCGCTCAGCGCCTATCCAAGACTCCTAATGGCCGATGCAGCGGCCAGCGCGCTTCCCGCTTTTGCCGCGGCACACCCCGACAAGACAAAGCCGGCAGGCTGATCATCCCGCATTGCGCATCGCGGCGGCTTGTGGCTGCTCCTGTCGCGCGATTGGCCCAAACGCGCCCGCCACACACGCAATCGTTGCGCGTTGCCGAACAATGACCTTTTTTTGGTCAATTTTATGGTCTGGCCAATGGTGCAAGGGCCTTGGAGTACCCAGATTGCGACCGGCCCCGCATTTTGGCCAGGCACAGGCGGCGGACAAATGTTGACCAAGGAACCAATGGAATGATCCGATTACCGGCTGGATGCGCGACCCTTGCCTTGTTGCTTGCTACCCCCCAAAGCGCCAGCGCACGCCCCTCGCTCGGCACCGACAACACAGCCTGCGATAACGGGCAAGGCCCTGCCATTCTCGCCAACATCACCGGCATGAAGGACCGCAAAGGCCGACTGAAGCTGGAGCTATACCCCGCAACGACGGAAGATTTTTTGAAGGACGACCGCGATCTTATTGCCCAGGGCAAGTTGTTCCGCCGGGTTTGGGCAGAAACGCCCGCCAGCGGCCCGGTGTCGATTTGCATCAAGGTGCCGCATGAAGGCCGATATGCGCTGTTTTTCACCCATGACCGCGATGGCAAGAACAAGTTCAACTTCTGGAGCGATGGTGGCGGCGTGCCGGGCAATGTCCGCCTCGGTCGCGCCCGGCCCAAGCTGGAAACCGCCATTGTCGACGCGCATGCTGGCATTACTACGGTGAACATCATCGCCCAATATCTGCGCGGCCTGGGAGGATTTGCTCCCTCGAAGCCGGGCGAGTGAGCCGGCATTTCCGGCAGCGGCCGGCCAGACAACAACAATGGTCGACGGCTGTCATACAGCGGTTATAACCAGCGCGCATGAAGCGGCGAACACACTAATGCCGCGCGCAATGGGAGAATAGCCATGACAATCCGGATCGACCGCCGTTCCTTGCTGATGACCGGCGCGCTTGGCGCCGGCGCCATGGCGGTGCCGGGCTTTGCGCAGGTGGCCAATGTCACGGCCGCACGCGGCTTTACCCATTCGGTTGCCAGTGGCGAGCCGGGCGATGATTCGGTGCTGCTTTGGTCGCGCTATGTGCCCGCGGCTGGCGACAGCGCGCATGTGCGCGCCGAAATTTCTGACAGCGCCGACTTTACCCGCATCATTTCCGGCGGCGCGCAGATCACCGGGCCGTGGCGGGACTGGACGACAAAAATTACCGTTGGCGGCCTGGCACCGGGCAAAACATATTATTTCCGCTTTATCGCGCCCGATGGCAGTTTCTCGCCCGTGGGCCGCACAAAAACCCTGCCCGCTGGCCCGGTGGCCTCATTCAAGGCGGCAATTTTTTCGTGCTCGAATATGCCCTATGGCTATTTCAACGCCTATGCACATGCGGTTGCGCGCGGCGATATTGATCTGGCCATACATCTGGGCGACTATTATTACGAATATCAAAATGGCGAATATCCCGAGGCAAAGGATGCCATTGCCGCGCGCTACCCCGCGCCTGCAACCGAGATACTTCACCTTGCCGACTACCGGCTGCGCTATGCCAGCTACCGCCTCGACCCCGATCTTCAGGCGCTGCACCAGATGATGCCGATGATCGTGCAATGGGACGACCATGAATCCACCAATGACAGTTGGGAAGGCGGCGCGCAGAACCATCAGGCCGAAGAAGGGGACTGGAACATCCGCCGCGCGGCCTCCATCCAGGCTTATCGGGAGTGGATGCCGGTTTCTGACGAGCCGTGGAAGGCGTATGACATTGGCACGCTGGCCACCTTGTTCCGCACCGAAACCCGCGTGCTTGGCCGCACCAAACAGCCCGATATCGCCCCGCTTTTCCGCAACTTTGACGTTGGCAAGGCACTGGCTGAGTTTCGCGATGGCGCATGGCAAGACCCTGCTGCCTCGATGATGGGTTCGCAGCAGGAAGACTGGCTGGCCCATGCCATGCGCGCCTCGGTCCGCTCTGGGCAAAAGTGGCAGATTGTCGGCTTTGGTACGATTATGGGCGAAACCACCCTGCCCGCCACCGCCGCCGCCTGGATTTCTGCTGATATCGACCCACGCGCAAAAACCTATATTCTTGCGGGCATTGCTGCGGGTAAAGCGGGCTTGCCGTTCAACTATGATAGCTGGGGCGGTTATCCCGCCGCGCGCCACCGGTTTTTGTCGTCTGCCCAGAGCATGGGTGCCAACCTTGTCGTCATATCGGGCGATAGCCACAATGCCTGGGCGTATGACCTTGCGCAAGGCGGCAAGGCGGCGGGCGTTGAATTTGCCGGCCACAGCGTCACCTCGCCCGGCTATGAGAGCGCGGGCAGCGTGGCACCGGCAACGCTTGCAGCAACGCTAGTCAACGCCAACCCAGAGCTGAAATGGGCCGACACCAGCCAGCGCGGCTATATGGCGATGACCATTACCCCCACCAAAGTGACCAATGACTGGATTATGATGGACACCATCAAGGCCAAGTCGATGGCGGCCAAGGTTGGCCATTCCGCAACCGTGCTGCGCGGCCGCAATGTTATGGGTTGAGCATTTTGCCGGCGGCAGGCATTGCCTGAATGGCGCCCCGGCGGCGGCGGAGCGCCAGCAACCGCGGCTGGGCCGGGCCTAAACCAAAACGGCGGTGAGCAGATAGTTGAGCGATACATCGTCGCTGATCACAAAGCCTTTTGCCGGTGAAAAGCCAAGGCCGCGTGTGTCGATTATCTTTAGCCCGGCCGCGCCCAGCAATGCGCCCAGCTCATCCGGCTTCAAAAACTTGTCCCAATCATGCGTGCCGCGCGGAATATGCCCCAGCCCTTCTGCCAGCGAGATCAACGCCAGGCGCGACAGGGCGGTGCGGTTTGGCGTGGAGATTATCATCAACCCGCCCGGCGCAAGCAACCCGGCCAGCCCGGCGATGAAGGCGGCTGGGTCAACCACATGCTCAACCACTTCAAGGCTGGTTACAAGGTCAAACCGCTCTCCCGCCATGTCTTCCACACTGCCGCAGCGATAGTCGATCTCAAGGCCAGACTGCTTGGCATGAGCTTTGGCAACGGCAATGTTTTCCGGCGCGGCATCCACCCCGGTCACCGCCGCGCCAAGCCGGGCGAGCGGCTCGCACAACAGGCCCGCCCCGCAGCCAACATCAACAGCGCGCTTGCCGGCAAGCGGGGTAAAGCTGGCCGAATCAAGCCCCCAATGCGCGTCCGTCGCGGCGCGGATATACCCAAGTCTGACCGGGTTTAGCCGGTGGAGCATGGCGGATGACCCCCTGGCATCCCACCAGTCTGCGGCCATTGCGCCGAAATGCGCGGCCTCTGCGGCGTCGATCGATGAATTTGCGGTGCGTACAGCTTTGCTTGCGTTTGCCATAACCCGCTCTTATCAGGACGCCCCTCTACACCCAAGGATTTTGCGAACCGATTATGGCGCGTATCGTGATGAAGTTCGGCGGCACGTCGATGGCCGGCATCGAGCGGATCAGGAATGTGGCCGCGCGCGTGAAGCGCGAGGTGGACGCTGGCAATGAGGTCGCCGTCGTCGTGTCGGCCATGGCGGGCGAAACCGATCGGCTGGTCAGCTTTTGCCGCGAGGCCTCGTCGCTTTATGATCCTGCCGAATATGACGTGGTCGTCGCGGCTGGCGAGCAGGTGACAAGCGGGCTGCTGGCAATTGCGCTACAGGCAGCCGGTGTAAAGGCGCGGAGCTGGCTTGGCTGGCAATTGCCCATCCACACCAGCGCAGCCCATGGCTCAGCGCGCATCGGCATCATCGACACCGCAGCGCTTGATGCAGCGCTTGCAGCAGGCGAAGTTGCGGTTATCCCAGGTTTTCAAGGTGTTACCGATAGCGGGCGGGTAACAACGCTTGGCCGGGGCGGGTCTGACACATCAGCCGTGGCGGTAGCAGCGGCGATGAAGGCGCAGCGCTGCGACATCTATACCGATGTCGACGGTGTCTATACGACAGACCCGCGCATTGTGCCGCGGGCGCGCAAACTGGCGCGCGTTACCTATGAAGAAATGCTGGAACTGGCGAGTGTTGGGGCAAAAGTGCTGCAAACGCGCTCGGTTGGGCTGGCGATGAAAGAAAATGTGCGCATCCGCGTGCTCTCGTCCTTTCTCGATACCGAGGATAAAGAAACGGGCACGCTGATCGTCAGCGAAGAGGAATTGGGAACCGTGGAACGCCAGCTCATTACCGGCATCGCACATGACAAGAACGAAGCAAAAATTACGCTGACCGACGTGCCCGATAAGCCGGGCGCGGTGGCCTCCATCTTTGCGCCGCTGGCCGATGGCGGCATCAATGTCGACATGATCGTGCAGAATGTGGCGCACTCAACCGGCTCTACCGATGTTACCTTCACCGTGCCCGCAGCCGACCTTGCCCGCAGCCTTGAAGTTCTTGGCAATGCGCAAAGCACCATTGGTTATGCAACGCTGGTGCACGACACGCGGGTGGCAAAAATCTCGGTGGTGGGCGTGGGGATGCGCAGCCACGCAGGCGTTGCCTCTACCATGTTCACAACGCTTGGTGCGCGCGGCATCAACATTCAGGCCATCACCACGAGCGAAATCAAGGTCAGCGTGCTGATCGAGGAAGACTATACCGAGCTTGCCGTGCGCGTGCTCCACACCGCCTATGGGCTTGATGCGGAGGCCGCGGCTTGAGCATCGGCGGCGAGCGGCTTGCCGGCCTGATGGCGCGCGGCTGCGCGTTTTTGGGCAGCGATACCGCCATCATGTGTGGCGCCATGTCGTGGGTGTCGGAGCGCAACCTGGTTGCTGCCACCTCCAATGCCGGCGGCTTTGGGCTGATCGCATGCGGGGCCATGTCTCCTGAATTGCTCGACGGTGAAATCGCCGCGACAAAGGCGCTGACCGGCAAGCCATTTGGCGTAAACCTCATCACCATGCACCCGCAATTGGCCGAGCTGATTGCGGTATGCGCCAAACACGGCATCAGCCATGTTGTACTGGCGGGGGGGCTTCCGCCTGCCGGTGCGCTCGATGCTATCAAGGCGGGCGGCGCCAGGGTAATCTGCTTTGCCCCCGCGCTCAGCCTGGCAAAAAAACTTGTCCGCTCTGGTGTTGATGCGCTTGTGGTGGAGGGTATGGAGGCTGGTGGCCATATCGGCCCGGTTTCCACCAGCGTGCTGGTGCAGGAAATTCTGCCTGAAATCGCCGCCCAAGTCCCTGTGTTTGTCGCTGGTGGTATTGGGCGCGGTTGCTCCATTGCCGCTTATCTGGAGATGGGCGCAGCTGGCGTCCAGCTTGGCACCCGCTTTGCCTGCGCGACGGAAAGCCGCGCTCACCCCAGTTTCAAACGTGCATTTTTCCGCGCCGCCGCGCGCGATGCCGTTGCCAGCGTGCAAATCGACCCGCGCCTGCCGGTAATCCCCGTGCGCGCGTTGAAAAATGCCGGGACAGAGCTGTTCACCGCCAAGCAGCGCGAGGTTGCTGCCGCACTTGACGCGGGCACCATCACCATGGGCGAGGCGCAGCTCCAGATCGAACATTATTGGGCAGGTGCCTTGCGCCGCGCGGTAATCGACGGTGATGTCGAGCATGGCTCGCTAATGGCCGGGCAATCCGTCGGCATGGTGATGAAGGAGGAGCCCGTGGCCGACATTATTACCCAGCTAATGCGTGAAGCCGCCGCCGCGCTGGCCAGTCGCGCGGCGTAAGGGCGCGGGCCAGAGAAAACGTCAGGCAGTTGCGCCAACCATAATTTCGTCGACACCAGCCAGCCATGGCGGCATTGCTGCTGCGAATGGCTACAGGCTCTCCCGCAATGGCAGCAAGCACCCCCGGCACGCGGGCCGCCCCGGTGCGGGCACTGGTGCTGGCAGCAGTCATCCTACTCCACCTGCTGCTCATCGCTGTGCTGCTGCTGAACCATGAGGCGGGCCAGCGCGCTGAGGCAAACCGCACGCCATTTGTCGTCACCTTGTTGCTCGACAACAAGCCACCAGCCCCACCGCAACCGGCCGCCAGTACACAGGCCCCTGCCCGGCCCAGCCCGCCAAACGACGCATCTTTTGCGCCCCGCCCTGAGCCGCCCACTCCGCGCCCACCCGTGAGCGCGCCTGCCCCCGCCGCCCCCGCGCCCACCTTGGCCGGCCAAGACCTGGCAGCCGCGCAGGATGACACAGTGTTCAACCTCGACACCGGCGCAGGTGCTGGCGGGCCGGGCTTTACGCCGCCTCATTGGGTGCACAAGGTGACGGACGAGGAGTTTTTTCCGCTGCTAGACGAGGAGTTGTTGCAGGGTCGGCTGGAGGTGGAGCTGCAGATGCAGTGCGTCATAGCCCTTGATGCACATATGCAGTGCAAGGTGCTGAAAGAGTGGCCGGTTTATCCCGGAATCCGTCGCGCGGTGCGCCAGGCCACCCCCTTGCTGCGCATGGCGCCAGGCAAGCGCTTTGGCCGGCCCATTGCCAACCAGCAAGTACAGTTTCTCTGGCGGATCCAAATCGACCGACCCAGTTTTTCGCGCTGATGGGCGCACAGGCCCATGCCTTTGCAGACATTTCAGATGTTACAACACAATGGCGCCTGGCGTCACAATCTGATAGCGCCGGGGTATGACCATTTCCGCTGTCGCCTCTGCCCGCGAAATTCTGGTGCGCCTCCACGATGTGATGGCGGCCCGCACCACCGCGCAGGCCAAGCTCAACCATGTCGTCCAGATCATCGGCGAGGCGCTTAGCAGCGAAGTATGCTCGCTCTACCTGCTGCGCGAAGGTGTGCTGGAGCTGTTTGCGACGCGCGGGCTTGATCAGGCAGCGGTGCATGTCACCAAGCTGGCGCTGGGCGAAGGTTTGGTTGGCACCATTGCTCAAAATGTCGAAACGCTAAACCTTGATCAGGCCGCCGCCCACCCGGACTTTGCCTTCAAGCCGGAAACGGGAGAGGAGCGGTTCCACAGCTTTGCCGGCGTGCCCATCATCCGGCTGGAGCGCGCCATTGGCGTGCTGTGCGTGCAGCATGTCGAGTCGCGCCGCTATGACGATATCGAGATCGAAGCGCTGCAAACCGTGGCGATGGTGGTGTCAGAACTTATTCACAACGCTGATCTTGTCGACACAGCAGGCGCTGCGGCCACCCGGCCCCAATCAACCGCGGCGGTGCGCCTTTCGGGTTTGCGGCTGGTGGATGGCATGGCGCGCGGCATTGCTGTATATCATCAGCCGCGCATCACCATTGAGCATATTGTCGCCGATGATGTGGAGGCCGAGCGGCACCGCGTTTATGCAGCATTTGACAAGATGCGCGAACAGATTGAGCGCATGGCCTCTCAGGCCGAATTCGGCGTGGGCGGCGAGCATGAGGCAGTGCTCGATACCTATAAGATGTTTGCCTATGACGAGGGATGGTCTCGGCGGATCAACCAGGCGATCGACAGCGGCCTGACCGCCGAGGCGGCAATCGAGCGGGTGCAACAGCGCACGCGGATGCGCATGCGGCAGATTGACGACCCTTTGCTCGCTGAGCGGATGCACGATCTTGAAGACCTGTCCAACCGGCTGCTCCGCATTGTTTCGGGGCAAATGGGGACAGCCGCGCACATGGGGCTGCGGCAGGATTCCATTCTCGTTGCCCGCAATCTGGGCCCGGCTGAACTGCTCGAATATGACCGGCGGCGGCTGAAAGGCGTGGTGCTGGAAGAAGGCTCGCTTACAGCGCATGTCACCATCGTTGCCCGCGCAATGGGTGTGCCGGTGCTGGGCCGGGTGGCCGATGTCCGCCGGATAATCGCCGATGGCGACATGTTGCTGCTCGATGTGACGGCAGGCAGCATGTTTGTGCGCCCAAGTGCTGCCATGGAGGAAGGTTTTGAGGGCAAGCTGCTTGTCAGCCAAAAGCGCCGGGCCGCCTTTGCCGCACTGAAAAGCCGCCCGCCTGTCTCCAAAGATGGTACAAGGCTGACATTGATGGTCAATGCCGGGCTGCGCGATGATGTGGCAGCACTGGACGCAACCGGGGCCGACGGCATCGGCCTGTTCCGCACAGAGTTCCAGTTTCTCGTATCTGCCACCTTGCCACAGCGCGAGCGGCAGTTCCGGCTTTATCGCGATGTGCTCGACGCAGCCGGCGAGCGGCCCGTGGTTTTCCGCACGGTCGACATTGGCGGCGACAAGGCGCTGCCCTATTTGAAGGGCAATGTGGCCGATGAGGAAAACCCCGCCATGGGCTGGCGCGCCATTCGCCTGTCGCTGGAGCGCCACGGCCTGATGAAGGCGCAGGCTCGCGCGCTGATCGAGGCTGCGGCGGGACGCACGCTGAACGTCATGTTCCCCATGATATCGGAGCCATGGGAGTTTGACGATGCGCGCACCTTGTTTGAGGCTCAGCGCACCTGGCTTGCAAGCCACAACCGCAAACTACCCGCCAAAATCCGCTACGGCGCTATGCTGGAAGTGCCCGCCCTTGCAGAAATGCTCGACATCTTGCTGCCCCGATTGGATTTTCTGTCAATTGGCACCAATGATCTTACGCAATTTCTGTTCGCGGCCGACCGCGCCAACCCCAAGCTGGCAGAGCGCTATGACTGGTTAAGCCCGGCTATTTTGCGCTTCATGGCCCGTGTTGTGCCACAGGCGGGCGCCGCAGGGGTTGATCTGGCAGTGTGCGGCGAAATGGGCGGGCGGGCAATGGAGGCGATGGCGCTGATCGGGCTTGGTATTACCCGGCTGTCCATCACCCCGGCCGCAATTGGCCCGGTAAAGGCGATGATCCACTCGCTAGACCGAGCCAAGCTGATGCACGACATGGCGCTGCTGCTCGCCAGCCCTCCGCGCGACATGCGCGCAGCGCTTGCCGAATGGGCGCGCGATCATCTGGTCGAACTGGCCTGAAGTCGAACTGGCCTGAAGTCGAACTGGCCTGAAACAGGGGCTTGGCCAGCGCCATCGCCGTTGACACTCGGCCCGTGCTTTGGGACAAGCCACGCCTCACCTTTTCTTACCGTGCCGGAGAGCGCCATGACTGAAGCAACCAACGGCGACGAGGCGGTTCTTTTCCCCAAAACCGCGGGCGAACGGCTGCAAGAGGCTCGCGTGGCACTGGGCCTGTCCATCACCGAAATTGCCGCGCGAACACGCGTGCCGGTGCGCCATCTTGAGGCTATCGAAAAGTCTGATCATTCATCGCTCCCTTCTGCAACCTATGCCATTGGTTTTGCAAAGGCTTATGCCAGGGTGGTTGGGCTTGACGAGGTGTCAATCGGCCGCGATGTTCGCGAAAAAGTGGACTTGGCGCCACGCCGCACGGCCGAATTTCTGCCCTTTGAAACCGACGACCCCAGCCGCTTGCCCCCGCGCGGGCTGGTGCTGATTGTCGGTGTGCTGGCGGCAATCGTGCTGGCGGGAATCGCCATCTGGTACAATATCGGCGGTTTTCAGCCTTATGAGAGCACCGACGTGCCCGCATCTTCTGCTGCATCATCCGCCCCGCTCCCCGCCAATATCAGCCCGATTGCCGCTGAACCAAGCCCTGTGGCACCGGCTGCCCCCACCGGCGGACACGTGGCGATTGTCGCCAATGATCTGGTGTGGCTGCGCATTTACGACGCCACGCATAAATCCATTTACGAAGGCGAAATGAAGGCGGGCGAACGCTATGATGTTCCCGCCGGCATTGCCCACCCGCTCATCAACATCGGCCGACCTGACAAGGTACAGATCACGGTGAACGGATCGGTCGTACCGCCGCTTGGCGATGGTAAGCGCGCACTGAAGGATGTTGAGATTAGTGCCGAGGCGTTGCTCGCCAGACCGCCAGCCGCGCCCGCGCCTGCATCTCCAACCGCCACGCCATAAAGACTGGCAGCCAGGCTATGGCTATGGTTAACCCGGTGCCGAAAAGGCCGATATTTTTCGAAAAGGTGAATGATGCGTAACTCCCTAAAGGCCATGTTGCTGGTCAGCGCTGCACTGTTCGGGTCGGGCGGCGCGCTGGCGCAGACCGCGGTTGAAGGCCGGATCGATCGACTAGAGCATGAAATGCGCGCGGTGCAGCGCAAGGTTTTCCCCGGCGGCGGGCAGCTTGTCGCGCCCGACATCACCTCGCCCGCCAGCAGCGCAGCCTTGCCCGGCACGCCCGCCAGCTCGCCCAATGTCGACATGATCGCGCGCCTCCATGCGCTCGAAACCCAAATGAGCGCCGTTACCGGCCAGGTTGAGCAGGCGCAGCACCGGGCGCAACTTCAAGACGAGGCTTTCGCCGCCTACAGGCGCAGCACCGACGCGCGGCTAAAGGTGCTTGAGGAGGCAGCAAAAGCCGCCGCAGGCAATGCCGGTGCGGCACCGCTCCCCGCCACAGTCGCTGCCACACCGCCATCGGCCACGCCCGGCACAAGGCCAAAGCCCGTGCCAGCCCCGGCCAAACCTGCAACGCCCCCGGCTGATCCGGCGCGCGCGCAGCTTGTCGCTGCGATTGAAAAGCCCGCAACGGGCGATGCAGCCGAGGATGGTTATGTCTATGGCTATCGCCTTTGGGCCGCAAAACTCTACCCCGAAGCGGAAGCGGAGTTGAAACAGGTTGTTGCAAAATACCCCACCCACCGCCGGGCAAGCTGGGCGCAAAACCTGCTCGGCCGCGCTTATCTGGATGAGGGCAAGCCTTCGCTCGCCTCGCTGGCTTTTTACGACAACTACAAGAAATTTCACGATGGCGAGCGTGCGCCCGACAGCCTTTTTTACCTCGCTGCTGCGTTGAAAAAGCTTGGTAAACCAGCGGGCGATGTGTGCAAAGTTTATGATGAGCTAACCGACGCCTATCCCGATCGCATCACCGCGACGATGCGCGCCGACATTGCGCGCGGCCGGATGGAATCGAAATGCCCCGCCGCCAAGTGATCCGGTGAGCACACCCGCACCCGGCCAGGGCATGCGCGTCGCGCTCTGGCCAGATGCAGCAGCGGTGGAGCGCTTTGCCGCCGGGCTTGCGGCTGCACTTGGGCGCCCGGTTACCGATAGGGACAAAGTGGCGCTCGCGGTGTCTGGCGGGGCAGACAGCATGGCGATGCTGGTGCTGGCTGCGGCCGCTTTGCCCGGCCGGGTGGTGGCCGCAACAGTGGACCACCGGTTGCGCCGCGCCAGTGCGGATGAGGCAGCGATGGTCGCCCGGCACTGCGCGCAAATTGGCGTGCCGCACGCCATTTTTGCGCCCGAAAAGCCGATTGACCGCACCAATGTTCAGGCCAATGCCCGCGCGGCCCGCTATTGGCTGTTGCAGCGCTGGGCCGTAGCGAGCGACGCGACAATGCTTGCGACCGCACACCACGCCGATGATCAGGCCGAAACATTTTTAATGCGCGCAACAAGAGGGTCAGGCGTGGCCGGTCTGGCGGGCATTCGTGCGCACCAACGGGTGGAGGTGGCTTTTCAACGGCCCGTGCCAGCCGGCGCCACTGGCGTGACTTATGATGGCGATAGCTGCACGCTCGATATCGTGCGGCCATTGCTTGGCTGGCGCACCGCCGAGCTGCGCGCGCTGACGCTGGCCGCAGGCGCGCCTTTTGTCGATGATCCAAGCAACGCCGATGACCATTATGACCGCACCCGGTTTCGCGCACTGCTGCGCGATCAGCCGTTGCTCGATGTGACCCAAATCGCCCGCGCCGCCGCCCATGCCGCCGAAGCGGACGAAACACTGCGCGCCATTGAGCACTGGGCGTGGAAGCACCGCCGCCGCTGGCCCATGAGCCGCAACCAGCCAGCGGGGAAGGCCCCGCTCGACGATGGTGTCTGGTTTGATCTGACAGACCTGCCGCGCGAAATTAAACGCCGCCTGGCCCGCGCAGCCATCGCCGCGGTGCGCGATTTGGCAGACATCACCCGGCCGGAATTTTCAGCCGCGACCAACATCGAATCGCTGCTCGATGCGCTGGAGGCAGGCAAATCGGCCACGCAAGCCGGCGTTATGGCCAGTGTGGAAAGCGGCGGGCTGTGGCAATTTCGCGAAGAACCGCAGCGTCGATCACGCTGATCGGCGTAATCCATCAGCAATTGGTGCTTTGTTCCATTGCCATTAACATGTGCGTGCTTATCTATTGTGCTGGAAAGGTATGACACGCCCATGAACGACAATGACAAGCAGCAAGGCCCCGACAATGAGGGCGGCAACCCCTGGATGAAAAGCCTGATGATATGGGGCGGCGTTCTGGTGGCGCTGGCGCTGGTCATTACGCTGTTCGAGGGCGGCAGCCAGCCGGCACAAGGCGGCAGCAACATCTCCTATTCCAGCTTCCTCGCCAAGGTGAAGGAAGGCACGGTGCGCGAGGTTAATATCGCAGGTGAGGTGGTAACAGGCACACTCTCCAACGACCAAAAATTTCGCACCTTTGCACCCGCTGATCCGCAATTGACCGATCGCCTGTTGCAAAAGGGTGTGCAAATCAACGCGCGGCCTGAGGAAGGCCCGTCGCTGTGGCAATATCTGCTCGTTCAGTCGCTGCCTTTCATCCTGATGCTGGGCATCGCCTTTTTCGTGCTGCGCCAGATGCAGAAAAATTCGGGTTCGGGCGCAATGGGCTTTGGCAAATCGCGCGCGCGGATGCTGACACAAAAAGAAGGCCGGGTGACGTTTGACGATGTCGCCGGCATTGATGAGGCACGCGAGGAATTGCAGGAAATCGTCGATTTTCTCAAAGATCCGACCAAATTTGCCCGGCTGGGTGGCAAAATTCCCAAAGGCGCGCTGCTGGTCGGCAGCCCCGGCACCGGCAAGACGCTGCTCGCCCGCGCAATTGCGGGGGAAGCGGGGGTGCCCTTCTTCACCATTTCAGGGTCGGACTTTGTTGAAATGTTTGTCGGCGTGGGCGCCAGCCGCGTGCGCGACATGTTTGAACAAGCCAAGAAATCGGCTCCGTGCATCGTCTTTATCGATGAAATCGACGCCGTTGGCCGCCACCGCGGTGCCGGACTTGGCAATGGCAATGATGAACGCGAGCAAACGCTCAACCAACTTCTGGTCGAAATGGACGGGTTTGAGGCGAATGAGGGCATCATCATCATCGCCGCCACCAACCGGCCCGACGTGCTCGACCCGGCGCTGCTGCGCCCCGGCCGGTTCGACAGGCGCGTAACCGTGCCGCTGCCCGACATTGAGGGCCGGGTGAAAATTCTTGAAGTGCACATGAAAAAAGTGCCGCTCGCGCCGGACGTCGATGCCCGCACCATTGCGCGCGGCACGCCTGGCATGTCGGGCGCTGACCTGGCCAACCTTGTCAACGAGGCAGCGCTCATGGCTGCGCGGCTGGGCAAGCGGCTTGTGGCGATGGCGCAGTTTGAAACCGCTAAAGACCGGGTCATCATGGGCACCGAGTGGAAATCGCTGGTAATGACGGCGGACGAAAAGCGGATGACTGCCTATCACGAGGCAGGCCATGCGCTGGTGCGGGTGCACGAGCCGGCGTCTGACCCCATCCACAAGGCGACGATCATCCCGCGCGGCGGGGCGCTTGGCATGGTCGTATCCATGCCCGAGCGGGACAACTACTCCTATCACCGCGACAAAATGTATGCCGACCTTTCCACCGTCATGGGTGGGCGCGTGGCCGAGGAAATCATTTTCGGCTATGACAAGGTCTCTTCGGGCGCATCTGGCGACATCAAGCAGGCCACCAAACTTGCGCGTGCCATGGTCATGCAGTGGGGCATGTCAGACAAGCTGGGGCCCTTGCAATATGAAGAGCAGCAGGAGGAAACATTTCTCGGCTATTCGCAGTCGCAGCGGCACAATATGTCGAATGAGACCGCGCTTGCAATCGACGGCGAAATTCGCCGGCTGATCGACGAAGGCCATGCCCGCGCCACCAAAATTTTGACGGAAAATATCGAAAAACTTCACGTGGTCGCCAACGCTCTGCTCGAATATGAAACGCTGACGGGCGATGAAATCAAACGGCTGGCAGATGGTTTGGACATTGGCCGGGATGATGATGGGCCCAAGGCGGCAGCGCTGCCAACAGGGGGCACCTCCATTCCCAAAACACGGCGCCCCAGCGGCCCATTTGGCACACCCGCCCCGCAAGGCGCCTGAACCTGCTTTCATCCGGCGTTCAGCAAGGCTCTGCCACTGGACGCCGGGTTTTTTCAAAAAAGCGGAGGATATGTCATGCGGGCACACAAGAAATTGCTGACGGCCGTGGCTTTGACGGCGTTTGCCCTGCCCAGCGCTGCGCAGGCAATGACGGTGGCCGATTTTCTGACAAAGGTGCAGGCGCTCAAGACCAAAGGGATTTTTGCTGTTGGCTCTGCCGATATTGGCTTGTTAAAAAAGGAAGTTGCGGCCGCATCTGACAGTTATCGCGCAGGGCTTGCTGCCGAAATGGCCGCGGGGCGCAAAGCCTCAAGCTGCCCGCCCCCCAAGGGCACGGCAAAAATTGGCAGCAGCGAATTAATCGCCTCATTCACCGCCATTCCGCCTGCCAAGCGCGGCATCAGCGTGAAAACCGCCTTTGCCGAAATGATGCGCAAGCGCTATCCATGCAGCAACATCAGCATAGGATGAGGGTGCGCCGCCGCCGTTGCTTTGCGCGCATTATCAATTGGTGATCTGCTTCGGGTGGCTTTAGGGTGCAGCGATGCTCGCTCCAGATTGCCCATTGCGGCGTTGCCGGTGGTGCGTAGCCAAGCGCACCGACCGCCTCAGCAGCTTCCCCCGCTTGACGTGGCGCTGCTTTTGGCGCATCGGCATTTCGCTCGCCCGGTGATTTTGCTGTGGCCCGCCCCAAGTCGCCTCGTGCGGCGCACCCCAATTGGACGTCCATGCCCTTTACCACCCTGCCCCCGCTTCTGTCGGAAGCGCTCGCCGCGCGCGGCTATAATTCCCCAACGCCAGTTCAGGCGGCCGTGCTGGAAGCTGAGGCCGCAGGGCGCGACCTTGTGGTCTCGGCACAGACCGGCTCTGGCAAGACGGTGGCTTTTGGCCTCGCCATGGCAGGAGAAGTGCTGAAGGAGGATGGTTCGCTCCCTTTTATCCGCGAGCCGCTGGCACTGGTGGTTGCACCCACGCGCGAGTTGGCGTTGCAGGTTAGCCGCGGGCTGGTGTGGCTTTATGGCAAGGCAGGCGCGCGTATTGCCACCTGTGTCGGCGGCATGGATGCCTCGAAAGAGCGGCGTGCGCTGTCGCAAGGCGCGCATATCGTTGTTGGCACACCGGGGCGGCTGCGCGATCATCTGGAACGCGGCTCGCTTGACCTGCGCGCGCTCAAGGTCGCTGTGCTCGATGAGGCGGACGAAATGCTCGACATGGGCTTTCGTGAAGATCTTGAGGAAATTCTGGATGCAACGCCGGGCGAGCGGCGCACCTTGCTGTTCTCCGCCACCATGCCCAAGCCCATTGTCGCGCTCGCCAAGCGCTATCAGCGCGACGCGCTGCGCATCTCGACGATTGGCGAAGACCGCGGGCATGGCGACATCAGCTATCAGGCAGTGACGATTGCCCCGGCCGACACAGAAAATGCCGTCGTAAATCTGCTACGCTTCCACGAAGCGGAATCAGCAATGTTGTTTTGCGCCACACGCGACAATGTTCGCCATTTGCATGCCAGCCTGATCGAACGTGGTTTTGCCGCTGTCGCGCTGTCGGGCGAGCACAGCCAGAATGAGCGTAATCAGGCGCTACAGGCGCTGCGCGACCGCCGCGCGCGGGTGTGCGTTGCAACCGATGTTGCCGCACGCGGTATCGACCTGCCCACGCTCAGCCTTGTTATTCACGTCGAGCTGCCACGCGACGCAGAGGCGCTTCAGCATCGCTCTGGCCGCACCGGGCGCGCCGGCAAAAAGGGCACGGCTGTGCTCCTCGTTCCCTATCCGCGCCGCCGCATGGTGGAGCGGATGCTGAGCGGCGCCAAAATCGAGGCTAGCTGGATCAACCCGCCAACGGTGGATGACATCCGCCGCAACGACCGCGAGCGGTTGATTGCACAATTGCTCGAACCAACCGAATTTGACGATGACGACCGCGAACTCGCCACGCGCCTGATGGCAGAGCGCAGCGCAGAAGATATTGCGGCCGCACTTGTGCGGGCCCACCGCGCACGCATGCCCGCGCCAGAAGAGCTGATCGACCGCAGCAAGCAGCCCATGGGCAGCGCCGATGGCCACCGCGCGGGTTTTGAAGACACGTGCTGGTTTAAAATCGATATTGGCCGGCGGCAAAACGCCGATGCGCGCTGGATTTTGCCGCTGCTGTGCCGGCGAGGCCATGTTACGAAAAACGAAATTGGCGCGATCCGCATTGGCGCAAACGAAACCTATTTCCAAATCCCCCGCGCTATTGCCGCAAAATTTCAGGATGCGCTGAAACGCACAACCGAGGGTGAGGAGCAGGAGGGCGGGGTTATCGTTCCATCCGCCACCGGCCCGGCACCACAGGGCAATGATCGCCATCAGCGTGGCGGCCCGCCGATTAAGCGCTTTGGGCCAAAACCTGCCGGGCAAAAGCATGGCGGCCCTCGCCCTGCGGGTGGCAAACCCGGCGGATATAAGCCCAATAACCACGGAACGGGCGACCACCGGCCCGGTGGCCACAAGCCAAAACCCGCACGCCCCAAATAAGGGCGCGCGGGCCAAGCGAATCGCGGTTTTTGGTTGGTCCTGCGCCCCGCTGAATTGTCAGGGAGCGCAGGCGACAGTCAAATTTTTGCGGCTGACAAAATTGGCCCGCCCTTGCCATTTTGCACGATGACCGCGGTTTTCAAACCCGCCGGCGCTGGCGGCAGGGCAAAGCTTGTGCTTGTGCCCTTCCACTGGCCAATATTCACCAACTGGCGGACAATGTTGCGGTGCGGAATGGTGCGGCCGCCATTTTCGCCTGCGCCAATCGGCACATTCACGGTACGCGGATCATAACGGACAACCCACACCGTGGCGTTGGCCGGTTTCCCCGCACCCACAGTTAGCTTGTTGGCAGCAGCGGTGATGGCCGGACCATCGCTCACGGCGTTACGCGCGATTGCCTGGTTCAGTTCGCCTTCCCGGCTGCCAAGCACCGGCTCGCGCCCGTTAACGATTACCTGCGGCGTAGCAACCTGAGAACGGCCAGCCGCATGAGCATAATCCCATTGGCGTGCGGTATAGGCTGGATCACCAAAAATGTCCTTCCAGCCCAAATTATCCCAATAAGTGACCGCGAAGCTGAGCGCGATGACATCGGGGCGATCTGCCATGCGGTTTACCACCGCATCGGCGGGCGGGCAGGAGGAACAGCCCTGACTTTGATAAAGCTCGATAACCGTTGGGTGCGCAGCGCTTGCCTGCGTAACCGAGGCGGCACCTGCGCCATCCCCTTCAACCACAGCAACGGCTGCGTCATCCTCGCCTTCAAACTGACTGGCAACCTCACTGGTGGTCGCTGTCGCGCCAGAACAGGCAGCGAGTAAAAGCGCGGTGGAAGCAGCAAGAAACATGCGCATTGAAAAGCTCCTATTCATGCAGAATGCCAGATTGGTGCCTGGCTACTGCGGCCAATTCGAACCATCGGCGCGCCGGGTTACACCAAGCCCGGCCCGCCAGTTACCAGCGCAGCGCCACCGGCCCAACCAGTGCGCCAAAGGCAGCCACAGTCGCAATACCCAGCGTGTACCAGGTAATGACAAAGGTAGCCGCCACTTCCGGGCAATGAAAACCATAGACGGTAGCCGCAAAAGCCCCCGCTGCCAGCCCGGCCGCCGCGCCCGCGCCGCGCAGATTGCTGGGCGCCAGCGCTCGGAACGACCAGAGCAATCCACCAAAAACCGGCACCGCCAGCGCAGCGACACGCACCGAACACTCACTGCCGCTAACACCAACCCACATCGACAGCCAACCGCTTGCCGGTGTGTGCACCAACTCCCAAAAGGCAATCGCCGCCAGCGCCGCCACCGGTGCACCCAACAGCCAGATGCGGCGCAGCTTTGGTGCGTCGGGCCGGGCCACATGCGCCGTTGCCGCCAGCGCCAAAACACCCAGCGACATGGTATAGGCCCATTTCATCCAAAAGGGCACGCTCATCAGCGCATCGGGCATATCGGGGCGAAAGCCAATCCAGCCGACCATGACGACGAAGGAGACAACCGCCCCCGCCACCATGCCAAACACCACCCGCTGCTCCACCACATAGGGCGAAACCGGTGCCACATGGTCGCTGAGCGAGTTGATCAAATCATCGGTCGTCATTCAATTGCCCTTCAAGCGATTCGCGAGGGCCTTAAGCCCGCGATGCACAGAAATTTTTACATCAGCTTCGCTAATACCAGCCTTTTCCGCTGCCTCGGCGATACTCAGACCTTCGATTTTGGTATCACGAATAGCCTGTGCCTGTTTGGGCGCAATATCGTCGAGCAGTTTATTCACATCCATCTGCGCCGATGCGGCTTCCTGAAACCCCTCGGCCACAAGTATTTCTTCCAGATCCTCAAAAGGCACATGGCTTTTGCTGCGCCGGAAATGATCGATCATCTTGTAGCGCGCAACGGCATATGCCCAGGCCGAAAACGGCCTGTCCCGGTCATATGTCGCCCGTCGCGTGTGGATGGCAATCAACGTTTCCTGCACCAGATCCTCAACATCGTCGACAGCGCCGCGCAAACGGCGCCCGAAGAAGGAGCGCATCATCGGGGCAAGCGCACCCAGCAGAGCCTGATGCGCCTTTGCGTCTCCATCGAGACCATCGACCATCCAGCGCCTAAGCTGTTCTTCGCTCGCCCGTATTTGCACTCCCACCTTCAACATACGAATCACTCAATTAAAAAGTTACACTCAGTCACTTAACGCGCTTGGCAGCCATTTTGCACATCTGGCCGATGAATATGCGTGGCCGCTTGTAACCAGCCGCAGGCGATATGCGAAGAGTGTTCGTGACCTGCCCGTAATAAGGCCTCCCGGGTCGCCGGAGGGGGAGTGTTATCCCTCATTTCGCTTCCCCCTCCCGTTATTGCCCCTGCCATAACGGGGTTTCGAGCCGCACTGCGCGCCAAGCATGCGCCTTGCAACATGGCCGCGCCTTGCTAGACATGCTCCATACCATAAACTCTATGGAATTGAGAGGATGTTCCATGCGCGAGGCCGCAATTGTCGCCACAGCCCGCACACCAATTGGCAAAGCCTATCGCGGCGCGTTCAACATAACCGAAGCACCCGTGCTCGCCGGCCATGTGATGAACGCTGTGGTTGAACGCGCAAAGCTTGATCCCGCACGCATCGACGATGTGTTCTGGGGCGTGGGCAACCAATGGGGCACGCAAGGCGGCAATGCCGGGCGCATGGCGCTGTTCGCCGCGCAATTGCCCCAGTCAGTGCCCGCTTTCACGCTTGACCGCAAATGTGGGTCTGGGTTGACGGCAGTGGCGCTCGCGGCGCGCTCTATCATGTGCAACGATATCGACGTGGCGCTGGCAGGTGGTATGGAATCGGTAAGCCTTACCGTTACCAAAGAGGCGCCGCGCTACATCAACCAGTCTGTCACCGCGCAGGTGCCCGCCGCCTATATCCCTATGATAGAAACCGCCGAAATTGTCGCAGAACGCTATGGCATTTCGCGCGAGGCGCAGGATCGTTATGCCGCCATGAGCCAGCAACGCGCCGCAACCGGGCTTGAACAAGGCGCCTTTGGGGACGAAATTGCGCCAATTACCGTGGAAAAGGCACTGTTCGACAAGCAGGGCAATCGCTCCGGGCAGGAAAGCGTCACCCTGTCCGCCGATGAAGGCATCAGGCCGGGTACGACCTATGAGGGCATAAAGGATTTGAAAACCGTATGGCCTGGGGGCGAATTCTCTGGCCCCGGCCAGCATGTTACCGCTGCCAATGCCAGCCAGCTATCCGACGGCGCCAGTGCGCAGATTTTAATGGACCGCGCCACCGCCGAGGCCGAGGGCAAGGAAATTCTTGGCATTTACCGCGGGTTTCAGGCCGCAGGCTGCGCGCCAGATGAAATGGGCATCGGCCCGGTATTCGCCATTCCCAAACTTTTGGCGCGCGCCGGGCTAAGCATTGCCGATATCGGCCTGTGGGAATTGAACGAAGCCTTTGCCTCGCAGTGCCTTTATTGCCGCGACGTGCTTGGCATCGACCCGGAGCGCTACAATGTCGATGGCGGCGCCATTGCCATTGGCCACCCCTTTGGCATGACAGGGTCGCGCCTTGTTGGCCATGCGCTCATCGCCGGGCGCAAACGCGGCGTGCGCTGGGTTGTTGTGTCCATGTGCACAGCAGGCGGCATGGGGGCGGCCGGGCTTTTCGAAATCGTGTGAGGAGCACACACCAGACGCGCGCCTTCACCCGGTCCGCGCCTTCACCCGGAAGCGTGTTGATAGCCGGGTGATTTTTCAGCGTGTAGTGCGCTGGGTATTGGCCACCTGCACCGGCAACAAAATCGCCGCCGCCTCCCTGCGGCGTGAAACCGGCCGACACTTCTGGCCGCCTTAAAAAAACATGCTCCCGGCTGTATTGGCAAACTGCTCATCACGCCGCATCGTGGCTTTTTTTGCTTTCAGACTATACACTCAGCCCAATCAGCGCGTTGCCCCAAAGGAATTATATGGCCCAGACCGCTCTTATTACCGGCGCATCTGCCGGGCTTGGTGAAATTTTCGCCGCCATGCTCGCTGAGCAGGGCCATGATGTTATCCTCGTCGCGCGCCGGGTCGATCGGCTAAATGCGCTTGCCAAAGCCATCGAGGCCACCTCTGGGTGCAAAGCCCATGTCATTGCAGCAGACCTTGCCGCACCCGGCGCGGTTGATGCGCTGATGGCCGAAATCGTCGCGCGCGGGCTGAGGGTGGACGTGCTGATAAACAATGCCGGCTTTGGCGCGCGCGGGCCTTTTGGCGACATAGATGCCAAGCTGCAGGCAAGCATTATCGACGTAAACTGCCGGGCGTTGATCGAGCTTTGCCACGCCGTGCTCCCCGGCATGATTGCAAAAGGTAGCGGCGGCATATTGAATGTGGCCAGCACCGCTGCCTTTCAGCCCGGCCCGTGGATGGCGGTTTATTATGCGTCGAAAGCCTTTGTCCTCAGCTTTTCAGAAGCGTTGCACGATGAGGTGCAGGGCAAGGGCGTGCGCGTGTCTGCGCTGTGCCCCGGCGCTACGCGAACCGAATTTGCCGATGTAGCCGACATGGGCGACACGCGCCTGTTCAAAACGCTTGCAGGCGACCCGCACAAGGTGGTGCGCGACGGGCTCGCCGGACTAAAGGCCAATCGCGCGGTGGAAATATCTGGCCTGCTCAATGGCATCATGGCCACTTCCATCCGCTTCACGCCCCGCTTTCTTGCGCGGCGCATCGCGGGCATGCTACAAAAAGGCGGAAATTAAGGCGGCGGCGCGGCGTGCGATTTGACGGGACCAGATCGGCCACTTTATATCTTTGTTCTTTCGCGTTTTTCCCAGTTTTCGGCCGTTTTCTCCCAAATGGAAAAGGCGCCAGACGCCTCTCTGCCGCCATTGCCCGGTAATGTTCCCCGCGGCCTTGCGGGTGGCAGATGGTTAAGCCAGGCCGTAGCTATCAATCCGCAAACAGCAGCACGGGGGTTTCCAGCAGCTTTTTCAGCGCCTGCACATAGCTTGCCGCGTCCCAGCCATCGACCACGCGGTGGTCGCAACTGATCGACAGGTTCATCAGCTTAGCGCGGACGATATCGTCGCCGCGAAACACCGGCCGCTCGACGATTTTGTTCGGGCCGATAATGGCGACTTCGGGCCGGTTGATGACAGGCGTGGTCGCAATGCCGCCAAGGCTCCCAAGCGAAGTGATGGTGATTGTGCCGCCCGAAAGCTCGTCCGATTTGGCTTGGCCGGTGCGCGCCGCCTCTGCCAGTCGGGCAATTTCGAGCGCCAACTGCCACACATTGCGGTCCTGCGCATCGCGGATAACGGGCACCATCAGCCCGGCGCCGGTCTGCGTCGCCATGCCAAGATGCACCCGGCCAAAGCGCGTCACCACCCCAGCCTCATCGTCATAGCGCGCGTTGAGCATGGGGAAATCGGGAAGTGTGCGGCAAATCGCCACGATGAGCAGCGGCAACATGGTAAGCTTTGGCCGGGTGCCGCGATTGGCGTTCAGGTCTGCGCGCACCTGTTCCAGCTCGGTTACATCAATCTCGTCGACATAAGTAAAGTGCGGAATATGGCGCTTGGCCGCGGCCATGTTTTCCGCAATGCGCCGCCGCATACCGATTACCTTTACCGCCTCGTCAGCGCGGGCGCGGTTGCTGTACGGGGCGTGATAACCCTGCCCAGCCTGATAGCGCAGATACGCATCGAGATCGGCATGGCGCACACGTTCGCCATCGGTTTTCACCTGCGCAAGGTCGACACCAAGGTCATGCGCGCGTTGGCGCACAGCGGGGGAAGCAAGCGCGCCCATGCGGAGGGTTACGGGCTCGGCATTTGCCACCTGAAAGGCAGGCGAGGTAGAAGTGAAAGCCGAAGCCAGCGACGCCACCGCCTCATTGCCCGCACCCTCATTGTCGGCACCCTCATTGCCAAACTGCTCGGCAATATCCTGCTCGGCGATGGTAATATCGGCGCTGTGGGCGCTGCCTGCTGCATCCTCATCTTCTGCTGCATCGGTTTCAATCACCACCAGCGCTGCGCCAATCGACACCTGATCGCCCACCTCTCCGGCAAGTTGCACCACGGTGCCAGAGACGGGAGACTCCATCTCCACCGTTGCCTTGTCGGTCATCATATCGGCAATTTGCTGGTCTTCCTCCACCCGGTCGCCAACAGACACATGCCATGCCACGATTTCCGCCTCGGAAATGCCTTCGCCAATATCGGGCAGTTTGAACGTGAAACGCGCCATCGTGTCAGTCCTTCAAAATTTTCTTGAGCGCCATGCCAATGCGGACCGGGCCGGGGAAATAGGCCCATTCAAGGCTGTGGGGATAGGGAGTGTCAAAGCCGGTGACACGCTCTATCGGCGCCTCCAGATGATAAAAACAGCGCTCCTGCACGAGTGCAGAAAGCTCGGCCCCAAAACCGCCCGTGCGCGTTGCCTCATGCACGATCAAGCAACGCCCTGTTTTCTTAACCGATGCCTCGATCGTATCGATATCAAGCGGCACCAGCGTGCGCAGGTCGACAATCTCGGCATCCACCCCCGCCTGCGCCACCACGGCGGCGCACACATGCACCATCGTGCCATAAGCGAGAATCGTCACCGCTTCGCCTGCCCGCACGATGTTCGCCGTGCCTAGCGGAATTTTGTAATAGCCCGCCGGCACCGCACCGGCCGGGTGGTTTGACCAGTTTTGCGTCGGCTGGTCCCAATACCCGTCGAACGGGCCATTATAAATGCGCTTGGGCTCAAAAAACAAAGTGGGATCATTGTCTTCGATCGCTGCGATCAACAGCCCCTTGGCATCATAAGGGGTGGACGGAATGACGGTTTTCACCCCCGACACATGGGTGAAAATTCCCTCCGGCGACTGCGAATGTGTCTGCCCGCCAAAAATGCCGCCGCCAAAGGGCGAGCGCACGGTGATGGGGGCGGTGAACTCTCCATCCGAGCGATAGCGCAGCCGTGCGGCCTCCGACACAAGTTGATCGAGTGCTGGGTAAATATAATCGGCAAACTGAATTTCAGGCACCGGGCGCAAGCCATAAGCCCCCATCCCCACTGCAACGCCGATGATGCCGCATTCCGTAATCGGCGTGTCGAACACCCGCGTTTTGCCAAATTTTGCCTGCAGCCCCGCGGTTGCGCGAAACACGCCGCCAAAATAGCCCACATCTTCGCCCATGACAACGACATTGGGGTCACGCGCCATCATCACTTCCATGGCGGAGTTGATGGCTTGTATCATGTTCATCCGCACCAAAGCCTCGCCAGGGTCGTTTGTCGCTTCACCGTCTTGGGCGGTGTTGTCGCTCTTGCTCATTTGCGCGCCCATGGCCGCCCGCTTTCCTGTTCCTCGGCTATCATTTGCGCCTGTTGCTCACGTAAATGCCAGGGCATTTCTTCAAAAACCCCGTCGAACAGCGTGTCGAGCGGCTGGTGCAGGCCATGGCCTAATATGCCGTTTTTCTCCGCCTCTTTTTGCGCGGCTTTCACCTGCTCGGCAAGTTCAAGGTCTTGCGCTGCGTGGCGCTCGTCATCCCACTCGCCCAGCGCGATAAGATGGTCCTTTAATCGCTTGATGGGGTCTCCCAGTGGCCAGGCGTTCGGTTCGCCCGCAGAGCGATATTGCGTCGGATCATCCGAGGTCGAATGCCCCTCGGCCCGATAGGTGAAATGCTCGATAAGCGTTGGCCCCTGGTTGGTGCGCGCCCGCTCCGCCGCCCAGCGGGTTGCCGCATAAACCGCAAGCGCGTCGTTGCCATCCACCCGCAGGCCCGCCATGCCATAGCCAATAGCGCGGGCAGCAAAGGTGGTCGCCTCGGCGCCTGCAAAACCTGAAAAGCTCGAAATCGCCCATTGATTGTTGACGACGTTCAAGATGACGGGCGCGCGGTAGACGCTGGCAAAGGTACAGGCGGAGTGGAAGTCCCCTTCCGCGGTTGAACCCTCTCCGCACCATGTGGCGGCAATACGCGTGTCGCCCCTGGCGGCAGAGGCCATCGCCCAGCCAACCGCCTGGGGATATTGCGTCGCCAAATTGCCGGAGATGGAGAAAAAGCCAGCCTCTTTTACCGAATACATGATGGGCAATTGCTTGCCTTGCAAGCGGTCGCCCTTGTTAGAATAAATCTGGTTCATCATGTCGACCATGCTCCACCCGCGCGCGATCAACAGGCCCTGCTGGCGATAAGAGGGAAAGCACATGTCTTCATAATCAAGCGCATAGGCCGCCGCCACCGCGACTGCCTCCTCCCCGGTGCACTTCATATAAAAGCTCGTCTTGCCCTGCCGCTGTGCGCGGAACATGCGCTCGTCAAACGCGCGGACCAGCGCCATGCTGCGCAGCATACGGCGCAGCAAATCGGGCGTAAGTTTTGGATCCCATGGGCCAACGGCGTGGCCGGCCTCATCGAGCACACGAACAAGGCCGTAAGCAAGATCGGTAAATTCCATCGCCGGTGCAGCCGTGTCCGGGCGACGAGTGGCGCCCGCCGGCGGCACATCGACATCAACAAAATCAACCAGATCGCCCGGCCGGAAGCGCGGCTCCGGCACATGCAGCGACAATGGCTTCAAATTCGCCTTGGGCAACTCACTCGCCATCGATTCTCCAACCCATTTTCCTGCCCGGTTTCTCCATGCCGCGCGTGGAATCATCCGATAAAGACTTGTTATAAAATTTCAATGGTCGCGGCGAGGCTAGTTCCAGCACAAGCTGCCCCCGCCCTGCCATCAGCCACCCACCATCTGCTCGATCACCCCAAAAATCGGATGGCGGCGATCATCCTCCATCCAGATCCGCACCCGGTCCCCATTCCGCAAAAACGGTGTTGCTGCGGCACCGTTGCGAATAGTCTCCACCGTGCGCAGCTCTGCGATGCACGCATAGCCAACGCCGCCATCAGCAATGGCACTTCCCGGCCCGCCATCTGCATCGCGGTTCGAAACGGTGCCCGATCCGATGATCGTCCCCGCCCCCAGTGCCCGCGTTTTGGCCGCATGGGCAATGAGCGTGCCGAAATCAAACGTCATATCAACCGCGGCATCCACCCGGCCAAAGGGCTGGCCGTTCACATCGACCATCAGCTTGCGGTGCAGCATACCGCCCTGCCACCATTCCCCCAGCGCATCGGGCGTGGCGAACACGGGCGAAAAGGCGCTGGCGGGCTTGCTTTGGAAAAAGCCAAAACCTTTGGCCAGTTCACCGGGGATGAGATTGCGCAGCGACACGTCGTTGGTCAGCCCAACAAGGCGCACCGCGGCCAGCGCTTGCTCGCGCGAGGCGCCCATCGGCACGTCGCCCGTTACCACGACAACCTCGCCCTCCAGGTCGCACCCCCATGTTTCGTCGGCCAGGGCAATGACATCTCGCGGCCCCAAAAAACCATCTGATCCGCCTTGGTACATCAGCGGATCATGCCAGAAGCTGTCGGGCATTTCTGCGCCGCGCGCCTGACGCACGAGCGCGACATGGTTTACATAGGCAGAGCCGTCGGCCCATTGATATGCCCTGGGCAGGGGCGCTGCCGCTTCATGCTCATGAAAACGACGCATCGGTATCGTTTCATGTTCCAAATCGGTGGCAAGATTGCGCAAATCGGGCAGCAGCCGGTCCCATTCGTCAAGCGCGACCTGCAGAGTTGGCGCGATATGGCCAGCATCTGCATACCAGGCCAGGTCGTTTGACACGACAATCAGCCTGCCATCGCGCCCATGTTTCAAACTCGCCAGCTTCATATCATCTCTCCAAATCCGCCTGCCCGGTTATTACCGGTCACGACGCGTGTGTGAAGCATAAGGGGGCTTTACCGCAATGGGCCGCAAGCTGTGGCACGGCTTGCGCCAACGGGGATTGACCAGCGCCAGCATGCCGCGCACCTTGCTTGCAAACATAAGAGAGGATGGAAATGCTTGATACGATAGCCGGGCGATCCGCCTATACCGAGGACCATGAGGCCTTTCGCCAGACGGTGCGCCTCTTTTTGCAAAAAGAGGCAGTGCCCCGTGTTGAGGAATGGGAAAAGGCCGGCATTGTCGACAAATCAATCTGGCCCAGGGGCGGCGCGCTTGGCATGTTGTGCCCAACGGTCCCCACCGAATATGGCGGGCTGGGCCTGGATTTTGGCTATAACGCCATTGTCGACGAAGAAGTGTCTTACATTGGTGTGCCGCTAGGCTTTTCGCTGCAATCCGACATTGTTTGCGATTATATCGTCCAATATGGCTCCGAGGAGCAAAAGCAGCACTGGCTGCCGCGCCTTGTCTCTGGCGAAACAATAACCGCCATTGCCATGACCGAGCCTGGCACCGGATCGGACCTGCAATCCGTCCGCACAACCGCGCTCAAAGACGGCAATCATTACGTCATCAATGGTTCGAAAACCTATATTACCAACGGTCAGAATGCCGATCTCATTCTGGTGGTTGCCAAAACAAACCCGGATGCCACGCCAGCCTATAAAGGCATGTCGATCATTCTGGTCGAGGCCGAGCGCGAAGGGTTCAAACGCGGGCGCAACCTCGACAAGATCGGGCAGGACGCCGCCGACACCAGCGAGCTGTTTTTCGAAGATGTGCGCGTGCCAATAACCAATTGTCTGGGCGAGGAAGGCCGTGGGTTCATCTATCTGATGAGCCAGTTGCCGCAAGAGCGCCTGTCGATCGCCATTGGCGCACAGGCATCGGCGCAACGCGCATTTGACGACACGCTGGCCTTCACAAAAGACCGCAAGGCGTTTTTGGGCACCGTGTTCGATTTCCAAAATACCCGCTTCACACTCGCCGATCTCCAGTCAAAATTGCAAGTTGGCTGGGCGCATCTTGATTGGGCGATCAGGCGCCATCTTGCCGGTGAACTGACGCCAACGGAAGGTGCCGCGGCCAAGCTGTGGCATACAGAGCTGCAATGGGAAGTGATGGACAAATGTCTGCAGCTCCATGGCGGCGCAGGCTATATGAACGAATATCCCATCGCCCGCATGTGGCGCGGCGCGCGCGTCAGCCGCATTTACGGCGGCACCAACGAGATAATGAAAGAGCTTATCGGCCGCTCGCTCTGACAAAGCAGGCGCTGCGTGTGGCAAGCAAGCGGTTGCAACCCGCTACAAAACCGATAGGCTTGCCCGCACAGATTTTTGGGAGGCATGAATGACCGACGAGCTATATTGGCTGACCTTGAGCCTGATCGCGACCGCGCTGATGGCCTTCCCCTATGTAATCGAGCGCTTCGTCGTGCGTGGCTTGTTGGGCGCTATTGCCAATCATACGCCAGAAATTGGCGAAGGCCAGTCGCTTTGGGCAAAGCGCGCGATGAGCGCGCACCGAAACATGGTAGAAAATCTTGTGGTGTTTGCGCCTGCTGTCCTCATGCTGGCAATGCTCAACCTGTCGACACCGGCAACAAGGCTGGCCGCTCCTTTGTTTTTCTTTGCTCGGATCGGTCATTATTTTAGCTATGCGCTTGGCATTCCCTTTGCCCGCACATTGTTATTTGCCGCCGGGCTGGTTGCGCAGTTGCTCATATTGTTTGCAATTTTACTACGCTGAGCGCGCCATATTCCTTGCGCAACATTTAAAAAATGCGCGCAGCGCCAGGTGATTTGCAAAGGTGTTGCAAGGCCTAAGCCTTTCAAACTGCTGGGTGATTGACACCGACCGATATTGCCGGAATGTTACGACAATCAACGCCGGTTAAGGCGCCAAAGGGGAAAATCATGATAAAGCGAGTCGCGCGGTTGCGCGAATGGGCAATGCTGCTGGCTGGCGCTTCCACGCTCGCCGCCTGCGCAACGGCCGGGGGCGCCGCGCCCAAATCGGCCGCGTCTGCGCCGGCGGCCAAGCCGGCCGGACCGGGGCTGAACAAGGGCTATAATCACAACCCTTTCCCCTCCACCTACAAGCGCTATCCCGGTGCCACCACGCTGGTGAGCAACGTGACCATTTATGATGGCGAAGGCGGCAAGATCGAGGATGGGCAGGCCCTGTTTGCCGATGGCAAAATTGTGGCGATCGGCCAAACGGTAGATGCCCCTGCGGGCGCCACAATGATTGACGGGCGCGGCAAATTTCTCACCCCCGGCATCATCGACATCCACAGCCATTTGGGCGATTATCCGTCCCCCGGCGTGCAGGCTAATTCCGATGGCAATGAGGCAACAAGCCCAGTTACAGCCGACGTTTGGGCGGAGCACAGCGTCTGGCCACAAGACCCCGGCTTTTCACGCGCACTGGCCAATGGCGGGGTTACCACGCTGCAAATTCTGCCGGGTTCGGCCAATTTGTTTGGCGGCCGCTCGGTTGTGGTAAAAAATGTTTACGCGCGCACCGTGCAGCAAATGAAATTTCCCGGCGCGCCCTATGGCCTGAAAATGGCCTGTGGCGAAAACCCCAAGCGGGTTTATGGCGCCAAGGGGCGCGAGCCTTCCACGCGCATGGGCAACATTGCGGTTGACCGGCAAACCTGGGCGCGCGCGGTGGAATATAAGCGCAGATGGGACAAATACGAAAAGGAAGGCGGAGAGCCGCCCGCCCGCGACATTGGTATGGACACGCTGCGCGGCGTGCTCGCTGGCGAAATTTTGGTGCAGAACCACTGCTACCGGGCAGACGAGATGGCCATCGTCATGGATATGGCCAAGGAATTTGGCTATCATGTCAGCGCGTTTCACCACGCGGTTGAGGCGTATAAAATTGGCGATTTACTGAAGCAGAACGGCACTTGCGCCGCGGTTTGGGCGGATTGGTGGGGCTTTAAGATGGAATCCTACGACGCCATCAGCGAAAATCTTGCGCTGCTGCAAAAAGCGGGCGCCTGCGCGATGATCCATTCAGACGACGCCAATGGCATTCAACGACTGAACCAGGAAGTGGCCAAGGCGCTTGCCGCCGGGCGCCGCGCCGGCATCAACATTTCCGATGCGCTGGCCTGGACATGGCTCACCATCAACCCCGCCAAAGCGTTGGGCATTGCCGACAAAACGGGCAGCCTGAAAGCGGGAAAAATGGCCGATCTTGTTTTGTGGAACGCCAACCCGTTCAGCGTGTATGCACGGCCCGAAAAAGTGTGGATCGACGGGGCGCTGCTCTACGATGCCAATAACCCCAAATTGAGGCCGGTGTCCGATTTCGAACTTGGCCAACCCGGATCGGGAGATGTGAAGTGAAGCGCGCCTTTTTTTGCCTAGCGGCAGCGCCGCTTGCCCTGCTGGCCAGTGCCGCGTGCGCGCAATCTGTCGCTATTACCAACGCCCGGCTCGTCATTGGTGATGGCTCCGCGCCAATTGAGGGCGGCACCGTTATCATCCGCAATGGCAAGGTAGTCGCCGCTGGCAAAGACCTGGCGCTGCCCCAGGGTGTCGAGGTGATTGACGCGAGCGGTAATTATGTAACGCCGGGCATTGTCGCGGGCTTTACGCGCATGGGCATTGTCGAGGTTGATGGCGTCGCCCCGACCAACGACTCCGGCGCAGGCGGCAGCCCCTTTCATGCCGCCATCGACATTGCGCCGGCAGTCAATCCGCTCACAAGCTCGATCCCGCTCAACCGGGCAGAAGGCGTTACACGGGCAATTGTTGCGCCAGAGGCGCGCGGGTCTATTTTTGCCGGGCTCGGCGCGGTGATTGATCTGGGCGCAGACCGGGCGCCGGTTTCCACCCCGCGCGCCTTTCAGTTCATGGAATATGGCGAAAGCGGCGCTGGTAATGCCGGGGGCAGCCGGCCGGCCGCGATTGCCGCGTTCAAAAACGCGCTTTTCCAGGCGCTGGAATATGCCAAACACCCTGCCAGCTACCCCGACCAGGGCAAGGACGCACTGCTAACCCGTGCCGATGCGGAGGCGCTTGGCCCTGTCGCGACAGGGCGGATGCCGCTTCTTGTGCATGTGGAGCGGGCATCGGACATGCTGGCGCTCATCGGCCTGCGCCAGTCCTTTCCGCAATTGCGGCTGGTGTTTGTCGGGGCATCTGAAGGATGGGTCATCGCCAAGGAGATTGCCGCCGCGCACATTCCCGTCATCGCCTCTGCGCTCAACGATTTGCCGGAAGCATTCGAATCGCTGGCCGCCACCCAGTCCAATATTGGCCGGATGAAGGCAGCGGGTGTGCTGGTCGGAATTGGCACCATCAACGACAATGAGGCGCGCCAGGCACGACTGGAAAAACAATATGCCGGCAATCTGGTAGCGCTGCGCCACGTTCCGGGTGCAAGCGGGCTCGACTGGGACAGCGCCTTTGCCGCGATAACTTCCGCGCCAGCCGAAGCGATTGGGCTGGGCGGCGAAATCGGCTCGCTGCGCACCGGGCGGCGCGGCGATGTGGTTATCTGGTCTGGCGATCCGCTGGAACTTGATTCGGCAGCGCTTGCAGTTTGGGTCGATGGAGTGAAGCAACCGCTCACCACCCGGCAAGGGCAGTTGCTACGGCGGTATCTGGAGCCACAGGAAAGCGATTTACCAAAGGCTTATACCCCTGGCGGCTGATAGCGCCTAACGGGCCCAGCCCAGCACTTTTGGTTGATGGCGGCTAAAATTGTCACGACACATGCAAAAGCGCCGCTCACCCAACGCAGGTGAGCGGCGCGAAATGCGAACAACACTGTAATTGCGAACCCGTCGCATATACCTTTCGATAAGGTTGATCCGCTATTGTTGCTCTCCCCAAAGGAGGTGCCGATGTTTGCTCCCTATGCCCCAAAGCGCTGCTGGCTGGTTGGACGCTGTAAGGGCGCTCCTTGTCCAGCGGCAATGGTCGGCCTTGCTGGCTGATCTATGGTAACCTTCCTCACCCTTGATGAGGAGCGCCGCCGCGCACGCCGCAGGCCGGTGCGGATGAACGCACATCTGCGCCAGACGGGGGAGACCAATATCGAAGTGATGGTGGGCGATTTGTCCACCGGGGGTGCGCGGCTCGACATGATTTATCGGCTGCGCGTTGCCAGCGTGGTTTGGCTGCATATCGACAGTTTCGAGCCATTTCGTGCTACGGTGAAATGGATAAACGACCGCGTGGCCGGTATCGAGCTTGACCGGCCACTGCACCCGGCGGTGCTTGATCACATCGTCAGCCACCACAGCCGGCGTTGATAGCGCCGGTGAAGCAGGCGCCGCCCGGCATGAAGGCGGCATTGACATTTTGCATCGCACAACATAGAAGGCCAGCCATCGAGGCATTATGCAGCGTGATCGGGCGTTATAGCCCCGGCTCTGCTTCGGTATAATCCACAAGCTTCCCACATCACGCGGGGCGCGACTTTTGTCCCCCGCCCGCCGCCTCGCCGTGCCCGCAAAAGGCCGCCGGACCGCTGGCACTTATTGAGAGAATTACATGTCCTTCCAAAATCTTGGACTAAGCGAATCGCTTCAGCGCTCGCTGGCCCAAAAAAATTACAACGAAGCAACGCCGATCCAGCAACAGGCTATTCCTATTTTGCTGCAAGGCCGCGATTTGCTCGGCATTGCACAAACCGGCACCGGCAAAACAGCAGCCTTCATGCTGCCTTCAATCCAGCGGCTGGTATCGGCAAATGAGCGGCCCCGCCCGCGCGGTTGCCGGATGCTGGTGCTAGCCCCAACCCGCGAGCTTGCAAGCCAGATTGCCCAAAGCGCGCGCGAATATGGCCGCTTCTCCAAATTATCGGTTGCAACCGTGTTTGGCGGCACCTCGGTTGGCAAGGATCGCGCCACGCTGGCGCAAGGGGTCGACATATTGGTGGCAACGCCGGGCCGATTGCTCGATCTGGTCGATCAGAAATATCTGGTGCTCGGCGATATTGAAATTCTCGTGCTGGATGAGGCCGATCAGATGCTCGATCTGGGCTTTGTTCACGCGCTGAAGCGGATTGTGCAGCTTGTGCCCGCAACACGCCAGAGCCTGTTTTTTTCCGCCACCATGCCCAAGGCAATCCGCGAGCTGGCCGATCGTTATCTTGACGATCCAGCGACTGTTTCCGTCACGCCGGTATCGACAACGGCGGAACGGGTTGATCAATCCGTCACCTTTGTTCAGCAGGCGGAAAAACAGGCTCTGCTCACCATCATGCTGAAGACGACCGAGGTTGACCGGATGCTGGTGTTCACGCGCACCAAGCACGGCGCAGACCGGGTGGTAAAGTTGCTTGCCGGCAATGGCATTCCCTCCAACGCCATTCATGGTAACAAGAGCCAGCCCCAGCGGGAGCGCGCGCTTGCCGAGTTCAAATCGGGCAAGGTAAAGGTGCTTATCGCCACCGATATCGCCGCACGCGGCATCGATGTGTCGGGGGTCAGCCATGTGGTGAATTTTGAGTTGCCCAATGTGCCCGAGCAATATGTCCACCGCATTGGCCGCACAGCGCGCGCTGGTGCCTCTGGCATCGCCATCAGCTTTTGCGCCGAGGATGAACGCAGCTATCTGCGCGATATTGAAAAACTGACCCGGCAAAAGATAGGCGTACAGCCGCTGCCAGAAGGCTTTGTGCAGGAAGCGGCGCGGATAAAATCTGAACGCGCGCGCAGCGGCATGGTTGACCCGGTTGATCGGCCACGGCGCGACATTGGCAACAACCGCCAGCCCGCCCACCCCCGCGCCACGCACAAGCCGCGCCCTGCGGGAAGCGGTGCCGCCCGCCCGGCAGGCAACGGTAGCACCGCCCGCCCGGCAGGCAGCAGTGCCCGCCCGGCCGGCCATGGCGGCGCGGCGCGGCCCGCAAGCAGCGGAGCGCCCCGTCCAGGTGGTGGTGGCAACCGGCGCGGCGGCCGCGGCCGTGGCGGCGGTGGCCGGGCAAGCACCGGGGCATGATCCCGGCGCACCTCAACACCGCTACTCCTTGAAGCTGAGCCACTCGTCAGCGGTTGCGCGGCCCGTGCGCAACCGGTTGGCGGGCTGGGTTGCATCTTCATAGCCAATGGCCATGCCGCAAAACAGCATTCGCTCCGGCGGCAGGGCCAAAAACGCGCCAATGGTTTGCGGGTACATCGCCCAGCATTCCTGCGCGCAGGTAGCGAGCCCTGCCTCGGTGCACAGCAGCATCACATTTTGCAGATACATGCCAAGATCTGCCCATTGTGGCGGCCCCATGCCCCGGTCGACTGTGCAAAACAGCGCGGCAGGTGCGCCAAAAAACGTAAAATTGCGGCGAAATTCGACATTGCGGGCCTCTTGGTCCTCACGCGCAATACCCATCGCCTCGTAAAGCGCCATGCCGAGTTGAAACCGACGCGCCTTATAGGGATGAGCCAGGTCTGGCGGGTAAATATTATAGTGCGCGGCCTCCATCTCGCCGGCCGCAAGCCGCGCTGCCATCTGCTCCTTGAGCACTCCAAGCGCACGGCCTGTTACCGCATGAATATGCCAGGGCTGCAGATTACCCCCCGATGGCGCACGCGACGCGGCAAGGAGTATGGCGCGCAACCGCTCGCCATCCACCGGCATATCGAGAAACCCCCGAACCGATTTCCGCCTGGCTACAGCCTGGCTTACATTCACTACGCAACTCCCATTTTCGAGTTAGGGGTATGGCGCACTACTCTTGCTCCACCGGTAATATCCGGGCAATAACACAATCGACAACCATATAAATGGAGAGTGGAGCATGGCAGAGGCCTATATTGTGGATGCAGTGCGCACCGCAGGCGGCAAGCGCGGCGGCAGGCTTGCGGGTCTTCACCCGGTCGACATGGCCGCAGCTGTGCTCGATGCCATTGTCGCGCGCACCGGCATAGATGGCGCAGCGGTTGACGATGTCATCATGGGCTGTGTGATGCAAGGCGGGCAGCAGGCCGGACAAGTGGGCCGCAACGCCGTGCTCGCCGCGCGCAACCTGCCAGACAGCGTGCCCGCCGTCTCGATTGACCGGCAGTGCGGCTCCTCTCAGCAATCGATGCAGTTTGCCGCACAGGCCATAATGTCGGGCACGCAAGACATCGTCATTGCCAGCGGTGTAGAAAGCATGACCCGCGTGCCAATGGGCTCCACCGCCACGCTGTTTATGAAAGAAGGGCTTGGCCATTATAAATCCCCCCGACTGGAGGAAAAATACCCCGGCATCATGTTCAGCCAGTTTGCCGGCGCAGAAATGATTGTGAAAAAACACGGTTTTACCCGCAATCAGCTCGACGCATTTGCACTCGAAAGCCATTTGCGCGCCATCACCGCGACCAACAGCGGAGCCTTTGCCAATGAAATAATCGCCCTTGATGTTGAGACAGCCAACGGCACCGAAAGCCACGCAACGGACGAAGGCATCCGCTTCGACGCGACGATCGACTCCATCGGCGCGGTAAAGCTGTTGCAGGAAGGCGGCGCGATTACCGCGGCCAATGCCAGCCAGATTTGCGACGGCGCGTCAGCCGTGCTTATCGTGTCCGAAGCCGCGCTCAAGGCGCATGGGCTGACGCCAATGGCGCGCATCCACAATGTAACGGTAACCGGCGGCGACCCGGTCATCATGCTGGAAGAACCGCTATTCGCCACCGACCGCGCATTGAAACGGGCAGGTATAACAATCGATGATATCGACCTGTATGAAGTGAACGAGGCCTTTGCTCCGGTGCCGCTTGCCTGGATGAAACACACCGGCGGCGACCATGCCCGGCTCAACGTCAATGGCGGCGCGATTGCGCTTGGCCATCCGCTGGGCGCTTCTGGCACCAAGCTGATGGCAACGCTGGTACACGCGCTGCGCGCTCGCGGCGGGCGCTATGGCCTGCAAACCATGTGCGAGGGCGGTGGCGTGGCCAATGTCACCATTATCGAGCGGCTCTGACGCGCGGCTCACTAAACATTTTTAGCCTGAGGAAGCCTGTATGAAACTCGATAGCAGTGTCGCCGCCGTCGTCACCGGTGGCTCGTCCGGCCTTGGTGAAGCAACCGCGCGAGCGCTGGCCGCAAGGGGCGTAAAGGTTGCTATTTTTGACCTGCAAAAGGACAAGGGCGAGGCAGTAGCCGCCGATATTGGCGGCGTGTTCTGCGAAGTGAACGTGACATCGGATGAAAGCGTCGACGCCGGATTTGCCAGCGCGCGCGCAGCCAATGGGCAAGAAAGCATCCTTGTTTGCTGCGCAGGCACCGGCAACGCGATGAAAACCGCCAGCCGCTCCAGGGAAGATGGCAGCATCAAGCATTTCAGCCTTGAGGCGTTTAACTGGCTGATCCAGATCAATCTGATTGGCACCTTTCGCTGCGTCGCCAAATCTGCCGCGGGCATGTTGACGCTGGCGCCCGGTGATGATGGCGAGCGCGGCGCCATTGTGATGACAGCATCGGTAGCGGCCGAAGACGGGCAGATTGGCCAGGCGGCCTATTCCGCCTCCAAGGGCGGAGTGGTTGGCATGACACTGCCCATCGCGCGCGACCTGATGAGCGAAGGTGTGCGCGTAAACACGATTTTGCCGGGCATTTTCAACACGCCGCTAATGCAAGGCGCCCCGCAAAATGTGAAGGACGCGCTCGCCGCCTCTGTCCCCTTTCCCAAACGGCTTGGCAATGCGCCTGAATATGCCCAGCTTGCCCTGGCGATGATTGAGAACAGCTATTTCAACGGCGAGGATGTGCGGCTTGACGGCGCAATCCGCATGGCCCCTCGGTAAAGGCGGGAAACAAGCCTGCCGACATCGGTTTTACCGCACTCTTTGTAGCGCAGGGTAATTTCACCTGGCTGGAAAGCGCCCTAACCAAGCATATTGCGCTTGTGTTTGGCGCGCCCCTGCCTTCACTCCCGCCCTCAATCCACAAACACAGCTGCGCGTTTTTGCATGTTGGCGGTTACTGCCTCAATCTGGTTTGGCTGGCGGATTATGCTTAGCTGCACATCGCTTTCAGCCTGAAGAATTTGCGGGCCCGCCTCGTCGCTTGCGCGGTTGAACAATGTTTTTGCTCCGCGTACAGCTTCTGGATTGCGCGCGGCGATTTGCTTGGCGAGCACCATCGCCTCGCCCCAGGGATCGTCAGCCAGCCTTGTTACAAAACCCAGCCGCAGCGCCTCTTCGCCCTCAAATTCGCGCGCGGTATAGGTCAGTTCGCGCAGCACATCGTCGCGCGCAAGGCCGCGCCACAGCGCAACGCCCGCCATGTCGGGCACCAGCCCCCAATGCATTTCACGAATGGCAAAGCGGGTGAAGGGCGAGGCCAGGCGAATGTCTGCCCCTGACATGATCTGAAATCCCCCGCCAAAGGCCACGCCGTGGACAGCGGCAATCACCGGCACCGGCAAGGTGCGCCAGCCCCAAGCCACCTGCTGCACAATATTGGCATCGCCATGGGTGCGCTCTTTGATGGAAAGGCCCGTACCGCCCGACGCCATGCTCGCCATGTCGAGCCCTGCGCAAAAAGCCCGCCCCTCACCCGACAGCACCACGCAACGCAGGCCGGCCATGGCGCGCAACTCGTCAATCGCATCGCAAATTGCCTGAAACATTGCCGGGTCGAGCGCGTTCATCTTGTCTGATCGAACAAGTTTCACATCGGCAATGTGATCAGCCACTGTAATACGGACGCGGTCGTTCATCATGCTTCTCCCTCAAACTATCCCGGTATCGCTATTGCCCCAATAGCGATCGCGCAACAGCCGCTTGTAGAGCTTGCCCGTGGGGCTGCGTGGTAAATCAGCCGAAAAATCGATCTGGCGCGGGGTTTTTACACCCGAAAGCTCGGCCCGGCACCAGCGGATCAACTCGTCGGCAAGGGCTGCACCTGCCTCGTCCATATCGACAGGCTGCACCACCGCGACCACGCGCTCGCCCATTTCCGCACACGGCGCACCGATCACCGCGACATCGGCCACGCGCGGATGCGTGATGAGCCGGTTTTCAATTTCCTGCGGATATATGTTCACCCCGCCCGAAATGATCATGAAGCTTTTGCGATCGGTTAGATAGAGATAGCCCTCTTCGTCCATCCGCCCAATGTCGCCAAGCGTGCTCCAGCCATGCAGGTTTTTTGCCTCGGCCGTTTTTGCGGGGTCATTGTGATATTCAAACGCGCCACCGCCCTCAAAATATACCAGCCCTTGCGCGCCGCGCGGCAGTTCGTTGCCTGCATCGTCGCAAATGTGGAGCACGCCATAAGCCGCCTTGCCGACAGAGCCCTTGTGCGCCAGCCACTGCGCGGAATCGATGGTGGTCAAGCCGTTACCTTCGGAGCCTGCATAATATTCAAAAAGCACCGGCCCCCACCAGGCAATCATCGCCTCCTTTACCGGCACAGGGAATGGCGCTGCGGCGTGAATGGCGGCCTTCAGGCTGGAAATGTCATATCGCTCACGCGCTGATTGCGGTAATTTTAGCATTCGAACAAAATGGGTTGGCACCCATTGGCTGGCGTTGACGCGGTATTGCTCAATAGCTGCAAGCGCGGCTTCTGCATCAAAATGCTGCATCATCACCACCGTGCCACCGTGCCGCATCACCGCCATCGACCAGCGCAGCGGCGCGGCGTGATAAAGCGGCGCGGGGCTAAGATAAACACTGCTTGCCCCAATGCCATAAAGCTGCTGTGCCAGCAGCGCCAGCACCGTGGGCGCCGCAATGGCCGGGTCTTCCGGCAGCGCCACGCGCACGCCCTTGGGCCGGCCGGTCGTGCCCGACGAATAGAGCATGTCGATGCCCGCGCGCTCATCGGCAATTGGCGTATCGGGCATGGCGGCAACCGCGCCTGCCCAGTCCTCCCACCCCTCCAGCGAGCCGTTGATCATCAGCCGGGAAAACTCGCCTGTATCGCCGGTTAGTTGTGCTGCTACCTGTGCGGTTGCTGCACCCGCCACAACCAGCCGCGCGCCGCAATCGCGCAGAATATAGCCCAGCTCCGGCGCGGTGAGTTTTGATGGGATACACACGAAAAACAAGCCGCTACGCTGCGCACCCCAAACGATGTCATAATATTCTGGAATATTGTCGAGAAACAGCGCCACTGTATCACCAGCCACCAGCCCGCGCGCACGGAACAACTGCGCCACGCGGTTAGAGCGTTGGTCAAGCTGTGCATAGCTGATGGTCTTTCCCGTTTCAGCAACGATCAGCGCTGCTTTTTCGGGCATGGTGGTTGCATGAATGCAAGGATGCACGCGCCTCTCCCAGATTATTATTACTTTTTCTTGCCACAATGCTACCCTGCCGCGGCGACGGCGGCAACAGCGGTGCCAGCCACCGGCGCGCGCGGCGGCGCAGCCGGACCAACCAGGCAAAAGCCGCGCCCGCGCACGGTGTGCAGCATCGGCGGGTCAAAACCCCGGTCAAGCTTGGCGCGCAACCGCGATAGATGTACGTCGAGCACATTGGTGCCAGGGTCAAATTCTAGCCCACACACCGCCTTCAGCAATGCCGGCCGGCCAACCACCTCGCCCGGCCGCAGCGCCAGATGCAGCAGCAACAGATATTCGCGCGGAAGCAGGCCGAGCATGCGCCCGTCTCGCACCGCGGTGCGCGCTACCGGATCTATCACCAGCGGCCCGACAATGATTGGCCTTGCACCGGCAGACCGGCGCAGTATCGCTGCAATGCGCGCCGCAATCAAACCATCGGCGATATTTTCAGGAAAAGCATCGTCGGCGCCACCATCAAGCGCCACCACCGCATCGTCTGTCGTGGCCGCAGCCGACAGCAACATGAGCAACGGCCCATGCCACCAGGAGCGCAGCGCAGCCACGCGCTCGCTTGCCAACGGCGCCCTGCAAGGGTGAGACATGCCCTGCCCGACCTCATTGCCGCGGCCCTGTGCCGCAATGGCGATGGGCTGGCCAACCATTCCCCTTTCCGCCAGCGCAGCCGCCAGGCCTGGTCTGTCAATGTCGATCAGATAAACGCAGCGCATGCCCACAACGCTAGCTGGTTACACACGCATTTTGCGCAAAATTGCCGCCATTATGGGGTGTTCACGGCCTGCTCGATCGCCGCGCAGCGCAAGCGCGCATGGCCTGAGACATAGGCGTCTGCATCATTTATTGCGGCGGCAAACACCGCATGGCGCTCCTCGGCATGGGCAGATTGGCCAGCGACAGCGTCAAGCGCGGTGATACGCATTCTGGGGCTTGGGTGATGGGCGGCAAAGTTTGTCGCCAAATCCAGTGCATTGCCACAGCCAAAGCCCGTAGCGATTGCCAGAAGCGCCTGAGATGGCGTTGTCGTCAGCCCGCCCGCAATTGCACCAGTGGCAAGATTGAACCGAAACTGATCCATCCATGGCTGCGCCGGGTCATACCCCAAAATGTTGAGGGAAACCGAAAACCTGTCCGGGGGCAATTGCGCATGCACGTCGCGACGCGCGCGGTAGAGCATAAGCTTACCCAGATCGAGCCGGGAGCGCTCGACAAACCGCAAATCCGCAAACTCTCCTGGAACACCGGCCACTGTATCTACGTCATACTCGTAATAATCGCTCCAATAACCTGGCCCCAAATAGCCATAGGTCAGGAACGAGAAATTATGGTCGTGCGGCATTCCATACAAAAATGCAGCAGCACCACTTGCACGCACTGCCGCATCGGCAAGCGATGGCCAAAAATTGGCTCGCAACACATAGCGCCCATTGGCCGGGCGCAGCAAAAATACTTGCGCGCCATAACCATTGGTCGCGCCTTGGTGTCGACACCGCTCCTTCAACTCTTCCAGGGCTAGATCGGCCAGGAAATGCCGGTTGCGCCCCAACCGCGCGAGCAACGGCCCAAGGCTGGCAAAAGACTCCTCGCAGCAAACATCAAAATCGCTTGCATCCAGTGCCTCAACCAGCGCGTCGACGCCAATCGCGCTGCCATCGCCAGCGTCGATCAAGCGAGGCATGTCAGGCGCTTTTTTACCCGCGGCACCATAATTTCTGCGGCGCGGCGCACATCCTCGTGGGGATCGCCCATCGCCATCACCACCAGCCGGGGCAAGGCGGCGCACGCATCCATCGCCAGCCATTCGCGCATTGCCGACCAGCGCACGAAAAAGGCTGGGTCATACGACATTTGTTCAAACACCCGACCCGCTTGCTCATTGCCGCAATGGCGCAGCAGCGCCATCAACATCTGTGCCCGCGAGCCACAATCATCCAGCGGGGCAAGGCGTACCAACGCGCCAGAACTGGTCGCATATTCGCGGGTGAAAGGCGCCGCATCCGCCCGGATTGCCGCCGTCACCATCACTACATCGCGCTGCGCGCTATGGATGACCTGCCCCAGATGGCGGCCATCGTGGCGCATCACGGCGCCGTCGACCAGCAGCTCCTCGCCAATGTTGATACACACCGGGGCAGCAGCAGCGGTAAAATTCTCTCCGATCCGCCCGCCATCCCACAATGCGCGCCGTGCGCCGCCACCTGAATGGCAACACGAAACGATCATCCGCCCCGGCACAACGACGCTCGCCACCGGCGGAGCGCTCGCCAGCGCATCTGCTGAAAGCACCGATGCCGAAATCGCGACCGCCCGTGATTCATAGAGCACTGCACTTATACGCGCACCCTCGCGGCCAATGCGTAAGGGCGGCTGCACCCACCAATCATCGCCAAGCGCGGCGAGCAGCGGAGCAAGCAGCTCTTTCAGCCAATCCGCGCTGGAGAACAGGCTCGCCGCCTGCTCCGCTACACATTCAGCAGGCCTGTCCTCCAGCCCTGAAAATGCCCGGACCAGGCGCTGAAAACCCGCCCCCTGTCGCCACGCCTGCGCCACTTCTACCGAAAGGCGCTGCGCATCGGCCATTCGGGCGGCAACTGGAAGGCCTGTGCGCACAGTTAGATGAACGGCATTATTTCATGAATAACAACAGATACGCTAACAACATTATCAGACCCATCATTTCCTTGCAGAGTCTTGCGTATCGAATTGCTCATAGACACAATTGTTTCGATATCAACTATGTCAATATCATCAATCACCACATTATTTATATCTGGTTTTTTCATAATTACCTCATCAAATGCCATGAGTCATTAATATTTGTGCAGATTTACACCGAAGACGCACACGATAATATTTAATTCCATGTAATGATTGCCAGCATGGTTCACACAGCGCTTTACGGCTGGCGGCTCAGGCGTGTAGAGGCATGGCCCATGGCCAAACCCACCCCACATGGCGCCGATTATCCGCCCAAGCCCGGTAGTTTTGACCCGGCGATGTTTGTCGGGCGCGGCTTTGGCCATGGTGATTTGCTGGGGATGCAATATCACGCGCACGGCCCCGACTGGGCGGAGCTTGCGCTCCCCTATGCGCCGCAATTGATCGGCGATGTCGCAACCGGCGTTATCGCCTCAGGCCCTATATTGACGATGATGGATATGGCGACGAGCCTGGCGGTTTGGCTAAAGCTCGGCGGCTTTCGCCCCCATGCGACGCTTGATCTGCGCATCGATTATCTGCGCCCTGCAACGCCTGGAAAGACGGTTATCGGGCACGGCGAATGCTATCGCATCACCCGCTCCATCTCGTTCATCCGCGGGCAGGCACATGACGGGGATCCTGAAAATCCACTTGCCCATGTCGCTGGCACCTATATGTTCCTTGAGGCGCTGAAATGACGTTGCCGCCCTATGCAACGCTGCTCGGCCTGACGGTGGAGCCCGGCCCCGCCGGCCCGCCGGCGCTGCTCATGCCTTATGCAACCGCGGTGATGGGCCGGCCGGGCTTTCTGCACGGCGGGGCGATTGGCGGCTTGCTGGAAATGGCGGCGATTGTTGCACTGGATTTTGCGCTGGCCGAAGATGGCGGCGGCCATATCAAGCCGATCAACGTGACGGTTGATTTCATGCGCGGCGGACGCGAACGTGAAACGCGTGCGATTGGCCTTGTTACCCGGCTGGGCAACCGCGTTGCCAATGTCGAGGCGCAGGCATGGCAGGATGAGCGCGACCGGCCAATCGCGGCAGCGCGGATGAACTACCTCATCATCCGGCCCTGATCAGCAAGCTGCAAGTTGCGCTTGCCTATCGGTCGGTTGCCGCCTATAAGAGGCGCGCGCTTTCTCTACATCGGTAACGCTGCGGAGGCCGGCCCCACAGGGCTGGCGGCGCGGACACTTGTTTGCCTGGAGGGCTGCTTTGGCGATTATCGCCTTATTGACGACGCTGATCGAACCTGAGGTGCAGGCCTTGGGGCTGGCGCTTGTGCGCGTAAAAATATTTGGTGGCGCGGGCGATTTGACGCTGCAAATAATGGCTGAACGGCCCGACACGCGCCAGTTGACGATTGACGACTGCGCTGAGCTTTCCCGCCGGATTTCGGAAAAATTCGATGCGCTGGAAGCCGCCGGCAAAGACCCGATTGCCGAGGCATACCGGCTCGAAGTCAGCTCGCCCGGCATCGACCGGCCACTAACCCGGCTGGCCGATTTTGCCGATTTTGCCGGGCACGAAGCGCGCATTCATCTGGCTGCCCCCATTGACAACCGCAAACAGCTCACCGGCATTTTGATGGGGGTTGAGGGCAGCCGGATCACAATCGATGTAAAAAAACACCAGCCGATGACGATCGACTTTGGCGAGGTGGCAGACGCAAAGCTGCTGTTTACCGACAAGCTGCTCGCCGCCACCGCGCCGCTTTCCACCGCTGGCGCCGATGAATTTGAAGATGCCGGCGAATTGGACGACGCCAACGAAATTGAATCCGGGCCCGAACAGCCCGACATGCAAACCCAAGAACAGGACTGACACTCATGGCTATCGCCCCAGGCGCCTCTGCCGTTTCCGCCAACAAGGCCGAACTCATCGCCATTGCCGATGCGGTTGCCAAGGAAAAGCTCATCGACCGCGCCATCGTAATCGAGGCGATGGAAGACGCTATTCAGCGCGCAGCCCGCGCGCGCTACGGCGCAGAAAACGACATTCGCGCAAAGCTCGACCCGCAATCGGGCGATTTGCGGCTGTGGCGTGTTGTCGAAGTGGTTGAAGCGGTTGACGATTACTTCAAGCAAGTGTCGGTAAAGGAAGCGCAAAAGCTGCAACCCGGCGCAGTGGTTGGCGATTTCATCGTCGATCCACTGCCCCCAATCGAATTTGGCCGCATTGCCGCACAGGCCGCCAAGCAGGTCATCTTTCAAAAAGTGCGCGATGCCGAGCGCGACCGGCAGTTTGAAGAATTCAAAGACCGGATGGGTGAGATCATCACCGGCGTGGTCAAGCGCGTGGAATTTGGCCATGTCGTGGTCGATCTTGGCCGGGCAGAAGGCGTTATCCGCCGCGATCAGCAAATTCCGCGCGAGGTGGTGCGTGTGAACGACCGCATCCGCAGCCTCATTCTCAATGTGCGGCGCGAAAACCGCGGGCCGCAGATTTTCCTGAGCCGCGCCCACCCCGATTTCATGAAAAAGCTCTTCGCACAGGAAGTGCCGGAAATTTACGACGGCATCATCGAAATCAAAGCCGCCGCCCGCGACCCCGGCAGCCGCGCCAAAATCGGCGTTATCAGCCATGACAGCAGCATCGACCCCGTCGGCGCGTGCGTGGGCATGAAGGGCAGCCGCGTGCAGGCCGTGGTGCAGGAAATGCAGGGCGAAAAGATCGACATCATCCCCTGGTCGCCCGACACGGCAACCTTTGTGGTAAACGCGCTGCAACCGGCCAGCGTCAGCCGCGTTGTTATCGACGAGGAAGAAGACCGGATCGAGGTCGTCGTCCCCGACGATCAGTTGAGCCTGGCGATTGGCCGCCGCGGCCAGAATGTGCGGCTCGCCAGTCAGCTTACCAACAAGGCCATCGACATTCTGACCGAGGCGGATGCCAGCGAAAAACGCCAGAAGGAATTTGTTGAGCGTTCAGAAATGTTCCAGAATGAGCTGGATGTCGACGAAACACTGGCGCAGTTGCTGGTGGCAGAAGGCTTTGGCGCGCTGGAAGAGGTCGCCTATGTCGAGGTAGACGAAATCGCCTCGATCGAAGGGTTTGATGACGATCTGGCCGCCGAGCTGCAAAGCCGCGCGACCGAAGCGCTGGAACGGCGCGAGGAAGCCAACCGCACGCTGCGCCGCGAGCTGGGCGTGGCAGACGAGCTGGCAACGATGCCGCATCTGACCGAGGCAATGCTGGTGACGCTGGGCAAGGCGGGCATCCTTACGCTTGACGATCTGGCCGATCTCGCCACCGACGAGCTGGTGCAAAAAAAGCGCGCCGAGCCGCGCCGCCGGGCCGACAGCGACACCAAGCGCACCGAAGACAAAGGCGGCGTGCTTGCCGAATTTGGCTTGAGCGAGGAACAGGGCAACGAAATCATCATGGCCGCACGCGCCCACTGGTTTACCGATGAAGAAGCGGGTAGCGACGCCTGATGCCATTTGTCAGCATCCGCATATCAGGCACCGCCACCCGCGATCAGAAAGCGGGGATCATAGCCGATGTCACCCGTTCGCTGGTTGAGCGGCTGGGCAAGGCGCCGGGTGCTGTGCAAATCGTCATCGAGGAAGTGTCAACCGAAAATTATGGCGCTGGCGGCCAGCTCATCGCCGATCGTGATGCGCTGAAAGCGACCCACCAAACTCCGTTGAGGGAGGACGCGCATGCGGTTCCCTCACCATGAGGCGCTAGGCCTGCCGACAGTTCCGGCCGCCATGGCGCACGCCTTGTTGCAAGGGGGGCGGGCATGAGCGAGCCTGTGCGCCGGTGCATTTTAGCCGGAGAAAGCGCCCCGCGCGACGGCCTGGTACGGCTGGCTCTTTCGCCAGAAGGGCAGGTGCTGCCCGACATTCGCGCCAGGGCGCCGGGCCGCGGCGCATGGATTGGCGTCAATCGCGCAGCGCTGCAAACCGCGCTCGCCAAAGGCAGGCTGAAAGGCGCGCTCGCCCGCGCATTCAAAACCGGGGATTTTTACCTGCCTGACAATTTACCCGGTATGATTGCCGATGCGCTGGAAAAAGCGCTGCTCGACCGGCTGGGCCTTGAATCGCGTGCAGGCGCCATTGTCATTGGCGGCGAGCGCATCGAAAAAGCAGCGCGCAGTGGCAAGCTGGCGCTGCTGCTCCATGCACAAGATGCTGGCGCCGATGGCACCCGCAAGCTCGATCAGGCATGGCGGGTTGGCCGTGACGAAGAAGGCAGCGGCCTGCGCGGGGTGGTACTCCCGCTTGCGCGCCCTATATTGTCCGTGGCGCTGGGTCGCGAAAACGTGGTACATATCGGCGTTATCGACTCTGGTGCTGCGGTGCGGCTGCGCGATGCGCTTGATCGCTGGCTGCGCTTTATCGGACCCGATGCCGAGGCGGTACCTTGCGAAACGGCGTCGCAAGGCGCATCGGCGTTCGACATTTCCGGCCCTGAACCTATGCCGGCGGCAGCGGCTGAACCGATTGCCGACGACCAGACTATTGACGATTTGAATATTTAAGGACTTTGAGCGACCCAATGAGCGACAGCGAAAACGAAAAACCGAAACTTGGCATGCGCGCACCCCTGGGGCTGAAGCGCACGGTCGAGACCGGCAAGGTGAAGCAAAGCTTCAGCCATGGCCGCTCCAACACGGTCGTTGTCGAGGTAAAGCGCCGGCGCATTCTCGGCCGCCCCGGTGAGGCAGAAGCACTTGCCGTTGAAGAAGTAGCGCATGAGCCAGCGCCGGTTGCTGCGCCACCACAAAAGCCGGTTGCCCCACCCCCTGTGCGCAACACCGGCGACAGCCTTTTGTCGCGCCAGGAGCTGCAGGCCAAGCTGCTGCGCGAGGCTGACGAGGCGCGGATGAACGCGCTTGAAGAAGCCCGCCGCCGCGAAGAGCGCGAGCGCCAGGAAGCAGCAGAAGAAGAACGCCGCCGCGCCGAAGAGGCCAAAATTGCGCCGCCTCCCCCTGAGCCGGAGCCTGCCCCTGCGCCTGCGCCTGCGTCCGCGGCAGAAAGCGCGCCAGCACAGCCGCCTGCCAGCGAACCCCCAGCTCCAGCCGCGGTGGAAGCAGCTCCAGCCCCAACGCCGCCGAGCACGGAGATTACGCTCGACACATCGCTGCCAGCGCCACGCCGCTTTACGCCAGTGCCCCGCCCTGAACGCCCCCAGCCACCTGCCCGCAAGCCAGAACCGGAAGCCGCCGCCAAGCCGCAGCCGCGCACGGCAGAGCCCGCTGCCACGCCAACACCGGGCGCCGGGGCAACCGCTGGCGCCAAGCGCCCCGCCGAGGCGCCAGTGCGCGCCACGCGCGACCGCAAGGGCGTTGACGATCGTCGCCAATCAGGCAAGCTCACCGTCAACCGCGCGCTCAACGATGGTGATGGTGCCCGCGCCCGCAGCCTTGCGGCACTGAAACGCGCGCGTGAGAAAGAAAAGCGCCACTTTGGCGGCCCGCGTGAAGTGCAGGCAAAGCAAGTGCGCGACGTGGTGGTGCCAGAAGCTATTACCGTGCAGGAACTCGCCAACCGCATGGCCGAAAAGGGCGCGGATCTGGTGAAGGCGCTGTTCAAAATGGGCATGCCCGTCACCATCAACGCAACGATTGACCAGGATACGGCCGAGCTGCTCGTTACCGAATTTGGCCACAACATCACCCGCGTCAGCGACAGCGACATCGATATCGCGCTCGATACCGATGAGGATGCTGAGGGCACTTTGCTGCCGCGCCCACCGGTAGTGACGATCATGGGCCATGTCGACCATGGCAAGACCAGCCTGCTCGACGCGCTGCGCGGCACCGATGTTGCTGGTGGCGAAGCAGGCGGCATCACCCAGCATATCGGCGCCTATCAGGTGACGATGAAGGACAAGTCGCAAATCACCTTTCTCGATACGCCTGGGCATGAAGCCTTTACAGAAATGCGCGCGCGCGGCGCCAACGTTACCGACATTGTCGTGCTTGTGGTTGCAGCCGACGATGGTTTGAAGCCGCAAACGGTAGAGGCAATCAGCCACACCAAGGCGGCAAATGTGCCGATGATCGTCGCCATCAACAAGTGCGACAAGCCAGAGGCCAACCCGAAAAAGGTGCGCGAGGCGCTGCTGCAATATGACGTGCTCGTCGAGGAAATGTCAGGCGAGGTGCAAGATGTCGAGGTGTCGGCGCTGAAACGCACCGGGCTTGAGGCATTGATTGAGAAAATCCAGCTTCAGGCAGAATTGCTTGAGTTGCGCGCCAACCCGGACCGGATGGCGGAAGGCAATGTCATCGAGGCCAAGCTCGACAAGGGTCGCGGGCCGGTGGCGACCATTTTGGTCTCGCGCGGCACGCTGCGCGTGGGCGACGTGTTTGTGGTGGGCGCAGAAAGCGGCAAGGTTCGCGCACTCATCAACGACAAGGGGCAAATGGTGAAAGAAGCCGGCCCTTCCACACCGGTCGAGGTGCTTGGTCTGTCGGGCGTGCCGCGCGCGGGTGATCCACTGCAAGTGGTGGAAAATGAAGCGCGCGCGCGCGAAGTGGCAGAATATCGCCAAAGCGTGCTGACAAGCAAGCGCACCACCGCCAGCCCGGCCAGCCTTGAATCGATGTTCTCGGCGCTGAAGGAAAAGCAGGCGATTGAATATCCGCTGGTGGTAAAGGCCGATACACAAGGTTCGGTCGAGGCAATTGTTGCGTCCATCAACAAGATCAGCACCGACGATATTCGCGCGCGCGTGCTGCATTCGGGCGTGGGCGGCATTACCGAAAGCGACGTTACGCTCGCAGGCGCAAGCGGCGCCCCCATTATCGGTTTCAACGTGCGCGCCAACGCCAAGGCGCGCGAAATTGCCGAGCGGCACAAGGTTGCGCTCAAATATTATGACATCATCTATGATCTGATCGATGAAATTCGCGCCGGTATGGCGGGCGAGCTTGGGCCTGAAGCGTTTGAAACCGTGGTGGGCCGCGCCGAAATCCGCGAGGTGTTCCCAGCCGGCAAGCATGGCCGCGCAGCCGGGCTGCTCGTGGTGGATGGCTATATCCGCAAGGCGCTCAAAGCCCGTATCACCCGCAACGATGTCATCATCTACAACGGCGAAATATCGTCGCTTCGCCGCTTCAAGGACGATGTGGCCGAGGTGCGCGCCGGGCTTGAATGCGGCGTGACTTTCCAAAGCCACACCGACATCAAACCGGGCGATTTTCTGGAGACATATGAAGTCGAACTGCGTGAACGGACGCTTTAAGGAGTTTGTGGCCTTGGCCCGGTTGGCGGGGGCTCCGGGCGGATGCCCGGAGCTTGGCGGGTTCGGTTCCCGCTCATGGGCCCGGCATTGATATGCACAAGGAAACGCCAGAAACCCGCTCTGTCCGCCTGCTGCGCGTGGGGGAACAGGTGCGCCACGCACTGTCGGATATTCTCGCACGCGGCGATGTGCATGACGAGGTGCTCGCCAAGCATCTCGTCACGGTAACAGAGGTGCGCATGTCGCCCGACCTGCGCCACGCAACCGCCTTTGTGAAGCCACTGCTAGGCCGCGACGAGGCGGTGGTGCTAAAAGCGCTGCGTACCAACACCGCCTATCTGCAAAGCGAGGTCGCACGGCGGGTGAACACCAAATATGCCGCCAAGCTGAAATTTTTGGCCGATGAAAGTTTCGACGAAGGCAGCCATATCGACACGCTGCTGCGCGCGCCGCACGTAGCGCAAGATCTCGCTTTCGGCAATGCAAATGAAAATGCAGACGAGGGCGGCGCCGGCTGATGGCCAAGCTCTATTTCTACTATGCGTCGATGAACGCAGGCAAGTCGACTACGCTGCTGCAAGCCGATTTCAACTATCGCGAACGCGGGATGCGCACGCTGCTGTTCACCGCTGCGATCGACACGCGCTCGGCGCAGGGCACCATTTCATCGCGCATCGGGCTGGAGCAGGCAGCAATGCCGTTCGATGCCGCAACCGACATTGGCGCGATTGTCCGGGCTGAACATGCCGCAGCGCCGCTTGCATGCGTGATGATCGACGAGGCGCAGTTTTTGAGCGAGGCGCAGGTGCTGCAAATCGCCGCGCTGTGCGATGAGGCCCGGCTTCCCGTGCTTGCCTATGGCCTGCGCACCGATTTTCGCGGCAAGCTGTTTCCCGGCAGCGCGGCGCTGCTGGCGCTGGCAGATGTTTTGGTTGAACTAAAATCGGTGTGCGAATGCGGCGCCAAGGCGACGATGAACCTGCGGTTAGACGCAGCAGGCAACACCATGATCCACGGGGCACAAACCGAAATTGGCGGGGAAGACCGCTATGTCGCGCTGTGCCGGAGGCATTTTTACACCCGGCTTGCCGCGGCAGACGCGGCGGCTTCCTGCGGGGCAACGCACGGCTGAGCGGGTGCACGGCTGGATCATCCTCGACAAGCCGCTCGGCCTTGGCTCGACACAAGGCGTCTCGGCAGTGAAACGGGCGCTGCGCGACGGCGGCTATGGCAAGTTCAAGGTCGGGCATGGCGGCACGCTTGATCCGCTGGCAACTGGCGTGCTCCCCATCGCGATTGGCGAGGCGACCAAACTGGCCGGGCGGATGCTCGACAGCGACAAAATCTATGAGTTTACCATCGATTTCGGCACTGAAACCGACACGCTGGACGCCGAGGGCAAGGCCATTGCCACCGCGGCTTTGCGCCCCCGGCCAAGCGAGGTGCGCGCCGCCCTGCCCCGCTTTACCGGGCCGATCGCGCAAATTCCCCCCGCCTATTCCGCGCTGAAGGTGAATGGTGAGCGCGCCTATGACCTGGCGCGCGCGGGCGACACAGTAGTGCTGAACGCCCGGCAGGTGACCATCCATGAACTGGCCCTGCTCTTTGCCGACAGCGCCGCAGAAGACGAACCGGTTGAAAGCGCCACGCTGCGCGCGCATGTCTCCAAGGGCACCTATATCCGCAGCCTTGCGCGCGACCTTGCTCGCCACCTTGGCACGCGCGGCCATGTGACGATGTTGCGCCGGATAAAGGCCGGGCCATTCACCCTTGCCGATGCGATTACGCTGGACAAATTGCGCGAACTGGGCCATGGGCGCGCCCTTGAAGACAAACTTCTGCCGTTGAGGGCGGGGCTGGACGACATCCCGGCTCTATCCCTCTCCCCCGATCAGGCAGGGCTGCTCCGCCAGGGGCAGGTGTTGATCGGGATTACCATGGACGACGGCCCCTGTTTTGCAATGCTTGGCGATGTGCCGGTGGCGCTGGCAGAGGCTCTGGGTGGCAGCATCCGGGTCGTGCGTGGTTTCAATCTTTGATGTCGAAGGAAAAATTATGTCGATTACACAAGAGCGCAAGGAAGCGCTTGTCAAGGAACATGGCCGCGCCGAGGGCGATACTGGCTCTCCTGAAGTTCAGGTCGCCATTTTGACCGAGCGGATCAAAAACCTGACCGAGCATTTCAAGGGCCATGCCAAGGATAACCACTCGCGCCGCGGCCTGTTGATGATGGTCAACAAACGCCGTTCGTTGCTGGATTATCTCCGCCATACCGATGGCCAGCGTTATACCGATCTCATCGCGAAGCTTGGCCTTCGCAAATAACTTCGGCAAACGGCCCCCATGCGGGGCCGTTTCCATATTAAAATCCCCGAAAAAACGATCGGGGGAAAACCGCCAGCGGTTGCAATTCGGCACGCTGGCACGGGGGCCAGGAAAGGCCTCAAACCGCACGGGCCGGCTTAGCCCGCACATAGGCCCCATGCGCATCGGGCGCATGGCGTTGAAGGAAAACACATGTTCGATACTAAAACAGTTAGCATCCAGTGGGGCGGCAAGACCCTCACGCTGGAAACGGGCCGCGTTGCCCGCCAGGCCGACGGCGCGGTGCTCGCGACGCTTGGCGAAACCGTGGTACTGTGCGCGGTCACGGCCGCAAAATCGGTGAAGGAGGGCCAGGATTTCTTCCCCCTCACCGTGCATTATCAGGAAAAATATTCAGCCGCCGGCCGCATTCCCGGTGGATTTTTCAAGCGTGAGCGCGGCGCAACCGAAAAGGAAACGCTTACCAGCCGCTTGATCGATCGCCCCATTCGCCCGCTTTTTCCAGAAGGTTTCTACAACGAAATCAACGTAATTTGCCAGGTGCTAAGCTATGACGGCGAAAATGAGCCGGACATTCTTGCAATGGTGGCGGCTTCTGCTGCGCTCACCATTTCGGGCGTACCGTTCATGGGGCCCATTGGTGCTGCGCGCATCGGCTATGTCGATGGTGATTATGTACTGAACCCAACGCTTGATCAGGTAAAGGCCGGTGACCTTGATCTCGTCGTCGCCGCCACGGGCGAGGCGGTGATGATGGTCGAATCCGAAGCCAATGAGCTGTCGGAAGACGTGATGCTGGGCGCAGTAATGTTTGCCCACCGTGCGTCGCAAGAGGTGATCGGCGCGATCATCAGCCTGGCAGAGCAAGCCGCCAAAGACCCATGGGAAATGGCCGCACAGGCAGATCTTTCCACCGCCAAGCAAAAGCTGCGTGACCTGATTGGTGGCGATATTGCCGCAGCATACAAAGTAACCGACAAATCAAAGCGTTCAGCTCTGCTCAACGATGCTCGCGCCAAGGCCAAGGAAGCCTTTGCCGACGCAACGCCGCAAGACCAGATGGCGGCAATGAAGCTGATGAAGAAGCTGGAAGCCGAAATTGTGCGCGGCGCGATTTTGAAGGACGGCCAGCGTATCGACGGGCGCACCACCACACAAATTCGCCCGATCGAGGCGATGGTGCACTTTTTGCCACGCGCCCATGGTTCTGCGCTGTTTACCCGCGGCGAAACCCAGTCGATCTGCACAACCACGCTTGGCACCAAAGACGCTGAGCAGATGATCGACGGGCTGACCGGCCTTTCGTATGAGCGCTTCATGCTGCATTATAACTTCCCGCCCTATTCGGTTGGTGAGGTTGGCCGCTTTGGTGCGCCGGGCCGCCGCGAAGTGGGCCATGGCAAGCTCGCCTGGCGCGCGCTGCACCCGGTACTGCCCTCGATGGAGGACTTCCCCTACACGGTGCGCGTATTGTCTGACATCACCGAGAGCAACGGCTCCTCGTCCATGGCCACCGTGTGCGGCGGATCGCTGTCGATGATGGATGCCGGCGTGCCGCTCAAGCGCCCGGTTTCGGGCATTGCAATGGGGCTTATCCTGGAAGGCAAGGATTTTGCCGTGCTCAGCGATATTTTGGGTGATGAAGACCATTTGGGCGACATGGATTTCAAGGTGGCTGGCACGTCTGAAGGCATCACCACGATGCAGATGGACATCAAAATCGCCGGTATCACCGAAGAAATTATGCGCGCAGCCCTTGCTCAGGCGAAGGAAGGCCGCGCCCATATTCTGGGTGAAATGGCCAAGGCGCTTGCGCATACCCGCGAAGAACTGTCGGCCCATGCGCCGCGCATCGAGACGATTACGATCGACAAATCGAAGATCCGTGACGTGATTGGCACCGGCGGCAAGGTTATCCGCGAGATTGTGGCAACCACAGGCGCCAAGGTTGATATTGACGATGAAGGCATCATCAAGATCTCATCGTCCGACACTGCGCAGATCGATGCTGCCAAGGCATGGATTTTGGGCATTGTCGAAGAGGCAGAGGTAGGTAAAATCTATAACGGCAAGGTGGTAAACCTTGTTGATTTTGGCGCTTTTGTAAACTTCATGGGCGGCAAGGACGGCCTTGTCCATGTCTCAGAAATCCGCAACGAGCGGGTTGAAAAAGTTGCCGACGTTCTGTCCGAAGGTCAGGAAGTCAAGGTCAAGGTTCTCGAAATCGATCCACGCGGCAAGGTTCGTTTGTCGATGCGCGTTGTCGATCAGGAAACTGGCGCTGAACTTGAGGACACACGCCCCGCGCGCGAACCGCGCGAGGGTGGAGACCGCCCCCGCAGCGACCGTGGCCCGCGCCGTGATGGCGATGGCGGCCGTGGTGGCCGGGGAGATCGCGGCCCGCGTCGCGATGGCGGCAGCAGCCGTGGGCCCCGCCCGGAGCGTTCAGGCGACAAGGATGAAGGCCCCGCGCCCGAATTCGCCCCCGCCTTTCTCACCGGCGACCGCGACTAAATAACCCGGCGAAAGTTTGGGGAGAGGACGAAGGGGCTCGTGGCGACACGGGCCCCTTTTTCGTACCAAAAGCCCGCGCACCAAAGCACGCGCCATGCCCGGCAAAAAAATGCGCGGTGTGGCTTATTATAATGTGGTGAAGAGAAGCGGTGGGGGGTTCTGTTGCCCGGCCCCCCCGGGCCGCTGGTGTCTGCTTCTGTTGCCCGGTGCAGCCCCAACCGCGCTTTCGTACGAGTAACTTAGACCGTTAGGCCTTGTAGTTACGCGGCAATTGCGAGTGCTTCGTTATCGTTAGCACTTGTGCTTTTGAGCCTTGAACGGGTTACTCAGCCCGGGCAAAAACAGCGCCTTTCAACACACGTCGATCCTGGTTCGGCCCCGTCAGAGGCCCCGCTTCCACGGGGCTTTTGGTGGAGCCGCCGGGTACTGCCCCCGGGTCCGCTGCATCTATTTCACGCCGCACTTTATCGCCATAGCCGGGCACGCCCGGCACTGCCTGATATAGGCATTTTCACATTAATGAAAAGAGCCGCCTTTCGCTCGCCACAAAGCGGGTGCATAGAACAGGTGATATGTTGACACAGCGTTCCCGTTACGCGCTTCGCGCCATGATCTTTCTCGCTGAAGCCGAAGTTGGATCAAAGCCCATTCCGATGAACCGGATTGCGGCCGAGGCCAATGTTCCGCGCAAGTTTTTGGAACTTATCCTGGCTGATTTACGCGACGCGGGCATGTTGCACAGCCACCGCGGCAAGATGGGCGGCTATTGCCTGTCTCGCCCCATCCACCTCATTTCAATGGGCGATATCATCCGCGTGATCGAGGGGCCGCTTGCGCTTGTGCCTTGCGTTAGCCGCTCAGCCTATCGGCGCTGCGCAGATTGCAAGAGCGAGGCAGATTGCGCCATCCGCCACGCCATGATGCGTGTGCGGGACGAAACGGCACGCATTCTGGATGGCACAAGCCTGGCTGACGCGCTAACTGAGGACCTCGCCGCCGCCTGAAACGCCAGACGACGGCGCGCTCGTGGTTTATTTTTTGCGCAATTCGTCGCGAATTTCGCGCAGCAGGGCGATGTCAGCCGCTTCGACTTCGGGCGCATCCGATTCGGGCGTGGTCGTGCTCAAGGCCTGGCTCAGGGCGCGATTCACGGTGCGGATCATCAGGAAAATAATGAAGGCGATGATGACAAAATTCACCGCTTGAGTAATGAACTCACCATAGCCAAGCAGCGGAACACCGGCCTTTTTGAGCGCGGCATAATCGCTTGACCCAACAAGATTTTCCGGCACCGTGCCCAACACGAGAAAATGGCTGGAAAAATCGAGCCCGCCAAAAATTTTGCCAATTATCGGCATGATGATGTCATCGGTAAGCGAGGTGATGATCTTGCCAAAAGCTGCGCCGATGATAACCGCCACGGCCAGATCCATCACATTGCCGCGCGCAATGAAATCTTTGAACTCCTTGAACATCGCATGCTCCCCACTAATTTGAGTAGGGAGTTAGGGCGTGGTGATGCTAAAAGGTCAAGCAAGAGTTGTCGGAGGGATTTTTTGAAATGAAGCATGGTTTTGCGACAGTCATTATCGGTGCGGCCGCCTTGTCCGGCTGCGGGCTGAACAGCGTTCCAACGGCAGAAGAAGCAGCCAAGGCGCGCTGGGCCGATGTGCAAAACGAATATCAACGCCGGGCAGACCTTGTCCCCAATCTGGTGGCAACAGTAAAGGCGGCCGGCTCACAGGAAAAATCCATCCTTGTTGAGGTGACGCAGGCCCGCGCCGCTGCCAACAATATCCGCGTATCGGCAAGCGACCTGAGCGACCCGGCAAAGCTCGCCGCGTTCGACCGGGCGCAGGGCACGCTTGGTCTGTCGCTGCAACGTATGCAAGAGGCTTATCCTGAGCTGCAATCGCAGCAGGGCTACCAAACGCTGCTCGCGCAGCTTGAAGGCACCGAAAACCGCATCACCATTGCCCGGCGGGATTATAATACGGCGGTGCAGGGCTATAACACCCGCATCCGCACCTTCCCCGATGCGATTGGCGCCAAGGTGTTCTATGGCGCAAAGCCGCTGGTGCCGTTCAGCGCGACGACGCCTGGCGCAGACACAGCCCCCAAGGTTGATTTCGGCGCCGGCAACTGAACGCGCGCACGACAGGAGTCGGGCCGATGCGCCTGTTACGGATGATGCTGGCGCTGGCCGGGCTATGGCTGATCGCCGGCCCGGCAGCGGCACAGACCTTCCCGCCGCTCACCGGGCGCGTGGTTGACGCAGCGCACATTCTGTCACCTCAGCAGGTGGCGCAACTGGAGCAGCTATCAGCGGCAACCGAGCAAGCCTCCACCCGTCAACTGATCGTTGCGACCATCCCCGATTTGCAGGGCTACCCGATTGAGGATTATGGTTATCGGCTCGGCCGGGCGTGGGGCATTGGCCAGAAAGACGCGAACAACGGCATCATCCTCATCGTCGCCCCCAATGAGCGGCGGGTGCGGATCGAGGTTGGTTACGGCCTTGAGCCGATTATGACGGACGCGCTGTCGAGCGAGATTGTTCGCAACGCCATCATCCCCAAATTCAAAGCGGGCGACATGGGCGGCGGTGTGGTTGAGGGTGCCGTGCAAATCGCCGGGCAACTAAAAGCCCCGGCAGAAGCCGCAGAAGCGCGCGCGGCGGCAAGCGCCTCTCAGGCCGCGAAAAAGCACAAATCGGTTGATCCCGGCGTGTTCATCTTCTGGCTGGTCATCCTGTTTTTTCTCATCGTGCCGCTACTGCGGCGGGTTGTGGGCGGCAAGCGCTATACCCGCACCGCGCAACGCCCTGGCAACTGGGGCGGGGTCGCCGCAGATGTTGGCGAAATATTGCTGTGGAGCGCGCTCAACAATGCTGCCCACCGGCACAGTGGCTGGAGCGGTGGCTCTGGCGGCGGATCGGACTGGGGCGGCAGCGATGGCGGCGGTTTTTCAGGTGGCGGCGGCTCTTTTGGCGGCGGGGGCGCGTCGGGCGGATGGTGATGCGTAAACCAACAGCGGATGAGCGCCGCGCCGTGGCAGATGCCGTCCACGCAGCAGAAAGCGGCACGTCTGGTGAGATTGTAACGATCATCGCCGACAAATCCGATGATTATCATGACGTGGCGCTGCATTATGCGCTGCTCATGGCGCTGTTCGTGCCGATATTGTTTGCCGCCTGGCCGGTTGCTCCGGAATGGCTGCTGAGCATGCTGACGGGCGGGTGGACCGAACCGACAACGCGCGATGTGCTGCTGCTGAGCTTTGCTGCCATGATTGCGGTGTTCCTCTGGGTGCGGCTGTGGCTGAATTACCGGCCTTTGCGGCTCTTCCTCACCCCCAAGGCGACACGGCGGCGGCGGGTGCGGCGGCGCGCGCTTGATCTGTTTCGTGTCGGCGCCGAGGCACGCACAACCGGGCGCACCGGCATTTTGATCTATCTGTCGCTGGGAGAACATATGGCGGAAATCGTGGCGGATGAAGCAATCCACACCCGCGTTGCGGATGGTGAATGGGCAGAGGCAATGGCCGCGCTTGTTGCCGAGGTGCGCAGCGGGCGGATTGCCAGTGGCATGGTGGCCGCAATTGAGCGGATCGGTGCGATATTGGCGCAGCATTTGCCCCGCGCCGACGATGATGTGAACGAGCTGCCCGACCGGCTGATCGAGCTATGAGCGACGCACCGGTTGAGATAATGTGGGCGGGCCAATATATCACCGCCAAGCGGCAGGGCGGGTGGGAATATGTCGCCCGCGCGCGCGGCATTCAGGCGGCGGTGATTTTGGCGCTTGATGGAGACTGCGTCATCCTTGTCGAGCAATATCGCATGCCGCTCGGCCAGCCCTGTCTTGAGCTTCCCGCCGGGCTTGTGGGGGACGAAACATCGGGTGAGCCGGTGGAAAGTGCCGCCGCCCGCGAGCTGGAGGAGGAAACCGGCTACCGTGCAGCCTGCATCGAGCCGCTTGGGTTCTTCCACTCGTCACCCGGCATGGTGTCGGAAGGGTTCACGCTGGTGCGTGCGCATGACCTGACAAAAGTGTCCGACGGCGGCGGGGTGGAGGGTGAAAACATCACCGTGCACCGCGTGCCGCTTGCCACCCTGCCCGGTTTTATTGCCGCCAAGCGCGCCGATGGCGTGGCAATGGACGTGAAATTGCTGTTGCTGCTGGCGCCCCATATGCTGGCGCTGCCCACCCCTTAAACCGCAAGCGCCGCTTAGCTCATAGCCCTAGCGGAAATTATCTGCATAGGTTTGCAGCTTCAGCGTGCGCGCTGGCGCTGGCACAACATGATAGGCCAGCCCCTCGCGTGTGGCATAGGCGGTTGCCGCCTCCAGCGTGGGAAAGCTGAGCCGCAACTGGCCGCGTGTATCGCCAGAACCGGCCCAGCCGGTTAGCGGATCGGGCTTTTTTGCCTCGGCCGGGTCAAATTCCAACAGCCAAGTCTGCGTGCGGGCACGGCCCGACTGCATGGCGTTTTTGGGGCGTTGATATATGCGCGCGCTGGTCATGCAACGCTCCTTATCGCAAGCGCGCGGCGCGTGCATCTGCATTTTTTGTCCTGAGTGTGGCAGAAGCACTTGCCGGATCGTCGGGCCATGGGTGGCGGGGGTATCGCCCGCGCATTTCGCGCGCCACATCGGCCCAGCTCCCGGCCCAAAAGCCCGGTAAATCGCGGGTTGTCTGGATTGGGCGGCCAGCAGGCGAGGTTAGGCTGAGGATCAAGGCTACGCGGCCATCGGCCACCATGGGGTGCGTGCCAAGGCCAAATAGCGCTTGCGGCCTCAGCTCCACCGTCGGTCCGGCGTCCGCTGCATAATCGATGATGTGCGTGGCTCCGGCGGGCGATTCGAAACGAGCCGGCGCCAGCCGGTCGATGGCACGCACAGCCTCCCACCCCAGCATCCCTTGTAGCGCGCCAACAAGCTCGCCCGCATCTAGCGCGTCGAGCCGCCTTTTCCCTGCCAGCAATGGCGCAAGCCATTCCTCCACGCGCGCCGCCAGCGTGGCATCACCCAGCGCGGCACCCGGCGCGCCATGCGCAGCGGCAAAGGCTGCCCGCGCGCGCAGCGCCACTGCCCCTTCCGGCCAGGGGAGAAGCGCCACGCCGCCGTGCTTCACCGCATCGAGCAGCGCCTGAGCAATAGCCTGTGGCGGAGCATCGGCATCGGGCCCGCTGGAAAGCGCCACCGCGCCAAGCCGACGCTCGCGCACCGCCTGCACACCGCCGGTTTCTGCGTCAAAGCGCACATGGCGCCGGGTTTCAATTTGCGCGCCAAACAGCGCTTCCACCTGTTCTTGCGCCAGCACAGCGGCTGAAATGATTCTTGCGCCCGCCGCCATCCCCTGGGTTTCTGCCACGGCCAGCCACGGCGCACGGGCGAGCGGGTGCGCTGGATCAAGCCGGAACCCGCGCCCGCCAACCGACACCCAATGCTCGCCAGAAGCGCCCCGGCGACGCGCCACCCGGTCGGGAAAAGCCAGCGCAATGCAGGTGCCAACGGCATCGGGCACATCGCCTGCGTAATCCTCCTTCGCTGGTGCAGCAGCGCCAGCCATCGCCGCCCATCGCCCCGCCAGCCGCCGTGCAGCCTCAGCGCGCTGTCCCTTTTCTTGCCGCCAGCGCATCATCCGGCTTTCCAGATCGGGATCATTACCGCCCAGCCCCCGCTCACCCAGCAGCACGGCAATATCGGCCGCCACGCGCCCCAGGCCCATTTCGTGCGCGACAATCAGCATATGCGCGAGCCGGGGCGCAAGCGGCAGCGCGGCTATCCGCTCGCCATGGCGGGTGGGCCGGCCATCGGCGTCGATGGCGCCGAGCAAACCCAGACGCGCGCCAGCCTCGACAAGGGCGGCCTGTGGTGGCGGATCAATCCAGCCAAGCGTTTGCGGGTTGCGCACACCCCAGCGCGCGCAATCGAGCACCAGCGCTGAAAGGTCGGCCTCCAATATCTCTGGCGGATCGAACGGAGAAAGGCCCGCGGTCGCTGCAGCCTCCCACAGCCGATAGGCGGTGCCGGGCCCTTGTCGCGCCGCCCGGCCCGCCCGCTGCGCAACCGCTGCCTGGCTCGCCCGTTCGGTAACCAGCCGGGTCATTCCCGCTGCCCGGTCATAACGCGGGCGACGCGCCAGCCCGGAATCGACAACAATGCGGATGCCATCGAGTGTCAGGCTTGTTTCGGCAATGGCGGTTGCCAGCACAATTTTGCGCTTGCCCTGAGCATCTGGCGCAATGGCGGCGCGCTGTGCTGCGGGTTCAAGGCTGCCATGCAGGCGGTGGAGCACCGTGTTACGTGGTGCATCGGCCAGCCGCTCGGCCACCCGCTCGATTTCCGCCACGCCGGGCAAAAAAGCGAGCACGCCGCCTTCCTCTTGCGCCAACGCCAGCCGGATGGCGCTCGCCACCGCATCCTCAATTCTTACCTCGGCTGCGCGACCAATGTGGCGCAGTTCCAGTGGATAGCTGCGCCCTTCGCTCTCCACTACCGGCGCGCCGCCCATCAATGCGGAAAAACGCCCGCCATCAAGCGTGGCCGACATCGCCATAAGCCGTAAATCGGGCCGTAACGCTGCTTGCGCATCAAGCGACAGCGCGAGCGCAAAATCGCTGTCGAGGCTGCGCTCGTGCACCTCGTCGAACAATATAGCAGAAACCCCGGCCAATTCCGGGTCGTTTTGAATACGGGCAACAAAAATGCCCTCGGTCATCACGGTAACGCGCGTGGCGCGCGACACGCGCTGGTCCATGCGCGTGGCATAGCCATAGGTTTGGCCCACTTCCTCGCCCGCCACCGCCGCCATGCGCTCCGCTGCTGCCCGCGCGGCCAGCCGCCGGGGGGAGAGGAGCAACACCTCGCCCGTGCACCATGGTTCCCCCAGCAAGGCAGGCGCAACCGCTGTCGTCTTGCCAGCTCCAGGTGGCGCAACGAGCACCGCGCTTGAGCCGGCGCGCAGCACCGCGAGCAGCTCTGGCAGCACCTGAAATATCGGCAGCGCCGCCGTCATCGTGGCAGGCACCCCACCGGCCCTTGTGCCCAGGCTTGCGTCAATAGGCCCTGGCAATGGCAAATTCTACCGCTTCCACCATCGCGGCACGCGCTTTGCCTTGCGCAAAACAGCCCAGCGCATCAATCGCGCGCTGGCCATAATGGCGCGCGCGCGCCATTGTATCGTCAATCGCGCGGCTATCGCGGATGAGTGCGACGGCACGGGCCAGGTCATCGTCGCTCACCAGCCGCCCGGCGACGGCATCGCGCCAGAACGCCCGGTCGGCCTCGCTACCGCGCGCATAGGCAAGGATCACCGGCAGCGTCATCTTTCCCTCGCGGAAATCGTCGCCCGCGGCTTTGCCCATCGTGCCTGCGTCCGACACATAATCAATCGCATCGTCGACAAGCTGAAAGGCAATGCCCAAATTGCGGCCATAACAATCCAGCGCGCTTTCCTCCGCCTCTGACCGCTCGGCCACCACGGCGGAAATCCGGCACGCAGCGGCAAACAACGCCGCCGTTTTCGCGCCGATAATATCAAGATAACGCTCCTCACCCAGGTCGATCATCCGCGTTGCCGTCAGTTGGTTGACCTCGCCTTCAGCGATAATGGCGCTTGCCTGGCTCAAAATGCGCAAAACCTTCTGGCTGCCATCTTCAACCATCAGCTCAAACGCGCGGCTGAACAGAAAATCACCAACCAGCACCGTTGCCGGGTTGCCCCAGATATTGTTGGCCGTGCGCCGCCCTCGCCGCAAGTCGGAGCCATCGACCACATCGTCATGGAGCAAGGTGGCGGTGTGGATAAACTCAACCGAAGCGGCCAGCCCATGGTGGCGCGTGCCCGTATAGCCAAGCAGCGCCGCGCTCGCCAGCGTCAGCATCGGCCGCATCCGCTTGCCCCCGCCCGCGATCAAATGCCCCGCCAGTTCAGGTATCAGCGGGATTTGCGACTGCATCCGGTCGAGGATCACCGCGTTGACAAGGTTCATATCGCCCGCGACCAGCGCCATCATCGCATCGAGCGAGGCGGGCGGGCGGTTGTCGATCCGGTGTATCATGGCTGTCATGGCCGCTCATTTGGCTGGAGAACGTTGCAAAGGCAAGACGACAGCCTTGCCTTCCCCCATTTCGGCACGCAAAAGATGCGCGGTATTCGTGCCGCATCACCCGGCACCGGCACGACAGGGGGAAAAGGCGCATGGCCGATCAAATATTAAGCGGCTACCGGCAGAGCATCGACAATATCGACGCCGCCCTTGTTTTTCTGCTCGCAGAACGCTTCAAGGTGACACAGGCCGTCGGCCGTCACAAGGCGGAGCACGGGCTGCCGGCCGCCGATCCAGGCCGGGAGGAGGCGCAGATCACCCGGCTGCGCACGCTTGCCCGCGACGCGCAACTTGACCCGGATTTTTCGGAAAAATTCCTGCGCTTCATCATTGATGAAGTGATCCGCCACCACGAACGGGTGCGCGGCTGACCTCTAGCTGCTTGCGCGCCGCCATTCTGCCCATTGCCACAACAGCACGCCGGGCACGCCCACCGCAATATCCCGCGCGCGTTTGACAAGCGACAATGCCAGCGCCGCGCCGGGGCTAAGCCCAAATAACGGGCCAAGCAGCAGATAGGCCGCCTCCTGCACGCCCACGCCGCCGGGAATGGCAAAGGCCACGGTACGCAGCGTAAAGACCAGCGCCTCAATCGTCAGCACATCAACCAGCGGCACCGCCGCCCCCATGAGGCGCAGCGCCACCCAGGCGCCGCCCGCGCTGAACACCCAGGCGGCAAAATGGCATAAAAATGACGTGATCACCCGCAGCGGCGCGGCATAAATGGCCGACAGCTCGCCCCGCAGCGCCGCCATTGTCGCCACCGATCCGGGGAGAAGCCGGGCTGCCAGCCCTTCAGCCACCGCCAGCATTGGCCGCTGCGCGACGACAAACAGCAGCATGATACCGCCCATGGCAAGCACGCCGCCGGCCACCAGCGGCACGATTTCGGACCCGCCAGCCCCGCCAGCCCGGCCCAGCTTCAGCGCCAGCATCGCCACGCCAAACAGGGTGAACACCAGTTGGGCGGCAAGCTCGGTCGTCTGGTCCGCAATCAACGAGGCATAAACAAGGGCAGGCCGGATGCCGCCGGCAATCGCGGTGCGTGCACCCACCACCAGCCCGCCAAATTGCGAAAAAGGGAGCACGTCGGTCGCGGCCTCCCGCGCCAGCCGTGCCCAGGCAAAGGTGCCAAGCTGCCTGCGTGCAACGCCGGGCGCAACCGCCAGCCAGCCAGCCCCCAGCAGCAGCAAATTGGCCGCGGTCCACCCCATCAGCACGGCAAAGCCAGCCACGCCAACGCCGCGCACGCCCGCCACCACATCGTGCCAGCCCGCCCGGCCAATAAGCCACACGCCAACCGCCAGCCCGATGACGGCAAGCACCAGCCCCAGATATTTCACCATGCCGCGCCCCCGCGCGCCAGGCAGCGGCGCATCAGCTTGCCTGAGCAGAGCGGTTCTTCAAAAAGTCAAAAAATTCAACACCCTCGCGCAGGCGACGCTTCATCATATCGGGCGAGGTGATCATTTCGCCAACAATGGCGCCAACTTTTGACGGGCGGAAATAGAATTTCTTGTAAAACTCCGCCACCGATTCAAAAATTTCATCGCTCGCCAAATGCGGATAGCTGAGCTGCGCAATCTGGTTGCCGCCGCCGCTCACCAGATGGTCGGTGCCATCAAACCAGCCATTTTCCACCGCCTGATTATACAAGAACGTGCCCGGATAGGGTGCCGCCAGCGAAACCTGAATCGTGTGCGGATTTACCTCCTTGGCATATTTGATGGTCTGCTGGATGGTGTCCTTCGTTTCGCCCGGCAGGCCGACGATGAAGGTGCCGTGAATTTTAATACCAAGCGCGCGGCAATCCTTGGCGAATTGCTTGGCGGTTTCGATCAGCAGACCCTTTTTGATGTTGTGCAAAATTTGCTGGTTGCCGCTTTCATAGCCCACCAGCAGCAGGCGGCAGCCATTGTCGCGCATCACCTTTAGCGTATCATAGGGTACATTCGCCTTGGCGTTACACGACCAGGTAACGCCCAGCTTGCCAAGCTCGCGCGCCAGCTCTTCCACCCGCGGGCGGTTGTCTGTCAGCGTATCGTCGTCAAAGAACAATTCCTTCATCTGCGGGAAGGTTTTGAGAACGTACTTCACCTCCTCAATCACATGCCCCACCGAGCGGACCCGGTAATTATGCCCGCCCACCGTTTGCGGCCACAAGCAGAAGGTGCAGCGGCTCTTGCAGCCCCGGCCAGTGTAGAAGCTGACATAGGGGTGTTTGAGATAACCGATGAAATATTTCTCCATCTCCAGATCGCGCTTGTAGATGGGGGTGACAAAGGGGAGCTGATCCATATCCATCAGCACGTTGCGGTCTTTGTTGTGGACGATCACGCCTTCGGAATTGCGATAGCTGATACCGTCGATGCTGGCGAAGGGCACGTCATCGGCCACATCTTTGATGGTGAAATCAAATTCGTTGCGGGCAACGAAATCAATCGCTTCGGACGCACGCATCGCCTTATCGGCTTCCACCGCCACGGTCGCGCCGATCATGCCCACCTTCAGCGCAGGGTTGAGCGCCTTCATCATCTCCGCCGTTTTGATGTCCGACTGGAATGACGGGGTGGAGGTGTGCAGCACCAGCAAATCGCGCTGCTTTGCCTCATGGCTGATGTCATCAAAGCTCAGGTCATGCGCTGGCGCGTCGATCAGCTTTGAGCCTTCAACCAGCGCCGCGGGCTGGGCAAGCCATGTCGGATACCAGAAAGATTTAATCTCGCGCCGCGCCTGATAGCGCGCGCCCGCGCCGCCATCATAACCGTCAAACGAGGGAGCCTGGAGAAACAATGTACGCATCATCGTAGAAAAACCTTATGGCGACTGCAGCTTTCCATCGCGCGTTACCCGGAATTGCGAGCCTCGCCAATCGACTTTGTGCACAAAGAATGTCGCAAGCAATTCCCCAAAGGACAAGATGTCGCGAAACGGCATGAGCCAAAGCGGCCCGGACACGGTGCCGCTTGCCCGGTCGATCCGCCATTTCACCGCCGCCCGCACGCCAAATGCGGCCGCGACGACACCGAGTGACAACGGGCAAAAACCGGCCAAACCCGCGCCAATCAGCGCCAGCGGCAAAGCGTGCAGCACAATGCTGCCGGCAAAGCCTGCCCGGTCGATGTGGAAAATCGTCACGGTCCAGCGCATTTCGTGGCGAACAAGCGCCGCAGCACCTGACTCCAGGCAGCCATGGGTGATGAAAAAACCCGGCGTCAGCGTTTTTAGCCCCAGCGCGCGCACAGCGCGGCCAAATTCATAATCATCGGCGAGCACATCGGCAAAAGCGGCAAAGCCGCCGATCCGATCAAGCGTTGCCCGCGTCATTGCCATGGTTGGCCCCAGCACCGGCGTTGCCAGCCCGGCTTTTACGCCCAGCAGCACGCTTGGCATGAAACGGTAGGAAATATCCATGGCGCCAAGGTGCGACCACCAGCCCGCATCCCCCCGCCCGACATGCAGGCAGCTCACCAGCCCCGCCTGCGGCCGGGCAAGCGCGGCCACCAGCCGCCGCAACGTGTCGGCGGGCCAGGCAACATCGCTGTCAGCAATCACCACAATCGGGTTGCGGGCATGGCGATCCATGTTGATGAGATTGGACAATTTATTGTTGGCGCCGTGGCGGCTATTATCTGCGGCCACCGTTACCTGCCCGGCTGGCCGGGGCGCCGCCAATTGCCGGGCCAGCACAAGGGCCGGGTCATCTGCATCGCGCGCGCCAAAAACCACCTGCACTTCGCCGGGATAATCCTGCGCGAACAACGTCGCCAGATTTTCCGCCAGCGCCGGCTCTGCGCCGTGCAGCGGCTTGAGCACGGTAATGGCGGGCCAGACGCACGGCTCAACCACCGGCGATGCGGGCCGCGCCAGCACCGCCATCACCAAATTCAGCCCAACGCCAATGCTGGCGATGGCCAGCGCCGCAAGCGCAACTATCTCCAGCATGTAATTTCCTTTGCGCAAGGCAACGCCGCCCGCTTTCCATCCTAGTCGCTTGGCGGCTAGAGTGCCACTGCACCACCGCCCGAATTTACGGATTAATCCTGATGACGTTCGCCGATACTCCTGTGCTTGTTACCGGCGCGACCGGGTTTGTCGGCTCGGCCGTGGCGCGCGCGCTGGCAAGCCGGGGGGCAAAATTGCGGCTGCTGGTCCGCACAGGGAGCGAGCGCGCCAACCTTGCCGGGCTGGAGGCAGAACTTGTTGAAGGCGATATGCGCGATGAAGAATCGGTGCTGAAAGCGGCACGCGGCGCGCAAATGTTGTTTCATGTCGCAGCGGACTACCGCATCTGGGCGCCCGACCCCGAAGATATTGTGCGCAACAATCTGGCCGGCACACGTGCGGTTATGCAGGCGGCACAGCGCGCGGGCGTGGCGCGCATCGTCTATACTTCCAGCGTGGCGACGCTGCGGCCGCTGCACGGCGGCGTGGCAGATGAAACCCGCGCCGCAACGCCAGAACAGGCCGTGGGCGCTTATAAACGCAGCAAAGTCGTGGCTGAGCGGCTGGTGGAGGCAATGGTGGCACAAGGGCTGCCCGCCATCATCGTCAACCCCTCCACCCCCATTGGCCCGCGCGACATCAAACCCACGCCAACCGGGCGCATCGTGGTGGAGGCCGCCAATGGCCGGATGCCCGCCTTTGTCGAAAGCGGGCTAAACCTTGCCCATGTCGACGATGTTGCCGAGGGGCATTTGCTGGCAATGGCGCGCGGCAAGATTGGCGAGCGCTATATTCTGGGGGGGCAGGACGTAACGTTGCGCGCGATGCTGGCCGATATTGCCGCCATTACCGGGCGCCGGGCGCCGACGATAAGCATCCCGCGCGCGCCGCTATTTCCCCTGGCCTATATCAACGAGGCGGTTGCGCGGATAAGCGGCAAAGACCCGTTCCTCACCGTCGATTCGCTAAAAATGGCGGCGCATAATATGTATTTTTCCTCCCGCCGGGCCGAAACCGAGCTTGGCTATGCCCCGCGCCCCTACCGCGCCGCGCTGGAAGACGCCGTGGCCTGGTTTCAGGCTGCGGGGGAAATCAACTGATGGGCGCGGCCATCGCAATTGGCGCAGGCGCCACCGCGCTCGCCATATGGCTGGTGCTGGTCTTTGCCCGAAGCGGGTTTTGGCTCACGGCCGAGCGCGACACCAACCCCTTGCCCCCACCGCCAGAATGCTGGCCCTCGGTGTGCGCCATCGTCCCCGCGCGCGATGAGGCCGCCGTCATCGCGCGCTCGGTCGAGAGCTTGTTGACGCAAGATTATCCGGGCGATTTCCGCGTCATTCTGGTTGATGACAACAGCAGCGATGGCACGGGCACGCTCGCGGCACAAGCAGCACAAGAGGCAGGCGGCGCCATGGCCAGACGGCTGCAAATATTGTCGGGCGCCCCGCTCGCTGCGGGGTGGACGGGCAAGCTCTGGGCCGTGTCGCAAGGTATCACCGCCGCCTGCACCTCGCCCGACCACGCACCGCCAGATTATTTGTGGCTGACAGACGCCGATATTGCCCATGCGCCCGACACGCTGCGCACCCTGGTGACACGCGCCAAAGGCGAAGGGCGGGTGCTGGTGTCGCTCATGGCGCGGCTGCGCTGCCACAGCTTTGCCGAGCGCGCGCTTGTGCCCGCTTTTGTGTGGTTTTTCCAGATGCTCTACCCCTTTGCCTCGGTAAACGGGCCATATGGCGCGGGCGCAGCCGCTGGCGGGTGTATGCTCGCGGAGCGACAGGCGCTGGAGCGGGCGGGCGGCATTGGCGCGGTGCGCGGCGCGCTTATCGACGATTGTGCCTTTGGCGCGCTGATGAAGCAGCAGGGCCCGGTGTGGCTGGGGTTGACGGATCGTTCGCTCAGCATCCGTCGCTATGACGACTGGAGCTCTGTTGCGGCAATGATATCGCGCTCGGCCTATGCACAACTGCGCTATTCACCGGTGCTGCTGGCGGGCACTTTGGCGGGGCTTGCGCTAATTTACCTCGTGCCACCCTTGCTGACCATTGCTGCCCACGGCTATGCGCAGTGGCTTGGAGCCGCCGCATGGGGACTTATGGCAATCGCCTTTCAGCCGATGGTGCATTTTTATCGCCGCTCGCCTTTGTGGGGGCTGGCGCTGCCGGGGATTGCGCTGTTTTACGCCGGCTGCACCTTTGCGTCTGCCTGGGCGCATTGGCGCGGGCGCGGCGGCATGTGGAAGGGCCGGGCACAGGCCGCGGTTGGAAAATGAGCATGACGATGACAACACCCGCCACAACGGCCGCCGCGCTGGCCTCTGGCAAGGGGCACCGCGACGAAAACTTCCCCGTTGCTTCATGGATATTGAAGCCGCGCCACCGCGCGCCCGTCATGGCATTTTACCACTTTGCCCGCGCAGCAGACGATGTTGCCGACAATGCGAGTACAAGCGCTGCTGAGCGGCTCGCTGTGCTGGCGCAGATGCGCGCCACGCTTAGCGGCGCGAGCGATGCCAGCGCCGAAGCGCGAAGCCTGCGCGCCGTCTTGGCCAGCCACGCTCTCTCCACCGAGCACGGGCTTGATCTGCTGACCGCGTTTGAGCGCGATTGCACGGTAAACCGCTATGAAAGCTGGGATGATCTCATCGATTATTGCCGCTTTTCTGCCATGCCAGTGGGTCGCTATGTGCTTGATGTGCATGGGGAGGACCGCGCGACCTGGCGCGCTAATGATGCGCTGTGCGCTGCACTCCAGATCATCAACCATGTGCAGGATTGCGGCAAGGATTACCGCGCCATTGGCCGTGTCTATATTCCCCGCCAGATGCTGGCGGCGGCAGGAGCAGCGGTGGAGGAACTTGGCGCGGATCGCTCCGGCCCCGCTCTCAGATCGGTCATCACCGCCATGGCAGCGCGCACTCAGACATTGCTCGATGATGCAGCAGGCTTTGCCACCCAAATACACGACCAGCGGCTAGCGGCGGAGGTTGCCATCATCCACCGGCTGGCGCACAATCTGAACCAGCGGTTGATGCGGCGTGACCCGCTGTGCGAGCGGGTGCACCACCGCCCGATTGAGGCAGCAGCCATTGCCGCCATGGCGCTGCTTGGCCGGGTGTTTGGCCGATGAACCCGGATTCCACCCCGGCTGCCCTTCAGGCCAAAGTATCCGGCAGCTCGTTCTACGCAGGCATGCGCGTGCTGCCCAAGGCCGAGCGTGAGGCGATGTATGCGGTTTACGGCTTTTGCCGCATTGTCGACGACATTGCCGATGACCAGCAAGGCGACAAGGCCGGGCGCGCGGCTGAGCTAAATGGCTGGCGGGCGGATATCGAGGCGCTGTTTGCCGGCGGCTCGCCGGGCCGGGCGGCGCTCGTCGCTGAGGCAACGCGGCGGTTCGACCTCCAAAGGGAAGATTTTCTTGCGGTGATAGACGGCATGGCGATGGACCTTGCGGACGACATTTGCTGGCCCGACTTTGCAACGCTTGATCTTTATTGCGACCGGGTAGCCTCTGCCGTTGGGCGGTTGTCGGTGCGCATTTTCGGCATGGAGGCGCAAACCGGTGTGGAGCTTGCCCACCACCTTGGCCGCGCCCTGCAATTTACCAATATTTTGCGTGATATTGACGAAGATGCCAGCATTGGCCGCGTCTATCTGGCGCGCGAACATCTGGCGGCGGCAGGCGTTGCGATGACAACACCGGCAGATGTCGCTGCCAGCCCGCATATCGATCACGCCGCCCGCGCGCTCTCCGCCAAGGCGCATGAGCATTACCGCGCGGCTGAAGCCATTCTCGCCCGCCGGCCCAGGGGGCACCTGCTTGCCCCCCGGCTAATGGCGGCGGTTTATGCCCCCATCCTCAAGCGGATGGAGACGACCGGGTGGCACCCGCCACGCACGCGGATAAGCGTGAACAAGCTGGCCTTGTTGTTCACCGTTTTCCGGCTGAGCATCATCCGGTGAAAGCGCATATCGTTGGCGCAGGGCTTGCCGGGCTGGCAGCGGCGGTGGAACTGGCACAAAGCGGCTGGGCGGTGGAACTGGCGGATAGCGCAGCGCGCGCCGGCGGCCGGTGCCGCAGCTATGTCGACCCGCAGCTTGGCCAGATGATCGACAATGGCAACCATTTTGTCTTTTCAGGCAATCAGGCGGTCAACCGTTTTGTCACCCGGTTGGGCACGCAAGCTCGGCTGGAAGGGCCAGCCCATGCCGATTTTGCCTTTCATGATCTGGGTGATGGCGGCCGCTGGGTATTGCGCGTCAACGACGCTATGCTGCCATGGTGGGTGTTTGTCCCCGGCCGCCGCGCGCCGGAAACGCGGATGCGCGATTATCTGTCACTGGCACGGCTCGTGCTGGCCCGGCGCGGCCAGACGATTGGCGATGTCATAGCGCCCGGCGGGCGGTTTTGGGAGCGGATGGTCGATCCGATGATGCTCGCCGTGCTCAACTGCGCGCCAGCACAAGGCTCGGCATGGCTGGCGGGGCGTTTCTTGCTGGAGTCATTTGCGCGCGGCGGGCGCGCCTGTCGCCCGATGGTGGCCATGCCAACGCTCGACGCAGTGTTTATCGACCCCGCCCTTGCCCTGCTGGGCCAGCACGGCGTTGCACCCCGCTTTGGCCGCCGGCTCCGCCGGATGAACTTTGACGCAGGCCGGGTGAGCGCGCTCGATTTTGGCGATGGACCCGAAATGGTGGGTGACGATGCCGTTGTCATCCTTGCCGTGCCACCATGGATTGCAGCCGACCTTGTGCCGGGCCTTGCCGTGCCGGATCGGTTCTGCTCCATTTTAAACGCGCATTTCGCTTGCCTGCCACCGCCGGGCGCGCCACCCATCACCGCGCTGATCGGCGGCACTGCACAATGGGTTGTGTGCCATGGCGACCGAATTTCGGTAACAATCAGCGGCGCGGATGAGGTTATTGACCACGACCGGGAAGGTCTGGCGCGGCGCATCTGGGCCGATATTGGCGCAACGCTTGGGCCGTCTGGCCCCATGCCCCGCTGGCAGATTGTGAAGGAAAAGCGCGCAACCTTTGCCGCAACGCCGGAGCAAGACGCAAAGCGCCCCGGCACCGCCACGCGCTGGCGCAACCTGTTTTTGGCGGGAGACTGGACACAGACCCGCCTGCCCGCAACGATTGAAGGCGCGCTGCGCTCGGGCGAGGCAGCCGCCCGCTTGGCACGGCGCGCAGGCCGCGTATAGACTTGCCCATATGACCGACGCCACCACCCTGCCCGAACCGATATCCGCCCCGCTTCTTGCGGCCGATGCCTGCACCAGCCGCGCCGCTGCCGCCCTGCGCGCGGCGCAACAGGCCGATGGTCACTGGGTTTTCGAGCTGGAAGCAGATGCCACAATCCCGGCTGAATATGTGCTGCTCAAACATTATCTGGGCGAACCGCGCGACGCAGAGCTTGAGGCAAAAATCGGCACCTATCTGCGCCGCATCCAATCCACTGCTCACCATGGCTGGCCGCTGTTCCACGGCGGCGCGTTTGATGTGTCGGCGAGCGTAAAGGCCTATTTCGCGCTGAAGATGATTGGCGATGATGTTGATGCACCGCACATGGCGCGCGCGCGCGCGGCTATCCATGCAGCAGGCGGCGCAGCGGCGGTAAATGTGTTTACCCGCATTCAGCTTGCGCTATTTGGCGCCGGTAGCTGGAAGGTGGTGCCGACCATGCCGGTGGAACTGATTCTCCTGCCGCGCTGGTTTCCCGTGCATTTGTCGAAAATGTCCTATTGGGCACGCACCGTTATTGTGCCGCTTTTGGTACTGGCGGCCAGGCAGCCATTGGCGAAGAACCCGTCAGGCGTGCTGGTCGATGAGCTTTACACGGTGAAAGCCGCCCCGCTCAAAAGCCAGGCAGAGGGCGCAAAGCGCGGCTGGCAAATGTTTTTTTCCGTGCTTGATGTGGCGCTAAAGGCGGCCGAGCCGCTTTGGCCGGCCCGCCTGCGCCGCCGCGCCGAGAGGGCCTGTGTCGATTTCGTTGCCGAGCGGCTTAACGGAGAAGACGGGCTGGGCGCGATTTACCCTGCCATGGCCAATAGCGTGATGATGTTCGATTGCCTGGGCTATCGCGCCGATCATCCGCACCGCGCCATTGCGCGTCAATCGGTGGAAAAACTGCTCGTGGTGAAAGAGGATGAGGCTTATTGCCAGCCCTGCGTCTCGCCCGTGTGGGACACAGCCCTTGCCGCCCATGCCATGATGGAGGCCGGTGGCGAGGAGAATGAGGCGCGCGCACGCGCCGCGCTTGCGTGGTTGAAGCCGCTGCAAGTGCTCGATGTAGAGGGCGACTGGGCACAGCAAAAACCGCGCGTGCGGCCAGGCGGCTGGGCGTTTCAATATAACAACGCTTATTATCCCGATCTTGACGACACAGCCGTCGTCGTCATGGCGATGGACCGGGCAAAAGACCGGCTGGCGCTTGCGGGCGACTATCGCGAGACAATTGCCCGCGGGGCGGAATGGACGGCAGGCCTGCAATCAAAAAATGGCGGCTTTGGCGCGTTCGACGCCGACAACACCCATCACTATCTCAACAACATTCCCTTTGCCGACCACGGCGCGCTGCTCGACCCACCAACAAGCGATGTAACCGCGCGCTGTGTTTCAATGCTGGCGCAGCTTGGCGAGCCGGCAGACAGCAAGGCAATGGCGGCGGCGATGCAATTTCTCGCCGATGAGCAGCTGGCGGACGGGAGCTGGTTTGGCCGTTGGGGGGTGAATTATATTTACGGCACATGGTCGGTCATGTGCGCGCTGAACGCCGCCGGGCTTGGCGGCGAGCACCCCAGCATGGCGCGCGCGGCCGAGTGGCTTGTCTCCATCCAAAACGCCGATGGCGGCTGGGGGGAAGATTGCGACAGCTACCGGCTGGATTATACAGGCTATAGCCCGGCGCCCTCCACCGCCTCGCAAACCGGCTGGGCACTGTTGGGGCTGATGGCAGCGGGGATGGTCGACCATCCCTCGGTTGCGCGCGGCGTTGCCTATCTTGTCGCAACGCAGCAGGCAGACGGGCTTTGGGGGCAGGAAATGTACACCGGCGGCGGCTTTCCCCGCGTGTTTTACCTGCGTTACCATGGTTATCCCAAATATTTCCCGCTCTGGGCGGTTGCGCGTTATTGCAACCTAAAGCGCGCCAACGCTGCGCATGTGGCATGGGGAATGTGACAATTCTCATCGCCTGCGGGTTGCTGCGCGAGGTGAAGATCATGCAGCGTCCCGGCATTGTGCCGCTCGCCGGGGGCGGCGTGGCGGCGCGGCTTGAGGCAGCGCTTGAGACGTATATCGCGCAAAACCCGGCGACGAATGCGCTTTTTTCCAGCGGGATTGCAGGCGCGCTCGATCCCGCGCTGGCGGTGGGCGATGTTATCATCGATGCGCCGCCCGCGCTTGCCGATCAATTGCTGGCCCATCTGCCAGGTGCCCGCACCGGCAAAATTGTCGGGCGAAGCCGGATTACGGCAACGATGGTAGAAAAATCGCTGCTGCGTTCAGCAACCGGCGCCGCAGCGGTCGACATGGAATCGCACATCGCCGCCCGCGTCGCGGCGCGCCACGGCCTGCCCTTTGCCGCTATCCGCACCATATCCGACACCGCACAAGACAGCCTGCCCCCCGCAGCGCTTGTCGGCATGAAGGCAAATGGCGGCGTGGCGCTTGGGCGGGTGCTGGCAAGCCTTGCCCGCCGCCCCGCACAACTCCCCGCGCTTCTCCGCACAGGCCGCAGCGCCGAGGCGGCGTTTGGCGCCTTAGGCCGCGTTTACGACGCGCTTGTCCGCATCGGGGTTGGCCGCCTTGATCTTGGCAAGCTCCCGCTCGACATGGGTTGAGAACACATCGTCTGCCGGGCGCTGGTTCGACAAATCGATATCGGGCGCCATTGGCCCCTCGGTGCGGATGCCTTGAATCGCGAGCTTAGCCAGCTTCCACGGACGGCTGATCGCGTCGGTTGCCGCTGTACCCTCAAACCCGCAATGGACCATGCAATCAGCACATTTTTCATATTTGCCAACGCCATATTGCTCCCAGTCGGTGCCATCCATCAGCTCGGCAAATGTCTGCACATAGCCTTCGCCCACCAAATAGCATGGCTTTTGCCAGCCAAAGACGGTGCGCAGCGGCATTGACCAAGGGGTGCATTCATAGGTCTGGTTGCCGGCCAGAAAATCGAGAAACAAGGGCGAATTGGTAAAAGTCCACGCCTTGCCGCCTTTGCCACGGCTAAATACATCGCGGAAAAAACGCCGGGTCTTTTCGCGGTTCAGGAAATGTGCCTGGTCAGCCGCGCGCTCATAGGCATAGCCGGGTGAAATCGTAATCTCGACACCCATTTCTTGCATCGTATCGAAAAAAGCGGCCAGCCGGGCCGGGTCATGCCCATCGAACACAGTGCAGTTTACCTGCACCCGAAATCCGCGCTCCTTGGCAAGCTTGATCGCCTCAATGCACACGTCATAGACACCGTCCTGGCAGACTGAATGGTCGTGCGCGCGCGCGTCGCCATCAAGGTGAATAGACCAGGTGAAAAAAGGCGATGGCGTATAATCGTCAATCTTCTTCTTCAGCAGCAGCGCGTTGGTGCACAAAATGACGAACTTCTTCTTGGCGATATAGCCCTTCACGATCTGAGGCATGTCGCGGTGGAGCAGCGGCTCGCCGCCCGCGATGGAAACGGCAGGCGCGCCGCATTCATCAATCGCATCCATGCACTGGTCATAGCTCAGCCGCTGGTTGAGAATTGCGTCGGGATAATCGATCTTGCCGCAGCCAGCGCATGCCAAATTGCAGCGCAGCAACGGCTCCAGCATCAGCACAAGCGGGTATTTTTGCCCGCTCAGGTGTTTTTTCACGGTGTAACCGCCGATGCGGGCGAGAAGCGAAAGGGGAAGACCCATGATATTTGTCCTATGCCGCCGAAATTTGCACAGATGCAGGTGCTGGCGGTTGCGCCAGGTTCCTTAACTCCGATGGCAGGCTGAATTCCAGTGTTTCTTCGATGCCATCGAGCTGCGACACAGTAATTGGCCCCAGCGCGCGCAGTGCGGCAATAACGCTGTCGACCAGCTCATCGGGCGCAGAGGCCCCCGCTGTCAGCCCCACCGCCTCCACGCCTGCAAACCACTCAGGGTCAATCGCATCGCCATCGGCAACCAAATAGGCGGGCAACCCTTCATCGATGCCGATTTCGCGCAATCGGCTGGAGTTTGAGCTGTTCTCGGCTCCAACCACCAGCAACAGATCAACCACCCGGCACAAATCGCGCACCGCCGTCTGCCGGTTTTGCGTCGCGTAGCAAATGTCGGACACGTCTGGCCCGACAATATTAGTGAACCGCGCCGAAAGTGCGGCAATCACACCGCGCGTATCATCCACGCTCAGCGTTGTCTGGGTAATATAGGCAAGCGGCGCATCTTGCGGCAGGTCAAGTGCGGCGACATCGTCCTCGGTTGAAACCAGATGAACGGGCGCCCCCACCTGACCAATGGTGCCCTCAACCTCGGCATGTCCAGCATGGCCGATCAGCACCAGCTCACGCCCCGCACCGGCATAGCGCCGGCCCTGAATGTGCACTTTGGTGACCAGCGGGCAAGTTGCGTCGAGCACCGGTAAGCCACGCGCCCGCGCCTCCTGCTCCACCTCGCGGGAAACGCCGTGCGCGCTAAACACCGTGCGCGCGCCATCGGGCACATCGCGCAGTTCTTCGACAAAAATAGCGCCCTTGCGGCGCAATTTGTTGACGACATGGCGATTGTGGACAATTTCGTGCCGAACATAAACCGGCGCGCCGTAAAGATCGATCGCGCGTTCAACGATTTCGATTGCACGCACCACACCCGCGCAAAATCCGCGCGGCTTGGCCAAGATTACCTGCAAGCAATTGTCCTTTCATGTGGCTGGGACACCATCGTCATATTCCGAGCCGGCTTGATATCGCGCCATTGAGCCCCAGGCCAGATGGTCGCCGCCAAAACACCACCGGCATATGGCAATACGCATATTTATTTCGGATCGTTACATGAAAGCCACGCCCCTGCGGGGGCGCTTCACAAGATTGCAGTATCGTTTCCTTCGACCATGAAGTCTGCAAAAGCGGCGGTGACGCGGGAGGGCGAGCCGGTGCGGCGGCGCCTGGAAGGAATGGCGATTTCAACCCTCATCTCGGCAATCACATCTAACGCCCCATTGCCGCAACGCAGCCCTGCCCCGAGGCAAAAAGCAAGATAGGCAAACGCATTATTTTACAAAATAGCCATCAAACATCGAAACGCATTTTCGGATACGCTCGGAGGGGTAAAAATTATTCCCACTCGATGGTGCCCGGTGGTTTGCTTGTATAGTCATAGGTCACACGGTTGATACCGCGCACCTCGTTGACGATGCGAGTGGCGACGCGGGGCAGGAAGCCTCCGGGAAATTCAAACGCCACCGCTGTCATCCCATCGGTTGAGGTAACAGCGCGCAGGGCGAGCACATTGTCATAGGTCCGCCCATCGCCCATCACGCCAACCGAACGCACCGGCAGCAGTACAGCAAATGCCTGCCAAATCGCATCGTACAAGCCGGCATTGCGTATTTCCTCAAGGTAAATCGCGTCGGCCTTGCGCAAAATGTCGCAGCGCTCCTTGGTCACCTCACCGGGAATGCGAATGGCAAGGCCCGGCCCCGGAAACGGATGCCGCCCGACAAAAATATCGGGCAGGCCAAGCTCGCGGCCAAGCGCGCGCACCTCATCCTTGAACAATTCACGCAGCGGCTCAACCAACTGCATGTTCATCCGCTCCGGCAAACCGCCAACATTGTGGTGGCTTTTGATCGTAACCGACGGGCCACCAGTAAAGCTAACACTTTCAATCACATCCGGGTAGAGCGTGCCCTGAGCGAGAAAGGCGGCGCCGCCAATTTTGCGCGCTTCGTCCTCAAACACATCGATAAAGGTTTTGCCGATAAATTTGCGTTTGGCCTCAGGGTCGGTCACTCCGGCAAGGCCGTTCATGAACAGGCTTTCGGCATTCACATGTGCCAGCGCAATATTGTAATGATCGCGGAACAGACCAACAACCTGCTCGGCCTCGCCGCTGCGCATCAGCCCGTGGTCGACAAAAACGCAGCTTAGCTGATCGCCAATCGCCTCATGGATCAGCACCGCAGCAACAGCGGAATCCACCCCGCCAGAAAGGCCGCAAATCACCCGGCCGGCCCCAACTTGCGCACGAATTTCTTCGATTTTGGTTTGGCGGAACTCAGCCATGGTCCAATCACCCGTCAAGCCGCAAACATGGCGAGCAAAATTGGCAATCAGCCGGGCGCCGCCGGGCGTGTGCACCACTTCAGGGTGGAACTGCATGGCATAATAGCGGCGATCATCGTCAGCGATGATGGCATAGGGCGCACCAGGGCTGGTGGCGACCGCGCGAAAGCCAGGGGCAAGCGCCGTCACCTTGTCGCCGTGGCTCATCCAGACCTGATGCGTCTCGCCTTGTGCCCACAAGCCGTTGAACAGTGCGCACCCATCGGCCACCTCAATAAAAGCATGGCCAAACTCGCCAGTGTCGCCAAGCGTCACCGCGCCGCCAAGCTGCGCCATCATCACCTGCTGGCCATAACAGATGCCAAGCACCGGCACGCCGCTTTCAAACACAATATCGGGCACGCGCGGGCTGCCCTTGTGCAGCACCGAAGCCGGGCTGCCAGACAGGATGACCCCCCTGGGGTTCATCCGCACAAAGGCGTCGGCGGCGGTGTTGAAGGGGGCGATTTCGCTGTAAACCCCGGCCTCTCGCACACGCCGCGCGATTAGCTGGGTTACCTGACTGCCAAAATCGACAATGAGGATGGAGTCGCCCGCAGGCGTGGTTGTCTCGGTCATGCGCCCAGATAGCAGATGGGCGCCATCAGGAAAGACCCTGATCGCGCCCACAGCCTCACTCCACCGGCTTGATCGTCAATCCAGTCCATTTCGCGGCAAATGCCCACAGATCGGCCGCCTCTTCGATGATTTTGTCGGTAGGCTTGCCGCTGCCATGCCCGGCACGCGTCTCGATACGCACGAGATGCGGCTTTGCGCCAATATTGGCCGCCTGAATGGCTGCGGTATATTTAAACGTGTGGCCGGGCACCACACGGTCATCTGTGTCTGCCGTTGTCGCCAATATCGCGGGATAAGGCTGCCCGCTGCGCACATTATGATAGGGCGAATAGGCAAGCAGCGTTTTAAAATCGGCCGCTTTGGACGGGTAGCCATAATCATCTACCCAATAGCGCCCAGCGGTAAACCGGTCGAAGCGCAGCATATCCATCACGCCCACCTGCGGCAGGGCTGCGGCGAACAAATCTGGCCGCTGGTTGACAACCGCGCCAATCAGCAAGCCACCATTGGACCCACCCTGCACCACAAGCTGGCTTTTACTGGTAATACCCTTGGCGATCAAATATTCCCCAGCGGCAATAAAGTCGTCGAACACATTTTGTTTGTTGGCCAGCCGGCCGCCATCGTGCCACGCCTTGCCATATTCACCACCACCACGAATATTGGCGACTACAAGCACACCGCCCTGCTCTATCCATGCCAGTCGCGTGGCGGAAAAACCGGGGGTGGAGGAGATGTTGAACCCGCCATAGGCATAAAGCAGCGTCGGTTGAGGCCCCTTGGGCAAATCCTTTTTGTGCACGACGAACATCGGCACGCGCGTTCCGTCCTTCGAGGCATAAAATTGTTGATCGACTACATAGTCGGCCGGGTTGAAAGCGACTTTGGGCGTGGCCCATGGCGTGGTTTGCTGGGTTTTTACATCATAGCGATAGACCGTGGCCGGGCTATTATAGCTGGTGAAGGAGAAAAAGGTCTCGCTGTCACCCTCCGTTCCGCCAAAGCCCCCGGCCGAGCCGATGCCGGGCAGCGCAACCTTGCCAAGCAGCTTACCATCCAGCGAATAGCGCCGCACTTCGCTTTTCACATCCACCAGATATTCAGCGATCAACTGCCCGCCAACCAGGCTTGCGCCCTGAAGAACCGAGGCATCTTCGGGCACCAGTTCAACCAATACAGGTGTTGCGGCGGCCTGGCTCAAATCGGTTGAGACGATGCGCGAACGGAGGGCGCCATTGTTTGTGGACCAGTAAAATGTCGCGCCAATGTTGCCGGCAAGGCTCCACTCATTTTCCAGCCCCTTAAACACCGTGCGCGGGGTAGGGTTGGCCGCTTTGAGGTCGATCACCGTCACTTCATAACGATTGTCGGTGCCCTCGGTTGTGGTGATGACAAGCCAGTTGCCATCGTCGGTCACGCGGGCGCCGTGCCCGCGGCGGGGCTTGTCTGGCGTTGCATACACCACCCGATCGGCCGATTGCGCTGTGCCAAGCTTGTGAAAAAACACCTTTTGATTTTCGTTCAGCGCCTGAAATTTTTCGCCGCTTGCTGGTGCTGGAAAGCCGGAATAGTAAAAGCCCGATCCATCTTTCGTCCAGGAAAGCGCGGAGAATTTCACCCATTCCACCGTGTCGGGCAGCACCTTGCCTGTTGCCACGTCAAGCACCTTAAGCGTGCGCCAATCGGTGCCGCCATCCTGAATGGCATAGAGCAACTTGCTACCATCTTCCGACGGGTTCCACTCGCCAAGCGCCGTCGCGCCATCTTTGGCCCAGCCATTTGGGTCCAGCAGTTCGTGGCCAGGCCCATCGACCCCATCGCGGACAAACAACACCGATTGATTCTGCAAGCCACTATTATGGCTATAGAAATAGCGCCCGCCCTTTTTAATCGGCGCGCCAAAGCGCTCATAGTTGAACAACGCCTTCATCCGCTGCTCAAGCACCTGCCGCCCCGGCAGCGTGGCCAGATAGGCATTGGTCACCGCATTTTGCGCATCCACCCAGCCCCGCACTTCGGTGTCGGTGCGCACGTCATTTTCCAGCCAGCGATAGGGATCGGCAATTTTTCCCCCAAATTGTTCGTCCACCACGTCGACGCGGCGGGTTTGCGGATAGGCGATGGGGGCAGTCACGGCGGGGCTATTCTCCGGCTTGGGGGCGGCAAAAACGGGCGTGGGGAGCATCGGCAGGCCAAGCGCAATCAGCGCGGACGCAAAAACAGGGCGCATAGAAGTTAGAATCCTTCGACATAGCTGTGATGCACCACCCTAACACGCAGGGATTCCAGCGCAATGCCGATGGCGCTGCGCACCACATAACCCCAAAAAAGAAAAAGGCCGCTACCAGTGGTAGCGGCCCTTTTCTCTAAAAACTATAATGTCGCGCGTCAGATAGATGTCAACACGCCGCGGCGCTGCAAATCAGGCCTCGTCAAAATCCTCAGTGCCCATAGTCGGGCCAGAATCTTGCCCCTTGGCGCTCACATCGCGGTCGACAAATTCGATAATCGCCATGGGAGCTGCGTCCGAGCCGCGCGGGCCGGTTTTGATGATACGCGTATAGCCACCATTGCGGCCTGCATAACGCACGGCCAGCACATCAAACAGCTTCACCAGTTGTGCATCGTCCAGCATCCGCGCATGCGCCAGGCGCCGGTTTGAAAGCCCGCCCTTTTTGGCAAGCGTCACCAGCTTTTCAACATAAGGACGCAGTTCCTTCGCCTTGGCGACTGTGGTTGTGATCTGCTCATGCTTGACAAGCGCTGCCGACAGGTTGCGGAACAATGCAGTGCGGTGGGCCGAGGTCCGCGAAAGTTTACGACCGCCTACACGATGGCGCATAATAATTTCCCTTGTTCGTAGGGGGGCCGGATAAGGTACCCCAATCCAGGTGGGGACGGCGGCCCACCAAAATTTCCGTCATGCCGGCAGCCTGCCTGCACCCTTTTCACCACATCGCCCGCACCGGAATCAGCCAAAAGCCAACCCTGATGCCAGGGCTTAGCCCATGATTTCCTGTTCCAGCTTCTTGGCCATCTCTTCAATATTTTCAGGCGGCCAGCCGGGAATTTCCATACCAAGACGAAGGCCCATCGACGACAATACTTCCTTGATCTCATTCAGGGATTTACGGCCGAAATTCGGCGTCCGCAGCATCTCGGCCTCAGTCTTTTGCACCAGATCACCGATATAAATGATATTGTCGTTCTTCAGGCAATTTGCCGAACGAACGGACAGTTCCAGCTCATCCACCTTTTTGAGGAGGTAGCGGTTAATCTGCTGCGTATCGCCCGCCGCCTCGCTGCTCGAAACCGGCGCCGCAACGCCAATGGGAGCAGAACGAACCATGGCGGATTCGTCAAAATGCACAAACAGCGCAAGCTGATCTTGCAAAATGCGCCCGGCATAAGCCACCGCATCGTCTGGTGAAATGGTGCCATCGGTTTCCACCGTCAGCGTGAGCTTATCATAATCAAGCTCCTGGCCAACGCGGGTGTTCTCCACCTTGTAAGACACCTGCCGCACCGGCGAATAAAGCGCATCGACCGGAATGAGGCCAATGGGCGCGTCAGCCGGGCGGTTGACGATGGCCGGCGCATAACCCTTGCCGATGTCCGCCGTCAGTTCCATGTTCAGCGTCGCACCATCGTCAAGATGGCAGATAACCAGAGCAGGGTTCATCACCTCGATATCGCCCGAAACCGCGATGTCGCCCGCGGTGACAGCGCCGGGACCCGTAGCCGAAAGCTGAAGCCGCTTGGCGCCTTCACCCTGCATCCTGAGTGCAATTTGCTTCACATTCAGCACGATGTCGGTCACGTCCTCGCGCACACCGGCAAGCGACGAAAACTCGTGAAGCACGTTTTCAATCTTAATCGACGTAACAGCAGCACCCTGAAGCGACGACAGCAGCACCCGGCGCAAGGCATTGCCAAGCGTAAGGCCAAAGCCCCGTTCCAGCGGCTCGGCAACAAAAACCGCCTTGCGCTTGCCATCCCCGCCGGCCTTGCGTTCAAGGGCGTTGGGCTTCTTCAGTTCCTGCCAGTTCTTTGCATTGACGGACATGGGCTTCCCCTTGGTTTTGGGCGGGAGCTTTGGGCAAAGACTCCGGCCAGTGGGAGACGGATCGGCGCCGCGCGATCAACCGCGCGCCGATCAGCCAAAATCAGACGCGGCGGCGCTTTGACGGGCGAACACCATTATGCGGGATCGACGTGACATCGCGGATCGAAGTAATCTGGAAGCCAACTGCCTGCAAAGCACGAAGCGCAGATTCACGACCAGAGCCTGGCCCCTTCACTTCCACTTCCAGCGTCCGCACACCATGTTCAGCCGCCTTGCGACCGGCATCTTCTGCGGCAACCTGAGCGGCATAGGGCGTCGATTTGCGGCTGCCTTTGAAGCCCATGGTGCCAGCCGAAGACCAGGAAATTGCGTTACCCTGGGCATCGGTGATGGTGATCATGGTGTTGTTGAAGCTGGCGTTCACATGCGCGACGCCGCTGGTAATGTTTTTGCGTTCCCGCCTGCGAAGGCGTTGAGGTTCGCGAGCCATAGTGAAATCCTAATCCTTGATGCTGAGACCAAAGAGGCAGCACATCCGCGCCACCCCGGTGGAGAAACAAGCGCTGCGCGCTTACTTCTTCTTACCTGCGATCGGCTTGGCCTTGCCCTTGCGGGTGCGCGCATTGGTATGCGTGCGCTGGCCACGAACCGGCAGCCCCTTGCGGTGGCGCAGGCCGCGATAGCAGGCCAAATCCATCAGCCGCTTGATGTTGATCGACGTCTCACGCCGCAAATCACCCTCAACGGTGTGATCAGCGTCGATCGTTTCGCGGATCTGCAGAACTTCCTGATCGGTCAGGTCCTGCACACGGCGTTCCGGTGTAATGCCCAGCTTTTCGGTGATAGCTTTAGCCTTGGTCGGGCCAATGCCATGGATATAGGTCAGCGCAATCACCACGCGCTTGTTGGTCGGGATATTGACACCCGCGATACGTGCCATGAATCTGTTTCTCCTGCTCCACGGGGCTTGGCATGGCTGCCCGCGCCCCATCTCATAGCGTTGCCGCCCAAAACGCACGACAGCGGCGAGCACAAACAAGCGCCGCCGGGAACCGGTGTTTCGGATTGACAGCCGGTTAAGCCGCTCAAAGCTCGGTGTCAAGCCGTGACATTTTGCACAGACGCATAAAGACGCGCGTAACACGCTGAACGAGCATAGCAGTGGAGCTATCGGGATAAATAGCGCCCCAACAGGGCGAATAACATGGCAAAACGCCGCAAAGCGCCGTCGCTTTCAGCGACAAGTCCCGCGCTGAACCTGCTACATGCCGAGTCGCGCTGAGCTACACGGCGCTGCACCGCCCCCGCGCCCAGCCACCCGCCACAAAAAGCAACGGGCTCATAATCACCAGCGCCCTGCGCAGACCCGAAGTCCTTCGCAGCAGCACCCGCCCACAAGGCAAGCCGTGGCGCAACAGCGAGGCTTATTCTGCGCTGTCCAGTATGGATTTGATGGCGGCAGTCACATCGTCAATATCAGCCATGCCATCCACCCGCCGCACCAGCCCGGCTGCCTCATAAATCGGCAAAATGGGCGCCGTTTTGGCCCGATATTCCGCCATGCGTGTCCGCACGGTTTCTGCATTGTCATCTGGCCGGCGCTTAAATTCAGTGCCGCTGCACACATCGCACACGCCTGCAACCTTGGGTTGGTTGAATACATCGTGATAATTAGTCGCACAATTCGCGCAGCTATACCGCCCGACGATGCGCTCAACGAGTGCGTCCTCATCAACCGCCAGTTCGATCACATAATCCAGCTTGCGGCCACGCGCGGCGAGCAGCCCGTCAAGCGCGACGGCCTGCGCCTCGGTGCGCGGATAACCGTCAAAAATAACACCTTGTTCCGTATCGCGCGCATCAAGGCGCTCGCCGATAATGCCGGACACAATCTCGTCCGACACCAGCTCGCCCGCCTCCATCACGGCCTTGGCCCTCAGCCCAACCGCGGTGCCCGCCTTTACCGCGGCGCGTAGCATGTCCCCCGTTGACAGTTGCACCATGCCGCGATCGGCCTGAAGCCGGCTAGCCTGGGTTCCCTTGCCCGCGCCCGGCGGCCCCAGGAGGATGATATTCAAGACCGCAATCCTCTCATCTCTAAAGCCAGCTCGGACTAGCGGAGCCGCCCGCCCTTCAGCTTGGCCTTCTTTATCAAATCGCCATATTGATGCGCCAGCAAGTGGCTCTGTATCTGCGTCACTGTGTCCATCGTTACGTTAACGACGATCAACAGGCTAGTCCCACCAAGGTAGAAGGGGATGGACAGAGCAGAAACAAGATATTCAGGCAGCAGACAAATGACAGTCAGATAACCAGCACCGACAACGGTTATGCGGGTCAGCACATAGTCGAAATAAGCCTCGGTGTTCTTACCGGGCCTAATGCCGGGAATAAAGCCGCCGTGCCGCTTAAGATTCTCCGCCGTTTCTTCCGGGTTAAACACGATTGCGGTGTAGAAAAACGAGAAAAAGATAATGCCGCCGCCATAGAGCAACATATAAAGCAACGATCCGTGCTGAAGATACTGGTTGAGAGTAATGATAACATCCCCCCAAACGCTTTGCCCCGACACATATTTACCCGCAAACTGTGTAATCGTCAGCGGCATCAGCAGCAACGACGAGGCAAAAATAGGCGGAATAACGCCCGCTGTATTGATTTTGAGCGGCAAGTGGCTGCGATCCGCCTGCATGCCGCGCTGAGTTTGGCGCTTAGGGTATTGAATAAGAATGCGCCGCTGCGCCCGCTCCATAAAGCAGATGAGCAGCACCAAAAACACCACTGCTAAAATAATGCCAACAAGGCGCACCGGATCAAGCGAGCCAGAGCGGCCGCCTTCGAACAGGTTGTAAAGCGTCGTCGGCATATTGGCGACAATTCCCGCCATGATGATGAGCGAAACGCCGTTGCCAATGCCACGGCTGGTAATCTGCTCACCCAGCCACATCAAAAACATCGTCCCGCCAATGAGCGAAATAACCGCGCCCACACGGAACACCACGCCCGGCTCGACTACCGCCGCTACCCCTTGGCTCGCGCCAAAGGCTTCAAGCCCGACTGCGATAAAATACCCCTGAATAGCGGTAAGCAGCACAGTGCCATAACGCGTATATTGGTTCAGCCGCTTGCGCCCGCTTTCACCATCCTTCTTTATCGCGCCAAGCGTGGGCGACAGCTGCGTTGCAAGCTGAATGACAATCGACGCTGTAATATAAGGCGTAACGCCCAGCGCCGTCAGGCTCATCCGCTTGAGCGAACCGCCCGAAAAATTGTTGAACAAATCAAGCACACCGCCATTGGTCTGCTCGCTCAGCAACCCAAGGGCCGTTGGATCAATGCCTGGCAGCGGCACAAAGCTCAACAGGCGGAACACGATGAGCGCACCGATTGTAAACCATAGGCGTTTTTTCAGGTCGGTCGCCTGCGAAAATTTCGCAAAGCTGATGTTGTTGGCCATTTGTTCGGCGGTGGATGCCATGCGTTCAATCGTCCTGAAAACAAAAACGGCGGGAAACGTATTACCGCCCCGCCGCCCATATAGGGTTCCGAACCGGCTTGTCTAAGCCCTAACTCGAAAGCTCTACAGAAATTTTTGCGCGCCAGCAAACCGCGCCGACGCCCTTTTGAAACTTAGCCCTTGCGCGCTTCGAGCCGGGCCGCGCGGACCTTGCCCTTCTTCGCGGCCGCTTTTTCAGCAGCGGGCACAACGTGAATAACATTCACCGTGCCGCCAATTTTTTCAACAGCCTCAATCGCCGCTTTGGAGGCGCCAGCAACTGTAAAGCTCAGCTTAACCGTCAACTCGCCCTTGGCAAGCAAGCGAACGCCGTCCTTGCCGCCACGGGTCAGGCCCGCCGCATTGAGCGCTGCCTGATCAAGCGCTGCGCCCGCCGCAATCTTGCCAGCGTCCACCGCCTTTTGAATTGCGCCCAGATTCACCTCGGAATAATCCTTGGCAAAAATATTGTTGAAGCCGCGCTTTGGCAGCCGCATGTGCAGCGGCATCTGCCCGCCCTCAAAGCCGGCAATCGACACGCCTTCACGGCTCTTTTGGCCCTTCTGGCCGCGGCCCGCAGTCTTGCCCTTGCCGGAGCCGATGCCACGGCCCACGCGCATCCGCGACTTGCGGGCGCCTTCGTTATCGCGCAGTTCGTTCAGTTTCATGGTCGTGCACTCGCTTTCGCTATGTTCGCGCTAAAAAATAAGAATCGGCGGGCCTCAGCCCTCAACCTGCACCATATGGGCCACTTTGCGGACCATGCCACGCACTTCTGGCGTGTCGGTTAGCTCAACGGTCTTGTGCATCTTGTTCAGCCCCAGGCCGATCAGCGTTGCGCGCTGATCACTAGTGCGGCGAATGGGCGAGCCCGTCTGCGTAATTTTTATGGTTGCCATGTGAGATTACTCCGTAATCGCCATCGCATCGGCCTGCGCCGTTTGCGAACCGCCCCGGCCTAGCAGGTCGGCGACCTTCTTGCCACGACGTTGAGCCACCGCCTTTGGGCTGGTTTGATGAACCAGCGCCTCAAAAGTCGCCCGGATCATGTTATAAGGGTTCGACGTACCAACCGATTTGGTAACCACATCGGCCACGCCCAGCGATTCAAACACCGCGCGCATCGGGCCACCGGCGATGATGCCGGTCCCTTGCGGAGCGGAACGGACCGTTACCCGCCCGGCGCCAAAATGACCGTTGCCATCATGATGCAGCGTGCGCCCTTCGCGCAGCGGCACGCGAACCATGGCTTTTTTCGCAGCAGCCGTTGCCTTCGAAATCGCCTCAGGCACTTCGCGCGCCTTGCCATGGCCAAAGCCGACCCGGCCCTTGCCGTCGCCCACCACAACAAGCGCCGCAAAGCCAAAGCGTTTGCCGCCCTTAACCGTTTTTGACACGCGGTTGATGTGCACGAGCTTTTCGATCAGCTCTTCGCCACCTTCTTCCGCGCCGGGGCCACCCCGACCACGGCTGTCACGACCACGATTGCCATCCCGGCCACCACGGCCGCGATTGTCGCCGCCCGGTGCGCCACGTCCACGGCCGCCACGCGGGCCACGGCTGTCGCCCGCAGGAGCGCCGTCTGCCGCAGGCTGGTTCAGAATTTCGTCAGACATGTCTTAAAACTCCAATCCGGCTTCGCGCGCGGCATCGGCCAGCGCCTTGACGCGGCCATGAAACAGAAAGCCCCCACGGTCGAACACAACCTTGGTAACGCCCGCCTGCCTGGCAGCTTCGGCAACGCGTTTGCCCACGCTCGTCGCAGCGTCGATATTCGCGCCAGACGTGTCGCGCACGTCCTTCTCCAGCGTCGATGCGGCTGCAATCGTCCTGCCGGCGGCATCGTCGATCACCTGCGCATAAATATGCTTGCCAGAACGATGAACCGACAACCGTGGGCGGCCCGAGCCACGTGCCCGCAGCGCGGTACGATTGCGGCGACGCCGCTTTTCGAAGAGAGACAATCCCTTGCTCATCACTTCTTCTTCCCTTCCTTGCGGAAGATAAACTCGCCGCGATACTTGATGCCCTTGCCCTTATAAGGCTCTGGCTTACGCCAGCGGCGGATCTCGGCTGCTACCTGACCAACTTTTTGCTTGTCGATGCCGGTGATCTCGACCGTGGTCTGATCCGGCGTCTTAATTTCAATCCCATCGGGAATGGCAAAATTCACATGATGGCTATAGCCAAGCTGCAAATTCAAATTGCGCCCCTGTGCCGCGGCACGATAACCGACACCGGTGATTTCAAGCACCTTGGAAAAGCCATCGGTGACGCCCGTCACCAGGTTTTGCACCATCGTGCGCTGCATGCCCCAAAAAGCGCGTGCTCGCTTCGTTTCATTGGCCGGCTTAACCGCAATGGCGCCTTCTTCCAGCGTGTAGCTGATATCGTCGACCAGCGGCATAGAAAGCGTGCCCTTGGGCCCTTTCACCGAAATGATGCCGCCATCGATGCTGGCAGTAACGCCAGCCGGAACGGCGACCGATTTTTTACCGATGCGGCTCATCAGAATACCTCCGCCAGCACTTCACCGCCGACATTCTGCTCACGCGCTTCCGCGTCGGACAGAACACCGCGTGGTGTTGAGACGATTGTGATACCAAGGCCATTCATAATCCGCGGCAAGTCCTGCGAACCCGAATAAACCCGGCGGCCCGGCTTTGAGACGCGCGCAACATGCTTGATCGCAGGCTGACCCTCAAAATATTTCAGTTCGATGCGGATGCCCTTTGCAGGCCCCATCTCTTCTTCGGAATAGCCGCGAATATAACCTTCGCGCTGCAACACATCGAGCACACGAACACGCAGCTTGGAAGCTGGGCTAAGGACAGAGTCCTTGCGCGCACGCTGGCCGTTGCGGATGCGGGTGAGCATATCACCAATGGGATCGGTCAGTGCCATATCTCGTCCTTACCAGCTCGACTTCGTAACGCCGGGAATCAGGCCCTTATTGGCCAGATCGCGCAGCTGAATACGGCAAAGGCGGAATTTGCGATAATAAGCGCGCGGGCGGCCAGTAAGCTCGCACCGGTTGCGAATACGCGTCGGGTTGCCGTTGCGGGGAATTTCGGCCATTTTCAGGCGCGCAATCAACCGCTCCGTATCGTCAAGCGCCTTATCGTTGGCGATTGCCTTTAGCCGGGCATAACGACCGGCATATTTCTTCACGAGCTTCTTGCGGCGCTCATTCTTGTTGATCGAACTCAGTTTCGCCATGACTTAAGCCGCCTTCTTCGCGCCATCAGCGCTTGGGGTTTCTTCGATCGGGAACGGGAAGCCAAACAGACGCAGCAACTCGCGCGCCTCGTCATCGGTCTTCGCGGTCGTCGTTACAATCACATCCATGCCGCGAATCTTGTCGATCCGGTCATAGTTGATTTCGGGGAACACAAGCTGCTCCTTCAGGCCACAGGCATAATTGCCGCGCCCGTCAAAGCTCTTGGGGTTCAGCCCGCGGAAATCGCGAACGCGCGGCAGAGCAATAGTGATGAACCGGTCAAGAAACTCGTACATACGCTCACGGCGCAAGGTCACCTTGCAACCAATCGGCATGCCTTCGCGCAGCTTGAACTGAGCGATCGACTTTTTGGCGCGGGTAACGACGGGCTTTTGCCCCGCAATCAGCTCCATCTCGCCAGCCGCCTGTTCGACCTTCTTCTTGTCTTGCGTTGCTTCACCCACGCCCATGTTGAGCACGATCTTTTCGATCCGGGGCACTTCCATCGCGTTTCTATAACCGAACTTTTCGGTCATCGCCTTGACGATACGATCATCATAGATCGTTTTCATCCGCGGCACATAAACATCAGCCACTGATTTTCTCCCCGGACTTGACGGCCACACGGACCTTCTTGCCATCCTGCGTTTCAAAACGAACACGGGTTGGCTTGCCAGTTTTGGGATCGGCGATGGCAACTTTGGATACAGGCATCGGTGCTTCGATCCGCTCAAGACCACCTTGCGGATTGGTCTGGCTTGGCTTTTTGTGGCGAACAGATACGTTTACGCCAGCAACAATGACCTTGCCATCCTTGGGGAAAGCAACAGTAACCTCACCGGTCTTGCCCTTGTCCTTGCCGGACAAGACAACAACCGTGTCACCCTTTTTAATCTTGGCAGAAGCCATTACAGCACCTCCGGCGCGAGCGAAATGATCTTCATGTGCTTTTTGCCGCGCAGTTCACGAACTACCGGGCCAAAAATACGCGTGCCGATCGGCTCTTCGTTCTTGTTGACGAGGACAGCGGCATTAGTGTCAAAACGAATGACCGACCCATCGGCGCGGCGAATATCTTTTGCCGTACGCACAATGACAGCGCGGTGCACATCGCCCTTTTTCACCTTGCCACGAGGCTGTGCTTCCTTGATGCTGACGACAATAATGTCGCCCACACCAGCGGTGCGGCGTTTCGACCCGCCAAGCACCTTAATGCACTGCACCCGCTTCGCGCCGCTGTTGTCAGCGACCTCGAGATTGGATTGCATCTGGATCATTGATCCGCTTCCTTTTCACCCTTGGGGTCGGTTTCCGACCGAGCCCCGCCAAAATTACCAAACGGCTCAGCCGTCGACATCTACCCGCTCAGGCGTCGCATGGGTGTTAACCCGCTCGATCACCTTCCACGTCTTCAGCTTGCTGATCGGCGCGGTTTCTTCGATCCGCACAGTCTCACCCTGCTTAAACTCGTTCGCCTCATCATGGGCATGATATTTCTTCGAGCGGCGGATGATCTTGCCATAGAGCGGGTGCTTAACCTTGCGCTCTACATTGACTACCACCGTCTTGTCGGTCTTGTCCGAGACAATCGTCCCGGTCAGCACGCGCTTCGGCATCGCTTCTTCCTTACTTGGCAGCCGAGCGCGAACGCTCGTTCTGCAACGTCTTGATACGGGCGATGCCGCGGCGGACTTCGCGAACCCGGCTCGGCTTCTCAAGCTGATTGGTCGCGGCCTGAAAACGCAGGTTAAACGCCTCGCGTTTCAGGTTGCTAAGCTCCTCGCTCAGCTGATCTTCGGTCTTCGCCTTGAGATCGTTAATCCCGGCCCCAGATTTCGCCACCGTCATGCTCCCAGATGCGAGGTGTCGCCCAGGCGGGCCACAACCTTAACCTTGATCGGCAGCTTCATCGCTGCGCGCTCGAACGCCACAGCCGCAATCGGGCCTGGCACACCGTCCAGTTCAAACAAAATCCGGCCAGGTTTTACGCGGGCTGCCCAAAACTCAGGCGAACCCTTGCCAGAACCCATGCGAACTTCAGCAGGCTTTGACGAAACCGGCACATCAGGAAAAATGCGGATCCACAAACGGCCCTGCCGCTTGATGTGGCGCGTAATCGCGCGGCGAGCCGCCTCGATCTGCCGAGCAGTAATCCGATCCGGCTCCATCGCCTTCAGGCCATATGACCCAAAATTCAGCGTTGAGCCACCCGTGGCCTTGCCATGGATGCGGCCCTTAAAGGCCTTGCGGAACTTGGTGCGTTTTGGTTGCAACATCGTTCTTGTTCCTTAGCGAGCCGGACGGACGCCGGAAGTCTGCGCTTCCATCATCAGCCGGTCTTGCGCCATTGGGTCATGCCCAAGGATTTCGCCCTTGAAGATCCACACCTTCACTCCGCAAACGCCATAGGCGGTATGCGCTGTCGCTTCGGCATAATCGACATTTGCCCGCAGCGTGTGGAGCGGCACGCGACCTTCGCGATACCATTCCGTCCGCGCAATTTCCGCGCCACCCAGACGGCCGCCACAGGTGATACGAATACCCTCGGCGCCCAGCCGCAGCGCAGATTGCACAGCGCGCTTCATCGCACGACGAAAAGCAATACGCCGCTCAAGCTGATCGGCAACACCCTGCGCCACGAGCTTCGCGTCGATTTCAGGCTTGCGGATTTCGACAATATTGAGCGACACATCTGAGGATGTCATCGAAGCCAGCTTCTTGCGAAGCTTTTCAATGTCGGCGCCCTTTTTGCCGATGATAACGCCGGGCCGTGCTGCATAAACCGAAATCCGGCACAGCTTGGCGGGGCGATCGATCACCACTTTCGAAATCGCCGCTTGTGGCAGTGTGTCGACAATATACTGGCGGATCCGCAGATCCTCCAGCAGCAGCCGGCCATAATCAGCGCCGTCGGCGTACCAGCGGCTGTCCCAGGTGCGGTTGATCTGAAGCCGAAGCCCGATCGGATTGCTCTTTTGACCCATTACGCTTCTTCTTCCTGTTCGCGCACCACAATCCGCAGGCGGCTGAACGGCTTGAGGATCCGCGTCGATTTGCCGCGGCCGCGCGTGGCAAACCGCTTCATGACAATCGACTTGCCAACACTAGCTTCTGCAACCACCAGCGCATCAACATCGAGGTTATGGTTGTTTTCGGCATTGGCAATTGCAGAAGCCAGCACCTTGCGTGCTTCAACCGCCATTGCCTTGTTCGAAAACTGCAAAATGTTCATCGCATCGCCAACCTTGCGGTTGCGAATAAGCGCTGCAACTAGGCCGAGCTTTTGCGCTGAACCGCGGATCTGCGTGCCAACCGAAAGCGCCTCGTTATCAGCCACGCGGCGCGGAGCTTTTTCCTTGCCCATCAGCGTTTGCCCTTCTTGTCGGCGGCGTGACCGGGAAAGAAGCGCGTCGGCGCAAACTCACCCAATTTCATGCCGACCATTTCTTCATTGACAGACACCGGCACAAATTTGCGACCGTTGTAGACGTTGAACGTCAGGCCGACAAAATCAGGCAAAATGGTGGAACGGCGCGACCAGGTTTTGATCGGCGAACGGTTGTTGGTCTCCTGCGCGGTTTGCGCCTTTTTCAGGAGATGGAGGTCCACAAACGGACCCTTCCAGACGGAACGAGCCATGGTGCCTTAGCCCTTCTTCTTCGCGTGGCGTGAACGGATAATCATCTTGTCCGTCGCCTTGTTGTGGCGGGTGCGCGCACCCTTGGTCGGCTTGCCCCATGGGGTAACCGGATGGCGACCGCCAGAGGTGCGGCCTTCGCCGCCGCCATGAGGGTGATCGACAGGGTTTTTGGCAACACCGCGGGTAAGCGGACGAATGCCCTTCCAGCGATTGCGACCTGCCTTGGCAAGGTTGGTGTTCGCGTTGTCGGGGTTCGACACCGCACCCACCGTACCCATGCAGTCGCTGCGCAGATAACGTTGCTCGCCAGAGTTCAGACGAACCATCACCATGCCCTTGTCGCGGCCAACAACCTGCACATAAGTGCCCGCCGACCGTGCGAGCTGACCGCCCTTACCGGGCTTCATCTCAACATTGTGAACAATCGTACCCACCGGCATCTGCCCCAATTCCATGGCATTGCCAGGCTTAACGTCGGTCTTTTTACCAGCGATTACCTTGTCGCCCACCGCAAGCCGCTGTGGCGCCAAAATATAGGCAATATTGGACTTGCCCTCGGCATCGTCGCCATAATTGACCAGCGCTATGAACGCCGTGCGGTTAGGATCATATTCGATCCGCTCAACCGTGCCTTCAACATCCCAGTTGCGGCGCTTGAAGTCGATGATGCGATAACGCTGCTTATGACCGCCAGCAATACCACGCGAGGTGACATGACCCTTGTTGTTGCGGCCGCCGGTTTTGCGCTTGCCTTCGGTCAACGCCTTTACCGGGCCACCCTTGTGGAGACCGGAACGATCCACCAGAATGAGACCACGGCGTGCGGGCGAAGTCGGGTTATAATGTTTGAGTGCCATTGCCTCAGATCCCCGTCGTCACGTCGATCGACTGCCCGTCTTTCAGGGTGACGATCGCTTTTTTAATGTCGGAACGCGTGTAGGGCTTGCCCTTCCACTTCTTCGTCTTGCCCTTTTGGACAATCGTGTTCACGCCGGTGACACTTACGTCGAACAACGCTTCCACGGCCGCCTTGATCTCGGGCTTGGTCGCATCGCCTGCAACTTTAAACACAACCGCGTTGTGCTCGCTCAGCAGTGTTGCCTTTTCGGTAATGTGCGGCGCAACAATCACGTCATAGTGACGGGCGTCGACCAGTTTCAGCTTCTTAGCCATTGAAGCGCGCCTCCAGCTTTTCGACCGCAGCGCGCGTAAGCACCAACGTGTCGGCTTTCAGAATGTCGTACACATTGGCACCAGCCGCTGGCATGACGTTGATCTCGCGGATGTTGCCCGCTGCCAGCGCAAAGCTCGCCTCGACCATGTCACCATCGATAACAAGCGCGGTCCGCGCTTCCAGCGTACCAAAATTCTTCCACAGCACCGCTGTTTTGGCGTTTTCAATCACCAGCGAGTCCATGACGATCAGCTTGCCGTCCTTAGCCTTGGATGACAGCGCCATCTTCAGGCCCAGCGCACGGATCTTCTTGTTGAGACCCGGGTTGAAATCGCGAACGCGGGCGCCATGCGCCTTACCACCGCCGATGAACACCGGTGCGCGACGGTCGCCGTGGCGAGCCGTACCACCGCCCTTTTGCCGACCGAACTTTTTGCCAGTGCGCGCGACATCGGCCCGCTCACGCGTTCCGCGCGCAGTGCCACGGCGCTTTTCGAGCTGCCACGTCACCACCCGGTGCAAAATATCCGCACGCGGCTCAAGGCCGAATACGGCATCGTTAAGTTCGATATCACCCACCTTTGCGGCGTCATCGAATGACTGAACCTTGATCTTCATGCTCAGCCCTCCTGGCCTTCAGCCGCTTCAGGTGCAACCGCTGCTTCAGCGGGCATATCTGCGGGCGCATCTGCGTCATTCATGTTAGCCGCAACCTTCAGGCCGGCCGGGTAGGGCGCCTCTGCGGGCCGCGCGATTTTAACCGCATCCTTCACCAGCAGCCAGCCACCCTTAGAACCGGGGACAGAACCCTTGATGAAAATCAGCCCACGCTCAGCGTCGGTGGAGACAACCTCAAGATTTTGCTGGGTGCGAGCTTTGTCGCCCATGTGCCCGGCCATCTTCTTGTTCTTGAAGACCTTGCCCGGGTCTTGCCGCTGCCCGGTCGAACCAAGCGAACGGTGCGAAACGGACACACCGTGCGTCGCGCGCAGACCGCCAAAACCCCAGCGCTTCATGCCGCCGGCAAAACCTTTGCCCTGCGTGGTGCCCTGAATGTCCACAAACTGGCCAGCAACGAAGTGATCAGCGGAAATCTCCGCGCCAACATCGAGCAGCGCATCATCCGACACACGGAATTCAGCAAGCTTCGCCTTAGGCTCCACCTCAGCTTTGCCGAAATGGCCCCGCTGCGGCTTTGCAACATTTTTTGCCTTGGCTACGCCCGCGCCCAGCTGGACTGCGACATAACCATCACGATCGGCCTCGCGACGGGCCACTACCTGGAGGTTTTCCAACGCCAATACGGTCACAGGCACATGGCGCCCATCGTCCCGAAACAGCCTTGTCATCCCCATTTTCTTCGCGATCACGCCAGTGCGCATGATCAATGCTCCCATTACAGAGGCCCGCCGGAGGAATTTCCGACGGGCGTGTCAGCCCAAAATTACGATGCATGCCCCGACCCGGGCTGGTGCCTCCTGATATCAGGAGGCGTGTCGGGGGACGCAGACCCGGATAAACCGGCGGTATCCCTTGATCGCTAGCCCCGCGTATCGGGGCCGAATCTCGTATGAAGAGCGGCGCTCTTACGCCAGCTTGATCTCCACGTCCACCCCTGCCGCGAGATCGAGCTTCATCAACGCGTCAACCGTTTGCGGTGTCGGCTGAACAATGTCCAGCATCCGCTTATAGGTACGAACCTCAAACTGCTCACGCGACTTCTTGTCGACATGCGGGCCGCGGTTGACGGTGAATTTCTCGATCCGCGTCGGCAATGGGATGGGGCCACGAATCAGCGCACCCGTGCGCCGTGCCGTATCTGCGATGTCGCCAGTTGCCTGGTCCAGCACCCGATGATCGAATGCCTTTAGGCGAATACGGATATTCTGCGTGTCCATGTCCCTACCGATGCGAAAGAGCGGGCCGCCTTGGGAGCGGCTCTATGATTGTTGTTTATATAAAATAGCTACCGCCCGATTCTGCGGTTTTGCAACCGAAGAATCGGGCGGAGGCGTGTCTATATTACTTAGAAATGGCGCTGACAACCCCTGCGCCGACGGTACGACCGCCTTCGCGAATGGTGAAGCGCTGGCCAACATCCATCGCGATCGGCGCGATCAGCTTAACGCCAAGCGCAACATTGTCGCCGGGCATAACCATTTCGGTGCCCTCTGGAAGCTCAACCGTGCCGGTTACGTCCGTCGTGCGGAAGTAGAATTGCGGGCGATAATTAGCGAAGAATGGCGTGTGACGGCCGCCTTCGTCCTTCGACAGCACATAAACTTCCGATTGGAACTCGGTGTGCGGCTTGATCGAGCCGGGCTTGCAGAGCACCTGACCACGCTCAACCTCATCACGGGCAACGCCGCGAATCAGCGCGCCGACGTTGTCGCCAGCCTGACCCTGATCGAGCAGCTTGCGGAACATTTCAACGCCAGTGACCGTCGTCTTGCGGGTGTCGTGGATGCCGACGATCTCAACTTCTTCGCCAACCTTCACAATGCCGGTTTCAACACGGCCCGTAACCACCGTACCACGACCCGAAATCGAGAACACGTCTTCGATTGGCATCATGAACGGCTTATCGAGCGGGCGCTCCGGCTGAGGAATATATTCGTCAACAGCGGCCATCAGCTTGAGCACGGCGTCATGGCCGATTTCGTTGTTGCTGCCGTCAAGCGCCTTGACTGCCGAACCCTGAATGATCGGAATATCGTCGCCTGGGAAATCATAGGAGCTGAGCAGCTCGCGAATTTCCAATTCGACCAATTCGAGAATCTCAGCGTCGTCAACAAGGTCAACCTTGTTCATGAACACCACCATCGCCGGCACGCCAACCTGGCGTGCAAGCAAAATGTGCTCACGGGTTTGCGGCATTGGGCCATCTGTTGCCGATACGACGAGAATAGCACCGTCCATCTGCGCGGCACCCGTGATCATGTTCTTCACATAATCAGCGTGGCCGGGGCAATCGACATGCGCATAGTGGCGAGCGGTTGTTTCATATTCGACGTGCGCCGTCGAAATGGTGATGCCGCGCTCGCGCTCTTCAGGTGCCTTGTCGATGTTGTCATAGCTGGTGAAGGTTGCGCCACCCGTTTCAGCCAGCACCTTGGTGATAGCTGCAGTCAGCGAGGTTTTGCCATGATCGACATGGCCGATCGTGCCGATGTTGAGGTGCGGCTTGGTCCGCTCGAACTTTGCTTTGGCCATTGTTTCCTACCTTTTTCGATCAATTTTTCCGTACCACGGAGGCCATGGAAAGCGGCCCCCATAGCGATAGATTTTAAGTTACGCCAGCTTCGCCTTCACTTCTTCGGCAACATTGGCTGGCACTTCGTCGTAATGCGAGAATTGCATTGTATATTGTGCGCGCCCCTGCGTGAACGAGCGAAGCTGATTCACATAGCCGAACATATTCGCCAGCGGCACAATTGCCTCAACCGCCTGCGCATTACCGCGCGTGTCGGTGCCCTGAATCTGGCCACGACGGCTGTTCAGATCGCCGATGACATCGCCCAGATAATCTTCCGGTGTCACCACTTCGACCTTCATGATCGGCTCCAGCAGCTTGATGCCTGCCTTCTGCGCTGCCTCACGCATTGCGCCGCGGGCGCAAATTTCAAACGCCAGCGCCGACGAATCGACATCGTGATATTTGCCGTCCGTCAGATGCACCTCGAAATCGATGATCGGAAAGCCGATGAGCGAACCTGATTCGGCCGTTTCGCGCATGCCCTTTTCAACCGAGGGGATATATTCCTTGGGAATATTGCCGCCCTTGATTTCGTCAAAAAACAAAAAGCCCGAACCGCGCTCACCGGGTTTCACCGTTACGCGCACTTCACCAAACTGGCCCGAACCACCTGACTGCTTCTTGTGGGTGTAGGTCAGTTCAACCGGCTTGGCCAGATATTCGCGATATGCCACCTGCGGCGCGCCGACATTGGCCTCCACCTTGAATTCACGCTTCATGCGATCAACAAGAATTTCGAGGTGAAGTTCGCCCATGCCCTTGATGATCGTCTGCCCGCTTTCAGCGTCAGACGAAACGCGGAACGACGGATCTTCGCGCGCAAGACGGTTGAGCGCAACACCCATCTTTTCCTGGTCTGCCTTAGTCTTTGGCTCAACCGACAATTCAATCACCGGCTCAGGAAATTCCATCCGCTCCAAGATGATCGGCGCACTCTGCGCGCACAGCGTGTCACCGGTTGTGGTGTCCTTGAGGCCGGCCAGCGCCACAATGTCGCCAGCAAAAGCTTCCTGAATGTCCTCGCGGCTGTTCGCATGCATCAGCAGCATGCGGCCAACCTTCTCCTTCTTGTCCTTCACCGAATTGATAACGGTGGTGGCCGCTTCGAGCTTGCCCGAATAGATGCGCGCAAAGGTGAGCGTACCGACAAACGGGTCGTTCATAATTTTGAACGCCAGCGCCGAAAATGGCTCGCTGTCCGAAGAAGGGCGTTCGTCGGGCGTTTCGCCATCAAGCTTTACGCCCTTAATTGCAGGAACATCGAGCGGCGAAGGCAGATAATCTACCACCGCGTCGAGCAGAGGCTGCACGCCCTTGTTCTTAAACGCCGAGCCACAAACCACCGGGACAAACGCCATGCTGAGCGTGCCCTTGCGAATCAGCTTCTTCAAATCAGCAACGCTTGGCTCATTGCCTTCCAGATAGGCTTCCATCAGCCCATCGTCGAGCTCAACGGCCATTTCGATGAGTTCGCTGCGATATTTGGCAGCCTTTTCAGCCAGCTCGGCGGGAATTTCCTGAAATTCAAACTTCGCGCCCAGGCTCTCTTCAAGCCAGATGATCGCGCGGTTTTCCACCAGATCAACCAGACCTTTGAAGCCACCCTCGATGCCAATTGGCAGATACAGCACAGCAGGGCGCGCACCCAGCCGCTCGATGATCGAGTTGACGCAGAAATAAAAGTCCGCACCGGTACGGTCGAGCTTGTTGATGAAGCACATGCGCGGCACGCCGTACTTATCGGCCTGGCGCCACACGGTCTCGGACTGTGGCTCAACGCCTGCAACGCCATCAAAGCACGCAACAGCACCGTCAAGCACGCGCAGCGAGCGCTCAACTTCAATCGTGAAGTCGACGTGGCCGGGGGTGTCGATGATGTTGATCAGGTGCTCTTCGCCCTTGCCCTCGGCTGCACGCCATTTGCACGTGGTCGCAGCAGAGGTGATGGTAATCCCGCGCTCCTGCTCCTGCTCCATCCAGTCCATGGTCGCTGTGCCTTCATGCACTTCGCCAATCTTGTAGGATTTGCCGGTGTAATAAAGAATACGCTCGGTTGTCGTCGTCTTGCCGGCGTCGATGTGCGCCATGATGCCGATGTTGCGATATCTGTCGAGCGGATGGCTGCGGGCCATGACGGTGGTTCCTTGGGGAATGTGGAGAGGCCGGAGCAGATGCCCCGGCCGGTCCGGACTAAAAAGCGGTTACTACCAGCGATAATGGCTAAAGGCGCGGTTTGCTTCGGCCATGCGGTGCGTGTCTTCACGCTTTTTCACCGCATTGCCACGGTTGTTTGCCGCATCCATCAACTCGCCCGAAAGGCGGCCAGCCATGGTATGCTCGCTGCGTGCGCGCGCCGCGGCGATGAGCCAGCGAATGGCAAGCGCCTGCGCACGTTCTGGCCGCACCTCAACCGGCACCTGATAGGTCGCACCACCAACGCGGCGGCTGCGCACTTCGATGCCCGGCTTTACGTTGACGAGCGCATCGTGAAACACCCCGATCGGGTCTTTCTTGGCGCGCGCCTCAACGGTTTCGAGCGCGCCATAAACAATGCCCTCAGCGACGGATTTTTTGCCGTCCAGCATTACCGAGTTCATGAACTTCGACAGCACGATATCCCCAAATTTGGGATCCGGCAAAATTTCCCGCTTTTCGGGACGACGACGACGTGACATGGATTTTTCCTTTTTACTTCAGCCCTTATGACCAGATAACCGGCCGGCTTACTTCGGACGCTTGGCGCCGTATTTGGAACGGGATTGGCGGCGGTCCTTCACACCTTGTGTATCGAGCACGCCGCGCAGCACATGGTAGCGAACGCCGGGCAAATCGCGCACACGGCCGCCACGAATCAGCACCACGGAATGCTCTTGAAGGTTGTGCCCTTCACCAGGAATATAGCTGATGACTTCGCGCTGATTGGTCAGGCGAACCTTGGCCACCTTGCGCAGCGCCGAGTTCGGCTTCTTCGGGGTCGTGGTGTAAACGCGCGTGCAGACACCGCGCTTTTGCGGGTTCTGTTCCATCGCAGGGACCTTGGATTTGGCCTTTTGCGGGTCGCGGCCCTTGCGGACCAACTGATTAATCGTCGGCATGAAGCCCTTCACCTTATGTTACCAGAAAATCTGGCGGTTACTTTGCCTGAAGCCAGAACCTTAGCCACCCTTGGGGGAATGGCAAAAGGGACCACATGGCGACCTTGCGACCGCCGGGGCCCTGCTATGCCTCAAGCAATGTTCAAGCAGCAAAACAAGACTTATGTCCTGTGAAGCAGGCGCGCCTATACGCGGCACACGCCAATTGGTCAACCAGGCTAGTGCGCGCTACCCGGCCAATTTTGGGCAAAAAGCGACAGCCCAGCACGCGGGCAAGGAAACCCGCCCTTCAGCACGCAGAAAATGGTTCAGCACCGCGCACCGGCTGATCTTTTCGCCTGCGGGGCAACCATGGTATCGCCGGGAACCGACTCGCAACAGCAGGCGCGCGGCATTCCGCCCGGCGCCAAATAGGAAAATGTGCACCATGGCCATGTTCGGCAACAAAGCGCGAAACAGCGATGCTGTGGCAATTTCGGCCTCATTTGGCGCGGCGCCGGGCAAACGAGGAGTATTTTCTGTTCTGGGCCCCGATGTCCTCATTACCGGCAATATATCAGCTACGGCCGATCTCCATATCGATGGGCGGATTGATGGGGATGTCGCCTGCGCCAATTTGGTGCAGGGCGCCGGCAGCATGATCACTGGCAACATCCGCGCGGAAACGGCCCGGCTTGCGGGCACCATTCAGGGCACGGTGAGTGTGCGCCAACTTGCCGTTGAGCGCAGCGCGCGCATCGCGGGCGATGTGGAATATGAAATCATCACGATGGAAAACGGCGCGAGCATAGACGGGCGGATGAAACACCTGGCGCCCGACGCAAAACCGGATGTGGAAACCTTACACCTCATCACCTCAAGCGACGCAGTCGACTAAGGCCTATTTCGAGGCGACGATTTGACTCAGCCAAACCGGCGCCTCCTCAGCCATTGCCATCGCCGCTCAGATATGGAGCGCCCGGCCATAAGCTGCGAGCACGCTTTCGTGCATCATCTCGCTCAGCGTTGGGTGCGCAAACACGGTTTGCATCAGCTCAGCCTCGGTGGTTTCAAGCTGTTTTCCCACGGTATAGCCCTGAATAAGCTCTGTTACTTCGGCGCCCACCATGTGCGCACCGAGCAATTCGCCCGTCTTTGCATCAAACACCGTTTTGATGAAGCCCTCCGCCTCGCCAAGCGCAATTGCCTTACCATTGCCGATAAAAGGAAAATTACCGACTTTCAGGTCATAGCCGGCTTCCCGCGCCTTTGCTTCTGTCAGGCCAACGCTGGCGATTTGCGGGTGGCAATAGGTGCAACCGGGAATGTTGCGAACGTCCATGGCATGGGGGTGCACTTCTTTGTTGCCCAGCGCCTGCGCAATCGCCTCGGCGGCAATCACCCCTTCATGGCTGGCTTTGTGAGCAAGCCATGGCGGCGCGGTAACATCGCCAATCGCCCATAGGCCAGGCACAGTAGTGCGGCACATAGGATCGGTAACGATATGGCCACGGCTGGTCTCCACCCCCAGCGCTTCCAACCCGATATTCTCGGTATTTGGCACAATGCCGATGGCGACGATGACATGGCTGAAGCTCTCGTTGATAACCGTGCCATCTGCACGTTTTATCACCGCGGTTACGCCCGGCGCACTCGTCTCGATCTTGTCGACACCCGCGCCGGTCAGAATCGTCATCCCCTGCTTTTTCAGCGATTTCTCAAGGAAGGCCGATACATCCGCATCTTCAACCGGCACGACGCGGTCTAGCATTTCAACCACTGTGACATCTGCGCCCATGTCATTGTAGAAACTGGCAAATTCTATGCCGATCGCGCCTGAGCCAATGACAAGCAGCCTGGTCGGCATTTCTGGCGGCACCATGGCATGGCGATAGGTCCAGATGCGTTTGCCATCGGCCGGGGCAAAGGGCAGGTTGCGCGCGCGCGCGCCTGTCGCCACGATGATGTGTTTGGCGGTGAGCGTTTCGGCCTTGCCATCTTTGGTAAGCGTGAGCGTGCCGGCACCCGTCAGCGCGCCATCGCCCATATGGACGGTGATTTTGTTTTTCTTCATCAGGTGCGCAACGCCCTGATTGAGTTGCTTTGCCACCCCGCGGGAACGCCTGACGACAGCGTCGATATCTGCGCTGATCCCCTCAGCGGCAAGGCCATAGTCCTTGGCGTGCTGCATATAGTGAAAAATTTCCGCCGAGCGCAGCAGCGCCTTGGTCGGGATGCACCCCCAGTTGAGGCAAATGCCGCCGAGCAGCTCGCGCTCGACAATACCCACCTTCAGCCCAAGCTGGGCTGCACGAATGGCCGCCACATAGCCCCCCGGGCCAGAGCCGAGCACGATAAGATCATAGGTATCAGCCATTCGCCATCCGTTCCTTCACGCGTACCATATTCCACCACACCGCCGCGGCCGCCAAACCGCCCGTCACGCCCGGCACAGCCACCATCACATCTTTGGGGAGCTGCAAGACAAGCCCGTTCAATACCACCGTCAAAGCGCTGCTGCATGCCGCGCCGAGCGCGCAAAATGCCACCGGCCCAACCCTGCGCGGGATCATCCGCTCAACAGCAAGGCCGAGCAGACAGCCCAGCGTTACACAGGCCACCAAAATTGGCGATACCAGCAGGCAAATAGACGCCAGTCCATAAACCGAGTCGACAAAGTCGTCACGCCCGGCTTGCTCAAGCGCCAGCGCCATGAACATCAGCACCCATGACAACGATGCCGCAAGCACCGCAACGACAAAAGCAAGTGCGCGCCGCTGCCAGCCCACCCTCATGGTACAACCGCCCGCGGCCGGCCATCATCCCCCATCGCCACCAGGGTAAAACGCCCGGCCGCGGCCCGCTGGGTTCCCTCGCCGTGGCGGTCACGGCGCCAGCACTCAACCGCCACCGTCATCGATGTGCGCCCCATCGCCGTAATCTCCGCCCAAAACGACACCTCGTCGCCAATCTTAACCGGCACAGCAAAGCTGAACCCTTCTGCTGCAACCACCGGCGCTGGCCCCTTGCAATAGCGCGACGCGGCCGACCCAGCCGCGAGCGCCATCTGCCCCATCAGCCAGCCAACAAAGACGTGGCCATAGGGGTTGGCATCGGCCGCCATTGCGGTTGCACGAATTGCCGGCGGCGAAACAGGCGGCTGAGCCGGTGGCTGATCAAGCATGAGCAGCCCTGTCGCCGGCGGATGGCTGTAAACATCGGGCGAGCGGCGACGCCGTCATTGCTCACCCCGGCGGCGATGCTCAGCCAGCGACACCAGCAAAGGCTTCACCCCCATGCCGATGATGAACGCAACCGAAACAAAGCCAACAATCATAATTTCGCGCGCGGCCAGCGGCACCGCCCAGGCGGCAGCGCGCGCCATCAATGCTACAGTGCCAACACCTAGTGCGATGTGCAGCAGCTCAATCAATACTTGCCTCACGGCCACCCTCAGGCAATCAGGCCAAGCGGGCGTTCGACAAGGTCTTTCAGCGCCTTCATCAGCGCAGCCCCGTCGGCGCCGTCAATTGCGCGATGGTCAAAACTCCCCGTGGCCGACATCACCGTTGCCACACCCAGCGCATCGTCAACGATATAGGGGCGCTTCTCGCCCGCCCCGACTGCCAGAATCATCGCCTGTGGAGGGTTGATAACGGCTTCAAAATGTTTGATGCCAAACATGCCCATGTTCGACAGCGACGCCGTGCCGCCTTGATATTCGTGCGGCTGGAGCTTGCCCTCCTTGGCGCGGGCGGCAAGGTCTTTCATCTCGGTCGCGATTGCCGACACGCTTTTGTTCGCGGCATCTTTGATGATCGGCGTGATCAGCCCACCGGGAATAGACACAGCAACCGACACATCGGCGCGTTCATAGCTGACAAGATTGTCACCGAGAAAAGTTACATTGCATTTGGGCACCTGCGCCAGCGCAACGCCGAGCGCCTTGATGAGCAAATCATTGACAGACAATTTCACGCCGCGCGCCTCAAGCGAGGCGTTCAGTTCACCGCGCAGCCTGAGCAAGGCGTCAAGCCGGATATCGATGGTGAGATAGATGTGTGGAATTGTCTGCTTGGCCTCGGTCAGGCGGCGCGCAATGGTCTTGCGCATGTTCGACAGCTTGTCGACCCGGTGGGGGATGCTGTTATCCCACGCAACCGCCAATGGCGCGCGTGCAACCTCTGCAACTGGCTCAGGCATGGCGGCAAGCGTTGCGGCCACCGCCATGGGCGCAGGCGCAGGCGGCGCGCCCGGCACGGCGCCCGCGACATCCGCTTTCACCACCCGGCCGTTTGGCCCTGAGCCGTTCACCGCGGCCAGATCAACCCCGCTGGCCGCTGCAAGCCGGCGCGCCAGCGGGCTAGCCTTCACCCGCTCGCTTTGTGTGGAAGCGGTGGCAAGCGGCACCGCCATTGCCTGTGGCGCAACAGAGGTGGTAGCGACAACAGGCAGGGTGGCGCCCGCTGGAAGCGCGGGAGAAGCCGACGCTGACACGGCCTTTGGCGCAACCGGTGTGCCAGCAGCTTCGCCTTCTTGCAGCAAAATGGCGATGACCGTGCCGACTTTCACACCGTCTGTCCCTTCAGCCACCAAAATTTCACCAATAACGCCCTCGTCGACCGCCTCAAACTCCATCGTCGCCTTGTCGGTTTCAATCTCCGCCATCAAATCGCCGGACGACACCATATCCCCGGCCTTTACCAGCCATTTGGCGAGTGTTCCTTCCTCCATTGTGGGGGAAAGGGCGGGCATTTTTATTTCGATCGGCATGGACGGGCTGACCCTTGAGTGAGCAAAGACGCGCCCCTCCTTCGCGATCCGCGCGCCGGGGTCAAGAGCATCCGCTTGCACAAAATGCGCAGCCGGGCCACCCTGCCCTAACGGAATTGACAAAAACTGGCGGAAAGCGGCTGAACATGCGGATCTATCTTGTCGTCATCGACGAAAGCCTGGAGGCAGAAACCGCCCTGCGCTTTGCCGCGCGCCGCGCCATAAAAACCGGCGGCGGAGTGGAAATACTCGCACTTGTTCCCGCGGTTGAATTTGTCGCCTGGGGCGGTGTGCAGGCAACAATTGAGGAAGAAGCGCGCCAGCACGCCGAAGGGCTTGTGGCCGCCGCTGCCGGGCAACTCATTGCCGAATCGGGGCTGCGGCCAAGCATCACCGTGCGCCAAGGTGACGCCAGCAAAATCATTCGCGAGGTGATAGACGCCAACCCGCTCATCGCCGCGCTTGTGCTGGCGGCAGCGCCAAACGGCCCGCCGGGGCCGCTTGTCAGCCATTTTACCGGCTCGGACGCGGGCGCATTGCGCGTACCGCTGATGATCATTCCCGGCTCGCTCTCAACCACTGACATTGACCGGCTGAGCTGATCGCCTCTGCCAAACAGCCAAAAGGGAAAGCGAAACCAATTCCAGGGCTTGCCCAATGGCGGCGGCCGCGCCACCATGTGGCCATGCGCTATGTCCCCCTGCTCGCCGCCGCCCCGCTGCTGCTGCTGACCACCGCCGCCGCCAAGGCACCCGCCAACCCCGCGCCAGACAGTGCCCGGCTGCGCGCAAGCGTTGCTGCGCTGGTTGGCTTTGGCACGCGCAACACCTTGTCTTCTGCAACCGACCCCAAGCGCGGCATCGGGGCTGCGCGCAACTGGGCCGCTGCCCGCTTTGAGGAGATGAGCAAAGCCTGTGGCGGCTGCATCGGCGTGGAGCGCATCTCCCGCAGCTTTTCCGGGCCGCGCGCACCCGATGGGGTGGTGGTGGAAGATGTGCTCGGCATCCAAAAAGGCCGTGATCCAAGCCGGGTCATCATCATCGGCGCGCATATCGACAGCCGCGGCTCCGACACGCTGGACATCATCAAAGACGCACCCGGCGCCAATGATGACGCCTCCGGCGTCGCCCTGGTGCTTGAAGCAGCGCGCATTTTATCGAAACAAAAGTTCGACGCGACCATTGTCTATGCAATCTTTTCTGGCGAAGAACAGGGGCTGTGGGGCGGAATGCTGCTTGCCGACACGGCAAAGGAGCGCGGGTGGCAGGTTTCGGCCATGCTCAACAACGATATTGTCGGTAACACCATTGGCCAAAACGGCATCCGCGTAGCCGACAGGGTGCGTGTTTTTTCCGAAGGCATTCGCGCGTCGGAAGATTTGAAAGAGCAGCTCGCCCGGCGCGGCAATGGTGGTGAGGACGATGGCCCAAGTCGCGCGCTTGCCAAGGTGATTGACGGAATCGCCGCGCAAATCCCTGCCGGGCTGGATGTATTTGTCGACCGGCGGCCAGACCGATTTGGCCGGGGCGGCGACCATGAGCCTTTTTTGCGGCTGGGCTACCCGGCGGTGCGCTTTTCAGTGGGTGCAGAAAACTGGACACAGCAGCACCAGGACATCCGCACAGAAGGCGGCATTGATTATGGCGACACCATCGACAAAATGGATTTTCCCTATCTGGCCAAGGTGACGGCGATCAACATCGCCACTATCCGCCGCCTGGCGGCTGCACCCGCCGCGCCAAGCGCGGTGGCGATTGACGGTGCGCTCTCCTTCGATACGACGATCAAATGGCCCAAAGTGCCCGGCGCTGCGGCCTATCGCATCCGCTGGCGCCGCACTGATGCTGCGACATGGACCGGCTCGCGCATAGTCCGCACGACGCAGGATGTGCTCATTAACACCTCGATCGACGACCATTTATTCGCAGTATCCGCTATTGGCGCAAACGGCGCCGAAAGCCTGCCAACGCTTGGCGGCCCTGCACGCCGACAATGACCACCCGGCAGGGTACAGGGCGGGCAGCCGCTCATCCCTGGGGCGCCATCCAGCCAGGTACAACCACCTGCCGCCTGAGAAAAACGCGGTCAAACAGGGATATATTGCGGTTAACTTGCCTTAATCGGACCGGCCGCTCTGGCGGCATCCGCACGTGCAGGTGCACGCCCGCTGAACCGGCTTTGGTTTCCATTTGCGTGCCGTCTTCTTCCTTACGACAGGCTTGCGCCACGCTTTGCGCACCACCTCGGTCCGATATTCGGTAATATATTCCGTCGTCGTTGTCGTAACCGCCGGAGCAGACTGTATAGTGATCGTCGTCGTCGTTGGCCCGGAATAGCTATATGTTACCGGCCCGGTGGAATAGCCACCAGTCGTATAGGTGGTGCTATAGCCGCCGCCGGGCAGTGGCTGAACGACAGGCGGTGGCGGCCCGTAGCCAGCGCCTGGCCCATCTTGAAAGCCATGATGGTAGCCCTGCGTCGCATAACCATGTCCGGCACTGTGCGGCGCATGGCCGCCATAAGGCCGCAGCCATTCCAGCCCAAGCGCTGCGTCGGCCACTCGCCCATGCGTATCAATCAGCACCGCATCATCATAATAACGCGACCAGCTATAGCCAAAAGGCGGCGCGGGCAGGCCATAATAGCCAAAATCTTCGATGAGAAATTGACGATTCACCCAATAGCGCGGCAGGCGAAAACCGCGATAGGGGCGGTGATAGGCGCCCAAACCACCCGGCGCACGGCTTGCCGCTTCCCATTGCCCGCCAGCCAGATGGCCCCAACGCTGCCCGCGGCCACCAACCGACGGCGACGGCGGCGGCGGCGGTGGCGGTGGCGGTGGTGGAGCCTGCACCAGCGGCGGCGGCGGAGCGGGCGCCGCGGGCGGGGCGAATACCGGAGGCACCCCAGCCGGCGGCGGAGCCACCACCGGCGGCGTCGTGATTCGTTGAGCAGCCAGCGGCGCGGCACCTGCGGTCGTCAACAACATAACCGACGCTAAAATCAGGCTTCGCATGGTAAACACTCCCTCGCTGGCAGGATGAAAATTATCAAACCACCACAATAGTTAACGAGATTATTACCATTATTACCCAAATTTCGCTAGGCTTTGCCCCGTCCCACTTCGGGTCAGATGCGCTGTGCAATCAATTTGGCAATTTCTTCGCACCCGCGCGCGTCTGCTGCGTCAAACCGGGCTGGCAACGGGCTGTCCAGATCAAGCACACCCAGCAACACCGCGTCCCGCACAAGCGGCACCACCAGCTCTGAGCGGCTGTCGGCATCACAGGCAATATGGCCGGCAAAGGCATGCACATCGTCCACCATCTGTGTGGCAAGACTGGCCGCCGCCGCGCCGCACACGCCCGCACCAATCGCAATACGGATGCAGGCAGGCTTGCCCTGAAAAGGGCCAAGCACCAGTTCGCCCTCCACCAGCCGATAAAAGCCTGCCCAATTGAGGTCGGGCAAATATTGCCACAGGAGCGCGGCTACATTAGCCATATTGGCAATAGCATCCGTCTCGTCTGCGGTCAGCGCGTCCACCGCGCTAATCAAGTCATGATAAAGCGCCGCTTTGTCGCTTCCATCTATCTCAAATGCAAACATCACCTACTCCACGATAATTCTGCCACGCGCCGCTTTTACCGCGCCACGATTAGTCTTGGCATCCACCCGCCTGGCCTTGGCGGCTTTGCTCGGCTTGGTGCCAACTCGCCTGGTCTGGCGCTCGTGCGCCTGCCCAAGCAGCGCTGCCAGACGCGCGCGCGCGTCCGCCCGGTTTGCCTCCTGCGTGCGATAGCGCCGGGCAGTGATGACAATGTCGCCACTTGCCGTCATCCGCGCGCCCGCGAGCAGCTTGAGCCGCTGATACACGTCCGGCGACAGGCCCAGCCTGAACACCGACACACGCAACTGCACCGCCGTTGCCACTTTGTTGACATTCTGCCCGCCGGGGCCGGACGCCGCCAAAAACCGTTCCTCGATAAATTGTTCAGGAACGGCAATATCAGCCATCGCCAAAACCCGCCTGGGTAAAGCGCGCCGGCAGTGGCGCCTCTGCGCTGACATCAGCCTTGGCGCCGCGCGGCACAACAAGGCTCGCCGCGTGGAGCAACATGCCGTGCGGCCCGGCCCGGCCGTAAATTTTGTCGCCGGCCACCGGCGCGCCCAACCCTTCGGCTGCGTGCACGCGGATCTGGTGGGTGCGCCCGGTTTCGGGCACGAACTCCACCAGCGATTGCCCCGCCTGCTCGCTCAGCACCCGCCAGCGGGTGCGCGAAGGGCGGCCTGCCACGTCGCCGCGCATGCGCCACCCGGCCTCAGCGCTGCTGATTTTTGCGAGCGCCATGTCGATCAGCCCGGCTTCCTCTGCCGGAACGCCATCGAGCACGGCGAGATAGCGCTTGGCCACCTGCCCTGCCTCAAACGCCTGTTGCAGGCGTTTATGCGCTTTGGGGTTGCGCGACAACAGCAGGCAGCCGCTCGTGTCGCGGTCAAGCCGGTGAACTGCAACCGGCCAGCGCTGAAAACCAAAGGTCAGGCTTTGCAGGTGGTTTTCAAGGCTCAGCGCGCCGTCTCGCGGCGGATCAACAGGCAGCCCGGCGGGCTTGTCGATGACGATTGCCTCGCCGTCGATGAACAATATGTGATCGCTTATCATGGCGCCCCCTTGCCACCACCGCACCGCGCATGCCAGAAAAACCGCGCCGACAGTGGCGGAGACCAATGTACAGAATGAAGTTAGCAGCGCTGGCGGTGCTCGCCGCAGCACCGGTAATGGCGCATAGCGAGCCGCTTTGCCCCGGCCATGAAGTATATGCAGCGCCCGATGGACGCCTATTTGGCCACCTGCCCTATGCGCAAGCGCCTGAGGAGGAGCTGGTGCTTGCTCCTGCCGGGTTTGCAGCAGGTGCTGCGTGTCGCATCCGGCGCGAAATGCTCGACGATTTGAAGCGCCTGCTCGCGGCGGCGGCCACCTCGCCCGAGGCAGCCGGGCAGATCCGCGCCATCTCTTGCTTTCGCCCCACCGCGCAGCAACGCCGCCTGTTTTGCGGCGGCATTGGGCCAGGCCGCCAGTCCACCGATCCAGCAGAGCGCGCGCGTTATGTCGCCCCGCCAGGCCATAGCGAGCATTCAACCGGCTTCGCCATTGATTTTGGCGTGCGCCCCTCGCCCAATTGTGGCGATGTCAACCCGTGCATCGCGGCGACTTCTGCCGGGCGCTGGCTGATCGCCCATGCAGCCGATTATGGCTTTGAAATGTCGTTTCCCGCCCTCACCAAACAGGGCGTTTCGTGGGAGCCATGGCACTGGCGCTGGGTTGGCACAACCGCAGCCGGCGCGGGTGCGGCGCGCACAACCTTTGCCCAGGCGCAACGCCGTTTTCCCGCAGCCGCCCCCGGTAAAATGGCGGCGGACCAGACACCATCTTCTCAACCGGCAATGCCGCAAATATCGATGGAAACGCCCAGCGAGCAGCTCTCGCCGCCTGCGCCTCGCGTGCCAGCGCGCGCAGAGGCACCGTTGCAGGTGTCAGCGCACGCGCCGGCGCCGGCGGGCGCCATGCTTTGGGTTACACCGGCACCCGCGCGCTGATCCTCAGGCGGAGAGCTTGGCGGCAACCTCGGCAATCCGGCGGCCCTGGTAGCGCGCGCCTTCAAGTTCAATTGCGCTTGGCTGGCGGCTGCCATCGCCGCCGGCAATGGTCGTAGCGCCATAGGGCGACCCGCCAACCACCTCGTCAAGTGTCATCTGGCCTTGATGGCCATAGTCAAGGCCAACGATCGTCAGGCCAAAGTGCAACAAATTGGTGATGAGCGAGAACAGGGTCACTTCCTGCCCGCCATGCTGGGTTGCGCTGGAGACGAATGCGCCGCCAACCTTGCCGTTGAGCGCGCCGCGCATCCACACACCGCCCGCCGTGTCCCAAAAAGCCGCCATCTGGCTGGCCAGCCGACCAAAGCGCGTGGGCGAGCCGACGATGATCGCATCATATTCAGAAAGCACCTGCGGCCCCTCGATCAGCGGATGGGCGCTATCGGTTTTGAAGTGCGCTGCTGCCACCACTGCATCGGGCGCGGTTTCAGGCACGCGGCGAACATCAACCTGCGCACCCGCAGCCCGTGCACCTTCAGCCACCGCATCGGCCATCTGTTCAATATGGCCATAAGACGAATAATAAAGAACAAGAACCTTGGTCATAAAATGTTACTCTTATATTGAGTTGGAGAATTATTCGGAATCGACCAGTACCAGCTCGGCCTCCTCAAGCGCTGTGATGATGACAGTCTGCCCACCGCCAATCGCCACGCCATCGCGCGCTTCAAACCGCTGGCCGTCAATTTCAATTGCGCCTGTTGCTGGCACGAGATAGGCATGGCGCCCCTTGCTCACCTCGTGGCTGATCAGCCCGCCCGCGGGCAGCGTTGCCGCCAGCAAGCGCGCCTCCGCGCGGATCGGCAGCGCATCAGCATCCTCGGCATACCCGCTGGCCAATATGGCGAATTGGCCAGTGCGATCGGCCTTTGGAAAAGGCTTTGCCCCCCAGCTCGGCGCGCCGCCCAGCCGCTTGGGCTCAATCCATATCTGGAACAAGCTAGTCTGCTCGCTCTCCAGATTATATTCCGAATGCCGCACTCCTGACCCTGCGCTCATCACCTGAACATCTCCAGCAGCGGTACGGCCCTTGTTCCCCATGGAATCCTGATGAGTAATCGCGCCGGTGCGGACATAGGTGATGATCTCCATGTCGCGATGCGGGTGCGGGGCAAAGCCTGATTGCGGGGCAATCTCATCGTCATTCCAAACCCGGATTGCCCCCCAGCCCATCCGGTTGGGGTCATAATAGTTGGAAAAGGAAAAATGATGCCGCGCATTCAGCCAGCCATGGTCCGCATGGCCAAGCGTGGCAAAGGCGCGGCGCTCAACAACGGCCTTGGCCGGGGCCGGGGCCGGAGCCGGGGCCGGGGCCGGGGCATCGAGGGTGGCAGGCGTGCTCGACATGACAGTATCTCCCAGTTGCAGCCCCTTGATAACAACGCTGTTGACGTGGTAAATGGAAACAATCGAAACTCATCGTTTCCATTTATCCAGATTGGAGCTGCCATGCGCCTGCCCGACCTTGAAGCCTGGGCGATTTTTGCCAGCGTTGTCGAGCACCGCAGCTTTACCGGCGCAGCAGATGCTATCGCCTTGTCAAAATCATCGGTGTCAAAGGCGATCACCCGGCTAGAACATCAGCTCGGCACCAGCCTGTTCCACCGCACATCGCGCCGCCTCACACTGACCCATAACGGGCAAAGGCTGGCGGAACATGCGCAGCGTATTCTGGCAGAAGCGCGAGCAGCCGAGGAGAGCGCGCAGGACGGGGCAGCAGCGCTGGCGGGCACCATTCGCATCGGCGCGCCAATGAGCTTTGGCTTGCTCCACGTCGCGCCGGTGGTAGCCGACTTCATGGCCGCCAACCCGGCGATAGATATCGATCTGGCGCTGTCGGATAGGCATATGGACATCATCGCCGAAGGGTTTGACATTGCACTGCGGATTGCCGATCTGCCAGACAGCTCGCTGCGCGCACGGCGACTTGGCGCCATTGACGCGCGCGTTGTTGCGGCCCCGGCCTATCTGGCACGCGCCGGAAAGCCAGCCCATCCCGCACAACTCGGAGAGCATGCGCTGCTCACCTATACCAATAGTCGCGGCCCCTGGCGTTTCATCGGCACAGACGGCGGGGAGGTGATGGTGCGGGCAGATGGGCGACTGCGCGCTAATAGCGGCGAGGCATTGCTGCCCGCGCTCAGGGCAGGACTTGGCGTGGCGGTGCTGCCAGATTTTATTACCGCCGCCGACCTCGCAAGCGGCGCGCTGGTGCCAATTTTACCGCTGTGGCGCCCACCCGGCGTCTCGCTGCACTTGATGACGCCACCCGGCAGATTGCGCCCGGCACGGGTTGAGGCGATGCTCGACTATCTCGCTGCCCAGCTAACAAGCATTTGCAGCGTGCATTGAGACGATAAAGACAATGTTGACAATTACCACTCAAACCGCCGCCCGGTGGCCTACAAGGCCCCTGCGGCTGCCCGGCAGTGCGCACCCCTCATGGTGCAAATAGCGGCTTTGCACACCAAAATCTGCCAGATTATTTGCTACGACTCGTGGATTGAGGCCGATTAATTCGAAATTAACCTTTGTCCTTCAGAAGTCATTTGGTTAATGCGTATCGAGGGGGTTGGGCCACAGGGGGTTCTGACACCGAAGAACGACAGGGGATAGTGCCACATGCGCGTGCTGCTGATCGAGGACGAGCCGACAACGGCCAAGGCAATTGAGCTGATGCTTTCGGCCGAAGGCTTCAACGTCTATACGACTGACCTGGGCGAAGAAGGCCTGGATTTAGGCAAGCTCTATGATTACGACATCATCTGCCTTGATCTTAATCTGCCCGACATGCACGGCTATGATGTGTTGAAAAAGCTGCGGGTCGCCCGTGTGCAAACGCCGGTGCTCATTCTCTCGGGCATCAACGAGATGGACTCCAAAATCCGCAGTTTCGGCTTTGGCGCCGATGATTATGTGACCAAACCATTCCACCGCGACGAACTTGTTGCGCGCATTCATGCGGTTGTCCGCCGCTCCAAGGGCCATTCGCAAAGCGTGATCCGCACCGGCAAACTCGCCGTAAACCTCGATGCCAAGACCGTTGAGGTCGATGGTGCGCGCGTACACCTTACGGGCAAGGAATATGCGATGCTTGAGCTGCTGTCGCTGCGCAAGGGCACCACACTTACCAAGGAAATGTTTCTCAACCACCTATATGGCGGCATGGACGAACCAGAACTCAAGATTATCGACGTGTTTATCTGCAAGTTGCGCAAAAAACTGTCGATGGCGTGCGACGGCGAAAACTATATCGAAACGGTATGGGGCCGTGGCTATGTGTTGCGTGAACCCGATGAAGTGGCGGCCGCACAGGTCGCCTGAAGGTTATTTCAAAGCTAATCGGGGAAGATCCGCGGCTCCGGGGGGCGCCGCGGATCTTTTTTTGTCTGCTGCAAATGGGGCGGCTGGAAAAGCGCGGCAATATATGGTGGCGGCCGCCGCTCAGGCCAGCATCAACGCAGTGGCGCAAATAAGGCTGACAGCCCCAGGCAAAACCACGCCACGCCTATTTCCGCGCAAACTCCTTGCGCGCGCCGACCCATGTTTCCTCAACAATCATGGCGCGTAGCTCGGTCGCCGAAATCTCCGTCGGGTCGCGGTTGACGATGATGAAATCAGCATATTGGCCCGGCGCCAGGCGGCCAAATTGCTGCTCGGCAAAGCCGGCATAGGCTGCGTCTTGCGTATAGGCCTTCCATGCCTGTTCACGCGTCAGCCGCTCCTGCGGCTGCCACCCGCCCGCCGGTTCGCCATCGGGGCCCTCGCGGGTAAAGGCGGCGGCCCAGCCAGCAAAGGGATCGGGGCTTTCAACCGGATAATCGGTGCCAAAAGCAAGGCCTGCGCCATTTTGCCGCATCGTCGCCCAGGCATAGGCCCCCGTCAGCCGCGCATTGCCCAGCCGCGCTTGCGCCATTGTCCGGTCACTTGTCTGGTGCACCGGCTGCATCGAGGCGATGGTGCCATATTTGCCAAAGCGGGGCAGATCGGCCGGATCGACAATCTGCGCATGTTCCACCCGCCAGCGCCGGTCGCCCGTATAGGTTGGCGCAAGGTCCTCAATCGCATCGAGCACCTGCGCATTGGCGCGGTCGCCAATGGCGTGCACCGCCACCTGATAGCCGTCCATCGCGGCGCGGCTCATTTTGTTGCGCAGCATAGCATCGGACAAAAAACCCGCACCTGCCTGTTTTGCCGCATCGCTATAGGGTGATTTCAACCACGCCCCGCGCGAGCCGAGCGCGCCATCTGCATAAAGCTTTACTCCATTAAGCTTCAGCCGCCCGGCATAAAGCCACGGCGTTGGCCCGGTGCCGCCAATGCGGATAGTATCGTCAACGCCTGCGCCATAGCTCATCACCCGCACGCGCAAATTACCGGCATCACCCATGCGGCGATAGGTAAGCCAGTCGTCCACACTTGTGCCCATATCGGCTGTGGCGGCAATGCCGAAAGACAGTAAAATCTCCTGCGCCTTCAAAAAAGCCGCCGCCATCTCCTTGGGCAGGGGTAGCGGCACTGCCTTTTGCACCAGCCCTTGCGCTGCATCGACAAACACGCCAGCGGGCAGCCCGCCTTCCTGCTCGATCCGCCCGCCGGGGGGCGACACGCTTTTGGCAGAAACACCGGCAAGCCGCATCGCCGCGCTGTTGGCCCAGCTTGCATGGCCATCAGCCCGCGACAGCCATACCGGGCGATCACCCACGGCGCGGTCAAGCTCGGCTGCGGTCGGGAAACGGCCCAGCCCCCATTTTTCCTGGTTCCAGCCCCCACCGACAATCCATTTCCGGTCAGGGTTGGCAGCGGCATATTCAGCGATCCGCGCCAGCGCCTCTTCCAGCGATGTAGTGCCCGACAAATCAAGCTCAAGCGCGCGAAAGCCAAGATCCATGACATGGCCGTGCGCATCGACAAAGGCGGGCAGCAGCACCTTTTCGTGCATATCCGCCCGCCAGTCGAGCCGGTCGGGCCGCTTTTCGCCTTGCGCAAGCAGGCGGGCGACCTTGCCATCAGGCGTCACCACCATCCCCGTGAAGCGAACCACGGCGCCTGTCTCATCAAGCGTAACGCCGTGCACATTATCGACCAGACCATCGGCAAAGGCGGGTGAAACAAGCGTCGTTACCCCCGCAAACGCTGTGAGCAATTTGGCACACGGCCCAGTCATTTCGGCAATCTCCGCACCAAGGCGCTGGTATCCTGTCGAGCCCCGCCCATTTTTTGTACCTCGGCATAAAATTGGTCAACCAGCCCGGTCAGGGGCAATGCCGCGCCATTGTGCCGCGCCTCATTGAGCGCAAGGCTAAGATCCTTGCGCATCCAATCGACCGCGAAGCCAAAATCAAACCTGTCCTCGCTCATCGACTGCCAGCGATTGACCATTTGCCAGCTTTGCGCAGCGCCGCCCGAAATCGCCTCAAACACCCTGGCCAGATCAAGCTCACTCGCCTGGGCAAAGCGCAGCGCTTCCGCCAGCCCCTGCAACACGCCGGCAATGGCAATTTGGTTGACCATCTTGGTCTGCTGGCCAGCGCCCGGCCCGCCGATATGCACAATGCGCCCGGCATAAGCGCTCATCAGCGGCTCGGCCAGTGCCACCGCCGCGGCGGTGCCGCCGCACATAACCGACAGCGTGCCATTTTCCGCCCCCGCCTGACCACCAGATACCGGTGCGTCGACGGACAAAAAATGTACCGCCGCCACCCGCCGCGCAAGCGTGGCAGATACAGTTGTGTGGTCAATAAACACCGCATCGCCGCGCATCGTGGCAAAAACACCGTCCTCGCCCAACGCGACCCGCGCCAGATCATCGTCATTGCCCACACAGCAGATTACCGCGTCCGCCCCCGCCGCTGCTTGCGCCGGCGATGGCGCCACCTGCCCACCATGCGCGCTTGCCCAGGCCTGCGCCTTTGCGTTGGTACGGTTGAACACAGTCAGTTCATGCCCGGCCGCCGCCAAATGGCGCGCCATTGGGGCACCCATCACGCCAATGCCGATAAATGCGATCTTTGCCATGGCAACAGCGCATAAGCCCTGTTTCTTCATCGCGCCAGATGGTCTAGGCGAGGCCGCTATGACGACTTCATCTTCAGCCCCGTCCGGCGCCGCCCTGCCTGTTTCCATCGACGATGTGCGTGCCGCCCATGCCCGCATCGCGCCCGCCATCGTCCGCACGCCCACGCTCATCAGCCGCACTTTGTCTGAAATGACCGGGGCAACCGTGTACCTCAAATTCGAAAACCTGCAATTTACCGCCGCCTACAAGGAGCGCGGCGCGCTCAACACGCTGTTGCAACTTGATTCAAACGTCACCGGTGTCATTGCCGCATCGGCTGGCAATCATGCGCAAGGGCTTGCCTATCACGCGCACCGGCTGGGCATTCCGGCAACCATCGTCATGCCAACCAACACGCCAACGGTTAAGGTGACGCAAACCGAAGGGCACGGCGCGACCGTTATTCTCCATGGCGACACGTTTGACGCAGCCTATGCCCATGCCCGGCAACTGGAAGCGGAGCGCGGCTACACCTTTGTCCACCCGTTCGACGATGTGCGCATCATTGCCGGGCAAGGCAGCGTGGCGCTGGAAATGCTGGAGGATGTGCCTGAAATCGACATGTTTGTTACCCCCATTGGCGGAGGCGGGCTCATTTCCGGCATGGCGACCGTGGCGCGCAATGCCCAGCCCCCGATTGAAGTTATCGGCGTTGAGGCAGAGCTGTTTCCTTCGATGTACAACCGCATAAACGGCACCGACATGCCATGTGCGGGCGACACGCTGGCCGAGGGCATTGCTGTAAAGGAACCAGGCGCCATCACCGCAAAAATGGTGGAGGCGCTGGTCGACGACATTGTGCTGGTGAGCGAGCGCAGCCTCGAAGAGGCGGTGAGTCTGCTGCTTCAGATCGAAAAAACCGTAGTCGAAGGCGCGGGCGCCGCCGGGCTTGCCGCATTGTTGCAACACCCCGAACGGTTCCGCGGCAAGACCGTGGGCATCGTGCTGTGTGGCGGCAATATCGACACGCGCCTGCTGGCCAATGTGCTGCTGCGCGACCTGGCGCGATCTGGGCGACTGGCGCGGCTGCGGGTGCGGCTGCAAGATCAGCCCGGCGCCTTGTTCAAGCTGGTACGCGTGTTCGATGCTGAACGGGTGAACATCATCGAGGTATATCATCAGCGCGTGTTTACTACGCTGCCCGCCAAGGGCCTCATCACCGACATTGAGTGCGAAACGCGCGACAAGGCGCATCTTGACCGGCTGGTGGACGCCATTCGCCTGGCGGGGTATGAAGTCAGCCAGGTTGAGCTGGCCTGATTATGGCGGGTATTGATCCAAAGCGGAACGAATGTGGCCGGGTTGGGCAAACTATCCACAGCGGCGCGTGCAGTTTAACCGTTTTTCGTGGTAAAGCCGCTTTTCATCACCCCGACAACGATTCATAAAGGGCACGAAGCTCAGCGGATTGCCGGGGCATGAGAGGATCAAGCGGCGGTGACTGCGCCATTTCGTTTTCCACGTTTCTTTGTAACAAGCCCTGCCCCGTGCCCCTATTTGCCTGGGCGGTTTGAGCGCAAGGTGTTTACCGAGCTTAACGGGCCAAATGCGTCGGAACTGAACGATGCGCTAGGGCGGATCGGCTTTCGGCGCAGCCAGTCCGTTGCTTATCGGCCAAGCTGTTCTGGCTGTGCGGCTTGCGTGTCGGTGCGCGTTGTTGCCGACGAGTTTATTCCCAACGCTACCCAGCGCAAATTGCTGCGCCGCCACGACGATATCGAAGTAACGGCGTGCAAACCCTGGGCCACCGACGAGCAGTTCGCGCTGCTGCGTTCCTACCTTGGCGCGCGCCACCCAAGCGGTGGCATGGCCGGTATGGACGAGGTGGATTATGCCGACATGGTCGAACAGAGCCCCGTAAACTCCTATGTTATCGAATATCGTGAGCCTGGGGTTGATGGTGAGCGTGGCCGGCTGATCGGCGCTTGCCTGACAGACCAGCAGGCCGATGGTCTGTCGATGATCTACAGCTTTTTCGACGCCGATCACCCGGCTCGGCTTGGGCTGGGCAATTTCATCATTATGGACCATATCGCCCGTGCCTGCGCCGCCCGCCTGCCTTATGTCTATCTTGGCTATTGGGTGAAAGGATCGGCGCGCATGGCGTATAAAACGCGCTATCGACCGATTGAAATGCTAAGCGCAAACGGCTGGAGCCTGCTGAGCGACGAAGATCTTGCCCCAAGCGCTGCCCTGCCAGCGCAGGGATAATCCGGCAACCAGGGGCGCAGCGCATCACCGGGCGATTTGCGCAACAAGCACCCCGGCATCCAGCACCTCCTCACCATCACCCAGTCTTGATCCGGCCACCGGTGCCGCGCTGCCCGCATCAAGCCCAATCGCAACGCGGACATAGCCCCTGGTAGCCAGCCCGCCCTGCGCCGGATCAAACGCTACCCAGCCCTTGTCCGCAACATAAGCCTCAACCCAGGCATTGGGGGTAGGGTGCAGCGCGGTCGTGCCGCTTTTCCCGTCAAGGCTGTAGCCCGATACATAGCGCGCCGGCACCCCCATGACATGGGCCGCGGCGATAAAGATATGAGCAAAATCGCGCGCGGTTCCCCGCCCGCTCCCCAAGGCCTGCGCGCCACTTTGCCCCGAAACCGGCCGCCCAGACTCAACCACCAGCCGCTCCGGCAGCGCTGCACACAGCGCGCTTAACCGCTGAAACAACGGCAGGCCCGCCGGCGCCAGCTCGCCAGCCAGCCGGACAATTGCCTCGCTCGCGCCCGTCAGCGGCGTTGCGCGCAGGAACAGCCGGGGCGGCAACGGCTCGGCAACACCCGCCAGCACGCCATCGCCCGGCACGGTAAGCACCACGCACGACATGGCAATTTCGATGCTGCCAATCGGCCCCTCAGCATAGAGCATCGCTGTACAATTGCCAAAACCATCATGGCCATAGCGCAACCGGGCATCGCAATCGAGGTCGATCCGCCAGTCAGACACTGTCTGATGGGTGGTGTCGGATGGCCGCATCCGCAGCAATTGTACCAGCCGCGCCTGTGGCTGCGAGAAGCGATAGCGCGTGGCATGGTTAATCGCCAGCCGCATCACGAAAACCGAAACTGGCGGCCAATGGCCTGACTAAGCTCGGCATTTTCAGCAATAATCGCGTGAAGATACTGGTGCAGGCCAGATTTTATGATGTCATGCGAGACGGATTTTTGCAGCCGGGCCAGCCGCAAGCGGGCCAACCTGTCGGCCTCGCCTTGCAGGCCGGAGCGGCGCGCCAACAGGCCAAGCACCTCCAGCGTCTCCTCTGCACACCCCGCCAGCGAGCGCGGCAACTCCGCCCGGTGGAGCAGCAAATCAATCACATTAACCGGCGTCAGCCCATCGCTATACAACCAGCGATACGCCGTTACGGCCGACACGGTTTGCAATATCGTCGTCCATTGGTCGCGATCAACCAGCCCGCCCACCGTCTCGCCCTCTGGCAGCAACAAATGATATTTCACATCGACCAGCCGGGCGGTGTTGTCCGCCCGCTCAATTGCCTTGCCCAGCCGGACAAAGGCACTTGCCTCGTTGCGCATCATCCGGTGCAGCGCGCCTTCAAATGCAAGCGTTTCGTTCTTCACCGCGTCGAGCAGATTAAGCGTGGCCGCGGTGCCGCCTGGGCTGGAGCGGTTGGTGAAAATCAGCCAGGCCCGGTTGACCATAGTCCACGCATCGCGTGTAAGAGCGGTGCGCACCGCGCGCGCGTTCAGCCGCGCCATCTCAAGGCAACGCGCAATCGACCCGGCATGGCTGGTATCAACTGTGAGAAAGCGCGCGACAAAAAACTGGCCCATCGCCTGGCCGGTCTCAGCAAATGCCTCGTCCGTTCCGCTGACAGCAAGCGCGCTGGCCCAGGCCGCCTCCCCCGCCGGGCGTGCCGACAGCGCATCGAGCCGCACCGTCGCCTCAACCAGCCGCGCTACAAATTCGGCCCGTTCAATGTAACGCCCCAGCCAGTAGAGCGACGATGCGGTGCGCGAGAGCATCAGCCCTGCTCCTGCATCATTGCCGCCATGCCCTGCGCTGGCTGAACACCATCGTCCATCAAAACAAAACTGTCTTTGGTGCCGCCGCCCTGGCTGGAATTGACGACAAGCGAGCCGTGTTTAAGCGCAACGCGCGTTAAGCCGCCTGGCACCACCTGCACGCCTTGGGCACCTGTCAGCACAAATGGGCGAAAATCGACATGGCGCGGCGCAACCCCTGCGTCCACAAGCGTCGGCACTGTCGACAAGGCAAGTGTGGGCTGGGCAATATAACGCTCTGGCTGAGCTACAAGGGCTGCCCGAAATGCTTCGATTTCGGCCTTGGTCGCGGTTGGGCCAACCAGCATGCCATAGCCGCCCGACCCGTCAACCAGCTTCACCACCAGTTCTGGCAGGTGCTCAAGCGTATAGGCAAGCGCCTTGGGCTCGCGGCAGCGATGGGTCTCGACATTAGGCAGCATGGCGGCAGCGCCTGAATAATATTTCACAATTTCTGGCATATAGCTATAAATTGCCTTATCATCGGCAATGCCGTTACCCGGTGCATTGATGATAGCGACATTGCCCGCAGCATAAGCCGCGATCAGCCCTGGCACGCCCAGCATCGAATCTGGCCGGAACACCAGCGGGTCGAGATAATCATCGTCTATCCGCCGATAAATCACATCTACCCGAACCCGCCCATTGGTGGTCAACATCCAGACCACATCGTCATCAACGATGAGATCTGCCGCCTCGACCAGCTCAACACCCATACTGTCTGCAAGAAAGCTATGCTCATAATAGGCCGAGTTATAGTGACCTGGCGTGAGCACCACACACACCGGGTGCGCGCGCGCAGCAGCCGGCGCGACGGATTGCATAGTTGCCAGCAGCTTATCGGGGTAGCTATCAACCGGCGCCACCCGCATCGCCCTGAACAATTCCGGGCAAAGCCGCAACATCGCCTCGCGATTTTCAAGCATATAGGACACGCCCGACGGCGTGCGCGCATTGTCTTCCAGCACAAAAAATTCACCCGGCCCGGTGCGAACCAGATCAATGCCGCAAATATGCGCCCAAACGTCATGCGGCGGGCGCAGTCCGGCAATTTCAGGGCGGAACTGCGGGTTGCCGAACACAAGGTCGGCCGGCAAAATGCCATCGTCAATGATTTTTCGTGCGCCGTAAATATCATCGAGAAACGCGTTGATCGCCAGCACGCGCTGCTCCAGCCCGGCGGCCAGCCGCGCCCATTCCGTCGCCAAAAAAACCCGCGGCACTATGTCGAACGGGATGATCCGCTCGCCCGCATCGCCATCACCATAAACTGCAAAAGTAATACCCAGCTGGCGAAAGGTCGCCTCGGCCGCCTGTTGCCGGCGGCGAAGCTCGTCCACCGGGGTTTCGCCAAGCCATTGTCCAAGCGCTGCAAGCTCTGGCCGAGCGTGTCGTTGGCCATGTGTGCCCCAGATTTCGTCAAACGCACGTCGTGCAGCCATGTATTTGCAAACCCTCCGCCATTGGGCTCTCCCCCATCAGGATTGTTACCATGCTGCACGGGTTTGCTGCGTTGCACAAGTGGGCGGCTGCAACTGGCCAGGCGCGGCTTTGCCCCCATTGATTTTGGCGCGCTTCAGGGGATGAGTACAATTTTGCCGACATGCTCGCCCGCTTCCATGCGGCGATGGGCGTCTGCTGCTTGTGCCAGCGCAAAACTGCGATCCATCACCGGCCTCAGCAGCCCGGCCTCAACCTGTGGCCAGACGATGCGCGCCAGCTCGTCCGCCACCAGCGACTTGAATACCGTGTCGCGCGGCCGCAAGGTGGAGCCTGTCAGGGTCAACCGCCGACGCATTACCTCAAACAGCGGAATGGTTGCCATCGAACCGCCCTGCACCGCAATGGAAACATGGCGCCCATCCTCCGCCAGGCATTGCAGATTGCGCGGCACATAGTCTCCACCCACCATGTCGAGCACAATGTCCACACCTGCACCCTTGGTAATATCGCGCACCCGCGCCACAAAATCTTCGGTTTTGTAGTTGATGGCGTGCGCTGCCCCAAGCGCCAGCGCTGCTGCGCATTTGTCGTCGGACCCGGCCGTCACAATCACGTTCAGGCCAAATATCCGGCCAAGTGCAATCGCCATGGTGCCAATGCCGCTTGTCCCGCCATGCACCAGCACCGTGTCGCCATCCGTCGCATAGGCGCGCTCGAACAAATTGGTCCACACCGTGAACAGAGTCTCTGGCAAGGCTGCCGCCTCAGCCATGGTGAGTATGGGCGGCACCGACAGGCACTGGCCAACCGGGGCCACAGCATATTGCGCATACCCCCCACCGCTGAGCAGCGCGCACACAGTCTGCCCCCGCAGCTCCGGCGCAACACCTTCGCCAAGCGCCACAACCTCGCCCGCCACTTCCAGCCCCAATATGGAGGGCGCACCCGGCGGCACGGGGTACAACCCCATACGCTGCAACACGTCCGGCCGGTTGACGCCAGCCGCAGCCACCCGGATCAACACCTGATCGACGCCGGGCACGGGCACGGGCCGCTCCACAGGCGCCAGCACTTCAGGCCCGCCCGGCGCAGGCGGATCAATCGCCACCATCGTTTCGGGTATCGTTTCGGGCATCGCCTTTGGCATCATTTCTGGCACCGTCTCTGATCTGGCACCGTTTTTGGAATCGCTGGCATAGGTCTGCTGCGCCTTAATCGATGCGTGGCGTGAATGCGGTAAAATTCCCCTGTCACCTTATTGACACTCTGGCCCGCCGGGTCAACGTTACACAATATGGAAACGGATGATAATCTGCCACTGCGCGCGGGCGATCCTCTGGCGGCGCTTGCCCGCTTCGATCTTGATCCGCTGTCAGTGGAAGAACTTGACGCGCGGATTGCAGCGCTTGGTGACGAAATAAGTCGCACGCGCCGCCATCTGGCACGCGCCGTTAACCATCGCGCAAGCGCCGATGCCTTATTCAAACGGTAAGCACAGACCAGCTTGTCGTTGTGATTCGGGCTGTTTTGGGGGCGATTTTTGTCAAGTGCTTGATGACGGGCAACCGCATGCCGACATAGTTGGCAAATATTGGTCGCCCGGCATTTACGGCTCGGATGGAGTATATTGATATGCCAAGTTTCGCCTCAGCCTTGGAAAGCACGCTGCACAAGGCGCTGGAAGCCGCCTCGTCGCGGCGCCACGAATATGCAACGCTTGAGCATCTGCTCGTCGCTCTTGTCGATGATGAACATGCCTCAAAAGTGATGGCCGCCTGCGGTGTTGATTTGGGGGAATTGAAAAATACCGTTTCGCACTATCTCGACACCGAGCTTGAGGCGCTCAAAGTCGATGCCGCAACCGACCCTTCGCCCACGAGCGGATTTCAGCGGGTGGTCCAGCGCGCCATTTTGCATGTGCAAAGCTCCGGCCGTGAAGAAGTAACTGGCGCAAATGTGCTTGTTGCGCTGTTTGCCGAGCGGGAGAGCTATGCCGTTTATTTCCTCCAGCAGCAGGATATGAGCCGGCTCGACGCGGTCAGCTTCATCAGCCACGGCACAGGCAAGGGCGGCACTCCTGCCGAGCCGCGCGAGGTGAAAGGCGCCGATGAAGAAAAGCCCGCCAAAGCCGAAGCCAAGGGCAAGGGTGAAAGCGCGCTGAAGCAATATTGCGTCGACCTCAACGAAAAAGCGCGCAAGGGCAAGGTCGATCCGCTGATCGGCCGCTCGGCTGAGGTTGATCGCACGGTGCAAATCCTGTGCCGGCGCTCCAAGAACAATCCGCTCTATGTGGGCGACCCAGGCGTTGGCAAAACCGCCATTGCCGAAGGGCTGGCGCGTAAAATCATCGAAGGTGATGTACCCAATGTGCTCAAACCCGCTGTCATTTATTCGCTCGACATGGGCGCGCTGCTTGCGGGCACGCGCTATCGCGGCGATTTTGAAGAGCGGCTGAAAGCGGTTGTCAGCGAGCTGGAAAAAATTCCCGATGCGATTTTGTTCATCGACGAAATCCACACCGTTGTTGGCGCAGGCGCCACATCTGGCGGGTCGATGGATGCGTCCAACCTGCTGAAGCCGGCGCTTTCAGGCGGCACCATCCGCTGCATCGGCTCGACCACCTACAAAGAATTCCGCAACCATTTTGAAAAGGACCGCGCGCTGCTGCGCCGGTTTCAAAAGATCGATGTGAACGAGCCGACGATTGAGGACACGATCAAGATCCTCACCGGCCTGCGCACAGCGTTTGAGGACCATCATTCGGTAAAATACACCCCCGACGCAATCAAAACCGCGGTGGAACTGTCTGCCCGCTACATCAACGACCGCAAGCTGCCCGACAAGGCGATTGACGTGATCGACGAGGTGGGGGCGATGCAAATGCTGCTGCCACCCTCGCGTCGCAAACGCACCATTACGCCCAAGGAGATTGAGGCCGTAATCGCGACAATGGCCCGCATCCCGCCAAAATCGGTGTCAAAGGATGACACACAAGCGCTCGCCACGCTGGAAACCGACCTGAAGCGCGTGGTGTTCGGCCAGAATGGAGCGATTGAAAAACTGGCGAGCGCCATCAAGCTCAGCCGGGCGGGCTTGCGTGATCCTGACAAGCCCATTGGCAACTATCTGTTCACCGGCCCAACCGGCGTTGGCAAAACCGAGGTTGCACGCCAGCTTGCCAGCATCATGGGCATTCCGCTTCAGCGCTTTGATATGAGCGAATATATGGAGCGCCACTCGGTCAGCCGGCTGATCGGTGCACCGCCGGGTTATGTTGGTTTTGACCAGGGCGGGCTACTGACCGATGCGGTGGACCAACAGCCGCACTGCGTGCTGCTGCTCGACGAAATCGAAAAGGCGCACCCTGATCTGTTCAACATTCTGCTCCAGGTGATGGACAATGGCCGCCTGACCGATCAGCATGGAAAATCGGTCGATTTCCGCAACGTCATCCTTATCATGACCACCAATGCGGGCGCATCCGACATGGCGCGCGAGACGGTTGGCTTTGGCAATATGACGCGGGAGGGCGAGGACGAGCAGGCGGTGCAAAAAATGTTCACGCCCGAATTCCGCAACCGGCTCGACGCAATTGTTCCCTTTGGCTATCTGCCCACCGAGGTTGTGGCGCGGGTGGTGGAAAAATTCATCCTGCAACTTGAACTGCAATTGGCAGACCGCAACGTTCATATCACGCTTGATGAAGCGGCAAAAAACTGGCTGACAACAAAGGGATATGACAGGCTCTACGGCGCGCGGCCCATGGGCCGGTTGATACAGGAAAAAATCAAGCAGCCACTCGCCGAAGAGCTGCTGTTTGGCAAACTCGTGCATGGCGGCGAGGTAACGGTAAAGCTGAAGGACGACGCGCTGGCTTTTGAAATGGCCCCCGCCGCGCCAAAAAAGCCGCGCAAAAAGGGCAAGGCTGAGCCGGCAAAGGCCTAGCGAATGAGCGGGCCGGGGTTGCGTTTCCCGGCCCATTTTTGTCACTGACACAATTTTCGAGGATGCAAATCCTGTTTTCTTAAGCGTTTACCGAAAATTGGCCAATTGCCCACTATGCGTGGCGCATGGCGCGTGGCTCCCTTTATTACTCGTTGCTGATTGTTGTGATAGCGCTGGCCGGAGCGTTTGGTTTATCGGCGCCGGCGGCTGCACAAACCGCGCTGGTTGGCACGCAAATTGACCTTTGTGTCAAACCTGCCCACCCGGCCGATACGGCCAACCGCCTGTTTGGCGCCGAGCGGCAATTTGACTGCATCACCCCGCAGACCAAGTTTGGCCGGGGCGATTATTGGGTGCTCGCGCCGCATATTCCGGCAAAATTCCGTCAAAACGGCCAGATTAGCGTCCGTTTTCCAAGCGTTTGGCAGGAGCGCGTTACGCTCTATGCGCGTTATGCCGGGAAAATTGCGCAGATAGCCAGGCTCGACAGCAAGGCTGCGGCAGCCAAGTTGCAGCTCGGGGCAATAATCGAGGTGCCGCTTGCGCCCGATAACGGGCCGCCGCTTGAGCTATTGTGGCATGTCGAGGGTTCGCAAAATCTGCGCGGCATTGTCGTAAGGGCATGGCTGGCCACGCTGGCGCAAAGCATTCACTCAAACTTGTTGCTGGCGGCTGTTTATGGCGCTTTTGCCGGGCTTTGCCTGGCGCTGCTGATCTACAATCTTTCGTTATGGCTGGCGATGCGCCACCATTTTCAGCTTGCCTATTGCGCCATGGTAGCGGCGTTGCTGGTGTATGCATCGTCGAGTTCGGGTGCGGTTGCGTGGCTGTGGCCGGGCATTACCGACAATGGCCGGCTGCGGATAAGCTATTTCTCCCTCGCCATGGCGGCTGCGTCCGCCATTATTTTTGCGCGGACCTTTTTTGAATCGCGGGTTTTTGCCGGGTTGCTTGGCCGGGCCTCGGTTTGGCTCTCGGCGTGGCTTGTCGTGGTTGGCGCAAGTACAGCCATCCTTGCCCCCTGGCAATTTAACGTGCTCGATCCGCTTTATTCGACCGCATTTTTAGCACTTGTCGGGATTGTGCCCGTTATTTTGTGGCGCGCAGCGCAAGAGCGCAGCAATTATTTATGGGTATTTGCAATTGCCTGGGCCGCGCCTGTGCTTTTTGCCGGGCTGCGCGTTGCTAATAACATGCACCTCATCGCCTGGAGCTTCTGGCTGGATAATTCGACCATCTTGTCGATGGCGGCCGAGGCACTGCTCTCGTCGCTTGCAATTGTTTACCGAGTCCGCCTGCTGAGTATCGAGCGCGACGATGCCCGCGTGCAGGAAATTGCAGCTCGCGCGCTGGCCGATCTTGACCCGCTGACCGGGCTGCTCAACCGCCGCTCGCTATTGTCGCAGGCGATTGGGGCTGCCGATGACAAGACATTGTTGCTCATCGATATCGACCACTTCCGGCAGGTGAATGAAACCATCGGGCATGATGGTGGCGACGAAGTGCTGCGGATAGTCGCGCGGGTGCTGCGCAACTGCGCGCCGCCCGATGCGCTGGTCTCCCGGATTGGCGGTGAGGAATTTGCAATCATCGCCAGTGACAATTGCGGCCCGGTGCACGACCGGGTAGCCACGCGCCTGCGCGCCGAGCGGATGCCGTTTGACCTTGTTGTCACCGCCAGTATCGGCGTTTGCCACGGGCCAATGCAAACCGAGGGCGACTGGAAAATGCTGTATCGCCGGGCGGATCAGGCATTGTATCAAGCCAAGGCAGATGGACGAGACCGGGTGCGCCACGCCAAGCCCGCCAGCGTGCCGCTGCCCGTCGCTGCCTGACACAGCGCCCCTTGTACGAAAAGCACCGCGCCAGCCAGCGCGTTTTGCGCCTTTTGCACCAAAATCTATTTGCCGAACCGCGCGTACAGGCGTAGCATCGCCATGGTTAACGGATCGCCTGTCCTATGCGTAATCACCGAGCCGCATTGTTGGTTGTTGCGCTGTTGCTGGCGGCGGTATCGCTGCGCCACCCGTCGGCCGATTTTCGTTTTATCAACCATGATGCCGCCGACCCGGCGCCGCACCAAGTTCAGGCAGCGGTTGATCTGGGTATTTTTGGGTTCAGCGTCTTGATAACCTGGACCAGCAAAAGATTGACCGGCAATCGCTGATCGCGCTTTGCAGCGGCCGGGCGTCTTGCGCGGCGCCAAGGTGGCGGTAAAGTGAGCCTTGATGACCTGCCCCGAAAACCTATGGCGCCAAGCCTATCGCCACCCGGTGCCCTGGGACACGGCCTTTGCGCCCTTGTCGATGGTGGACATGTTCAATGCCTCGGCTCAGCGCGCCAAAGGCGCAACGCTGATCGAGTTTTTGGGGCGGCACTATAGCTATACCGAAACGCTTGACGGGGCAAACCGGGTGGCCGCGGGCCTTGCTGCGCTCGGCTTTGGTCCGGGCGACCGGATTGGGCTGTTCCTTCCCAATACCCCGCACTACATCGCTGCCTATTTCGGCATATTGAAGCTGGGTGCGGTCGTGGTGAACTTTTCGCCGCTCTATACCGCAGCGGAGCTGGCGCATCAGGTTGAAGATTCGGGCACGCGCTGCTTGTTTACCCTATCTGCAACGGCATTGCTGCCCACTGCGCTCAAAGTGCTGGACACAAGCCCGCTGGAGCAGCTGATAGTCGGCTCGGTAGCAGGAGCGCTGCCTGCGGTGAAATCGGTGCTCTACCGCCTTGCAAGCCGGCGCGACATTGCCCCGCGTCCCCATGATGCGCGCATTACCGCCTTTTCCAAACTCATCGCCAATGACGGGCAGCATGTATCGCCCCCCATCGACGCGGTGGGCGATGTTGCGCTAATCCAATATACTGGCGGCACAACGGGAACGCCAAAAGGCGCGATGCTGACGCACCAAAATCTGACAGCCAATGCCCGTCAGGTTCACGCCCTCGACCCGCAGCCGGACGCTGAAGACCGGATTTTAGGCGCGCTGCCGCTGTTTCATGTTTTTGCCAACACCTGTGTGCTAAACCGCACCATTGTGGCTGGCGGGTGCATTGTCATGTTGCCGCGTTTCCATGCGGCACAGGTGCTGGCTGCCATAACGCGGGCGCGAGCCACCTCGCTGCCCGGTGTGCCAACCATGTATCAGGCGCTGCTTGACAACCCCAGCCTGGCGCGCACCGATTTTTCGCATCTGCGCGTATGTGTATCGGGCGGAGCACCGCTTGCGCCAGAGCTGAAGGCGCGGTTTGAAGCGGCAACCGGGTCTCGCCTGATCGAGGGCTATGGTCTGTCGGAAAGCGCAGGCGTGGTCGCGGCCAACCCCTATGACGCGCCGGGCAAAGTCGGCACTATCGGCCAGCCACTTCCCGCCACCCGCATCCGCCTGGTGGACAAAACCGATCCTTCCCAACCAGCGCCCGCCGGCGAGCCGGGCGAGCTGGTCATTGCCGGGCCGCAGATTATGAAAGGCTATTGGCGCCGCCCCGATGCCGATGCCGATATTTTTCTGACCGATGAAAGCGGCACCCGCTGGCTGCGCACAGGCGATGTGGGCGCGATTGACGAAGATGGCTTTGTTCGCATTGTCGACCGGCTGAAAGACATGATCGCGGTGGGCGGCTTCAAGGTATTTCCCAGCCAGATTGAAAAGGCACTTTATGCCAACCCTGCGGTGAAGGAAGCGCTGGTGATCGGCATTCCCGACAATTATCTGGGGGAACGGCCACGCGCCTATGTCACGCTGAATGAGGGCGCGACGCAGGACGGCGCCGCGCTCATGGCCTGGCTCAACCCGCAGCTTGGCAAGCATGAGCGGGTCGACAATGTGGTTGTGCGCCAAACCATGCCCAAAACGATGATCGGTAAGCTCAGCCGCAAGGATTTGGTGGCCGAAGTTTTTGGGTCAGGCGGCGCGCACGCCGGCACTGGCTGAGCGCACACACCCTTGTGCGGCGCGCAGGAACGGGCACGGGCCCGCCACCGTTGGAATTTTCGGCCAATATTTTTGCACCAAATTGCGTAACGAAAAATTCGCGCAAGCCCAGGCGGATGCCGCGCACTCTTCCCCATGACGAAATCGGTTGCTAAGGCGTGCGCGATCAACACCCGCCCTACGCGCCCGCGCGGTCAATAGCACCGCCTCCCCGCCCGCGTCGGCATAGACGAAAGGACACATCGCCAATGACCGCCATCGGACAGGACAGCCTCGGCACCCGCGACACACTCAACGCGGGCGGCCAGAGCTACAGCTATTTCAGCCTGGCAAAGGCAGCAGCAAAGCTGGGCGATGTTTCGCGCCTGCCCTTTTCGATGAAGGTGCTGCTCGAAAATCTGCTGCGCTTTGAAGACGGCAAAACGGTGTCGGTGGAAGATGTTCAGGCGCTGGTCGACTGGCAGAAAGACCGCAAGTCTGACCGCGAAATCCAATATCGCCCAGCCCGCGTGCTGATGCAGGATTTTACCGGCGTTCCTTGCGTTGTAGATCTGGCAGCGATGCGCGACGCCATCACCAAACTTGGCGGCGATGCGCAAAAGATCAACCCGCAAGTGCCCGTGCACCTCGTCATCGATCACTCGGTGATGGTTGACGAATTTGGCACACCGCAAGCGTTTGAAGACAATGTCGAGCTGGAATATCAACGCAACAACGAGCGCTATGAATTTTTGAAATGGGGCTCAAAAGCGCTCGACAATTTCAAGGTAGTGCCACCGGGCACGGGCATTTGCCATCAGGTCAATCTTGAAAACCTGGCGCAGGCGGTATGGTCATCGGCCAATGGTGATGACATGATCGCCTATCCCGACACTTGTGTCGGCACCGACAGCCACACGACAATGGTAAACGGCCTTGGCGTGCTCGGCTGGGGCGTGGGTGGTATTGAGGCGGAGGCCGCAATGCTGGGTCAGCCCGTTTCCATGCTCATTCCCGAAGTCGTTGGTTTCAAGCTCACCGGCACGCTGGCTGAAGGGATTACCGCTACCGATCTGGTGTTGACGGTGACGCAGATGCTGCGCACCAAGGGTGTTGTTGGGCGCTTTGTAGAATTTTATGGCCCCGGCCTTGACGCGCTGTCGCTGGCTGACCGGGCGACCATTGCCAACATGGCGCCCGAATATGGCGCGACCTGCGGCTTTTTTCCTGTTGACGAGGCAACGCTCACCTATCTGCGCCTTACCGGCCGCACCGACGCGCAAATCGCGCTGGTGGAGGCCTATGCCAAGGCGCAAGGGCTGTGGCGGCTGGCCGATGCGCCAGACCCCGTCTTTACCGACACGCTGGCGCTCGACATGTCGAGCGTGGTCCCCTCGCTCGCCGGGCCAAAGCGCCCGCAGGACAAGGTGGTCCTCACTGAGGTTGACGACGTGTTCAACGCCGATCTCGACAAGGTGTACAAGCACGCAGCAGCCAAGCGCGTGGCGGTTGAAGGCAAGGACCATGACATTGGCGACGGCGATGTGGTGATTGCCGCAATCACAAGCTGCACCAACACCTCCAACCCAAGCGTTCTCGTGGCCGCAGGGCTTGTCGCGCGCAAAGCCAATGCGCTCGGCCTGAAGCCCAAGCCATGGGTGAAAACCTCGCTCGCGCCAGGCAGCCAGGTTGTCACAGATTATCTCGACAAGGCCGGGCTGACGGCAGATCTGAACGCCGTTGGCTTCAACCTGGTCGGCTATGGCTGTACCACCTGCATCGGCAATTCCGGCCCGCTGGCGTCCGCTATTTCGGCCGCAATCAACGAGAATGATATTGTCGCTGCCTCGGTACTTTCGGGCAATCGCAACTTTGAAGGCCGCGTCAGCCCCGATGTTCGCGCAAACTTCCTCGCCTCGCCGCCGCTGGTGGTGGCCTATGCGCTAAAGGGCAGCGTCACGACAGATTTCGTCTCCACGCCAATCGGCCAGGGGGCGGACGGTGCCGACGTGTATCTGAAGGACATCTGGCCAACCAACGCCGAGGTGCGCAGCGTGATGGATGCCAATATCGACCGCGCGATGTTCCAATCCCGCTATGCGCATGTCTTTGCGGGCGACGCGCGGTGGCAGGCGATTGAGGTTACGGGGTCTGACACTTATGCGTGGCGCGCAGGCTCCACCTATGTCGCCAACCCGCCCTATTTTGACGGGATGACGATGACGCCTGCTCCAGTGCTCGACATTATCGACGCGCGTCCGCTTGCGCAGTTTGCCGATTCGATCACCACCGACCACATCTCGCCCGCCGGCTCCATCAAGGCGGATTCGCCCGCCGGTACTTTCCTGCAAGAACATCAGGTGTCAAAGGCTGACTTCAACTCCTATGGCGCACGGCGCGGCAACCATGATGTGATGATGCGCGGCACCTTTGCCAATATTCGCATCAAGAATGAGATGACGCCAGGCATTGAAGGTGGCGTGACCCGCTATGTGCCAACCGGCGAAGTTATGGCGATTTACGACGCGGCCATGCGCTATAAGGCCGATGGCACACCGCTCGTCGTCGTGGCGGGCAAGGAATATGGCACCGGCTCTTCGCGCGATTGGGCTGCCAAGGGCACCAATCTTTTGGGCGTTCGCGCAGTGATTACCGAGAGCTTTGAGCGTATCCACCGCTCCAACCTTGTCGGCATGGGCGTGCTGCCGCTGCAATTTGCTGAGGGCATCGACCGCAAGACACTGAACCTCGATGGCAGCGAAACCTTCACTATTACAGGGGTTGCGGCATTGCGCCCGCGCCAGGATGTGAGTGTGACGTTGACCCGCGCCGATGGCTCAACCGAGACCTTCCTCACCAAATGCCGCATCGACACCATCAACGAGCTGGAATATTTCCTGAACGGTGGCATTTTGCACTATGTACTACGTAACCTTGCGGCGTGAAGGCAGCGTTTGAACCGCGCGGCCGGCGCGCGGCACGGGTGCGCGGGAGGTGAGCCTGGAAATAATCGCCATCGCCGTTGAGGTGGTCGGCTGGCTGTCGGCCGGGCTTATCCTTGCGTCCTATCTGCTGGTGTCCACCGGCCGGCTGACGGGCGCGTCGCCTGTTTTTCAGTGGATGAATGTTGCAGGCGCAGCCGGGTTTATCGTCAATAGCGGCTGGCACCACGCACTGCCTTCGGCCGTGCTCAACATTGCGTGGATGGCCATTGGTGTGTTCAGCCTGGTGCAACTGCGCCGCCGCCCGCGCCAACAGGGCAGCCGGGTCGGCCACACCGAATGACGCACTGTTGCACCACAGCCACAACGTGCCTGGATGGGACTATAATTTAGCGTGTTATAACTTGACAGTATCTGTTCACCATGATGTCTTCTTAATGGTGTGTTAACGACATGCTGACGGAACTTTTAATGGCCACTATGGGGGTGGTCGGAGTTGCGGGACACGGGGGAAATATGGGCAAGCTGAAAAATTTGGCTGCGGCGGTCGCTCTGGCGGCGCTGGGGCTGGGCGCGGTACCGGCAACGGCTGCGACTATTGTTTTGAACGATACCGGCGGCGTAACCGGCTCTCCTGCTGAGCGCGGCTTTCGTGCTGCGGCAAAGTTTTGGGAAACTTTCCTTGCAGATGACATCACGATCAGCCTTGATGTAAGTTTTGCCGCGTTGGGCCCAAATATTCTCGGCAGCACCCGCAGCACGCTGTTCAGCACTTCTACCGCGGCCATTTATCAGCAGCTTGGCGCCACGCAAACTTCCACGCTCGACCAAAGCGTTGTCAACACGCTGAGGCCGCTGAGCTCGGCTGGTGGGTTACAGGTAGTTACGCCAGGCTATGTCAATCCGGCAACGCTTACCGGCGCTGACACGACCACGCGCATCGTCGACAATGACAATACAGCAAACAACACCCGCCTTGCGGGCACCTCGGCTAATCTTAAGGCGCTGGGCTTTGGTTTACCGGCAGGCCTGGTTGACGGGACCATTCAGTTCAGCACCAACTTTGCCTTCGATTTCAACCCTACCGACGGCATCACCGCCGGGCAGACGGATTTTATTGCGGTTGCCATTCACGAAATTGGCCATGCGCTGGGTTTTGTGTCGGGCGTCGATGTTTATGACGCCAATGGCTGCCCCAATGGCCCTGGTTGCGCGGCGACATCAAACGCCAGCTTTAACAACTCCGTCATTGGTCGGGTGGGGGATCTTTTCCGTTATTCGGCACCCGGAGTGGTTGACTGGACGCCAGGAACCGCGGCCTATTTCTCCATCGATGGCGGCCGCTCGCAACTATTTGGCAATAGCTTGTTGTCCACCGGCGACTTTAATGGCGATGGCTTTCAGGCTTCGCACTTCAAAAACAACGGCACCTGCTTTAACTTTATCGGCATTTTGAACCCGTTCATCTGCGACGGGGTTGGCGGCACGGTTACGGCGAGTGACCTGGCCTTTTTCGACGCGATTGGATATACCACCAATGTGAATGTTCTGGGCAACCCGAACTTCCAATTCTCCACCGCGCAGGCATTTGGGCTGGTTCCAGAGCCGGCAACCTGGGTGCAGATGATCCTTGGCTTTGGCATGTTGGGCGGCGCAATGCGCGTTGCCCGTCGCAGCCGGCGCGGAGCACTTGCCGCCGCCTGATCTTCTCGCGCAAACCACAATAACACGGCATGGCCATATCCCTTGTGGATATGGCCATGTTTTTTTGCGCGCGGGTGCCAGGCCACCATATTTAGCAATATGCTTGCCTGCAAAAGCAGGCGCGACATTGGCACGCCCCATCCGCTCGGCTAGAGCCGGTGGTAACAGACGAAACAACCCGCTGGAGAGCCTGATGGATATCAGCCTGGACTTTGCCTTGGGCGACACCGCCGACATGATTCGCGAAACCACACAACGCTTTGCAACCGACCGCATTGCCCCGCGCGCCGCCGCAATAGATGCCGACAACAAGTTCGACCGGTCGCTATGGCCCGAAATGGGGGCGCTTGGCCTCCACGGCATTACGGTGGAGCAAGAATGGGGTGGACTCGGCCTTGGCTATCTCGACCACTGCATCGCCATGGAAGAGGTGAGCCGTGCCTCAGCATCTATCGGCCTGTCTTATGGCGCGCATTCCAACTTGTGCATCAACCAAATCCGCCGCTGGGGAAGCCCTGAGCAAAAAGCGAAATATCTGCCCAAACTTATTTCAGGCGAGCATGTTGGCGCGCTCGCCATGTCGGAAAGCGGTGCCGGGTCAGACGTTGTATCGATGAAGCTTAGGGCAAGCGCTGCCGGCACCGATCGCTATGTGCTCAACGGCACCAAATTCTGGATCACCAATTCAACCCATGCCGATACGCTGGTCGTCTATGCCAAAACAGGCGAAGGATCAGGCGGCATTACCGCCTTTTTAATCGAAAAGGGCATGGCCGGTTTTTCCGTTTCCAAAGCGCTTGACAAAATGGGAATGCGCGGCTCCGACACTGCTGAGCTGGTGTTTGAAGACTGCGAGGTGCCAGCGGAAAACATCATGGGTCCGCTGAACGGCGGGGTTGGCGTGTTGATGTCGGGTCTGGACTATGAGCGCGCCGTGCTTGCCGCAGGGCCGCTTGGCATCATGCAGGCCTGCCTCGACGTGGTGCTGCCCTATGTGCGCGAGCGCAAGCAGTTTGGCCAGGCGATCGGCTCCTTCCAGCTCATACAGGCCAAGGTGGCAGATATGTATGTCGCGCTCAATTCCGCCCGCGCCTATGTTTATGCGGTCGCGCGCGCGTGCGATGCGGGCAAGACAACACGGTTCGACGCGGCGGGCGCCATTTTGCTCGCGTCGGAAAATGCGGTGAAGGTTTCGCTGGAGGCGATACAGGCGCTGGGCGGGGCCGGTTATACAAAAGAATGGCCGGTCGAGCGGTTTTTGCGCGATGCCAAGCTTTATGACATTGGCGCTGGCACCAACGAAATCCGCCGCTTCCTCATCGGGCGCGAGCTGATCGGGGCATGAGTGCGCCCGTTCTTCCCACCAGCATCGCTACCGAAAGCGAGGTTTTTCAGGCACAGGCCGCGCACAACCGCGCGCTGGTTGACCGGTTGCACGCCGATGTGGCCAAGGCCGCGCTTGGCGGCAATGACAAGGCACGTGAGCGCCACAAAGCGCGCGGCAAGCTGCTCCCGCGCGAGCGGGTGGAGCGACTGCTCGACCCTGGAAGCCCGTTTTTAGAGATCGGCCAGCTCGCCGCCACAGGCGTGTATGACGATGATATTGCCGGCGCAGGGCTGATCGCGGGCATTGGCCGTGTGTCGGGCCGGCAATGCATGGTCGTGTGCAACGATGCAACGGTGAAGGGCGGAACCTATTACCCCCTCACCGTGAAAAAACATTTGCGCGCCCAGGAAATCGCAGCGGAGAACCGGCTGCCCTGCATCTATCTGGTCGACAGCGGCGGGGCCAACCTGCCGCATCAGGCCGAAGTTTTTCCCGACCGGGACCATTTTGGCCGCATCTTCTTCAACCAGGCCAATATGTCCGCCCTTGGCATTGCGCAAATCGCCTGTGTGATGGGAAGCTGCACGGCGGGCGGCGCCTATGTGCCGGCCATGTCTGACGAAACGGTGATCGTGCGCGGGCAGGGCACGATTTTTCTGGCCGGCCCGCCGCTGGTGAAGGCGGCAACGGGCGAGGTCATCTCGGCTGAAGAATTGGGCGGGGCGCAAACTCACGGCCGCCAATCCGGCGTGGTTGATCATGTGGCAGAAAATGACGAGCACGCGCTCACCATTGTGCGCGACATTGTCTCCACCCTGCCTGCCAGCCGCCCGCCCGATATCGCGCTGCAATCGCCGCGCCCGCCTAAATATGCAGCAGACGAGTTGTACGGCATTGTGCCGCAGGATGTGCGCGCGCCCTATGATGTGCACGAGGTAATCGCCCGGCTGGTCGACGGCAGCGAGTTTCACGAGTTCAAGGCGCTTTATGGCACGTCGCTGGTGTGCGGCTTTGCGCATATCTGGGGGATGCCGGTGGCCATTCTCGCCAATAACGGCGTGTTGTTTTCCGAAAGCGCGCAAAAGGGCGCGCATTTCATCGAGCTGGCGTGCCAGCGGCGCATTCCACTGCTCTTTTTGCAGAACATATCGGGCTTCATGGTCGGCGGGAAATATGAGGCGGAAGGTATCGCCAAGCACGGCGCAAAGCTCGTCACCGCCGTTGCCACCGCGAGCGTGCCAAAGATCACCGTGCTCATCGGCGGGTCATTTGGCGCAGGCAATTATGGCATGTGTGGCCGGGCCTATTCCCCGCGCTTTCTCTTCACCTGGCCGGGCGCGCGCATCAGCGTGATGGGCGGCGAACAGGCAGCAAGCGTGCTGGCGACCGTCCACCGCGATGCAGAAAGCTGGACGGCCGCCGAAGCGGAAAAGTTCAAAGCGCCCATCCGCCAGAAATATGAAGACGAGGGCAATCCGTGGTATGCAACCGCAAGGCTGTGGGACGATGGCATCATCGACCCCGCGCAAACCCGCGATGTGCTGGGGCTGAGCCTGGCCGCCTGCCTCAACGCGCCGATACCGGAGGCGCCCCGTTTTGGGGTATTTCGGATGTGAGGGGGCTGACATGACAGACGAAGGCGCAATCACTCTACACGTCATCGAAGCGCCCTTGCGGGATGTAATGAGCGATGTAGCCCGCTTTCATAAGCAGCACCGGACTTTTGGCGGCATGCTTTTGCGTGCAGGGCGTATAGTCGTCTTAAAAGTTGATAACAGGTCCGCCTATGTTGTGGCTCGCGGCCCTGCTGGGGTAGAATATGATCAGATATCACTCGATTCAGCGACAAGAGACAAGTTAAATATCAAGGCGAATTGCACAGCATCATTCACTATCAAAAAGGCTAATTTACTTCACGAGTTTCTCTGGGCGTGGAATGCGACAGACGCGATGCCTCGTGTGGCCGCCAGGCTGGGAGCAATTTCAGTTGTTTTGGGTATAATTGGCCTGCTTTTGGGCGGATTGTCGCTTTACCTTACCATAGCATCAGCGCGCCCATTCACGCCCCCCGTTACAACATCTCCATCGAAAGAACGCCAGCATGATCCTCCTCCCCCTGCTCTTGCAAATCACCCCCGTCCAGCCGCTGCCCAAGGGAAACCCGTCGCCGCCGCCTGCGGGTGATGAGGCAGCGGTTATGGCACCCGTCAACGCGCTGTTCGCCGCAATTGCCGCGCGAGACGGCGCAGCAGCGCTTGCCATCGCCACCGAGGGGGCAAGTGCCACAACCGCGAGCGAGGCGGCCGATGGCACTACCAAGATCACGCGCCGCGCCTGGGCGGAATTTGCCGCCGGGCTAAAGCCGGGGCCAGAAATGTTCGAGGAGCGGCTGTTTGCGCCCGCCATCGAGGTGGACGGCAATGTCGCGCTCGTCTGGGGCCGCTATAATTTCTACATAGGCGGCAAAATTCACCACTGCGGCTATGACCATTTTGATCTGGTGCGCGACGGCGGCCAGTGGAAAATCGCCAATATCACCTGGTCCAGCCGCACGACAGGCTGCGAGGGCTGAAATGATCGCCTCGCTCCTCATCGCCAATCGCGGCGAGATTGCCTGCCGCATCATCCGCACCGCGCGGACAATGGGCGTGCGCACCGTGGCGGTCTATTCAGATGCCGATGCAAAGGCGATGCACGTCGCCCAAGCGGACGAGGCGGTGCATATCGGCCCCAGCCCGGCGCGCGACAGCTATTTGTGCGGCGACAAGATTATTGTTGCGGCCAGGGCAACGGGGGCGCAGGCCATCCACCCCGGCTATGGTTTTCTTTCTGAAAATGCCGATTTCGCGCAGGCTGTCATCGATGCGGGGCTAATCTGGGTCGGCCCCTTGCCCCACAGCATTCGCGCCATGGGCCTGAAAGATGCCGCCAAGGCGCGGATGATAGCCGCCGGTGTGCCGGTTACGCCGGGGTATATGGGCACGGACCAAACGGCAGATACACTGGCCGCCGAGGCGGAAAAGATCGGCTATCCCGTGCTCATAAAAGCCGTGGCGGGTGGCGGCGGCAAGGGAATGCGCCGGGTGGACACGGCCGGCGATTTTGCCGATGCGCTGGCAAGCTGCAAGCGCGAGGCGGCATCGAGCTTTGGCGACGAGCGAGTGTTGATCGAAAAATACATTCTTGCCCCCCGCCATATCGAGGTGCAGGTGTTTGGCGACACACACGGCAATGTCGTCCACCTGTTCGAGCGCGACTGCTCGCTCCAGCGCCGCCACCAAAAGGTGGTTGAGGAAGCCCCCGCGCCGGGCATGGACGAGGCGACGCGCGAGGCGATTTGTACAGCCGCCGTGCGCGCGGCAAAGGCGGTCGATTATGTCGGCGCGGGCACGATCGAGTTCATTGCAGACGCAAGCGAAGGCCTGCGCGCCGACCGCATCTGGTTTATGGAAATGAACACGCGGCTACAGGTGGAGCACCCGGTCACCGAGGAGATTACCGGTGTCGATCTGGTCGAGTGGCAGCTCCGCGTGGCAAGCGCAGAGCCGCTGCCCAAGCGACAAAACGAGCTTGCCATCAACGGCCATGCCATAGAGGCGCGCCTCTATGCCGAAGACCCGGCCAACGGATTTTTGCCAAGCGTGGGGCGGCTGGAGCATCTTGTCTTCGACCACGCGCTTGCGCCACCATTTGCCATGCTACAGGCATTTGCAGCGCAAGGGTTTGAAGGCAACGAAGTCTCGCGGGTTTCACCACCTTCCGTTCGCATCGAAACAGGCGTTGAGGCTGGGTCCGAGGTATCTGCCTTTTACGATCCCATGATCGCCAAGCTCATTGTGCGCGCAGATAGCCGATCTGAAGCGATCGAGCGCTTGGCCAATATATGCGCCGGGGTCGAAGTCTGGCCTGTGCGTACAAACGCTGCCTTCCTTGCGCGGCTGCTGCGCGAGCCCGACTTTGAGGCAGGAGATGTAACGACCGGCTTTATCGCGATGAAGGGGGATGATCTGATCGGCAAAAAGCCGCTTCCCGACAAATTGCTGCCCCACGCATTATGGCTGGCAAGCGCAAGAACAGAGCGGTCCTGGCCGATTGGCAACGGCATAGATGGATTCAGGCTCAATGCGCCAAAGCAATCAGCAACGACAATTCTGGTCGACGGCATTGTTACCGATGCGCCTCTCCCGATAGAGAATTTTGGCCAGATGGCTTTGGATGAAAACTTCGGCAACGCCTTTATCGGCGATGGCGAGGAGTATGTTCTTTTTGCACAAGGCTCGCCCTATCGGGTCGGGCTGGCCAGTCGACCATCTGCCTTTGCCCCTGCCTCCACCGGCGCCATTGTTTCTCCCATGCCGGGCCGTGTCACCGCGGTTGACGTGGCGGTGGGAGATGCGGTGGCCAGGGGGCAGCGACTCGTTACGCTGGAGGCGATGAAAATGGAGCACGCGCTCACCGCGCCGTTTGACGGGCTTATCGCAGAGCTCAACACCGCCGCTGGCGCGCAGGTAACAGACGGCGCGCTGCTCGTGCGGGTCGAACGAAAGGGCGACTGATGCCGGGAAAGTTTTTCGACGAATGGCAGCTTGGTGAGCATATCGCGCATGCGCTGCGCCGCACGGTGACGGATACCGACAACATCCTCATCACCACACTCACCCACAACCCGCAGCCGCTGCACCTAGACGCCGAATATGCAGGCGCCACCGAATTTGGCCAAGTGGTCGTCAACGGCATTTTCACCTTCGGGCTGATGGTAGGAATTTCGGTGGGGGACACTACGCTTGGCACGCTTGTGGCCAATCTTGGCTATGACAAGGTGGTGATGCCAAGCCCGGTATTTATCGGCGATACGCTGCGCGTCGAAACCGAGGTGGTTGCCCTGCGCGACAGCAAATCGCGCGCCGATGCCGGGCTTGTGGAGTTTTGCCACCGCGCGATAAACCAGCGGGGCGAGGTGGTATGCAAATGTACCCGCACCGCGCTCCTCAAAAAGCGCCCGCCTCAGCCGGGGAAAGTATAAGCAAGTTTGGTCAGAAGCAAGCGCGGCGGCGCCCCACTGCCCCCAGCGTGGATGGGTCAAACCGGGCGCCGCCCCTGAATAATGCGCACCAACACAACGACAACGGCTACCACGAGCAATAAATGAATTAACCCGCCAGCGATGTGGAATGAAAAACCAAGCACCCACATGAGCAAAATAATTATGATGATTGTTTCTAACATCTGCATTGCTCCTGGGCGCCAACCAATATGATTTGCTACCATGGCAACAAAAACGTTCTGCTAGCGTCTTAGTTCCAACATTGGGTTGATGATTACACAGCCGTTATCAGACGGTAAAACTTTCTCCACAGCCGCACGCGCCCTTGGCATTGGGGTTGTCAAACACAAAGCCCGCCGCAAAATCATCTTCTTCCCAACGCATTGTCGAGCCAACAAGATAGAGTATCGAGGCGCCATCGACAAACAATGTGCCGCCGGGTGTGTCGATACGCTCGTCGAGCGGTTTGGCATCCGCCACATAATCCACCGAATATGCAAGGCCAGAACAGCCCCGCCGCGGGGTGGAGAGCTTGACGCCGACCATCCCTTCGGGCGCTCTGGCCATCAGTTCGGCAATGCGCGCCTCGGCAGATGCGGTGAGGATGAGCGCTGCAGGGCGTGCGCGCCGGGCAGGCGTGGCGGTGGTCGTCGTCATCACAACATCCCCATTTCGAGCCGGGCCTCGTCCGACATTTTTGCCGGATCCCATGGCGGATCCCACACAAGATTTACCTCCGCCGAGCCGATGCCCGCAACCGCACCCACGCGGATTTCCACCTCGCCGGGCATGGATTCGGCAACCGGGCAATGCGGCGTGGTAAGTGTCATAGTGACCACGCAGTGCCCGTCAGCCGTTACGTCGACACCGTAAATCAGGCCAAGATCGTAAATATTTACGGGTATTTCAGGATCATATATGTCCTTCAGCGCTGCGACCACCGCCTCGTACAGGGCACCGCCAGGCTCGCCGGGCTGTTCGCTATGGGCTGTTTGCGCCAGAAAACCTTCAAGATAATCCCGCTTGCGCTCAAACCCTTCGCGCACATCCTCCACGCGTGCTCTGGGCGGGGCTGCCACCGCTGCCACCTCATCCACCACAATTTTGCGTTCCTCGTTCATGCCCGTCTCACCCGAAAATTCTCGTCACGCGCGCAACGCCGCTGGCAAGCGCTGCCACATCATCAGCGCTGCTGTAGATGCCAAAACTGGCCCGCGCAGTGGCCGGAACGCCGAGCACCTGCATCAGCGGCTGCGCACAGTGATGGCCAGCGCGGATCGCCACGCCGCCTTCGTCCAATATGGTGCCGATGTCATGGGGATGCACCCCCTCGACCGCAAAGCTGACAATGCCTGCCGCGTCTTCTGGCCCAAACAGCGTAACCGAATTGATGCTGCCAAGCGCTGCTCGCGCCGCGGCCACCAGCGCGGTTTCATGGGCATGGATTGCGTCAAGGCCAATGCTCTCGACATAATCAATCGCCGCATGGAGGCCAATAGCGCCAACAATGTGCGGCGTACCCGCCTCAAAGCGCTGCGGCGGCGGGGCATAGGTTGTGCCGGCAAAGCTCACCTGATCGATCATCGATCCGCCACCCTGATATGGCGGCATGGCGCGCAACATGTCGCCGCGCGCCCACAGCACGCCAACACCGGTTGGGCCATAGAGCTTGTGCGCAGAAAACACATAAAAATCGCAATTTAGCGCGGCGACATCAACGCCCATGCGCGGCACCGCCTGGCAACCGTCAAGCAAAATTTTTGCACCCACCGAATGGGCGATCTGCGCGGCGCGGCGCGCATCGAGCACAGAGCCAAGCACGTTGGAGACATGGGCAAGCGCCACCAGCTTGTGCGCGGGCGTTATCATCTTTGCCATCGCCGCCAGGTCAATCCGGTGGTCGGGCGTGAGCGGTACGACATCAATCGTCGCGCCTGTTCGCGCGGCCACCATCTGCCAGGGAACAATGTTGGAATGATGCTCCAGCGCAGAGAGCAAAATACGGTCGCCGCGCACCAGTTGTTCAGCCGCCCAGCAGGTGGCGACAAGATTGATCGCCTCGGTTGCGCCGCGCACAAACACAATCTCGTCCGCATTGGCAGCGCCAACAAACGCCGCAACCCGCGCCCGCGCCGCCTCATATGCCAGCGTCATGTCGGCTGATCGTTTATAAACGCCGCGGTGCACGGTTGCATATTCAGCGCCATATGCATGCGTGATGGCGTCAATTACGCTCCGGGGCTTTTGCGCGGTCGCCGCGCTGTCCAGATAGTGCCAGCCAGGGGTAAGCCCCGGAAAGTCGCCGCGGACAGCGAGGCTGGCTTGTGCGGGCAAAATAGCGCCACTTGTCATGCCAGCAACCCGTCGAGCGCGGCAGCAGCCACAGCCTCCAGCCGTTCGCGCAGCCCTGCATCCGCCACATCGTCAAACACACCGGCAATGAAACCGCGCAACAGCAGCGCCTTGGCCTGTGCAGGCGGCAAGCCGCGCTGCGCCAGATAGAACAGCGCACCCGCATCCAGCTCACCCACAGCACAACCATGAGCACATTTTACGTCATCGGCATAAATTTCGAGCTCAGGCTTGGCGTTGGCGGTTGCCGTGCGGGCTAGAAGCATGGCCTTTGCCGACTGGCTTGCATCGGTTTTTTGCGCGTGGCGGGCCACTGCCACCTTGCCCAGATAGCTCCCCGTTGCCCTGCCGCCGAGCACCGAGCGCACAACCTGGTTGCTGGTAGCACCCGGCTCGACATGGCGCATGGTGGTGACGATTTCCAGCGTCTGATCACCCCCGCCCAATATCGCTGCGCCAAGCTCAAAATGAGCGCCCTTGTGGAGCGTTACATCGATGGTGACCCGGCCAAATTTTCCACCGGAGTTGAGCAGGTGAAAATCAGCACGCGCGCCCTGGCCAAGTTCAACCACATAGTCGCGCACAACCACAGCGTCGTCGGCTGCGTCCTGCACAAGCACCCGCGCCAGGCGCTCGCCTGCGGGTACGACAATGCGCTCCGGCGCGGGCAGCGGCCAAATGCTCGCCACCGCGCCCAGATCGGCATAGCGCCACGCTTCGTCGCGGCGTGTGGGGAGGGCAAGTGTCACAGCGCGTCTTTCATTTTCACGCTGCCACCTCGGCATAGCCTTGGGCTTCCAGCTCCAGCGCAAGCTCTGGCCCGCCCGACTTTACAATGCGCCCACCGGCCAGCACATGCACAAAATCGGGCCGCACATAATCGAGCAGCCGCTGATAGTGAGTGATGAGCAGCACCGCCTTATCGGCCTTGCGCATGATACGGTTAATACCCTCGCCCACCGCCTTTAGTGCATCGATATCGAGGCCGGAGTCTGTCTCGTCCAGAATGGCGAGATGGGGGGCGATGATGCCCATCTGCACCATTTCGTTGCGCTTCTTTTCGCCGCCTGAAAAACCGACATTCACCGGGCGCTTCAGCATCTCATAATCCATGCCGATAGCTTCTGCCTGTGCGCGGGCGAGCTTCAAAAACTCCCCGCCCGAGAGCGACGTCTCGCCCCGGCCTTTGCGCTGCGCGTTAAGTGCCTCGCGCAGAAATTGCACATTGGACACGCCGGGAATTTCAACCGGATATTGAAAGCCAAGGAACAACCCGGCGGCGGCGCGTTCATGCGGGGCAAGTGCAAGCAGGTCCTGGCCGTTGAAGGACACCTCGCCCCCGGTCACCTCATAACCCGGCCGGCCGCCAAGTACATAGCCAAGCGTTGATTTGCCTGCACCATTGGGGCCCATAATGGCGTGCACCTCGCCCGCATTGACGCTGAGCGAAAGGCCTTTGAGAATTTCTTTGCCGTCGATTTCGGCGTGTAAGTTAGTTATTTGGAGCATTGGTCTTCTTCACAACGAATTCGTTTCTGGTCATGATCATGGGAGCGCCACCGATTTTTGGGATGATAGCGCTGCCGCCCGGCGCATTGTCACAGCGCCTCTGGCCACCACAGTCGCCGGCGTCACTGCCCATCACCCCACACTCCCCTCAAGCGAAATCCCCAGCAGCTTTTGCGCTTCTACTGCAAATTCCATCGGCAGCTGTTGCAGCACTTCCTTTGCAAAGCCGTTGACGATAAGCGCCACTGCTTCTTCTGCCGCCAGCCCGCGTTGCATGGCATAGAATAGCTGGTCGTCGGAAATTTTGCTCGTCGTTGCCTCGTGCTCGATTTGGGCGCTGGGGTTCTTCACCTCGATATAGGGCACGGTGTGGGCGCCGCACTGGTCGCCCAGAAGCAGCGAATCGCATTGGGTGAAGTTGCGCGCACCTTCCGCCGTAGCGCCCACGCGCACCAACCCGCGATAGGTGTTGTCGCTGCGCCCGGCCGAAATTCCCTTCGACACAATGGTCGAGCGCGTGTTTTTGCCAAGGTGGACCATCTTGGTGCCAGTGTCGGCCTGCTGGCGGTTATTGGTAACGGCGACGGAATAAAACTCACCCACCGACCCCTCACCCGCCAGCACACAGCTTGGGTATTTCCAGGTGATCGCGCTGCCGGTTTCCACCTGCGTCCACGAGACTTTTGCGCGCGCACCCTGGCACAGCGCTCGCTTGGTTACAAAATTATAGATACCGCCCCGGCCTTCTGCGTCACCTGGATACCAGTTCTGCACGGTGGAATATTTGATTTCGGCATCGTCCATCGCGACCAGTTCAACCACCGCGGCATGCAACTGGTTTTCATCGCGCATCGGCGCGGTGCAGCCCTCAAGATACGAAACGTAGCTCCCCTTGTCCGCGACAATGAGTGTGCGCTCAAACTGCCCGGTATTTTCAGCATTGATACGAAAATAGGTGGAAAGCTCCATCGGGCAGCGCACCCCTTCGGGAATGTAGACGAACGTCCCATCGGAGAACACCGCACAGTTGAGCGCGGCAAAATAATTGTCGGCCATCGGCACCACCTTGCCCAGCCATTTGCGAACAAGCTCTGGATATTCGCGCACTGCCTCGCTGATGGAGCGAAAAATAACGCCTGCCGCCTCCAGCTCCTTACGGAAGGTAGTCGCCACCGACACGCTGTCAAACACCGCATCAACCGCCACGCGCCGCGCACCCTCAACGCCGGCAAGCACTTTTTGCTCCTCGATCGGAATACCAAGCTTTTCGTAGACCCGCAGAATTTCGGGGTCCACCTCATCAAGCGAGCCAAGTTTTGGCTTGGCCTTTGGTTCGGCATAATAATAGGCAGCCTGATAATCGATGGGCGCAATGTCGAGCTTGGCCCAGTCGGGCGCCTCCATCGTTTGCCAATGGCGATAGGCCTTAAGCCGCCACTCCAGCATCCATTCAGGCTCGCGCTTTTTCGCGGAAATGAAGCGCACCGTTTCCTCGCTCAATCCCTTAGGCGCAAACTCCTGCTCAATATCGCTCGAAAAACCCCATTCATAAGCCTTGCTGGCAGCGGCAATGGCCTCGGCATTTTTGGTGGCCATCAGGCAAGCTCCCCGCTCAAACTGGCCAGCGAAACCCCCGCCAGCGCGCCCTTTACGACGCCGTTTACAATATTCCAGTGCGGCCTCACCCGGCAATTCTCCTCAATAGCGCAATCATGGCGCCCTTCGTCCACACACGGAGTAAGCGCAATCGGCCCCTCCACCGCCTCAACAATATCAGCCAGCGTAATCGCTGCTGCCGGGCGCGCGAGGCGAAAGCCGCCCCCGGTGCCGCGCGCACTTTCAATCAGCCCTGCCGCCGACAACCGGCTGACCAGCTTTTGCACCGTTGGCAGCGGCACGCCGGTTTCCTGTGCCAGCATGGTCGCGTTCAGCCGCCCGCTAACGCCGCAGTGGCGCGCAGCGGCCGACATCATCACAACGGCATAGTCGGCAAGGCTGGAAAGCCGCATGAGCGCGCTCGTCTCCGCTAAATCAGATTGAATAGGTCTGATTGTGCAGATGGCGCTGCATCGCCTTCGCGTCAACCGCAAAGCTTATGAATATTTGCCAGTTCGGCGCGCTTTGGGCTCGCCTAGGTTTCGCTGATTGTCGGCGCAACACTGCCTGCAAGCGCGCGGCGGCGCGCAATCGTCAACCGCGCCAGAACCGAGGGGTCTTCGCGCATTTGCCCCGGCGTAAAGCCCGTAAAGTGCTTTATCTCGCGAATCAGGTGCGATTGATCATAAAAACCGCGCGCAATCGCCTCGTCGATATCATCTTCCTCCAGCGCCAGCGCTACCGCCGCGCGCAGGGCGCGATATTTGCGCGCCAGCAATTTGGGCGGCGCGCCATAAAGCCGGTTGCAACGTCGCTCCACCTGCCGGCGCGACACGCCGGTCATTGCCAGTAAATCGTCAATATCGGGCGAGGCACTGCCGCCAAGCCAGCTATCCACCTGCTGCATAAAGCGGGCCACATCGCGGTCTGCGCCTTTTGCCAGCCGTTGCACCAGCGCACCGCACAAAAGGAGGCGAGCCTCCCTGCTTGGCGCCTGGCGGAGCGCGACCAGCGTTTCACGCGCGGGCGCACCGAGCAGCGCCTGTGCGTCCACAACCCGATTAAGCATGGCCGAGGCATCGCTTCGAACAAGCGCGGCCCAGCCAGCCGGTGTCAGCCCCATGCCGACAACATGCACCGGCCCGCCAGCCCGAACCCTGAAAGCCCCGCTTGTCGGGCCAATGAGGTGAACGTCCCCCGCTTCTTGCGTGCTTCCATCAGGAAACCAATAGCTTGTGTCGCCCGGCGTCAAGCAAAAGCGAAGTTGCGCATGGTCGGCTCGCTCAACATCTTCAAATAACGCAGCGTCTGTATAAAACTCATAAAATAAAGTGACATAACTTACTGTAGCCACGCAGGGTACAGCATAATCCAGCTTAATGTCCATCGCCCGACTGCGCCCTTTTTCACTGTGCGGGAGTGCAAATTATACGCAGAATATGTTTACAAATAAAGCAGGCCCGGCGCCGCAAAGCGCCAGGCCTGAGTAAAGAAACCCCCATTGGGAGCTCCATGGGTCGCACACCTTCCATAGCCGATCAGGCCAACCCCTGTATTGGATGGATGCGACACGGCGCCTGCCCACTACCTGTGCATAGTTTTTGACGTTATGGCAGCGCAATGCCATGGAGATGCGCGATGTTTTCCATAATCCGCCCCGCCCTTTTCAGCCTTGATGCCGAGCGAGCGCACCAAATTTCCATAACGGCGCTTAGCCAATGGGCAGCCTTTGGCGCGCCGCTGGGCGCAAACAACGACGCGCCGGCGCTGCATATGCGGATTGCCGGCATCGCCTTTCCCAACCCCATTGGCCTGGCTGCGGGCGCCGACAAGGATGGTCGCGCGATTGACGGGTTTTTCGCCCTGGGCTTTGGCTGCGTCGAAATCGGCACGCTTACCCCGGTTCCACAGGCGGGCAACCCCAAGCCGCGGCTGTTCCGGCTGACGGAAGACAAAGCGGTGATCAACCGTTTGGGTTTCAACAATGGCGGGCTTGCCGCTGCCCTGCCGCGCGCGGCTGCGCGCAAACGGGCGGGCATTCTCGGCATCAATGTTGGCGCCAACAAAGACACCTCCAACCGGATTGGGGATTATCGCCGCAGCGTGCGCGCGGCAGCGCCGGTTGCCGATTATGTCACCATCAACATCAGCTCGCCCAACACACCGGGCCTGCGCGATTTGCAGCACGGCGCAGCACTTGCCGAATTGCTGGCCGCAGCAAGCGAGGCGCGCATCCTGCCGCGGCGCAAAACGCCCTTGTTCCTGAAAATCGCGCCGGACCTCGATTATTCCGCCGTCGACAATATCGCGCGCGCAGCGATTGAAAACGGGATCGACGCGCTCATCATCTCCAATACCACAATAAGCCGGCCACAGGGCCTGCATTCCCAAAATAGCGCGCAAGCCGGCGGCCTTTCGGGGGCGCCGCTTGCTGCGCTTGCGCGAGCGCGGCTTGCAGATGCGCGGCGCGCAACCGGCGGCTTGCTGCCGCTGATTTCCGCAGGCGGCATTGGCAGCGGCGCGGAAGCCTATGCCCGCATCCGCGCAGGCGCCAGCCTTGTGCAGCTTTACAGCGCGTTGGTGTTCGAAGGGCCCGGCCTTGCCCGACGCATCGCCACCGATATGGAACGGCTGATGCGCGCCGACGGCCACACCCACCTTGCGCAGGCAATAGGCACGGATTGAGCTTTGACGCTTGTCTGATAGATAAAGGACGCTACGGTTTCGCCCATGAAAAAAACTTTTGTCGCGCTTGTGGCGCTTTTCCTCATTCCCGCCAGCGCCTGTGCCGATGTTCGCGCGCCTGCAAAAGGTATTGTCTCCGCCGCTGACCCGCGCGCCGCGGCGGCTGGCCAGGAGATTTTGCGCGCCGGGGGCAGTGCAGCCGACGCGGAAATGGCAATGATGCTCGCTCTCACCGTGGTTGAGCCGCAATCTAGCGGCATCGGCGGTGGTGGCTTTTTCGTTTATCAGGACGCAGAAAGCGGCAAGCTTACCACCATCGACGGGCGCGAAAAGGCGCCCGCTTCAGCAACGCCACGCTGGTTTTTGGGGCAGGACGGCAAGCCGCTGCCCTTTTTCACCGCAGTTCCAGGCGGCCTCTCCGTTGGAGTACCGGGCAACATCCGGCTGATGGCGATGGTCCACAAAAAATTTGGCAAGCTGGAGTGGAAGGCGCTCTTCCAGCCTGCAATCCGCCTGGCAGAGCAGGGCTATCAGGTCACCCGGCCAATGGCTGCGGCCATGGGGTTTGTCAGCCAGACATGGAGCAGCTTTCCAGCTACCGCGGCTCTCTATGCGCCAGGCGGCAAACCGGCGGCAGAGGGCGACACCATCAAAAACCCCGCCCTTGCCGCTACTTTGCGCAAAATTGCCGAGGGAGGGGCTGAGGCGTTTTACACCGGCGAAATCGCACAAGAAATTGTCGACACCGTACAAAATGCCGGTCGCAACCCGACCAAACTGACGCTGGCAGACCTTGCGGCCTATGAGGCAAAGGAGCGCGCGCCGGTTTGCAGCCATTATCGCGGCTACAAGCTGTGTGGCATGGGGCCGCCATCGTCGGGCGCGACAACGGTGTTCCAGATTTTGGGGATGCTTGAGCGCTTTGACCTCAAAAAACTGGGCAAAGATTCTCCCGCCGCCTGGCATTTGATCGCCGAGGCAATGCAGCTTGCCTATGCCGACCGGGAAAAATATTTGGGCGACAGCGATTTTGTGTCGGTGCCCGTCGCCGGGCTGCTCAACCCGGCCTATATGCGCGCGCGCTCCATGCTGATTTCTGAGGACAAGACGCTTGCCAGCTATGACGCAGGCACACCGCCGGGCGCAGCGGCGCGCACCGCGGCCATTTCATCAGAAGTTGCCGGCACCACGCATTTCGTCGCTGTTGATCGCACCGGCAGTATCGCAACAATGACCTCAACCGTCGAAGGGCCCTTTGGCAGCCAGCTTGTGGCAGCAGGCTTTGTGCTCAACAACGAACTCACCGACTTCACCTTTGCGCCCGAAAAAAACGGCGCGCCGGTTGCCAACCGGGTGGAAAGCGGCAAGCGCCCGCTCTCCTCCATGTCGCCCACCATCGTGTATGACCGCCACGGCAAGCCGATTTTCACCGTTGGTGCAGCAGGTGGCAAAACAATCATCATGCAGGTTACCAAGGCAATTATCGCGCATTTCGACTGGGGCCTTGGCGCCCGCGACGCGATTGGCCAAGGGCTGGTTTATTTCAACCCGAACGGCATTGTGCTGGAGCAGGGCACAACGCTTGAACCTATGAAAGCCGCGCTCGAAAAGCTGGGGCACAAGGTGAGCATCGCCAAGCTGGGGCTGAAGGCAAACGCAGCAGAACGCACCGCCAATGGCTGGGTTGGGGCAGCAGACCCGCGCAGCGTTGGCGTGGCGCTGAGCGAATAAAGACCAAGGCCAAGCCTGGCGGCCCGGCGCAGATCGGGCGCCTGAGGAGAGAAAATGCGCACGCTCGAACACTTCCCCAACCTCGTTACCATGTTCTTTGCGCGCGCTGAAGAACAGGGCGACAAACCGTTTTTGTGGAGCAAGCATGACGGCGTCTGGGTATCGCAAAGCTGGCGCGAAACGGCAGCCAGGGTTGCAAGCCTGGCCACCGCGCTAAAGGCGCTGGGCCTGCGCCCCGGTGACCGTGTGATGCTCGTCTCCGAAAACCGGCCCGAATGGTGCATCAGCGATCTCGCGATCATGGCCGCAGGCTGCGTAACTGTGCCAACCTATATTACCAACACCGAGCGCGACCACAGCCATATTCTGGAAAATTCCGGCGCGCACGCTGTCATCGTCTCCAACGCAAGGCTTGCGCGCACGCTGCTGCCTGCGGTTCTGCGCTCATCAAAGGCGCGGATCGTTATTGGCATGGAAGATTTGCGCATCGGCCAGTCGGGCGTTGTGTCTTTTCATGATTGGCACAAGCTTGTCGCAACCCATGCCACGAGCGCACAGGCGGTGGCAGCCGGCGCAAATTTCGCGCGCGAAGACCTGGCCTGCATTATTTATACCAGCGGCACCGGCGGCGCGCCGCGTGGGGTGATGCAACATCACGGCGCGATTTTGCACAATGTCCATGGTTGTTGCACCGTCATCACCGAGGATTTTGGCTGGGAGGACGAGGTTTTTCTGTCGTTTCTGCCGCTTTCCCACGCTTATGAACACACAGGCGGCCAGCATTTTCCCATCGGCCTTGGCGCGCAGATTTATTATGCCGAAGGGCTGGAAAAGCTTGCCTCCAACATCGAAGAAACCCGGCCAACGCTCATGGTGGTTGTGCCTCGCCTGTTCGAGGTGTTGCGCACCCGCATCATCAAATCGGTGGAAAAGCAGGGCAAGCTTTCCAACTTCCTCATGGATAGTGCACTGGCCATTGGCGCGCGGCAGGCAGGTGGCAAACCAGCCGCGCTCGACGCGGCGATGAACCTGCTGCTCAAAGCGACGCTGCGGCCCAAAGTTGCAAGGCGCTTTGGCGGTCGCATCAAGGCGCTGGTGTCGGGCGGGGCGCCGCTCAACCCCGATATTGGCATATTCTTTCAATCACTCGGCATAACGCTGTTGCAAGGCTATGGCCAAACCGAGGCGGCGCCGGTCATTTCGTGCAACCGACCCAAAACCGGCCTGAAGATGGATACCGTTGGCCCGCCGCTCGCCAACACCGAAGTGCGCATAGCCGATGATGGTGAAATTCTGGTGCGCGGCGAACTGGTAATGCACGGCTATTGGCGCAACGAAGAAGAAACGCGCCGCGTGCTGAAAGACGGGTGGCTGCACACCGGCGATATTGGCGAGATTGACCATAAGGGCCGCATCAAAATTACCGATCGGAAAAAAGACCTCATCATCAACGACAAGGGTGACAATGTCGCGCCGCAAAAGATTGAGGGGATGCTGACGCTCCAGCCCGAAATCTTACAAGCAATGATCGCGGGAGACAGGCGGCCCTATATGGTGGCGCTGCTTGTGCCGGACCCTGAATGGACACAATCCTTTTGCGCACACAGCGGCGCGACCTGCAATTTCACCAAGCTGGCAGAAAATGTCGACTATCGCGCCGCCCTTTCGCGCGCGGTGGAGCGGGTAAATGCCGATCTTTCCGTCATCGAAAGGATAAGGCGTTTTGTCATCGCCGATGAGCCTTTTACCATCGAGAATGGGCAGCTCACACCGTCGCTAAAAATCAAGCGCCATATGCTGAAACAAGCCTATGGTGCCCGGATGGACGCGCTTTACAAAGCATAGTCTTACCGCCACAGCGTTGTAACCATTAGGCTATGTCCGGCGTATCCGGCTATGGCCAATTTATCTCCAGGAGAATTAATTTATGCGCCTTGCCCTTTCGCTTGCCCTTGCAGCACCGGTTGCCCTTACAGCTGCGACGATTGCTTATGCTGCACAACCAATCGCCGTTGGCGCGCATGTGCCCGGTAATTTTTCTGCGGTTGATACAACAGGCAAAGCGCGGAACTTTTCGTCCATCACCGGGTCAAAAGGTGTGGTGCTGGTGTTTTTCCGCTCGGCAAAATGGTGCCCTTATTGCCAGGCGCAATTGAAGGACATTCGCGGGCTGAGCGCTGATCTGACCAAGCGGGGCTACACGCTTGCTGCCATCAGCTATGATGCGCCAGCAACGCTTGCCGATTTTGGTGCAAAGCAGCAGGTCAACTATACGCTGCTGTCTGACAATGGCTCGAAGATGATTGACGCTTTTGGCCTGCGCGATCCGCAATACCCGGCTGACAGCTTTGCCTACGGCGTGCCAACTGCAACCATTCTTGTCATCGGCAAGAATGGCGTGGTGAAGAAAAAGCTCTCAACCACCGATTACAAGATCCGCCCGAACAACGCCGCCATCCTCGCAGCGGTCGACGCGGGTTAACCTTTCCGGCGGCGCAACCAGGCGCCGCCTGTCTTCAGGGTTCATCCACATGGACCTGCCCCCCGCCCCGCCATAAATGCTACCATCAGGCCGTGGTAGCCGGGCGACTGGCGGGGGGCGCTTGCGATCAACGCGGCCTTGCATAACATAAATGCCGCAACAGCATTGCCGCAAATGGCAGAGCGCCCGCCAGGCAGAACCAGCCGGATGACGGGCCTGTTTATTGCACCATAGCGGTTTTGGCAGCACCAGGCTGCCCCATACCGGCTGGCGTTGTGGCAATAGCCTCAAGCAAGCGGTGGCTGTGCCCGGTCAGCGACCGGGCGGCACGCCTGGCCCCGTTGCTCCAGCCGCCACCCCTGCGCCCTTGGCAGGCAGCACGACCATCGACCAATCGCGCGCTGGTTGCAGATATTTTGCCGCCACCTGCTGCAATTGCCGCGCATCGATTGTGCCCAAATCCTTGGCAAGGCCTGCCGCCTGCTCCACCACCTGCGGATCACGCGTGGCACCAGCAAGCAGCCCCAGCCAGAAAGAGTTGCCCGTCGCGCTGCGCTGAATGCTTTGAAAATAGGGCAGCAATGTGCGCCGCAGTTCATCATCGCCAACCGGGTTGGCGGCAAGATCAGCCGCTATTTCGCGGGCGAGCGCAAAGAAGAAATCCACCTTGTCGGGCGGCACTTGCGCTACTGCGACCATCCGCCCGCCATCTGCCAGCCCTTCGGGCCAGCTGCTCTGCACGCTGGGGCTATAGCTGGCCCCCGCCTCCGAGCGCAGCCGATCGAACAGACGGTCGCTGAAAATCTGTGCGATCAACTCCAGCCTGCGACTTTGCGCAATGCCCTCCACCCCGCCGCCCGTTGGCCAGGCGATTACCGCAACCGCCTGATTTTGCGGGCCATCATGCGTGCGTAACACGGGCTGGGTAACATGAGCTGGAAAGCGCACCGGCGGGGCCGGGGCGGTGATTTCGCGGCGGGGCGGCAGCGCGCCAATGCTATTGGCGACAACGCTAACCCCCTCCTCCAGCTCAAAATTGCCGAACAACTGCACCTCAATCGGCCCGGATTTGAGCAAAGGCTCCCACAGCGCGCGAAACTGAGCCGGCGTTGTGGCGGCAATCTGCTTTTCGGTAGGCGTGAGCCAACGCGGGTCGCCATCGTGCAGCAGCCCGTTCAAATCGCGCGCCAGCACCCCCGAAGGCGAGGAAGAAAGCCCCGGATACGCCGCAAGCGACACCGCCTTTGCCCGCGCCAGCGGGTTCGGGTCCCAACCCGGTGCGGCGAGCTTTGCGGCAATCAGTTTCATCTGGTCGGCCAGGTCTTCGGGTGAAGTGGTATAGCCAAAAACAAAGGCATCATCGTCAATGTCGAAGCTGAGGCCAATCCGCCGCCCAGTCGTCAATTGGTCAATCGCCTCCTGCCCCAACTTGCCGATGCCGCTTGGCACCAGCGCCAGCGCGGCTGCCCATGCAGCGCTCTGACGGCGGGCGGGCAGCGCGTTATACCCCCGGCCAAACCGCACACGCACATAAACCCGGCTGGCCTCCCCCGCAGTGGGAAACAGCAACGCGCGGGCACCATTGGCAAAATCCACCTGCACGGCATTAACATCGGGCAGCGGCGTTCGCTTGATGATTTTGCCCGGTTTGCCCAGCTTTGGCAGCGACGAAAAATCTGCCTTTACCAGCGCCTTGCGCTTGGCCGCCAGGCCCGACACATCTGCCTTGAGTGCCAGTGCCAGGCGCGAATCGATTGCAGGGTCAACGCTGCGAGTGTTGATGAAGGCGCGGGTAACATCGCCCATAAACAACCGCCTGGTAGCCGCAAGCAGCGCATCGGCTGAAAACATACCCTTGGCCTTGGCGTCTTGCAAAATGTCATAGGCAACAGCAGCCGTCGTCACCGTTTCGCGAATATCCACGGCCTGATCAAGGTCATCCGCCTCCTTGGCGCCGCCTTCGGCGGGAGCTGTATCGACCTCGGTTTTCATGGCGATGTCGAACTCGGACAATTCACGGTCAATTTCGCTTTGCGAAGGAGGCGTGGCCTGTGCATCGGCAATGGTTGCGCGCACATCGCGCAGCGCCGCCTCCCAATCCTCCCCGGCGGGCAGCACATTCACAAATGTGGCGTTTACTGAACGTGAAATGTCGTTAAGCTCAACCGTTGCCTGAAGAAAACTGCCCCCGGTGCGCGCTCGCGTTTCCAGCCGACGGTTGATGAGGCGCAGCGCAACCAGATCAACCAGCCGACGCTGATTGAAAATCACCGTATCGTCGCGGTAAACCCATGGCCGCAAAACCGAAAATGACACACTCGGCGGCAGCGAGGGTTCAACAATGCTGCCGGTAATGGGCCGCAAAGGGTCAGGCTTGCCAAAATCGGGGTCGGCCGGGTTGGGGCCAATGCCCTTCCAGTCCGAAAAATTCTTCTCGATCAATTGCTCAAACAACGCCGGATCAAGATCGCCAGAGATGATGACGACAGCGCGTTCTGGCCGATACCAGCGGTCGTGAAACGCCTTCACCTCAGGCGCGGACGCCGCTTCAAGCGCTTTGATCGTGCCGATGGGCGAGCGATCTGCCAGCGCCTGCCCGGCAAAAAACACAGCACTTAGCCTGTCGCGGTAGCGCACCTGCGGGCCAGGCTGCTCGCGCTGTTCTGCCAGAACCACGGGGCGCTCCGCGTTCAATGCCTGCTGGGTGATGTTAGGTTGCGACATCATGCCAGCCAAAATCTTCAGGCTATCGTCCAGCCCTTGCGTCGTCGCGCCAGGCAAATCGAGCTTATAGGTCGTACCCGTGGGCGTGGTCTGCGCGTTGGTGTCTGAGCCAAAGGTGGTGCCCAGCCGCTGCCACACGCGCTTGGCTTCGCCATCGGGCACATGCACCGAGCCACGAAAGCTTAGATGTTCGATAAGGTGTGCAAAGCCGCGCTCACTGTCGGTTTCAAACAACGAGCCAGCGTCAATCCGCACGCGCACCGCCACCTGCCCCGGCGGCACGCCGTTGCGCCGCACCGCATAGCGCAGCCCGTTGGGCAGGGTGCCAAAATACCATGCCGGATCAGGCGTGATGTCGCTGCCCTTATAGAGCCAGGCCGGCTCGCGGGTGGTGGGCCGCTCGATTTTGACAACGCGAGCCTGATTGTCGCGGGCAGATGGAGCCGCGTGCTGCCCGGCAACCGGGTTACCAATGCCCAGCAGCAGCGCCACGGACAAGGCGGAAAAAGCAAAAGGGCGAAGCGCGCGGGAAATGGCTATCATATCAAAATATGTAGCGCGCCCGCCGGGCGACCGCCAGCCAGGATTGACAAAAGCCGCCGGCGCCCGTTTGCGCGCTGGTAATTACGCCTGGCCGGGCAGATATTTTCAGCAATCAAAGCCTTGATCACGCCGCCGCCAGGCGCCACATGCACCTTATGCTTATAGAAACCGAAACCACGCCCAACCCGGCGACGCTGAAATTCCTGCCCGGCCGCACCGTAATGGAGGCGGGTACGCGCGATTTCGTAAGCCCAGAAGCGGCAGAAGTATCACCCTTGGCGCAGGCGCTGTTCGACCTTGGCGATGTGACGGGCGTGTTTTTTGGCCACAACTTTATTTCGGTAACCGCTGCGCCCGGCGTGGAATGGCAATCGCTCAAAGGCGATGTTGTTGCCACCCTGCTCGATCATTTCTCCGCCGCCATGCCGCTGTTCCGCCCCGGCTCTGCGGCTGATATTGCGGTGCCCGCCAACGGCCTTGGCACGCATGACGACCCTGCCGATGCTGAGATCATCGAACAGATTCTCGACATCATCGAAACCCGCATCCGCCCAGCCGTTGCCAATGATGGCGGCGACATTGCCTATCAGGGCTTTGACAAGGGCAAAGTATATCTCAAAATGCAAGGGGCCTGTGCGGGGTGCCCATCCTCATCGGCAACGCTCAAAAACGGTATTGAGCAATTGCTGAAATATTATGTGCCTGAAGTAACCGAGGTGCGCGCCATTTAGCGCGCCACCACGCTTGCGCACATTTCGCTATCCCGCATAAAGGACCGACCCAGATGGGCAACAGGCTTCCCGACCCGGCGCTCGACACAATTTTTCGCACAGCGCGCAGCTATAATGGCTATACCGACCAGCCAGTGTCGCCAGCGATGCTGCGCGAAATATGGGAATTGATGAAATGGGGGCCTACCTCTGCCAATCAATTGCCCGCTCGCCTTGTATGGTGCACCAGCACCGCCGCGAAGGAAAGGCTTGCAGCCTGTGCCAGCGGCTCCAACTGCGACAAAATCCTGTCGGCGCCGGTTACTGTTATCATCGGTATGGATGAAAATTTTCACGAGCATCTGCCCGAGTTTTTTCCGCCCGCCGACGCCAAAAGCTGGTTTGCGGGGAATAATGCGCTGCGCCAGGCATCGGCCATGCGCAACGCCACCCTGCAGGGCGCCTATCTGATCATCGCCGCGCGCGCGCTGGGGCTGGATACCGGGCCAATGTCAGGGTTTGACAATGCCGCCGTCGATGCCGCCTTTTTTGCCGACACACCCGGTGTGAAGTCGAATTTCCTTTCCACCCTTGGCTATGGCGACCCGGCGACCATTTTTGATCGCCTGCCCCGCCCCGGTTTCGACCGGTTCAACCGGATCGACTGAGACGAGCCGCCGGGTGCGCACGCTGGTCCTTGAAACCGCAACTGCGGCCTGCTCGGTTGCGCTGCTGGAGGATGGCGCGCTGCTCGGCGCTGCACATGAGCTGGTGGGCCGCGGCCATGCCGAACATCTGTTGGCAATGGTAGCGCGGCTACCCGATGGGGGGCGGGCAGACCATGTTCTGGTCGATTGCGGGCCGGGCAGCTTTACCGGTATCCGCGTTGGGCTGGCAGCGGCTCGCGCGCTTGCATTTGGCTGGTCGGCCAGTGTCAGCGGCTATTCTTCGCTACACTTGCTGGCCGCGATGGGATTTGCAGACAACCCCACGCTTGCGACTATTGCAGTGATAATCGAAGGCGGGCATGGCGAGGTCTTCATGCAGGGTTTTGCCGCCACACCCTTTGCCCCTCTTGGCCCGTTCGCATCGTTGCGGCCGGAGGCAGCGTTGCTGGCCCTGGGTGAGGGTAGCGCCATTGGCAATGCCGAGCGCTATCTTGCGCCCTTGTCGCCCCAGCGCGGCTGGCCGCAAACGCTGCCATGCGCCGCCAGAGCATTGTTGCTGCAAAAAGACGACGCAATGCTGGCGCCCAGCCCCATTTATGGCCGCGCGCCTGACGCAAAACCAATGCCCGCCGCCACAGCCGCAATCCCTGGCCAATGACGCTTGCTGTCAATCCCATCGATATTCGCCAGGGCGCCACTGGCGATATTGGTATTGTCGATGATATTATGCAGCAGGCATTCGACCCCCGCTTTGGCGAAGCATGGACCCGTGGGCAATGCCTGGCGATACTGGCAATTCCCAGCATTTCTTTGACGCTGGCGAGCATTGACGGCGTAACGAGCGGCTTTGCGCTGATCCGCTCCGCTGCCGATGAAGCGGAACTGCTGTTGCTTGCCACATTGCCCGCTATGCGCCGCCGCGGGGTTGCGCGTGCGCTGTTGCGCGCCGTAATTAGCGATAGCAAGCAGCGCAGTATTTCCAAATTGTTTCTGGAAGTGCGCCGGGGCAATGAAGCGGCCAGCCTGTACCGTGCTATTGGCTTTGCAAAGGTCGGCGAACGACGCGGATATTATCGTGGAAGTGACAACCAGCTATACGACGCGCTCACATATTGTTATGATATTGAGCAATGAGCATACCCATTTTCGGCTTTGTTACTTGCGCTGACGAGGGTTTTGATGAATATGTTTTAACTGTGAAATATATTTTCACCTGCCAGAATCGCATTCCAAGGATTTATGATGACCACCCATACAGAAGTTGAAGAAACGCTGATCACGCTCACCGCCGACATTGTCGCTGCGCATGTGAGCAACAACAGCGTTGCCGTGTCGGATTTGCCGGTGCTGATTGCCAATGTGCACAGCGCCCTTGCCGGGCTTGGCAGCCCCGTGGTTGAGCCTGAAGCAAAGCAGGAGCCTGCTGTTTCGGTCCGCGCGTCGATCAAACCCGACTATATCGTGTGTCTGGAGGATGGCAAAAAGCTGAAAATGCTGAAGCGCCACTTGATGACCCATTATCAAATGAGCCCTGAGCAATATCGCGCCAAGTGGAATTTGCCAGCGGACTACCCCATGGTCGCGCCAAATTATGCCGAGCAGCGCCGCACGCTCGCCAAAAAGATTGGCCTGGGCACAAAACGCCGCAAGCCACGCTGACCCACGCTATTCTGCCCCCAAATTCGCCCATGGCTTTTCTCCAAACCGGCAAGGCCGACTTGGTTGCGCTTTTGGGGGCAGGAAATTTACAAATAGGCACTTTGCCCGGCGCCACCAACCTGGCTAAACACGGCCAAACCGATACCGGAATCGAAATGGGGCAGTAAGACCGCATGGCGCGTAACATTGACCTTGAAGCGCTCTGCAATGAAAAGGGCCTGCGCATTACCGAACAGCGCCGGGTGATTGCGCGCGTGTTGTCGGATGCAGACGACCATCCCGATGTCGAAAAAGTTTATGAACGCGCCGCCGCCATCGATCCGGGTATTTCAATCGCCACGGTTTACCGCACCGTACGCCTGTTTGAAGAGGCCGGCATATTGGACCGGCACGATTTTGGCGACGGGCGCGCGCGCTATGAGCCAGCGCCTGAGGCCCATCACGACCATCTGATCGATGTTGAAACCGGCCGGGTGGTGGAATTTGTCGACCCTGAGCTTGAGCAATTGCAAAAGGCCATAGCCGAGCGGCTAGGCTTTCGGCTGGTTGACCACCGGATGGAGCTTTACGGCGTTGCGCTTGACCGCAAGGGCTGACCCGGTCGGCTGGGTTCGTTTTTACACACGTGCAGCCGGCCTTGCGGTAGCGATGCTCATCGCCATCCCGCTTCATTTTGCCTGGCGGCTTTCGCGCCAGCCCTCCCCCTGGCCAAGACTGTTTCTTGCTGCGGCCGCGCGCCTGTGCGGCGCCCGGCGGCGGGTAGTCGGCACACCGCTAAAGCGCGATGTCTTCTTCATCGCCAACCATGTAAGCTGGCTGGACATTCCCATAATCGCCGGCGCCAATGGCACGGCTTTCATCGCCAAGCACGAGCTGGCCAAGGCGCCGATTGTCGGCTGGCTGGCCAAATTGAACCGCACCATTTTTGTCCGCCGGGCAGACCGTATGGGGGTGGCTGAGCAGATTAACGAGCTGCGCGATGCGTTGGCAGCGGCCTGGGCGATCACTATTTTTCCTGAAGGAACGACGACCGACGGGCTGTCGCTGCTGCCATTCAAGCCAAGCCTGCTCGCGGTGCTCGATCCGCCACCGCCCGGCATCATGGTGCAGCCTGTGATGATCAACTATGGCGCTGCTGCCACCAATATCGCCTGGGTGGGTGTGGAAGAAGGGCAGGACAATGCTTTTCGTGTGCTCTCCCGCCGGGGCAGTTTTTTGGTCGATGTGCATTTTCTGGAGCCGTTCAGCCCGCGCGATTATCCCGGCCGCAAAGCGATCAACGCCGAGGCGCGGCAGCGGATAGAGGTGGCGCTGGCCAAGGCGCTTGGCGGCGCGATGCGGCCGTTTCCCGGCCATGAAGCGCTGGCAACGGTGCCACCGGGTACGCGCTACGACCCGCCTGCACAACCAAGCGCTGCCACCGCCGGCAGCATGGGGGTTCTGTAACGCCTGCTTGCCCGCTATAGGCTGTCGCGATGAAGCCTGCACCACATAGTTTCCACGTCAAATCCTTTGGCTGCCAGATGAACGTCTATGATGGCGACCGGATGGCCGAGCTGATGCTGGCTGAGGGGATGACCCCGGCCCAAGACGCCAATTCCGCCGATCTTGTTATCCTCAACACCTGCCACATCCGCGAAAAGGCGACGGAAAAAGTCTATTCCGACATTGGCCGGCTGCGCAAACACGGGAGCAACCCGATGATTGCGATTGCCGGCTGCGTGGCGCAGGCTGAGGGTGCAGAAATCATCCGCCGCGCCAAGGTGGATGTGGTAGTGGGGCCGCAAGCCTATCACAACCTGCCCGGCCTTATCGCCAAAGCGGCGCGCGGCGGCGCAGCGATAGATACCGACATGCCTGTCGACATGAAGTTTGGCCATTTGCCAGCGCGCAGGCGCGTGCCGCCCTCGGCCTTTCTCACGGTGCAGGAAGGGTGCGACAAATTCTGCACCTATTGCGTGGTGCCCTATACCCGCGGCGCAGAGGTGAGCCGGGGCTGGGCACAGATTGTCGACGAGGCCAAGGCGCTGGTCGATGCAGGCGCGCGCGAGATCACGCTGCTGGGACAAAATGTCAACGCCTGGACAGGTGAAGACGGCCAGGGCCGGGCGCACGGCCTTGGCGGGTTGATCGAGACACTTGCCGATATCGATGGCCTTGCGCGCATCCGCTACACGACCAGCCACCCCAATGATATGGCGGATGACCTTATCGCCGCGCACCGCGACGTGGCCAAGCTGATGCCGTTCCTCCATTTACCGGTGCAATCTGGCAGCGATGCCGTGCTGAAAGCGATGAACCGCAGCCACAGCCGCGATTCCTATCTTCGCCTGCTCGATCGGGTGCGCGTGGCGCGGCCCGACATTGCACTGTCGGGCGACTTCATTGTCGGTTTTCCCGGTGAGACCGAGGCCGATTTTGCCGAAACGCTGCGGCTGGTGGCGGCAGTTGGCTATGCGCAGGCCTTTAGCTTCAAATATTCCCCCCGCCCCGGCACGCCGGCCGCCGACATGGGCAATCAGGTGCCGCTTGCCGTGATGGACGAGCGGCTGCAACGCCTGCAAGCCGCGCTCAACCGCGATCAGGCGGCCTTTAATGCCGCAACAATTGGCAAGAGTTGCGACATATTGCTGGAGCGCGCCGGCAAATTGCCAGGCCAACTAATCGGCAAATCGCCCTGGCTGCAATCGGTGGTAATCGAGGGCGACCATGCCATTGGCGATCTGGTGCGCGTGGAAATTACGGATGCTGCGCCAAACTCGCTGACCGGCAAGCCGGCGGTTTAGGCCCGGCGGCCAAGGCGAAGCGGCGCGCGTGGGCGATTTAGCCGTGCGGGCACAAATTGAGCGCACAAAAATCGTGCTCGTGGCGCGCAGCATCACTTTCCCCCTCGCCTCGCCTCGCGGCATCTGGCAAGATCATGAGCGGATGCCATATGCCGCCCCACCCCTGCCTGCGCCGCGCTTGTTCTTTTTGCGCCGCCATGCCGCATCGTTTCTGCCTCTTCTCACCACAGGAGCCGCATGAGCCGCAAACCAGTCCCCGCCCAATCGGGCGAGCGCAGCCGCGCAGAGCTGATGTTTGAAAAGCCACAATTGATGGCGCAGCTCTTTGGAGAGTTTGACCGCAACCTGCTGCTGCTTGAAAACCGGCTGGGCGTTTATATTACTGCGCGCGGCAACCGGGTTGGGCTGGAAGGTACGGCAGAGGCAGTTGCCTCGGCGCGCGATGTGCTGACCGGGCTGTACAACCGCATCGTGCGCGGCGAGCATGTCGATACCGGGCTGATCGACGCGGTAATCGCAATGGCAGCCGAACCCACGCTCGACGGCATCATCAGCGCCGAAGCCGTGGCCCCACCCGCAATAATGATCCGTACCCGAAAAAAAACCATCGTGCCGCGCACAGTGGCGCAAGCGCACTATATGCGCCAGTTGACGCAGCACGACATCATCTTCGCGCTTGGGCCTGCGGGCACGGGCAAGACCTATATTGCCGTGGCGCAGGCCGTAGCACAGCTCATCACGGGGAGCGTGCAGCGGCTCATCCTGTCGCGCCCGGCGGTAGAAGCGGGGGAAAAGCTGGGGTTTTTGCCCGGCGACATGAAAGAAAAGGTCGATCCCTATCTGCGCCCGCTCTATGATGCACTGAACGACTGCCTGCCTGCTGAGCAGGTTGAGCGGCGCATTGCCAGCGGTGAGATTGAAATTGCTCCCATTGCCTTTATGCGCGGGCGCACCCTGGCAGACGCCTTTATCATTCTCGACGAGGCGCAAAACACAACGCCTGCGCAAATGAAAATGTTCCTCACCCGTTTTGGCGAAAACAGCCGCATGGTCGTGTGCGGCGACCCGAAGCAAACCGATTTACCCGGCGGCATGAACGCTTCAGGCCTCAACGATGCGGTTGGGCGGCTGGAAGGGGTGGATGGCCTTAGCATTTGCCGCTTTGGCGCGGGCGATGTTGTGCGCCACCCCATTGTCGGGCGCATTGTCGAGGCATATGAGGGCAAGGACGGATGATCGAGGTTGCCGTCTCGACCCAGGCCCCATGGCCCGCAACCGACTGGGAAGCGCTCGCCACGCGCGCCATCACCGCGGCCATTGATGCGACACCGCACCATGGCTGGGCACAGCTTGCCGCCACGATTGAGGTTTCGGTGCGGCTGACAAGCGATGAAGAGGTGCGCACGCTCAACCGGGAATATCGGCACAAGGACAAGCCGACCAACGTGCTGTCCTTCCCCATGGTGCAGCCCGATTTGCTCGATGTCGTTGCGATGGCCGATGCTGATGATGGCGAAATATTGCTTGGCGACATTGTGCTCGCGCACGGCGTGTGCTCCGCTGAAGCAGAGGAGCGCGCTATTGCGCTGGAAGGGCACGCAGCGCACCTCATTGTCCATGGCACGCTGCATTTGATGGGGTATGACCATCTGGAAGAAGCCCCAGCCCAGGCCATGGAACAATTGGAACAGGTTGTGCTAAAGCGGCTTGGCTATCACGACCCCTATCCGCATAACGAGGACTGACGAACACCAATGGCCGACGGCCCCAGTACCACCGGCACCAGCCCCGCCTCCCATACAGGCCAGGGCGGTGCCACCACGCAACCAGCCCTGCCAGCCACCAATGCCGAAAAGGGCATATGGCGGGCGCTGCGCGCGCTGATTTTTGGCGAGCCTGCTGATGATTCGCTGCGTGCCCAGCTTGAAGACGCAATCGATGCGCATGAGGATGACCCCGCACCCGACGCACGTGGCGACTTGTCTCCGCTGGAGCGGCAGATGGTGCGCAACCTGCTCCACTTCGGCGAGCGCGATGCAGGCGATGTCGGCGTGCCGCGCGCCGACATTATCGCGGTGGAAGAGCGGACAAGTTTTGCCGATCTTGTAAAGCTGTTTGCCGAGGCCGGGCACAGCCGCCTGCCGGTGTACCGCGAAAAACTCGATACCATCATCGGCATGGTGCACATCAAGGATGTGTTCAGCATTTTGGCCACCGGTGCGCCAAACCCGGCGGACCTGAGCGGGCTGATCCGCGAGCCGCTCTACGTGCCCATGTCGCGCGGTGCGCTCGATCTGCTGGCCGATATGCGGCAAAAGCGCGTACATCTGGCGATTGTGCTCGATGAATATTTCGGCACTGAAGGGCTGGTGACGATTGAGGATCTCATCGAGGAAATTGTCGGCGATATTGAAGATGAGCATGACGATGCCCCGCAGGCGCTGCTGGTGCCCATCGATGGCGGCGGCTGGGAGGCCGATGGCCGGGCCGAGCTGGAAGATGTGGGCGAGCTGATTGACCCAAGGCTTGCGCAAACCGAGGATGATATCGACACAATTGGCGGGCTGGCCGCGGTGCTCATCGGCCATGTGCCCGCCATCGGCACCACCATTGCCCACCCCAGCGGCTGGCGGTTCGAAATTACCGATGCCGATACCAAGCGCATCCTGAAGCTGCGCCTGCACCCGCCTGGCCACGCCGAACACGAAGATTGATTGCACCTTTTCAGGCAGGGTATATAATCAAAAAACCGATTACTGAATGCGGTTTAATGCGTTTTACCGATTAGGCTGCTCATGCCAATGGAGTGCTGCACGCCGCGGTGAGCGAAAATTCGCTTAATGTCTGTTGTGCGATCGCTGCTTCAGCCACCGTGCGGATCCCTCATCTGCGCTTGTGCGGCTGATGCAGATCGATTTGGCCGCCGGCGCACCAAACCCCGTGCGCCGGCGGCCCCCGCTTTTTAACTTTCCTACGGCCGGGCAACACTCTAGCATAGCGGTATGCGCATCAAAATCCTCATTTCCGCCATCGTTGCCGCCATTGCAGGGTTTGGCTGGTGGATATGGGCTGCCTGGCCCGATGATGCCCGGCTGAGTGTGGAAGCGGTGTCCGGCACCACGCCAAAAATCACCGATCCACGGCCGCAATATTTCCCCACCATCAACGTAGCAAAGCGGATCGGCTGGGCAGATGGCGCAGCGCCCGTTGCGGCCAAAGGGCTGTCGGTTGGCGCCTTTGCGCGTGGCCTTAACCATCCTCGCTGGATGTACCCACTGCCCAATGGCGATGTACTGGTGGCTGAAACCAATTCGCCGCCGCGCAAATCAAACGGTATTACCGGGCTGGTCATGGGCTATTTGCTCAACCGTGGCGGCGCGGGCGTTGTGTCGGCCAACCGCATCACCTTGCTGCGCGATGCCAATGGCGATGGTGTGGCGGAAAGCCGCTCGGTGCTGATCGGCGGGCTGAATTCGCCGCTCGGTATGGCGCTGGTTGGCGATACGCTCTACATCGCCAATACCGATGCGCTGGTGCGCGTGCCCTTCACCATCGGGCAGACAGTCATCACCGCAAAGCCGCAAGTGGTGGTGCGCTACCCCGGCGGCGGCAACCACTGGGCGCGCAACGTAATCGCATCGGCCGATGGCAGCCGTCTTTATGTCGCCATTGGCTCATCAAGCAATATTGCCGATGACGGGCTTGAAGCGGAGGAAAACCGTGCCGCCATTTTGGAAGTAGACCCTGCTGCTAAAAAATTCCGCATCTTCGCTGCTGGCCTGCGCAACCCGCAAGGGCTGGCCTTTGATCCACGTGGCGGCCGCTTGTGGACCACGGTGAACGAGCGCGACATGCTGGGGTCTGACCTTGCGCCGGATTATCTGACCTCGGTGCAACTGGGAGATTTTTTTGGCTGGCCCTACAGCTATTGGGGTGGCTATGTGGACAAGCGCGTGCAGCCGGGACGCCCCGACCTGCTCGGATATACCAAGCGGCCAGATTATGCGCTGGGCCCGCACACAGCCGCGCTTGGCCTTACCTTTTCCAGCGGCGCAAAACTTGGGGCCGCCTTTGCCGACGGTGCCTTTATCGGGCTGCACGGCTCGTGGAACCGCAAACCGGCATCGGGGTATAAGGTAATTTATGTGCCCTTTGGCGATGGGGGCCTTCCAGTAAAAGGGGCAAAACCCGTTGATGTGTTAACCGGGTTTCTCGACAAAAAAGGCATGGCGCAGGGCCGGCCGGTGGGTGTCGCCATCGATCGGACGGGCGCATTACTTGTCGCAGATGATGCAGGTAACAGCATTTGGCGTGTAAGGGCAGCCCTTCTACACTAACCAGAAAGAGAAACGCCGGTCAGACGGCGTTAACCACTTATACTGATTCACAAAATAATTCTTGCACAATTAGTGCAACATGATATGCCAAGCTCAATTCGGGTATCCCGATGGGAGAGGATTGGCTGGCAAAATGCGCATTGTTACGCACCACGAGCACTTGATGGCCAATTGGCGAATGGTGATGTTCGGCATTGGCAAGCTGTTCTTGTCTCTTGAAGAACAACTGTCGCGCGCATCTGGCATGAGCCCGAATGAATTGCTCATTTATGTAACGGTAAATGTCGCCAACGTGCAAAAGCTGATGCGCGAGCGTAACATTCCGCGTGAATTCTTTGCTGCAGATACGTTGCCGCGCGAGTGGGTGGTGCCGATTTCTCGCAACGCCATTGCCTCAGCCACGGGCCTGCCGCGGGAAACGGTGCGCCGTCAGGTCGCCCGGATGATCGAGCGGGGGCTGCTGATGGAGGATGAACGCGGCGGTGTTACCCCGCCGGTCGGCGTGCTGCAAAGTCTCGCCGTGGCGCCGATGCTTGAATCGCTCATGACCGAATTTGCCCGTACAACCGAGGCGCTGATGCGTGCTGGCGTTTTGGAAGCCAAGGCGAACTGAACAACCCGGCTCAGGCGGTGGCAAACAGCATTGCATCATCTGCAAAAGCCTTGAATTCCAGCGCATTGCCGCTTGGGTCATAAAAAAACATCGTCGCCTGCTCGCCCGGCTGGCCTTTGAAACGAATATGCGGGGCGATGCCAAACATAATGCCCGCCGCCGCCACTCGACTGGCAAGCAGATGCCAATCGGCCATAGTCAGCACCACGCCAAAATGGGGCACAGGCACATCATGACCATCGACCGCATTCGTCGTCGCAACGGCGCGCGCCGCCGGGTCAAAATGTGCGACAATCTGGTGGCCGAACAAATCAAAATCCACCCAATGCGCCGCGCTGCGCCCCTCTGCACACCCCAGAACCCCGCTGTAAAAAGCCCGTGCAGCGGCCAGATCATGGACAGGAAAAGCAAGGTGAAAGGGGCGAATCATTACGCGGATATAGCGCAAAAACTGCGCGGTTGCGCATCCGATATTTTGCCGCGATAGCCATGATTATGGCCGCTGCCCGCTCCGCTTTGTTGTCGCTTGCGCTGGGCGCCTTGTCCGCGCTTGGTTTTGCGCCGTGGAACCTGTGGCCCGTCGCGCTGGCCGCGCTTGCGGTTTGGCTGTGGCGCATCCACTCAGCGCCTTTGCTGGGCGCGGTGCTGTGGCGCGGCTGGATGTTTGGCGTTGGCCATTTTACGCTTGGCAACATCTGGATTCAAAAAGCATTTACCTATCAAGAGGCGCTGCCGGGCGCGCTTGGCTATCCCGCGGTTGTGCTTTTGGCGATGTATCTGGCGATTTACCCCATGCTGGCGGGCGGCCTTGCGTGGCGGCTGGCAAGCCCGCGAGCAAAGGCGGATGCGGCATCACCGCCGGGCGGCGCTTTTGTACTTGTGTCGGCGGCCGGCTGGATTGCGGGGGAGTGGCTGCGCGCCACGATGTTCACCGGCTATCCATGGAACCCGCTCGCGGCGATGTGGCTGCCGGCAATCGGCGTTGCGCGGGTGGCGGCCTATATTGGCACCTATGCGCTGTCTGGCCTGACATTATTGGTGGCCGGCGCGCTTTTGCTGCTGGCCGGGCGGCGGTGGCGGCTTGCCGCGCCGGTGCTGGGGGCGGCAGCGCTGCTTGCGCTAAACGGCGTTGAGATACGCCAAACCCCAGCCACGCTTGCGCCAAACGCGCCGGCCCTGCGTGTCATCCAGCCTAATCTCGATCAGGAACAGCGCCCGCGCGACGATTATGCCGAGGCCAATCTTGCTGCGATAGAGGCACATATGGGTGTGCCCGATGCCGCGCCGCGCCTCATTATCTGGCCTGAGGGAGCGCTGCGTTTTTATATTGAGACAGGCTATCCGCGTGGCTGGTATTGGCGGGGTGATCCTCTGGCGGTGCGCGCGCGGATTGCCGCGCATCTGGCCCCGCACGACATTGTGCTCACAGGGGGCAATGGCTTGCAGTTTGATGCGCGCGGCACGCTCTCCACGGCAACCAATTCCGTTTTTGCAATAGATGCAAAAGGGCGGCTGCTCGCCCGGTATGACAAGGCGCATCTGGTGCCATGGGGGGAATATTTACCCGCGCGCCCCCTGCTTGCGCGGCTTGGTTTGTCGCGGCTGGTGCCCGGCGAGATCGATTTTCGCCCCGGCCCTGGGCCTGGCACCATTGCGGTTCCAGGCTTTGGCCGGCTTGGCGTGGCGATTTGCTATGAAATCATCTTTTCAGGCCATGTCGTAAACGCAGCACACCGCCCCGCGCTCATCGTCAACCCCTCGAATGATAGCTGGTACAGCGCCGCCGGCCCGGTGCAACACCTTGCCATGGCCCGGCTGCGCGCGATTGAAGAGGGGCTGCCCGTGGTGCGCGCGACACCCACCGGGGTTTCCGCCATTATCGATGCCGATGGCCGCGTACTTGCCAGCATTGGCGAGGGGCACAGCGGCGCTATCGAAACTGCCCTGCCCCGGCCAAACCCGCCAACGCTGTTTGCGCGGGCGGGAAATTTGATGGCAGCGCTGGTTGCCGCAGCGCTGCTGGCGCTTGCGCTGGCTATCCGCCGCCGCGCATGATCATCTGTCGCGCACCCACGCGCGACAGGAGTTGCACATATAACAAATTCTTTATATGCCGCCTGCAAGGGCACACCCCCAATAATGAGAGAGAGACCCATGCGCGCATCCTTCCTGTTCACCTCCGAATCGGTTTCTGAAGGCCATCCAGACAAGGTCGCAGACCAGATTTCCGACGCGGTGGTGGATTTGTTTTTGTCAAAAGACCCGCAAGCCCGCGTCGCGTGCGAAACATTGACAACAACCAACCGCGTGGTGCTAGCCGGCGAAATCCGCGGCAAGGGCATTTATGACGAGGCAACCGGCTGGGCACCCGGCGTGCCAGAAGAGGTGGAAGCTGCCGTGCGCGCAACCGTCAAGCGCATCGGCTATGAGCAAGATGGCTTTCACTGGGCCAATTTCAGCTTTGAAAACCACCTCCACGGCCAGTCCGCGCATATTGCCCAAGGGGTGGACGAAAGCGGCAACAAGGATGAAGGCGCTGGCGACCAGGGCATCATGTTTGGCTATGCGACCGACGAAACACCCGATCTGCTCCCCGCCACGCTCTATTATTCACACCGTATTCTTGAAAAAATGGCGGCTGACCGGCACAACAAGGTCGTCCCCTTTCTGGAGCCGGACGCAAAAAGCCAGGTAACACTGGCCTATGAAAACGAGGTGCCCGTGCGCGCCACCGCGCTTGTTGTGTCCACCCAACATGCGCCAGGCTATTTCTTCCATGACAATGAGGGCGACGCCGCCAAATATGCCGAGCTGCGCGATTATGTGCTCGGCGTGTTCAACGAAGTGCTCCCCAAAGGCTTTATCACGCCCGACACCAAGATTTATGTAAACCCCACTGGCCGTTTTGAAATTGGCGGGCCAGATGGCGATGCCGGCGTTACCGGTCGCAAGATCATTGTCGACACCTATGGCGGCGCAGCACCCCATGGCGGCGGCGCATTCAGCGGCAAAGACCCGACTAAGGTTGATCGTTCCGCCGCCTATGTTGCGCGCTATCTGGCAAAGAATGTGGTTGCGGCCGGCCTTGCTCGCCGCTGCACCATTCAGCTTTCCTACGCGATTGGCATTGCCGAGCCGCTCAGCGTTTATGTCGACACGCACGGAACCGGCACCGTGGCCGAGGCAAAGCTGGAAGAGGTGCTGCCGCAGCTCGTTCGCCTGACCCCAAAGGGCATTCGCGAGCATCTCAAGCTCAACGCGCCAATCTATCAAAAAACCGCCGCCTATGGCCATTTCGGCCGCACGCCCGACGCCGATGGCTTTACCTGGGAAAAAACCGATCTGGTAGATGCGCTGAAGGCGGCGGTAGCTTAAGAGGCGGGAAATACGAAAAACAGCCGGGGGCACAAGCTCCCGGCCTTTACCTTGACGGGTCGCGACAAAGAAGTCGTTTTGCACACAGGCGTGTTACTTATACAACTCACCAGTGATATTAAGCCCCCATGCCGCTGCACCGACGCCTCCCGGTTTACCGCTTGCCGTACATTTTGTGCGCCAGCGCGATCGGTTTGCTGCTCCTATTGCCATCCGCCGCCACGGCGCAGCAATATCGCCCGTCCTTTCGCCCGGAGACGTTGAAAGGGCCGCCGGCTGGCGCGCCGAATGAGGTGCTCGTGCTTGGCACTGGCCACTTGTCAGAACTTTCTGAAACACCCACTCCGGCGATGCTGGCGCCCCTGCTTGACCGGCTGGCGGCGTGGCACCCGACCGCCATCGCGACCGAAAATCTCTCAGGCCTTCAGTGCGATAGTCTGCGCCGCTACTCGACGCGATACGCCGAGACTGTCGCGGCATACTGCCCCGACCCCGCGCCTGCCGGCCAAGCAACCGGCTTGGATGTACCCGCTGCCAATGCAGAAGTTGAACGCATTCTCGCTGGCTGGCCGGCGGTCCCATCGCCCGCGCAACGGCGTCATCTGGCGGCAATTTTTCTGGCAGCGGGAGAACCAGGATCGGCGCTGGTGCAATGGCTAAGCCTTGCTCCGGCTGAACGACGCACAGGCGACGGACTTAACGATGACTTGATCAGCCTGCTCGCCAAGGCCGAAAATCGCCGTAACGAGACAAATCTCGTTTCCGCAGTGCTCGCGGTGCGGCTGGGGTTACAGCGGCTCTGGAGCGTGGACGATCATTCCGCCGACACCCCGGACAGCGCCGACCCGGCTGAACGCAAGGCCGCCGCCGAGGCAATCACTCGTGCCTGGAACAATCCAGCGACACATGCAAGACAGGCCGAAGGCGCGCGATTGAGCAAGGGCCTTGGACAGCCCGACGGGATCCTAAAGATGTACCGCGCCTATAATGCGCGGCACGCACCTGCTCTGGCTTATCGGTCTGACTTTGGCGCGGCGCTGGTCGAGCCCTCCCCTCAACAGTTCGGACGGCAATATCTGGGCTATTGGGAGACCCGCAACCTTCGCATGGCGGCGAACATTCGTGACGTGCTCGGCCGCTATCCCGGAATGCGGCTGTTGGCAATCGTGGGCGCCTCGCACAAAGGCTATTACGAGGCGTATCTCAACCAAATGCACGACGTTAGGCTAATAGACGCCAGCGTAATTCTTCGCTGACGGTTCTCCAGACTGCGGCACAAAGGTGTTACCCGCGCCAGCGCCGGAGGCAGTAAATCCGCCATAGCAGGCCATTGGCATCGCGGCCCTGCCGTTCTATCAGCCCGCCAATGTCTGATCCAACCACCATCCGCCGCCTCTATGGCCGCCGCGCCGGGCACAAATTGCGTCAGGGCCAGGCAGCGCTGCTGGAAGAGCTGCTGCCGCAAGTCGCCGTACCGGACAACGGACCACTCGACGCGACCCGGCTGTTCGGGGCGCCGCGCCCGCTGGAATTTGAAATCGGCTTTGGCGCGGGTGAACATCTGGCCGGTCAGGCATCGGCCCGGCCGGGCACCGGGTTCATCGGCTGCGAGCCGTTTTTGAACGGCATGGTCGGCGCGCTTGGCCATGTGCGCGAGCGCGGCCTTGGCAATATCCGCCTTCATATGGGAGACGCGCTGACCGTGCTGGAGCGCCTGCCCGACGCCTCGCTCACGCGGGTTTATCTCCTCCACCCCGACCCGTGGCGCAAAGCCCGCCATGCAAAACGGCGGATGGTGAACAACGGCCCGCTCGACCTTATTGCCGCCAAGCTGTGCCCCGGCGGCGAGTTTCGCCTTGGCACCGATGACCCGACCTATTGCCGCTGGTCGATGATGGTGATGAACGGCCGGCGCGATTTTGAATGGCTGGCAGAATGCGCGCAGGATTTTTTGACCCGCCCCAACGACTGGCCCGAAACCCGCTACGAACGCAAGGCCCGACGCAAGGGCCACGAGGTGTGGTACTTCCGCTACCGGCGGGTTTAGGGACACCTCCAGCGTAGAATTACCGAATTATATCAGCATGTTAGTTACACAACAACTTTCACCTTGGTGATTGGCCACGCACGCTGACAAGCATGACACGGCAGGCTTTGGCGATCACGCAGGGCGCAATGACATTGGGCACTTGGGCTGCGGCTGTTCCTGAAATCAGGCGAAGGACGGGTCTGGTATTGCCAGATATGTTGCCTCAAAGTGGATCTGAAAAAGTGTCGATCACGTCGGGGGACAGGAAAACAACTGATCTTCATGCCAGACAATTGGAAGACATCCTAAGTCCAACTCTATTCATTTGGCCCGGTCGCAACGGCGTTGTGGTTCCTATTGGCCACGCCTACCCGCCAACCCGTTAGCCTTCCGCAATGCATCTGTTTACATCCTAATCTGACGTCGGCGAGGTCGCAACAGATGCTCTGAATGGCGCGCGCGGCTGATCGGACCGCATCCGCTAACATATAAATGTACAATTTTTTGAGCTGATATTTGCACCACCAGTGCACCACCAGAGCAAAATCACGTCACTGGGAGGGGTGGAAATTTCTACTAAGTTATTGAAATCTTGGTCGGGGCGACAGGATTCGAACCTGCGACCCCCACACCCCCAGTGTGATGCGCTACCAGGCTGCGCTACGCCCCGACCGAGGGAGTGGGCCTTAAGCGTGGCGACGCGCCGATGCAAGCCTTTGCAGCTGAGCGCTGCTGATAATCGCAAAGGATGCCCCGCTTGCTGCTGCGCGCCCAGCACCGGGTCGTGCTGGCCAGGGCGCGTGGTCCGCTTCTTCTGCCCCCATCTTCCCGGCCCGGCGGGCAATTACACCCACTGCTTAATGCAGCTTTCGAAAACAAGGCGCCATGGGGGCATGGCTCATCAACCCTGATGCTATTCACCAACAAGCGTGCGCCAAAAGCTGCCGTTCCACGCCTTGAGCGACACCTGCTTTATGTCGGCGCCAGCAAGCGCTTTGTTGAATTCTTTCATGTGCGCCGATTTACCGTGCTCAGCGAGCGCTTCGGCCGTTGCCCAGCGCTCGGAGATGATGATGAGATCTGGATCATCGACATGCGCGGCAAAGCTATAATGTTCGCACCCCGCCTCGGCGTTGGTCATCACCATTTGGGTGGAAAACACCTGCTGCAACCGGGCAACCTCGCCTTTGCCAGTCTGAATATGGCCCATTACAATAATCGTCATTGCCGCTCTCCTGGTTGCGCGCTGTTGCGGTTGATGATAGCGCGCGCCACTTATAGGGCGAGTATTTTGCTTGCCGCCAGCTTAAGTCATGCACAGGACACCATGGTCATAACCCCCGCTTTTGCCCAGACCGCCGCCGCCCCTGCCGATGGTGGCCTGGCGTCCATCCTCCAGCTTGCGCCGCTGCTGCTGGTTTTCATCGCCTTTTATTTCCTGATGATCCGCCCGCAACAACGCCGGATGAAGGCGCTGCAGGAATCGGTAAACGCGGTAAAAAAGGGCGACGAGGTAACTACAGCCGGCGGCATTGTCGGCAAGGTAACCAAGGTTGAGGACAAGCTGGTCGAGGTTGAAATTTCCCAAGGCGTGAAAGTACGCGTGATAAAATCGACGCTCGCCGCGATTGTGCCGCTTGGCGGCGCCAAGCCCGCGAACGATTGAGCGCGCAACAATGCTCGATTTCCCGCGTTGGAAAATAGGCTCGATCATCGGCCTGCTCGTCGGCCTGATGTTGCTGGCGGTGCCCAGCTTTTTGCCCGAAAAAATTACCAGTAGCTGGGGCGCTTTTCCGCACCCGCGCATCAATTTGGGGCTTGATCTGGCCGGTGGCAGCTATTTGCTGCTGGAAGCAGACACGAACGATCTGGCCGCAACGGGCCTTGAGCAGATGCGCGATAATATTACCGCAGCGCTGCGCCGGGGTTCGCCCCGCATCGCCATTGGAGATATTTCGACACAAGGCGGCAAGCTGAGCTTTTTGCTGCGCGATGTAAGCCAGGTGGATGCAGCGCGCGAGCGGCTGCTCCCGCTTACCAGCGGTGCCGCGCTCACCGGCCAGCGCGACTGGACAATCGAGGTGGTGGACGGCCAGCGCTTCGTCATCACCCGCACCGATGCCGGGCTGAACCAGTCGGTTGAAAACGCAATGCAAACCGCAACAGAAGTGGTTCGCCGCCGGATCGACGAGCTTGGCACCAAAGAGCCAACCATCGTGCGCCAGGGCGCAAGCCGCATTGTGGTTCAGGTGCCCGGCGTGCAAGACCCGCAAGGGCTGAAGGATCTGCTCGGCAAAACCGCCAAGCTGGAGTTTAAACTGGTCGACCAAAGCGCAGACCCTGCCCAGCTTGCGCAAGGGATTGCACCTATTGGCAGCCAGATTTTGCCTATGGCCAGCGGCGGCGGCCTTATTGCGGTAAAGCGTTCAGCCATCATTACGGGTGATCAGCTCATCAACGCGCAGCAGGGCAATGATCCGCAGACCAACCTGCCCGATGTCGTCATCACCTTTGACAGCCAGGGCGGGCGCAAATTTGCGCGTGTAACGCAAGAAAATGTCGGCAAGCCTTTCGCCATCATCCTCGACGGGCAGGTGCTGTCGGCGCCTGTCATCCAGACGGAAATTCTGGGCGGAACCGCCTCCATTTCCGGTAACTTTACCGTGGCGTCGGCCAACCAGCTTGCCATTGCGCTGCGTTCGGGCAAGCTGCCTGTCGCCTTAAAAGTAGTGGACGAACGCACTGTTGCGGCCGATCTTGGCGCAGACTCTATCCGCGCGGGAATTATCGCCTCGGTCATCGCGGCGACCGCCGTCATCGTCTTCATGCTCGTCACCTATGGGCGGTTCGGCGTTTATGCCAATATCGCGGTGGTCATCAACATTCTCGTCATCCTTGGCGTGCTTGCGCTGCTGAACGGCACGCTCACCCTGCCTGGCATTGCGGGTTTTGTGCTAACCATTGGTACAGCGGTTGACGCCAATGTGCTCATCAACGAGCGCATCCGCGAGGAGCGGCGGCGCGGGCGCAGCGTTATCCAATCGGTGGAGCTTGGGTATAAAGAGGCCAGCCGCACCATTTATGAGGCAAACATTACCCACGCCATTTCGGGTCTTATCATGCTGTTGCTCGGCTCTGGTCCGGTAAAAGGTTTTGCCGTTGTCCTACTCATCGGCATTGCGACATCGGTGTTCACCGCCGTTACTTTCACGCGCATGATGGTGGCGCTCTGGCTTCGGGCAAAGCGCCCAAGCGACATTAATATTTGATCGGCGGGCAGACACGATGCGCCTTCTAAAACTCGTCCCCGACAACACCAATATCGGCTTTGTTCGCCTGCGTTACTGGGCCTTTGGGCTGACGGCGCTGCTAACGGTGGCCGCGCTTGCGCTGGTGTTTGTCAACAGGCTGAACCTCGGCGTCGACTTTGTCGGCGGGCTGATGATCGAGGAAAAGTTTGAAAAACCGCCTGCAATCGATGTGCTGCGTCAGACGATTGACGAGCTGAAGCTGGGTGATGTTCGCCTGCAGCCCTATGGCGATGGCCACACTGTTGCCATCCGCCTGCCCGCGCCCGACAGTGACGACAAGGGCGCGACGGAGGCCACCGTCAAGCGCGTGCAGACCGCGATTGACGCCAAATTTCCCGATGCCAAATTCTCCAAGCGCGACGCCGTTTCGGGCAAAGTTTCGGGGGAGCTGATCTGGCGGGGGGTGGCCGCTGTTGTGCTGGCGGTGCTTGGCATCGGCCTGTTCGCCATTTTCCGGTTTGAGTGGCAGTTCGGCGTTTCCACCGTGGTGGCCATTGTGCACGATGTGTTGATGACGCTGGGCTTTTTCGCGCTGACGCAATTTGAGTTCGACCTCAACATTGTGGCAGCGGTGCTGACTATCATTGGCTATTCCATCAACGACAAAATCGTAATCGACGACCGTATTCGCGAGAATATGCGGCGCTACCGCAAAATGGATATGAGCGAGATTGTTGATCTTTCAGTCAACGAAACTTTGCCACGCACGGTGATGACATCGCTCACTATTGTGCTGGCGCTTGCAGCATTACTGCTGTTTGGCGGACATGTGCTGCGTGGCTTCACCGCGGCGATGATTTTGGGCGTGGTAGTTGGCACTTACTCATCGATTTACGTTTCATCGTCGCTGCTCATCACGCTGGGTCTGCGGGCTGAACCGGCGGAGGTCAAACCATCGCCGGCCTCTGGCGCTGAACGGATCGCCCCAAAAGACCCGCGCTGATGCGGATGGAGCGCAGCGCGCAGGTTGATGGTCCGCTAATCAAAGGGTTTTCGGGCGGCGGCTTTCGCATCGATGACAATGTCTATGCCGCATTGCTCCTCACACCCATAAGCGCGCATGGCTGGGAGCCGCCGGCTATTACAGCGCTTGACGCAGCGACGCTTGCGCCAATGCTCGACGCGCTGGAGCGGCCACCGGAATTTGTGCTGCTTGGCACGGGCACCGTGCTGCGCCACCCGCCCCGCGCGCTCGTTAGCGGGCTTGCGGCGCGCGGCATTGGCGTGGAGGCGATGGACAGCCGCGCCGCTGCGCGCGCCTGGGGTGTTTTGCGCCAGGAAGGCCGCTGGATCGTTGCTGCGCTGTTCCCGCTATAGCCGCCCACCAGCGACAGGCGGGATAATCAGCCGGGCATCTGGGGCGGATTTAGCGCTATCTCGCGCAAATGATCTGCCAGCGCGGCGGTGTTTGCCCCCCAGGTAAAGCGCATTGCCCCCTGCCGCACAGCGCTTGCGGCGGGCGGATTAGCCAGGATATCGGCAATAGCTGCTCGAAAGGCGCCCGGCGTGCGCTTTGCAATCAGGCCATAGTCGCGCTGCGTCACAACCTCGGCCGCGCCGCCCACAGGGGTGATGACGATTGGAACGCCACAGGCCAGCGCCTCAACCCAGGCATTGGCCAGCCCTTCCGAGGCAGAGGCCAGCGCCATCACCTCTGCTGCTGCGAGCAGCGCTGGCATATCGCCATGCGCCACCGCGCCCGCCAGCCGCACCCGGCCCGCCAGCCCCCTATTGGCGATTTGCGCCTCCAGCGCAGGGCGATAGGGCCCCTCGCCCACAATCAACAGCGACACGCCGGGCAAGCCCGCCACCGCTTCGACCACCAGTTGATGGCCCTTACGCTCAATCAGCGCGCCAAGCGACACGACCAGCGGCCCCGCCACCCCCAGCGCGCGCTTTGCATCAGCGCGGTCTGCCAGGGTGAAACGGCCAAGATCAACGCCGGTATAATGCACACGAATTGCCCGCGCGGGCAGCCCAAGCGCGACCATGTCCGCCTTCATCGCCGCCGAAACTGCAAGCAAACCGCCGGCGTGCCGGCCTGCCCGCGCCACTTGCCGTGCTGTTGGGCCAGCGCCCCAGTGGTGAATATCTGCCCCGCGCGCCTTGATGGAGACCGGCACGCCAAAATGCGCACCCAGCGCCACCGCGGCGGGCCCGTCGGGGAAAAAAAACTCCGCGTCAATCACATCAAAGGGGAAGTCTTGGCGCAGCGCAGTGAGCAAAGGGCGCAGCCGCCGGGCAAGCCCGCCTGCATGAAACCGTCCGCCCGTACCCGGCACAATGGCAAATCGCGGGCGCAAAACCGGCAAGCCCCGCCAGCGCTCCTCTTCAGGCACGGCGTAAAAGCTGCGATAGCGCGGGTGCATGGCCAGCGGCCAGGGTGGCAGGCCAATCGGCGCCACCACGCGCAAATCCACGCCAGGGTGCGCCGCAAGGCCCAGCGTTTGCTGTTCGACAAACACGCCGAAATTGGGCCGTGTCACATCGGGAAACAGGGTGGACAAGGTCAGCACACGCAGCATGGAACGGCTCATAACGCGCACCGGTTAATTTCGCCCCGCCAATTTGCGACGCCAAAATATGCAACGCCAAATTTTTGCCCGCGCACAGACTCACACCGCAGCAGATGCGCACTCACATTCGTTTGTCACCGGGATAGGCCAGCAGCAGGTCGCTGTGCGCACTTGCCAGCAGCGCCACCTCGCCCGACAGCATAAGGCATTGGCCCGCGCGCCAGGGCGTGTGATCGGCAAAACCCTCGCCGGCCAGCGGCACCAGCCAGGCCGAAAGGCCCGAAGGCACAGAAAAATGGCGCGCCCCGCCGCCCAGCCGCTCCAGTACGAATTTTGGGCCCTGCACCAGAATATCGCGCCCGTTGCCGACTGCTCCTGGGGCTGGCAGCGCGACAAAGGGCCTGGCATCTGCCACGGCCACTGCCTCATCCAGATGGAGTGGCCGCGGGCGACCATAATCATAAAGCCGGTACGTCAGATCGAGATTTTGCTGCACCTCCACCAGCGTTACCCCAGCGCCAATGGCGTGCACCGTGCGCGCGGGAGAATAAAAAACATCGCCCGCCTTTACCCGTTTCCAGTCGAGCAACGCCTCGATGCTGCCATCAAGTGCGGCCGCGCGCAGCCCTGCGCCGTCCATGGGCGCACGCGTGCCCAGCGCAATCGTCGCGTCCGGCTCGGCCGCCAGAACAACCCAAGCCTCATCCTTGCCACAGCGGTGGCCCGCTGCTTGCGCTGCTGCATCATCAGGGTGCACCTGTACCGATAGTTTTTCTCTGGTGAAAAGATATTTCACCAGCAAATCAGCCGCTTCGCCTGTGGGCGCCTCAAACCATATTTCGCCAACAGGGGCAGAGCCAGCGGGCTGATTTGCAAAGCCTGGCCACAAATCATGCCTGCCCCAGGGTTTTTCCACCCGCCGCGCCGCCAACATGGTCGCTGCCATTGCCACCCCTTATACCGGCCACCGAAACTCGCTTTGGCGTAACCATAATTGCGCATTCGTCACAAGACCGCGCAAAAGCACAGCACCACACAAAAATGATTTTTCGTCGGCCCTGCATTAGGCTAAAGAGGCGCCATGCGTACCTCCTTGTTCCGCTCCGTTGCATTGTTGCTCATCGCTGGCAGTGCCCTTATCGTCTCTGGCTGCGCGCAAAATCGCTCCAAGGGCGACCTGCCCTATGTCGCCCGCGATGTCGGTACGCTCTATTCAGCGGCCAAGCACCGGCTGGATCAAAATCAGTATAAAGAGGCAGCCGCACTGTTTGATGAGGTGGAGCGCCAGCATCCATTCTCCATATGGGCGCGCCGCGCACAATTGATGGGCTCTTTTGCGTATTATCTTGATGCGGACTACACAAAATCTATCGACTCAGCGCGGAGGTTTCTTTCGGTTCACCCCGGCAACAAAGATGCACCCTATGCATATTATCTGATTGCGCTTGGATATTATGAGCAAATTTCCGATGTCACGCGTGACCAGAAAATTACGCAACAAGCGCTTGATGCGCTGGGCGAGCTGGCGCGGCGCTACCCAACCACAAAATATGCCGCCGATGCCCGGCTGAAAATGGATTTGGTGCGCGACCATCTTGCCGGTAAAGAGATGGAAATCGGTCGTTATTATGAAAATCACGGCCAGTGGCTGGCTGCGACCATGCGCTTTCGCCGGGTGGTGGACGAATATCAGACGACAACCCATGTTCCTGAAGCGCTGATGCGGCTGACAGAGACGTATCTTGCGCTTGGCGTACCGGTTGAGGCGAGCAAGGCTGCGGCCGTACTTGGCGCCAATTATCCCGGCTCAAACTGGTATGAGCGCGCCTATAAGCTGATGGGCAAGCACCCGCTTCGCCCAACGCCTGACAGCAAATCGGCGCCTGCCACCACAGCAAGCTAGCCAGCGCGCACCCGGTTTTTTGGGTCGGCAAGCCATGGGCGGTGCACAAGCGATTGGCGCGCACCCCATGACACGCTATGGCAGAGCCACCGATGCTGATGACCCTTGCCATTCGCGATGTTGTGCTGATCGACGCGCTCGACCTTGACTTTCAGGCCGGGCTTGGTGTGCTCACGGGCGAAACCGGAGCAGGAAAATCAATTTTACTGGATGCGCTGGGGCTGGTGCTGGGCGCGCGCGCGGACAGCGCCCTTGTGCGCCAGGGCGCGGCACAGGCCATGGTGACGGCAAGTTTCTCTGCGCCTGCACCCGGCAGCGATATTGACCGGCTGCTCGCCAATAACGGCATGGCGGCTGAGCCGGGCGAGCCACTAATCTTGCGCCGAATCGTCAAGGCCGATGGCGGCAGCCGCGGTTTTATAAACGATCAGCCAGCCTCTGCCGGGCTGATGCGCGATCTGGCAGGCGATCTGGTGGAAATTCATGGCCAGCATGATGATCGCGGCCTGCTCAACCCGCGTGGCCACCGCGCCCTGCTCGACAGTTTTGGCCAGCTCGATACCGGCGCCACCCGCGCAGCGCACAGCGCCTGGCGCGCCGCTGCTGATGCGCTCGACACAGCGCGCGCGACAATTGCCGAGGCCGCGCGCGACCGCGACTGGCTGGAACATGCCGTGGGCGAGCTGGCCATGCTGGCGCCCGAGCCAGGCGAGGAGGAGCTGCTCGCCACCCGACGCACGGCCATGCAGCGGGGCGAAAAAATTACCGGCGATATGCAGACGATCGCCACTGTGCTCGACGGGTCAGACGGCGGTCTTGCCCGGTTGCGCCAGGCCGCACGGGTGCTGGAACGGCTGGTGGATGACCATGAGGCGCTCGCCGAGGCGTTGGCTGCGGTCGACCGCGCGATAGCCGACACCGCGCTCTGCCAGGATTTGGTCGACCGTGCGGCCGAGGCGCTGGCCTTCGACCCGCGCCAGTTGGAGGCGGATGAAACCCGCCTGTTCGAGCTGCGCGCCGTTGCCCGCAAACACCGGGTGCAGCCAGACGAACTGTCAGCCCTTCATCACCGGCTGGCTGCCCAGCTTGCGCTCATCGACGAGGGCGGGGCCGATATTGCCCGGCTGGAACAGGCTGAAGCTGCTGCTGCCCGCGCATTTCAGGCCGCCGCCGCTTCGCTCTCCACCGCGCGCGCCGCCGCCGCTGCCCGGCTGGACGCTGCCGTGCGCGCAGAGCTTGCGCCGCTCAAGCTCGATACCGCGCGGTTCCGCACAATTGTGGCGACGCTGGCGCCTGAACAATGGAGCAGCGCCGGGCAGGACCGGGTGGAGTTTGAAATTTCCACCAACCCCGGCGCGCCTTTTGCCCCGCTTACCAAAATTGCCAGCGGCGGCGAGCTTTCACGCTTCATTCTCGCGCTGAAGGTGTCGCTGGCAGAGCGCGGCGGCGCGGGCACCATGATTTTTGATGAAATCGACCGCGGCGTTGGCGGCGCAGTGGCCAATGCGATCGGCGAGCGACTGGCCCGACTGGCAGCGCGCACGCAACTGCTCGTTGTTACCCACAGCCCGCAGGTCGCTGCGCGGGGGCAGCACCATCTGTTTATCGCCAAGCGCAGCGATGGACTGGTCACGCGCACCAGCGTGGCAACGCTCGACCAAGGCAACCGGCAAGAGGAAATTGCCCGGATGCTGTCCGGCGCTGAAATCACCGCCGAAGCACGCGCACAGGCCGCCCGGCTGCTGGCGCCAGCCTGATACCAGGGTTCATGTACTTGCGCACCCGATGCACGAACAACTACCGGCTCCAGGCGCATAGGCAAAGGCGGCGGCAAAGCCTGTAATCAACCCCGCCTTGCACTCCCCGCGCGCGCCGGCCGCCACAGGGTAAGCGCAATACCTGCCAAAATTACTCCGCCTGCAATTGCCAGCCGCACGGTAAGCGGCTCGCCAAGCATCACCGCCCCGCCAACCCCGGCCACCACTGGCGTTGCAAGCTGCACCGCGCCCACAGTGCCCGTGCGCAACCGCGGCGCAACCGCGTACCACACAATATACCCCAACCCAGATGTAACGGCCCCAGCAACGCACGCCAGCACAACGCCCGCCATATGCGTTTCGCCCGCCGCATCGAGCAGCGGCAACGGGCTGGCAATGATGGCGGCGAGCAAAAAATTACCCGCCGTGCTGCGCGCCGGCCTGGCCGCGCCGCGGCCGAACTGCGTGTACACTGCCCATGCCACACCGGCCACTGCCATCATCAATACCGGCGCCAGCGGTGCCGCGCTGCCACTGCGCCCGCCCAGCAAATATACCATGCCCGCCAGCGCCACGCCCATGCCACAAAGCTCGTTCAGGCTTATCCGCACGCCGCGGGCCGCGCCAAGAGCCAGGATGGTTGCCTGTACGCTGGCGAACAAAATCATCGCCCCCATGGCCGCGCCCAAAGTGCGATAGGCAAAAGAAAAGCCGACAACATAGGCCAGCAGCGACACCGCGCCCAATATGCTGGGGCGGGCACGTGGCGCAGCAAGGGCCCATGGCAGCAAAATGAGCGCGCCCGCAGCCAGGCGGATAGCGGAGAACGCCCCCGGCCCTATCAACCCCCCACCCAACGCCGCACGGGTGAGCAGCGAATTGCCGGCAAAAGCGACAATCGCCAGCAGGGTGAGCGCTGCAAGCACGAATGCGGGCATTGCTGACTGTTTTGCTTCCGCCATACACGCACCTCGCCAACAGCCCTTGGCGCCGCCTCAATGCGTCGCTTGCGCCAGCTAACCTGTGTTTAGGCCACAAGCCATAGCTATGCTCACTCCCCGCCGGCCAGCTTTTAAAGAGCATATGGGAAAAACTGCTCACCGGATTGGAAGAGCAAGCCCCACATTATAACGATCATTACGATATTAACCGACATCCCGTCGATATCTTACTGAAAATGGGAAAATTCTTTAAAAGAACACAGCAATTGTTCTTACCATATCGCTTTGAAAAAATTACGTCCATTTTCAATGAAGATACATCCATTTTTAGATTAATATAATCTGAGTGTTTTAATAATATCACGACTCAACAGCGGATAAAATTAATTCATACCAACAAATGACCTGTGGTTTGAGGGAACCATTTTATGAATGAACTGAATGAGCGGATTGCATTTTATGAAATAGACAAAGCGGATGCAGCGTCGTTTCGTAGCGTCAATCATATATTGCGCAAAAACATCGGCAAAGCGCTCGACCGGTTTTACCGTAAAGTAAACACCGTACCGGCACTCAACCATTTCTTCAACGACCACAACCACATGGCACGCGCAAAAAATGCCCAGCAGAGCCACTGGCTCGGCGCATTTGGCCAGGGCATCGACCAAACTTATTATCAACGCGCGCTCAACATCGGCAATGTTCATGCCCGCATCGGGCTTGAGCCCAAATGGTATGTGGGGGGTTATTCGCTTATCCTGCAAGACCTTATTCACGCAATGGTGGCGCCGGGCTGGACGCAGATACTGCCATGGCGCCGGGCGCAGGCGCGCCGCATCTCGCTGTTCGTCAAGGTAGCGTTGCTGGACATGGACATTGCGCTCTCCACCTATTTTGCCGCCAATGAAGAAAAAACCAATTTGACCATTCAACAGCTCGGTCAGGCGCTGTCCACGCTGGCCAATAACGATCTTTCGGCCAATGTGCAGAATTTGCCCGGAGAATTTCACCAAATTCAAATCGACTATAACGCCGCCGTTACCGCGCTTCGCGGCATCATCGCCCAGGTGATGGATAGCGCACGGGCAATTTCATCTGGTTCAAGCGAGATCAACAGCGCCTCAAACGACCTGGCACTGCGAACGGAGCAGCAGGCCAATTCGCTGGCGGAAACCGCCGGGTCGCTACGCTCTGTCACCCAGATTGTGCAGGAAACCGCGCAAAATACCGAGATTGCGCGCTCCTCCGTCGGCAGCGCATATGAAGAGGCGCAACTAGGCGGCGATGTGGTTCAGCGCACGGTAGAGGCAATGCGCGGCATTGAACACTCGTCGCAAGAAATCGGCAAGATCGTCACGTTGATCGACGGCATCGCCTTTCAGACCAATTTGCTGGCGCTCAACGCTGGGGTCGAGGCGGCGCGGGCGGGCTCGGCGGGCGCCGGATTTGCGGTTGTTGCAACCGAAGTGCGTGCGCTGGCCCAGCGCAGCGCCGATGCGGCACGAGACATCAGAGAACTTATCGCCGCCAGCACCGGGCAGGTTGCCAATGGCGTGGGTCTGGTGGACGAGACCGGGCGGATGCTTGGCCTCATCGTGGCCAGCGTTGGCCAGTTGCGCTCCACGCTCGACACCATTGCCCGGTCCGCCAATGATCAGGCGCGGAACATGAAGCAGATTGACGCCGCCGTCTCGCAAATGGATCTGATGACGCAGCAAAACGCCGCCATGGTCGAGCAAACCAGCGCTGCCGCGCGCAGCCTGGCCGAGCAGGCCGGGGCACTGGATAATCTGGTGGGCTCCTTCAATCTGGGCACAGGCGCCATAGGCCGGCCGGGCCACAACCTGCGCCAGCTTGCCGCCTGACCGGTGCCAGACAAACAGCATGACCGACAAGCAAGATTATCGCGCGCGCATCGACTATCACCCATGGGCCATGACCTGCCCATTGTGTCGCGGCCAAATCTGCGGCTTGCCCGGCACCTGACGCGCGCCTATCAGGCGGGTTATGCTTAAACTGATCATCGGCAACAAAGCCTATTCGTCCTGGTCGCTGCGCGGCTGGCTGGCCTGCAAACAGTCCGGCTTGCCGTTTGAAGAGGTTGTCGTACCGATATACGATGCCGCGTGGGAGGCGCGCAAACAGGCCGCCGATCTGGCGCCTTCATCCGGCAAAATCCCCACTTTGTGGGATGGCGAGACGGTGGTGTGGGACAGTATTGCCATCATCGCCTATCTTGATCAGATCAGCGGCGGCGACAAATTCTGGCCTCAAGACCGCGCCGCCCGCGCCATGGCGCTGTCGCTCGTGGCGGAAATGCACGCAGGCTATGTCGCCCTGCGCAGCGAGCACCCGATGAATGTCCGCGCCCATTTTCCACCGCTCCCGCCAAGTGCGGCGGTGCAGGCAGATCTTGCTCGCATCATGGAGCTTTGGGCACAGGCGCGGGCGCGCTTTGGCGGTGAGGGACCGTTTTTGTTCAGCGAATTTGGCGCGGTGGACATTATGTTTGCGCCCGTGTGCACCCGCATCACAAGCTATGGCCTGCCCGCGCCACGCTTTGCCAGCGCCTATATCGACGCGGTATATGCCCACCCCTGGATGCAGGAGTGGATTGCCGCCGCCCAGGAAGAGACGTGGGTGATCGACAAATATGAGCCAGCGCCCGCCAGCTAGGGCTTAGCGCAGCCGCTTGGCGGGATAGGGTGAGCCGTTTTTGTGGAAATAGCCCGCGTCATCAAACGTCATGTCGATGTCTGAATAGGCGCCCGCCCCTTTCTGGTTGCCCGCGCCAATGGCGATGAAGCTGCACTCAGCGGCAGAGCGGTTTTGCAGATGATGCCCGTTCTTCACCCCCATGGGAAAGGCCGCGCAATCGCCTGGGCGCAGCACGGTTTCCCCCTCATCTTCCACCAGCACCGCCTCGCCGGTGAGCATGATGACCAGCTCATCCTCGCTTTCATGCCAGTGCCGCTGCGATGACCAGGCACCCGGCGCCAGCACCACATGGCTTGCCCCCATCGCGCTCAACCCGGCCGTCGGCGCAAGGCGGCGCCACCGCCGCCCCTGCACCTCAGCATCAAAGGGCGCGGGATAGCCGGTTGCGTTGGACGGGGGGATTGTATCCAGGATCAGCTTGGGCAATGTCAGCTCCGATGAAGACTTTGCCCGATATACCCGATGTCGTTGCCCTCACCAAGGCGTTGATCGATTGCCGCAGCATCACACCTGCCACCGGCGCGGTGTTTGATGTGCTGGAGCGTGCTCTGGCGCCGCTGGGTTTTGCAGTGGAGCGGTTTGTTGCAGGGGATGCGCCCGATGGGCCGGTAGAAAATCTGCTCGCCGTGCGCGGGGGCGGGCCACGCCATTTCGCCTTTGCCGGGCATCTCGACGTGGTGCCGCCGGGCGATGGCTGGCAGAGCGACCCGTTTGTCGCCGAGGAACGCGGCGCGCTTCTCCACGGCCGGGGCGCGGTGGACATGAAGGGCGCGATTGCCGCTTTCGTTGCTGCTGCTGCCCGTGTGCCGGCGGAAGCGGGCATGGTCAGCCTCATCATCACCGGCGATGAAGAGGGACCGGCCATATTTGGCACACGCGCGTTGATGGAACGCATGGCTGCGCGCGCGCTAGTGCCCGACTTGTGCCTTGTGGGCGAGCCGACCTGCGTTAACCGGCTGGGCGACATGATCAAAATCGGGCGGCGCGGCTCGGTTAACATCTGGATCACCGTGCCGGGCAAACAGGGCCATGTTGCCTATCCACACCTGGCCGACAACCCCATTGCCAGGCTTGTGGCAATATTGGCAGAGGTTGAGGCGATATCGCTCGACAACGGCAATGACTGGTTCCAGCCCTCCAACATCGAAATTACCGATTTGGCGGTTGGCAACCCGGCAACCAATGTCATCCCCGCACAGGCCTCGGCCCGGCTCAGCATCCGTTTTAACGACCAGCATAGCGGCGCAGATCTTGCCGCGCGGATAACCGCCATTGCCCAGCGTCATGCGGCCAATGCACAGGTGGAGGCGCGCATTTCTGGCGAGGCGTTTTTAACCCCGCCGGGAGAGTTTTCCGCGCTCATCGCCAGCACGATTGCGGCACACACCGGCATTACGCCGGAGCTTTCCACCACCGGTGGCACATCGGATGCACGCTTTTTGTCAAAGCTATGCCCGGTGGTCGAGTTCGGCCTGCTCAACGCCACCATGCACAAGCTGGACGAGGCCGTGGCGACAAATGATCTGCGGATGCTGGTGGATATCTATGCCGATATCCTTGCGCGCGGGCTTTATCCTGCCAGCGCCTGAAACCTGTCACCGTTCGACCAGGCAAGGAGCGCCGCCTCGTCCATCGGCCGGGCGATCGCATAGCCTTGCAATACATCGCAACCAATGATGCGCAAAACTTCCATCTGCGCGTCATTTTCAATACCCTTGGCAACGGCCTCGCAACCCAGCCCATGGATCAGCCCGATCACCGCCTGCACGATGGTGCGTGTTTCTGCGCGGGTAGCGACATGCTCAACAAGGCCGCGATCAAGCTTGATCCGGTCAATCGGCAGTTCGCGCAGCCGCGCCAGGTTGGAATAGCCCGCACCAAAATCATCGATGGAAATCAGCGCACCATCGGCACGCAGCGCAGCAATCGCCGCCATGGTGTCTGCCGGGCAATGCATCGCCAGCGTTTCGCTAATCTCCAGCTCCAGCAGGCGGGCAGGTGCGTTGGCCGCCAGCATTGCGGTGCGCAGCCGCGAAAAAAACTGGGTATGATCAAGCTGGCGACGGCTGATGTTGATGGCAAAGCGCTGGTCAAAGCCCATTGCCGCCCAGCGAGAAATGGTTTCAGTAATAGTGGCAATAACCCACTCGCCAATCTCGATGATCAGCCCGGTTTCCTCCGCGCGTTTGAGAAATGTGGCCGGTAAAATCTGCCCGCGCACGGGGTGTTCCCAGCGCAACAGGGCCTCGGCCGCCACTAGCCGACCATCGACAGAGCTGATCTGCGGCTGGAAGTGCAACGCAAACTGGCGCTGGTCAATCGCCTGGCGCAAGTCTATTTCAAGCTGCTCGCGGTCTGCCAGATCAGCGGCAAGCGCCTCGCTGAAATATTCCGCCCGGCCGCGGCCATTGCGCTTGGCGTGGTACATCGCCGCATCAGCCGCGCGCATCAGCTCGGTAAGCGTTGTGCCATGGTCTGGCCGCAGCGCAATGCCGATCGACGCGCCAATTTCCACCTCGTGCCCGCCAATGTCAAACGGCTCGCCAAGGGCATAAAGCACCGCGCGACCAATGCGCGCGGCAATCGCTGTGTCGTTCAAATCGTGAAAAAACATTGTAAATTCATCGCCCGCCAGCCGGCCGATAAGCGGCGTGCCCGTAGCGCATTCCGCCAGCGTCCGCTCGCCGATGGCGCGCAGCCGGTTGGCGACCATCGCTAGCAACATGTCGCCCGCTGCATGGCCAAGCCCGTCATTTACCGCCTTGAACCGATCAAGATCGATAAACAGCAGCGCTGCGTTGTTTGTCGGCGCAAGCGTGGTCAGCGTCCGCTCGCAACTGCGCCGAAAATTAAGCCGATTGGCAAGCCCGGTTACCGAATCAAACATCGCCAGCCGGTTGACATTTTCAAGATTGGTGGCCGTTTGGCGGAACAAACCGCGCATGGCCTGCGCTAAATCTGGCAAACACTCGCCAATTTCACCGGGCATCGGGCTTGTCAGGTCACCTCGTGCGGCATCTGCCAGGCGCAATATGGCCGCATCGATGGCACCGGCTGTCTGCGCAATGGCGCGCTGCGCTGCGGCCCAGCTCAGGCTACCGCAAACCACAGCAGGCATAAGCGCATAGCCAAAGCTCACCGAATCGAGCCGGCCGTCAAACGTGGCTGCCAGCGACAGAATGAACGCCACAGCGCCCGCTGCGACCGCAAACCGCACCGCGCGACGTTCAAGCGTGGCCCCTTCCATCGCGCTGGCACAGCCCTTCATTCAGGAGCGTCGATCACTCCGAGGTGAAGCGTGAAGATGCCTTAAAAAGGTTAAGAATTTCGTTTCATGCGCTCGCGTCGCAACACAATATACAAGGCGCCAGCGCCGCCATGGCGCGGATGCGCCCCCCGCACCGCCGCAATCTGCCCGGCATGGCGCGAAACGGCCAGCCAATCGCCCACCACCGCGCGAATACGGCCGCGCACGTGTGGCCGCTCGCTTTCTGGTCGGGGTGGCTTGCCGGTGATGAGCAGCAACACCCGTTGGCCACGGCAAATGGCGTCGTCCAGCGCGTGGTCGAGCACCCGCTGCGCGGAGTCGAGTGTATGGCCGTGCAAATCCACCGTTCTGTCAGGCGCCACGCTGCCCGCGCTCAGCCGCCGGTCCCACCCGCCATCCAGCGTTATACCCGGTGCCGCTGCCTTGGCTGGCACGCGCGGCGGATTTGCCGTGGGTCGCGGGTCAACCGACGTAAATTTATGGGGCTTAAAGGGCGGTGCAGTTGGCGCAGCAGGCCCGGTATCAGGTGGCAACACCGCGCCGCTCCGCGGCCGCACGGTTGCCATAACGCGCCGCCACAGCGCCGCCTCGTCAGCGCTGAGGCGGCGTTTCGCCACGCGCACCCCCCGCCGCCAGCCGGGCAAGCGTGCCAACAGGCAACAAGACAAACGCGGTGCCGCGCGCCGCCATACCGCCAGCGGTTGTGCGCGCCGCATCGCCCGCGCCCCAAAAAGTGTCAAACCGGTTGGCCCCTTTGATCGCGCCACCTGTGTCCTGTACAATCCACAAGCCCGTGGCATCCGCCCGGTTGAGCGAGAGAAACACCGGCGCGCCAAGTGGCACAAAGCGCGCGTCGGCGGCCGCACTCACTGCCCCTGTCACCGGTTGGCCAAGCGCGCCGCGCGGCGGCCCTTGCTGTTCGCGGAAAAACACAAAACTTTTATTTTCCTGCATAATGCCCACGGCTTCATCGGGGTGGCTGTGCAGCCAATCGACAATGCCCTGCATCGATGCCTGACCCGGCGCGAGCAGTCCGCGGCTGCGCAGCAGCGCGCCAATGCCGGTATAATCTCGCCCATTCTGGCTGTCATATCCCAGCCGGATCACCGATCCATCTGGCAGGCGCAGCCGGCCGGAGCCCTGAATTTGCATGAAAAACAATTCCGCCGCATCTGCCGCCCAGGCGATAATGGGCGCTGTCGCGTCAATCGCCCCAGCATCGATTGCGGCACGATCTGGATAGGGGACAAGCGCATTATTTTCCACCCGGCCGCGCACGCGCCTGCCCTTCAACTCATCGGAAAACAGCCCCAGATCGACATCGACCAAATCTGCCGGGCGGCCATAAATCGGCGCAGTATAGCCGGCCGTGCGGGTGCGCGACGCACGAATTTCCGGCTCAAAATAGCCGGTGGCAAAGGCCTTGCCATCGGCAATCTGCGCGGCTTCGAACCAGCGGATGAAAAAATCGCGCGCAGCGGCATCCGCCGTTGTGCGCGCCGCGTCGCACGGCGCTCGCCAATCCTCGGTCCGCGTGAGCCCTGAACCATCCACCCGGCGAACAAGCGACGGGCAGGTAAGCCGGAAGGCCACAAGCGCGCGCGCCGCCTGCGCCTGAGTGATGGGCAGCGAAGCGATCTGCGGACCAGCAACTGCGCCTGCCCTGGCCGCATTTGCCGCATTTGCCGCAGCAGGTGCGGGCTGCGGAGCAATAGGTGTGGCTGCGCGAGGCGGCGTCGCCGGGCGCAGCGCGGGCGCCTTTTCCCCGGCAGGACGCGGCACAATGGCGCAGGCACCGAGCATCGCTGCCACGGCCATCAGCGCCGCCCGGCGGACAAGCGGCAAGCCAAACCCGTGCCGCACGCCGATCACGCCTCGTCGGTTTCCACCAGTTTCCAATTCGGGTCGTTGCTCTTTATAGCGCGCGCAAATGTCCATTCATCGTGCGTTTGCTCAGCATCGCTCAACGATCCGGCAACCAGCTGCCCCTCAGCGTTGCGGGTAACAGCGGAAATATCAGCATCGAAGCGCAGCGTAATCCGCGCCACCTTGGCGTTCAGCGATGCATCGACAATGGTTGCGCGTTCAATTGCGATAAGGCGGTTGTCGAGCACATGGCCAGCCGCCTGACGATCGGCAATTGCCTGGGCGAATTCCGCGCGCACCTCATCATCCACCAACAAGGCCAGCGTCTCGGTATCGCCCTTCCAAAACGCCTCAAGCGTCATGCGGTAGGCAGCTTTTGCCCCTTCAACAAAGGCCGCGACGCCAAAACTCGAATCGGCTGCAATAATTGCGCGGATGCCAGCGTGCGCCCGCTCTTCCATCACCCGGCTCACCATATCGCCGGCCTCGGTGGGCATGTCGGCCGGGCGCGGCAGCGCCGCCGCTGCTGGCCGCTCCTCAGCAACCTTGGGCAGCGCTTGTTCATGGCCCGTCCGCTTGCCCAGCACCATATAGAGCCGCAGGGCGAGAAATCCGGCAATCATGGCGAGTAGAACGACGTAAGGCACAGCGCCTCCATTATTTGCAGCAATAAGCTTACATAGGCGCATAATCGCGCCGTTTCAAATCCGCCCGCGGCGCTTTTACCCGGCGCGCGCACAATCGCCGCGATTGAACTGCGGCAAAGCGCCTGCTAGGCGCGTTGCGCAACGAAAAAACGGCGCTCGCGCCTTATTCAAATTCACCGATCAATTCCTAAGGACGATTTCGATGGACGAACAGGACAATGGCACCACGGCGCAGGGCCAGCCGGGCAATGGCGCCGACAACACGCCAGTTGCCGGGCTTATTTCACAATATGTGAAAGATTTGTCGTTCGAAAACCCCAATTCTCCAGCGATTTATCAATCTCAAACCCCGCCGCAAATTGAGGTGCAATTCAACATTGGCGCCACGCAGGTGGGTGATGATGTGCACGAGGTTGTACTCAAAATCGATGTTCGCGCGGATGTAGATGGCACCACCGCCTATGTTGTCGATCTGAGCTATGGCGGGTTGTTTGGCCTGCGTAACATTCCCGTTGAGCATGTGCAGCCCTTTTTGCTGGGTGAAGCGCCGCGGATCATGTTTCCCTTTGCCCGCCGCGTGCTGGCCGATGCGGTGCGCGATGGCGGCTTCCCGCCGCTGCTGCTTGAGCCGATCGATTTTGGCGCGCTCTATATGCAACAGGCCGAGCAACAAAACCTGGCAACAATGCCATCCGAGGATGCTGGCCACGCCTGACCCCGCGCCCGCCAGGTGCTGCCCATGAACCTGGCGCGTGCGCTCGGCTCGGTTGGCGGGCTGACGCTCGTCAGCCGGGTTCTTGCGCTGGTGCGCGATACACTGGCTGCGCGCTATGTTGGCGCGGGCTTTGCGTCGGATGCGTTTAACGGCGTGGCATTTCGCTTGCCCAACATGTTTCGTGCACTGTTTGCCGAAGGCGCGTTTTCGGCCGCCTTCATCCCCATGTTCAACAAAAAGGCCGCCGGCCATGGTGGTTTGGACGAGGGTTATGCTTTTGCTGAGCGTGCGCTGGCGGTGCTGCTGCCGGTGCTTGTGGTTTTTACCGCCATATTGCTCATCGCGGCCTGGCCGATTACCTATTTGCTGTCCGGTGGCTTTGCGCGCCAGCACCCAAGCCCAGCGCAATTTGCTTATGCGGTGGAGCTATCGCGCATCACGCTGCCTTATCTGGCGCTCATCAGCCTTGCGTCGCTGCTGGGGGGCATTCTCAATTCGCTCAACCGCTTTTGGGTGAATGCCGCAGCGCCCATCTTGCTCAATATCGCGATGATTATTGGCCTGTGGTTTTTCCACGGGCCCGATGTTTATCAAACCGCGCGCGTACAGGCGATGGCGGTTACAGCGGGCGGGGTGCTGCAGCTTGGCTGGCTCATTTGGGCGTGCCGGCGGGCAGGGGTCAGGGTGCGGCTGCGGCTACCGCATATTGATGCTGAAATGCGCGAGTTGTTTCGGCTCATCCTTCCTGCAGCAGCCGGTGCTGGCGCCGCGCAAATCAACCTGCTCATTTCCACCTCGCTTGCCGGCTCATTGCTGGCATCTGGTTCAATTACTTACATTTATTATGCAGACCGGCTAAACCAGCTGCCGCTTGGGCTAATCGGTATTGGCCTTGGGACAATTTTGCTCCCCACCGTTTCGCGCTTGTTGTCGAGCGGGCAGGACACAGCGGCGATGGAGACGCAAAATCGCGGAATTGAGCTTGCGCTGTTCCTCACCTTGCCAGCGACGGTTGCGTTTATTGTGGTGGCAGAGCCTATTGTGCGCGGGCTGTTTGCCTATGGTCATTTCACTCTTGAAGACGCACGCCGCTGTGGCTGGGCGCTCAGCGCATTTTCCATCGGTCTGCCCTCCTATGTGCTCGTCAAGGTGCTGACACCGGGCTATTATGCGCGCGGCGACACGCGTACACCGGTGCGCTTTGCGATGGTCTCGATCGTCGTCAACATCATTGGCAATCTCACCCTTATTCCGCTTATCGGCCATATCGGCCCGCCGCTTGCAACCGCGCTTGCCTCGACCATCAACGTGGCAATGCTATATTATACGCTGGTGCAGCGGGGCCATTTTGTTGCCGATGCGCAACTTGCCCGGCGCCTGCCCAGGCTGGCACTTGCCGCTGTGGCGATGGGGGGTGCGCTTTATGCCGGCGAAGAGCTGCTCGATCCCTGGTTGCGCGGCGGCGTTACCGGGCGCTATCTGGGGCTGGCCATGCTTGTTGGCGCAGGGGTGGTGATCTACGGGCTGGCCTGTTTTGCAACCGGCGCCTATCGGTTGCGCGATATTCACGCGCTGATGCGGCGGCGCGCGGCGAACAGCACAGATTAGGATTTTCAATGCGCGTTGTTTCCGGCATTCAGCCTACCGGCAATCTTCACCTTGGCAATTATCTTGGCGCGATAAAGCAATGGGTCGCCATGCAGGATCAGGTCGCCCAAGATGGCGGGGAGTGCCTGTTTTTCCTGGCAGATCTTCACGCGCTGACCCAACCCGTCATCGCCGCCGAACTGGCCGCCAACACGGTGGAAATGGCCGCAACGCTCATCGCGGCGGGGATTGACCCGGCAAAATCCATCTTGTTCAATCAGGCCCGCGTGCCCGCGCATAGCGAGCTTGCCTGGATATTGAACGGCACCGCGCGGATGGGCTGGCTCAACCGCATGACCCAGTGGAAGGACAAGGCCGGCAAGGACGGGGCCGGCAAGGACGGGGCCGGGCAAAGCGTTGGCTATTTCGGCTATCCGGTGTTGCAAGCGGCCGATGTGCTCTTGTACCGCGCAAGCCATGTTCCGGTGGGTGAGGACCAAAAACAACATCTGGAGCTGGCGCGCGACATTGCAACCAAGTTCAACACCGATTTTGGCGTGGAGCTTTTCCCGCTGCCAGAGCCGCTTGTCAGCACAGCTGCACCGCGCATTATGAGCCTGCGGGATGGCGCGGCCAAAATGTCCAAATCAGACCCATCCGACATGGCGCGGATCAACCTTGTCGACAGCGACGATCTCATCGCGCAAAAATGCCGCAAGGCCAAAACCGATGCCGAGCCGCTGCCCGATTCGATGGCAGCGCTGGCCGGGCGGGCAGAGGCGCGCAATCTGGTGACGATTTATGCAGCGCTGTCCGCTCAGGCGCCCGATTCGGTGCTGGCAGAATTTGCCGGCAAGGGCTTTGGTGCCTTCAAGCCCGCGCTTGCCGACCTCACCATTGCAGTGCTGGCGCCCATTCGCGAGCGGCTGGCGCTGCTGCTGGCGGACAGAGCGGCCGTTTCCGACAGCCTTGTTGCAGGCGCGCAGCGTGCTCGCGCGCTTGCTGCACCCACGCTGGCCGCGGCCCAGCAAGCCATTGGTTTACAAATATAACAGGCGACGTGCCACGCTTGCGAGCGGCTTTATGTTCAACCCCTATTCATCAAGGCTGTGAAATAGTAATCTTTAGTAAAGCGCGCGCCGCTCACGGCGTGCAACCAAGGGTAACGCCATGAAAAAACTAATTCTTGCTGTCGCCATGTCGCTCGCACTGCCGGGCTGCGCCGAGCAGTTCAGCGCCAAGGTTTCGCGCTTTGCCGCTTTGCCACCACTCAGCGGGCAGAGCTTTGTGGTCGAGGCATCGGACCCCAAGTTGCAGGGTGGGCTTGAATTTGGCCATTATGCACAGCTTGTGGCTGCCCGGCTGGTGGCGCAGGGCTATCGCCCGGCCGAAAACCCCGCCCAGGCCGATTTGGTAGTAAAGCTCAACTATGGCGTCGATAATGGCCGCGAGCGGGTGCAGTCCGACTTTGGCTATGGTGGCTTTGGCTATGGTGGCTTTGGTTATGGCCGCTATGGTGGCTTTGGCTATGGCCGCTATGGCTATCCCTATGGTTTTTATGGGCGCCACGGGTTTATTTATGGCTTTAACGATCCGTTCCTGTTTGGCGGCGGCTTCAACGATGTGCGCAGCTATACGGTCTATACCAGCGCGCTCGACCTGCAGATCAACCGGACAGACAATGGCCAGCGCGTTTTTGAAGGCACCGCCCGCGCACAATCAACCGATAATGACCTGCCGCATCTGGTGCCTAATCTGGTGGAGGCAATGTTTACAGGCTTTCCCGGCAATTCCGGCGAGACGGTGAAGATCACCATCGCCCCGCAAGCCAAGCGTTAACATCACAAGACCAGTCGGCGGTGAGCGCAAGTGCGCATCCGCCCACTGGTCGACAATGTGCCCGCTATTGCACCCGTTGATTTGGGCCGGGCCCCTGCTCTCAGGCTTGCGGTTTTTTAAGGGTGCGTTTCACGCAAAGGTTGGTCACGCAAAGCCGCGTCGATGGCGGGTTGCCCCCCGCAGCACCGTCATCATGCGCCACCAGCAGAGCATTTATCACGTCAGGTCGCTTTGCCACAGCGAGTGGCGCGTGTGCGGCTGCTCACAAGACCCGGCGTTGATCAGCCCTGCAAGTCGCGCAGCAGCAGCCGCACCGCACTGTCGACATCATGGTCGCTATCGCGCAGTTCTTCGATCCGCCGCACCGCGTGAATGACGGTGGAATGGTCGCGCCCGCCAAATTTACGGCCAATTTCGGGCAGCGAGCGCGTCGTCAGCCTTTTTGCCAGATACATGGCAATCTGCCGCGGCCGGGCCACCGCGCGCGCGCGCCGGGCCGAAACCATCTCCAGTGGCTTCAAATCGAAATAAGTCGAAACCGCGCGCTGAATATCGTCAATCGTCACGCGCTTTTGCGCACCGCGCAATGCATCACCAAGCGTGGCGGCGGCAAAATCCATATCGATCGTTTCACCCGTCAACTGCGCATAGGCGACAATGCGGTTGAGCGCGCCTTCAAGCTCGCGGATATTGGCTGTCATCCGTTGCGCAAGCAGCTCAAGCACATCATCTGGCACGCGCGCACCCGGCATATCGGCCAGTTTGCGTGCCAAAATTACCCGGCGCAGCGCCAGATCCGCCGGCTTGATATCGGCGGCAAAGCCCGACCCCAGCCGCGCAACGATGCGCGCCTCCACCCCATCCAGCCCCTGCGGGCCACGGTCAGCGCTGACAAGCAAGCGCTTGCCTGCGCTCATCACCTCGTTGATCGTGTGGAAAAACTCTTCCTGCGTGGCATCTTTGCCAGCAATGAACTGAAGATCGTCAATCATCAGCAAATCTACCGAGCGCAGCCGGGCCTTGAAGGCAAAAGTATCGCGCGCGCGCAGCGCCTGCACAAATTCAAACATGAAGCGCTCGGCGGGCATCATGATGACGGCAGCACCAGGGTGCGCGGCCAGAAAAGCAGCGCCCGTTGCATGCATCAGGTGTGTTTTGCCCATGCCGGTGCCGCTGTGCAAAAACAACGGGCTGAAACGCGGCGCACCGGGCTCAGCCAGCGCGCGCGCGGCGTTGAAGGCCACCCGGTTCGAGCCATCGACGACAAAATGATCAAAAGTGAAGCGCGGATCAAAAGCAGGGCGCTCAGCGCTTGCGACCGGTGCAGCGGCCGCACGCGCTGGCTGCGGCGCCACAGCCGCGCTGGCCGGCGCAAAATCCTCCGCCGCCAGCACCGGCAGCGCGGCGAGCGGCGAGGCGGTCTCAATCACCACGCTGCGGATAGCGGGCAGCAGGTCGCAAAATTCGCGCGCCAGCCGCTCACCATAATGGTTACGGACCCAGTTGGTCATAAATGCCGATGGCAAGGTAAGGCATATCTGGTCGGCACTGTCGGAGCGGGCCAGCGCCAGCGGCTTTAGCCATTGGTCGAACAGCCGGGCGCCAGCCGATTCGCGCAGGCCCGTGCGAATACGCGCCCAGGCGTTTTCGACATCGCTCCCCCCAATCGTTGAACCCGCACCGCCATTCGTCACGCAAAAACTCTCCCCAACGCGCCGGCGCAGTGCCGAAACGGCTATGATTCTACTGGCAATAAAGCCCCAATACCGGAACATGGCCCCTGGCCCATGGTGGTGCTTGTCCGGTTCCACGACCAACAGGCTTGCCGCGGTTCGACCTGATTAGGGGCGACTGGCTGAGTCGATCAAGAGCGCAATCGTCAAGAATCTGAAATAAACGGGATTGACACGAAACGAACCAAGGAAACGCGTTGTTTTTTTAATAATCTATTGAAAATAAACGATATTTATGTTGCAGCCAGATTACAGGTGCCGCGAATCGTGGTCAAAGCTGCGTTTGCCATTTTTGCTGGCAAAAGGCCGGGTGGCTGCACGGTATTTCTCTCGCGGGTGCAACAAATTTGGCACCGCAAGACAAAAAGGCCCGCCGAACATCGTCCGGCAGGCGCCTAATTGTAACACCAACAGCTAGTTAGGCGAGCGCGGTCAGCCGCTTTGTCAGCCGGGCAAATTTACGCGAGGCGGTATTCTTGTGGAGCACACCCTTGGCAACGCCACGCGCCAGCTCAGGCTGCACCGCAGCCAGTGCGACCGCAGCTGCGGCCTTGTCACCCGATTCGAGCGCCGATTCGGCCTTTTTCACAAAGGTGCGAATCCGGCCGACCCGGTTGGTATTGATTTCCGCACGGCGGTCGTTCCGCCGGATACGCTTTTTCGCCTGTGGCGTATTCGCCATGCTGTCCTCGAACCTTTGCAATGGAAAAGGGCGCAGCGGATGTGCTTCCATACGCCCATGGAAAGCGCGGCCTTTAGCCACTCATCTGCGATTGGTCAACCGATTCAACACTGGCACTGAGCACACCAGTAGGTGGAGCGCCCGCCCTCTGCCCGGCGCAACACCGGCGCGCCGCAGCCACACGGCTTGCCCGCACGGCCATAAACCTGCCATTGCCTGGAAAAATACCCCAGTTCCCCATCTGGCCGGGCATAATCACGCAAGGTCGATCCGCCCGCCTCAATCGCGGCGGCCAGCACTTCGCGAATCGCCTCGACAAGTACGGAGAGCCGGGCAGCATCGATCTGACCTGCCGGACAGGACGGCGCAATTTTTGCCATGTGGAGCGCCTCGCACACATAGATATTGCCAAGCCCGGCCACCACGCGCTGGTCAAGCAACATGGCTTTCACCGGCGCTGCCCGCCCGGCAAACGCTGCCACAAGGTGCCCGGCGCTAAACTCAGCACCAAGTGGCTCTGGCCCCATGGCGGCAAGGGCGGGCCACAGAGCAAGCGCCTCGGTGCGCACAAGGTCTACCGAGCCGAATCGCCTGGGATCGTTGAGCGCAAGCCGGTGGCCCGCCAGGGTTTCAATCATCAAATGGTCATGGCGCAAATCTGCACCCGGATCGATTCGCCACCGCCCCGACATGCCGAGATGAAAAACCAGCGTATCGCCCCGGTTGGTGTCGATCAGCCCATATTTTGCGCGCCGGCCAAGGCTCGTCACCACAGCGCCCGTCAGCCTTTGGCCCAAATCCTGCGGAAACGGCCGGCGCAGGCCCGCCCGGTGCACCGTAACACAGGCAATGGTTGCGCCCTTTAGCACCGGGGCAAGGCCGCGCACGGTGGTTTCCACTTCGGGCAATTCGGGCATTGCATCTCCTCGTCGCGCGGGGGCGGGTGGCAAGGTTTTGGTCGTTTGCGCATTTAGCTGCTAGGTTGGGTTTGCTCCGCTCACAAGGCCAAGCTAGAGCGGGCGCATGAACGACACCGTATCCTTTGGCTATGAAGACATAGCGCGCGACGAAAAAACCGCCCGTGTCGGCGCGGTGTTCAGCAGCGTTGCCGGCTCTTATGATCTGATGAATGACGCCATGTCAGCGGGCATGCACCGGCTGTGGAAGGACCGGTTTGTCCGCCGGGTAAAGCCGCGCGCAGGCGAAAATTTGCTCGACATGGCAGGCGGCACCGGCGACATTGCCTTTCGCATGGCGCCGTCGGGCGCGGGCATCACCGTGGCGGATATCAACCCGGCCATGCTCGAAATTGGCATGGGGCGTGCCGCCAAGCGCGGCATAGATGGGCTGGTATGGACTGAGGCGAATGCCGAAGCGCTCCAGTTTCCCGACCGGTTTTTTGACGGATATACAATTGCTTTTGGCATCCGCAATGTCACCGATATTCCCGCAGCGCTGCGCGAGGCCCACCGGGTGCTCAGGCGCGGCGGGCGGTTTTTCTGCCTCGAATTTTCTACCACCTTGTGGCCCGGTTTTGCCGAGTTGTATGATGCCTATTCCCACCATCTGGTGCCAAAGCTGGGCAAATTGCTGGCGCGCGATGAAGACAGCTACCGCTATCTCATCGAATCGATCCGCCGCTTCCCCGACATGGCGCGCTTTGAGGCGATGATCGCCGAGGCGGGTTTTGTGCAAACCAAGGTGGAGCCGGTGCTGGGCGGGCTGGTTGCCATTCACAGCGGGTGGAAGATTTGACCATGCTGGCAAAAAATGCCGCGCCCGGCGCACTTGGTGGGGCGCTGAACGCATGACCGCGCCAGCCATCCACCTGTGGCGCGTGCTGAAATGGGGCCGCATTCTGGCTCGCCACGGCGCGCTGCGGGGCATTGAGCGCGACACCGACACCCCTGCCGCTGTACGCCGTTTGTGCCGCATCGCCCGGTTTGGCGCGCGCGTGCCCACAACACCTGCTTATGCCGATGCGTTGCAGGCAATTGGCCCGGCCGCGATCAAACTGGGGCAAACGCTGGCCACCCGACCCGACATTATTGGCGAGGCCGCCGCCATTGATTTGCGCCGCCTGCAAGATGCGCTGCCGCCAGTGCCCTTTGCCGTGATCGAACAGGCAATGCTCGCCAGCTTTGGCCGCCCGCTCAACGAGCTTTACAGGTCGATCGACCCTGTGCCGGTTGGCGCTGCCTCTATCGCGCAGGTGCACCGCGCAGTGACGCTTGACGGACGCGACGTGGCAGTAAAAGTGCTGCGCCCCGGTGTTGAGGCGGAATTTGCCCGCGCCATCGACACCTATGAATGGGCAGCCGCGCAGCTAGAGGCGATGGGCGGCGAGTTGACCCGGCTGCGCCCCCGGCTGGTGATCGAAACCTTCAAGCGCTGGACCGCGCGCGAACTGGACCTGCGGCGCGAGGCAGCCTCTGCCTCTGAACTGGCCGAAGCCATGGCCGCGGAGCCAGATTTTGTCGTGCCCGATATCGACTGGCAGCGCACCACCGGGCGGGTAATGACGCTGGCATGGGTCGAAGGTATCAAGCTTGCCGACAGGGCCGCGCTGCTGGCAGCCGGGCATGATCCGGCAAGGCTGGCGCATGTGCTCGTCCACGCCTTTTTGCGTCAGGCAATTGCCGAAGGGTTTTTCCATGCCGATTTGCACCAGGGCAATTTATTTGCGCTGCCCGGCAACCGGCTGGCGGCCATAGATTTTGGCATAATGGGGCGGATCGACCGGCGCGCGCGCGTTTGGCTGGCTGAAATTCTTTATGGCCTTATCACTGGCAACTACCGGCGGGTGGCCGAAATTCATTTTGAGGCAGGCTATGTGCCGCCGCACCATAATGTGGCGGAATTTGCCACCGCCCTGCGCGCGGTGGGCGAGCCGATGCGCGGGCTCGCCGTGAAGGACATGTCGGTTGGCATGATGCTCGACGGGCTGTTCAACATCACCCGCGATTTTGACATGCAAACGCAGCCACATTTGCTGTTGCTGCAAAAAACCATGGTAATGGTGGAGGGCGTGGCCACCGCGCTCGATCCTGATCTTAACATGTGGGAAACATCTGAACCGTTTGTGCGCGAGTGGATCCGCACCGAACTTGGCCCAGAAGCGGCAGTGGCGGACCGGCTGATAAAGGATGTGCGCACGCTGGCCGGGCTGCCAGAGCTTATCCGCCGGATCGAGCATCAATTTCCCGCACCCGGCGGCGCGCCGCCTTCTCCACCGCTAAAACCCGTGACGCCTGTGCGGTTTGGCAGCGGCTGGCGCTATACGCTGGTTGCACTACTGGCCGCAGGCGCAGGTGTGGCGGCGACATGGGCTATGCTGCACTGACAATGGCCCGCCCTGCCCCCTTGTGGCTTGCGCGCCCCACCCGTTTTGCCGGGGTGCACCGAACCGCAGGCCGGGCGCTGCTGCTGTTGCTGGCGCTGATAGTGGTGGTTGCGCTCACCGCGGTCGATGCGCCCGACACACCCAGGCCACCGGTTCCAGCAGAGGGCGCTCAGGCACAGTCGGACGTGCTGTTGTATCAACGCATTGTGGCAGGTGTGCGGACAGGCGAAAATTACTACACCATTGCAGCCGACGCGCAGCGGGCGGGCGGCTATCCGCTACGCCCCTTTATGACAATGCGCCTGCCAACGCTTGCGCTGGTGCAGGCCGCCCTGCCCGATTTTGCTACGCTTGCGCTGCTTTATGGACTGGCAGCGCTGGTGGCGCTGGCCTGGTATCGGCAGATGCGCCGGGCTTTTTCCGCGGTTTTTCCGCGCATTTTGGCATTATTGCTGCTGGGGTGCGGGGCGATGGTGTGCCTGCGACCCGACCTTGTCACCTTTCACGAGATTTGGGCCGGGCTGCTGATTGCGCTGTCACTGGGGTGGTGGCGGCCGGGCCGCTGGGTGGAGCCGGTGGCGATTGGCCTGTGCGCCATGCTTATCCGCGAAACGGCGGTCGTTTATGCACTGGTGATGCTGGGGTGCGCGGTGCTCAGCCGGCAGCGACGCGAGGCTATGGGCTGGGCATTTGCGCTTGTGGTGTTTGCCGCCATGGTTGCGCTGCACGCGCGCGCCTGGGGCATGGTGGTCATGGCGAGCGATGCCGCAAGCCCTGGCTGGAACGCGCTGCTCGGACCCGGTTTTTTTGCCAAGACAGTCGCTCAGGAAACCGCGCTTGCCGCCCTGCCGCTGGTGCTGGCTGCACCACTGGCGCTGCTGGGGCTGGCGGGCTGGGCTGTGTGGCGTGATCCGCTGGCGGTGCGCACCGGGCTGGTGCTTGGCGGCTATGGCGTGCTCATCGCGCTGTTCTGCCGCGCCGATACGCCCTATTGGGGGTTGATGGCGGCGCCGCTAAGCCTGATAGGACTGATATTTGTGCCAGACGGGTTGCGCGATATTGCCTGGGCGGCAAACAATTCGCGCCGCATCATCGTAACAAAGCGGGTCGAATAGGGAGCGCAGCGCAGCGTGGCAGAGACAAAACATATCCTGCTCATCGTCGGCGGCGGCATTGCGGCCTATAAGGCGTGCGAGCTTATCCGCCTGTGCCGCGGGCGCGGCATTGCGGTGCGGTGCGTACTCACAGCCGGCGGCACGCATTTCGTCACGCCCATGGCGCTGGCCGCGCTGAGCGAACACCCCGTGCACACCAGCCTGTGGGATTTGAAGGACGAGGCCGAAATGGGCCATATCCAGCTCAGCCGCGAAGCCGATCTGGTGGTGGTTGCGCCCGCCACGGCCGATTTGATGGCAAAAATGGCAGCGGGCATTGCCGATGATCTCGCCACCACGCTGCTGCTTGCCACCGACAAGCCGGTATTGGTGGCGCCCGCCATGAATGTGCGCATGTGGCAGCACATGGCGACGCAGCGCAACGTGGCACGATTGCGCGCCGATGGCGTTGCGGTAATGACGCCGGATGAAGGGCCAATGGCGTGCGGCGAGTTTGGCCCCGGCCGCCTGCCCGAGCCGGCGGCCATTATGGCGGCGATAGAGGAAGCGCTTGCCTGCACTCCAGACACCGGCCGGCTGAGCGGGCGCCACATCATCATCACCGCCGGGCCAACGCACGAGCCGGTTGACCCGGTGCGCTACATCGCCAACCGGTCTTCGGGCAAGCAAGGCTTCGCCATTGCCGCTGCTCTGGCGGCGCTGGGCGCGCGCGTCACCCTCGTTGCCGGGCCGGTGGCGCTTGAAACCCCACCGGGCGTTGACCGGGTGGATGTTGAGACCGCATTGCAAATGGCCGCCGGCGTGCAGGCCGCGCTGCCGGCGGATGCCGCCGTCATGGTTGCCGCCGTTGCCGATTGGCGGGTCGAGACCGCGCCGCAAAAGATTAAAAAGGCCGCAAACGGCGGCGCCCCCGCGCTCAGCCTGGTTGAAAATCCCGACATTCTGGCCGAGCTTGCCCGCGACCCGCGCCGCCCGGCGCTTCTCATCGGCTTTGCCGCCGAGACAGAGCATGTGATCGATCACGCCACCGCCAAGCGGGCGCGCAAAGGGGCAGACTGGATAGTCGCCAACGATGTGTCGGGCGATGTGATGGGGGGAGACACGAACCGGGTGCATCTGATTACCGCAGACAGCGTCGAAAGCTGGCCCGCTGCCGCCAAGGCCGATGTCGCGCGCAGCCTTGCGGCACGCATTGCCGATGCACTGGCCAATCGCGCGACGATAGCAGGGAATATCCCATGAACCTTTCACCAACCATCGAGCTGAAAATTCTCGATCCGCGCCTGAAAATCTGGGGCCTGCCATGTTATCAGACCGCGCAATCAGCCGGCGTTGACCTGCACGCCTGCATCGAGGCACCCATAACGCTTCAGCCGCAAGCCCCCGCCATCCTCATCCCGTCGGGCATCGCTGTGTTGATGAACGATGCGAACATGGTTGCCTTTTTGCTCGCGCGCTCTGGCCTTGGCCACAAAAAAGGGCTGGTGCTGGGGCAAGCTGTGGGTACGATTGATGCTGATTATGCCAACCAGATTTTTATCAGCGCCTGGCTGCGCACCCCGCCGGGGAGTGAGCCGTTGACGATTGCGCCAGGAGACCGGATTGCGCAACTCGTGTTTTTGCCCATTTTACGGCCGGAATTTGCGGTGGTGGAGGAATTTTCCGCCAAAACGGCACGCGGCATGGGCGGGTTTGGCTCCACGGGCATATAGCAGCGGCAATGCTGAGCGACACACAACTTGATCGTTATGCCCGGCACCTGGTGCTGAAAGAAATTGGCGGCGCAGGCCAAGCCCGGCTTATGGCGGCGCATGTCGCGGTGGTGGGGGCCGGCGGCATTGGCAGCCCGGCAATCCAGTATCTGGCGGCGGCAGGCATTGGCAGGCTGACGATTATCGATGACGACCGTGTAGAACTTTCCAACCTGCAACGCCAAACCCTGTTTACAACCAGCGATATCGGCACCGCCAAGGCGCAGGCAGCGGCCAGCGCGGTCGCCCGGCTGAACCCAGATGTCGCCGTGGTGCAGCACAACACGCGAATCACAGCGCAAAACGCCGCAAAGCTGCTCAACAGCGCCGATGTTGTGCTCGACGGGTGCGACAATTTTACTACAAGGCTGGCCGTGGCCGATGCCGCGCTTGCAGCGCAAATCCCGCTAGTATCGGCCGCTGTTGCCCAATTTGAAGGGCAGCTTGGTGTCTTTCGGGGCTGGGCAGCGGACAGGCCGTGCTACCGGTGCTTTGTTGGCAATGAACCTGAACGGCCCGGCACAAGCTGCGCCGAGGAGGGGGTGCTGGGTGCGATGACCGGGGTGCTGGGCAGCCTGGCCGCGCTGGAGGTGATGCGCGCGCTCATGCCATTTGGCGCAGACAGCGCCGGGCAGCTACTGCTGGTCGACGCGCTCGATTTTCGCTTCCGCACGATTGTTTTACCAAAAGACCCTGGCTGCGCTGCTTGCGGCCAGGCGCGATAATGCTGGCACGCGGGGTCACCATTATGCTGATATCGGCAGGCGCTGCCAATATGCGTGCAGCGCTTTCTCTTGCGCTGGCCGCTACAGCCCTTGGCCAGCGCGCGCGCATTTATTGCCATGAGGATGCGGTTGCGCTGCTTGCGCACGCACCGCGCGACGATGATGACGCGGCGCGCCTTGCAATGGCGGGCCTGCCCGACAGGCTGGCAATGCTCGCCATGGCCGCTGAAAGTCGGGCCGAGCTTTGGGCCTGCCAGACGGGCATGGCGATAAGCGGGCTGACCATGGCTGAGCTTGTGGCCAGCGCACAAGCGGGCGGGCTGATGGCGCTGTTGGCGACCCTGGCCGATGATCAGCTGGTAACGCTATAACCCGCGCGGCCTTTCACCCTTTGGCAAGGCAGGCCACCGCAAAATCCCGCACCGCCGGGCCGATATCCGCCCGTTCGAGCGCAAGTGCAAAATTGGCCTGAATATAGCCCGCTTTGTCACCACAATCATATCGCGCACCGCCAAAGCGAAAGGCATTAAATGGCTGCTTGCCGATTAATTGCGCCATGGCGTCGGTCAACTGAATCTCGCCGCCGGCCCCTTTTTCTTGGGTTTCGAGCACGCGCATTACCTCTGGCTGCAAAATATAGCGGCCCGGAATCATGAGATTGGATGGCGCTGTACCCGGCTTTGGCTTTTCAACCAGCCCCTTCACCTCAACAAGCGGGCCATTCACAGCGCCTGGGTCGACAATGCCATATCGGTCGGTTTCATTGTCGGGCACCTCATAGCCACAAACCATATTGCCGCCGACACGGGCATAGGCGTCCACCATCTGCTTCATGCAACCTGGCGTGCCCATCATCAGTTCGTCGGCCAGAAAAATGGCGAACGGTTCATCCCCCACAATGTCGCGCGCGCACCACACAGCGTGGCCAAGTCCCAACGGTTCTTGCTGGCGAACATAGGCAACCGCGCCTGGCTTTAGCCGTGTCGCATCCAAAATATCGAGCGATTTGCCACGCCCGCGCATGGTCGCCTCAAGCTCATAGGCGATGTCGAAATGATCCTCGATCGCCGATTTTCCGCGCCCGGTGACGAAGATCAACTGCTCGATGCCTGCCTCAATCGCCTCGTCAACAGCATATTGGATAAGCGGCCTGTCGACCACCGGCAGCATTTCCTTTGGCATTGCCTTAGTCGCGGGGAGAAAGCGCGTGCCAAGCCCGCCCACCGGAAACACTGCCTTGCGCAGCGGCTTGATCGTCATGCTACCCTCCTTCATCTTGCCATCTCTCATACCGCCCCCTCGCATTGAGCGCCCCTATATCGCAATACGGCATGAGGTAAATCGCTCATCGGTTTGGCGGCATATGCGTTAGCGCGGCTTTAAGAGCGGATGGGTACGGAGCAAAGCCATGGCAAATGAGCAAACAACCCAAGCTGCGGCAAAAATATTGGTGGTCTTTGGCACCCGGCCAGAGGCGATCAAATTATTCCCCGTAATCCACGCGCTGAACGCCGAGCCGGGCATGGTGGTGCGGGTATGTGTCACCGCGCAGCACCGCGGACTGCTCGATCAGGTGCTGGAAATTGCCGGCATCGCGCCCGATATCGACCTTGATTTAATGGAGCCAGGCCAGACGCTTGACCGGTTGACCGCGCGCCTGCTTACCAGCCTTGGCGCGGTGATGGACGCCGAACAGCCCGACCGGGTTGTCGTACAGGGGGACACAGCCACCGCCATGGTGGGCGCGCTTGCGGCCTATTACCGGCGGATCCCCGTCAGCCATGTTGAGGCGGGTTTGCGCTCAGGCGATATTTACCACCCTTTTCCCGAAGAGGTGAACCGGCGGATTGTTGCGCCGATTGCCGACCAACATTTCGCCCCAACCCAAACCGCCGCCGACGCGCTGTTGCGCGAAAATATTGCAGCCAGCACAGTGCATGTCACCGGCAACACGGTGATCGACGCGCTGCACGCCACCCGTGCACGGATTGCCGCCAACCCATCGCTCGCCTCCGGGCTGGACGGGGTTGCCGCGCGTTTTGCGGGCAGGCGCATCGTGCTTGTTACTACCCACCGGCGCGAAAATTTTGGCGGCGGTATGGAAAATATCGCTCGCGCCATTGCGCACATCGCCACCCGGCCCGACGTTGCAATACTCTTTCCCGTGCACCCCAACCCCAATGTCGTGGCGGTGATGGATGCGCTGCTGGGCCATGCCGACAACATCGCCCGCATCGACCCGCTCGATTACCCCCATTTCGTCCGCGCGCTGGGGATGAGCCACATCGTCCTCACCGATTCTGGCGGCGTACAGGAAGAAGCGCCCGCGCTTGGCAAGCCGGTGCTTGTCATGCGTGAGACGACCGAGCGGCCCGAAGGCGTGGCGGCAGGCACGGCCAGGCTGGTTGGCACCAAAGAAATGCGCATCGTTTCCGAAATCTTCACCCTCCTTGACGACAATGGCGCCTACCAAGCGATGGCGCGCGCCCACAATCCCTTTGGCGACGGCAACGCAGCACAACGGATTGTGAAAGTAATCGCCCATGGTTTCAGCCGCTGATCTGAAGGTCGCTGTTCTTGGTCTTGGCTATATCGGCCTGCCAACCGCTGCCGTGATTGCGCGCACCGGTGCGCAGGTACTGGGTGTCGATGTGTCAGGCCATGTCGTCGACACGGTCAATTCCGGCAAGGTGCATATCGAGGAAGTTGACCTGGACGGGCTGGTGTCTGGCGTTGTCGCGCGGGGTAATTTGCGCGCGTCGACCAGCATTGCGCCGGCCGATATATTCGTCATCGCCGTGCCTACGCCCTTTGCTGAAAACCATGCGCCCAATATCGGCTATGTGCTGCAAGCCGCGACCACCATTGCCGCTGTGCTGAAGGTGGGTGACGTGGTGATACTTGAGTCCACCTCCCCTGTCGGCACAACCGAAAAAGTCCGCGATTTGCTGGCGCAACTGCGCCCTGATTTAAAAGTGCCCGGCAAAACCGGGGAGAGCGCCGATATCGCCATTGCCTATTGCCCCGAGCGGGTGCTGCCGGGGCGGATTTTGGTTGAACTTATCGATAATGACCGCGTGATTGGCGGCATTACACCCCGGTGCGCGCGCAAGGCGCTTGCCTTTTACCGCCGCTTTGTGCGCGGCGCTTGTGTTACCACCACAAGCCGGGCGGCAGAAATGACCAAGCTCACCGAAAACGCCTTTCGCGATGTGAACATTGCCTTTGCCAATGAGCTTGATCTGGTTGCCGGTGAAATGGGTGTCGATGTGTGGGAGGTTATCCGGCTGGCCAACCGGCACCCGCGCGTCAACATTCTTTCGCCCGGCCCCGGTGTCGGCGGGCATTGCATTGCAGTGGACCCATGGTTTCTCGTCAGCGCCGCGCCAGATCATACACCACTCATCCGCACCGCGCGCGAGGTGAATGACGGCAAGGTTGGCCACACTGTCAGCCGCGCCGCTGCGCTGATGGAGCGGTTGCCGGGCGCTCCGGTTGCGTGCCTTGGCCTTGCCTTCAAGGCAAATATCGACGATTTCCGCGAAAGCCCCGCGCTTATGGTTGCAGCCGAGCTTGCCGCGCGCTTTGGAGAGCGTGTGCGCATTGTCGAGCCCTATGCAAACACCCTGCCTGCCGCATTTGATGGCACGGGCGCGCAGTTGATCGACATCGACACTGCAATCGAAACCTGCCCGATTATGGTTGTGCTGGTTGACCATGATGTCTTCAAATCTGTGCCGGTTGATGAACGCGCGACCAAGCTCGTCTATGATAGCCGCGGCATCTGGCCCGATCAGCCCGCACCTGCTGTGCCGCCGCGCGATCTTAGGCTGGCGAGCTGATCTGCCCTGGACGGTGTTGACGCGCCTGCTCCGCCCGGCGCACAGGCCGGCCCCTGCTGCCATTCCCGGCGGACGGCGGCTCTATGCCATTGGCGATGTGCATGGCCGGCTGGATTTGCTCGATGCGCTGCTCGCGAAAATTGACGCAGACGATGCAGCACGCGGCCCGGCTGATCGCACCATCATTTTTCTGGGAGATCTTATCGACCGTGGCCCGGACTCAGCGGGCGTTGTCGAGCGAGTTTACCGGCTTGCCCAATCGACCAGCGGCGTGCGCGTGCTGATGGGCAACCATGAGGAAGTGTTTGCCCGCGCGATTTCGGGTGATGTCCAGGCGCTGCGCCATTTCTGCACTATGGGCGGGCGCGAAACGTTGTTGAGCTATGGCATCGGCGCTGCAGATTATGCCGCGCTCGACTATTCTGAGCTGCTTGCCCGGCTGCAACAATGTGTGCCCGGCCACCACCAAGCTTTCATCAACGGGTTTGAAAATCTGATTGAGATCGGCAGCTATGCCTTTGTCCATGCCGGCATCCGCCCCGGCGTGCCGCTGGCCGAACAGCAACCGGCAGATCTGCGCTGGATTCGCGACATATTTCTCAACCACCAAGCAGCGTTTGAGCGGATCATCGTCCACGGTCACACCATCAGCGCGCGCGTGGATGAACAGCCCAACCGCATCGGCATTGACACCGGCGCCTATACCAGCGGCTGCCTTACCGCGCTGGGGCTGGAAACCACGCGGAGATGGTATGTCAATTCAACCGTGGATGGCGCCCATTCTCGCACTTTCGCGGCAAAATCGACAAGTTAAGCCCCAGGCAGCGCCTCGCGCCACGCGGGCACACAAATACTAAGGCAACCAGCACCAATTTGGCGGCATCGTTCACATTTCACGCGGCCTAAGCACTATTGGCTATTTTCCGACCGGAGCGGGGCTGCTAGGGTAATTGCTCATGGTTATGCGTATCATTCTGCTGGTCTTTACCGCATCGCTTGCGGCAAATGTGGCTTTTGCCATCAGTCGGGTCGATTGGCTGCTCCCTGTTGCGCTGCTCGTTGGTTGGTATCTGGCCGATTTTGCGTCGGGCGCGGTTCATTTATACATGGATTATCGACCCTGCCGCCCCGGTATCGGCTTTCATACGCTATATTTTTATGCTGGAGACCGTTCCGCCCCTGCCTATCAGTCTTTGCGCCAGCAGGTGATGGCACGGGCAGGCGCGTTTGAACGGCTGGTCTATGATTTCAAAAACCATCACCCGCGGCCAGACGCGCTTGGGCGGCGGAGCATGGCCACCCAAATTGGTTCAACCGTGGCAGCGGTGACCTTGCCAGTGTCGCTGCTGCTCAACATTACCTGTGCGTTTGCACCGCTGCCGGGCTGGCTGGTTGCTGCCACGCTCAGCTTGATTGTGGGGGGGACTTTTGCGCAATATTTTCACGGCACCCTGCACCGCAATACTAACCCATGGATAATTCTGGCGCTGCGCCGCACGGGTTTGTTGATGTCTCCGGCCGCACACCAAAAACATCACGACAGCCTAAAGCGAGATTTTGCAACGAACAGCGGTTGGAGCAACGCGCTCATCAACCCGATTTTTGCCTATCTGCACCGCCATGGCTGGCTGACGGATGCCGGGCTGGAGCCGGTGAGCTGACGCCGCCACCACGCAACCGCAACGCAACTGGCTGAAATTTTCAAATCATGCCCATGAAACGCCCTTTGCTGATCGATATCAGCCGTATTTTGTGGCGGCGGTGGCGCGGCAGCCCGTCAACCGGCATTGACCGCGCCTGCCTTGCCTATTTGCGCCACTTTGCAGATCGCGCGCTCGCCGTGGTGCAGCGCGGTGGTTTTACGCGGGTGCTCGCGCCACAATCATCCGCGCGGCTGGCCACCCTGCTGCTGGAACAGCGCGCCGATTTTCGCCGCCTGGCCACACGAGAACTGGCTCGCGCGCTGGTCGGGCCGGGGCGGCACGCCGATAATCGCCACGGCGCGATCTATCTTAATGTCGGCCATACCGGGCTTGACCTGCCCGGCCATGGCCGCTGGGTGCACGGTGCGCGCGTATCGCCAATCTATTATGTGCACGACATCATTCCCATCACCCATCCGCATTATTGCCGGGCGGGTGAGGATGAGCGCCACCGCCTGCGGATGCGGGCCGCCCTGTCGCTTGGCCGCGGCATCATCGCCAATAGTCAGGATACGAGCGAAGCGCTGGTGGATTTTGCACAGCGCGAGCAGATTGCGCCGCCGCCAATGCTGGTGGCGCCGCTTGCGCTTTCGGTTCAGCGGCCGCTTGGCGCTGCCCTGCCCCCTATTGCCGCGCCCTATTTTTTGATGATCGGCACGATAGAAGGGCGCAAAAACTATCGTCTGGCGCTTCAGGCTTGGCGCAGACTTGCGGCTCGGCTGGGCGAGCAGACGCCGCGCCTTGTCATCATCGGCGCGCGCGGCTGGGCGGCGGACGATGTTTTTCATGATCTCGATACCGATACTTTGCTGCGCCGCTTTGTCATCGAACGCGGGGCGTGCAGCGATGCTGAACTTGCAAGCTATATCGCCCATGCGCGCGCCTTGCTGTTTCCAAGCTTTGTGGAAGGACAAGGCCTGCCGCTGGTAGAGGCGCTGGCAGCAGGCACACCGGCCATTGCGAGCGATCTGACAGTGTTTCACGAGATGGCTGGCGATATTCCCGATTATCTCCATCCGGAAGATGTTGATGGCTGGGTGAACGCCATCGCCTGCTATTTACCCAAAGACAGCGCCCCGCGCAGTGCCCAGCTTATGCGGCTGGCCGGTTTTCATGCTCCTGTTTGGGAAGATCATTTTCGCCAGGTGGAAAGCTGGATTGCCGGCCTGCATTAACGCGGACTGGCGCCACCGGCTGCGGGCACGCGATTGTCGAGTCGCTCGATAAGCCCGTCGACCAGAATTTGCACCGCACTGGCGCTCGCCAACCCGCCACGCACAAGGCAACGCGCGTGCAAAACCCGGCGAAACGCTTCATAAATCGCCGCTTGCGGAGCTTTGGGCTGCGACCAGAAACTGTCCAGCCGCTGCTGATCGGTAATACCAGGAATATCGTACACCGCCTCTCCCAGCACTTTGACCGGCTTGCCAGCGGCAAGCGCGAGCGTGGCCGATGTGCTGTTGACGCACACCAGGCCGATGGATGCGTCGATCATCGCCGGTAAATCGCCATCATATACATGCACAAGCCGGTCTGCGATGCCAAGCCGCCGCGCCTTGGCGGCAAGCACACGCCCCCAATCCGCCATGCCGCAATAGAGCGGATGGTCCTTCACCAGCAGCAAAGTGTCTGCTGGGGCATGGCGGGCAAAGCTGCCCAGCAATATGTCGGCCGCACTCGCCATAGTGTCAAATGGCGAGTGGATGCGGATCTGATAATCCGCCGACAATTGCAGCGGAAACACAAAGTACCGCCTGCCCGACACCCGCTCCAGCGCCTCGGCGCTCACCCGACGGCGGCGCTTGGCGCGCGCGAACCGGACAAGCCAGCCCAAGCCTTCGCCGATAATCCAGTTGGGCCGGTGCGTTTTGTAAAATGGATATTTCCAGCGCCCCGTCACGATGCGGTGGTAGTGCCAATAGGAGTCATGCGCCCGCCGGCCAAAACTCGCCGTCACTGCTGGTAGTTCGGGCAAGGGTGGCAGGTTTTTTGCTTCAGCCAAATACCAGGCAGGGTCTTTGGGCAGTGTGGAGTGCCCGTTCACTCCATCTGGCTCCCATGTCATCCAGTCGGGCCGAATATACCCTTCCTCCAGAACATGAATGGCAACGCCGCGCAACTTGGCCATGCCGTGCGCTGCGCTGTGCACCGGCCGGCAATCGCCATAAAAAACAATATCGGTAATGCGGTGCTGCTCCATATAATCATGGACGAACAACGGCCAGCGCGACGGGCGCCCGCGATAGCAGGTTGTGCGCACTGGCCAGTCATACTCATCACCGCCGTTCAGGTTGATCCGGTGCACAGCATGGCCAAGCTCTGTCAGCCTTTGGCCAACCATGGCGAATAAATCACCCGGCGGCCCCTGCAAAAACAGAAAACGACGCCGATTGCGTGCCTCAAAGTTCATTGCGGCCTACTCATTACTGGCAAAATGCCCGAAAGCATTTTGCTTATCCTACCCTGAACCTGCCTCAGCCTTGTGAGCAACGAGCGTTGCTCGTCAAGCCCTTGTGCGATTCTTTCGACAAGGATTTCCGGCGGGCAGGGCAACCGCGTTAGCGGATCGATATAACGCGGATAGAGAATAAGCGTTGCCGCCACCAATTCATCGAGCGAGCGGGCCCGCCCGCGGCGCGGCGGCACAGGCGCGCGGTCGGTTGTCAGGCCCCAGCCGGCATAAAATGGCGTGCCGTGCGTCGTCACCGATTTTTCCCTCAGCAACGCTTCGAAACCGGTAAGCGAGGTGATGACATGAACGCCGTCGACCATATCGAGCAGCGCGCTCATCGGCTGGTCGCGCACGATGATATCGGCATAATCCAGCGCCTGCGCATCCGCGACACGCCCCTTGCGGTGGCCCGCTTCAACATCGGGATGAGGCTTAAAGAGGATGAACGCATTTGGCTCTGCTGCCCGCGCGCAGCGCAGCAGCGCAAGGTTGGAACGCACCGCGCCGCCGCCGTTCAGCACCGAGCGATCATCCTCCACCTGACCAGCAACCAGAATGTGCCGCCGCCCCTCTGCAAGCCGGCCAAGCTTCGTGGTCGAGGCACCATATTTGCCGATGCCGCTTGTCACTATGCGCCCGCGCAGCGCCCTGGCACGGTCGAGCAGGGGGGCATCAATTTCCGCATGCGCGAGCAGCACCTCCAGCGCGCTTGGTTGCGACGGGTCAAAATATATGCCTTGTGTGTCGACGATAATCGACAAGGGCGGCACACAATCTGCGCCGAGGCCGCTTGAGCGGATGAACCCGTCTTCAATCTCAGCAAGCGCAAGCCCCGCTGCTGCCAGCGGGCGCAGCACATGCGCGGGCGTGCGCGATTTCCAAACACCAACGCGCTTGCCGCCAGTGTCGTCAGGCGCATTGCGGGCATAAGCAGGCAGCGCGGCTCCACCCCATAACAACGGTGAAACAGTCGGCCGCTTCCACCCGGCAATGCCCAATATCGGCCCAAGCTGCTTGTTGTCGTCAATCAGCCGCCGCCACATGCTCAGCAGCGCTATGGCATCAGTAAGCAAAATTGGTGCGCCGTCAAACGGACTGAAATAGCGCACGCCCTGCATCAGGTGCCGGCCGACCAGCACCGCCAAATCAACTCCGCGGTCGCTGGCACAATCGGCAAAGCGCCCGGCGCCCACCGTCTCCACAGCCAGCCCGGCAAGCCGGGCGAGAAGCGCCGTTTCATCCTGCGCAGCCACCCGCCACACGCTCGCCCCGGCAAAGCGCGACCACGGGTCGTCCACCGCCCAAAAACGCCCGCCAACCCGCGCCAGACGAAGTAACTGTGCGCACCGGGCAGGGTCATCCTGCGTGCCGCCACCCAGATCAGCTACGCCAAGCTGGGCAAAGCGCGCGCCAGGAAAGGGCGGAATGCGCAAGACGGGCGTCATCATCGCCCCGCGTCAGCGCGTGCGTGAAACGTCGTGCAGGCGGCAAAGCGTGGTGAGCAATGCCTCAAGCTGACCAAGCGGCCAGGAGGTTGCAGCGTCTGATAGCGCCTTTTCCGGCTCTGGGTGGGTTTCCAAAAACACACCATCCACCCCAGCAGCAACCGCCGCGCGCGCCAGCAGCGGCACATATTGCCGCTCGCCGCCCGACCGGTCTCCCAGCGCGCCGGGTTGCTGCACTGCATGGGTTGCGTCAAACACAACCGGGCAGCCCGTCTCCGCCATAACGGCCAGGCCGCGCATATCGACGACAAGATTGTGATAGCCAAAGCTCGTTCCGCGCTCGGTGACCAGAATATTATCCTCGGTAAAACCCGCCAAACCGGCCGCCGCACGCGCCTTGCCCACCACCTGATGCATGTCGCCAGGTGCCATGAACTGCGCTTTTTTGATGTTCACCGGCTTGCCCGTTGCCGCAGCTGCCTCAATCAAATCGGTCTGCCTTGCAAGGAATGCGGGAGTTTGGACAATATCGACCACCGGCCCGGCCGCGCGGGCTTGTTCTGGCGTGTGAATATCGGTCAGCACCGGCAGGCCGGTTGCCGCGCGCACCTTTTCAAGAATGCGCAGGCCTTCGTCCATCCCCGGTCCGCGAAAAGAGGCGCCGGAACTGCGGTTTGCTTTGTCAAAACTGCTCTTGAACACAGCGATGATGCCCAGCCGGTCGGCAATCTGAGCAAGTTCTTCCGCCACTTCCATGACCAGCGTTTCCGATTCGATAACACATGGCCCGGCAATGACGAGCAACTCGCCCCCGCCAACCTGCCGCCCGCCGATAGTGACGCTCATTCCACACCTCTTTTTGCCAAAATCGCCTCGATAATGGCCAGATCACCCGGATTGTTCAGCTCGATCAAATCCCATGCAGGTGCCTCGGCAACAACTACCGCCACCGGAATACCATGGGACAAAAAGCGCAGTTGCTCCAGGCCTTCAAGCTGCTCCAACATAGTTGGCGCAAGCGCTGCATATTCACGCAGCGCGCCAACACGATACGCATAAATACCTATGTGCAGCAATACTGGCGGCTGGCTTGCCGCCGGTGTATCGGGGGCGATAAAGGGTAGCACGCGCTTGGAAAAATACAGGGCTTTGCCGTCTTCGCCCACAACAACCGTGGTGCCGCCTGCGCGCCCCTTGCTCTGGTCGGCAACGAGATAGTCATAGGTGCTAGGTGACGCGCGCACCGCAATTGTTGCCACCGGGCAAGCCGGGTGCGCCGCCATATGCGCGATAAGCATATCAACAAGCGATGGCGGCGTGAGCAATGCGTCGCCCTGAAAATTGACGATAACCGCCGATATATCCTCCTCACCGGCGACGGCTGCCGCCACCCGCTCTGTGCCGTTGGCGCATTCGGCCGGGGTCATCGCCACTGCTGCGCCAAAACCGCGCGCTGCCTCGGCAATGCGCGCATCGTCGGTTGCCACTACCACGCGCGCACCGCCGATTACCGATGAGGCAGCCTGATGGCTGCGCTCGATCAGCGATTTTTCCACACCGCCTGCACCGCGAATCTGCGCCAGCGGCTTACCCGGATAGCGCGACGAGGCGTAGCGCGCTGGGATGACGATGGTGGCCACGCTATCGCCGCCTGCGGGTGTTTTCATGCAATCAGTTCAAGATCGTGAATATGAACCACGCCAAGCGGCCTGAGCGGATTTTCACGATCCACCACAATCAGCACATTCACCCGGCTATCGTGCATGATGTGATAAGCGTCTTCGCGCGTGGTGTTTGCGCGCACGGTAACAGGCTGGCGTGTCATGATATCTTCGCAGCGCACGCCGTGCACCGCGTCAATCGAGCGGCGAACATCGCCATCGGTGATGACGCCCATCAACAAGCCGTGCTCATCGAGCACACAAACCACGCCGCGACCATGCGAGGTCATCTCCAAAATCGCATCGCGCAGCGACGCACCGGGCCCCACCGCCGGCAGGCGCGCGCGCGGGCGAAGCAAAGTTTCCACCGGGGCCAGCCGGTTGCCAATTGAGCCGGCAGGGTGCAACCGCGCAATATCGTCCAGCGTCGTCTCGCGCACCCACATCACGCTAACGGCAAGCGCGTCTCCCAGCGCCATCATCATCGCGGTGGAAGATGTCGGCGCCGTACCATGCGGACAGGCTTCGTCGACTTCAGGCAGGCGCAGGCCAAAATCGGCCATGGTCAGCAAAAAAGATTGTGCCCTCGACGCAATGGCAATAACAGGCACGCCAATCTGCTTTGCCCGGTGGATGATAGGGCGCATCTCGGCCGTTTCACCCGAATTTGACAGCGCAACAACCACGTCCCCCGGCACGATCATACCCAGGTCACCGTGCCCGGCCTCACCTGCGTGCACAAAACAGGCCGGTGTCCCCGTTGCCGCCAGTGTCGAGGCCATCTTGCGCGCGACATGGCCCGACTTACCAAGGCCAGTTACCACTACCTGCCGCGCTGTGGCGACAAGGCACTCCACTGCCCCCTCAAACGCCGTGCCCAGGCTATCCGCCAGCGCATGGAGCGCGGCCGCCTCGCGCAACACCACCGCTGCCCCGCAATCGCGTATCGATGGCGGCGCTGCGATCCATTCGGTCTTTGTAGCCATAGCCAGTCTGCATGCCCTGTTCTCAACAATGAAAAGGCTGCCTTTTTTCGGCCTGTCGGGCAGCTTTTTCACAAAAGCCGGTCCGCGTCGTCCCGAAGCAGCGCCCCTTGTCGATCCGGTTGACCATGACAGTGCAATGCAGCAAATTCAAGGCGGGGGCGCGCTCAATGCCGCCTTGGCGCCGCTTGCAATCAGCAGCGGCCCTGCGGCAAATTTCGTCAAGAAATGGTTGGGGCGGCGTGGGGCTTTTGTGCAAAGCGACCAATAACGCCTATGTAATTGCTATGGTATTTCATCACCCATCTCGCTCGCTGGGTTTTGCCGCCGCCATGCGGCGCGCAAAACTTTTGCCTCCGCGCCGCGCTCGACAAACGGCCCCGGTTATGCGGCGGAGCGAAGCGTTGGCGCAAAGCCCCGGCGAGACCGCCCGACTATAACCAGAATAGCAGCGATACTCAGGGAAGTGGCGGTGCCCCAACCCCCGAAGGCGGGCCGCCCGCGCCCTGCTGGCGAGCCTGCGCCGCACGCAAAACGCTTTCCGGCAGAAAATCGATCAGCTCAACGTCGAAAATCAACAATGAATTGGGCGGCAACTTTGCTGGGTCGGGCGAATTAGCACCATAAGCCAGCTCCGGCTTTAGCCACAGGCGATATTTAGCCCCCTTGCGCATCAGCTTTAGCCCTTCGGAAAAGCCCGGTACGCTGCCCGCTACGGGCAATGGCGTCGGCTGTTTTGACGCATCGAACACGCTGCCATCGCGCAAGGTGCCGGTATATTGGATCAGCGAGACATCTTCGTCGGTTGGGTGCAGATCCCCCTCGCCTGCCTTAAGCACGCGGTACTGCAAACCTGATGCAGTTTCCATCACACCAGGCTGCGTGCGGTTGTGCGCCAAAAACACCTCGTTCGAGGCGCCCGCATCCGTCGCGATAACACTTGCCGTGCCGATATAGGCAAAGCCAAGCCCACCGCCAATGGCAGCGACAATGCCCAGCCACAGCCAGACGAGAATCCCGCGCTTGGTTGGGGCAATGGGAACGGCGGTGGTGGACATGGGCTATGTTCCTGCATGCGCGCGGCCCGCCCCGGCATTCAGGCAAGGTCGCAAATTAAAGCCAGCGAATCGGGCAAATTGCCGGCCGATTCGACAAAACCGCCATCAGCCAGGGGCCAAAAAGCCGCCCGGCACGCGATCACTTTACGCCGTCGCGCTCCATACGCTTACGGTCCATCTTGCGGGCCCTGCGAACAGCGGCTGCCCGCTCACGCGCGCGCTTTTCCGACGGTTTTTCGTAATGACGGCGCAGCTTCATCTCGCGATAGACGCCTTCACGCTGCAGCTTCTTTTTCAGGGCACGCAGCGCCTGGTCGACATTATTGTCGCGAACGATGATTTGCATAAACGCCAAGAACTCCGATCAACAGGAATAGGTCGTCGCAGACAATAATCTACGCCGTATTGGGCGGCCACTATCATCGGTGTTGGCAATTATCAAGCGAAATGGCCGCCAATTGCGACGCAGCGCTCAGGCGGCTATGCACTTGCGCCATGTCGAACGCCCCCCTTGCCCTGTATAACAGCATGAGCCGCTCGCTTGAGCGCTTCGTTCCCATCGATCCGGCGCATATCCGCCTCTACACCTGCGGGCCGACGGTTTATAATTATCAGCATATCGGCAATATGCGCGCTTTTATCTTTGCTGATACGCTGGGCCGGGTGATCCGGTGGAAGGCGCCCGCAGCCGGCTGGGGCGATGTGCGCCATGTCATCAACATCACCGATGTCGGGCATCTGACATCTGATGCAGATGCAGGCGACGACAAGATGGAAAAAGCCGCCGCCGCCCAAGCCAAATCGATTTGGGAAATCGCAGCCCATTACACCCAGGCCTTCAAGCACGATGTGGCGCGGTTGAACATAACTCCGCCCTATATCTGGTCGGTCGCGACAGATCACATCACCGAGATGATTGACTTTGCCGAAAAAATCGCGCCCCAACATTGCTATCAGCTTGATAGCGGGTTGTATTTCGACACCGCAACCGTGCCTGATTATGGTCGGCTCGCCGGGGCGGCCGACGATGCAGCACAAGGGCGGATCGACACAGTGGACAGCAAGCGCCACCCGCAGGATTTTGCCATTTGGCGCGCCTCTCCGCCGGGTGAGCAGCGGCAAATGGAGTGGGAATCGCCCTGGGGCAAAGGAGCGCCTGGCTGGCATTTAGAATGTTCGGTGATGAGCCTGAAGCATCTTGGCCATCCGTTTGACATCCATACCGGCGGGATTGACCACCGCGAGATTCACCACCCCAATGAAATTGCGCAGAATCAGGCTTTTTGCGGTTGCGCAGACAGCGGAGCGCGGCTGTGGCTGCATAATAATTTTCTGGTTGAACGCTCAGGCAAGATGAGCAAGTCGACCGGCGATTTCACCACTTTGCAAACGCTGGTTGACGCAGGTGTTCACCCGCTTGGCTATCGGCTGATGTGCCTGAGCGCGCATTATCGCTCGGAGCTGGAATTTTCATTCGACAATCTGCTGGCCGCGCTCACTCGGCTAAAGCGGCTGGTGATGACGGTGGAGGCGCTGCGCGCGCGCGCCGACGGCGCAACAAAGGGGAGTGCGGCGTACTATCTCACCCGGCTGGACGAGGCCGTGTCCGATGATCTTAACACCGCGCGCGCGCTGCCGGTGCTCGATGAAATGCTGGTAGACAAAAAACTTTCAGCAGATGACAGGCTGGCCGCTCTTGCCGCTTTTGATGCAGTGCTGGGGCTCAATCTGGCCACGCTCACCCGCGGCGATTTGCGCTTGCGCCCGGCTGGCGCAACGCTTGACGAGGCGGCAATCGACGCGCGCCTTGCTGAGCGGCGCGAGGCGCGGGCGGCCAGGGACTTTGCGCGCTCCGATGCCATTCGCGACGCCTTGTCGGCCGACGGGGTGGAGGTGATGGATGGCGATGCTCTTGGCTGGGACTGGAAGATAAGCGCATGAAAGCCCTGCTGCCCGCGCTTGCCCGCCCGCTGCTGGAGCCGCATTTGCCCAACGGGCTCGATATCACCTGGTTTGCCACCCATGAAGAGGCGATGGCAGCAGTGGTCGATGCCGACATCGCCTGGGTCGATATGCAGCGCCCGCAATGGACCGGCGAGGCGGTGGCGGCGGGTGCCAGGCTCAAATGGGTGAGCACCATCTATGCCGGTCTCGATGCCTTTCCTTTATCGCTGCTCAAGGAACGCGGAACAACATTGACCAATGGCGTTGGCATCAACGCGCTCGCCGTGGCCGAATATGCGGTGATGGGGGTGCTTGTTGCTGCCAAGCGCTTTGATGAGGTGGTGCGTATTGCCGACCGGCATGAGTGGACAATTCAGGCGCCAGGCCAGACAGAGTTGTTCGAGACATCCGCCCTCATCATCGGTATGGGCGCCATTGGCCGTTTGATCGGCGATCGGCTGGCGGCTTTTGGCGTGGCGGTTACCGGCGTTACCCGGACTGGCCGGGGTGGCACGCTGACGCCGGACCAGTGGCGCGGCCGGCTTGGTGAGTTTGACTGGATAGTGCTTGCAGCGCCATCTACCAGTGCCACCAGGGCGATGATCGGCGCGCAAGAACTGGCCGACATGAAAAACAGCGCCTGGCTCATCAACATTGCGCGCGGCGACATGGTGGATCAGGACGCGCTGATCGAGGCGCTGACCAAAAAGCGCATCGCTGGCGCTTTTCTCGACACCGTTCACCCCGAACCGCTGCCGGGTGAGCATCCGCTATGGTCTGCGCCCAACACCATTCACACCATGCACCTGTCGGGCCGCAGCCAGACCAAAATGTTCGCACGCGCCGCTGCGCTGTTTTTGGAAAATCTGGCCGCGTTTCTGGCCGGGGCGCCCATGCGCAACATGGTTGATCTTGACGCGGGCTATTAACGCGCGCCGCTGGCACAATATGCCCGGTAAAGCCGGGCGATTACCCTGATCAACTTTTCGTCGCCCGAATCTTTCCTTAGCCTGCGCGACTTTTCCTTGATTGCGCAAAGCTGCGTTTTCGCGCATGGGAATTGCTCATTTCATTATTCGGAACTGAAACGCCATGGCCGCAAAATGGGCCCCCGATAGCTGGAACACGCATGAAGCGCGCCAGCTTCCAACCTACCCCGACCCCGCCGCGCTGACGGCGGCAACGCAGACGCTGCGCTCTTATCCCCCGCTCGTTTTTGCCGGTGAAGCGCGAGATCTAACGGCGGATCTTGGCCGCGTGGCAGAAGGGAAGGCCTTTTTGCTGCAAGGCGGCGATTGCGCGGAATCCTTTGCAGAATTTCACCCCAACAACATTCGCGACACGTTTCGCGTGCTGCTGCAAATGGCAGTGGTGCTTACCTTTGCCTCAAAATTGCCCACGGTAAAACTGGGGCGGATGGCAGGGCAGTTTGCCAAGCCCCGCTCAGCCGATACCGAGGTGCAAAACGGCGTGGAGCTGCCCAGCTACCGGGGCGACAATGTCAACGATATTGCCTTTACAGCCCAAGGCCGCACGCCCGATCCGCAGCGGATGATCCAGGGTTATTCGCAATCGGCAGCAACGCTCAATCTGCTGCGCGCTTTTGCCAGCGGCGGCTATGCCAATCTGCATCAGGTGCACCGCTGGACGCATGATTATATGGGCCGCAGCCCCTGGGCCAAAAAATATGCCGATGTGGCAGACCGGATTGGCGAGGCGCTCGACTTTATGGAGGCGTGCGGCATCAACCCTGAAACCGTGCCGCAGCTAAAGGGCACACAATTCTACACCAGCCATGAGGCGCTGCTGCTGCCCTATGAACAGGCGCTCACCCGGCAGGATTCGCTCACAGGCGATTGGTATGACACGTCTGCCCATTTCTTGTGGATTGGCGATCGCACCCGCTTTGAAGGGTCGGCCCATGTTGAATTTCTGCGCGGCATCGGCAACCCCATTGGCATGAAGTGCGGACCAAGCCTTGAACCCGACGCGCTTTTGCGGATGCTCGACACGCTCAACCCCGCACGCGTACCGGGCCGGATGACGCTCATCACCCGCTATGGCCATGACAAGATCGAAGCAGGCCTGCCAAAGCTTGTCCGCGCGGTAAAACGCGAAGGGCATCCGGTCGTGTGGAGCTGTGACCCGATGCACGGCAATGTCGTCAAAGCCGCCAATGGGTATAAGACCCGCCCGTTCGAGCGGATTTTGGCCGAGGTCCGGGGCTTTTTCGCGGTGCACCGGGCAGAGGGCACCATTGCAGGTGGCATCCATGCCGAAATGACCGGGCAAAATGTGACGGAGTGCACCGGCGGCGCCATCGACGTGACTGAGCAATCGCTCGCAGATCGTTACCACACCCACTGCGACCCACGCCTGAACGCGGGGCAAAGCCTTGAGCTGGCGTTTCTACTTGCCGAAATGCTCAATGTGGAAATGGCAGAGCGCCGCCGCGCCGCCGCTTGAGCGCGCATCTGCAATAGCGCTTTGGCCGGGCGCTAAACCCAGCAATCGGCCCGGCCTTTGCGTGGCAAAGACCACGCTATTGCTCGCGCAGCCAATGTGCTGTGGCGTAATAAACGTTTGAAAATGCCGGGTGGCAATGCGCTCTCAGGCGCCGCCAACCCGGCACCCCCCGTCACCCGAGCCAAGCCAGAATTTGGCTACGGGCAAGAGGCTCCCAACCCAGTTCAAGATGGTTAACAGCAATAGTCGCGCTGCCCGCATCGGTGACAATACCCTTGGTGTCGCGGCAACTGGCAATGAACACAACGCCGTCTGATGGCCCGGTATGTTCATTGTGCAGCAGGGTGATGTCGTTCTGGTTGCCGCACAAATTGTGGACACGAACCGCAGATGGCACAGCAAAATTACGAATTGTATCAACCAGCGACCGGCTTAGATAGGCGTTGATGCCAGGGCCACTGCTGTAAAAACCATTGCCCCCATTATAGGTTGTGTACCAGTCCTGTTCATAGGCTGGTAGCCCATAGGTGCTGTCCCACCTTTTCAAAAGCTGCGCCGAACCGGGGAAATAGGCCGATGCATAGGTCCATACAGCCCCAGCGGTGTTCACACCGTAACAAACGAGATGGTCATGCGGCGTCGGCCCGTTGATGACCCCGCCACAAGCGGGATAGACAACAAGGCTAAAGGTCCAGCCATGCCGGAACGACAGATCAATCCCGTTATTTGCTCCACCAAGCAAAAGCAGCTGATCAACATCCCCGCGATAGGACGTTCCCCATGACTGCCGAACCGAAGACACATACATGCGCGCATTTGAGGCTGCCTTGGACCACGCGATTACATTGACTTTGGCGGCGCCTGTACGAGTTTTAATAACCGCAATTGCGTCGGCAATCTCTTCGGACTCGAAATAGCCGTCGCCATTTTTGTGCGCCAGGCTAATCGCAAAAACCTTGTATCCCGCCGATGACAGCGTCTGCATCAACCCAGTAGTCGGGCACGTGTAGCGGCCACAGCCATAAGGGCCCGCGTCATTGGGGTTGGCCCAGGCGATGTCCGCATCCTGATTGGCACCGTGGACCAGCAGCACGGGCACCGGCTTGGCGCCCGTGTTCCAGCCAGGCGCGTAATAAAGCAAAAAGCGCGAGGAATGGGGCCGGGCCGAGCCGAAAAAGGTCGCGCGCTGCTTAGTTTGGTCCCCTCGCCCATCTGGCGGGAAAGCCTCTTGAGTAAAGGCACTTAGCGTGTCTCGCCAGCGCTCAACCTTGACCCAGCCATTGGCAATCCCGCTGGTAAAACTCTGCTCCAGCGTTGTGGGACCGGCAAGGGCGGATGCTGGCACTCCCAACAGGCCAATAGCCGCCAGCGCCCTGGCACCATATACAAAAAACAAACGACGAAACGTGCTAAACCTCGTCATGATCGCCTCCCTATGCCTGCGGTGATGCTCAGCCCGATCACACCCGCAGCGTGTGTCGAATATCATCGGCAATCGCGCGCCGCGCCGCCTGCGCCACATCGAGCACGCCGAACGACAAAAAGGCGTGGATTGTGCTTTCAAAGCAGCAATACCGTGTATCTACGCCTGCCGCCTCAAGCCGGTCGGCATAGGCGCGCCCTTCATCGCGCAGCGGATCATGGCCGGCGGTCAGAACAAAGCTGTGCGGCAATTTTGAAAGATCGGTGGCCATTATCGGCGTAATTCGCGGGTCTTCGGGCGCCTCTCCGGCGGATAAGTACCAGGCGCGCGTTACCTCAATCGCCTCGCGAGTGAGCAGATACTCTCCGCTGCCAAAGACAATGCGCGATGGATAGGCCTGATGCGGGGCGCTTGAGTCGATGACCGGATAGATGAGATATTGCGCAGCAATTGGTGCAGAACCCGCCGCCACAATCTGCTGGCAGGCGCAAGCCGCAAGATTGCCGCCTGCACTATCGCCCATAACCGCCAATCGCGCCGGATCAACATCTAGGCTTGTCGCATTGGCTGCTACCCAGCATATCGCGGCCACTGCATCTTCAAGCCCGGCAGGAAACGGATGCTCAGGCGCCAGCCGATAGTCGATGCTGATGAATTCGGCCCCGCTCAGCGCCGCCAGGCTGCGCATCAGCCCTTCATAGCTGTCCAGATCACCCAAAACCCAGCCGCCGCCATGGAAAAACAGGACAACGGGCAAGGGCGACGCGGTCGGCTTTGTTGGTCGATATCGCCGCGCAGGCCGCATACCAGCGGCGCCGCCAACCGCCATTTCGGTTACCACCACCTCGCCCACATGGTTGTCCGGCCCGGCAAAAGCCTTGAACACCGATGCTGAATAGGCACGCGAAACGCTAATATCATCAAAGCGTTCATTCTCTATATGCGCGCGCGCCATAATGGCCAGCTCATCAAGCAACGACGATGTTTGTGCATCGACCATATTCAGAAACGATACGACAAACGAAGATCATAGGTGCGCGGCGCACCATAAAAATTAACCTGTACGCCGGGGAAATCGGCAAGGTTGAAACCTTGAGTACGCACGGCATGATCAGTCAGGTTCTTCACCCCGGCGCGGAGCTGCCATTTTCCATCGGCCGTTCCAAGCTCAACAAAGGCGTTGAGTAGCGCGTAACCCGGCTGGGCTAGCACTGGCGAATCGGTAATTTCAGTCGCGACCCGGCCCCGATAGGCGCCATCGATATGAAAAGTGCCGTTCAGCGACCCGCCAAGCGGCACCTTATAGCTTGCGCCCAGGCTGGAATTCCAGCGCGGTGCGTTGACCAGCGCACGATCGCTCACATCTGTAACAACGCCGCCTACCAGAATATCGAACGTATCGTACCGTGCGTTGAGATATCCCACCGACACGTCAAACGACAATCGCCGGGTCGGTTGAGCGAGCACCTCCAACTCGGCGCCATAAGTTCGCGCTTTGGCGGCGTTGGTGAAGCGGCTGACAAAAACCCCGGTCACCGGATCGGCGCCAAAGGACGTGACCTGAATATCAGTATAGTCGTTATAAAATATTGCAGCATTGGCGGTGAGCCGCCCGCCCAGCCAGGCCGTTTTGGCGCCGCCTTCATAGCTCCAGACATATTCCGGCCGGAAAGGCGTAAAACCGAAATCACTTGTCGCGCGGCCGTCAAACCCGCCGCTTTTGAAGCCGCGAGAGGCGCCGGCGTACAGGAGAACATCCTTGTTCGGTTTGAACGAGACGGTCGCCTTTGGTGTCCATGCGCCAAAATTTACCTTGCCCGTAATCCGCGTGCCCGGCGCACCGATGCCCGCCAGAAAAGGCGGCGTATTATTGATGACCGATACAGTTGGGTTGAAAAAATTTTCAAAATCACGGCGCGAGCTGCGGTCCTCCGACGTGTAGCGCAGCCCTGCCTCAACTGTCAGCTTGGGCGTAATGGCGTAGGTCGCATCGGCAAAGGCGGCAAAGGAATCGGTAATTTGCACCGTGTCGGCAAGGCTGGACGAGGGAAAGCCGAACAGCGTAACCGGAAAGCCAAAAATTGTTGCCGCACCATTATCGACGCCAGAAAAAGTGTCGTCGCGGTCATGAAAATAATAAAGACCGCCGGTAAAGGTTACGCCGGCGTGATTATCAAAATTCAGCCGCAGCTCCTGGCTGAACTGGTTCTCTTTTTGGCGCAGCAAAATATCGAGCACCGGAGCCTGGCTGCCGTCCGTATCGAGGTTGAGGCCGAATTTGAACCTGCGATAGGCACTGATCGACGACAGGGTGACAGCGTCGCTCACCGTAAAATTGGCCGTCAAAGACACGCCATAGCCATCCTGGTCGGACAGGCCATTGGCATTGGTGCTTACAACATAGGGGTTTGTGGCTGCGGGAAAAGTGACAAGCCCTGAAGCGGCCGCCACGGTGATCGGTGTTTGGCGGACCGGGCTGCGCGACGTATCGGGGCGATCAACCTTAACGTCCCCGCTCAGCAAAAATTCCAGCCGGTCTGTTGGCGTAAAGAGAAGCGATGCGCGCCCTGCATAGCTGCGGACATCGCCGTCGCGCCTGCCGGTAAAACTGTTGAAATTATAGCCGTCGCGCCGGTCAAACGCGAAGGCGATGTTGCCGCGCAACACATCACCCGCAAGCGGGCCTCCGACCCGGCCTTTCAACGAAAAGGTATTATAATTGCCATAGCCTGCTTCAAGATAGCCATCGAGCTGCTTGGGCGGCCGCTTCGACACAAATTTAATCGCACCGCCAATGGTGTTGCGGCCATAAAGCGTGCCCTGCGGCCCGCGCAACACCTCCACCCGCTCAACATTGAACAGATCAAGGAACGCCGCCTGTGTACGCGCGACGAAAACATCGTCGACATAAACGCCAATGCTGGGGTCGGCAAAAGCCAGCGAATCATTTTGCCCAATGCCACGAATATAGATTACCGCGTTCGAGGCATCGCCCTGATTGAGATAAAGATTGGGCGTTGAATATTGAATGCCGGACAGATCCTTCGCCTGTAGCTCGTCAAGGCGACTGGCGCTGAATGCCGACACCGCGACCGGCACATCCTGAAGCGATTCATTGCGGCGGCGGGCAGTAACGACGATGTCATCAACCCGGCCGCCATCGACCTGTGCCGCTTGCGCATTCTGGCCGGTGGCCCTGTCTGTGGCCGGCGCCGCGGTCTGCGCCTGAGCACCGCCCACCCAGCCAAGAGCCAGGGTTGAGCAGGTTGCTATCATCATTGCGCGCGCTGTACCGCGCACGGCGCGCCAATAGGCCGGCATTAGGCATCCCTCCCGATATCGATCGCATTTTTGCGCCGAATTTGAACGTGTGTAGTGTGCTTTGTTCCGCAAGGTCGATGACAGAGCCAATCAATCTTACAGGACAAATTCGCTCAATCAGGCTGGGTTCAGCGCTGAGCGGCCAGAGCCGATCTGGCCGCCATAAATGTTGCCGGCGTCACGCCATTCCAGGCTTTGAAGGCGCGGGAAAAGCTTCGCGTATCGGCAAACCCCAGCGCTTCGGCAACATCGGCTGCCTGGCGGCGGTCTTCAAGAAGCGAGCGCGCAGTACGGTTGAGCACATCGGCGCGGATATCGCGAAAACTATGGGCCTCCTCGCTCAGCCGTCGGCGCAAAGTGGCAATACTCACCCCCAAATGCCGCGCCACCTGTGGCAGCTCAGTTGCCCCGCCGGCCACGGCATCGGCTACACGCGCGCCAAAATCGCGCGGCGCAATGCTCTGCTCGCGCATGGCTATCATCTGGATCGCCCGGTCATATACCGGGCCGACACGTGCCACATCGGCAACATCGGGGCGGACCGACATCTGTTGGGCCGACACGTCATATTCCAGCGCATAATATGGCGCGTCGCAGCGCACCCGCACATTCCAGAACGCCAGCAGCCCGTCGGGCATAACCCGACGGGGCCGGCGCGACCGGACCATGCGCAGCGACGCAGTTAAATTACCGCCCACCGCGCAGGACAATATGGCGTGGAGAAAGATCATCACACCTTCCATCACCCCATGCGCAGCACCAGAGGACGCGTCGAACGCATAAGGAAAATCGCGGTCATCGATCAGATAAACAAGCCGGCCCCGCCGCTGCTCGACACGGTTATAGCTGCCGCCATGGATGAGGTTATACGCCTTTGCCACCCGCCGCATCGCATCGGCAAGATCGGCTGCGCCACCCAGTGTTTCCGCCACAAAATCTGTCGTACCAATGGTTAGCGGGCGCCGCGACAAATGACACGTCTCATCGCGCCCCATTACCGAAAGCTGCCGCAACAGCCGGAAATGATCCACCAGACGGATACTGCGCGTCGATCCTCGCTCGATTGGCGGGTCGGTTGCATAGCCCATTGAGGCGGCAAAGGCCCGAAGCGGCGCGGCCTCGTCGAGCGCAATTAGCAGCTCGTGCTCCTGGGCTGAACTGGCTGCTGTTCTCATGCGCAAACGATGCCCCGTAATATGGTCTCCTGCAAGATCGATCGCGCATGGCGCGTAAATCGGCCTGCGCCCACCGTGTCGCCGCCTTGCATGGACTGCGCTGGCCTGTGTCAGTCGCCGTGCCAGGTCATTGCTGGAAATGTAGCGCAAAACGTTGTCGGCTTGCCCGGTAACAATACCACAGTACCGCCATGGGCATAGACGATCTGGCGCGCAAGGCTTAGGCCGACGCCTGTGCCTTCGGGCTTGGTGGTGTAAAATGAGCGGAAGATTTTTGCGGCTTCGTGCGGTGATACACCCGCGCCACTGTCGCTTATCTCGATGATCAGCTTTCCCGCTTCCCGCCGCGCACCAAGGCTCACGCTCGCTGCACCAACCTGCGCCAGTGCTGCCTGCGCCGCATTTTGGAGAATAGCCCACAAGGCCTGGCTAATCTGACCGCCGTCAAGCATGGCGGAAAGCCCGTCTGGCACCTCGACACTCAGCGCAACGCCAGGCCAGCGCGCCCTGAACAGCCGCGCCAGATCATTGGTAAGCCCAGCAAGCGACACCGGGCGTTGCACCGGCTCCGGCAACCGGGCAAGCGCGCGATACGCCTCGGTAAAGCGCTGCAACCCTTCGGCGCGGCGGGCAAGCGTGCCGAGAATATCGGGCAGCATCGGTTGTGTGTCGGGGGTGTTTGCCGCCGCCAGCGCGCTTTCTGCCAGCGAAACGATGGGCGCCAGCCCGTTTAGCAGCTCATGTCCAAGAACATGGATCAGCTCCGCCGTAGCGCGCGCTTCGGCGGCTTGCTCTTCCCGCTCGATATCAATGAGCGCGACAACGGTGCGGCCAGCCCGCGCCACCTGAACACGGTCAATCCGCCAGTTCTGCCCTGCATGGCGCAGATAAGGTGCATCAAGCGCAAGCAGCGATGGCGGCGGGGCGATCACATAATCATCCGTTGCAAACATCGCCCGTGCGGCGCGGTTCAGCGCGTACACCGCCCCGGCATTCACGGCCAGCAATGGGGTCGGTGCAAAATCGAGCAGGACGCGCAGAACAACCGCATCCTCCTCCCAGCCTGTCTGTGCACGCGGTGCCGCAATGGGCAGCGGGTTGGCGGCGAACGACCAATTCAGTACGACCAACCACAGCGCAACCAAAATAGCGCCGGCCACCAGCCCCCATAATCCATGCTGCCAGGCGGCAACGCCGGTTGCGCCGCTACCAATGAGCCCCATACCCGACAGCAGCGCCGCCGCTACCCGGCTAGAGACCATGACGCGCCATCCGCCGATAAAGCGCCCCGCGGCTCAGGCCAAGCGCGGCGGCAGCGTGGGTTACATTATGGCGATGCTCCCGCAGCGCCGCAGCAATCATCACCCGTTCGATCTCGACAAGATCAAAGCCGGGCGTGGGTGCAGGCGTTGCAGCCATACCCGCTGCACCCCCCGCATCACAGGTGGCCAGCGCGGCTGTGTCGATTTGGCCATCGTCAGACAGCAATACCGCGCGTTCAACCGCCAGCGCCAGACCGCGCACCTCGTCGGGCCAGACGGCCGACAGGATCATGGCTTCCGCGTCAGACGTGAACCGCACTGCGGAGCGGCTATGCTCGGCCGCCGCCACCCGCGCAAAATGCCGCGCCAGCAGCAACGCGTCGCCGCCCCTGTCCCGCAGTGGCGGCACCGCAATCTCCACCGTCGCAATCCGGCGACGCAGCGCAGGAACCAACGCCACCGCGCTTTCTGCAACCGCAAGGCAGCGCAGCCCCGGTGCAAGCCTATCGAACAGCCGGTATTGCGCACGCTCGTCCAGCCGATCAGGGTGGCGCAGAATAACAGTGCCGCGTGCTATATCAAGCCGGTGCCATGCCGCATCGTCGCGCAAATCAACCTTGTGCGCAGGCGTTGCAGCATCGGCCGAAACCGCGTGCACCGCCGACGCTGCCAAAGTGCGCCCCGCCCCTGCCGGGCCCGTTACAATCACCCCGGCCGATGTCGGGCCAACGCGGCGGATCATGTCGCGAACCCCCGCAATCGCGGCACATTCCCCCAGCAGACGCGGCAGGCCAACATCGACAGCCGGCGGCATGGCGACAGCACCAGGCCGGCCGGTTTGGGCCATCGCCGCCTCGATTTTACTGACGAGATCGGCATTGCGCCAAGGCTTCATCACAAAATCACGCGCACCCGCCTGCATAGCGGCAACGGCGATGCGGATGCCGCTATGCGCGGTGATAACGATGACACACGCACCGGGATCATCCGCCAGGATACGGGCAAGACAAGCAAGCCCCTCACCGCCGTTCGTCTCGTTGGCGGTAAAGTTCAGATCGAGCAGTATTGCCCGATACCGCCTCGCCGCCAGCAACGATAGCCCTTGCGCCGGGGAGGCTGCCACATCAAGCCCATGACCGGCAAGCCGCAGTGCAATCTCCACCGCGCGCGCGACGGCTGGGTTGTCATCAATCAGCAAAATCATTGCACCGCTTGACCGGGCAGGCTGGTGTCCATTTGCGGACACTGTGTCCGGCTGCGGACAAACACCCGAGTCAGATGATGAAGAAAATTGTTCTTTCATAGTGGTTTAGCATTTCCACGCGCTTTGAGCAACACTGCACCCATGATGACTGAACCCGCCAGACACGCAACCTTGTCCTCCCGCTTCTCTGTTGGCGCTGCAATGGACAGGCCTCTAACGCGCTCAGCGCACCAGCGGTGGCGCCACCCAGCGGTGATAGGCACGACCATCGCGGCGCTTGCGCTGCTGCTGGTGTGGCAGGCCCTCCCGGCAAGCGGATCGACCGACATCGCGCTGGCCGATGTCGAAACCGCCAATGTCACCCGCGCACCATTTGCCGATTATCTGCCGGTTCGCGCAACCGTGGCGCCAAGCGCGACCATATTGGTCGGAGTGCTATCGGGCGGGCAGGTAGAGCAATTGCTGGTGCAGGATGGCGCCTTGGTTGCAGCAGGGCAAACATTGGCGACACTGGCCAACCCGTCGCTCAAGCTCGACGTATTGTCGCGCGAGGCGCAAATCGCCAGCCAGCTAGGCGGGCTGGCAAGCGATGATCTGGGCATTGAGCGCAACCGGCTTGAGCGAAACAGCCAAATCGCCCAGGCCAATTATGATCTGCTCAAGGCGCAGCATGAATTGGCAAAGCGCCGGCTACTTTATAACAAGGGCATTATCACCGATGCCGCGCTGAGGAGCTTTGCCGAGGAGGCAGACTATCAGGCAAGGCGCGTTACCCAGCTTCAGTCGGGCACCGCCACCGAGACACAAATCGCCGCAACACAAGCAGCAAGGCTGGCCGATACGCGCCGCCGGCTTGCTGGAAATCTGGCGGCTGTGCGCGCCAGCCTCGATGCGCTCGTCATTCGCGCGCCGGTTGGCGGAAGGCTCACCAATTTCGCGCTACAGCCGGGGCAAACGCTCAAGCCCGGCGATGCGGCAGGACAAGTCGACAGCGAGGGCGCGTGGAAACTGGAGGCTAATGTCGACGAATTTTATCTCGGCCGCGTGTCCTTCGGCCAGCGTGCAGCAGCGGGTGGCGCGCACCTCATCGTCAACAAGGTGCTGCCCGCGGTCAAGGAGGGGCGGTTTCTTGTCGAACTGAGCTTTGACGGCGCACCGCCCGCCGGGCTCAGCCGCGGCCAGGCGCTCGATGCGCGGATTACGCTTGGCAACACAGCGCCCGCGCTCGTCGCCCCGGTGGGCGGCTGGTTTGACGCAGGCGGCGGGGCGAGCGTTTTCGTTGTCGACTCAGATGGCAACCATGCCCGCCGCCGGGCAATCAAAACGGGCCGGCGCAACCCGACCCAAGTCGAAATTCTGGCTGGCCTTACCACAAAAGACCGTATCATCACCACCAACACATCGTCGGTGCGCGGCGACATCATCAACCTGCGCTAGGAAGATTACTGCATGATCCGATTAGAAAAAATTCAGCGCCGCTACTTCTCCGACGATGTCGAGACAATGGCGCTGCACAATATTGACCTGCATGTCGCAGCCGGTGAGTTCGTGGCCATTATGGGGCCGTCGGGCTGTGGAAAATCGACACTGCTGAACACGCTTGGCACGCTCGACCGGCCAACACAGGGCCGCTACCTCTTCGACGAGCAAAATCTGGCGACCCTTGATGAGGCAGCGCTTGCGCGTTTTCGGGGCGAAACGCTGGGCTTCATTTTCCAGAGCTTTAATCTGCTCGACGAGTTGACCATCGCCGAAAATATCGAACTTGGCCTTGTCTATCGGCGGAACCCGGCGGGAGAGCGCCGCGCGCGGGTGGCCACTGCCATGGACCAGGTGGGCATCGCGCACCGCGCGCGGCACTATCCGCACCAATTGTCGGGTGGCCAGCAGCAGCGCGCCGCCATTGCGCGCGCGATTGTCGGCAACCCCAGGCTGATTCTCGCCGATGAACCAACCGGCAATCTCGACACTGAAAACGGCGCGCAGGTTATGAACATTCTCGCCGGACTGAACAATGGGGGCACGACAATCATAATGGTAACCCATTCTCCCAGCCATGCCGATATGGCGCGCCGCCGCATTGACATGCTCGATGGCGGCATCGTTGCTTCCGCCCTGCGCGCGATCTGAGCCGGCCGACGCTGTTTTCGGCGCTAAAGGATAATCGATGAACCGTTTTGCCCTGCTCTCGCTGTACCGCTCGCTTACCCGCCACAAGCTCTATGCCGCGCTCAACATTGGCGGGCTGGCAGTTGGGATCGCGGTATTTCTGGTACTTGGATTATATGTCCGGTTCGAAACGGGGTTTGAAAAGTGGCTGCCAAACTACCGCCAAATCTATGTCGTGCAGACTATTTGGAACCTGCCGAACAGCCCGTTCAACGGCGCCTACGCCGAAACCATGGGGGGGCTGCTCGATCAAATGCGCGAGGATTTTCCCGGCACGGTGGGCACGCGCATTCGCGGTGGCCAAGGCGGTGGCACGGTGCTGCGCGGCGGTGCGGCGCTGAACGAAGATATTGCGCAGGTCGACCCATCCTTTCTCCAGGTGTTCGATCTGCCGATGGCGCAAGGTGACGGGCGGCGCGCGCTGGCAGATCCGGCTGGCGCAGTCATCAGCGAGAGTGCCGCGCGCAAATATTTTGGCACTACCAACCCGGTTGGCCAAACGATCACCATCGCAATCGACGCAACGCAAACCTATCGCATCCTGGGCGTGTTCCGCGATCTGCCCGTCAACAGCGAGCTGAAATTCTCGATCCTGATCCCGCTGCCGACCACCGCGCCACCCACGGAGAATTGGTATCATTGGGGCAGCACTTCGCTCAGCACCTATCTGCGTTTTGACACGCCGGCGGCGGCAAGCGCGTTCAAACAAAAACTGCCTCCCTTTGTTAATCGTCGCGGACACAAGGATATGGGCGACAATCCGTCCAACATCCTCAAGCTGGGGCTGCTGCCGATCGATCGCCTGCATCTGGAGCCACAGGGCCAGGCAAGCGCCAGCCGCAAATTAACGGTAGTGACGCTGGGGGTGGTTGGTCTGCTCACGCTGCTGATCGCGCTGGTCAATTATGTGAACCTCGCCACCGCCAGAGCCGGGCTGCGCGCGCGCGAGGTGGCAATGCGCAAGGTGCTGGGGGCAGACCGGGCAGCGCTTGTTCGCCAGTTTTTGGGAGAAGCGGTGGCGACCGTGGCAGTGGCGGCGCTGCTTGGCCTCATCTTTGCAGAACTTGGCCTGCCAATCATCAACGCGGCGGGCGGCCTGTCATTGACAATCCCTTACGCAATAGTCGTTCCGTCACTCGCTTTGCTGGCGCTGGTCGCCGGGGGGGCGGCGGGCTTTTACCCGGCAATGATGCTGGCGCACTTCCCCGCTGCCATGGTGCTTGCCTCGGCGCGTTCACCCGGCGGAGGGCGCGGTGGGGCGCGCGTGCGCGGGGCTTTGGTCGTGTTTCAGTTTGGCCTCGCCACCGCCTTCATCATCGGCACCGCCGTGCTCGTTGCTCAAACCCGGCACGTCCGCCAGACCGATCTGGGTTTCAAGCGCGATGGGCTGCTTGTCGTCCGGTCGTTGCGCGATAGTCTGATCAGCGCAGCGCAAGGCCGCGCCATTGTCGCTGCCATTCGCGCCCTGCCCGGCGTGACCGGTGTCACCATCGCGAACGACGCTGTCGGCGGCAGCGGTACAAAAAACAGCGACAACGTTCCGCTTCCCGGCGTTGCTGGCAGCGGCCCTTCTCTACGCTGGGTGATCACCGGCCCGGATTTTTTTCGCGTCTATGGCGCGCGATTGCTCGCCGGGCGTTTGTTTGACGACGCTCATGGAGCTGATAGTTTTCAGGCGGGTAAGGACGATGAGCCGGAGAACATAGTCATCAATCGCCTCGCCGTGTCGACTTTGCGTTTGAAGTCGCCTGAGAACGCGATCGGCAAAACTGTCGGTGGAGATCGGCCACGCACGGTCATCGGCGTTGTGGACAATATGCGCTTTTCCTCTCCGCGAGATTCTGAAAGCGCGACCTATTATTATTATGGGCATTATGTGGACGGCGCGGTTGCTTCGGTTCGCTTCACCGGCGATCCGCGCAAAGTGCTGGGCGCGGTGCGCGGTGTTTGGGCACAGATGGCGCCAACCGTGCCTTTTGACGGCGATACAGCGGACAAGCGGCTCAACCGCTATTATGAGGATGACGACCGCGCGACCCGGCTGTTCGCGATTGGTGCAGGGCTTGCCGTGCTCATTGGCTGTATCGGGCTGTGGGGCCTCGCCTCGTTCAACACGGCACGGCGTGTGAAGGAAATTGGTATCAGAAGAACGCTTGGCGCCTCGTCGTCCGACATTGTCAGGCTGTTGATTGGCCAGTTCTTGCGGCCGGTTTTGCTGGCCAATCTCATCGCCTGGCCACTTGCCTATTGGGCAACGCGGACATGGCTGGCAGGGTTTCAGGACAGGATTGCGCTGTCGCTGCTCTATTTTGTCGGCGCAAGCCTTGCCGCCATGCTGATTGCGGTGCTCACCGTCATCGGCCAGTCGCTGCGCGCCAGCCAGGCCGGGCCAGCATGGGCATTGCGGCATGACTGATGCCGGATCGTTGCAGCTTACGCCACCCTGCCAGCCCCCACCCCCGGCGAAGCCGGGTCGTGCGTTGGGCTAAGGTCGATAAATCGTGATTTTGGGGCGGATCGCTGCCTGGATAATTGTATGGCGATCCGCCTTATTGCGCTTAGCTGTCGATGGCACTGGCCGCCGGGCCCTGCGGCTTCACCGCTTGCGCGCCGCCTTGCTTGAACACGATGCCGTCGCGCATGACGAAGCGTACGTCGAGCACGGTGCGGATGTTTTTGAGCGGGCTTTCAGCCAGCGCGACAATATCAGCGGCCATGCCCGGCTCAAGGCGGCCCACATTCTTCATGCCAGCCGCCTGTGCTGCGTCTGATGTGCCAGCAACCAGCGCTTCCATCGGCGTCATGCCGGCGTTGACATATTCGATGAACTCATTGGCATTTTGTCCATGGGGATATACACCGGCGTCGGTACCCAGCGCAATTTTTACGCCCAGCGCATAAGCCTGACGCGCCAGCTTTTTTGGCTGTGAGCCAAGCGCAATCACCTTGGCAAGCGACACAGGCGGCAGGTTGCGGAATGGCCCTGCGCGCACTTTTTCAGGCGTATCGCCAACATAATCGATGGGATAAACCGTTGGCACCAGCCAAACACCGCGCGCCTTCATAGCCTTTAGCGTTTCTGCATCTGCCCACATGCCGTGCTCAATCGAATCAAACCCTGCGCGGATACAGGCATCGATCGACCCCTTGCCATGGGCGTGCGCGGTCACCTTGCGGCCAAGCGCATGGGCGGTGTCGGCGATTGCCTTTAGTTCTTCATCGGTAAATTGCTGGTCGGTCGGCGCATCGGATTCGTCGAGCGTGCCACCGCTTGCCATAACCTTGATCACATCCGCGCCGCGCCGCACCGCCTCGCGCACCACGCGGCGGCAGTCATCGGCCCCATCGCAAAGCCCGCGCGGCCGAAGCGCGGCCGCCACCTCTTCGCGATATCCATGGTTATCGGCATGGCCATCGGTTGGGCTGACCGGATCTCCCGATGCAAGAATTTTTGGCCCCGGCACCAGCCCGTCTTTAATCGCATCGCGCAGCGCAAACATCGTATAGCCAACCGACCCCAGGTCGCGCACGCTTGTAAACCCTGCCATCAGCGTCGTCTGCGCGTTTTGGGCGCCCACCAGCGCTGCATAGTCATCGGGCTTGCGAACAAGGCCCTCTCGGCTGCCATAATCGCTCAGATGGACATGCAAATCGATAAAACCGGGCATGACGAAACTGTCGGAAAGATCAACAAGGCGCGTATCGGCCGCAAGCCCCATTGCTACAGCGTCGACATAGCCGGTGCGCACTGCCTTTACCCGCCCATGTTCGATGGCAATTGTTGCGTGTTCGATGGGCGGCTTGCCCGGCGTTTCAAGAAACTGCCCGGCATGGATGACAGTCGGCGGAGCCTCTGCCGATTGTGCATGGGCCAGCGCAACCGGCGCGCCAAGGCTGAAAAACAGGCTTGTAAGTATCTTTCGCATCGCGGGGCCCTTCATATACGCATCAATTGCAATTTATTTTAGGTATGATATTTTATATTTAAAATAAATGGGAGCGGGCGCCGTTTTTGCCAAAAGGGGGAAAAGACCGTGACAATTAACCATCGCCGTTTGATCCATCTCACAGCCTGTTCACTGGCGGCGGCCTTGTCGGCCCCGGCTTTTGCCCAGGACACCCCTGGCCTTGCCACAACGGCGAGCAGCCAGGATGACAGCTCAACCGACATCATTGTTACTGCGACCAAACAGGGCCAGCAAGCGCTGCAAAAGGTGCCGATCAGCATTACCGCCATCACCGAAAAATCGCTGCGGGACCGCGGGGCTGAAAGTTTTGCAGATTTTGCGCGACTGGTGCCGGGGCTGTCCTTTGTGGATGCCGGACCCGGCGACAAGCTCTATATCCTGCGCGGCGTCAATTCCGGCGGCACCGGCGTTGCCACGGTCGGGCAATATGTCGACGATATTTTGATTACCGGCGATTTGCGCCAGCCGGACCTGCGGTTGTTCGATGTTCAGCGTGTCGAGGTGCTGCGCGGGCCGCAAGGGACGCTTTATGGCTCAGGCTCGCTGTCGGGCACCATTCGCACCATTACCAACCGCCCCGACCCAACCGGCATTCATCTTGACGTAGAAGGGCAGATTTCCGGCACACAGCATGGCGGCGCCAATTATCAGGGCAACGCGCTGGTCAACCTGCCCATTGTCGCTGACAAAATCGCGCTGCGCGTGGTGGGTTATGGCGAAAACAACAGCGGCTTTATCGACAATGTCCGGCTGGGCGCCAAGGGCATCAACGAAGAAACCACCTATGGCGGGCGGGCATCCATCCGCTTTGTGCTTGGCCCCGACACCAACCTTACCGGCAATATCTTCTACCAGAGCACGCACCTGAACGGGCGCAACATTGTTACCACCGCAACGGGGCAGAATTACCAGACAGACCAATATGTCTTTGATCCGTTTGACGATCATTTCACCATTTACAACGGCACGTTCGACCATAATTTTGGCTGGGGAACGCTGACGGCGTCATCATCCTATTTTGACCGCCGGGTGAGCGACAATTTCGACTCAACCCCCTTTGATCTGTCATTCGGCCCGACATTTTTCACCGAAGTGGTGGGGCTGAGCACCGCAAACGGCCTGACCAACCAGACCGACACGAGCAAGTTGTTCACCAACGAAGTACGCCTTGCCACGACCACCGACAGCCGGCTGAACGGCGTTCTCGGCGTGTTTCAGCAAAATATCCGCACCACCTTCAACACGCTGGTGGCAACGAGCAGCGACGCTGGCTTCCTCAACCAGCCGATCGAGCCCATTTTCGGTGAGTTTTTGGCGCATACAACCAACCAATATGCCATTTTCGGCGAGGCGAGCTACAAGCTGACCGACAAGCTGACCTTCCTGGCTGGCCTGCGCTGGTTTGATGCCAGGGAAAAAGACGACCGCGCCAGCACCCATCCCTTTGGCGGCTTTGCGCCACCTTCGGTTGAGCCTAGTTTGCGCACAAACGACAATAAGCTGACGCCAAAATTTTATTTATCCTATCAGGCAAGCAATGATCTGCTGGTGTTTGCAACCGCATCGCAGGGGTTTCGCGTCGGCGGCGGTAACCAGAACCCCGTCATCCCGCTTCCGCTGGCCAACCAGCATTATGGCCCGGATTCGCTGTGGAACTATGAGCTGGGCGCCAAAACATCCTGGTTCGACCGGCGCCTTACCGTGAATGCGAGCCTTTATTATATCGACTGGTCAAACATCCAGGTGTCTGATTTTACCGACGATTCCAACGCCTTTACCTTTACGAGCAATGCTGGCGCGGCGCGCGTTTATGGCGCGGAGCTGGAAGTGGCGGCCCGCCCCATCAAGGGCCTGGATCTTGGCGGCACGCTTGCCTATGTCAACGCCGAGCTGACCGAGGACCAGCCATCGCTCAACGCGAGCTTTGGTGCACGCAAAGGGAATGCTTTTCCCAATGTGCCGCGCTGGTCGGGCAGTTTTTCTGGCCAATATGGCTGGTCGCTCACCCGCCGGCTGCTGGGCGTCGCCCATATCGATTATAGCTATACCGGCCCGCAAGGGTCACAATTCAACCCGGCAAGCCCGCTCTACAACCGGATTGACAGCTACAGCCTTGTCAATACCCGGCTGGGCGTGCGCAGCCAGAGCTGGGAGGCAACGTTGTTTGTGAACAATCTCTTTGACAAATATGCCGCAACGAACATCATCGAAGAGGCAAGCGATCTAACACCGAGAGCGATTGTCCCGGTTCGCCCGCGGACCGGCGGTGTCTCGCTTCGCTATCATTTCTAGAAGGAGCAGCGGATGCGCCCGATAATCAAGGCAAAATGCGGCCGCAGCAAAGGCATATGTTTGGCGGTGGCAGCAGCAGCGACACTTCTCGCCGCGCCGTCCGTTTCGGCGCCCGTGGCTGAGGATACTGACGAAATCGGGCTGGATTTTCACTTTCCTGACTGGAAGACGGTGCCGATTGTCGACCATGATCTGGGCGGCGGCGTGCATATGTTAGAGAGTTTTGGCGGCAATATGGGCGTCATCGCCGGGGATGACGCGGTGTTCGTTGTCGATGCTGAATATCCACAGCTCACCCAGCGCATCCGCGCCATCATCGCGCGTATTTCACCAAAGCCGGTACGTTTTGTCGTCAACACCCATTATCACTGGGACCATGTCGGGGCCGATAGCAATTGGGCGCGCGGCGGCGCAACCATTGTCGCCAGCAAAGAAACGCGCGACCATATTTTGGATATACAGGCAGCAACGGGCAACGCACCCGGCCCCTATCAGCGCGACACTGCCGGCGTGCCGACGCTGACGACCGGGGGGAAAATGTCCTTCCAAATCGGCAGCGAAACCGTGGAGGTAACCCACCTGCCACCCACCCACACCGATGGCGACCTGCTGATCCATTTCGTCCATGCCGATGTCATTCAGACAGGTGATGCCTTTTTCAAAGGCTTTTACCCCGATATCGATATCGACCATGGCGGGTCGATCGATGGCATGATCGCAATGTGCGACCGGCTTTATGCAATGGCGGGGCCGAGCACCAAAATAATTCCCGGCCATGGCGAAGTTGCCCACCGCGAAGATGCACGCATTTATGGCGACATGCTGCGCACCGTTCGCGCCCGCGTGGCCAGGGGCATTGCCGAAGGCAAGACCGTGAAGCAATTGATCGCCGAACATCCACTGGCAGATCTCGACCCGCAATTTGGCAGCAACCTTGTCAAGGCGCCCTATCTTATCTCGATCGTCTATAAAGACCTGGCAAGAAAACGCACCGCCAGCGATTAATCACAAGCCACAGTAGCGCGGCAAATGCGATTTGTGCCCGTATATTTCTAGGCCGTGTTGACAAAAGGGATTCCCAAACGGTCCGGGTTCTGATTCAACGCTGCTTTTTGAGGAGCAGTGATGGATCGCGGGGACTTGTCAGATGCAGAATGGGAGCTGATCGGGCCACTATTG
>JBAZXU010000004.1:0-311372 GCA_041659705.1 Sphingomonas sp.
AGTCCGCTGCTCAGTGCGATCCGCACAGCCTCGCGTTTGAAATCATCCGTATGCTTCATCATCTCTCCGGTCTCCTTGATCGAGTGTTTTACGCTCAAGTCACCGGCACGAAACCGGTACAAGTCCAAGTTGAGGCGCTTGCAGAATGGGCATTCACATTAGACCTCACGCTCAAGGGCAAAGAAATTTCAGTTACGCGCTCGACCGTTGCCCCTGGATCTTTCGAGATTGTCGGAGACACGAACGGTTGGATCGTTGTGCCCGAGAAAAACAAGGACGGGGTGCCGGTCCTTGACCTCAAAAGATGGCGATCTGTTCTCGCTTGGGCGCTTTTCGGATTGCCTAGTGCCGCCAATAGCGAGACCTATCATCCTTCAGCGCGGTCGCTTCTGTCATACTTCACTCGGAACGTTCATGGCGCTTATGACTCGCCGTTTACTCATTTCGGCAATCAGAAAGTGTGGGACATTCAAGTCCACAACGCATTCCTGCTGGGACTGAATTGGGAAAAGGCAGCGCGGTGGCAACAACTAAAAGACCAAAAGAACGCACTTGATGCTCTCAAAAAAGCGATCAAGACTGGTGCAATTGACGGTGAGCTTACCTCGCTCGGTGAACTTGAAGCGCAGCGCGTACGCCTATGCATCGCAATCTGGCAAAGCCGACCAAAGGTTGATCACATGATTCCAATGTGAAGGACGCGCGACGTGAACGCGGTTCGCGATCCAGTCATTGACCATGGCGATGGTAAGGCCATCGGGAATGGGCGGGTTGGCCTCCAAAACGCGGCGGGTCGATACGCCCGTGCGTTTCCAATGATGGCGCAACGCCGTGCGCATCTCTTTCGTTATCAGTGTAAAATCATCAGAATCCAATCAATCCCCCATGTTCAAATCATTGAACAACACGGGAATTAAATCATAGTTAACAAGCGGTTAAACTTGATGAGCATTTGAATCAAATGCCATATATTCCATAATCCTTGTTAAGATTTGTCCTTTAAAATCATTTACATGGTTCAGGAACGAGTCTCAGGTAACGGCAATTTCGACATCGATGCGATCCGCATGGCGGCAAACGCGATGGAGAATGCACCTGCGGTGATCGGACAACCTTTTGTTGATCCAGTGGCCGATGCCTTCGCCGCCGATGTTCAGGATACGGCGGATGAGATTCGTTATAACCCCGGCTCAAATTTGGCCGAAGAAGCCATGCAGATCATGAACGCCCCGGGCGCGGCTAAATTGGGCGCTGGTGTCTTGGCTGACCTTCGTGCGGCGGTTCAGCTTCAAGAGGAAAAAGCAGCAAACGGTGCCGACGCCTACATGCGCGGTGATCGCGTGTGGGAAGAACGTAAAGAAGACGCCAAGAAAGAGCGCGAAGCACAAGCGCGCGCCGCTGACATGGCGGATGATGCGCAAAGCGTGTCACAACAACGTGAAGCTGAAATTGCTCGCCGCGAGGAAGAGTTTGCAAATGTTGATGTTACTATGGGTGACATCACCATGACTGGTAGAAACTGGAAGCCCCGCGCTCCCGCGCGTGTGGATATCAATGAATCCTTCCCGCTTCGCGGCTTCGTGTGCTGTGCATCGTGCGATCAGCCGATGACGGCAAATTGGAGCAAGGGGAAGAACGGGCATTTCGCATACTATCTGTGTCGCCACAAAGGATGCCCTGACTATGCCAAGTCGATCCCGCGCGCGAAGATCGAAGACGCATTCGAAGACATGCTCAAGAGCCTCACCCCTGCGCGGCAGCTCGTCGAGCTGGCAACGCAAACTTTCCGTGATTTGTGGGATCGGCAAATCCTCAAGGCTGGCGAAGCCAAGAAATCGATCACTGAGGAAATCAGTTCAATCGAGCGCAAGGTTGCACAGCTTCTCGACCGGATCGTGGAAGCGGAAAGCGATGCGGTGATCCAAGCCTATGAGCGACGGGTCGCCGAACTCGAAGGCCGCAAGCTCCTGTTACGGGAGCAATTGGCTGGCTGCGACAAGCCAATCAAGGAATTCGATGAATCCTTTCGAACAGCCCTGCAATTTCTCGCAAGCCCTTGGAATCTATGGAAAAGTGATAAGCTGACCGAGAAGCGGATAGCCCTAAAACTGACATTTCCAAGCCAATTGGCATACGACCGAAAAACGGGCTTTCGAACACCTATTTTAGCGTTGCCATTCAATATGTTAGGGGACTTTTCTATGTTAGAAAAAGAGATGGCGCGCCCGGCAGGAGTCGAACCTGCGGCCTCAAGATTAGAAGTCTCGTGCTCTATCCAACTGAGCTACGGGCGCCTGCCTTTCCCGATAGCGCGGATTGCGCCCGCATCAAACCGCGATATTAGGGTTAGCGCAGACAAAAGAGGCCACCAATGCCGTTAAAAAAGGTTTTTGCGCGCGACATGGGGCGTGCGCATTTTCGCTATTATGATTTTGTCATGGTGGCGTTTGTTGTCATTTTGGTGCTGTCAAATGTGGTTGGCGCGGGCAAGCGAGCGGAAATCACTCTGCCATTTGTTGGCCTGTGGCCCTTTGGCGCTGGCATATTGTTTTTCCCGCTCTCCTACATTTTCGATGATGTGCTGACCGAGGTTTATGGTTATGCGCGCGCGCGCCGCGTTATATGGGCAGGGTTTGCCGCTGTGGCGTTTCTTGTGCTGATGGAATGGGTGACCGTGGCGCTGCCGCCCGCGGCTGATTGGAACGGGCAGGGGCATTATGAATATGTGTTCGGTCTGCCGCCGACATGGACAGGCAGCTTTCCCTATATGAGCGTCGGTATTGGCGGGCGCATTGCTTTTGCGTCGCTATGCGCCTTTTGGGTGGGGGATATTCTTAATTCGTTCGTGCTCGCTAAAATGAAAATCTGGACAGATGGGCGAATGCTGTGGACGCGCACCATTGGCAGCACGATATTGGGAGAAGGGGCCGACAGCCTGATATTTTATCCGCTAGCCTTTTATGGCCTGCCCGATTGGCCGGTTGGCGCTTTGCTGGCGGTGATGGGCACGCAGTTTGTGCTGAAAGTGGGCTGGGAAGTGGTTCTGACGCCCGTTACATACGCGATTGTCGGTTTTTTGAAGCGCGCAGAAGGGGTCGACGTGTACGATAAGGGCACGGATTTTAACCCGTTCAGCACCGAAAGCTGATGTCGCCAAGTGTGCTGCAAACTACACCAGCCTGTTATTTTGGCGGGTATTTCGGGATGTAAAATGGTCCCGCCCCACTCAAAATGGCGTTTAGCCTAATAAACCGTCCAAAAAACATCGAAAAATCAACAATTTATCGTTAGGCGATCGACCTAAAAACCCTTACACATGTCTTACGCAGTTTGGGGTGTTCGATATGCCGGTTGAGACCCATGTTTTGATGGATGGAGCGCTTCACGTCTATCGACGTGAGAACAGCCGCTACTGGCAATGCTCGACTTACCTCTGCAGTCTGAATCATAGGCAGACAACCAAAGAGGTCAATCTTGCGGCCGCCAAGGACTTCGCCCGCGACTGGTATATGGAGCGGTGCGTCGAGGATCGCCAACGCCGACGCGGTGGCGCTCCCTTGCTGGACAACCCTGTCCAGCTCCTTGTCGCCGGTCCCGGCGCGTCGACCGATGGTCGGCGTCGGCGAACGCCCACTGGTCCTACCTTCGGCGATGCCGCCAATGCGTTCACTAGCGAATTCGAGGTCATCACGCTTGGTGAGCGAAATGCCGAGTATGTGAAACAGAAGTCGGATCACGTCCGCGTTCACCTCCTGCCGTTCTTCGGCAACTATGCACTGGGTAACATCAACGCGGGCACGGTTCAGGAATATCGGGTTCATCGGCAGACGTCGCGGCTCGATCCCAAAACCGGAAAGCCGAAGAAACCCGCCCGTGCTACGTTACACGGCGAGGTGGTAACGCTGCGCCAAGTGCTGAAGACAGCCAATCGCAAGGGCTGGATCGACGCGCTACCCGATATGTCTGCACCGCACAAAACGTCGGGCAAGGTCGAACACCGCGCGTGGTTTTCGCCGGAGGAATACAAGATACTCTATGAGGCGACGCGCGAGCGGGCGAAGAACCCGCCGAAGGAGCGCTGGCGCGAGGTCTGCGAAACCTTCCATGACTATGTGCTCTTCATGGGCAACACCGGGCTTCGGCCGGACGAGTCCGCGCGTCTTCAAATGCGCGACGTCAAAATCGTGCAAGACGAATCGACTGGCGAGCGCATCCTGGAGATCGAGGTGCGGGGCAAGCGCGGCGTTGGATTTTGTAAGTCGATGCCGGGGGCGATCCTGCCGTTCGAGCGGGTCCGAAAGCGCAAGCAGCTAAAGCCGACCGATGTCATATTTGGGAAGACGCCGCGCGAGCTGATGAACACCGTGCTCGACGAGCTCAATCTGAAGTTTGATCGCGATGACCATATCCGAACCTGCTACAGCCTCCGGCACACTTATATCTGCCTGCGCTTGCTCGAAGGCGCAGACATTTACCAGGTCGCCAAAAACTGCCGCACAAGCGTCGAGATGATCGAGAAATTTTACGGACGACATCTTTAAGAACAACATCGACGCGTCGGCGGTCAATGTTCGCAAAGCCAAGCCGAAACCGATCGCCGCTCGCAGAAAGGTCACGAAGCCCGCGACGTGACCCGCGGTGCTCGCCTTTGGCGTTGCGCCAAAACTTGGCTGCGCTATAGGCAACCTCGTCGCGGGCGTGGTGGAACTGGTAGACGCGCTGGATTCAAAATCCAGTTCTGAGAGGAGTGTGGGTTCGATTCCCACCGCCCGCACCATCCAATTTTGCAGGTTCCGCAAAGCCCACCGCACGGGGGCTGGAACCTGCATCAGTGGAGCGCTCTGGGCTGGACGGCCCGCGCTCCGCTGCGCGAAATGACAATCGAACGGCATTGTCATTCTGGCATTTGGCAGACCATCCGGGATGCAGCCATCGCCAACACTTTTCATAGCAAATGGGTTTTCTAGCGCAGGATGCGCTAGAAAACCTTAGAACGGCGGCAGACTACGCCAACGTTGCAGCCGTTCTTAGTGGGCTGCACCCGGTTTCGTGGACACCAAGATAAGGTGTTTTTGGAACCGGAGGGTGATGATGCAACGACGGAAGTTCAGCCGGGAGTTCAAGCTCGAGGCGGTGAAGCTGGTATTGGAGCGGGGCGTTTCAGCAGCGCAGGCGGCGCGCGATCTGGATGTGCATGCGAACGTGCTGCGCAAGTGGATCCGCGAAGCGGAAGGTGATCCTGGATCAGCTTTCCCCGGCCACGGCAACCTGCGCCCAGAGCAGCTTGAGATTGAGCGGCTGCGCCGCGAGCTGGCCCGGATGAAGGCGGAGCGCGACATCCTAAAAAAGCGGCGGCCTACTTCGCGAAGGACTCGATATGAGGTTCGCCAACACCCGCGAAGCACCGGGGTATCTGGCCGGTATCTTGGATATGTGAGGCGCTCGGGGTCTCGCGCAGTGGCTTTCACGCCTGGCTGGTGCGTGCGGAGAGCGTGCGTTCGCGCAGCGACGAGGAGTTCGGCGCCAGGGTCCGCGCAAGCTTCATTTCCAGCTATCGCACCTATGGTGCACGCCGTGTCTGGCATGATCTTCTGGCCGAAGGCCTGTCATGCGGCCTGCACCGCGTCGAACGACTGATGCGGGTGCATGGTCTCAAGGCTCGCCCCCGGCGGCGCGGCCTGCCCAAGGACGAAGGCCAGCGATCGGTGATCGCGGGCAACGTGCTCGATCGCCAGTTCACCGTCGAGGGCCCGAACCAGAAGTGGGTGGCAGACTTCACCTACATCTGGACGGCCGAAGGATGGCTATACGTTGCAGCCGTCATCGACCTGTTCTCGAGGCGGGTGGTCGGCTGGTCGATGAGCGACACGATGACGGCGCAGCTCGTCACCGATGCGTTGGTGATGGCGATCTGGCGGCGCGGCAAGCCCGACGCGCTGCTGCATCACTCGGACCAGGGCAGCCAGTATACCAGCGAACAGTTCCAGCGCTTGATGGCCGATAACGGCGTCACTTGCTCGATGAGCCGGTCCGGCAACGTCTGGGACAATGCCGCGATGGAGAGCTTCTTCTCCTCGCTCACGACCGAACGGATCGCGCGGAAAACATACCGAACGCGCAATCAGGCACGGGCAGACGTGTTCGATTACATCGAACGCTTCTACAACACGACACGCAGGCATTCGACCTTGGGGTATCTCAGCCCCATGGACTTCGAGAAGCAGGCTAATGTAGCCTAACCTGGTGTCCGCAAAACCGGGTGCAGCTCATCGCGCATTTTCAGTGCTCCCGAACCAACTAGGAAACCAAGATTGCCGGGGGAGGGCGCTTCGATAGAGCCCGCGGGCTTCGACCACCTAACACCGCGCGTTTATTGCCACTCGTGAGAACCCAGCGAACAGGGTTCAAACTTACACAAATCCTTACACATGTTTGAGGCGGCCAAGAAAATACATTTATATAAGAATGGCTTATGTGACACGCGCCCCACTAGAAATCGCGTCAGGCAGCGACAGCGGCCAACAGGCCTTCAAACAGGCGACGCCCTTCGCTCCCGCCATGAGCAGCTTCAATGCGGCGTTCAGGGTGGGGCATCATGCCCAGCACGTTGCCCGCCGGGTTCAGCACACCCGCAATGTCGCGGGCAGACCCATTGACCGGCTCAGCATAGCGAAAAGCTACCCGGCCTTCACCCTCAAGCCGGTTGAGCGTGTCGGCATCGGCGGTAAAATTACCATCATGGTGAGCAACCGGCATGACAACCCGCTCGCTCGCTGCATAACGGCTGGTAAAGGCGGTTTTCGCGTTGCCCACTGTCAACGCCACGTCGCGGCACACAAAATTAAGGCCGGCATTACGCATCAGCGCGCCGGGCAGCAGGCCAATTTCGGTGAGCACCTGAAACCCGTTGCAAATGCCAATTACCGGCACACCCCTGGCTGCCGCTCCAACAATAGCGGGAACAATGGCGGAGCGCGCCGCAATTGCGCCGCAGCGCAGATAATCACCATAGGAAAACCCGCCGGGCAGGGCGATCAGGCCTGTGTCTGCTGGCAGCGCGGTTTCGGCGTGCCAAACCATCGCGGGTAGCTGCCCCGTCACCGCTTCCAGCGCAACGGCAATATCGCGATCGCAATTCGAGCCGGGAAAAACAATGACGGCGGTTTTCACGCCGGCACTCCGTCGCGCTCAACCCGGTAATTTTCGATAACGGTGTTAGCCAGCAGCTTGCGGCACATGTCGTCGATAGCCGCGTCGCTGGTGTCGTCGGCTACTTCAAGCTCGATCAGCTTGCCCGCGCGTACATCGTCGATACCGGCAAAGCCAAGACCTTCCAGTGCCTTGTGAATGGCCTTGCCCTGCGGGTCGAGCACGCCTGGTTTAAGCGTAATGATGATGCGAAGTTTCATAGCTGTTTTAGCCCGAAAGTGGCAGAATGACAAGGTGGCACAATGACCATGCTGCCCCTATGCCGGGCTGGCGCGGCTGCTGCAAGGTTTGTCGCGCGTGGCTGGCCGCACAAACAGCGCGCGAGCGAAAATTGGGCGCTGCTGCAGCCGTGGCGGCGCTATTTGCCCCGGCGTTTGCGGTGGGTTTCCATGTCGAGCACCGCGCTGTCGGCCCCTTCTGGCAACAACCCAAGGCGCCGGGCAACCTCCTGATAGGCTTCCACCTCGCCGCCAAGGTCGCGGCGGAAGCGATCCTTGTCGAGCTTTTCGCCCGATTCCATGTCCCACAGGCGGCACCCATCGGGGCTGATTTCATCGGCAAGGATGACGCGGGCAAATTCATTGTCCCACAACCGGCCAAATTCCAGTTTGAAATCAACCAGCCGAATGCCAATTCCCGCAAAAAGGCCGCACATGAAATCGTTCACGCGAATGGCCATATCGGAAATGTCGTGCATTTCTTCCTGGCTGGCCCAGCCAAAAGCAGCAATGTGTTCATCGGTAATCATCGGATCGCCAAGGGCGTCGTCTTTGAAATAATATTCGATGATGGTGCGCGGAAGCTGAGTACCCTCCTCAATGCCAAGCCGCTTGGAGAGCGAGCCTGCCGCCACGTTGCGCACCACGACTTCGATTGGAATAATCTCAACCTGACGAATGAGTTGCTCGCGCATGTTAAGACGGCGTATGAAGTGCGTGGGGATGCCGATGGTGGAGAGCAGCGTAAATACATGCTCCGAAATCCGGTTGTTCAGCACCCCCTTGCCGCTGATCGTGCCCTTTTTCTGGGCGTTGAACGCGGTTGCATCATCCTTGAAATATTGAATGAGCGTGCCGGGTTCTGGCCCCTCATACAGAATTTTGGCCTTGCCTTCGTAGATTTGGCGGCGGCGAGCCATGGCGGAACTACCTTTGACAGTGTTGACCGATCGCCACAGCCTGGGCGACCGGCAAAAAATGTTCCGCCCCGGCTCCACGAACGCAAAGGTCGCGCGGGCCGGGGCGGGAGAGCAGGCGTATATCGAAAGCGCTGCCCCCGCGCAATCGGTGCGTGGCGAGCGCTCAGGCGCTTGGCCAGCAAATGGTGCGCCCGGCCCGCTGCAAACCCCCTCGCGCAGCGGGCAAAGCGCTGCTAACGAGGGCGCGAATGACCACAGACCTAGCTGCTCCCGCCACGCCACCCGCGGCTCCTGGCACACATGACGCCCCGTTCGACAGCGCCTTGTCGGAGCGGTATCTTGTCTATGCGCTGTCGACGATCACCGCCCGCTCGCTGCCAGATGTGCGCGACGGGCTAAAGCCGGTGCACCGCCGCCTGCTCTGGGCGATGCGGCTGCTCAAGCTTGACCCGGCGCAAGGCTATAAGAAATGCGCGCGCGTGGTGGGCGATGTTATCGGCAAATATCACCCGCATGGCGACCAATCAGTTTATGATGCCATGGTCCGCCTCGCGCAGGATTTTGCGCTGCGCTATCCGCTGGTCGACGGGCAGGGCAATTTTGGCAATATCGATGGGGACAATGCGGCGGCCTATCGCTATACCGAGGCCCGGCTCACACAGGTTGCGATGGACCTGATGGATGGGCTGGACGATGATGGCGCCGATTTTCGCCCTACCTATAATGGTGAGGAAGAGGAGCCGGAGCTGTTTCCCGGCCTGTTCCCCAATTTGCTGGCCAATGGTGCAAGCGGCATTGCGGTTGGCATGGCGACGAACATCCCGCCGCACAACGCAGCAGAACTGATCGACGCGGCGATTCTGCTTATCGACACCCCCGCCGCCGACGATGCGGCAATACTTGCGCATGTGCAGGGGCCTGATTTCCCCACTGGCGGGCTGGTGGTGGATAGTGCTGCGTCAATCGCAGAAACCTATGCCACCGGGCGCGGCGGCTTTCGCGTGCGGGCGCGCTGGCATGTGGAGGATCTGGGCCGCGGAACCTGGGTCGTGGTCGTCTCTGAAATTCCCTATGGTGTGCAAAAGGGCAAGCTGATCGAGCAGATTGCGACGATCATCAACGACAAGAAACTGCCCATTCTGGCTGATGTGCGCGACGAGTCTGACAGCGAGGTGCGCATTGTCATTGAGCCGCGCGCACGCACGGTTGATGCCGACATGTTGATGGAAAGCCTGTTCCGGCTGAGCGACCTGGAAACGCGGGTTTCGCTCAACCTCAACGTGCTCGATGCCCGTCGCACGCCGCGGGTGATGAGCCTGCGCGAGGCACTGTCGGCCTGGCTGGAACATCAGTTCATCGTGCTGCGGCGGCGCACACAACACCGGCTCGACAAGATTGCCGATCGGGTGGAGTTGCTTGAAGGCTATATCATCGCCTTTCTCAACCTTGATCGCGTGATCGAAATCATCCGCAACGAAGATGAGCCAAAGCCGATGATGATGGCGGAATTTTTGCTCACCGACCGGCAGGCCGAGGCTATTCTCAACATGCGGCTGCGCAGCCTGCGCCGGCTGGAGGAGATGGAGCTGCGGCGCGAGCGTGACGGGCTGGTGGAAGAGCGCGCCGGGCTGGAGGCGCTGCTCGCAAGCGACGCGCGCCAGCGCACGCGGATGAAGAAAGATCTGGGCGTGTTGCTCACCCGCTACGGCCCGGCAACCAAGCTTGGCAAGCGGCGCACCACCGTTGCCGAGGCTGCGCCTGCTGCAGAAATTCCCCTTGAAGCGATGATCGAGCGCGAGCCGATCACCGTCATCCTGTCGCAGCGCGGCTGGATCCGTGCGATGAAGGGTCATATTGACACCGCCGGCACCGAGGCGTTGAAGTTCAAGGAAGGCGATGGCCCCGGCTTTGCCTTCCATGCACAGACAACCGACAAAATTGTGCTCGCTGCCGATACCGGGCGTTTTTATACGCTTGGCGCCGATAAATTGCCTGGCGGGCGTGGTTTTGGAGAGCCGGTGCGCCTGATGATCGACCTTGATGGTGAGGCGGGCATTGTTGACCTTTTTCCCGCAAGCCGGAGCGAAAAATTGTTGCTGGCAGCAACCGACGGGCGTGGCTTTGTCGTGCGCACTGCAGATGTTCTTGCCGAGACCCGCAAAGGCAAAACGGTGATGACGCCGCGCCCCGGCGCCCGGCTCAAATGCCTGCGTGCGGTGCCCGCAAATGCGGATAATGTCGCGGTGGTCGGTGAAAATCGACGGCTGCTCATTTTCCCGCTGAGCGACATGGCAGAGCTTGCGCGCGGGCAGGGCGTACAAATGCAGCGCTACCGCGATGGTGGCTTGTCCGATGTGCAATGTATTGAGCTTTCACAAGGACTTAGTTGGGCAATGGGTGGTGAAACAGGGCGCACCCGCACCGAGACTGATCTGTCGGTGTGGCAATCTGCCCGCGGCACGGCGGGGCGAACGCCGCCAACGGGCTTTCCGCGCGACAACCGTTTTTAAGGCTATGCCGACCTGATCGCTGTTTGCACCGTCTCAATCCTCTTTTTCGCGTGGCTATCAAAGATTGTATCCGGCCATGGCGAGCGGGCAGAAAGGCGGCGCGCGCAGCACCTGAAAACATGCCTATATACTTTGATATAACACGAAATTTTGTAAAAGCTGGACATCTGGCTTATCCTTGCCTGGCAGGCCCATGTTTTAGAGGGTCTTAACCTTCGGCGGTTACATCTGGCTATGATGGCCGGACCATTTCTCAGACGCGCGAAGACGCTGGATGCGCCGCAGATTGCTGTGCCGCCGGCAATGGCCATGCCCGTGGCCGACCTGGATTTGGGATGCGAGACGATTGACCTGTTGCCCATTGCCGCTGCTATTGTGCAGGCAGAGAGCGTTGGCATCAGGCTGCTTCATGGTAACGCATCGTTCATGCTGGCTGGTCTTGCCGATTTAACCACTGGCGAGGAGATGGACCCGGCTTTGAAAAGCCGGATCAACGCCTTTTTAGAGTCAGACGTACCCCGGCAGGACTTTGCCTGGCAGGTGGGTGAAGCAGTCGATCGCAGATATTTTCGTGTAACTGTTGCCCGGCTACAACTATCCGCCAAGGGCCGGTGCATGTTGGCATTTGTCGATCGAACAGCCGAACAACGTACCGAACAAAGTTTACGGCGAGAAATGCTGACCGACGCCTTGTCGGGACTGCCAAATCGGGCAGGGTTTAGCGAATTACTGGAGCAGCAATTGCTCGCTCCCGGAGCAGATCCTGCAAATTTTGCTGTGTTGATTGTTGATATCGATCGTTTTAGCCATATCAACGCCTGTGTCGGCTCGCTGGCGGGAGATGAGTTGCTGATCACCATTGCTCGGCGGCTGAAAGGCGCGCTGCGGCTGCGCGATGTTCTGGCGCGCACCGGAGGCGATGAGTTTGGCATCTTGCTCTCGCTCGATTCCGGGCGCGATGATGCCAATCATGTTGCGCGTCGTATTGAGCGCGCCTTCTCCACGCCGTTCCGTCTGGCAGATTTTGAAATTCGCGTTTGTTGCTCGCTTGGTATCGCCTTTGGTTCAGACGGGGTGGAAGATTCTGAAGAGCTGATTCGTCACGCGCAATTTGCCGTAAAGCGATCAAAATCCTCCGGTACGGTGGAATCCTATCAGATGCAGGCGTTTGATATGGCGCGCGAGCAGTTTAGCATGGAAACCGCGCTCCGCCGCGCCATAGAAACCAACATGTTACGTTTGGTTTATCAACCCATTATCAACCTCGCGAGCGGGCGCATTGTCGCGTTTGAGGCGCTGGCACGGTGGCGCAGCGAAGATGGTGTGGAGCATTCTCCCGCCAATTTCATTCCGGTTGCCGAAGAATCCGGGCTGATTGTGCCGCTGGGGCGCTGGGCTATGGCGGAGGCGGCACGGACGCTGGCCTGTTGGGATGAGCGTTTCGGTGCAGATTGCAAGGTGCGGTTTGCGGTGAATATCTCGGCCATTCAATTACAGCGAGATCATTTGCCTGCTGTTGTGGAGAGAGTGCTGGCAGACAGCGGCCTGCCCGGCAGCCGGCTGGTGCTGGAACTGACGGAAAGCGCGCTGATTTCAGACCCGGACAGGGTGACGCAAACGCTGCACGCGCTAAAAGGGCTGGGCAGCATGCTGGCGATGGACGATTTCGGTACAGGATATTCCAACCTGGCTTATCTGCAAAAACTGCCCATCGATGTGCTGAAAATGGACCGTAGTTTTGTTACCGGAATGCTGACCGATCGAGACAAAATGGCCATTGTCCGGGCGATATTGTCGCTTGCGCAAGCACTAGGCCTTAACACAACGGCAGAAGGGATAGAAACAGTCGAGCTGTCACAGGCGCTTGCTGCCATGGGGTGTACCTTTGGGCAGGGCTATCATTATTCCCGCCCGCTGGAGGAGCCGGCGGCCTATTCGCTGCTTTGCAACGCCAGCGCCTGAGCCACGGCCGCATCGACAATTGCACCAAGCGCACCCCCGGTGGGAAAGCCCTGCGCGACCCATGCCGTTTCAATAGCTTTCAGCGTGCGGGCAATAGCTGGGCCCGTTGCAACACCGCGCTCAACCAGCGCGCCGCCAGATATTGGCAGCGATGGGACTGGCCAACCGGCAAGGCTGGCCAGCTCGCTCGCCAGGGTTTTCCGGTCGGACTGGGCGAGTAACACCCGGTCGGTTGCACATCCAATGCCAAAGCGATAGGCAAGCGCGCGCGCGGGCATGGCATCCAGCGGGGCACTAGCAGCAATCAACTGCTTGCGCTGTGCCTTGGAGAGCTTCAACCGGGCGCCAATTGTTTCGGCAACCGCCGGATCAGCCGGAAGCAACGACGCCAGCCGTCGGATGGCGTTGGGCGCCACACCGCTTGCCGCCTCCCGCGCTGCGAGCTGCTCCAGATGCTGTGCCCCGGCGATGGTAATTTCCGGCAGGACGGGCGCTAAAATGCTGCTTTCCACCATCAGCTTGGCGATTGCCGGCGCGTGCTGGGTCAGCAACAGTTTTAGCAACTCATCGGCGATGCGCTCGCGCGATAGCGCCATCATATCATTGGCGCGCGCCGTGGCCGCGGCCAGCCCGGCGGCATCGGCCCGACCCGAAAAGCGCGATACAAAGCGAAAAAAGCGCAGAATGCGCAAATGATCCTCGGCAATGCGTTGCAGCGGATCACCAATGAAACGAACCCGGCCAAGGGCCAAATCGTCCAGCCCGCCAAAATAGTCGAACAACGCACCGCTCAGCGGATCAGCATACAGCGCGTTGATGGTAAAATCGCGCCGCGCCGCATCTTCGCGCCAGTCATCGGTATAGGCGATTGTTGCGTGGCGCCCATCGGTAGAAAGGTCACGGCGCAGTGTGGTTACCTCAACCGTGGCGCCGGGCAAAACGGCGGTAATAGTGCCATGGGCAAGCCCTGTCGGTATGGCTTTGAGGCCTGCGGCCTTCAGCTTTTCCATCACCTGTGCGGGCGCGAGTTGCGTTGCAAGGTCGATATCCGACACCGGCTGGCCAAGCAGCGTGTCGCGCACCGCGCCGCCTACAAAGCGAGACAGGCCGGCTTCCGCGCCAAGAATGTTGCACAAAAGTGCCAGACCTTCGCGTTGCCGCCAGGGCGCATCGGGCAGGGTGGTTTGGTTCATCGCAGTCGCCGGGAAAGGTTGATGATCATAGCCGCAGTCGCCCCCCAAATGCGGCGTTCCTGCCACCGGATTTCATAATAATGCCGCATCTTTCCCTGCCATTCGGCCTGAACCTTGCGGTGGTTTTTTGCATCCAGCAAAAAATCGAGCGGCACCTCAAACAGGTCTGCCACCTCGTCGACATTGCCCAGCAGCGCAAGGTCTGGCGGCACAATGCCGATGACGGGCGTCACCTCAAAACCTGTGCCAGTACGGTAACGATCCGCCGTGCCAAGCACGATAACCTGGCTGCGCGGCAGGGCAATTTCTTCCTCCGCTTCGCGCAGCGCAGCGCCAACCGGGCCATCGTCGCCGGGGTCTATCCGCCCGCCGGGAAACGCGATCTGCCCGGCGTGGCGGCGCATCGTGTTGGGTCGCTGCGTTAAAATAACCCCTGGTGCACCGCGGTCGGTGATGGCGACAAGCACCGCTGCGGCCGAAAGGGCGGTGGCATCGGTTGCCATCAGCCCGGCATGATCTCCGCGCAGTATGTCGTCGGTCAAAAGCGGCCGCGCCAGGCCAGCGGACAGGCGCTCGGCCAGAGTTGTGCCGTCGGCAACTGTCATGCGCCCGGCTCGATGGGGAAAAAAGTGCCCGCACTCCACACGCCCGGCACGTCATTTTCATGAGCAAGTGCAAGCTGGACCAACTCATAATAAACTGGCCGCGCGATCAGCGCTTCCAGCCCGGCGCGCACGTAAAGATAAGGGCGGGGCCCGTCGGTGCCCTGCGCAAAACGCAAGCCATGGTCGGCATCTGCTGCCACAATTTCGCCCGTGTTCAGCCGGAACATGAGCATGCTGGCCGTCCCTTCCCCGTCGGCACGCAGCTCAACCGCGACAAAGGGGGCATCCTCCACTGCAATATCGAGCTTTTCTGCCGGAGTAACGAGCACATAACCGCCGCCCGTCTCGCGCCGCAAAATGGTGGAGAACAGTCGCACCAGCTCTTGCCGGCCAATGGGTGAGCCTTGGTGAAACCAAGTGCCGTCCCGCGCAATCTGCATTTCGCTGTCGCCGCAATGGGGCGGGTTCCACTGTGCAACGGGGGGTAGCTTTTTTTCTGCCAGCGCGCGGGCAATATCGGCCAGCGACGAGCCGTTCAGGTCAAGAGGCAGAGGCAGAGGCATTGCCGCTTGGGTAGGGCAGGGCGCGCTCCGCGTAAAGCGCTAGCCGGCCAAAGGCGGGCGGGGCCGCAACAGGCCAGCGACCTGTGGCACCAGTGTGCCGCGCGCCAGCAGCCGATGTGCCTCCACCGGGCCGGGCGTGCGCCATTTGGCCGTGCGCTCGGCCGAAAAACCAAAGAAGCGGCCATAATATTCCGGGTCACCGATGAGCATCAGCGCCTTGTCCTGCCCGCCATTGGCAGCCGCCTCCAGCATATGCACCATCAGTTTGCGGCCCAGACCATCGCGCTGACGATGCGGCAGCACCGCTACTGGCCCAATCATGACAAGTGGATAAACCGCGCCCAAATCGCTCTCCAGCGCTACGGGCCAGCATTGAATGGTGGCAATGGGCATCTCCGCTTCCACCAGCGCAAAGCTCAGTTGCGCCAAAGGTTTTGTCCCCGTGCGGATATGATAGGCGGTGCGGGTGCGCCGGTCTGGCCCAAAGGCTGCGTCGAGCAGCGCGTCAATGGCGGCGTCCGGCACGGCGGCCAGCGGAACGAGAGTGGCAGAATTTGTCAGCAATGCGTGAGAATTCCCTTGGTGCCCCGCTGCGCCATGGACGCGGGCGGCCGCGCGCTTTAGCTTCGATAGCGCCGAACGCAAGCAAATGATGCAGCCGGCAGGAGACAGGGTGATGAAACTTTATGACAATGAATGGGCGCCAAGCCCGCGCCGAGTGCGTATCTATCTGGCGGAAAAAGGCATAAATGTTGAGCGTGTCTCGGTTGATTTGCGCCGAAACGAGCATTTTGACGATGCATATCTTGCGATTAATCCGCGCGGCATGGTGCCGGCGCTGGAACTTGATGACGGCATGGTGATCTGCGAATCCGCCGCGATTTGCCGCTATTTTGAAGCCGCTCAGCCCCAGCCGCCGATGTTTGGCGCTACGCCGGTAGATGTCGCCACCATCGAATCCTGGACTCGGCGGATTGAGAATGATGGCTATGCCGCCGCCGTTTATGTATTTCGCAACGCAACGCCGCGGATGGAGGGGCGCGGGGCCGCGGGCAAATGGCCACCCATTCCGCTCATTCCCGAACTTGCGCATCGCGGCGCAATTATGTGGCGCGCCTTTGTGGAAGGGCTGGAGCAGCGGCTTGCCGGGCGGCAATGGATTGCAACCGATGAATTTAGCTTTGCCGATATCACAGCGCTGATCACCATCGATTTTGCCGAGCGGGCGGCAAGGCTCGCCGTGCCGGATGACTGCACGAACCTGGCCCGGTGGCGTGCCGCCGCTGGTGCCCGGCCAAGCGCTAGTGCCTGATATAACCGGAGCGCCCCGGCCCGGTTTTCCTTTCGCGCGGCGCGCAACCTGCTATGGCGCAGCGGCTGATGCAAAGGGGTGGCGGTTGACAGATATGCTGGAACTCGAAGTTCATGATCTGGAAGTGTCCGTGCTGACGGGCATTTACTCTGAGGAAACCCATTTGCCCCAGCCGCTGCGCATTTCGGTGTCGGTAGGGCTGGAATGCCCGGCTTGTTTTGCCCCCGACACAGCGCTTGGGGCGTCGAAAAATTATCTGGATTTAAAACATGCAGCGACCAGGCTGCCGCAAGGCGTGCATTTTACCCTGATTGAGGCTGTGGCTGATCATATTGCCGCAACGTTGTTTGTTCAGGATGCGCGCGTGCTGTGGGTGCGCGTGAAGATAGTCAAGCTGGCGATTGCCGAGCAGGGCGAGTCGATCGGCATGACGCTGCTGCGCCACCGCCCAGAACAGGCCTTGCCCGCCTGATTGTGCCGCTCAGCCCGGCAGGTTCGTGGAGCAAGGCCCAAGCGCGCGCCGTACGAACTGGTAATCTTCTCGCGCTTCGGCTGCGTTTTGGGGGCTTGCCGAGCCCAGGCTCTGGCTTGGCAGCGCGGGAGGTAGCGCACAGGCCAGCCGATACCATAGCAGCGTGTCGCGCAGCGGTGGTGCTGCGGCTTCGTCAACAATTTCGCTCAGCGCAACCGCCCATTGGCGCGCCTCGCCCGGCCGGCGCAACACGTTGATCGACACAGGCCGATTGGCTTGCGTCGTCAAAAATATTTGCGTTTCGCCCTCTCCGGGCAGGCTGCCGGGCACGTAAAATGCGTTGCCGATGCCCGTAATGGCCGGTGGGGCGTTCGGATCAAGTACTTCGCGGGTAATGGCGCGTGTTTGCGTGTCGAGCGCAGCAGTCCACTCCCGCTGCGAATCGGGGCCGGACAGGCGGACCTGGCTGGCGCTGCCGCCTGCCGGCTGAGCATAGAGCAGTACGCGCGCCTTTTTTAGTGCCGGAAGACGGCCGCGCGAATCAGGCGCAATGTCAACGATGTAACTGATCCGTTGTGGCAGCGAATCGGTGCCGCGAATCAGCGCAAGCACATCGGCTGTGATATAAACTCTTATTTTGTTGGCCGGTGCACCCGCCGCGTCAGCGCCTTTCAGACGCTCAATCTGGCGGATTCGCGCATCGATAATAATGGGCGAACGCAGAACAAGGCCGGCCGTGTCGGCATAGTCTGTGCCGATTTTGGTCACTGCGTTTAGGCTGTCCGAGGCGGTAGATTGCGGCGCCGCCAAGGCAGGATTTAGCCCGGAAACTGCCAGAAAAACGGCAAAAATCGTTCGGTTTATTCTGCTGCGCATAGGCTGTGCTGATAGCCGATTGGCGCGCTTTGATACAGAAATAATTCTGCCATGCAGCCGTTGTAAGTTTGTTGCGCGAGACAAAGCGTTTGCGTCGGTACAGCGACGACGATAGAGACTGCAGACGCACGCAAAAAATATTGGTGATCGGCTTTCCGCCACCATTTCCGTTGTCGCGGAACTGTTGGGTCTGGTGTGGCCGGGTAGAGTTAGGAGTCTAGTATCTGAATGGCCTATGCAGACCGGAATGATAGCGGCCCGCGCTGGGTGGCGATTGGCATCGTCGCCCTTATCCACGTCGTTATTGGATACGCTTTCGTAACTGGCCTCGCGTATCAATACGTGAAGAAGGTTTCGGAAAAGCTAAATACATTTGACGTGGCGCCGCCACCGCCACCCCCGCCGCCAGACGAGCCGCCGCCGCCGCCGCCGCCTGACCAGCCGTTGACACCGCCACCGGTTGTCTCGCCGCCGCCGATTGTCCAGAATCCAAACCCTCCCCAGGTGCAGATCCAGACAGTGCAAACGCCACCACCGGCGATTGTTTTCACGCCCAAAGCTGCGCCGCCGGCACCGCCAGCGCCGCCGGCACCGGCTGCGCCGCGCATCAGCCAGGCAGCAGGGGCAAAGGGCAAGCCTGCCGATTGGGTGTCGCAGGACGATTATCCAGCGAGCGCTCTGCGGGCTGAAGCTCAGGGTACGTCTGCTATCGCCTGGACGATAAATACTCAGGGCAGGGTAGAAAACTGCCGTGTGACCAGTTCGTCTGGCAATAGGGACCTTGATGATGCAGCATGCCGTGCGATGACGCGGCGCGGCAAGTACACGCCGGCTAAGGATCAAGATGGCAATCCGATTGCGTCGTCAGATAAACGCAATGTCGTATGGCGCTTGCCCGAAGAATAATATTCATCGCTCAGGCGTTGCGTTGCGCGCGCCTTGGCCAAATTCACACATTTAGATTGAGGAAAGCAGATAATGTTCACCACCATCCTCGCTGCCGGCGCTGCCGCGGCACCCGCTGGCAAAAACCCTTATGGCTTGTATGAGGCGCTCGAACAGGGCGGCATCATCGCGCAGACAGTTTTCACCATTTTGGTGTTGATGTCGATTGTGTCCTTTTACATTTTGTTCACCAAGTTGTTTGAACAGCAAAAGATTATTTCGCAGTCGAAGCGGGTTCGCGCGAGCTTTTGGAACAACGCCAACCTGCGCGAAGGCGCAGCAAAGCTGGAGAAGAATTCGGCGTATAAGCAGATTGTCGATGACGGCCTCAATGCGCAGGAACAGCATGCCAAGCTGACCGATCCGGTTGAGGCGCATGACTGGTTGCATGGCTCGCTGAATCGTTCGGAAGCGGCGATTAATTCCAAGCTCGGCGGCGGTTTGGCATTTCTTGCAACCGTTGGCGCAACCGCGCCGTTCATTGGCCTGTTTGGCACGGTTATTGGCATTTACCGCGCGCTCATCAAGATTGGTGCTGCCGGTCAGGCGTCGATCGACGCGGTGGCAGGGCCGGTGGGCGAGGCGCTCATCATGACCGCGCTTGGCCTTGCGGTCGCTGTGCCTGCGGTGCTTGCCTATAACTGGTTGCAACGGCGCAACAAGTCGATCTCGGAAGATCTGAGCGCTTTTTCGACCGATGTGCTTGGCTATCTTGCCTCTGGCGGTGCGGTTCGCCCGGCAATGCGCGCGATGACTCCGGCCGGCAAGCCAGCCACGGGCGCAAAGGCTTGATGTAACGCCGGTCTGTGGAAAAAGATGGCGCTGCCCGGTGCGGCGCCGTTTTCCGCAGATCGGGTTGCCGCTCCGGGTTGAGCGGCGTGCAGACCAAGAAATAGGATAGCTTGCAATGGCGATTAGCTTAGGTGGAGATAACACCGAAAAGCCACTGTCGGACATTAACACGACGCCGCTTGTGGACGTTATGCTGGTGTTGCTGATCATCTTTCTCATCGCGATTCCGGTCGTGGTTGAAAACATCAAGGTCAAATTGCCTGATGTAAAATATGATCCAACGACGACAAAGCCCGAAAACGTGTCCCTTTCGGTACGCGGCGGGGCGAATGGCGATTGCGAAGTGTTTTGGAACAAATCACCGGTCACCAGCACAGAGTTGCTGGAAAGGGCGGTGGCCAAGCTGAAACTGGAAATCGCACGTCAGGGCGGGCCCAATGCTCCTGGCGTTGAATTGCCCGAAGCGCATATTCGCGGCGATGTGGACACACCTTATCGCTGCATTGGCGGTACGATTTACACTATGCAGCAGGCCGGGTTTGCCAAGGTTGGTTTTATTTCGGAACCACCGGCTGGCGGTTCTGTTACCCGGCTGTAATGGTGCTGACGCATAAAAGTTCAGGAGTGATTTGATATGGCAATGAGCGGCGGCACCGAAGATGGCGAGCCGATGATGGAAATGAACACGACGCCGTTGATCGACGTCATGCTCGTGCTCCTCATCATGTTTATCATCACCATCCCCATTCAGACGCACGCGGTTAAGGTAGATTTGCCGCAAAATGATCCGCGTAATCCACAACAACTGGTTGAGCCGGACAAGAACAAGATTACCATCGATCCGGCAGGCATTGTCTCCTGGAACGGCACACCGGTGGATGATGTAACGCTGCGGCAGTTTCTTGATCAGACCAAGGCGCTTGATCCAGAGCCGGAGCTTCATTTTCAGCCGGAGCCGACAGCGCGCTATGAAGTTGTCGATAGGATTTTGGCGGTAGTGAAGCGCTCTGGCGTTACGAAACTTGGCTTTATTGGCAATGAGCAATATCGCAACGACTTCTGATTGAGGCATGTTGCGGGAGAACTGGGGGCGGTCCGTTTGGGCCGCCTTTTTTTATTTGTTTTCAGTATTTTGCTTGAGTTTACGGCAAGCCAGCATGAGCCTTTTTCTCAAGAGTGGGAGCCGCGCCGGCGCAGGTGCCAATAGCATACAGACAGGCAGGTTAGATTTTTTGCTTGCATTATTTCATATATGTGACACGTTAATGTCACAAAAGTGAAACCTTCCATGGTGGAAGGCCAGCAAGGAGAAGGACTATGCGCATTTATCGCGCGCTGATTGCCGCAACGCTGCTCGCATCGGCGTCTTCCGTCATGGCGTCTGTGGGTGATCGTAACGGCGCGGAGCAGATCAACGCGGGCGATTTTACCGCAGCGGAGCGGATTATCATTCACGAGCGGGCAATGTTTCCGCAGGACCCAGATCTCGCGCTTAATCTGGCGGCAGTGTATATCAAAACAGGGCGGCTGACACAGGCTCGCGCGCTCTATCAGGAAGTGCTGACCCGGCCCGATGAGCCGCTGGCGATGAGCAATGGGCAAGACGCGTCGGCGCACGCAATTGCGGCGCTCGCCCTGCGGCGGATTGAGGCGACGACGCTTTCGGCTCGGTAATGTTCGGCGCCGCGCCGTTTACCTCGGTTAGAAGTGAAAGGCAGCGGCCCGACAATTTGGTAGCATTGCCGCCAGGCTCGGATTGCGGGTAACGGGCTGATGAAGAATTGAGCTGTCATCGCTATGCCAGCTTGGCGGCGCACGCAGCTGCGGGTCTGCGCAAATTTGGCGCCGATCAGATTTTCGGCAGGGTTACGCCGCGCTGGCCCATATATTTCCCGGCTCGGTCGGCATAGCTGGTTTCGCATGGCTCGTTCCCTTGCAGAAACAGGAACTGGCACGCCCCTTCATTGGCATAAATCCGTGCGGGCAGTGGTGTGGTGTTGGAAAATTCCAACGTCACATGCCCCTCCCAGCCAGGTTCAAGCGGCGTGACATTGACGATAATGCCGCAGCGCGCATAGGTCGATTTACCCAGACAGATGACAAGCACGTCGCGTGGAACACGGAAATATTCCACCGTTCTGGCCAAAGCAAAGCTGTTTGGCGGAATGACGCATACATTGGTCTGCCGGTCGACAAAACTGTTCGAATCAAAGTTTTTCGGGTCAACTATGGCGCTGTCGACATTGGTAAAAATCTTAAATTCATCTGATACGCGCGCGTCATAGCCATAAGAAGACAAGCCAAAGGAGATGCAGCCATCGCGGCGCTGTGTTTCGACAAATGGCTCGATCATGCCGTGAGCAAGCGCTTGCTCGCGAATCCAGCGATCGGACATGACGGCCATGATAGACTCCCCTCATCCAGCCACTGCCGGGTGTATTCTCTCTTGCGGCATTTTACGCTCGGAGCAAGCAGAAGTGAGGCATAGCGCCAACACATGCTGGCATAACCCATTTGCCGGGCCGCTTATTCACCGAACCCCAAATCGCGCGGGCCAAAGGCGGCAGGCAGTAGCGCAGATAGTGTGTAGCTCTCGACCCTGTCTCCCTGCGCCGCGCCGCAATGTACGCGCAGGTCGCGCTTGCCCATTTGCGCGGCCTCGTTCAGCACCTGGCGGCACCGCCCGCACGGCGAGACCGGCTCAAACCCGGACAGGCCCGATGGCGCTATTTTGCCGCCGATAATGGCAATGGCGACAATTTGTGCCAGCCGGCCTTGTGCGCTTGCGGTCGCCACTGCCACGGTTTCTGCGCACAACGAAAGGCCATAGCTCGCATTTTCGACATTGGCGCCGGTGATGATGCTGCCATCGGCCATCAGCAAGGCGGCGCCCACGCCAAAGCCGGAATAAGGCGCATGGGCGTGAAGCGCTGCCCGGCGAGCGGCAGCGACAAGCGGGGCGGCTTCGGCGGTGTCGGTTGGGGCGTTGGTCATGGGGTGACGACATTCCAGGGAACAGGGGTGGATATTCCGTCGACGCGGCGCATGTCGCTTGCCTGCCACAGGCGCCATGGTCGCGCGGCATAATGAGGCGGAAAGAAATTGCGCATGCTCCAAAGCGGCCGTCGCAGCGCCTGGCTCAGATGATAATGCTGCTCCATTTGTCTGGAGATTTTTAGCAGCACCGGCTGGCCCGTGTGGCTTTCCATCAGCGCGAGCAATTGGTTTACTTCGCCAATCACCGCCGCGCGACTGGGCCTTGCGGCGCAACCGGGCTGAAAGTCAATCTCAATGGCAGCGGGCAGCGCATCGTTGTTGCGTGGCACTACTGCGTTGAAATTATTGCCCTGCTCAACCGCCTTTTGGCATAGCGAATAGATATGCAAAGCGCCGCGTCCAAGCCCTGCGGCATAGAGGGCGCGCCAATTTGCCTCAAACATGGCGTCGCGGCCGGTGGCACCCATGGTGGCGGTGGCATAGGCAAAGGTCGCGCCGCCAGCCTGCACCACTGGCCACTCCACCACGCCTTGTTCTGCCGAGACACCGGGCCCCTGAAACGGAAAATCGGCAAGCAAGGGCTGCCAGTGCGCTGCCATCCACCACAGATAAAGGCCAGCAATGGTCGCAGCGATCATTACGGTGAGGGCAAAAGATGCCCGGCGGCGTTTGTTCATCTCCTTCAACCCTTGATGTGGAGCACGCACACCAGCGTAAACAGCCGCCGGGCAGTGTCAAAATCAATGGCAATTTTGCCCTCCAGACGTTCCTGCAAGAGCGTGGCGGCGTCGTTGTGAATGGCGCGCCTTGCCATGTCGACCGTTTCAATTTGCTGCGGTGTTGCGGCCCGGATTGCCTGATAATAGCTGTCGCATATGGCAAAATAATCTTTGATCGGGCGGCGAAAACGGCCAAGCCCCAGAATATAGGTTTCAAGCAGGCTATGGTCTTCGCGCGAAATGTGGATGGCCAGCCGCCCTTCTTCCACGCTCAGTGCAATGCGATATGGCCCGGCATAGCCATCGGCATAGGTGCGGGTTGGCGCAAAATAATTGCCCTCGATGAGATCGAAAATCGCAATCCGGCGCTCCTGCTCGATATCGGCGCTGCGCCACAATATCGTGCGTTCGTCCAAAGTAACATCGATGATCCGTGGATCGGCCATGATGTGCCTATCGGGGTTGGCGCGCCGGGAATCAACGCCCAAGCGCATGCGCAATTGCCCGATGCGGGAATTTGGCATGAGTTATCCACGTAATAAACGTGCCACGGCGCTTGAGTGCGGCTGCGTGCTCTGGGAGAAGGGGGCATGGCCACATCCACCTATTTCGCTTCGAGCGCCCCATCTCAGCCAGAAACCGTTAGCGTGCCCCAAAATGTGGAGGCTGAGGCTGCGCTGCTGGGCGCGATGATGATCGACAATCGCCTGGCAGATGATGTGCTTGATATGCTCCAGCCAGACCATTTTTATGAGCCGGTGCACGGCCGGGTGTTTGAAGCGATAAAAAAGGTGCGCGCGGTTGATGGCCTTGCCTCTCCCGTTACGCTCAGGCCGATGTTTGAGGCCGATATCGGGATGCGCGAGTTGGGTGGGCCGGCTTATCTTGCGCAATTGACAGGCAGCGGTGCGGGGTTGATCGGCGCACGCGACTTTGCGCGCCAGATATATGATCTGGCGATGCTGCGCACTCTTGCCTCGGTTGGGCGCCAGCTTGTCGAGCGCGCGCTTGATACCTCGCAGGAAGTGAACCCGCGCAAGCAGATTGAGCTGGCCGAGGAGGAGCTGTTCAAGGTTGCCGGAGACGGGGCGGACGAGGCCAGTGTCAAAAGTTTTGGCGATGCGGCCAAGCTGGCGGTAAAAATGGCGGAGCGCGCCAAAAATGCAGGCGGCGGCCTGTCGGGCATCACCACCGGACTGGACGGGGTGAACAGCAAGACGGCAGGTATGCACAAATCCGATTTAATGATTCTGGCTGGTCGGCCGGGCATGGGCAAAACCGCGCTCGCCACCAACATTGCCTTTAACGCAGCCCAGCGTTTCATGCACGATGTAAATGACGGGATTGACCCTGAACGTTCAATCGGCACCAAGGTGGCGTTTTTCAGCCTCGAAATGTCGGCCGATCAGCTGGCGACGCGCATATTGTCAGAACAGGCGCGCATCAGCTCGGAAAAGCTGCGTATGGGCACGCTTACCAACACCGAGGTTTCCCGGCTGGTCGCCGCGTCGATCGAGTTGCAGAATTTGCCGCTCTATATTGACGACACCGCCGGGCTGACAATCGCCGGGCTGCACACGCGGATGCGGCGGCTGCAACGGCGCCATAATAATGAAATTGGGCTGGTGGTGGTTGATTATCTCCAGCTTTTGCAGGGCAGCGGCCGGGGTAGCAACGACAACCGAGTACAGGAAATTTCCGAAATTAGTCGCGGCCTGAAAACCATGGCAAAGGATTTGAAGGTCGCCGTGCTCGCCTTGTCGCAGCTCAGCCGCGCGGTGGAGCAGCGCGAAGACAAGCGGCCCCAACTGTCAGATTTGCGCGAATCCGGGTCGATTGAGCAAGACGCGGATATTGTAATGTTTGTCTACCGCGAGGATTATTATGTCGCGATGCATGAGCCGGAAATTCCCAAGGTTGGCAGCGGTGCAGGCGTGGAAGACAAGCATGCCGCATGGTCGCAGCGTTATGCCGAGGTGGCCGGTCTGTCAGAGCTTATCATCGCCAAGCAGCGCCATGGCGCCACGGGCAAGGTGACGCTGGCGTTTGAGTCTGAATTCACGCGCTTTAGCGACCCGGCGCCCCATGGCTATGCGCCGCCAAGGGGGTAGCGTCGCTGCGCCGTGGCGAGCACGGATTTACGCGGCTGGCGCCTGCTCGCCCCCCGCCTGCTCGTCTCCTGCCTGCTCGCCTCCTGCCTGCTCGCTTGCAATATGGATGCCGCACTCCACCTTGTCCCACCCGCGCCATCGCCCGGCGCGTGGAGTTTCGCCGGCGGCAACCGGGCTGGTGCAGGGCGCACAGCCGATTGAAGGGTAGCCCTGTGCCTCCAATGGATGGCGGGGCAGGCCGTTAGCGGAAAAATACCCGTCGAGATCAGCCTTTGACCATGTCGCCAGCGGGTTGATTTTCAAGCGGCCCGCCGCGTCACTTTTGTCGATTTCAAAGCGGGCAAGGGCCGCGCGCGTGCTCGCCTGAAAGCCTTTGCGCCCGGTAATCGTTGCATCAAACCCGGCCAGCGCGCGGGCCAGCGGTCGCACTTTGCGCAGGTCGCAACAGCCATCGGGGTCATAACTCCAGCGCTCGCCTGCTGCATCGCGCGTGGAAATGTCGCTCGCATTGGGCAGAAGGTTTTGCAGCGCGCGTAAGCCAAGCCGCGCGGCCAGCGCATCGCGATAGGCCAGTGTTTCGGCAAAGTGCTTGCCCGTTTCCAAAAACAGCACCGGCACCGATGGATCGATGGTGGAGACAAGGTGCAACAGCACTGCCGATTCCGCACCAAAGGATGAAACAACCGCCAGCCGCCCCACCAATCCTTCAGCCATCACTTGCGCAAGCACCGTTGCTGCATCTGCATCCGCGAACCGTTCGTTCAGCCGCGCGGCGTCGGCAGCTGTGAAGCGGGGGGTGGTGTTGATAATGTCGAGCGTGCGCGGATCAGCCATGGCGGCGTTTCCAAACCGGCACCGCGCTGTCTGCTGCGCACTGATAAACCGCGTCATAGCGGCTAAGTGCGGCTGCCAGCACGGCCTCGTCGATCGGGGCGGCCGGTGCGAAACTGTCAAACCCGCAGCGGCGCATTAGCGGCATTTGGTCAACAAGCACATCGCCTGCCGCGCGCAACTCTCCAGCATAGCCCGCTTCGCGCAGCACACGCGCGGCGGAATAGCCCCGCCCATCGCGAAAACTGGGAAAGCTCACCTCAACCAGCGCCAGTTGACCAAGGTATGGGATGAGCGCGCGCGCATCATCGCCCGCTTCAATCCGCACAGCATTGGCGTTGCTCTGCCCATCGAGAAAGGCGTCGAGCGTGACGGCAGGTTCCTCATGCGCGTCATCGTCGCGGAACCGAACAAGAGTGTCACCCATAGATTGCCTCCTTGAACGGCTCAAAACCAATGCGCCGATAGGTGTCGACAAAACGCTCGCCCGTGGCCCGTTCTGCCAGATATTTGTCGGTCACCCGCTCAATGGCGTCGACAATGCCATCTTCGTCAAAACCGGGGCCGGTAATGCGGCCAAGGCTCACATCCTGCGCGCCCGACCCGCCTAGCAACAGTTGATAATTCTCGGTGCCTTTGCGGTCGACACCAAGAATGCCGATATGCCCGGCATGGTGGTGGCCGCACGCGTTGATGCAGCCACTGATCTTTAGCTTCAGCTCGCCAAGTTCGCGCTGGCGGCCAATATCGGCAAAGCGCGCAGCAATTTTTTGCGCAACGGGAATGGAGCGGGCATTGGCCAGGCTGCAATAATCAAGGCCGGGGCAGGCGATGATATCGCTGATGAGGTCAAGGTTCGCCTCTGCCAGCCCGGCCTCCGCAAGCGCCTGCCAAATGACGAAGAGATCTGCTTTTTTCACATGCGGCAACACGATGTTTTGCGCGTGCGTCACCCGTAGTTCGTCAAAGGAATAGCGCTCGGCAAGGGCTGCCATCAGGTCAATCTGGTCGGCGGTCGCGTCACCGGGAATGCCACCCTTGGGCTTCAGGCTGATATTGGCGATGGCATAACCCGCCTGGCTGTGTGGTTTTACATTCTGGTCAAGCCACAGCGCGAAATCGGGGTTGCTGCGGTCTGGCGTGTCGTCCAGCCCGGCCTCAAAAGCGGGCGGCGCGAAAAAGGCGGTGATCCGTTCCAGCTCGGCGGCAGGCGGGTCTATGCCAAGCGCTTTCACATGGGCAAACTCCTCGTCCACCTGCCGGGCATATTCTGCCGCGCCCAGTTCATGGATCAAAATTTTAATACGCGCCTTGTAGATATTGTCTCGCCTACCATAGCGATTATAAACGCGCAGACAGGCCTCAACATAGCTGAGCAAATCGTCCGCGCCGATAAAGTCCTTGATCTGCGGCGCGATCATTGGCGTGCGGCCCATGCCGCCGCCCACAAAAATGCGCCCGCCCAGCGCACCGTCGCGCCGTACAAGCTGAATACCGATGTCGTGCAGCCGCATTGCCGCTCGGTCTTCATCGGCAGCAATAACCGCGATTTTGAACTTGCGCGGCAAATAGCTGAATTCGGGATGGAAAGTGCTCCACTGGCGCAAAAGCTCAGCCCATGGGCGCGGGTCGGCCACTTCATCGGCGGCGGCCCCGGCATATTGATCGGAACTGATGTTGCGGATGCAATTGCCGCTGGTCTGGATGGCGTGCATCTCAACGGTCGCCAAATCGGCCAAAATGTCGGGCGCATCGGCAAGTTTGATCCAGTTATACTGGATGTTCTGGCGCGTGGTGAAATGGCCATAGCCACGGTCATATTTGCGGGCAATATGGCCCAGCATCCGCATCTGGCGGCTATCCATCGTGCCATAGGGCACCGCGACGCGCAGCATATAGGCGTGGAGCTGGAGGTACAGGCCGTTCATCAGCCGCAGCGGCTTGAACTGGTCCTCGCTCATCGCGCCCGAAAGGCGGCGGCTCACCTGGTCGCGAAACTCCTCCACGCGGGCATCGACAATCGCCTGGTCATATTGGTCATATTGATACATGTCAGATCACCCATGCGCCCGCGGCGGGGTCGGCTGGTTTGAGGGTCAGGTCGGGGCGAACGGTGGGGCCAAGCGCGCGCACCCGGTCTTTGATGTGAGCAGGGCGGGGGCCATCTGCCGTGGCTGCGGCGTCGATAACATAGGGCACGTTGACGCGACGCGCGCCTTCTTCGGCGCGGGCAATGCTCTCGCCGCCTTCGCCCACATCGACTGCGTCTTCCACATGGCGGGACCAGCCGGTGCCTGTCCACCACACTACATCTCCGGTTGGCAAATCATTTCCGGTTAAAATTTTCACGCCATCATCTCCGCTGCCATTGCCAGGGCCATCAACCTGTCTGCGGCCCGCCCACGCGCTGCCACCTGCCCCACCACGATGATGGCCGGGCTCATTACTTTCTCGCGCGAGATCATCGCGCCAAGATCGGCCAAGCGCGTGCGCAGCGCGCGTGCGTTTGGCCGTGTGCCGTTTTCCAGCACGGCAACAGGCATATCAGCAGGCACGCCATCGGCCATCAGTTTGTCGCCAATCGCGCTGGCCGTCATTATGCCCATATAAATTACAAGCGTGCGCCCCGTGCCCGCTAGCCCTGCCCAATTTTGCTCCTCCAGCCCTTTGCACTGCCCCGCGACAAAGGTGACCGCGCTGGCCACATCGCGGTGGGTGAGGGGAATAAGCGCTTCAGCGGCTGCGCCAATCGCGGCGGAAATGCCAGGAATAACTCTGACGCGAACGCCCGCCGCCACGCACTCCTCAGCCTCTTCGCCGCCGCGCCCAAAAACAAAAGGATCGCCCCCTTTCAGCCGCACTACGCGCTTGCCCCGCCTGGCTTCGGCAATGAGCAGCGCGTTGATCGCGCCTTGCGCCATGGTGTGGCGGCTGCGCGCCTTGGCCACCGAAACCCGGCTTGTGCCCGGAGCCAGAGCCAGAATGCGCGGGTCAACCAGCCCATCATAAACGATAAGATCGGCCGCAAGAATAGCGTCGCGCGCGGCGATGGTGAGCAGGGCCGGGTCGCCGGGCCCTGCGCCAACGAGCAAAACCTCGCCCGTAGCGGCGCTTGTCTTGGGTGGGGTGGCGTCAATCATGCGCCGCGACATGGCAAGCCAGCAGCCTTTGGGCAACGCAAAGCTGCTTGGGGCGTGGGTAGGCAAACTTGTGTGCATCCAAAATGAGCCCTCAGACCGCCGCCGATAACTGCTGGTTAAGGAGCCTTCGCGTAGAGCGTTAGACGAGGGATAGTGCGCGATGTCTGATTCATTTCGAGTATCTGGTGGCGAGCGGGCCGGGTCTGAGCGGGCCGCTGGCGATGCAGAAGGGGTGAGCGCGCTGCTTGGAAACGACTGGCGCGGGCCGGCTGCCACCCCGGTCTCTCCTGCGCCCGCCAGACAAAAAGCAGCCCCGGCGCAAGACCCGCTCCACCGTAAGGCGCGCAAAGGAACCCCGGCAGAAGAGGCCGCGCGCGCCCGCGAGCTTGTGGCGGTCGCCAAAATTGCCGTTGTTGAAACATTTGACGACTTGCGCTTTGGCCGCTCGCTCGACGTTTCCCGGCTGGAGCCGATTATTGACGGCATTTCGGCATCCATTTTCCGCTGCGCAACCGCATTGCCCGGCGTCGTCCGGCTAAAGGAGCGGCACGAATATACCTATCTCCACTCCATTGCCGTTTGCGGCCTGATGATCGGCCTTGCGCGTGAGCTGGAGATTGATCGTGCGCTCATGCCCGACATTGGGCTGGCGGGACTGTTGCATGATATTGGCAAATCGCGCGTGCCGGCCGTGCTGCTCGACAAGGCAGGCCCACTGAGCAGCGAAGAATTTGGCGTGGTGCGCCAGCATGTTGAACGTGGCCGCGATATTTTGCTTCAGGCGGGCAATATTCCACCCATCCCCATCGATGTGTGTCTGCACCACCATGAGCGGATGGATGGCCGCGGCTATCCCTCTGGCCTGACAGGCGATCAACTCAGCATCTACGCGCGAATGGGCGCCATATGCGATGTTTATGATGCGGTCACGTCTGCGCGTTCTTACAAACGCACATGGACGCCGGGCGAGGCGCTTGAATGGATGAACAGCACCAACGGCCATTTCGACCCGCGGCTGCTAAGCGCGTTTACGACGATGGTCGGCATTTTCCCGCTTGGTTCGCTGGTGCGGCTGCGCAGCCAGCGGCTCGCGGTGGTGCTTGAGCAGCGTGACGAGGTCGACTCGGTGCCGCTTGGAATATTTTTCTGCGCCGAATCCAACCGGCCAATGCCCTGGAAACTTGGCAATGCCGCGCTCGACCCGATTGTCGGTATGGAGCGTGCTGACCGTTGGGCAATTGAGAACTGGCAGGAGCTGCGTGAGCAGATTCTCGCTCATTTTTCGGAGCAACTCGCCTGAAAGGCTGAGCTGGCGTTATTGGTCGCGCAGGCCAATGCCAATGGCAGCGCGCGCCTGTTCTGATTCTGAAGATACGACCGGATAGGCGCAATAGTCCGCCGCATAATAGGCGCTTGGCCGGTGGTTGCCCGACCAGCCAATGCCACCAAATGGCGCGGAGGAGGAGGCGCCGTTGGTTGGCTTGTTCCAGTTGACGATCCCTGCGCGAATATTTGCCCAGAATTGGTCGTAAAGTTTGGGATCCTGGCTGACCAGCGCTGCCGAAAGGCCATAGCGCGTGTTGTTAGCCTCGGCGATTGCGTCTTCAAAGCTGTTCGCGCGGATGATTTGCAGGATGGGGCCAAACAGCTCGACATCGGGCCGGTCGGTCATGTCGGTCACGTCGATCAGTCCGGGGGTGAGGAAGGGGCGAGTGTCGACCGGTCGCTGCATATGGCGCAGCGGATGCCCCCCGCGCGACATGAGCGTAACAAAACTCTCGGTAAGCTGGTCGGCGGATTCATTGTCGATCACTGGCCCCATAAACGGCGCCGGGTCGGCGTGCGGGTCGCCCACAATGAGCCGGTTGAGCAAGGTGTTGAGCGATGCCATCAACGGATCATAAAGCTTTTGGTCGACGATGAGCCGCCGCGCAGCGGTGCAGCGCTGGCCCGCGGTGGTGAAGGCGGATTGGACAATGAGCACTGCCGCCACATCCACATCGGGCGCATCCCACACCACAATCGGGTTGTTGCCCCCCATTTCCAGCGCCAGAATTTTTTCCGGCTTGTTGGCAAAGGCGCGGTTGAGTGCCATGCCGGTGCGTGCAGAGCCGGTAAAGAGCAACCCGTCAATGCCCTCATGCGCGGCAAGCGCCTTGCCCTCGTCTGGCCCGCCTATCACCAGCCGGATGCAGCCCGGCGGCACGCCCGCCTCGCGCAGGCACGCAACGAGAAATTCGCCCACTGCCGGTGTTTTTTCGGAAGGCTTGAACACGACCGCATTGCCTGCGAGCAGCGCTGGTACAATATGGCCATTGGGCAAATGTGCGGGGAAATTATAGGGCCCCAACACCGCCAGCACGCCGTGCGGCTTGTGCCGCAGCGCCAGCCGATCGTTCATCTGGGCGTCAAACCGGCGCTGCGCGGTACGTTCGGCATAGGCAGTGGCGGAAATGTTTACCTTGGCAACTACGCTGTCAACCTCGGTACGGGCTTCCCACAAGGGCTTGCCCGTTTCACGCGCGATGAGATCGGCAAAAGCGTCTGTCTTAGCGCGCACTACATTGGCGAACCGGCGCAAAATTTCTAGCCGCACGGTGAGCGGCTGCGCAGCCCAACCGGCCCAGCTTGCGCGCGCTGCGGCAACTTCTGTGTCAACATCGCTGACAGCACCTTGCCACAGCACGGCGCCATTTGCAGGTTGGGTGGAAATCAACTCCAGAACGGCCATTTCTGCCTTCTCTTCCATCGGGCGATTAGTAGATGCCCGCGCTCTTGCCCTAAAACAGGACGGATTGCCATTATTGCGGCGTCAATCTGCCAGGGCAACGCCCATCATGCGGATATGGGCGATCTTGGTATGAAGTGCGGACCAATCGTCGCGCTGTGCAATCTCGTGCCAGATTGCCTCAACATCTCCAATCAGCATGGAGCAGGGCGCCGGCCCGCGCCAATAGCCATGGTCGCGGCCCTTGCGCGCGGCATATGGCGCAAGGGCCGCGCGTAGCTCGTCAAAGGCCGTACCATAGCTTTGGGGGATATTGCCGCCAAATGCGTCGAAATAAAATTGATCTAGCGGAACAGCGCTTGCCCGCAGCGCCCGTTCCAGTGCCTGTATCAGCGTTTGATCCTGTGCCGCGCTGCGAGGTTTGACGCCGAGCCGCCACAATAAGCGCGCCACCACCGCGGGTTGATAACAAGCAGCAAAACCGTCGAGCGCCTCGATAAGCGGCTGTGCATCGCTTATCTGGCGCAGCGCCACGGCAAGCTGCATGGCGCTCCAGTGGATGGCTTCGGGCTGGCGGCCAAAGGCATAGCGGCCGGCCTCGTCAAAATATGCTGCGACAAAGCCAGGCTCCCAGCGCGGCAGAAAGCGCCATGGGCCATAGTCGAAACATTCGCCCGTCACGTTGATGTTGTCGCTGTTGAGCACGCCGTGAACAAAGCCGGCCGCCATCATCTGCGCGGCCATTGCCGCTGTGCGGGCAACCACATGGGTGAGCAGCCGCGCGGGCGCATCCGCCCCGCCGGGGTCTCCAAAATACTCGCGCAGCACATAGTCGGTCAGTGCGCGCAAACTTGCTTTGTCGTCGAGATAGGCAAGCCGCTGAAAGCTGCCGATGCGGATGTGGCCGTGGCTCAGCCTAACGAGCACGGCCGAGCGGGTGGGGGAGGGTTCGTCACCACGCACCAGCGCCTCGCCCGTTTCCACCAGCGAAAAACTGCGCGATGTGGTGACGCCAAGCGCCTCCAGCATTTCGGTGGCGAGAATTTCGCGCACCCCGCCTTTCAGCGTCAGCCGCCCATCGCCCCGCCTGCTCCACGGCGTTTGTCCTGAGCCCTTGGTGCCCAGATCCATCAGCCGCCCGTCGTCACTCAGCATTTGCGCAAACAAAAAGCCCCGGCCATCGCCAAGATCAGGGTTATAAACGCCGAATTGGTGGCCATGATATCGCAGCGCCAAGGGGCAGGGCAGATTGTCGGTTAATGGGCAGAACCGAGCGAAATGTTCCACCCACGCCGCATCTGTGAGCGCCGACAACCCAATGCTGTGCGCCGCCTTGTCGTTGCGGAAGCGCAAAATCGAGCTCGGAAATTTTGCGGCGACGACTGGATCGTAAAATTCTGGCCCCAGCGCGGTGATACGGGGGGCGGGGCGATAGATGGCGGGTTGCAGCGCAGCGGTCATCAAGCGATATGGGGGCGACACACACGGATAGGCAAGCATGGCCGCATATGAAGACCTATATTGGTGGGCCAATGATGGCACCCGGCTCCACGCGCGCGATTATGCGCCAAAAGACGCGGATGCAGGCGCGCGCCCGCCCATTTTATGCCTGCCCGGGCTAACGCGCAACGCGCGCGATTTTGAGGCGGTAGCACAGCATCTGGCACAAAGGTGGCGGGTGATTGTGGTGGATTTTCGCGGGCGCGGCGAAAGCGGCTATGCCAAAGATCCGATGAGCTATGTTCCGCTTACCTATGTGCAGGACGTACAGGCTTTGCTGAACGAGCTTGGCTGCGAGCGCTATATTGCAATAGGCACCTCGCTTGGCGGCATTGTTGCCATGTTGCTGGCCGGCGCGGCCCGGCAGCGGATGATTGCAGCGGTGCTAAACGATGTTGGCCCCGAAATTGACCCGGCAGGGCTGGCGCGCATTCGCACCTATGTTGGCAAGACGAGCGCCTGGCCAACATGGGTTCATGCAGCGCGTGCGCTGGCAGAGAGCAACGCCGATGTTTTCCCCGATTATGCGCTGAAGGAGTGGCTTGTTATGGCCAAGCGGCTTTACCGGCTCAACACATCGGGGCGGATTGTGCTTGATTATGACATGAAGATTGCCGAGCCGTTTCGTGTGCCGGGCAATGAGGCGGGGCCTGACATGTGGCGTGCGCTGGCGCGGCTGGCCGGTGTGCCGGTGCTGATTGTGCGCGGTGCGCTGTCTGACATTTTGTCAGCAGGGGTGGCAGAGCGGATGGTGCAGGCGTTGGGCGATGCGCGGGTTGCCACCATCCCCAATGTCGGTCATGCGCCCACGCTGGAGGAGCCTGAAGCTTGTGCCGCGATTGACACGCTGCTCGACCGACTGGCCCCCACCACGGCCGCTATAGCCTGACAGCATGGGTAAGGCCGCAAATGTCGCATAACATTTTGCACCTGCATTCAAGTTTCAACCTTGGTGGCAAAGAAGCGCGCGCGGTTCAGTTGATGAACCACTTTGGCAGCGCGGCGCGCCACACCATCGTATCGGGCGTGGCCGATCAGCTCAGCGCGCGCGAAGCCATTGCGCCGGGCATCCGCTATGAAATTGCGCAAGACCCGCCACCGCTTGCCGGGCGGCCGTCGGTGGCGCGCTATGAGGCGCTGGCGCGGTATATGCGCCGGTTCGACCTGGTGCTGACCTATAATTGGGGCGCGATTGATGCGGTGATGGCAAAGCGGGGTTTCCGCCATGGTGTGCCGCCGCTCATCCACCATGAAGACGGGTTCAACGCCGACGAGGCGAACAGGCTAAAGCCTGAGCGAAACCTTTATCGCCGGTTGGCACTGGCGGCGGCCCATGCGCTGGTCGTGCCGTCGCAAACGCTGGAGGCGGTGGCGCTGGATATTTGGCGGCAGCCGCGCGAGCGCGTGCACCGCATTGCCAACGGTATCGATATCGCCCGCTATGCCGCGCCACCTGTGGCCGACGCCATTCCAGGGTTCCGCCGAAAAAAAGACGAGGTGGTGATCGGCACGCTTGCAGGCCTGCGCGCGGTGAAGGATTTGCCACTGCTGGTGCGCGCGGTTGGCGGCATCGCTCAAAATGTGCGGCTGGTGATTGTGGGCGAGGGGCCAGAGCGCGCGCAGATTGCGCAGGCCGCCGCGGCGATGGGGCTGGGCGAGCGGCTGCACATGCCAGGTTTCCTGCCAGATCCGCACCGATATATCGGACTGTTTGACATATTCGCGCTGTCATCCTGGTCTGAACAATTTCCCATTTCGGTGGTGGAGGCGATGGCCGCCGGTTTGCCCGTTGTCGCCCCGCTGGTTGGCGATGTGGCGGCGATGGTGTCACCGGCGAATCGCCCCTGTCTTGCCGGGCATCGCGGCGAGATCTGGCTGCGCGATGCGCTGGCGGCGATGGTGCAGGACAAGGCGCTGCGCATGCGCGTCGGCGCGGAAAATCGTACCCATGCAGCGCAACTATATGATGAAAAACCAATGTTTTCTGCCTATGCCGGCCTATATGGTGCCGCAATGGGGCATGCCGATGCCTTTGGCTAAGTCGCTATTTGCTCGCATCGGCACGCATCTGCGCTATATCATGGCAAGATTGTGTTCAGGGGATAGCACGTGTTTAAAGGCTTGAAGCCGATTATCTATGGCGGCAGCGAAGTTTGGCCGCTGGTGGAAGGCGGCAAAGGCGTGGCGGCGACCAACCATGCCAGCGCTGGTGCCTGGGCGGCGGCCGGGGGAATTGGCACAGTATCTGCCGTGAATGCAGATAGTTATGACGCCGATGGCAAGATCATTCCCCAAATTTACCGCGCGCTCACCCGGCGGGAGCGGCACGAGGAATTAGTGCAATATGCCATTGATGGCGCAGTGGAGCAGGTGCGCCGCGCGTTTGACATTGCCGGCGGCAAGGGCGCGATAAATATCAACGTGCTGTGGGAAATGGGCGGCGCGCAGCGGGTGCTGCACGGCGTGCTGGAGCGGACGCGCGGGCTGGTGTCTGGGGTAACCTGCGGGGCCGGCATGCCCTATAAGCTATCCGAAATCGCGGCGTCTTATGATGTGAGCTACCTGCCAATCATCAGTTCGGCCCGCGCGTTTCGTGCGCTTTGGAAGCGTGCCTATTCAAAGGCTTCTGAGTGGCTGGCTGCAGTTGTCTATGAAGACCCCTGGCTGGCTGGCGGGCACAATGGCCTGTCCAATGCGGAAGACCCGCTGGTTCCGCAAGACCCCTATCCACGTGTGAAAGCGCTGCGTGATACCATGCGTGAAGGCGGCGTTGCAGACAGCGTTCCCATAGTCATGGCGGGCGGTGTGTGGTTTTTGCGCGACTGGAATGCGTGGATCGACAATCCTGAGCTTGGCAGCATTGCCTTTCAGTTTGGCACCCGCCCCTTGCTGACCAAGGAAAGTCCCATTCCGCAAGGCTGGAAAGATAAACTGACGCAGATTGAGGAAGGAGAGGTGCTTCTCCATCGTTTTTCGCCAACCGGATTTTATTCAAGCGCGGTGCGCAACCCGTTTCTTCAGGCGCTTGAAGCGCGGTCGGAGCGGCAAATTCCCTATTCGACCGAGGCTGCAGGCGACCATCAGTTTCAGCTCGATGTGGGTGTGCGCGGCAAGAATTTCTGGGTGACAAAGGGCGATCTTATCCGTGCGCGGGCATGGTTTGGCGCTGGGTTTACGGATGCGCTGAAAACGCCGGATAACACGCTGGTGTTTGTCACCACGACCGAAAAAGCTGTGATCCGCAAAGATCAGGCGGATTGTATGGGCTGCCTTAGCCAATGCGCTTTTTCCGCCTGGGTGGATAGCGAGAGCAACTCAACCGGGCGCCTTGCTGACCCGCGCAGCTTTTGCATTCAAAAAACATTGCAGGACATAGCCCATGGCGGCAATACCGACGATAATCTGATGTTTGCCGGGCATGGCGCTTATAATTTTAAGCGGGATCCGTTTTATTCCAACGGGTTTGTGCCAACGGTGAAGCAGTTGGTTGATCGCATTCTCACCGGCGACTGAGCGCGGCGGATGAGCGCGGCGTGGCGGCTAGTTTGCCGATTCCAGCGCTGTGGCGATTGTCTGAAGCGGCTGAGCCATGATGGTGTAAACTTGGCTGGCGGCGATAAGCCCGATGGCCACAATGCCGGCGATGAGGAGCAAAAATTCAATTTTCGCCGCCAATTGGCGGTTCTGGTCGTGCTGCGCTGCGATGCCTGGCTTGTGGCGGGGCGCTGCGCGGCGTTCAAACCCATTTTTCACCGCAGGCGACTTGGTGCCGAGCAATGCCGGGATGTTCACGCCGTCTTGCGTGCGAACGCCAAAGAAATTGCCCTTTGCCCAAATCGTGCGCGCCACGATGACAAGTGTTGATTTGCGAATTTCGATATAGCTGCCCGGATCAGGCGGTTTTCCGGCCCAAACCAGCATGCCGTGGAGCGAAACATTGTGAATGGCGACATCAAGCCATTGCGCTCCATGCCGCATGCGTGCGGTGAGAAATGTTTTTGTTCGGCATTCTCGCTTAATCATCTTATCTGCCCTGCCGCCTGGTTATTTATCTTGTCGTGGCCGCAATTTACGTCTGAAACATTTGCAGGATATTTTCTTGTGCAGTTAATGGTTGATGCAGCATGAATTAATTGCAATTAATTATCATTTGCAATAATAGACAAATGCCGTAAACATATTGGAATTATTATATTTATTCCGTAGTTGCCCGGTTTGCCATGGCGGCTTTAAGCTGGAAAAGCCCCAAAATGGGTATTACACCCAGCCCTCAAGCACCTGGTCCGGCGGGCGGTGGCCATCGGCCCAGACACGGATGTTGGTGATAACCTTGTCGCCCGTTGCCATGCGTCCTTCAAACGTAGCCGAACCCATGTGCGGCAGCATAACAACGTTGGGCAGCGCCAGTAGCCGCGGGTCGATGACGGGTTCGTGCTGCCACACATCCAGCCCGGCGCCTGCAAGCCGCCCTGCTTCCAGCGCCTGCACCAGAGCCTCTTCATCGACAATGCCACCCCGCGCGGCGTTGATGAGGTAAACATGGGGCCGCAACAACCCAAGGCGGCGCGCATCGATCATCCCCTCGCTGTCGGCGTTGCGCGGGGTGTGAATGGTTAAAATGTCAATTTTTTCCAGCATGCCGTCAAGCGCGCCGTGCCAGGTGGCGCCGAGTTGCTCTTCCAGCACATCGGGCAGGCGGTGGCGATTGTGGTAGTGGATGGACAGGCCAAAAGCGCGTGCGCGGCGCGCAACCGCCTGCCCGATGCGCCCCATGCCGACAATGCCAAGCGCCTTGCCGCCGATGCGGTGGCCAAGCATGCCGCCGGGGCTCCACCCGTTCCACTGGCCCGACCGGACAAGCTTTTCCCCTTCGGCCAGCCGGCGCGGAACAGAAACGATGAGCGCCATCGTCATGTCCGCTGTGTCCTCGGTAAGCACGCCGGGCGTATTGGTGACGATGATACCGCGCGCGCGCGCGGCCTTCAGGTCGATGTGATTAACGCCTGCGCCATAGTTGGCGATGAGTTTTAGCCGTTCGCCCGCGCCCGCAATAAGCCCGGCGTCGATAATATCGGTTACCGTTGGCACCAGCACGTCGCAATTTGCCATGGCCTGTGCAAGCTGATCGCGCGAAAAAGGTGCGTCGTCATGGTTGTGGGTGGTGTCGAACAACAGGCTCATCCGCTCCATCACTGCATTGGTCAGTTCACGCGTAACCACCACTTTAGGGCAGAGTATTTTGGAGCTTTTCTCGATCATATCCGGCGTTGCCTTGTGCGGTGAATCGTCTCATTTCGGGCAATGCCGAGGCTTGGCGACTTGCGAATGCGGCGTCAACAGCGGTTGATGCTTTGCACCGCCTGCGCTTAAAACAAGATGGGCGTAAAAGGAAAACCACGATGCAAAATGCGCTTTGGTATAAGCTGCTGGGGTATAAACTGCTACTGCTCGCGGCGGCGCTCACCGCGTTTGGCTGGGCAAAGGCGGCAGACGCGCAAAAGCGCAACATGCCCTATTATGGCTCGATTGCTGCTTCGGCTGCGCTGATGCGCACCGGGCCGGGGCGGAATTTTCCGGCAAAATGGCGCTATCAGCGTGCCGGCCTGCCTGTAAAAATTATCGATACCTACAAAGACTGGCGCAAGGTTGAAGACCCTGATGGCGAGCAAGGGTGGATGCTGGGCAATTTGCTGAGCAACAAGGCCGCCGGCATTGTAACGGGGCGCGTTGTCGATATGTTGAAGGAGCCGCACTATGGCGCACGAGTTGTCTGGCGCGCCGGGCGAGGGGTTGTCGGCCGGCTCAGTCGTTGCGGGCATGGTTGGTGCTTGTTCGATGTGCGCGGGCGCACCGGTTATATCGAGGCGAATCGCGTTTGGGGCTCAGGCGCCGAGGCGACGACTTTGAATGCGATTTGATGGGTATGGGCCAAATTTTGCTGAAGTCGCGTGTATTTTCGTAACCTAAGCTGAACCGCACCCTTGCCCAGCCGAAATCATCGTCCTAGAAGCGCGCCGAGCACGTTTTTTCCGCAATTGCGAGAACCGCCTTGGTCGATCTTTCAGAATATCTGCCGATCCTGCTTTTTCTGGGGGTTGCGCTGCTTTTGTCGACCGCGTTTGTCGTGCTGCCCATGGTGGTTGCGCGGCTGACAGGCGCGCACAAGCCAACACCTGAAAAGCTCGCGGAATATGAGTGCGGTTTTCCCGCATTTGAAGATTCACGCAGCCAGTTTGACGTGCGTTTTTATCTGGTTGCCATCTTGTTCATCATTTTTGATCTGGAAGCCGCGTTCATCTATCCATGGGCGGTGTCGGTGTTCCATTTGGGGTGGACGGCGTGGTTCGCGATGATGATTTTCATTGCAGAACTCGCGCTTGGTCTTGCCTATGCCTGGAAGAAAGGGGCACTCGATTGGGAGTAGAACTCACCCGCTCGCCACCACCCGCTGGCACGCTGCCCGATTCTGCGTTTTTCAACGATTTGAACGGGGAGTTGGGCGACAAGGGCTTTTTGGTCACGAGCACCGAAGATTTGTTCCAATGGGCGCGCACCGGCTCTTTATGGTGGATGACTTTTGGCCTCGCCTGCTGCGCGGTTGAGATGATCCATGTCAACATGCCGCGCTATGATCTGGAGCGGTTTGGCGCCGCGCCGCGGGCTTCTCCGCGTCAGTCTGACGTGATGATTGTGGCGGGCACACTGTGCAACAAAATGGCACCCGCGCTGCGCAAGGTTTACGATCAGATGTCGGAGCCGAAATATGTAATTTCCATGGGTAGCTGCGCCAATGGTGGCGGCTATTATCATTACAGCTATTCGGTGGTGCGCGGGTGTGACCGGATTGTGCCGGTTGACATTTATGTGCCCGGCTGCCCGCCTACAGCAGAGGCATTGCTTTACGGGATCATGCAGTTGCAGCGGAAAATCCGCCGCATCGGCACGATTGAGCGTTGAGGGCGTGGGAATGAAGGCGCCTGCTCCCGCTTATGCCGCGAATGACGGCGTGATTGACGCTGCGCGGGTAGCGCTTGGTGCGATGCTGGTCGATGCGCTTGATCATGTCGGCGAAGTAACGTTGACGGTTGCGCGTGAGCGACTGGTTGAGGCGATGGTTCTGCTGCGCGACACGCCGGGTCTTGAATTTCAGCAACTCATGGAAATTGCCGGGGTTGACTATCTGGAGCGCGAAGAGCGTTTCGACATTTGCTATCATCTGCTCAGCCTCACCCGCAACCACCGCATCCGCGTGCGTGTGATGACGGATGAGGAAAAGCCCGTGCCTTCGGTAACAGGCATCTGGCCGGTCGCGGGCTGGCTGGAGCGCGAAGTGTATGACATGTACGGCGTTTTGTTTGACGGCAACGCGGATTTGCGCCGGATTTTGACGGATTATGGCTTTCGCGGCCACCCGCAGCGCAAGGATTTTCCGCTCTCCGGCTATGTCGAGCTGCGCTATTCCGAAGCGGCCAAGCGCGTGGTGTATGAGCCGGTTCGCCTTGCGCAGGACTTTCGTAGTTTTGATTTTATGAGTCCGTGGGAAGGGGCAGAATATATTCTGCCCGGCGACGAGAAGGCGCCTGCGGCCCCACCGCCGCCTGCGGCCCCACCGCCGCCTGCGGCCCCACCGCCGCCTGCGGCCCCACCGCCGCCGCCGCCGCCTGCGGCCCCACCGCCGCCGCCTGCGGCCCCACCGCCGCCGCCGCCTGCGGCCCCACCGCCGCCGCCTGCGGCCGTTGCACCCGTGGCAGAATCTGCCGCCGTAACGGTTGAGGCGGAGAAAAAACCGCGCAAGCCGCGAGCAAAAAAAGCGGGGCCCGACAATGGCTGATTATATCGAAAAACTCGCCGGCCACACCGACGCCGCTGACCCGACAACTGGCGATGTGGCGATTGAGAATTACACGATCAACTTTGGCCCGCAGCACCCGGCAGCGCACGGCGTGTTGCGCCTCGTCATGGAGCTGGACGGTGAGATTGTCGAGCGGCTTGACCCGCATGTCGGGCTGCTTCACCGCGGCACAGAAAAGCTGATCGAGCATAAGACATATTTGCAGGCGCTGCCTTATTTTGACCGGCTGGATTATTGCTCGCCGCTTGGCATGGAATATAGCTATGTGCTGGCGATTGAGAAGCTGCTTGATCTTGAGGTGCCGTTGCGCGCGCAATATTTGCGCGTGCTGTTTGCAGAATTAACACGCATCTCCAACCACATGCTCAATCTTGGCAGCCATGTAATGGATGTAGGCGCGATGACGCCGAACCTGTGGTTGTTTGAAATCCGCGAAGATTGCCTGAACTTTTTTGAGCGCGTGTCGGGCGCGCGGATGCACTCGGCCTATTTCCGGCCCGGCGGCGTCCATCAAGATGCGCCGCTCAAGCTGTTGGCTGATATTGGTGCTTGGCTCGACACGCGGCTGCCACGCTTGTTTGAGGACGCAATCAGCCTTGTTGCTGACAACCGCATCTTCAAGCAACGCAACGTCGATATTGCAGTGGTGAGCCGGGAAGACGCAATAAAATGGGGCTTTTCGGGGCCGATGATCCGCGGCGCGGGCATTGCGTGGGATTTGCGCAAATCGCAGCCTTATGATGTGTATGCGCGGATGAACTTTGAGGTGCCCGTGGGCACGCGCGGCGATTGTTATGACCGGTTCATGGTGCGTGTTGAGGAAGTGCGGCAATCGGCAAAGATCATCAGGCAATGTCTGGCCGAAATGCCTGAAGGGCCAGTTGCGAGCCTTGACCGCAAGGTGGTGCCACCCAAGCGCGGCGAAATGAAGCGCTCGATGGAAGCGCTCATCCACCATTTCAAACTCTATACCGAGGGCTTCCACGTGCCGGCGGGCGAGGTGTATGTCGCGACCGAAAGCCCCAAGGGCGAATTTGGCGTGTATCTGGTGAGTGATGGGACAAACAAGCCCTATCGCTGTAAGATCCGCCCGACGGCCTTTTCACATCTGCAGGCGATGGATTTTATGAGCCGTGGCCATATGTTGGCAGACACAACGGCAATTTTGGGCGCGCTCGACATCGTGTTTGGGGAGTGCGACCGGTGAATCAAGCCGCTGTTGATCCGGTCAAATTCGCGTTTGGCGCCATGCTGACGCTGGTTGGGGTGTATTCGGCGACCGTGCTCGGTTCAGAGGTCGCCCATCCGCTCGGCTATTTTGCTGGGTCGCGCTGATGCCTGATACCCCCGCCACCCTCAACATTGCCGAAAAGCTCGCGCAATTTGCCGATCATTGGAACCCGCGCATCATCGGTCATTATAATGGCAATGAAATTCGCGTGGCGAAGCTGCACGGAGATTTTTCCTGGCACGCCCATGCCGACACGGACGAGCTGTTTTTCGTCGTCTCCGGTGAGCTTGGCATTGAATTTCGAGATGGCGTGAAGCGGCTGCGGACCGGTGAGATGCTCGTTGTGCCCAAAGGCACCGAGCACCGCCCTTTTGCGCAAGCCGAATGCCACGTCATGTTGCTCGACCGTGAAGGCGAGCCAAATACTGGCATCAACCCGTCTGAGCGCACGCGCGCCGTGTTGGAAACTATCTGATGGCTGACACTCCCCATACCCCTCCTGAAGCTGAAACCCGCGCGCGCTGGGGCGCTTTTGCCTGGACGGCAGAAAACGCGGTGAAGGCCAGAGAAATTCTTGCGCGCTACCCGGCAGGGCGGCAGCAATCTGCCTCTATCCCGTTTCTCGATCTGGCGCAGCGTCAGGTGGGGGCGGAGACAAACACGCAAGGCTGGCTTCCGGTGCCGGTGATCGAGTTTGTCGCGCGCGAACTGGGCATGGCCTATATGCGCGTGTACGAGGTCGCGACCTTCTACACCATGTTCAACTTGGGCCTGGTTGGCAAATATCATGTGCAGGTGTGCGGCACCACGCCGTGCATGCTGGCAGGATCTGACGAGGTGATGGCGGCATGCAAAAATGCCGGGCTGATGAAGGGCAAGACTACGCCCGATGGGCTGTTTACGCTGACCGAGGTGGAATGTCTGGGCACGTGTGCCAATGCGCCGATGGTGCAGATTAACGACGATAATTATGAAGACCTGGATTATGACCGCACCACCGCGATCCTTCAGGCGCTGGCGCGCGGTGAAGCGCCAAAGACCGGATCGCAGACCGGGCGGCAAACAAGTTGCCCTGCGGGCGGGCCAACATCGCTTGCCGCCATGGTGGATGAGAACCACGATTATCGGGGGGAATGGGCATGAGTAAGAACACCATTTTTACGATTCTTGCCGTCATTGGCGGGCTGGTGGTGTTTGGCTGGGTGCTGCGGTTTACCTTTGCGTTGCTGGGGCCGCTGGCGCTGGTTGGGGTGGGTATCATTGCCTATCTGGCGCTCAGCAAAAATAAGCGTATCGGGGGGCCAAAATAACGTGCTGGCGGATAAAGATCGCATCTTCACCAATGTGTACGGGTTTCAGCCATGGAACCTGACTTCTGCGCGCGCGCGTGGTGATTGGGATAATACCAAGGCGCTGCTCGACATTGGGCAGGATGCGATTATCGACCGGATCAAGGCATCGGGCCTGCGCGGGCGGGGCGGGGCGGGTTTTCCCACCGGCACGAAATGGAGCTTCATGCCCAAGGAGCCAAAGGCGGACCGGCCAAATTTTCTTGTCATCCACGCCGATGAGTCTGAACCAGGAAGCTGCAAGGACCGCGAGATCATCCGCCATGATCCGCACAAGCTGATTGAGGGCGCGCTGGTGGCGGGTTTCGCAATGCGCGCCCGCGCGGCCTATATTTACATTCGCGGTGAATATATCCGCGAGGCAGAAACGCTGTTTGCCGCTGTTGCTGAGGCTTATGCCGCGGGTCTGCTGGGCAAAAACGCGTGCGGTTCGGGTTATGACTTCGATGTGTTCGTTCACCGCGGCGCCGGCGCCTATATTTGCGGGGAAGAAACCGCAATGCTTGAGAGCCTGGAAGGCAAAAAGGGCCAGCCGCGCCTAAAGCCGCCATTCCCTGCCGGGGCCGGTCTTTATGGGTGCCCGACAACCGTCAACAATGTCGAATCGATTGCGGTGGCACCCACGATTTTGCGGCGCGGGCCCGAATGGTTCTCCAGCTTTGGGCGCGAGAATAACAAGGGCACCAAATTGTTCCAGATTTCGGGCCATGTAAACCGCCCGTGCGTTGTCGAAGAGGCGATGAGCATTTCGTTTCGCGAGTTGATCGAAACGCATTGCGGGGGAGTGCGCGGCGGGTGGGACAATCTGCTCGCGGTCATCCCTGGCGGGTCTTCGGTGCCGCTGGTGCCGGCGGCCGAAATTATCGACGCACCGATGGATTTTGATGGGCTGCGCGCGCTTGGCTCTGGTCTTGGCACGGCGGCTGTTATCGTGATGGACAAGTCGACCGACATCGTGCGGGCGATTGCGCGGCTGAGCTATTTCTACAAGCATGAAAGCTGCGGCCAGTGTACGCCGTGCCGCGAGGGCACTGGCTGGATGTGGCGCGTGATGGAGCGGATGCGCACCGGCGACGCCGACATCTCCGAGATTGATACACTGTATCAGGTGACAAAACAGGTTGAGGGGCACACGATCTGTGCGCTAGGCGATGCGGCGGCCTGGCCGATTCAGGGCCTGATCAAGCACTTCCGCCCGGAGATGGAGCGGCGCATCAACGAGAAGCGCGGTGGTGGGTTGAGCCCGATGATGGAGGCGGCAGAGTGAAACGCCTAATGCTATCCGTGGTGACAATGGGCGCTCTGTGTGGATATTCGGGCAACAGAAAGTTCGGGGTTATGGGGCTGAAATTCGGTGTCGGGGACCTCTTGCTCCGCCTTAGCCTGCCAGTCGATGTTTTGGGCGGGGTTACAAAATAATGCCTAAACTCAAAGTCGATGGCGTCGAAGTCGAAGTTCCCGCTGGTGCCACAGTGCTTCAGGCGTGCGAGCTTGCTGGCAAGGAAATTCCGCGCTTTTGCTATCATGAGCGGCTGAGCATCGCTGGCAATTGTCGTATGTGCCTGGTCGAGGTGAAGCCCGGGCCGCCCAAGCCGCAGGCGTCGTGCGCGCTGCCCGCCGCCGAAAATCAGGAAATTTTTACCAACTCGCCCATGGTAAAGAATGCGCGCGAAGGGGTGATGGAGTTCCTCCTCATCAACCACCCGCTCGATTGCCCAATTTGCGATCAGGGCGGCGAGTGCGATTTGCAGGACCAGTCGGTAGCTTATGGCCGTGGCGCCTCTCGCTATGACGAGAACAAGCGCGCGGTGACTGAAAAATATATGGGCCCCATCGTCAAAACGGTGATGACGCGCTGCATCCAGTGCACACGCTGTGTGCGTTTTGCCGAGGAAGTGGCAGGAGTTGAGGAAATCGGCGCGATTTACCGCGGCGAAAATATGCAGATCACCACCTATTTGGAGCACGCGGCCAAAAGCGAGCTTTCTGGCAATGTGGTGGATTTGTGCCCGGTTGGCGCGCTGACATCCAAGCCCTATGCCTTTGAAGCGCGGCCATGGGAGCTGAAAAAAACACTTGCCATCGACGTGATGGATGCAGTGGGCACCAATATTCGCCTGGACAGCCGGGGGCGGCAGGTGTTGCGGGCGCTGCCGCGCATTAACGAAGATGTTAACGAGGAATGGGCAAGCGACAAAACGCGCCACGCGGTTGATGCTCTGGTGCGGCGGCGGCTCGACAAGCCGTTTGTGCGGCAGGGCGGCAAGCTGGTTGCAGCGACGTGGGACGCGGCTTTTGCGGCAATTGCGGCGGTAAAGCCTGGGTCAAGCGTTGCGGCTGTCGCCGGCGATCTGGCTGATTGCGAAACGATGTATGCCGCAAAAGCGCTGCTCGGCAAGCTCGGCTCCAGCTTGATGGAGGGGCGGCAGACAGGCATGGATTATGACGTGTCGAACCTTGCCGCTGTTAATTTCAACACGACCATTGCAGGTGCGGAAGCAGCCGACGTAATCTTGCTTGTGGGCACCAATGTGCGGTGGGAGGCGCCGCTGGTGAACACGCGCATCCGCAAGGCGATCAAGCGGGGTGCTAAGGTTTTTGGCATCGGGCCGCAGGTGGACCTGACCTACAAGGTCGAGTGGCTCGGCAACGATCTGGGGCTGCTGGCCAAGCTGCCCGCGCTCGCGGCGGATGCGCTGGCGGCGGCCAAACGGCCGATGATCATCGTTGGTGGTGCAGCGTTAAAGGCTGGTCATGGTGCCGCACTGGCACTGGCGCAGAAATATAATTTCGTCCGCACGCTGGAAGACGGCGCGGTGTGGAACGGGTTTAACGTACTCCATTTTTCGGCCGCACGGATGGGTGGGCTGATGCTTGGCTATGCGCAGGCCGGCGGCATTGCCGATGTTGTGGCGGCAAAGCCGAAGCTCGCTTTCTTTTTGGGCGCAGACGAGGTGGATTTCGCCGGGTTTGAAAGCAGTTTCAAAGTCTATATCGGCCATCATGGCGACAAGGGTGCACACCATGCCGATGTGGTGCTGCCGGGCGCTGCCTATACCGAGAAATCCGGCACATGGGTGAACCTTGAAGGGCGGGTGCAGCGCGGCGACCTGGCGGTGTTTCCGCCCGGCGATGCGCGTGAGGACTGGACAATTTTACGGGCGCTTTCGGCGGTGATGGGCGCAGCTTTGCCGTTTGACACGCTGGAGCAATTGCGCGCCGACATGGCCAAGGATACGCCCGCGTTGGGTGCATTGGGGCTGGCGCGGTTTGACTGGGCACCGCCCAAACTCGACGCCAAGACCGCGGGTGAAGTTGTATATCCGATTAAGGATTTTTATTTGACCAACGCCATTTGCCGGGCAAGCCCAACGATGCAGCGCTGTTCGGCTGAGCTGGTCCACGGCAAAGCATTTGCGGAGGCGGCACAATGACACCGTTTTTTCAGTGGCTTGGCCTGCCTTTTGAGGGGGCATGGTTTGTCGCCACCATTGTTGGCATTTTGCTCATCGCGCTGCCGCTGATGCTGGCGGTGGCGATGATTATCTATGTCGATCGCAAAATCTGGGCGGCAATGGCGCTGCGGCGCGGCCCCAATGTGGTGGGACCATTTGGTCTGCTTCAGTCGTTTGCGGACGGGCTGAAGGTGTTTTTGCAGGAAACCATTGTTCCGTCGGGGGCGGACAAGGGTTTGTTCCTGCTTGCGCCGGTTATCACCTTTACGGTGGCGCTCATTGTATGGGCAGTGGTGCCGTTTCAGGCTGGCGTTGCGCTGTCGAACATCAATGTCGGTTTGCTCTATGTGCTCGCCGCGTCGAGCCTTGGGGTTTATGGTATCATATTGGCTGGCTGGTCTTCCAATTCGAAATACCCGTTTTTCTCGGCTATTCGGGCAGCTGCGCAGATGGTTTCCTATGAGGTGGCCATTGGTTTTGTGCTGATTTGCGTTGTTTTGTGGACAGGCAGCTTCAACCTGTCGGCAATTGTCGAGGCACAGCGTAATACTTTGGGCATTCATCTGAACGCTTTTGCGCTCAATCCGCTGCTTTTTCCCATGGCGGTGGTGTTTTTCATTTCGTCGCTGGCCGAAACGCAGCGCGCGCCGTTTGATTTGACCGAGGCTGAAAGCGAACTGGTTGCCGGTTATCAAACCGAATATTCGTCGATGAGCTTTGCGCTCTACTGGCTTGGCGAATATGCCAATGTTATTTTGATGTGCGTGCTCAATGCAACATTGTTCTGGGGTGGCTATTTGCCGCCGCTTGACATTCCTTTGCTGTATGCAGTGCCAGGAATATTTTGGCTGCTGGGCAAGGCGTTCATATTTTTCTTCCTCTTTTCTTGGGTAAAGGCAACTGTTCCGCGTTATCGTTATGATCAGTTGATGCGGCTTGGGTGGAAGGTGTTTTTGCCGCTGTCGCTTTTGTGGCTGGTGGTTGTAAGCGGATATTTGATGGTGGTGCGGGTGGGAGTTTTGGCATGAACCTTGGCCAGATCATCAAAGCCTTTACCCTGTGGGAGTTTCTCAAGGCGCACGCTTTGACCTTGCGATATTTTTTCAAGGCCAAGGCGACGATCAACTATCCTTATGAAAAAAATCCGCTTTCTCCGCGGTTTCGTGGTGAGCATGCTTTGCGCCGATACCCCAATGGTGAAGAGCGTTGCATTGCGTGCAAGTTGTGCGAGGCGGTGTGCCCGGCACAGGCCATCACCATCGAGGCGGAGCCGCGCGACGATGGCAGTCGCCGCACGACGCGTTATGACATCGACATGACCAAGTGCATTTTTTGCGGCTTGTGTGCAGAAGCGTGCCCGGTTGATGCCGTGGTCGAGGGCCCTAATTTTGAGTACGCAACGGAAACCCGCGAGGAACTGATTTATAACAAGGCCAAGCTGCTCGACAATGGAGATCGGTGGGAGAGCGCGATTGCCGCAAACCTTGCCGCCGATGCGCCGTACCGTTAATGCCGGGCCAAGGTGATTCCATCGCGCGCGGATCGGGCCGGAAGCGGTCGGGTTGCGCTGGTTGCCCTGCTATGGGCGGTTGCATTTCAGGGGGCTTTTCCGCGCTGTGATCCAGACACTCGCCTTTTATTTGTTCGCTGCTGCGGTGCTGGCGTCGGGAGCGATGACGATTTCGTCGCGTAATCCGGTCTATTCGGTGCTGTGGCTGATTTTCGCGTTTTTCAACGCCGCCGGTTTGATGTTGCTGGTGGGGGCTGAATTTATCGCGATGCTGCTCGTCATTGTCTATGTCGGTGCGGTGTCGGTGCTGTTTTTGTTTGTGGTGATGATGCTCAACATCGATTTTGCCGAGTTGCGCAGCGGCTTTGTGCATTATTTGTGGCCGGGGCTGGCGCTGGCGGCAGCGCTGGCGGTTGAGATTTTTGTCGCAATCGGCGCCTGGTCGGCCGGGCCAATTGTGCTGGGCCGGCGGATTGCGCCCATTGCGGACAAAACGCCCAATATCGAGGCAATCGGCAACCTGCTCTACACGCGCTACCTCTATATTTTTGAGGGGGCGGGGCTTGTGCTGCTTGTCGCAATGATCGGGGCGATTGTGTTGACTCACCGCAAGCGCGGCGGCGTTAAACCACAGAATATTGCCCGCCAGGTGGCGCGCCGTCCGCAAGATGCGGTTCGTATGGTTGACCAGCCGGTGGGCCAGGGGGTGGAGCTGTGATCGGTTTGATCCATTATCTGGTGGTCGCGGCCATTTTGTTCACCATGGGGGTGCTGGGCATCTTCCTGAATCGCAAGAATGTTATTGTTATTTTGATGGCGATCGAGCTGATCTTGCTGGCAGTAAACCTCAACCTTGTCGCTTTTTCGGCGTTTTTGCATGATCTGGTAGGGCAGGTTTTTGCAATGTTTGTGCTGACGGTGGCGGCGGGAGAGGCCGCGATTGGTCTGGCCATTCTTGTTATCTATTTTCGCGGGCGCGGCACGATTGCCGTGGACGATATCAACCGGATGAAAGGGTGATGTCGGTGGCGTCGTCGATACAGTTTATCGTGTTTTTGCCGCTGCTGGCGGCGGTGGTCGCGGGCTTTGGTAACCGGATGATTGGCAATGTGCCGGCCAAGCTGGTGACGACGGGCGCGCTTTTTGCCTCCTGCATACTTAGCTGGCCGATTTTCATCGCTTTTCTGGGCGGTGGGGCGGATCCGGTGGTGGCTCCGGTGTTTAGCTGGATCCGCTCTGGTGACATTGATGTTGCCTGGGCGCTTAAGGTTGATGCGCTCACCGCGGTAATGCTGGTAGTTATCACCTCGGTGTCGGCGCTCGTTCATCTTTATAGCTGGGGCTATATGGATGAAGACCCTGATCAACCACGGTTTTTTGCCTATCTTTCGTTATTCACCTTCGCAATGTTGATGCTAGTGACGGCCGATAACCTTGTGCAGATGTTTTTTGGCTGGGAGGGCGTGGGGCTGGCAAGCTATCTGCTCATCGGTTTTTGGTTCAAGAAGCCATCGGCCAATGCAGCTGCGATCAAGGCTTTTGTTGTCAACCGTGTGGGTGACCTGGGCTTTATGCTCGGGATATTTGGTACTTATCTGGTATTTCACACGGTTTCCATTTCAGAGATCTTGCGGCTCGCGCCGGGTATGGCTGGCTCGACTATCGGGTTTTTGTGGTTCCGTGCGGATACTATGACGGTGCTGTGTTTGTTGTTGTTTGTCGGCGCGATGGGCAAGTCGGCACAGCTTGGCCTGCACACCTGGCTGCCGGATGCGATGGAGGGGCCTACGCCGGTTTCCGCCCTCATCCATGCTGCTACCATGGTGACGGCGGGTGTGTTCATGGTGTGTCGCCTGTCGCCGATGTTTGAGACAAGCCCGTTTGCGCTGGGCGTGGTGACGACTGTGGGGGCGGCGACGTGCTTCTTTGCGGCGACCGTGGGGCTGGTGCAGACCGATATCAAGCGCGTCATCGCCTATTCAACATGCTCGCAGCTTGGCTACATGTTTTTTGCCGCTGGCGTTGGTGCTTATGGCGCGGCGATGTTTCACCTTTTTACCCATGCTTTTTTCAAGGCCCTGCTGTTTTTGGGGGCAGGCTCTGTCATTCACGCCATGCACCACGAGCAGGACATGCGCTATTATGGGGCTTTGCGCAGGAAAATTCCGCTCACCTTTTGGGCAATGATGATGGGCACACTGGCGATTACCGGCGTCGGCTTGCCTGGTGTCGGCGGGTTGACGGCGATTGGTTTTGCCGGTTTCCACTCCAAGGATGCGATAATCGAAAGCGCCTGGGCGTCGGGGCAGTTTGGCGCTTCGGTTGTCGGCATGATTGTTGCGCTGCTGACGAGTTTTTATTCGTGGCGGTTGATGTTTCTGACCTTTTTTGGCGCGCCGCGCTGGGCCGGCTCTGAGCATATTCAACACGCAACCCATGCACATGGCCATGACGGTGACAACCATGGTGAGGCGCACCACCATGATCATGCAGACCCAAGCGCTGGTTATCATCCGCATGAGAGCCCCGCGCCGATGATTTTGCCGCTGGTGCTGCTTTCAATCGGTGCGGTGGTGGCGGGCTATGCGTTTCACACAGCATTTATCGAGCCGGGTGCCGGCGAGGAGTTCTGGAAGGGCAGCATCGCCTTTGATGAGCATTTGATGCACGCAGCGCACAGCGTGCCCTTATGGGTGAAGCTTAGCGCTTCTGCTGCGATGCTGCTTGGCCTGCTGGGTGGTTGGTACGCCTATATTCGCTCGCCCAACCTGCCGGGCAAGGTGGCAGATGCTGCGCGGCCTTTGTATAAGTTCTTGCTCAATAAATGGTATTTTGACGAACTTTATGCTTTGTTGTTTGTCAGGCCTGCCTTTGCACTTGGGCGTTTCTTCTGGAAGCGCGGCGACGAGCAGGTGATTGACCGGTTCGGCCCCAATGGCGTGGCGGCGCTGGTCGCGTCTGGCAGCCGCATGGCTGGGCGGCTGCAATCGGGCTATATTTATACCTATGCGTTTGTGATGCTGATCGGGCTTACTGCTGCGGTCACCTGGGCGATTGCGAGCTAAAGCGTGATGAACGATTTTCCCATTTTGTCGATCATGCTCGCCGTGCCTGCGGTTGCGGCGGTGGTGTGTTTGTTTCTTGATGCGGCCAATGCGCGGCGGCTGGCCTTGCTGGCTACGCTGGCGGATTTTGCACTTGGCGTGGTGCTGTGGCTCAATTTCGATGTTGGCGGCGCGCAGTGGCAGTTTGTTGAGCGCGTGCGTACGCCGCTGTTTGGCCCATTTGGCTGGGCTTTGGGGATTGATGGCTTTGCGCTAATGCTCATCATGCTCAGCGTGTTTTTGATGCCGATTTGCATTGGCGCGAGCTGGCGGTCGATTGAAAAGCGTGTGCCGGAATATATGGCGGCCTTCCTGGTGACGGAAGTGCTGATGATCGGCACTTTTGCGGCGCAAGATTTGTTTCTCTTCTATGTGTTTTTTGAAGCCGGGCTCATTCCGATGTATCTTATCATCGGCATTTGGGGTGGCGTAAACCGGATTTACGCGAGCTATAAATTCTTTCTCTACACGCTGCTTGGTTCGGTTTTGATGCTGATTGCCATGCTGTGGATGGTGCAGCAGGCGGGGACAAGCGATATTCCAACCTTGCTCAACCATGATTTCCCGGTCCATGCGCAGACATGGCTTTGGCTGGCTTTTTTCGCCTCGTTTGCGGTAAAAATGCCGATGTGGCCGGTGCATACCTGGCTGCCAGACGCGCATGTGCAGGCGCCGACTGCGGGCTCGGTCATTTTGGCGGGCGTGTTGCTGAAGCTGGGCGGCTATGGTTTTCTGCGTTTTTCTGTGCCGATGTTTCCTGAGGCCTCGAGTTATTTTGTTTGGCTGATCCTTGGGCTGTCGGCGGTTGCGGTAATTTATACCTCGCTCGTGGCGCTGGTTCAGTCGGATATGAAGAAGCTCATCGCCTATTCCTCCGTCGCGCATATGGCGATTGTGACGATTGGCCTGTTCGCTTTCAATCAGCAAGGGATTGAAGGCGCGATGATTGTCATGTTGTCTCATGGGCTGGTGTCGGCGGCGCTGTTCTTGTGCGTCGGGGTGATTTACGACCGGCTGCACACACGCGAAATTAGTCGATATGGCGGGCTGAGCATCAACATGCCGCGCTATGCTGTGCTGTTTTTGGTGTTTACCATGGCCTCTGTCGGGCTGCCGGGGACAAGTGGGTTCATCGGCGAATTTTTAAGCCTGGCTGGCACCTATCAGGTATCCACCTGGGCAACATTGTTGTGCACGACGGGCATTATTTTGGGCGCGGCTTATATGCTATATTTGTACCGCCGCATCGCCTTTGGTGAAATTGTGGCAGAGGATGTGCGCGCCATGCCCGATTTATCGGCGCGCGAGGTCGCGTTGCTTGCGCCTATTGCGGCCGTGGTGCTGTGGATGGGTGTGTACCCGGAGAGCTTCATCGCACCGATGCGTCATGACGCGGCAACGCTGGTTGCGCGGGTAGCGCGGGCACAGCCCGACGGAGATTCGCGCGTGGTGCTTGGTAAACCGGCGGCAGCCGCCGCCCGCGCGGAGACGCATTGATGGAATATGTTGCCAATTTGGCGATGACTTTGCCTGAAGTCGTGCTGTCGCTCGGCGCACTGGTGCTGATGCTGGTTGCGGCCTGGGGCGGGCACGGCTCGGCGCGGGCGGTTTCGTGGACGGCGGTGGCGGTGCTTGGCGGCGCCGCGGTTGCGCTGGCGGCACCTGCGGCGACCGGTGGTCTGGCTTTTGACGGTTTGTACCATGCAGATGCCTTTGCGGTATTTGCCAAGGTGTTGATCTACGGTGCGGCAGCGGTAGCGATCGTCATGGCGCCGGGCTTTTTTGCACGGACAAACGGCGATGATCTGCGCCCTGAATACCCCGTTCTCATTTTGCTTTCGGCGGTTGGCATGGGGATGATGGTGTCGGCAGCGGATTTGTTGACGCTTTACGTCGGGCTGGAGTTGCAGAGCCTGGCGGCTTATGTACTCGCAAGCTTTATGCGGCAGGACGCAAGGTCGGCTGAGGCTGGGCTTAAATATTTTGTGCTGGGCGCGCTGGCGAGTGGTATTTTGCTTTACGGCATTTCGCTGGTTTATGGTTTTTCGGGTACAACACAGTTCGCCTCTATTGCTACGGCTTATGTCGGTGCGCATTCCAAGGGGCTGTTGTTTGGGCTGGTGTTTGTGTTTGCCGGGCTTGCTTTCAAGATGAGCGCGGTGCCGTTCCACATGTGGACGCCTGATGTGTATGAGGGTGCACCAACGCCGGTTACCGCGTTTTTCGGCTCTGCGCCCAAGGTTGCGGCCATGGCGCTTGCGGCGCGCGTGGCGGTTGAGGCAATGGGCCCGGCAACGCATGAGTGGCGGCAGATTGTTATTTTTGCCTCGCTAGCCTCCATCGTGTTTGGCGCAGCTGGGGCGATTGGCCAGACGAACATCAAACGGCTGCTGGCCTATTCGTCGATTAACAATGTCGGTTTTGCGCTTGTTGGGCTGGCGGCGGGCACGCAGCAGGGCGTGGCGGCGATGCTGGTTTATCTGGCCATCTATGTCGTGACGACGCTGGGAATTTTTCTCATCGTGCTGCAAATGAAGGGGGAAGATGGCCAGCCGGTTGAGACGATTGCCAGCTTGTCGGGCATGTCCAAGACCCGGCCCTATCTTGCTTTTGCGCTGATGGTGATGATGTTCAGCGTGGCCGGTGTTCCGCCGCTATTTGGTTTTTACGCGAAGTTTGCCGTATTTTGGGCCGCGGTGCAGGCTGGGCTTTTTGTGTTTGCCGCTCTTGGTATTGCCGCGTCGGTCATTGGCGCTTATTATTATTTGCGGATTGTAAAAACGATGTATTTTGACGATCCGGCACCCGCTTTTGCACCGGTTGAAAACAGGGTTGAGGGTGGGTTGATTGTCGCGGCAACAGCGTTTCTTTCGCCTCTTGGTTATGTTACCATTTCCTCGCTAAGTGTGTGGAGCATGGCCGCCGCCAAGGTGCTTTTCTGAGCGGTTTCATTCGCACTGTTGGCGAAACGGGTTCCACTAATGCCGATGTCATGGCGCTGGCGGCAGCAGGCGCGGTGGAGGGTTTGTGGCTGCGGGCAGAGCGGCAGATGGCGGGCAAGGGGCGCCTTGGGCGGCAATGGGTTTCGCCACCGGGAAATTTCTACGCCAGTACGCTTGTCCGCCTGCGCGCCAATGATCCTCCCCCCGCAACGCTTGCACTGCTGACAGCTGTGGCGCTGCATCAGGTGGTTATGGCCTATTTGCCAGCAGGCGCGGCACCGGTGATGCTAAAATGGCCCAATGATTTGCTGATTGACGGCGCCAAGCTTTCCGGCATCCTGGCAGAACGCGCCGGCGATGCGGTGGTGGTTGGCATTGGCGTTAATCTTGCCCATTGTCCGGCAGATGTGCCGCGCGCGACGACGAGCCTTGCAGCGCACGGTGCCGATGTCGACCCCGATGATTTTGCCCAAACGCTATGCCAGGCCTTTGAGCGGTGGCTGGCGCGGTGGCGGGGTGAGGGGCCCGGCGTGGTCACCGCCCGCTGGGCCGCGTTGGCGCATCCTGAAGGAACGGCGCTGGCGGTGCATTTACCCGATGGCGAGCAGGTGGCGGGCCTGTTTGAACGGCTGGATGGTGATGGCACGCTCATCCTGCGCTTGGCGGATGGCGCGCGGCGTGCCATTCACGCGGGCGATGTTTTTTTGTTATGATGTGCGCCCATAAAAAGGGACGGGGCCATGCTGCTTGCGATTGATGCTGGCAATACCAATGTCGTTTTTGCGCTGCTGCGGGGCGGCGTTATCATCGCGCGTTGGCGCATTGCAACCGAGGCACGGCGGACGGCGGATGAATATGCCGTGTGGCTCAGCCAGTTGATGCAGCTCGAAGGCTATGCGCGCCATGAGGTCAATGGCGTTATCATCGCCACTGTGGTGCCGCGCGCGCTGCACAATTTGCAGGTGCTGGCGACAAAATATTTCGGCTGCGAAGCGCTGATTGCGGGGCAAGCTCCGGCTGAGTGGGGTATTGATATCGACGTAAAGGAGCCAGCGTCGCTTGGCGCCGATCGTGCTGTCAACACCATTGCTGCGCATGCGCAGTTCCCCGGAGACTTGATTGTTATCGATTTTGGCACGGCGACGACGCTTGACGTGGTGGATTATAACGGCGCGTACAAGGGCGGCATCATCGCGCCGGGCATCAACCTCTCGCTCGATGCTTTGGTAACAGCGGCGGCCAAGCTGCCGCGCATCGCTATTGAAGCGCCACAGGACATATCCGTCATTGGCCGGGACACCGTTACCCAAATGCATATCGGCATTTATTGGGGGTATATTGCAATGATGGAAGGGCTTGTCGCGCGGATGAAGGCCGAGATTGGCCGGCCTGTGAAAGTGGTTGCCACCGGTGGGCTGGCCGCGCTTTTTGAAGAACACACCACGCTTTTTGACCATATCGCCCCCGATCTTACGATTCAGGGGCTGGCGATGTTGTGGAACAAGGCCCATATCGCACCATAACACCCGGCCGGCGTGCAACTGCTGGCTGGCGGTAAGTTGCCGCAAAAGGCCGCGCCGATCGATCGAACCTGCGGGACGGCGCCGCCGATCCGCACCATTTGCAAGAAAGATGAAAAACCTACGTGACCCCAAAAAATGAACTGCTGTTCCTCGCGCTTGGCGGCTCCGGCGAAATTGGCATGAACGTCAACCTTTATGGTTGTAATGGCCAGTGGCTGATGGTCGATTGCGGCATTACCTTTGCTGATCCAAGCTACCCCGGCGTTGACCTTGTTCTGCCGGATCTGAGCTTTATTGAGGAGCGGTTGGGCGAGCTTGCGGGTATTGTTCTTACCCATGGGCATGAAGATCATATCGGCGCACTGCCCTATCTGGCCGAAGATCTGGGTGTGCCGCTTTATGCAACGCCGTTTACCGCAGGGCTCATCCGCGGCAAGCTCGACGAAGAGGGGATCGGTAACCGCGTTGCGCTCAACATCATCGAGGTGGATGCCAAGTTCAGCGTCGGCCCGTTTACCATGCGCTATGTGCCGCTTGCCCATTCAATTCCCGAAGGCAATGCAGTGGTGATCGACACGCCCTATGGGCGGATCTTCCACACTGGCGACTGGAAGCTGGATGATTGCCCGGTGATCGGCACGCCCGCAACCGCAGAGGCGCTGAGCGAAATTGGCGATGCGGGCGTGCTCGCACTGGTGTGCGATTCTACCAATGTGTTCAACACCGAAAGCTCCGGCTCTGAAGGCGGCGTGCGCGAAGGGTTGATGCAAGTAGTGGCAGACGCCAAGGCGCGCGTGCTGGTGACAACCTTTGCCTCCAACGCGGCGCGGCTAAAAACGCTGGGCGAGGTGGCACAGGCAACTGGCCGGGCGCTGTGCGTTTCGGGCCGTTCGCTCGACCGGATCATCAAAGTGGCCAAGGCAACCGGCTATTTACAGGATTTTCCTGAGTTGATCGATGCCGATACCGCCATGGCAATGCCGCGCAACAAGGTGATGATTGTAGCAACGGGCGGGCAGGGGGAAGAGCGCGCGGCGCTGGCGCGGGTGGCTTTTGGCAGCCACCAGATTGCGCTGGAAGCGGGCGACACAGTCGTGTTCTCCTCCAGGCAAATTCCCGGTAACGAAATAGCCATTGGCCGTATTCAAAACGCGCTGGCGGCCAAGGGCATTTTGATGGTGACTGAGCGGCAGGCGCATGTTCATGTGTCGGGCCATCCTGGCCAGCCGGAACTGGCGCGCATGTATGAATGGATCCGCCCGGAGCTGTTGCTCCCCGTGCATGGCGAGATGCGGCACATGATGGAGCAGGCGCGTTTCGGCCTGGCGCGGGGCGTGCCGCAGGCGCTGGTGCAGAGCAATGGGGACATTATTCGCCTGGCCCCTGGCAAGCCTGCAAAGATAGGCCATGCCGATACTGGTCGGCTGGTGCTTGATGGTGACGTTATTTTGCCAGCCGATGGTTCAACGATGAACGAGCGGCGCAAGCTCGCCGTCAACGGCCAAATATCGGTTGCGGTCGCGGTAGATCGCAAGCGCGCGCTCATCGGCACGCCGCAGTTGCGGCTTCAGGGCGTTCCCGTGGAAGAGGACCGTGAGCCGTTTTTGGGGGAAGCGACGGATGCCGCTGCCAAAGCGGTGCGGGAAGGCGCGCGCGATGGGGATAAATTGCGCGAGCAGGTGCGCCTTGCGGTGCGCCGGGTCGCGGCTCGCTGGACGGGTAAGAAGCCGATTGTCGATGTTTTGCTGATCGAGGAATAGCCTGTGCAAATCGTGTCCATGGCGGCGATTTATTTTCTGATGTGGGTTTTTTCCGCTTTTCTTGTTTTGCCCTTTGGCGTGCGCACGGCGGATGAGGCGGGCGTTCCGCGCGTGCCGGGGCAGGCAGAAAGCGCGCCGCACGAATTCCGGCCGCTGCGTATTTTGTTCCGCACGACCATGGTCGCAAGCATCATGTTCGCGTTGTTCATGCTCAACTATAACTACCAGTGGGTAACGCCTGAGATGCTGGACTTTTTTGGCGCTGCGCGGCTGGTGAAGTAGCGCTGGCTGTTCTTGTTTTTCTTGCTCAGGCCCGCAGGCGTTCAATCGCCTGGGCCAACGCTACATAGAGCTTGCCCATATCCGATGAGAGTAGCGTCACCCCCATGGGCGAGCCATCCCGCTGAGCAAGGATGATCCGTAGCATCGCCTCGAAATCGTGAATATAACGGTTCACATGCTCGCGAAAGCTGGTGTCGCTGTCGTACAGCCGGGCGATGTCTCGGGCATCTCCGGTGTCGAGCAGGCGAACGGCGCGGCGGGTAAACACACCGCGATCCCCCTTTAGATAGGCCGCCCAGGCGCTATCCGACACCTCGTTTGAAAAGCTTTTGGCAATGTCGATGGAGGCTGAGTTGAGCGCCTCGATGAGCAATGACGCGCGGCGGCTGAAGCCGTCGCTTTCGGCTTGTTCGCGTTCGGCACGGGCATCGTCGATCCGCTGTTCAACCGCAGCGGATGTTTCCCCGATAGCGGCCAATTGATGCGACAATTGCTCCGAGGCGCGCGCCGCCACGTCCACCGCATTTTCCGCTGCATGGGCAATGGAGGCAATGTGCCGCTCCAGTGCATCGCCTGTTGCGCGCTGCATGGCTTGTGCGCTGGCCAGCTCCAGCGCGCGCGCCGCTTCGGGAATAACAGTGGCCAGCGTCTCGCGGGCCCTGTCTGCCGCATTATTGGCGGTTTCGCGCACCCGGATAAGCGATTCTACCAGTCGAGGCGCGGTTTCCTCGGCAAAATCATTGGTCCGTGTAATTGTCTGGTCGAGCATCGAGCCGATAGCATCCGCCTTTTCCCGACCGGCGCTGAGCACGCTCAACAACGCAGCCGAAAGCTGATCGAGCGTTGCGCGCTGGCCCTGAATAACCTGAGCAATGGCTTCTATGGCATCGTGTGTGCTCTCTGCTGCTGTTACAAGCGCAAGCAGTTCCGGCTTGGCCTTGCTCACCACAGCGCGGCTGGCGCTGATGCGCGCATCGAGCCGGCCAAGCGCTTCGGGCAGCGTCTCGTCGATTTCACGGGCAGCAGCGTCGAGCGAGGTTAGCAGATCTTCCGATGTGTTGATGACTTTGCGCGCCATGTCCTCGCCGGTTTGCAGCGCCTCTGCCATGGCGTTGGCCGAGCCGCCCAGAGCGCTGATCGAGGCGGCAAGTGTTTGCGTGCGTTCAATGCCGTTCTGGTGGAAAGTCGCAAGCTGATTTTCAATAACGGAAAAGTCAGACTCCAGCTTGAGCACAAGCGCATCGCCCACTGCGCGCTGATCATCGAGCCGGGCAGCAATGCGGTTGATAACGGTTTCGATAGCGTCGATTCGCTCCGCCAGACCTTCAGCCGAATCGCGGCTCGCGCGCGTCAGCGACGCCTGGTTGACTTCAAGCATGGCGAGCATGGCGTCGCCCTGTGCCGCAATGCCCTTGCGCGCCTCGTCCACCGCGGTTGCTGTGCGGCCCAGCAATTCGTCGACCGCGTTTGACATATTGGCGGTAACACCCTCCAGCCGGGCGCCTGCTGTTTCGCTTGTCGCATCCATGCGAATGATATGGGCTGCAAGCCGCTGTGCTGCGCCGCTGGCCAGCTCATCGGCGGCCCGGCTGCGCTCGGTCAACCCGGCTATTTGTGCGTCGAGCGCGCCCGCGCGTTCGCTCGCGCAAAGGCCCGTTGCCTCCAGCATGGCGGCGAGTTGATGCGTCTCGGTATGGGCACGTGGCAAAGTTGCCAGCAGCACCGACAAATTGGCGTGGGCCGCGTTGGCGGCCTCGGCCAGTGCCTGGCTCTGCTCTTCAGCCTGCGCCACTTCGTGTGCCATGCGCGTGCCAATGGCGCCCAGACGCATCGCTGCTGTGTCTCCCAGCGACATTAGTGCTGAAATTTGCTGTCCAAGTGCGACACGGTTTTTGTCCACCTGCCGCGCAACCACCGCGACCGAACGCTGCAACGCCGCCGATTCTGCCCGCATGTGCCGCGCCATTTTGGCATAACGGCGCGCCTCTGCCGTGCTGGTGCGCTGGAGCAGCAGCCAAACCATGCCGAGCAACACCGGCGGTACACAAAGCGCGCTGATGAACTGGACACCGGCAACCGGCGTCATCGGCTTTTGCAACTCCGGCAGCGCCAGCCCGATGGTCATCCCAAACCAGATGCCAATCGCGAGCAGCGCCGATATGGGCAACACCCATGCGAGGATGGCGCGAACCTTTGGCACCTCTTCCTCAGTATCAAAATTGAACGGGTCATCGGCGGCATCGTCGACAAATATGGCCGGAAGCGGATCTTCAAACGGTTCAATTTCCGGCTCTGGCAGCGCAGCCGCCACGGCCTCAGCCGCAGCGCCAGGCAGTTTTTTTGAGCGCGCGCTGGGCTTTTTCGCAGAAGGGGGGGGCTCCTGCAAGGTTTCATCGGCTGCATCCGGTGTAGATTCCGGCCGGGGGGGCGGCATGGCGTCGGCCAGCATATCGTCGAGCGAGTCCATCATCGCATCTGCGCTGGTTGGCGCCGCCGTTGCGGGCAGGGGGGGCGGCATGGCGTCGGCCAGCATATCGTCGAGCGAGTCCATCATCGCATCTGCGCTGGTTGGCGCCGCCGTTGCGGGCAGGGGGGGCGGCATGGCATCGGCCAGCATATCGTCGAGCGAGGCTTCTAAGGAGCGATCCGGTGGCGCGCCCGCCGGGCCGGGTGGCGGCGCTGCGCCCTCGCCAAAAGGATCGTCGCCCAAAATGCCTGCGAGAATATCGTCGGCGTTATCGGGCGTGCCCTGGCTGCCCTTGTCTATTTCGATCTTGTTTGAACGCCCCGCCATTGTGCTTGTTTACCACGTTTCTTCGTACTTCCAAGCCATGGGGGTGAGTTTGCGTTAATCCGTTACGGAGCAATTGGTTTCCTGAGCTGAGATTTGGGCGCGATTGCCAATAATCTTGTCGCAGCCATTGGGAATGAACTGTGGCTGAGTGTGGTGTCGAAAACGGCGTTTGTGCCGGGCGTGGTGCTAAGTTTTATTCATATAAAACAACTGGATGTTGCCAATAGATGGCGCCTGCTCGTGCTTGAATAGACAAGGCTGTCGGCAGGTTTTGGCGCGCTGGCTGGTGGCGCGGGCGATGAACGCAAACTGGCTATCTTTTTGGGAGCGGAGCACCGCGTAAATAGCGGCGCGCCCGTTGCGCGGTGATGAACCGTGCCATTTTTTCATTTGTCGGCCGTTCCGGCCGTCCCCTTTGCCAAGCGCAGGCGAAGGCTTTAAGCGCTTGCCATGCTTGCAGCCCTGCTCTTTGCGACCGATGATGCCGATGACAGCCCGGAGATGCTGGCCGCCACCTTGCCCTATAGCGGGGCCACGCTGATCGAGTTTCAGGCGCGGCTGGTGCTGGAGGCAGGGGCAGGCCAAATCGCCATTGTTGTGGGGCGGATGACGCCGGAATTACTGGGCGCGATCAACCGGATAATGAAGCGTGGCGCTGCGGTTGACGTGGTTCGTTCAGCGCGTGAGGCGGTAGAAAAACTCCACCCGCTGGCAAGAGTGGTGGTGATGGCCGACGGACTTGTCACGACGCAAGGCGTGCTCGAAACGCTGGTGGGCGAGGGGCAGGACGCCTTGCTCGTTACGCCCGATTCGGGTGCGTTGCCAGGGCTGGAGCGAGTGGGCGTCGATGCGATTTGGGCAGGGCTAGCGCGGCTGTCGATGCGGCGTATCGCCGAGGTGGCGTCGTTGCCGCGGGATTATGATTTTCAATCGTCGCTGCTGCGGGTCGCCGCGCAAGGCGGTGCAGCGCATGTGCCGCTGCCTGCGGGCCCGGCGCGGTCTGGCCACGGGGTGGAACACAGCGCCGCGCAACTTCGCCGACGCAACGAGGCGCTGCTTGCCGGGCATGTGTCGGGGCAGCCGGCCTGGTTTGACCGCTATCTGGTTGCTCCGGTTGCGCGGCGCCTGCTGCCGTTGCTGGTCGCACGAGCGGCACCGGCGGGCGTTGTGGGCGGCACGGGGGCTTTTGCGCTGGCCCTGGGGCTAGGGTGCGTGGCGATGGGCTGGCTCACCGCCGGGCTGCTGCTCGCGCTGGCGGCGGGCATGGCGCTTTCAATGGGCGCAACGCTCAGCTGGATGCGAGACGAACGGCGCCCGATTGGCCTGCAACAAGGCGCCATCAGCCTGGGCGTTGTGGCGCTGGTCGGGCTGACCGGCCTTGGCGAAAGCCGTGCAGCGGGCACAGCAAGTGCAGCCATTTTGGCCACGGCGCTGGTCATTCTTGCGGCATTTGCCGAGCGCGCAGGCGAGGGGCGCCGACGGCGATGGTGGGCAAGTCCGCCGGCCTATCTGCTTGTGCTGGTGCCATTTGTCGCTGCCGGGCAGGTTGTTTGGGGACTGGGTGCTGGGGCGGTTTATGCTGCGCTCACGCTTGGTGCTGCAATCGAGGCGCTGCGCAAACAGCCTTAGGCTGAATTTAACGACACCTCGTTATGCGTGCGGGCATGTCGACAAACCATAGCGACGAAAATAGTGGCGCTGCGGCCGGGGCCAACCATCTGCTCATGCGCGCAGTGGCCGATGGTGCGCGGGCTGAGCGGCGGCTGGTAGCTGCAATTGATGATTTTTTCACGCCGGAAAATGCCCGGCTGGACGACTGGATGCGCAGGCGGCTGGCGAAGATGCTGTCGGGCGTTGTCGCAGCGATTGAACATGCGTTGCGCCGTCACGCAGCGCGCCTGCTGGCGGGCGATGGGTACGCCACGCTCGCCACACAGCTTGGAGATGAGGGGCCACAGGTGGAAAAGCTGCTGGCGGACGCCGGGCTGCTGCGCGATGCCGGGTTGATGCGCGAATTGCTGGCGCGCGCGCGCCACGATGACCTGGCGCAATCGCTGTCTGCCCATCCCAATGGCAGCATAGATACCCCAAATCTGCTCGCGCGCATGGCTGAGCAGGCAGATAGCATCATCGCAGGCGCCGCCGCGCAGCTGATGGTCGCCGAATCCACTCGTCGCAGCGGGCATGAGCCGGGCGGCACACCGCGCAGCGATCTTCCCGCAGAGCTGCACCACCGGCTTGTATGGCAGGCCGCAGCAGCGCTGCGCATGGCGTTTTTACCGCCATCCGCCGGCCCGGCAGCCGCGCTTGACCGGGCGCTGAGCGAAGCGGCGCTGCGCTGCCTTGCCGCGCATGATGAAGGAGAGCGGGCAGAGGCCGCCGCCATGCGGCTGGCGGTTGCAATTGATGCGACCCCGGCCGAGCTGCCCGATCTGCTGGTCGAAGCGCTGAATGACCGGCTCATAAATCTGTTTTGCGCCCTGCTCGCGCATGCGGCCGGCTTGGGCTATGATGATGCGCGTGAGGCTGTTCTTGATCCCGTTGCCGACAGGCTGTGGCTGGTGCTGCGCGCGCTTGAGCTTGACCGGGCGACGATTGCGCGCATCGGGCTGGTGCTGTGCGAGGCGCAGCCACGCCGGGATATTGAGCTTTTTGCCGAGGAAATTGATACTATTGCCGCTATTGATGGCGCAGCGGCGCTGGCTGCGCTGGCTATGCTACGCCTCCACCCTGCTTTTCGCGAGGCGGTGATGGCGCTGGGCGGAGCGCGCGCTGCGTGAACATGATCGACCCGTCACGGCCGCTGGAACACGGCCTTGTTGATGCGCATGGGTGCTTGGCCGAGGCAGAGCCGCGGCTGCAAGAGCTGAATATGCGCGCTGGCGGCAGTATTGGCGCGCCGCTCGCCGTGCCGCAACTGGCGCTTATCGTCCGGCTTGCCCGGCGGCTTGGTATTGTCGTTTCCCGCAGCATTATCGTGGCGATGGGTGCGCAGGATGTTACTTTGTGGGTGCGCGCAGAGCCTTTACCCGGCGGTGGCGCTGTGCGGCTGACAATCAGCGGATGGCAGCACCGCTCGGCCTGGCAGCCCGATGACGACATCCTCAGCCCCGACCGCAGCTTTCTCGACAGCGAAGCCGACTGGATTTGGGAAACCGACGCAGCGCTGCGGCTGACCCATGTAACGGTGGATGCCGGGTTGCGTTATGGTTTTGATGCGCTGGCCGTGCTTGGCCAGCCGCTTACCGCGCTGTTTGCGCTGAGCGAAGGGGCCACGGGTAGCCTGCCGATATTGGGTGCGCTTGCAACGCGGGTTTCGTTTGATAATCAGCCCGCCACCATCCGCAACAGCGGGCGCCCGGTGCTGCTATCGGCGATTGTACGGACAAATCGCCACGGCGGGTTTGCCGGCATCACCGGCGGTGCGCGGATGGCGGAGCGGGCAATGCCGCCTGTTGCCATGCCAGCTACAGCCCCTGGCGCGCCGCCTTTTGCCGCTGCACCTTCCATTACGGCACTGACGGAAGCGTTCAGCAAACAGCTCGACAAGGTGCTGCGCGTGCCGCTTGGCCGGATCATTGCCAATGCTGACAGCATCCATGCGCAGTCAGACGGGCCGCTGCGGCAGGATTATGTCGGCTATGCCCTCGATATTGCGACTGCCGGGCGGCATCTGCTCGGTTTGGTGGATGATCTGGTGGATCTGCAAGCGGTAGAACGCGCCGATTTTGCAGTTGTGCTGGAGCCGCTTGATCTGGCCGATGTTGCGCGGCGCGCGGCCGGGCTGCTCGCGGTGCGCGCGGCCAATGCTGGCGTGCGGATCGACAAGCCCGCCACCGATGAAGCGCTGCCCGCCATGGGAGATTTTCGCCGGGCGCTTCAGGTGCTGGTCAACCTTGTGGGAAATGCTGTGCGCTATTCTCCGCCCGATGCCATGGTGTGGGTGCGCGCTAATCGGGAGGGCGGCGCGGTGTCAATCACCGTTGCGGATCAGGGCAAGGGCATTGCCATGAGCGATCAGGCGCGCATTTTTGAAAAGTTTGAGCGAGTTGACCCTGGCGAGCCAGGCGGCAGCGGCCTTGGCCTTTACATCGCCCGGCGGCTGGCCCGCGCGATGGGCGGTGAGGTGACGGTGGAAAGCGACACCGGGCAGGGCGCGCGCTTCATTTTCACGCTCCCCGCCCGCGAAGATTGATCGGCCCGGCGGCCCGGCCGATCAACCCCTTCTTTAACGCGTTGTGATTGGTGCATAATCCCGCTGGGCAGGCCCGGTGTAAAGCTGGCGCGGGCGGCCGATTTTCTGCTCAGGGTCAGCGATCATCTCGTTCCACTGCGCCACCCAGCCAACCGTGCGGGCAAGCGCGAACAGCGCGGTGAACATTGTCGTTGGAAAGCCAATGGCCGACAAAATGACGCCGGAATAAAAATCAACGTTGGGGAAAAGCTTCTTTTCGATGAAATATGGGTCGTTTAGCGCCATTTCTTCAAGTTGCAGGGCAACATCGAAAATGGGGTCGGTAACGCCAAGCGCACCAAGCACCTCGCGCACAGTTTTTTGCATCACGGTCGCGCGCGGATCATAATTTTTATACACGCGGTGGCCAAAGCCCATCAGGCGGAAAGGATCATTCTTGTCCTTGGCCCGCTCGATATAATGCGGAATCCGGTCTGGCGTGCCGATTTCGCGCAGCATGTTGAGCGCGGCCTCGTTGGCGCCGCCATGTGCCGGGCCCCACAGGCAGGCAATGCCCGCCGCGATGCACGCAAACGGGTTTGCGCCAGAAGAGCCGGCGAGCCGCACGGTCGATGTGGAGGCGTTTTGTTCATGGTCGGCGTGGAGGATGAAGATGCGGTCCATGGCGCGTTCCACAATCGGGTTCACGACATAGGGTTCCGCCGGCACGCCAAAGGTCATCCGTAGAAAATTGCCCGTGTAAGACAGCGAGTTATCGGGATAAACAAATGGCTGGCCAACCGAATATTTATAGGCGGCAGCCGCAATGGTTGGCATTTTGGCGATCAGGCGGTGGCTGGCCACCATGCGCTGATGCGGGTCGGTAATGTCGGTTGAATCGTGATAAAATGCGCTCAGCGCCCCGGCGACGCCGCACATTACCGCCATTGGGTGCGCATCGCGGCGGAAGCCGCGGTAAAACTGCATAAGCTGCTCGTGCAGCATGGTGTGGCGCGAAATGGTGTAGGTAAAATTGTCCAGTTCAGCCTTGTTCGGCAGCTCGCCGTTCAGCAGCAGGTAGGAAACTTCCATAAAGCTCGATTGTTCAGCCAGTTGGCCAATGGGATAGCCCCGGTGGAGCAGCACGCCTTCATCCCCATCGATATAGGTCAGGCCCGATTCGCAGCTTGCAGTAGAGGTGAAGCCGGGGTCGAAGGTGAACATGCCCGTTGTCGCATATAGCTTGCGAATGTCGACAACTTGGGGCCCAACGGTGCCCGATACGACCTTATAGTCATGGTCGGCGCCGTTCACGGTCAGCTTTGCGGTATCGGTCATGCGTCGTGCTCCTTCTTCGTCTCGTGCGCCGTGCCGGTCATCCGGTCGGCTATCCGCCCCAGGCTTTCTTCGCGCCCGAGCAGGTCGAGCACATCGAAAATGCCGGGCGATGTTTTGCGCCCTGTGAGCGCGGCGCGCAGCGGCTGCGCGACGGCCCCCAATTTTACCCCTGCCGCTTCAGCCACATGCCGTACCGCGGTTTCCAAAGCCTCCGTATCCCAGCCGCGCAAAGCGTCAAGCGCTACGTGCAATTGGGCCAGCAAATCAGGCGCGCTGCCGCCCAGCAATTCGCCTGCTGCATCGTCAAGTTCGAGCGGGCGTTGGCGGAACAAAAAGGCCGCACCCTCGGCCAGTTCGTTCAGATTGGCCGCACGTGGCTTTAGCGCTGCCATAGCGCGCAGCAGCAGCGAGTGTTGCTCGGCGCCAAGCGTAAAGCCCATGCGCTCCGCGACGAGCGCTGCCAGTCGTTCATCGCCTGCCTCGCGAATATAATGGCCGTTTAGATGTTCGAGCTTTTTCAAGTCGAACCGGGAAGGCGATTTGCCCACAGCGGCCAGATCAAACCATGCAACTGCCTGATCGCGGCTGATGATTTCGGCGTCGCCATGCCCCCAGCCCAGCCGGAGCAGGTAATTGGAGAGCGCTTCGGGCAAAATGCCCAGCTCATCGCGATAAGCCTCCACGCCAACCGCGCCGTGGCGTTTGGAGAGCTTTGCCCCGTCCATACCGTGAATCAGCGGCACATGCGCATAGACAGGGTCGACCCAGCCGCCTTCAATCGCATTCATTGCGCGGATGATGGGCAATTGGCGAAACGCGTTGTTTAGATGATCATCGCCGCGAATGACGTGGGTTACGCCCATGTCATGGTCGTCCACCACCACGGCGAGCATATAGGTGGGAGTGCCGTCGGAGCGCAGCAGGACAAAATCATCGATCTCGGCATTTTGCACGGTCACCTCGCCCTGCACCCGGTCGGCGATGGTGGTTGCGCCCCGTTTGGGTGCCTTGAGGCGGATGACAAAGGGCGTGTTGGCCGGTGCTTGTGTCGGGTCTTTGTCTCGCCAGCGGCCATCGTAGCGAATCGGCTGGCGCGCAGCGGTTTGTTGGGCACGCAGAGCGGCGAGTTCGTCTGCGGTTGCATAACATTTATAAGCATGGCCATGCGCCAGCAGCAGATTGGCGATTTGGGCGTGGCGCTCAGCCCGCGCAAATTGGTAAACTGCGTCCCCGTCCCAATCGAGGCCGAGCCAGGCCATGCCGGCCAGAATCGCATCAATCGCGGGTTGGGTGGAGCGCGCCCGATCGGTATCTTCGATGCGCAGCAGGAATTTGCCGCCATTGGCTCTGGCAAAAAGCCAGTTGAACAGCGCGGTGCGTGCGCCGCCAAGGTGCAGAAAACCGGTGGGTGATGGCGCAAAACGGGTAACAACGGGCGTTGTCGCCCCGTGCGTTGATGCAGCACTCGCCGCCGGTTCGCCAATATCAGAACTTGCGCCCAACCGATGCTGCTCCCAGACTTGAAAAATAATGGCAACTACCGCCGCGAGCGCCCCTAGCACGGCCCATGCGCCGCTTCAAATCGCCAGCCGAATTTCGCTTTTGCGGGCGGGCGGCGCGGTGGAACGCGCGTTGGATGTCGAGCGCGACCAGTTGTTTTTATGGGCGCCGGTAATGCTGGGCACCGGCATTGCGCTGTGGTTTGTGTTGCCGGGGCCATCTGCCTGGCGCGCGGCGCTGGCACTGCTGAGCGGGGTTGCGCTGGTGGCGCTGGCGGTTGCGCGCGGCGCGCGGCTGCCGCGCGTGCTGGCGATAGCGGCGGCGCTCACCGCATTGGGGCTTGCGCTGGTGTGGTGGCGGGCCGAGCGGCTGGCAACACCGGTGCTTGCGCGGGTTGCGATTGTCGACCTTCGGGCGGTGGTGGAGCAGGTGCAGCCGCTGCCCGCGCGCGCGCTGGTTCGCCTGCGTCTTGCGCCGCTGGCTAATTTTGACATCGCTCACAGCGGCCTGGCGGGCACTGGCGGGCAAACAGGCGCGCGCGCGGTTTTGCCGCTGCATATCCGCGTAAACCTTGCCATGCACGATGTGCCGGCGGGCCTTGCGACGGGCGCGATTATTCAGCTTCGCGCGCGGCTGGAGCCGCCCCCCGGCGCGGGCGTGCCGGGCGGCTATGATTATGCGCGTGTCGCCTGGTTTGACCAAATCGGCGCAACAGGCCGGGGCTTTGGCCCGGTGGAGATTGTGGCACCCGCTCCCGCTGGTTGGCAGAGCGATAGCGCGGCGAGGCTGCGCGGCCAGTTGTCGCGCCATATTCAGGCAGCAGTACCCGGTGGGGCCGGTGCCATTGCCGCAGCACTCGCCACGGGTGATCAGGGCGCCATGCCGCCTGCCGATGCCGAGGCGATGCGCCGGGCAGGGCTGGCGCATTTGTTGTCAGTTAGCGGGTTGCATATTACCGCGGTTGTCGGTGGGGTGATGTTTCTTGTGCTGCGGGTGCTGGCGCTCAGCCCGTGGCTGGCGCTGCGCTGGCGCTTGCCGGTGGTGGCAGCGGGCGCAGGGGCAGCGGCGGCGATTGGCTATACGCTGCTTACCGGTGCAGAAGTGCCGACGGTGCGCTCGTGTGTGGCCGCGCTGATGGTGCTTGCCGCGATGGCGCTGGGGCGGCAGGCAGTGACGCTGCGGCTGGTGGCTTTTGGCGCGCTGGTGGTGCTATTTTTGTGGCCAGAAGCGCTGGTGGGCGCAAGTTTCCAGCTTTCCTTTGCGGCAGTCGCCACAATTATCGCGCTTAACGATCATCCACGGGTGCGCGCGCTGGTGGCGGTGGCGGATCGCCCCTGGCCGCAGCGGATCGCGTGGCACATGGTGTCGCTGCTGCTAACCGGCCTGGTGGTGGAGGCAGCGCTGGCGCCAATTGCGCTGTTTCATTTTCACAAGGCCGGACTTTATGGCGCCTTTGCCAATATTGTGGCGATACCGCTGACGACATTTGTCATCATGCCGGCAGAAGCGCTGGCGCTTGCTTTTGATCTGGTGGGCGGGGGCGCGCTATTTTGGTGGATAACTGGCAGCGTGCTCAACGGATTGTTGTGGATTGCCCACCAAACCGCGCAAGCGCCCGGCGCAGTGGCGCTGCTGCCCTCGATGCCGGTTGGTGCTTTCGGTTTGATGGTTGGGGGCGCGGTGTGGCTGGTTTTGTGGCGCGCTGGCGGGCGCTGGTGGGGGGCTGGGCCCTTTGCGCTTGGCCTGGTGTGGAGCATCGCCACGCCGCCGCCTGATATATTGGTAACGGGCGATGGCCGTCATGTTGCGGTGCGCATGCCGCAGGGCAAGATTGCTCTCCTGCGCGACCGGACGGGTGATTATGTGCAAGCGATGCTCGCAGAAAATGGCGGGGTAGATGGGCCGCTGCTGTTCCTGTCGGATCTGCCACAGGCCCGGTGCAGCGCAGACGCCTGCATTGTCGAGCGCGACATTGGCAAGCGGCGCTGGCGGGTTTTGGCGATGCGCAGTGCTTATCATCTGCCGATTGCCGCTTTGATCAACGCCTGCGCGCGCGCGGATATTGTCGTTGCTGAGCGCCGCTTGCCGCGCGCCTGCGCCCCCCGCTGGCTCAAGCTCGATGCGCCAATGCTGCGCCAAACAGGCGGCATCAGCATCAACCTTGCCAGCCAGCACGTTGCAACGGTGCGCAATGCCGCAGACGAACACCCGTGGCGCGGCTCGCCGCCGCCTGTCGCCGGCACTGGTCGCCTTCGGTAGGGGCAGCATAATCATAGCAAGATCGACTACTGCATTCGCACCCTCCCGACGACGGCACAACTCCGACAGCAGAGCAACTCCGGCGCGGCCGAACTCAGGCCTGGCTGAACTCAGGCCTGGCCGAACTCCGACCTGGCTGAACCCTGGCGCCACCTGGCTGCTACTGCTTGCCTTCGGTGCTGCCCTTCTCTCTCCATATTCAGCCGCTGCTTGCGCTTAACTTCTGTGTTTGGGTCAGCCCGGCTTTCCCGGTACGGGCTATCGTCATTCAGAAGTCGATGGGCAGTTGCATATGTCGGCCAATCATGCTCGATCTTTGTTGCCTGCTCTGCAATGCGGGCAAGCAAAGTGCAGGTCAGCGCTTACCAATCCACCCGTTCCGCGCTGCTCATATCGCGCATGATTGGCCGCCTGCGCTGCCAATATCAGGCGTAGCGGCGCAACAACCCGGCAAGTTTTCCCTGCACGCGTACCTGGCGCGGGTCATAACGCTGAGGATCATAGGCCCGGTTGGCTGGATCAAGCCGGATCATCGCGCCTTCGCGCCGAAAATATTTCAGCGTTGCCTCCGCCTCTTCGATCAACGCGACGATAATGTCACCATCGCGTGCGGTTTCGGTGCGGCGGATGAGCGCGTAGTCACCATCCAATATCCCTGCTTCCACCATGGAATCTCCAGCAACTTCAAGAGCATAATGCTCTCCGCTGCCCAAAAGTGCAGCCGGCACAGATAGCATTGCGCTATCTTCAAACGCCTCAATCGGCACACCGGCGGCGATGCGGCCATGAAGCGGAATATCGATAACATCGTTTGCAGGCCGAGGCACAAGCCGGTCCCCGCTCACCTCGGCCGCTGCCGGTGGGGAAGGCTGTGCTGTGTCTGGTCGGTCGGGCATCCGCAGCACTTCAAGCGCGCGGGCGCGGTTGGGCAGACGACGGATGAACTGCCGCTCTTCCAACGCGCTGATGAGCCGGTGAACACCCGATTTGGATTTCAAATCGAGCGCCTCTTTCATTTCCTCAAAAGAGGGCGAAACGCCCGTATCCGCCAGCCGATCGTTGATGAAGCAGATAAGGTCGTGCTGCTTGCGCGTAAGCATGATGTTCCTCCGTCCAGAACAGACGACGAACGTTTAGGCAACCATGCCGCCCAAGTCAAGCAAGGTCGAAGATTTGTACAAATTCACCCAGCGCAGCGGGCGGGGCGTGTGGCGGGCGAATGATCAGGCAGTCGGCATTGGCCAGCGTTAGCAGCATTGCGCTGTCTTGCGCGGCGGCGGCCATCACATGCCCGTCGCGCCAAAACCCTCGCAAATAATTTTGTCGGCGGTCATTGGCTGCAAGTGGAGCGCCAAGCCTGGCGTGGCGTGTGCGCGGCAACGGCGCATCTGCTCCCCCAAATGCCGCGATGAGCGGGCGCAGAAACAATTGCGCAGTGACAAACGCCGAAACCGGGTTGCCCGGCAGGCCGAGTACCACAGCTGTGCCAAGTGTGCCCGCGAGCAGCGGCTTGCCAGGGCGCAGCGCAATCCGCCAGAAATCGAGCGCGCCACCCGCGGCTTCCAAAGCGGGTCGGACAAGGTCATGCTCGCCAACCGAGGCGCCGCCGGTAGTGACGATGATATCGGCCTCCACCTCCTGAAAAGCAGCCACAAGCGCTGGCAGTTCATCGGCAATGATGCCCATGTCCACAATCTCAACCGGCATATCGGCAAGCAGCGCGGCGAGCATAACGCCGTTTGATTCAGGCAATTGGCCCGGCAAGAGCGGCGCGCCGGGCGGTTGCAGCTCGTTACCTGTCGCGATGATGGCGATGCGGATAAGGCGGTTGACAGGCAGCGCCGCATGGCCGGCCGCTGCGGCAAGCGCAACCCGCGCAGCATTCAGCCGGGTGCCTTTGGCCATTAGCAGTGCGCCCTGCGCAAAATCTTGTGCCATTGCGCGAACATGAGCGCCGCGCGCTGGCGGCCCTTCGCCTGCAAGCTGTAAAAGCTCGCCATTGCGCGCGGCTTCTTCTTGGACCAGCACAGTGTCTGCGCCAGCTGGCATGGTGGCTCCGGTAAAGATGCGCGCGGCCTGGCCCGCCGCAAGGGTGCGGCCAAGCGGGCTGCCTGCTGCACTCTCACCCACCACCTGCCATGGGCCGGGCATATCGGCAAAGCGCAGCGCATAGCCATCCATCGCCGACAGATCTGCACCTGGCTGTGCGCGGCGGGCGTGAACATCGCCCGCTACCCAGCGCCCAGCGGCGGCGGCCAGCCCCAAGTCCTGACGCGCCACGGGGCGGGCAAGCGCAAGCAGCCGCGCCTGTGCCTCTTCAACCTGGAGGAGCGGCCTGTTCACGCGCAGAACACCCGGCACCGCGGGTGCAGCTTTTGGCCAGCCAGCCCTAAAACCGGCAAAACTGGCGCTGAATGACGAAAATTTAATCCGCTGGTCGATATCATTCTGCTATTCTGGCTCAGCCATGGCGAAGTGGCAACGCCGGCGCGTTTCATTTCTCCACTGGTATTTGGTGTTTGGCGTGGCATAGCTGGAAAATTGTTTCAGCACCTGTGCGCTGCATGGCCTGAGTTTGAATAGGCCATGGATTGGAGAATTTTTCAGTTGAAGCGCAAGATTATCCTGCCGACAATTGGTACATTGGGCGATCTTTATCCGTTTATCGCGCTTGGCCTTGCGCTTCGCAGCCGCGGATTCGAGCCGATATTGGCGGTTTCGCAAAGCCATATTGAACGAACGCGAGCAGCAGGGCTGGAAGCGCACGCCATTGTGCCGTCATTTGAGGAAGTGGCCGCGCGGCTGGGCATTGGCGCGCTGGAAGAAGCGGGCAAACGGATGGAGGATCAGCATTTCATCATCCGCGAGGTGGTGATGCGGGTGCTGGAGCACAGCACGCAGGCGCTTGATGCGGTGGCAGAAGATACAGCCGCCATTGTCGGCAGCATTTTTGCGCTTGCCGGGCCGATTGTAGCGGAAAAACGCGCCATACCCTTTGTGCCGGCCATTCTTCAGCCCATGGCGCTGTTTTCCGCGGTTGACCCGCCGATGCGCCAGGGCATGTTTACCGTGGCGTCTGCGCATAACGGTGCGCTGGCGCGGCGCTGGAACCGGATGATTTTTGCGATTGTGCGTTTTGAAATGCGCCGCCGCTATGCAGGAGAAATAAATCGTGTGCGCGGGCTTCACGGCCTGCCAAAGCTGCGCGCGACACCCGTTTTGGAACCTGAGAGCGACCGGCTGTTGCGGCTTGGCTTATATTCCCCCCATTTCGCGCCGCTATGCTGTGATCATCCGGCGAATGTACGGTTAACAGGCTTTCCCGGTTTTGATGCAGCGGGCAGTGCTGAAGCTCCGCAAGACGCTGCACTGGCTCGCTTTTTGGCGAGCGGGCCTGCGCCGCTTGTGTTTACGCTGGGCAGCTTTGCCGTTTATACACCGGGAGATTTCTACCGCGAAAGCGTGGCGGTTGCGCGGGCGCTTGGCAGGCGGGCGGTGCTGCTCACCGGCACCGACAAGATGGAATCGAGCGACGATATTTTCGTGCGTAACTATACGCCGCATTCGCAGATTTTTCCTCATGCCGCCGCCATTATTCACCATGGCGGCATTGGCACGACGGGCCAGGCATTGCGCGCGGGCAAGCCGCAGCTTGTTGTGCCACATATGGGGGATCAGCGTGACAATGGTGCGCGGATAGTGCGGCTTGGCCTTGGGGGCGCACTGGATGCAGCGCATTATACTGCGGCACGGGCAACGCGGGCGCTGGCTGCTGTGCTGGGCGATGAGCACCACCTGCTTGCCGCGCGGGAATTTGCCGCGAAAATGGCCGATGAGACCGGCGCTGAAGCTGCAGCAGACGCGGTTGTGGAAATGCTGGAGAAAGTGTCGAGCGGGCGGGCTTTAACGCCGCCAGTCGCCTGATTTTCCGCCGGTTTTTTCCAGCAGCCCAATGTCGCTGATCGTCATCGCCTTGTCGAGTGCTTTGGCCATGTCATAAATGGTGAGCAGCGCAACCGAAACTGCCGTCAACGCTTCCATCTCCACGCCGGTTTTGCCCAGCGTTGCGCAGGTCGCAGTGGCGGTGACACCGGTTGCATCAGCCGCCAGATCCACCGCCACGCGGGTGAGCGGGAGCGGGTGGCACAGTGGAATAAGCTCGCTCGTCCGCTTGGCGGCCATAATACCGGCAACCCGCGCCACGGCGAGCACATCGCCCTTTTTCACCAGCCCACCGGCAATGGCGCTTGCCGCTTCAGCCGACATGGTTATCCGCCCCGCAGCGATTGCCCGGCGCGCGGTATCGGCCTTGGCGCCTACATCCACCATGTGCGCTGCACCCTGATGGTCAAGATGCGTGAGCTGGCTCATCCAACCAGCGCCCGCGTCGCTGCCTCAATATCGTCTGCCCGCATCAGCGCCTCGCCAATCAGAAAGCAGCGCACACCGTGCGCGCCCATCGCATCAAGGTCCGCACGGGTAGAAAGGCCGCTTTCGGCGACAAAGGTACAATCCTTTGGTGCCTTGGCGACAAGATCATAAGTGCGCTGAAAATCGACGGTAAAATCTCGTAAATCCCGGTTGTTAACGCCAATGAGCCGCGATTTGAGCTTCATTGCGCGGTCCAGCTCGCGCGGGTCGTGTACTTCAACCAGAACGTCCATGCCGCAATCGGTGGCGGCGCATTCAATCTCGGCGAGCAAGCCGTCATCAAGGGCTGCCACAATGAGCAATATCGCATCTGCGCCAATGGCTCGCGCTTCGTGCGCCTGCCAGGGGTCTATCAAAAAATCCTTGCGCAGCACCGGTAGCGAGCAAGCTGCGCGCGCCATTTCCAGATACACATCGCTGCCGCGAAACCAGTGTTCATCGGTCAAGACCGACAGGCAAGTCGCGCCCCCTGCCTGATAGGCGGCAGCATGAGCGGGCGGATCAAAATTCTCGCGAATCAGGCCTTTTGACGGGCTGGCCTGCTTTATCTCTGCGATGAGCGCATGGCCGTGCGGCGCGCGTGTATCGAGTGCTGCTCGAAACCCGCGCGGTGCGCTTTGCTCAGCAATGCGCGCGTCAAGCTCGGCTACGGAAATACAGGCCTTGCGCGCCGCCACATCGGCACGTTTGGTCTCTAAAATACGTTCAAGAATTGTCGTCATTGATAAGCGATCCAGCAATCGAGCAGGGTGTTGGCAAGGCCATTGTCGAGCACTTCGCCGGCTTCTTCGGCCCCTTCACGCAGCGATTGGGACCGGCCCGCAACCATGAGCGCGGCGGCCGCGTTCAGCAACACCGCCTCGCGATAGGCGCCCGGCTCTCCTTGCAACAACGCCCGCAACGCTGCCGCATTATGCGCTGCATCCCCGCCACGCAGCGCCGAAATGGGGTATCGCATAAGCCCGGCATCCTCTGGCGCAACGCGTAAAGGCAGGGCGGCTGCGCCAACATTGACAATCCCGCTTGGCCCCGCGCCCGACAATTCGTCCAGCCCTTCATCGCCCGCAACCACAATTGCTGCCTCGCAGCCCAGTTGCGCAAGCGCATCTGCATAGATGGGTGCAAAATCTGGCCGGGCAATGCCAATAAGCTGGCGTGTTACGCCTGCAGGGTTGGCAAGCGGGCCCATAAGGTTGAAAATCGTTCGCCGGCCAATTGCCCGGCGTAGCGGCGCAATGCGCGCAAGGGAGGGGTGGTGGTGAGCTGCAAAGAGAAAGGCAATGCCAATATCGGCAAGGCAGCGCTCGGCATTTTCGCTTGCCCGGTCGAGCCGCAGGCCCAGCGCCTCCAGCGTGTCGGCGGCGCCCGCCTTGCTGGAGGCGGCGCGGTTGCCATGTTTTGCCACCGGCACGCCGCACGCAGCAACGATAATGGAGACAGCGGTTGAGACGTTGAGCGTATGGTGCCCGTCGCCGCCCGTGCCGCAAACGTCAATGGCGCCGCGTGGGGCGGAGATGGAAATCTGCCGGGCCCGCAGCGCGCGCGCCGCCTGAGCAATTTCGGTGCTGGTTTCGCCCCGCTCGGCAAGTGTTACAAGAAATTTCGCCACCGCGTCGTCGCTCGCATGGCCGTCGAGAATGGCGGCAAAGGCGGTGGCCGCGCCTTGCGCGCTGAGCGGCTGGCGTGGGTCGGGCAGGAGCGCGTCGATCATCGGTTCCGCAGCGTTCATGCCCGTGCCTTTGGCGGCAAGCCGGCAGCCGCCATGAAATTGGCAAGCAACGCATGGCCATGCTCGGTCGCGATGCTCTCCGGGTGAAACTGCACGCCGTAAATGGGCAGTTCGCGGTGGCGAAACGCCATTACCGAGCCATCGTCTGCGGTTGCATTTACCACAAGTTCGGCCGGAACATCTTCCACGACAAGCGAGTGATAGCGCGTCGCGCTAAAGGGCGAAGGCAGGCCTGCGAACATGCCCGTGCCATCATGCGTTACGGGAGAGGTTTTTCCGTGCATCAACCCGCCGCGCACCACCTTGCCGCCAAAATGCTGGCCAATCGCCTGATGCCCAAGGCACACACCGAGCAGCGGCTTGCCGGCCGCGGCGCAGGCGGCAACCAGAGCAAGCGAAACGCCCGCCTCATTGGGCGAGCGCGGGCCGGGGGAAATGAGAAATGCCTGCGCGTTGCTCGCCACCGCTTCTGCCGCGGTAATCGCGTCGTTGCGCACAACTTTCACCTCTGCACCCAGCTCCATCAGATAATGGACAAGGTTCCACGTAAAGCTGTCATAATTGTCGATGACGAGGATCATGGAGCGCGCTTGTAGAGGATATGCCGGGCCGTGCAACCGCTTGCGCCACTTGCAAGCGGCCCGCGCCGACACAAAATGAACAGAGTCGGTTTTGTATTGCTCCGGTTCAGCTTGGCCATGCAAAGCTATAAATGACACCGCTGCGTCCGCCATCTGGCGCTGCATAAAGGGAGAATGCGCCATGCGTCCGATGTTGATTGCCGCAATGCTGTTGTCGCTGAGTGTGGCGGGCATAGCCGCGGCGCAAGAAAGCAGCGAACCACCCAAGCGCATCCGCTCCATTTTATTGGGTGATAATGAAAAATGCCCGCAATCGACAGCCGATGAAATCATCGTGTGTGGCCGGCAGGATGAGCCTTACCGTATCCCCAAGCAATTGCGCAAAACACCTGAGCCGCGGCAAAGCCAAAGCTGGACAGCGCGTGTCGCCGCGCTTGACGAAGTGAGCCGAAAATCGTCGGGCTTGCCCGATAGCTGTTCTGCGGTTGGCACAGGTGGGCAAACCGGGTGCACTGCTTTGCTCCTGCGGCAATGGCGCGCGGAGAGGGCCGCCGCCAAAAAGGATGCAGAAACGCTCCCCTGAAAACTGGTATTACAGCTATTGGCCGAAACGAGGCTCGCCTGCACGGCTGATAGCCTCGCGCGCGGCGGCAAGCAGGGCACCGGCCTTGGCCTCGCACTCGCGCTGCTCATAGGCCGGGTCGCTATCCGCAACGATGCCCGCGCCCGCCTGCACGTGAATCTCGCCGTCTTTCACCACCGCAGTGCGCAGCACGATGCACGAATCCATCGATCCATCGGGGGAAAAATAGCCGACACCACCGGCATAAGCGCCGCGTACTTCGCCTTCGAGCTCCGCGATGATTTCGCACGCACGCACCTTGGGCGCGCCAGACACGGTGCCGGCTGGAAAACCGGCAAGCAGCGCGTCGACCGCATCATGCCCCGGCGCCAGCGTGCCAACGACATTCGACACGATGTGCATGACATGGCTGTAAAATTCGACCGTATAACTGTCGGTCACCCGTACGCTGCCGGCCTGCGCCACACGCCCGGCATCGTTGCGGCCAAGGTCAAGCAGCATGAGGTGCTCTGCGCGCTCCTTGGGGTCGGCAAGCAGGCTGGCGCGGTTGGCTTCGTCCTCGGCTACGGTTTTGCCGCGCGGGCGCGTGCCGGCAATGGGGCGGATTGTCACTTCACCATCGCGCACCCGCACCAGAATTTCCGGGCTGGAACCGATGAGTGAAAAACCCGGCATATCGAGATGATAGAGAAAAGGCGAGGGGTTTACCCGGCGCAACGCCCGGTACAGCTCAAATGGCGGCAGCGCAAAAGGCGCGGTGAAACGCTGTGCAAGCACAACCTGAAATATGTCTCCCGCAACGATATAATCCTTTGCCCGGCGCACCATTTCAGCATAGCGGCCCGCGGGCAATTGTGGAGTGAGCATGGTGTCGCGCAGGGGCATTTGCACGGGTGTCGGCAGGGCAGCGGTTGCAAGGCGCGCGGCGGTTGCCTCGATCCGCTCGGCTGCTGCATCGACCAGCGCTTGTGGTGCGCAATCGGCCACTGGCCATACAGGTGCAACGATGAACAGAGCGTCAGCCAGCCGGTCAAAAATCAGTACGATTGTCGGCCGTACGAACATCATGTCGGGCAACCCAAGCGGGTTGGCCGCCGGTTTTGGTAATTTTTCGACCAGCCCCACCGTTTCATAGCCAAAATAACCAACAAGACACGCCATGGCGCGCGGCAATTCTGCCGGCACATCCATCAGGCAATCGGCAACCAGCTTGCGCAACGCTGCCAGCGTTGGCTCAGCACAGGGCTCAAACGCTGCGCTGTCGTGCAACCAGTGGCGGTTAATGCTGGCGGCGTTGCCATCGGCGCGGAAAACCAGATCCGGCGCAAGGCCTATCAGGCTATGGCGCCCGCGCACCGCGCCACCTTCCACCGATTCCAGCAAAAAATCGCCGCGGCCCGGCTCCATGAGCTTCAGCGCCACGGCAACGGGTGTTTCGGTATCGGCAACCAGCCGCTGCCACAACAGCGCAGGGCGACCCTTTTTGAGCGCAGCCAGGGCGGCTGCTGTCCCGTGTGTCATTGTTGCCTCAAGGTTGGCCGTTGCTTTGGCCAAGTAAATCCCGCTTGATCTCGTCGATCACATTCTGGTTTTTGCGCACGCCCACCGTGTCGCGCAGCGCTTGGGCAAATTGCTCAATATATTCACGCCCGACCACCTTGGCGAGGTCAGAGCGCATTGCCGCAATTACTTGTGTCTGGCTGGCCGCATCGCCGCGCTCAACCGAATCTAGGTGAATGATAAACCAGCCACCCTGCTGCGGCGCCTCCAGCAGTTTAGCTGTGTTGTTCGCCATGCTAAACAGCAGCACCAGCGGCGCGGGCGGGCCCTTTTGCATGGCGGCAAGCGACGCACGTGAGGCGGCCATGGGCTGAACTGGCGGCAGCTTAAGCCCGGTTTGCTTCAGCGCATCTTCAAGCGAGGTGCCCTTGCTGATCTTGGCTACAGCCGCCGCCGCTACAGTGCGCGCGGCCCGGCGGGCACGGTCGATAACAAAATCGCGAACCAGCGCGTCGCGCATCTGCGCCATGGGCGGCGGGGCTGCGGCAATGATCTGGTCCAGCGCAACCACGGCAAAGCTGCCGTCCCGCCCTGTGCTTACCAATTGTGGGTCGTCGCCCGGCTCTGCCGCGAAACCGGCCTTCACTACATCGGCAAGAGCAATGTCAGCCGGCGCCGGGTTAAGCGGGTTGCGCCCATCGGCAAGCACAGGAGGGGTGCTGAGCGGCTGAAGCTTCTGGTCGCCAATGATCTCGGCAAAGGTGGCATTGTTGCCAATTGCATCGTCGATACGGTCATGCACGGCAGTAAGCGCGGCGAGAATCTTTTTCTCTGTCAACGTTTTGATAATATCGCCGCGAACCTGCGCGAGCGTGCGTGCCGCGATTTGTTCAACGCTGTCGATATGGACCACCGCCCAGCCAAGTGGCGCCCTTAGCGGCCCGACCACGCCACCGCGCGCAGCACTGAACACGGCATCGGCATTGGCGGGGGAGGTTTGCTCGGCATAGGCCTTGCGCTCAAGCCCGGTCAGTCTGGCAGCTTCCAGCCCAAGCGCGCTGGCAGCCTGCTCCAGCGTGGTGCCGCTCTTTAACTTGGCGATCAAGGCATTGGCGGTTGCCTGATCCGGCAGCACAACTTGCGATAGCGAGCGCTTTTCGGTTGCTGCATATTTTGCGGCGTCAGCATCAAATGTTCGTTTGATTTCCGCCTCGCCAGGCGTTGCCGCTGCGGCAAATTGTGCTGGCGTAACAATAGCATAACGAATAGTGCGCCGCTCAGGAATGGTGTAGCGAGCGACATTGCGCTTGAAATATGCGCTCAACTCCGCCTCGGTGGGCGGCGAGCCGGCGCCCATGGCGCGCGTAGGGATAAAGCCGATTTGCCCGGTGCGCTTTTCCAGCAGGAGCGAGGCATAGGGCAGGGCCATTTGCTGTGCCACCTGACTTGCACCAAGCGTTGGCGCCGTCAATTGGCGGCTGAAGGTGTCGCGCGTAATATCGCTGCGGATGCGCGCATCGGTTATGCGTTGTGTGGTTAGCAGGCGCTCATAGGCGGACTGGCTGAACTTGCCGTCGGGCCCCTGTAGCCCTGGTGTGCTCGCAATTTCGCCATCGACAAGCCGCTTGCTCACCACAAGCCCCTGGCCGGTTGCAAATTGCTCAAAAGCCAAAGAGTTAATCTGCCGTTCAAGCGTGCCTTCAAAGCCGCCACCGGCAACAAACTGGGCCATATCAAGAGTTTGCTGGCGCTGGCGAAAAGATTGCATTTCCTCTTGCGTGCGCCCTTTCAGCTCGGTGGCCGACAGGCTTGTGGCACCCACGGTCGCGGCATCGCTGCCGGATGCGCCCGTCAAACCCGCTGTCCGCAAGCCCGACACATCGCCACCCACAAAGGCAAGGGCAATGAGGACGAGCACCACGAAGGACACAATCACACCGGTGCGCGAATTGGTGATCCGGCGAATAAAACTGAGCATGCGAAGGGCAACCGTTCGTAATGAAGAGGAACAACGTGGCCTACGCTTTACGGAGGGTTTGGGTGCGCTTCAAGCTTGCATGGCAAATGATCTGCGGTATCGCATGGCTGCAATAACATTCGGAAGGGGCACAATGCGACGCAAATTGATCGCCGGGAACTGGAAGATGAACGGCAGCCGGGCTGCGCTGGCCGAACTGGTCGCCATCGATGCTGCGGCAAAGCGTGCAAATGGGGGCGTTGAAGTTGCTATCGCCTTGCCTGCCACGCTGATCGAACATGCTGCTGCACTGGCGCTTGACGTTGCAATCGGCGCTCAGGATGTGCACGCAGCGCAAAGCGGGGCGCATACCGGCTGTCTTTGCGCTGCGATGCTGGCTGAGGCTGGCGCCACTTTCACCCTGGTTGGCCATAGCGAGCGCCGCGCCGATCAACACGAGACGGACCAGGATGTGCGCGGCAAGGCGCAAGCGGCGCGCGGCGCCGGCTTGTCTGCAATATTGTGTGTCGGCGAAACCGCGGCCGAGCGCGACGCGGGGCTGGCAGCGCAAATTGTACGCGCACAGATTGAGCAATCGATGCCGGATGGCGCAGCGGCTAGCTGGCTGACAATTGCCTATGAACCACGCTGGGCCATTGGCACAGGGCGCACGCCCATGGCGGCGGACATTGCCGATGTTCACGCCCTTGCCCGTGCCACTCTGCACGATTTGCTGGGGGAGGGGGCAGCGCAGGCGATGCGCATTCTTTATGGCGGATCAGTAACGGGCGAAAATGCCGCGCAAATCCTGGCAATTGCCAATGTCGATGGTGCCCTTGTCGGCGGCGCAAGCCTGACTGCGGAGAAATTTGTGCCGATCATCACCGCCGGCGCGAGCCTGGCGTAGTAGGAAAACGGGCAACGGTTAGTTGCTTGGCAGCGCCTTTGCCAGCTCTGCGCGCTTGTCGGTAATTTCGGTGCGAACATCCATGACAAAGGCCACCATCGCGCTTAAAATGGTGTCGTTGTAAAACTCTCCGCTGGTGCGAACCTTGAGTTCGGCCGCCTTCATATCGCGCAACTCGATGTCTGACTGGCTGGCAAGCGCGCTAAGCCGGGCAAGGGCGCTGACCCGTTGCTTGCGCTGCGCGGCATTTGTTGCAGGAGCCAATATGGCGCGCCGGATGGCAGGCAGTTGCGCATCATATGCGTCGATTGTCTTTTTTGAGCGCGCCGTGATGGCGTTAAGCATCAAAACGCTTTTTTTCGTAAAGGGCGATCGCAGCTGCGCCAGTTCCAGCTTTGAAAAAGTCTGTGGCGGCTTTTCACCCGCGTTTGCGCTTGTCGCCTGGTTAGAAGTTTCTTGTTGCGCGCTGACACCGCCTGCCAGTGTCGGTGAAATTGCGATGAGTATGGCTGCGGCGAGAAGCTTGCTGATTGGCGTCATATCGGTCTTTCCAAAATTGCCCGGCCCCGCTTGGGGGGCGGCGCATCCTGCCAGGCAGTGACGATGACGGAGCGTTGCGACCAAAATGCGCAACGCTCCGCCCGTAGTTATTGATTGCGTGCGATAAGCAAAGCGCCAGCAATCGCTTGATTAATCGTCGTCGCGGTCATCATCATGCCCACCGGCCACGCGTTTGAAGGCGTTGGCGGCGAGATAGTCCGCAATTTTTTGGCCAATCGCCTGGCCTTGCACATTGTCCCACTGCCAGTGAACGCCGTTGTAAACGCGGCTCTGGCCGTTTTCGTTTTGCGCTTGCTGGAGAGAGCGGAAACGAACCGGCACCAGCGGCCGCGGCGTGCCGAACGGGTCGACACCGGTGCCGTTATATTCATCTGAAACAAAGGTGAAGGCGGTGTTGTTCGGGAAGAATTTGCGTGCAATGCCGAACATCGTCGCACCAAAGGTCGCATGACCTGAGACATAGGCCGGGAAGGGTGGCGTGGCGAGAATAGGGTTGGTGGTGTTGACTACCGAAATACCTACCGGACGCCAGTCTGCATCAGGCGCTGTACTTGTGTCGCCTGTTTCTGCTGCACGGGGTACACCTGTTACTGGGCGCCAATAATTGTAGAAATATTTGCTGTCCCATGCCGCAATGCCTGCATCTGCCATGCCGGTATTCACCATCGCCAGATAACGGGCAAGCTTGGTCGCGCCGTGCAGGCCCTGCGTGCGCGCAAGCTTGACGGCAATCTGGTTGTAAAGCCGTGGCGGCGTGCCTAGCAGCGGTGCGCCGTCATAACCCCAGAAATTGCCGATAAAGCGGGTGCGCGCGGTCGCTGTGTTGCCCGGTGAAGAGGCGCCAATCGCCTTAACTTCGTTGAAACCGGCAACATATTCCGCCGTGCCTGGCATCGGCGGCGGCGGCGCGCGGAATTGCTTGCCGCTTGTGAGTACAAACGGCGTTACCGCGCCCCATGACGCGCCAAGCGCCAGTTGCAGCGTCGAGCCCGGAGTCGAGCCGGGTGTCAGCGGATCGGGCGACCAGTTGAGCGTTGCGGTTGATCCGCTGTTGATTGGGTTGCCGAAATAGGTAGTCGTATCGCCAGAAATGCGGCCGCCAAGCCCGAAATTGACTTCGCCGATTTGCGAGCCGTCATTTGTGCGGCGGGCCAAGATGGCAGCTGCTGCGGCCTCGCCCACAGCCCGGCCGGCCGCAACCGATGCGGGGCTGGCATGAATGGAGCTCACATCCGACGACAGCAGCAGGTTGAGCTGCGCCGACTGCGAGGGATAAAGCGCTGCAAGCACGCCATAGGCCGCATACGCAATAGCCGCATCTTTGGAGGCACCACGCGGCGCCGCCGGCATGGCGTCATAGGGTTGGTATTTCTGGCCAAAAGCATTCAGCGCATCGTACATGGCGATGTGGATCATGCCCAGCGCCCGCGCGGTGCGCACCGGGCCGCCATTGTTGAGCGGTGCAACGCCGGCTGAGTTGGGTGTGTGATCGAGCGCAACGGCATCAAGCGCAGTTTCGTGCCAGGCCAGCACGCGATCGGTCGTATCGGATACGTGCCGCGTTGAGCGGCGGTCTTGCATGGCGCGGAATTTGGACTCGACCAGCGCATTTTGGCTCGTCAGGCCAAGATAGCCTGCGGATTGTTCACGGCTGAATTTGCTATCATCGCCTTTCGCCGACGCAGGCGCCGAAAGCGCCACAGGCAATGCAACGACACTGGCAAGCGCCAGCGCCTGAATTTTCATATGTTTCATCTTCATTATCCCTCGATGGAAGACAGGAACGCTACGCAACACGACAAAACCCATCGGCACGTCGTTTGACGGTGCCGTTACGATATAAATGCCTGATGTTATTTATATTTTATACGCAAAACTTGAATGATACGCGAATCCAGTCAAGTTTTGTGCTACCCACGCTGCGTAAATTACGAGATAGGAAGTTTGCGTGCAATAGACCAATTACAGATCATCGCCGATATTGTGGTCTATATTCGACGAAAAATAAAAATTTTCTATTTAATTTCATGGGACTGTAGTAAAAGTACGGAGGTATATATTTACGTAAGAATTATGTTACTGTAAAATTACGCAAGTTTGTTCTGAAATTTTCTTAGAAAAATGAGTGGCATGCGCGGCCACGCCTCATCACAGGTTGTATTGGCGGCTTACCGGGCCAAAATCTTGCAGGAATATGGCGCCACCAAAAACAAGATGCTCTATCTGCTTTTGTTATTGGCGAATTTTGGCTGATGGCGGCTAAAGTCGCGCGGCGCGGCAAAAATACTGGCGTGCCATTTTGAAACGCCCAGGCGCCACTAGGCGCAATAGCGAGCCTTCAACATTGCCCATACCGCGCGCAGCCCAATCGCATCCCCGCCTCTTGGCCGCCCCGGCTTGGCCACCGGGCGCCAGGCAAATGTGTCGAGATGCGCCCATGGGGTGCCGCCCGGCACAAAGCGTTGCAGGAACAAGGCGGCGGTGACCGCGCCTGCAAAGCCGCCATCGGGCGCGTTGACGATGTCGGCAATGTCCGATTTCAGCATCTCGTCATAACCCGCCCAGAGCGGGAGCCGCCACAGCGGATCATCCGCTGCAGCGCCTGCTGCCAGTAGATCTGCCGCCAGCTTTTCATCATTGGCAAAAGTGGCGGGCAAATCCGGGCCAAGCGCCACGCGCGCCGCGCCAGTGAGCGTGGCAAAATCGATGATCAGCGCCGGATCACCTTCACCCGCCCTGGTTAGTGCATCGCCTAAAATCAGGCGGCCTTCAGCGTCGGTATTGGTGTTTTCAACTGTCATTCCCGCACGCGTTGCCAATATATCTCCGGGACGAAAAGCATTGCCGGCAATGGCATTTTCCACCGCTGGAATGAGCAGGTGGAGCCGCACTCTCAGCCGGGCATCCATAATAAGCCCGGCAAGCGCCAGCGCATGTGCTGCACCGCCCATATCCTTTTTCATCAGCCGCATTCCGGCCGATGGTTTGATGTCCAGCCCGCCGGAATCAAAACACACACCCTTGCCGACAAGCGCGACGCGCGGGTGCGCGGGGTTGCCCCATTCCAGTTCGATCAGCCTTGGCGCACGGGCGCGAACAGCGGCCTGCCCCACGGTGTGGATCATCGGATAGCCGGTGGCGAGTGCATCTCCTCGTGTTACGCTAAGTGTCGCGCCATGCAGGGCGGCAAGGGCTGCCACCTCGCTCTCAAGTTCTTCAGGGCCAAGGTCGCTTGCACCGGTGTTGACAAGGTCGCGCACCTTGGCGGTGGCGGCGGCAAGCCGGACTAGCTCGTCCATGCGGGCAGGATCACGGGTGAGCAGGATGCGGGCTCCGCCAGGCTCGGCAGACGGGCGATACCGTGTGAACCGGTGCTGTGCGAGCAGCCAGCCAAGCAGCGCCGCGCCGCAATCGCCGCCATCGATGCGATAGGTGCCTTCAGGCAGCGCCTCAGCCAGCCGGGCAAGCGCCCATGGGCCAAGATTTTCCGGGTCATCGACAACCAGCGCGACATTCCAGTCATCTGGCCCATCGCCAGGCAGAATGGCGCTGGAATCGACCGCCGCGCGCAGTTTTTGCCCAGCGGCGGCGGCGCGGACGCGCGGCGGTTGCACCTTTAGCCAGGTGTCAAAATCTTTCGCGGCAACAAGGGCGATGGTGCGGGCAGCCTGCCCCTTGTCGGCGGCGGCGAGCGCGGTAAATTCAGCTATGGTCATTCGCTTGGCTGCACCAGAAATTGTTCGTAACGGCCATGGTCGCCCGGCTCGCTATAGGTGATGATCTGTAGGGAATGGCTGCCAAATTCCACGCGGTAATTGCGGTTTACAAAGCCGCCGCGCAGCCGGTCTTTGCCGGTTGATTCAAAAGCTGTTGGCTCCCCCAATGGCGCAAGCGATGCCTTGTAATCCCCAAGCGCTGTGTTGGTAAAATAATAATTGGCGTCCTGTGTCAGCAAGGAGCGGTCGAGCGTGCCGCCGCGCAGCATGTCGAACATGCGGCGCGCGCGGGCGGTTTCGTCATTCCCAGTTGCTGCGGCTGAGGCGGTTTGTGGAAAAAGCACCATGCTTATTTGCCGGGCGATGGATTGGAAAGCGTTGCTAAAATCGCTGTTGACCAAAACAACAATGGCGGCCTTTTCATGAAGGAAAACGATGTTTTCTGACAAAAAGCCGACAGCCTCGCCGCTGTGTTCCACATAGCGGCGGCCATTGGCTTCGCCGGTAGCCACGCCCAGACCATAGCCATTGTCGGTGCCATCGACCAGCTTTGCAGGCGTTTCTTGAATGGCCCATTCGGCAGGCGTGAGGACGCGGCGCTCGATGCGCGCAATATCCCATTTAGCAAGGTCGGTAGCGGACATCGCCAGTTCTCCAGCGGCAAACAGCCACCCTTTGGCGGCGGGCCGCTCCGCGCGCACCGGGCCAAGCGCAAACCGCTGATAACCCTGAGGATAGCCTGGCCCTACGGCCAGATCCTGATCAATGGCGGCAATGCCAAGCGGCTTGAATATTTGCGCTTGAAGATAGTCGAGTAACGGCACGCCCGCGGCTTTTTCCACCACCAACCCTGCAACGACATAACCGGTATTGGAATATTGCCACTGCGTGCCAGGGGCAAAATCCAGCGGCTTTTTTGCCCAGCGGTCGATGATGCGCTGAGGCGTGGTTGGCGTTTCCATCAACGCAAAAGCATAGTCTTGCGGCCAATAATCCTGCAGGCCCGATGTATGGCTGAGCAATTGGCGAATGGTAATGTCGTCTCCTTGAGTAATGCCGGGCACAAATTTGCTCACCTTGTCATCAAGGCTGAGCTTGCCCTCGCGTTGCAGGAGCAAAATGGCAGCGGCGGTAAATTGTTTGGAAACCGACGCAATTTGGTAGGGCGCATCGGCACGTGGCTCGGCCCCGGTTTCCGATTGTTTGCCATATGCCCTGGCAAAGATGATTTTTCCGCCACGCACCACCGCAACCGAGGCAGAAGGCACGCCAGTATTGGCCAGTGTATTGGCCACGATTTTGTCCACCTGCGCGGCTTCATCCGGGCTGAAGGACTGTGCTGCAACGGGTGAGGAGAGCATCACCGCAATGGCGACGAAAATATGTTTCAACACCGGCCTTAGCTCCATCAACGGGCGCGCAATTTCCAGTTCATTTCACGAACCACGCACAAAGGAAAGGGGGCTATTCTGCGCCGATCACCGGTACGCCAAAGAGATCATGCTCATCGGCATCTTCTATGATGGCAGGCACAATATCGCCCGCTGCAAGGTGGCCAGCGTCACGCAAGTGCACCTCGCCGTCAATATCGGGCGCATCTGCCTGGCTGCGGCCGGTGGCGCCGCCCGTTTGCGTGTCGACCGCATCGATGATGACGGGCATGGTGCGGCCGATTTTTGCGCTTAGCTTTTCCGCCGAGATGCGCGCAGTCAGCGCCATTAGCCGGGCATAGCGCTCCTCCTTCACAGCTTCTGGCACGGCGCCGGGCAAGGCGTTGGCGGCGGCGCCTTCAACCGGCTCAAAGCGAAAGGCGCCCACCCTGTCGAGCCGGGCCTCTTCCAGCCACTCCATCAGATAGGTAAAATCCTGCTCCGTCTCGCCTGGAAAGCCGACGACAAAGGTAGAGCGAATGGCGATGTCCGGGCAAATAGCGCGCCAGTTTTTTATCCGCTCCAGCACCTTGGCCTCGTTGGCGGGGCGGCGCATGGCGCGCAGCACGGCGGGGCTTGCGTGCTGAAACGGGATGTCGAGATAGGGCGTTATCAGCCCGTCGGCCATTAGGGGGATGACATGGTCGACATGTGGATAGGGATAGACATAGTGCAGCCGCACCCAAACCGGGTTTTGCGGCGTGCTGAGCCCGCCGAGTTCGCGCGCCAGATCGGTCATGTGCGGGCGCACAGCGCGCCCGTGCCAGTCGCGCGGCTGATCGCGAATGTCGACGCCGTAAGCCGAAGTGTCCTGGCTGATGACAAGCAGCTCGCGTGTGCCCGCTGCTACCAGTTTTTCTGCCTCGCGCAAAATGGCGTCGGGCCGGCGGCTGACCAGATCTCCCCTGAGCGAGGGGATGATGCAGAAGGAACAGCGGTGGTTGCACCCTTCTGAAATTTTCAAATAGCTGTAGTGCCGCGGCGTCAGCTTCAGTCCGCTTTCAGGCACCAGGTTGAGAAAGGCGTTGGCCGGCATCGGCGCTGCTTCGTGCACCGCGCCCACTACCTCTTCATATTGGTGCGCGCCCGTTACCGCGAGCACCTGAGGGAAGCGCGCGCGAATTGCCTCCGCCTCCTTGCCCATGCAGCCCGTAACGATGACCCGGCCATTTTCAGCCATCGCCTCGCCAATTGCCTCCAGCGATTCCTCCTTGGCGGAATCGAGAAACCCGCAGGTGTTGACAAGCACAACATCTGCGCCTGCATAATCGGCAGACAGCGCATAGCCATCGGACCGCAGCTTGGTGAGAATGCGTTCGCTATCGACAAGGTTCTTCGGGCAGCCGAGCGAAACCATGCCGATCCGGGGCGGGGAGGGAAGAGTGGTTGCCATGAGAGTGGCGCCCTGTAGCGCGGTTGCAGAACTTTTCCTAGGGTGGTGCATATGGCAACGCTGCAACTGCACCCTCACCCAAATTTTCCGCCCCGCGCAAAGCTTGTCGTAAAGGCTGGCCCTGGTGCGAGAAGAGCGCGTGGGCACATGCCGCTCTGCTACCAAGTATATGGCGATATCGACCAAATCCGCTGGCCCGACGCCGCGCTGGAGGGCCGGGTTGACAGGCTGTGGGAACATAGCTGTTTTGAGGTGTTTTTGGCAGTGGAGGGGGCAGGGCCGGGCTATCTTGAGATGAACTTTGCGCCGGGGCGCCAATGGGCGGCTTATGCGTTTGACAGCTATCGGGCGGGCATGGCGGATGACCTTTGTGTAGATATTGCCCGTATGGATTGGGTGGTCCGCCCGCAATTGTCGGTTCCGCGCGTTGAAATGCACGTGCTTGCCATGCTTCCTGATCGATTTGAGAGCGCCGATATTGCCATGGGCTTGTCGCTTGTGATTGAAGAGCTTGGCGGCACTAAATCCTATTGGGCGCTGGCGCACGCCCCCGGCTCGCCGGATTTTCACAATCGGGATTGCTTTACAGCGCGGCTCCCGGCACCTGAGGCGGCATGAAATTTGGTATCGATCGCCTGCTTGCAGAGCCTGATCTGCGCCGCCCGCTTATGGGCAAGCGCGTGGCCTTGCTTGCGCACCCCGCCTCGGTGACGGCGGATCTGACGCACTCGCTCGACGCGCTGGCCGCTTGCGGGCTGAATGTCTCGGCAGTGTTTGGCCCGCAACACGGCGTACGCGGGGATTTGCAGGATAATATGATGGAGTCGCCAGACTTTATCGACCCGGTTTATGGCATTCCCGTATTCAGCCTTTATGGCGAGGTGCGGCGCCCGACCGGCCAGTCGATGAGCACGTTTGACGTGATGCTGGTTGATCTTCAAGACCTTGGCACGCGCATCTACACTTTTGTCACCACGCTGCTCTATGTGCTGGAGGCTGCCGCAGCGCATGGCAAGAGCGTGTGGGTACTTGACCGGCCAAACCCCGCCGGCCGCCCGGTAGAAGGGCTGACGCTGCTGCCGGGGTGGGAAAGTTTTGTCGGCGCAGGCCCCATGCCCATGCGGCATGGGCTGACTTTGGGCGAGCTTGGGCACTGGTTCATCGCGCAGTATAAGCTTGCTGTAGATTACCGCGTTGTCAAAATGGAAGGCTGGGCGCCCGATGATGCGCCGGGCTTTGGCTGGCCGGTGGAGCGGGTGTGGATCAACCCCAGCCCCAATGCGCCGGGTGTAAATATGGCGCGAGCCTATCCCGGTACGGTGATGCTGGAGGGAACCATGCTTTCCGAGGGGCGCGGGACAACGCGCCCGCTGGAGCTGTTTGGCTCGCCTGATATTGTTGCGCGCGATGTTATTGCCGAGATGCGCGCGCTGGCGCCGCGCTGGCTCACCGGGTGCGTTTTACGCGATATCTGGTTCCAGCCCACCTTTCACAAACATGTCGGGCAGCTTTGCAACGGCATCCATATCCATGCTGAAGGACCGGGATATGACCATGCTGCGTTCAGCCCATGGCGGGTGCAGGCGCTGGCGTTCAAGGCCATCTGCCGCCTATATCCCGATTATGTTCTATGGCGCGATTTTCCCTATGAATATGAGTTTGGCAAGCTTGCCATTGATGTCATAAATGGTGGGCCAGCCTTGCGCGCATGGGTGGACGATGCCGGCGCCGCACCGGGCGATTTGGAGGCGATTGCCGCAGCGGATGAGCGCGAATGGACCAGCGCCCGCCGCCGTTTTCTGTTATATTGAGCTGCAAGGGCGGTTTGCGATCCGATCAAATCAGACTGGCAGTTCCACATTCTTGTATTGCCGTGCTTTTCGGGTCGCCAGGCGTTTTCACACAGCATAAAAACTGCTCTAATCGCCAAGGCGCGCCATTGCCTGCTCAAGCGAAGCGTGCAGCCGGGCGACATCGTCGCGCAAGGAAGACAGGTGCTGCGCCACTGAATACTCCCGCGCGCGGCGCTTTACGGCAAATGGCCAGAGCCATGCGCGAAGCCGCGCAAGCCGCTGATTGCCAAGTGGTGCCAGCGCCCGGTTTTTTGGCAAGGGCGCGTTTTGCGCCACGGTTGTGGATTGCGCATCTCCAGTTACCGGCGCGGTCGGGTAGATGGCGTGTGCAAGCTCGTGCGGAGTTGCTGCAGGCGCTGTGGTGTGGCGGGGCGGTATTTGGCGTTTATGGATTTTGCGTTTTGCATCAACCCGCTTTGCCTGGCGGCGCTGCTGGCGCGATGGAAAGGCTGCCTTGGCAAGGGGTTCATCCGCATCGGGCAGCGCCACAGCTCTTGCAACCTCAGGCTCATGCCTTGGGGCGGGGGAAGGCGGCCCTGGCGGCGAAAGGGTGGAAACGCCTGCTTCGCGGTGGTGCTGGCGCAACGAACGATGCCTGAAATTGGCCTGTTTCATATATCCCCCTTTTGAATTATTCCCTCAACGTCCCTTCAGTAAATTCACGGCTATTAACCATGGTCATGCCACATTAGATGATCAGAGTAGAGCGAGTGCGACAAAGATTTGGGATGAAGCGGTCTATTTAAGCGACGAAAACGTTAAATCCTACCGTTTTCGTGTCAGTTCACGCATAGCGTCGTCCAGCCCGGCAAGAGTTAACGGATACATGCGATCCGCCATCAGCTCGCGAATGATGCGCACACTTTGCGAATAGCCCCATTGCTCCTCCCGCACCGGGTTCAGCCAAACAGCACAGGGATAGGTTGTGGTCATCCGGTGGAGCCAGACGGCGCCCGATTCCTCGTTGAAATGCTCAACCGAGCCGCCGGGATGGGTAATCTCATAGGGGCTCATCGATGCATCTCCCACAAAGATCAGCTTGTAATCATGGCCGAATTTGTGGAGCACATCCCACATGGCGGTGCGCTCGGAAAAGCGGCGGCGATTGTCTTTCCAAACGCCCTCATACGGGCAATTGTGGAAGTAGAAGAACTCCAGGTTTTTAAATTCCGCCGTTGCGGCTGAAAACAGCTCCTCGCACAGCTTCACCCATGGGTCCATCGAGCCACCAACATCTAGGAATAGCAATAGCTTCACCGCGTTGTGCCGCTCTGGCCGCATAACAACATCGAGCCAACCCTGCCGCGCGGTGCCATCGATGGTTGCGTCGATATCCAGCTCGTCGGCTGCCCCCTCGCGCGCAAAGCGCCGCAGCCGCCTGAGCGCCACCTTGATGTTGCGCGTGCCAAGCTCGCGCGTGTTATCCAGATTTTTGAAATCGCGCTGATCCCACACTTTCAGCGCGCGGCCGTGCGTGCTTTCGCCGCCGATGCGCACGCCTTCGGGGTTGTAGCCCGAATTGCCATAAGGGGAGGTGCCACCGGTGCCGATCCATTTGTTGCCGCCTTGATGGCGCTCATGCTGCTCGTCGAGCCGCTTTTTGAGCGTCTCCATAATCTCTTCCCACGAGCCAAGTGATTTGATTGCCGCCATTTCTTGGGGGCTGAGATATTTTTCCGCCACCGCGCGCAGCCATTCGTCGGGAATATCTGCCGCAGACTGGCCGTATGTCGTGGCGATGCCGCGAAAAACCTTGGAAAAAACTTGGTCGAACCGGTCGAGCAGCCCTTCGTCTTTCACATAAGTTGCCCGTGCAAGATAATAAAAATCTTCCGGTGTGCGCCTGATTACCTCTCGGTCGAGCGCTTCGAGCAGGACCAGATGCTCCTTCATGCTCGCCGCAATCCCGGCTGCGCGCAGCTCGTCAAGAAAGTTTAGAAACATTACCTGCTCGCCCTAGTCTTCCAGAGGCCAGCACCCTAGCGCCCTTCGCGCCTGCGGCAAGGTTAATTGGTTGTTAGCCATTTGCAGATAGGCCGTAACCTTATGAAAACTCGTACAGACATGATTGAAGCTGGCTCAATTGAACGCGTCATCGCCGATGTTGCGCGTTCATGTGGCCCGCTTGTTATGGAGTGCGCCGATGTCGGCGGCCATATTTCTAACGTTTCCGAGCGTAAGGACCAGCGTATTGCCGGGTTGGGCCGGATTGACGCGCTGACGGCAGCGCTTGTGCGCGATCAGGACAGCGTTGCCCGAACGATCGAACGTGCTCGTGATTTGTCGCACGATGTAACGGAAAAACTGACCATTGGCCGGGAATCAATTGTCGATTCGGTTGCAAGTTTTACCGATGTAACAGAGCTTGTGCTGCGGCTTGGCGACAGGATGAGCCGCATGGCAGATGCGCTGGCACAGGTGCAGCACGTGACCCAGCGCATTGCCGGCATTGCCCAGCAAACCAACATGCTGGCGCTGAATGCAGCCATTGAAGCCGCGCGCGCCAGGGAGTCGGGCAGCGCGTTCGCAGTGGTTGCCGCCGAGGTAAAAAAGCTGGCGCAGGACACGCGCGATGCGACACAGCGGATCAACGACACCGTAGCCACGCTTGGCGACGAGGCCGCCGCCTTTGGCGTTGAGATTGCCGGCGGCATTGACAAAAGCCGGGCCGCGACCGCGAAATTTGAGGAAATTGAATCCACCGTTACCGATATTGGCAGCATTGTGGAACTGGTTGAGGAGCAGACGGTAAGCATTGCCGGCCGGGTGTCCGACATGCAGAAAAGTGTGGCCGATATGCAGCGCGAGATGATCGATTCGTCCGATGCGCACCGCGAAGATGGCAATGTCCTGCGCGACGCCAAGGCCCGGCTGGAAAAGCTGGAATCGGTTGCCAATGTTATGTTGAACAAGCTGGCGACAAGCGGCGCCCAAACCGACGATGCCCAATATATGGAAGCGGCCAAGCGCATTGGTGGCGAAATTGTCGATCTGGTTGAGCGCGGCATTCGCCGTGGTGAACTGAGCGCGGCGGACGTGTTTGATACTGACTATCAACTCATCCCCGGCACTAACCCCGCCCAACATTCCACACGCCTCAACATTTGGGCAGACGCCAATATTCGCCCTCTTCTTGACCGCGTTATGAACGATATCGACCTGTGTGTCGGTTGCGTTATCTCCGACATCAACGGCTATCTGCCGACGCATATGACCTTGCGGTCGCAGCCACAGGGCGCGGATGTCGAGTGGAACAGCACATGGTCGCGCAACCGGCGGAAAATGGGGCTGGACGATTCAACCGCGCGCGCGGTAAAAAGCACAGCGCCGGCTATGCTTGCCTGTTACCGTATGGTGCTGGGAAATAGCAGTTTTCTTCCGCTGAAAAACGTTTTCGTTCCGCTATATTTTGGCGGGCGGCGCTGGGGCAATTTTGAGCTTGCCTATGTCGATGAGGTATCAAACGCCACGCAGATGATTTTGCCCGAGGCATTGTCTGCAAGCCTTGCGCAAATGCGCGGCAAAGGGCAGGCGCAGGCGGCCTAGCACGTTTCTTAGCCGTGCTAGCGGGCGTACACGTCGATTAACGCGCCGACATAATCGGGGTTTTTACCGCTCAGTTCCAGAGAGATGCGGCGTTCGGCGGGGTAGATAAATCCATTTACCGCATAGGTGCTGCTGCCAAGGCCGCCGCGCCCGCGATACCACACGCGCACCGCGCTCCAATCCCCCTTGGCAGAAACGTCGGTGAGAGTGACATCTTGCTCGACGCGGCCCCGCGCACCATCGATGCGCGACCAATTGGCGTGGGTGATCATTACCACGCGCGTGTCGACCACCCGGCTCACCACCGCAACATGGCCAAGGCGCAGCCGGTCCGATTTTGCAAAAACGATAACGGCGCCGGTGCGAGGCGTTGTTCCGCGCGCATAATGGCCCTCGGCCTTGTCCCACCATGTCCAGGCGTCGCCATATATATCTACGCCAGATGCCGCGCGCGCAAAGGGAACACACTCCCCGACATAATCCAAAATCGATGCACGTGCCGGAGCAGTGGCTGCAATCACCGTCAGCAATATCGCAAGGTGGCAGGGGCGCAATTTCATAGGGAGATGCTACACCTTTTTGGTTAAGCTTAGCATCGGCCAATATGGTTAATATCGGGTAATCACTGGCGTTCGTCGCCGTTTTTGCCTGGCTCGTCGTGCACAAGTGACACCAGCACAAAAGAAATTATCATCAGCAAATACCACGCGCCCAGCTTTGCCGGTGGCACCAAAACCCAGCCATGTGCCTGTGCAGGATAGGCCCAGGCACGCGAAAAAGTGCCGATATTTTCCGCCAGCCAGATAAACAGCGCGACCAAAAACCACCCAAGTAGCAGCGGCATGGAACGCGGCGTACGGCGCGGTGTAAACACCACCCTGGTCCGCCAGAACAGCAGCGCCGTTATCAAAAACAGCGCCAGCCGAATATCGGGCAGCCAATGATGCGCGAAAAAATTGAAATATATTGCCGCTGCCAGCGAAATCGTGGCCCAGCGGGGCGGATAATGCGGAAAACTAAAGTCAAAAATGCGCCAGACCCGTGCTATGTAGCTGCCAACAGCGGCATACATAAAGCCTGAAAACAGCGGCACCGCGCCGATATGCAATAGGCTGCGCTCAGGATATGCCCATGATCCGACCGATGTTTTGAACAATTCCATCGCTGTGCCAACGATATGAAAGGCAAGAATAACCCGCGCTTCCGCCCAGCTTTCCAGCCGGAACGCCAGCATTCCCACCTGAATGGCAAGGGCTGCCAGTGTAAGAAAGTCATAACGCCCCAGCAGTGCTGAAGCGGGGTAGGCAAAGTGAGTGGCCAGCAACAGCGCAAGCATCAACCCGCCAAACAGACACGCCCAGCCTTGTTTGAACACAAACAGCGCAAATTCATAGGCAAAAGTCGCTAGCGCGCCTGCAGGCTCATAAGCCTCCAGCCGCGCCCTGACCTGTGCAAATCGGGTGCCAGCGGGTGCCAGGCGGGCCACAGGCTGAATTGCCTAGCCCTTATTCTGCTGCCGTTTGGCCATAAAGGCGAGCCGCTCGAACAGCATGACATCCTGCTCGTTTTTTAACAGCGCGCCATGCAGCGGCGGGATGGCTCTGGTGGGGTCGCGGTTTTGCAGCACGTCAAGCGGCATATCCTCGTTTAGCAGCAGCTTTAGCCAGTCGAGCAACTCGCTCGTGCTGGGTTTTTTCTTGAGGCCAGGCACCTCGCGCATATCATAAAAAATGTCCATCGCCCTGGAGACAAGCATTTTTTGAATGCCGGGAAAGTGCACATCGATAATGGCGAGCATTGTCTCGCGATCGGGAAATTTGATATAGTGGAAAAAGCAGCGGCGCAAAAACGCGTCTGGCAGTTCTTTTTCGTTGTTAGAAGTAATAACGACAATAGGTCGCTCAGCCGCTTTTACATTTTCTCTCGTTTCGTAGACATGGAACTCCATGCGATCCAGTTCCTGCAACAAATCGTTGGGAAACTCGATATCGGCCTTGTCGATTTCGTCGATCAGCAAAACGGGCAGTTTGGGCGCGGTAAAGGCCTCCCATAATTTACCACGGCGGATATAGTTACCAATATCGTGGACCCGCTCATCGCCAAGTTGCCCGTCGCGCAGCCGGGCAACTGCGTCATATTCGTACAGGCCCTGCTGCGCTTTGGTGGTGGATTTGATGTTCCACTCGATAAGCGGCGCGCCAACGGCTGCAGCAATTTCATGCGCGAGTACGGTTTTGCCGGTGCCAGGCTCGCCTTTTACCAGCAAAGGACGGCGCAGCGTAACCGCTGCATTCACAGCAACCTTCAGGTCGTCGGTTGCGACATAGCTTTTGGTGCCTTCAAAGCGTTTCATTCCGCCATCCCCAAATTCGAATATCGGGTTTGGAGATAGAGGCAATGCGGGCGCCAAGGCAAGCGCCACAATCGGCTTGTGTCAAAGAGAGGCCCGCGCGCTTGCTCGCGCATCAAGCAAATCCCACAGCCCGCGGTGCTGCGCGAGCAATTGCTGCACGGCAAACCCCATGGCGCGATCAACGCTGGCGGACGATGGCAATGCCTCTACCATTGCAGCGGTTGCCGCCGTGTCGGGCAGGGTCGATGCAGACGGGGTAAAGCCGAAACGCTCTGCGGCGGCATTTAATATCGTGCGGATGGCTGCCCAATCGAGCACTAGTGCAATTGCCGCGCCCACACCGCATCCGTTGCGGTCTGACTGGGCGAGCATGTTGATGGCATGGCGCTGGGCGGCCACCGCATTTTCTGACTCGGCATGGCCCGGCGTTGAAGGCAGCGGCCCGGCCGCCGATGCCAGCTTGGCCAGCAGCGCCCGTTCTGCTGCAAAGCCGCCCGCTGCAGCTTCCAGCCAGGGCAACGCTCCAGCCAGACTGTTATTGGCCAGTGCGAAATCGATGATGCCAGGCTGGCGCCCGTGAAGTGTGCACAACACATGCACCACATCCGCCACATCGCGCGCGGGCACAAGCGGCCGGGTGAGTGTTGCGCCCATTGGGTGCGCGGCGCTGCCATCGGCATTTACCAGGGCAATAATCGTCCCCCAAACGCCGGTGACGGGCGCGCTCTGAGCTCGATCAGAATGCATATCTCGGGGCAACCTTTGCTAAGCGCCATCGGCGCCAATGAAAAAACAATCTATCTGCAAAGATCTATACCGAACCACGTAAAGACGAGGTTTATGCGGGCTTAAGCCCTTCTAAACCAGCCAGCGCAACCATGGTCGCCTGCACCGATATAACAACTCCTCCCTGCCGGACGGGCGCCAGACCAAGGCGGATGGGCAGCGCGCTCCCCCGGTTTACCAGCAGGCTGGTGGTCAGCGCGTTGCTGTCGCCATCGCAAATGGCGGATTCTATGGCGTCGCCGGCCAGCGCCCGGCCAGCAATATCGAGCAGGCTGACAAAGCGTGTACCGAGCAACGCGTCTGAGGAAAGGCCGGTAAGCTGGCAGAGCGAACGGGGCGCAGTTTCAAGATAGCCTCGCAGGCCAATTCGCACATTTGCCATGCAGCCCAACGCGGCAGCGGCATCTTCCTGCGCAAGAGAAATAGACCTTGCGGCCTGCAATTCTTCCCGCATAGTTTCATCCCGCGCGATCATCGCTACTCCAAGCGGATGAGGCTCAAGCGACAATCTCAGCCGTCGGCCGGGGTAACGGGTGGGCGAGATATCCACATCTTCGCCATGGCCACTGGCCGCGACGCGCAAGATGGCAGCCTTGGCAACCTCAAGGCCCGGCCCGCCCGCGATATCCGCAAATGAAGTGTCGGCTGACGGCGATTGCCCAAGATAACGCCGCGCAGGTGCGCTGGCCGCCACGATGTTTAGCGATTTGTCGCAAAACAAAATCGTTTCCGTCGTGAGCTCAAGCAGTGTTTCAAATGCCGTTCTGTCCGCCAGATTTCCTTGTTCCGACTGATGAGGCGCACACAGCGCCTGCATGATTTCGATGGTGGACAACACAAAGCGCGGGCGGCCGCGGTGCAAAATATAAACCGGTTCATGAATGGCGCGCTCCTGCCAGACGCCGAAATGGCGAACCAGCGTAGAGGCAGTAACAACGTTATGAGCACCCGGTGCGCCTGTTCCGGCGGCATCAAAAGGGCTTTCGGTGTCGCCATCGTCGACAAGATATTCCGCCCGTATCGGGGCATCGGGCGAAGGCGGGCGCGACTGCGGGCGTTGCGGAGCATTCATGGTGTAGAATTGATCAAATATCGGCGGTGCCAGCAAGGCGGTTGCACCGAAGCGGACCAATCATGCGGGTTTTCGGCGTGGTGTGCCCATGGTTGCCTGCCCGGCGGCGCACGCTATCATCATGGCAGTGGGAGGTAACAGGCGATGGCGGCGGCAAAAATGTGGGTGCTGGCAGTTGGTGCAGCCCTGACGCTTGGCGCGGGCCCTGCTGCTTTGTCGCGCGGTGCAGGGGTGGTCGATACGACAGGCGCTGTCTCAACAATTGAAATAAGTGCAGGCTATCTGGTGCCATCCTCCATCGATGGGCACCCGGCGCGACTGAAAGTCGGCTCTTATGGCTTGGACCGGCTGGTGCTCAACCTGGACTTTGTGAAAAAAAACGGGCTGAAATCCGCGCCGCTGTTTGGCAGTGCTACCCTGTCGCTTGCCGGGCATAACGAGTTTAAGGGTAAGAACCGGCCGCTCAGCTATCAGGTGGCAGGTGTGGCGCAAAAAGGCCGCGCCGCCTGGTTTTTTGGCGCGCCGCCAAGCGAGGGGGACGGGCGTATCGGCCCTTGGGCCATGCCTCAGGCGCGGGTAAGTTTTGCGCTGAACCCGCCTGCTCTGGGCGAAGTTTCTCACGTTTTCCCCCTGTTTGGAGATGCCAACACGTCAAGCGTGACGGGTTATGAGGAGGCGGCATTTGCAATGGCGGTTGCGTTTGATGTTGACGCAGATAGCGCTTATCCGCTCGCCTCCGCGGCCATTGGGGCCGCGCTCGCCAGGGTATATGGCGGCGCGCTGAGCGGTGAGAGCTGGCAGGTGCCGGTCGTAATGGGGATAAAGCGCCCGGTGCGCCTGCTTACGCTGGAGCGACCATTTATCATCGGGCCGTTTTCGTTCACCAAAGTTGCGGTGCGGGTGCGCGACAGGGCTGATCGTGCCGGATTTGGCAGTGAAATCCGCGATGCCGATGTCGTGCAAGATCCAGATGAGATCATTGTCTCTGCAAGGGGCAAAAAGGGGCCTGCGCCGGCGATGAGCTTTGTCATTCCGCGCGGCGCGATGAATGACTGCTCACGGCTTACTTTTGATAAGGCAGCAGCGCGGATTACGCTCAACTGTCGCCTGGCGTGGCAAAACAAAGATATAAAGCGCGAGATTTGAATTGGCCAGATCATAAGCCGCGCTGATGCACGCCGCCACCGCTGAAATGGGTGGCGGCGGTTTCGCTTTTTAATTCAGACGCTGCAGGCCTGCCCGAACACAGACTATTGATCGAGAAAGCTGCGCATCTTGCGGCTGCGGCTGGGGTGCTTGAGCTTTCTGAGCGCCTTGGCCTCGATCTGTCGGATGCGTTCGCGCGTTACCGAAAATTGCTGCCCAACTTCTTCCAGAGTGTGGTCAGTGTTCATGCCAATGCCAAAGCGCATCCTCAGCACGCGCTCCTCGCGCGGGGTAAGGCTTGCCAGCACGCGAGTGACGGTTTCCTTCAAATTGGCCTGAATCGCCGCATCCACCGGGATAATGGCGTTCTTGTCCTCGATAAAATCGCCAAGGTGAGAATCTTCCTCATCGCCAATTGGCGTCTCAAGGCTGATGGGTTCCTTGGCGATTTTCATCACCTTGCGCACTTTTTCCAGCGGCATGGAAAGGCGCTCAGCCATTTCCTCCGGCGTCGGTTCGCGGCCCTGTTCGTGCAGAAACTGCCGGCTGGTGCGCACCAGCTTGTTGATCGTCTCGATCATGTGCACCGGAATGCGGATGGTGCGGGCCTGATCGGCAATGGAGCGCGTGATTGCCTGCCGGATCCACCATGTCGCATAGGTGCTGAACTTGTAGCCGCGGCGATATTCAAACTTATCAACCGCCTTCATCAGGCCGATATTGCCTTCCTGGATCAGATCCAGAAATTGTAGCCCGCGATTGGTGTATTTTTTGGCGATGGAGATGACGAGGCGCAGATTGGCCTCCACCATTTCCTTTTTCGCGATGCGCGCCTCGCGCTCGCCCTTTTGCACCATGTTTACAATACGGCGGAACTCGGCCAGGCTCATGCCCGTTGCCTGGCTGATCTCGGAAATTTCAACGCGCACACGGTCTGCCGCATCCGCTTCATTGCTCGCAAACGCCGCCCATTTCTTGTCGATTGCGCTAACCATTTGCAGCCAGGTTTCGTCGAGCTCATTGCCGATATAGCGGTCGAGAAAATCTTTGCGGGGCACCTTGTGCCGTTCAGCCAGGCGCAACATTTGGCCGCCAAGCGCGGTCAACCGGCGGTTGAAGGCGTAAAGCTGATCGACCAGATATTCGATTTTCGCCTGATGGAACTGCACACTTTCCACCTCGGCGGTAAGGTCTTCGCGCAGCTTTTGATATTTGCGCTCGTCTGCGGCTGAAAAATCGATGCCAGTGCCCATGGCATCAAGCCGCTGGCCCTGCATTTTCGAGAATTTTTTGTAAAGCGCTGTAATGTTAGCAAATTTCTCCAGCGCTTGTGGCTTGAGCTGCTCTTCCATCTGCGCAAGGCTGAGCGTGTTGTCCTCTTCCTCATCGTCCGACGGGCGCGGCGTGCGCCGCTCGGTCATCGACTCCTCGTCATCTTCTTCAGCGGCGGCTTCTTCGGGTTCGTCTTCATCCTTGAAGGAAGGCCCGGCATTTTTCTCCGAAATCTCACCGTCGGAGCCATCATCATCGTCCGACAGATTTTCTGGCGCGGGGTCTTTGGACAGCATTGCATCGAGATCGATAATCTCGCGTAGTTGCATTGTGCCTTCGTTGAGCGCGGTCGACCAGTCGATAATGGCGTTAAAAGTGATCGGGCTTTCGCACAGCCCCAAAATCATCGTGTCGCGCCCTGCCTCGATGCGCTTGGCGATGGCGATTTCGCCTTCGCGGCTAAGCAGCTCCACGGCGCCCATTTCGCGCAGATACATCCGCACGGGGTCGTCTGTGCGGTCGATCGTCTCTTTTTTCTTGGTGTCTAGCGCGGGGGCTGATTCTTCGGCTGTGTCGACGGCGTCGACCTCATCCTCAGCGGCATCTTCTGAGTCGGACTCTTCGCCCGCCTCGTCATTTTCGACGATGTTGATGCCCATTTCGTTGAGTGCGGAGGTGATATCCTCAATCTGGTCGGAGGACATTACGTCCTGCGGCAGGCCCTCGTTTAGCTGATCATAAGTGATGTACCCGCGCTTTTTGGCGCGCGCGATCAATTTTTTGATCGAAGCGTCGTTCAAGTCGATCAGCGGCGCGTCGCCCACATCCATCGTGTCGTCACCGCCGCCAGCATTCGCCTTCGCCATCAATTGCCCTCAGCACCTAGAGTTTTTGCGTCTTCGTTCGCCTGGCACAGATTTGCAAGCCGAGAGTCCAACGCCTGTTGTTCTTTAACCAGAGCCACCTGCGCTGCAAATGCTTCGTCCGACAGGTTTTGACGCAGCATCGCGGTTGCCTGAGCCAGCGCAGCGTCCAGTTCGGGCCGCGCCACCAATATGGCAATCGCTTCGTCAAGGTCGGCACGGGCACGTTCGAGCGGGGCGCTCTCCTGAGTAAAGGAATATGGCATTATATCGGCCCGGAGCAAATCGGCCACCAGTTGATCATATCCGGAAGTCGCCAATATGGTACGTAGTTGCGCGCTATCAAGCACTGTGTTGCTCAGCGCTGCATCAATAATCGTTTCAAACAGCTGCCCAAGCGCGCCGGTTGCAAAGCGCAGCGCCCCCAGCAGCTCGATATGACGCGCAATTTCGGCCGGATGGCGGAGCAATCCGGCAAGCACTGCTCTTGCGAGCAATGGGTCGATACCGCTCGCGCGCACAGCTTTTGCCTCGCTGGTAACCGGGGGGAGCGGGGGCTGCCATTTGCCCGCGCGCCGGGGCGCTGAGCCCTGCCACAGGCGCGGCGGTGGGGCGAAGTGCATGTCGAAACGCTGACGGAAATCGGCCTGATACTCCTGCCGCACCGAAAGATCGGCGATGGACTGGGCCTGCTCCGCCAGCCGCCGTTTAAGCCCGGCGCGTTCTTCCGGCGTGGTGAGCGGGCTTGCGGCCAGCTCGCTTTGCCACAGCCGCTCGACCAGCGGCTGTGGCTGCCCAAGCAAAGCTGCGAATGCGGCCGGCCCTTGTGCGCGGATGAGATCATCCGGGTCCAGCCCTTGCGGCATCGTTACAAAGGCAAGGCTGCGGCCGGGCTTAAGCATGGGCAGCGCACGGTGCGCGGCCCTGAGCGCCGCTTTTTGCCCCGCTGCGTCCCCATCGAAGCACAAGACAGGCACATCAACGAGCCGCCACAACCGCTCAAGCTGCGCCTCGGTGAGCGCGGTGCCAAGTGGCGCCACCGCATCGCCAAAGCCGGCCTGTGCCAGCGCGATGACATCCATATAGCCTTCAACCACAACGACACGGCTGGTCTTGCGCGAGGCGGGGGCTGCGCGGTCGAGATTGTAGAGCGTGCGTCCCTTGTCGAACAGCGGTGTGTCGGGGGAGTTGAGATATTTCGCCTCGCCCGCGCCATTGTCCCGCGGGTTTATCACCCGCCCGCCAAAGGCAATAACCCGCCCGCGCGGGTCGCGAATGGGGATCATCAGCCGGCCGCGAAACCGGTCATAAGGCGCCTTGCCCTCCACCTGAATTAGCAGCCCGGCCTCGACCAGCAGGGGGTCGCCAAATTCTTTGAGCGCGGATTTGAGTGCGCCGCGCCCGTCTGGCGCAAAGCCCATGCCAAATGTTTTTGCAGTATCGGGGTGAATGCCGCGTCGTTCGAGCAAGGCGCGTGCCTCGGCGCCACTGGAGCTGTGCAATTGCTCGGTAAACCATGCCGCGGCGGCCTCACAGGCTTCGTGCAGGCCCCTGGCCGCCTGGGCACGGGCGGTGGCTTGCCGGTCCATGGCGGGCAGTTCCATGCCGGCGGCCTGCGCAAGCTCCTTTACCGCATCCATAAAAGGCAGGCCCTGGTTATCCGTCATCCAGCGAATGGCGTCGCCGTGCGCAGAGCAGCCAAAGCAGTGATAAAACCCCTTGTCGTCGTTGACGTAAAAACTGGGTGTTTTTTCGTTGTGGAACGGGCAGCACCCTTTGAACTCGCGGCCGGCCCGCGTCAGCTTTACGTTTTTGGCGATGAGCGCGGACAACAGGGTGCGGGCGCGCAGCTCGTCCAGAAATTGCGGCGTAAGACTCATGGTGCGATAAGGGCGCCACCCGGCTTTTCGCGCCGGGTATGGCCAGGCAGGGGCTGCCAGCCCATTGGTTTAGCCAAGCGCCGCTTTGACGAGGCCGCTCGCCTTGCTCATGTCGAGGCTGGTTGCGTGGCGTGATTTTAGCTCGGCCATTACCCGGCCCATGTCTTTCATGCCCGTTGCGTTCAGCTCAGCTTTGATTGCCTCGATAGCGGCGCTGGTTTCGGCCTCGCTCATTTGTTGCGGCAAAAAGCGCTCGATCACCGCGACTTCGGCGCTTTCGGCATCGGCGAGTTCCTGCCGGTTGCCCTTGATGTAAAGTTCAATCGACTCGCGCCGCTGTTTTACCATTTTTTGCAGCACTTCAACCACCAGCGCATCGTCGCTTTCCGGCGCCTTGCCGGTGCGAGCCTCGATGTCACGATTTTTGATGGACGACTGGACAAGGCGCAGCGTGGCCGTGCTCGCCTTGTCGCCGCCCTTCATGGCGGTAATCAGCGCGTCCTTGATGGTATCGCGAATCATGGTAGGATTCCCCTGTTCTCGGTAATCCTACCCCTTAGCCGGGCTGGTGGAATATTAACAGATTGACGGGCGGCCCCGCGCCCTCTAGCTCCCGGCGCTTAGCGACATTGACAACAACAACGAAAGTGCCTTCCGCAATGGCCGACGCCAAACCTGTGCCCGCGCGTGCTGTTGCCAGCCCAAATGGCGCTACGGGTGTTTTGGTGCTGGCAGATGGCAGCGTCGTGTGGGGCCGTGGCTTTGGCGCTGAAGGCGCGGCGGTGGGCGAGCTGTGCTTCCACACTGCGATGACGGGCTATCAAGAAATTATGACCGACCCGTCTTTTGCCGGGCAAATCATTACCTTCACCTTTCCTCATATCGGCAATGTCGGCGTGAACGGCGATGATGTTGAGGCAAATGCCCCCCATGCGCTGGGCATGGTTGTGCGCGAAGATGTGACAGCGCCAAGCAATTTTCGCAGCGCCGAGCGGCTGGACGACTGGCTCAAGCGGCTGGGGCGGATTGGCCTGGCCGGGGTTGATACTCGTGCGCTTACCCGGCGCATCCGGCTTAGCGGCGCACCCAATGCGGTGGTGGCGCACTCGGCAGACGGTGTGTTTGATATTCCCGCGCTTGTTGCCATGGCGCAAAGCTGGGCCGGGCTGGAGGGGATGGACCTTGCCAAGGACGTGACCGTGGCAAGCGGGCATGATTGGTCGGGCGGGCCATGGGCGTTGGGGCAGGGTTATGGCAATGAGGGCGCAGAGCCTGCCCGCTACCATGTTGTTGCGCTGGATTTTGGCGCGAAACGCAACATTTATCGCAACCTTGTGAAGGCGGGTGCGCGGGTTAGCGTGTTGCCGGCTACAGCAAGTTATGCGCAGGTAATGGCACTGGCGCCAGACGGTATTTTCCTGTCCAACGGCCCCGGTGACCCGGCAGCAACGGCGGAATATGCAGTGCCAGTGATCCGCGATCTGCTCGGCAGTGGCAAGCCGATTTTTGGCATTTGTCTGGGGCATCAGTTGCTTGGCCTGGCTTTGGGCGCGACAACGGCCAAGATGCACCAAGGCCACCGGGGCGCCAACCACCCGGTAAAGCGATTGAGCGACGGCGCGGTGGAGATCACCTCGATGAACCACGGCTTTGCGGTGGAGCGCAATTCTCTGCCAGCGGGCGTGCACGAAACGCATGTTTCGCTGTTCGACGGATCGAACGCCGGGCTGGAAACGGCCGACGGCCGCGCGTTTAGCGTGCAATATCACCCCGAAGCATCGCCAGGCCCGCAAGACAGCTTCTATCTGTTCGAGCGGTTTGTGGGGATGATGGGGTGATCGAGTTCCATTCTGCACCAGAAAAACTCAAATCTCTCAAGCGCGTGGTACAGCAGGCGCAAAGGGACAAAAATCCGATTCTGTCGCCGTTCGACTTGGAGCCCAAGCGGAGTGTGGAAGAACTGATCAGGATAGGCAAAGCATGGCAGCGTGCCGTTCTGGCAAGGATGATAGAGCACAGCGCTGACGGTATTCGATCGGTGTCGTTCATAGTCAAAGAGCCTGCCTTGCAGTATGAGCATGGCGAGTGGCGACGAAGTTGGTCTGGCCGTTTGGCGCAGGTTTCTCGATCGGGTTGGATTGCTCTTGCCGCTATCATCGTTTCAGTAATCGCTTTGTTCAAAGGCAACTAATGCCCAAACGCACTGACATTTCCTCCATCCTCGTCATTGGCGCTGGCCCCATCGTTATTGGGCAGGCGTGCGAGTTTGATTATTCCGGCGTGCAGGCCATCAAGGCGCTGCGTGAGGAGGGGTATCGTATTGTCCTCGTCAATTCGAACCCGGCGACAATCATGACCGACCCTGACCTGGCGGATGCGACCTATATCGAGCCGATTACGCCGGAAATTGTCGCGAAAATCATCGAAAAGGAGCGGCCCGACGCGGTGCTGCCCACCATGGGCGGGCAAACGGCGCTCAACACCGCGCTTGCACTGTTCAACGACGGTACGCTGGCAAAATATGGCGTGCAGATGATTGGTGCCGATGCCGGAGCGATCGACAAGGCTGAAGACCGGCTGAAGTTTAAGGACGCGATGACGCGGATCGGCCTGGAATCGGCTCGGTCAGCCATTGCCCATTCTATGGAAGAAGCGCTGGCAGGGCTCGACAAAGTGGGCTTGCCCGCCATTATCCGCCCGTCCTTCACGCTTGGCGGCACGGGTGGCGGCGTTGCGTATAATCGCGAAGAGTTTGAGGAAATCGTCCGCAAAGGGCTGGACGCTTCGCCCACTGACGAGGTGCTGATCGAGGAATCGCTCCTTGGCTGGAAAGAATATGAGATGGAAGTGGTGCGCGACCGCGCCGACAATGCCATCATCATCTGCTCCATCGAAAATATTGACCCGATGGGCGTGCACACGGGCGATTCGATCACCGTTGCTCCGGCGCTGACGCTGACCGACAAGGAATATCAGCTCATGCGCAGCGCAAGCATTGCGGTTTTGCGTGAGATTGGCGTGGAAACCGGCGGCTCCAACGTGCAGTTCGCCGTGAACCCCAAGGACGGGCGGCTGATCGTCATCGAGATGAACCCGCGCGTTTCACGCTCCTCAGCGCTTGCCTCCAAGGCCACCGGCTTTCCCATTGCCAAGGTCGCAGCAAAGCTGGCGGTGGGCTATACGCTCGACGAGATTATGAACGATATTACGGGGGCCACGCCGGCCGCGTTTGAGCCCACCATCGACTATATCGTTACCAAAATTCCTCGCTTTGCGTTTGAAAAGTTCAAAGGCGCCGAGCCTATTCTTTCCACCGCCATGAAATCGGTGGGTGAGGTGATGGCTATTGGCCGCAACATCCATGAATCGCTGCAAAAGGCTTTGCGGGGGCTGGAAACGGGGCTGAGCGGGTTTAATCAGGTCGATGCGCTGGTTGGTGCGCCGCGCGCGCAGATTGAAGCGGCGCTGGCACGCGCCACGCCCGACCGGTTGCTGGTCGCGGCGCAAGCGCTGCGCGAGGGGATGAGCGTGGCCGAAGTGCACGCCATTGCCAAATATGATCCCTGGTTTTTGGAGCGCATTGCCGAAATCGTCGCAGCGGAGGCCGAGGTGACGGAAAATGGCTTGCCACGCGACGCTGCAGGTCTTCGCCGGCTTAAGGCGATGGGTTTTTCCGACAAGCGGCTTGCCTGGCTTGCGCTAAAGTCGGCGGGCCTGCGCGAGGGGATGGAGCGCGGCATTGCGCGTGGATCCGGCCTTGTGCGCGATGCGGTTGTCGCGATGACGGGCGGCGTAACGGAAGAGGAAGTGCGCGCGCTGCGCCACCGGCTTGGCGTGCGCCCGGTCTATAAGCGGATCGACACATGTGCTGCGGAATTCGACGCGAAAACTCCTTATATGTATTCGACCTATGAGACGCCGATTTTTGGCGCGCCAGAATGCGAAAGCGCGCCCACCGGGCGCCGCAAGGTTGTTATTCTGGGCGGTGGGCCAAACCGGATCGGGCAGGGCATCGAGTTTGATTATTGCTGCTGCCATGCCTGTTTTGCGCTGGCGGAGGCAGGATATGAGACCATCATGGTCAATTGTAACCCGGAGACAGTGTCGACCGATTATGACACATCCGACCGGCTGTATTTTGAACCGCTGACAGCCGAAGATGTGCTCGAAATTCTGGCGGTTGAGCAGCAAAACGGCACGCTGGCTGGCGTGATCGTGCAATTTGGAGGGCAAACCCCGCTCAACCTTGCCAAGGCGCTCGAAGAGGCTGGCATTCCCATTCTTGGTACCACGCCCGATGCGATTGATCTGGCGGAAGATCGCGAGCGTTTTGCCGCGCTCATCAACCGGCTTGGGTTGTTGCAGCCGGCCAACGGCATTGCCCGCAGCCGGGATGAGGCTGTGGCTGTTGCCGCGCGCATTGGCTATCCGGTGTTAATGCGCCCGTCCTATGTGCTGGGCGGCAGGGCGATGGAGATTGTCGACGGCGAGGCGCAGCTCGACGATTATATCCAAACCGCAGTGCAGGTGTCTGGTGATTCTCCGGTGCTGATCGACCAATATCTGCGCGATGCGATTGAGGTTGATGTCGATGCGATTAGCGATGGCACCGATGTGACGGTGGCTGGAATATTGCAGCACATTGAAGAGGCGGGTGTCCATTCGGGCGATAGCGCGTGCTCCATTCCGCCCTACAGCTTGCCGGCCGGGGTGATTGCCGATATCGAGCGGCAGACGATTGCGCTGGCCAAGGCGCTTAGCGTCAAAGGGCTGATGAACATCCAATTCGCCGTAAAAGCCAGCCTGTGTGAGGACGGCTCTGAAGAAAATCTGGTCTATCTTATCGAGGTAAACCCGCGCGCGAGCCGCACTGTGCCCTTTGTCGCCAAGGCGATTGGCGCGCCGATTGCCAAAATTGCCGCACGGGTAATGGCGGGCGAAAAACTGGCCGATTTGCCGCCAATAAACCGGAACATCAGCTATTTTGCGGTGAAGGAGGCGGTTTTCCCGTTCGCGCGCTTCCCCGGTATTGACCCGGTGCTTTCGCCCGAAATGAAAAGCACGGGTGAAGTTATGGGGATTGACCCTGAGTTTGTGCTCGCTTTTGCCAAGGCAGAACTCGGCGCAGGCACGATATTGCCGCGCAAAGGCACAGTGTTTGTGAGTGTGAAGGACAGCGACAAGGCCGTCATTCTACCCGGAATGCGCCTGTTGGCGGAGCATGGCTTTGCGATTGTCGCAACCGGCGGCACGGCAGAATTTCTCGCCCGGCAGGGTGTGCCGGTGGAGCGGGTAAACAAGGTGGCGCAAGGGCGGCCGCACATTGTTGATAGGATTAAGGACGGCGGCATTGATCTGATTTTCAACACAACTGAAGGTTGGCAATCGCTAAAAGACTCACAGCCAATTCGCGCAGGGGCGCTTACGGGCAAGATTCCCTATTTCACAACTGCGCCTGCCAGTGTGGAGGCTGCCAAGGCAATCGCGGCGCTTGCGACACGCAGTCTTGAAGTACGCCCGCTGCAATCCTATTATTCATCTTCGCACAGCTGATCCCCGACAGAAGTGAATGACGTGCGGGCGGGCCCTGCCGGGTCTCGCTTTGGGGAGTTATTTGGAACGAGGGACGTAACGCGATGGCCACGGTCGAAAAGATGCCGATGCTCGTTGAGGGCTATGACAAGCTGACAGCGGAATTGAAGCGGCTAAAGGCGGAGCGTCCGCTAATCGTGGACGCCATTGAAGAAGCACGCGCGCACGGCGATCTTTCTGAAAATGCCGAATATCATGCCGCCAAGGAGCGTCAGGGCCAGATTGAGGCGTCGATCAGCGATATTGAGGACAAGCTAAGCCGTGCCCAAATTATCGACCCCAAGGAAATGTCGGGTGACAAGGTGGTCTTTGGCGCAACGGTGACGTTGCTCGACGAGGATGACAAACCCGTGCGCTATCAAATTGTCGGCCAAACCGAGGCGGATGCCAATGTGGGGCGGATTTCGTATAATTCGCCGCTTGGCCGCGCGCTTATTGGCCGCAAGGTGGATGATGAGGTGGAGGTAACTGTGCCCTCAGGGGATCGTTATTACCTTGTTTCAAAGGTAGAATTCATCTGAGCCGCTCGCTATTTGCACAATCTCCGGTAACGGTAGCGCTCTCCGTGGGAATTAGCGCCGTTTCGGTGCTAATTGTGGCTCTGGGGCTGGAGGGTGCTGCATCCATCGTTGCCGGGTTCATTCCGGCCTCTGTCGCCCATGTGTTAAGAGCGCCTGATGGGCTGCTGCTGCTGCCAGCATGGCTAACGCCGCTTAGCTCGGCCTTTGTCCATGGCGGTTTGTTGCATCTGGCGCTCAACATGGTGATGTTGGTCTATTGTGGGCAGCGGGTGGAGCAGGCGGTGGGGCCGATAGCGCTGGCGCTGCTGTTTGTCATCGGCGCCTATGCCGCAGCCGCCGGGCAATGGGCGCTGGGGCCTGCAGTTGCGTTGCCCATGGTTGGGGCGAGCGGCGCGGCGTCGGCATTTGTCGCGGCCTATGCGCTGCTGTTTGCGGAAAAGCCGGTGCCTGCAATCGGGCCGATACCATCACGCGCGGTGCGCGTGTTGTGGCTTGCTGCTGCGTGGATCGGCATTCAGGCGCTGGTTGGTCTGTCCATTGGGCAAGACGGCCAGATGATTGCGGTGGGTGCGCATATTGGCGGGTTTGTGGCCGGGCTGGCGCTGGCAAGGCCAATGCTGCTTTGGCGCTATCGCCGGGCTTAGAGCGTGGGGCCGGCTGGCTATTCGCCTTTGGGCACATGGGCGATCATATCTGGCTGAACCAGCCGGTGCAGATGCACGACAACAAATTTCATCGCTGCATCGTCCACCGTGCGTTGTGCACTGGCGCGCCACGCCTTTTCGGCGCTGGCATAATCAGGAAACATGCCGACGATTTCAATCGATTCCAGATCGTCGAAATCAAGCGTTTGCGGATCGCTGACACGGCCACCGAACACCAGATGAAGTTTGCCCATTACCATTTTTTCCAAATTCAGGTTCGCCCGGCGCTCTAGCGCGTATCCAGAGAGTGAAGAAGCCCCTATTCGTCCTTTTTTGAAGCGTTTTTGGCAGCCTCGCTCGCGCTGTTCAGCGCGTTGCCGATTGTGTTGAAAAATTTGCCGATTTGTTCACGCACGCCAGAACGATCAAGCCCGGCTGAGACAAGTTCCGCCTGAGCCGCGTTGCGCGCCGCCTTGACGGCCGTCCCTGCGCCCTTGGTTACCTGGCGGCCAACACCGCCAAACAGCCTGGCCTCACCCGAAAGCCGCGGGATCAGCGCCCCGGCCAGCACGCCAACCGCCAGGCCGCCGACAAGCACGGAAAGCGGGTTGTTGTCGATGCCGTCGGCCGTTTTGCGCGCGGTGGCGATGGCTGTTTCGCGGGCAGCAGCGGCTGTGCGGGCCGCCAGCGAGTTGGCCTCATCGGCGGTTGAAGCGGCGGCTTGCGAAGGAATGTCTGGGGTGTCGGGCATCATATTTCCTCAGGCAATTGGGCCGTATTGGCCGGTATAGCGGGTTCGGGTATGCCCGGCGAGGCGGGAATTTGGCCGGGTGCGGCAGGCTTGCCCTGCGCGCCAAACAGGCGCTGCGCCACCATAAAGGCCAGCCCGGCGCCAACGCCCAGCAGCGGAAGGGAATTGCGCCGCGCAGCGGCAATTGCTGCATGGGCGATCTCGATGCCGGTATCGCGCACCTCCTCGATCACATCGCGCGCCAGCGCTCGCGGGTTCAGCCGGTGCTGGATTTCCACCAGCGTATCGGTAAGGCGCGCGCGCGCATCTACCGCCTCGGCTTTGGCCTTGTTCAGATCGGTGTCGAGGTCGCTCATGGTTGCTCGCTTTGGTGGGCTGATGGCTTGTCTTGCGGTCGCTCAATAGCGGTTGCGCGCCGAATTTGGCCAAGGGCAAGCCAAATCAGCAGCCCCGCGGCCAAAAGCGCGCCCAGCGCTACCAAAGCCGTTGCCGCGAGCAGGCCGAACGGGCGCCGCAGCAGCAGCAATATGCCCATCAGCACGACCACCACCGTCGATTGTGCCAGCAACAGCCCGCCAACCGCCATGACGAGCGCGGCGCGCATTGCGCCGATACGGCCAAACAACCGCGCCCGGTATAGCCGCAGCTCTGCCAGAACAAAGCGTTCCGCGTCATCAATCAACCGCGAAAACAGCGTTGCAACCGTGTTTTCTTCCGGTTTCTGCCCGTTCATCAAGCCCCCCTTGGCGCTGAGTTTGTGCGTGGGGCGTTTACGCGTTGTAATTATCGTTGTCGTTGGTCGATTTCATGCCCGAACGCACCACGCGCGCCAGCACAAAACCCAGCGCAGCCGCAATGCCAATGGCGACAGCGGGGCTTTTACGAACAAACCCGCGCGCGTCTTCCATCAGATCATCGGCGGATTTACCTTTTAGCTTGCCAGAAAAATCGGCAATCGCATCGGCTGCGCCGCGCGCATATTTGCCATATTGCTCACCCACCTTTGCATCGACCGTGGCTGCGGCATCATTCACCATGCGCGATACTTCCTCAAGCGCGTCGGCTGCGCGGGTTGTGCCATCGGCGACCAGGTCGCGCGCCTTTTCACCTGCCTGCTGAGCGAGTCTGGCGGCGCCCTCTTTCAGCGTTTGGGCAGAGGTTGCGACATTTTCAGTGGCCGAGTCGAGCGATTTTTCTACGTTGGTCGAAATGTCTTTTGCGGTGTCTTCAGGTTCTTTTGTCACTGTCTTGCCTCTTAATTTTGGGGTGATGGCCTTGCGAAATATTTTGTTCGGGCAGCGCTTGTCCATGCGGACATTAATTGCCCCTTGCTGCCGAAGGGGGTAGAGGCAGCCGCGCATTCAACGCGTGACCGCCAGCTTCAACAACCTGCCCCCAATTTTAGTAACTCACCCATAGCACAGATTTAGGAACATAGCTTTATGACCGCAATCATCGACATTCACGCCCGCACCATTGTCGATAGCCGTGGCAACCCGACGGTCGAGGTCGATGTGTTGCTCGAAGACGGCAGCTTTGGCCGTGCAGCAGTTCCATCGGGCGCGTCGACGGGCGCACACGAAGCGGTGGAACGGCGCGATGGCGACAAAAGCCTGTGGCTTGGTAAGGGGGTGCAGGGCGCGGTGGACGCGGTAAACGCAGATATTGCCGAGGCGGTTATTGGTCTGGATGCGGAGGATCAAGGCGAGGTCGATCAGGAAATGATCGAGCTGGACGGCACACCAAATAAGAGCCGGCTGGGTGCAAATGCCATTTTGGGCGTGAGCCTTGCGGTAGCAAAGGCGGCGGCTGATGCGCGCGGACTGCCGCTTTACCGCTATGTTGGCGGAGTATCGGCTCATATGCTCCCCGTGCCGATGATGAACATCATCAATGGCGGCCAACACGCGGACAATCCCATAGATTTTCAGGAATTTATGATTGTGCCTGTGGGGGCGGATTCGCTTTATGATGCGGTTCGCTGCGGGTCTGAAATTTTCCATACCCTTAAAAAGGCGCTGCACGAAAAAGGGCTGGCAACGGCGGTTGGCGATGAAGGCGGCTTTGCCCCCAACCTTGCCTCAACCACAGATGCGCTCGATTTCATCATGAAATCCATCGAGATGGCGGGCTATACGCCTGGCGACGATGTAATGCTGGCGCTGGATTGCGCCGCGACCGAGTTTTTCAAAGACGGGGCCTATCATATCGATGGCGAGGGCAAGGTGCTCTCTCCGTATGAGATGGCGGGCTATCTGGCAGACCTTGCAGCGCGTTACCCCATTTTTTCAATCGAAGACGGCATGTCGGAGGATGATTTTACGGGTTGGAAGGCGCTGACCGATGCGATTGGCGATAAGGTGCAGCTTGTGGGGGATGATCTTTTCGTCACCAACCCTGCGCGCCTGTCAGATGGTATTGCGCAAGGCCTTGCCAATTCGCTGCTGGTGAAGGTCAACCAAATCGGCACGTTGACGGAAACACTGGCCGCGGTGTCGATGGCCAACCGCGCGGGATATACCGCCGTCATGTCGCATCGCTCGGGTGAGACGGAGGATTCGACCATTGCCGACCTCGCCGTTGCCACCAATTGCGGGCAGATCAAAACGGGCAGCCTTGCGCGCTCGGACCGGCTGGCGAAATATAATCAGCTCATCCGTATCGAAGAGGAGCTGGGCGATGTCGCCCGCTATGCCGGGCGGAGCATAATTCGTAAAAAATAGACCTTGATCGGCGAGTCGCACTGCTCCAGAAAAGCGTCATGGCAAGCAAAACATCAATCCGTTCCATCTTGCGCCGTGCCGGGCCTCCCGCGGCGGGGTTGATCGTCATGGCGTTTTTCGGCGGCTATGCCGTGCTTGGCCCCAATGGGGTGCTGGCCTATGGGGATTATACCCGCCAGCTTGCCAAGCGGCGGGTTGAGTTTGCCGTGCTCGACCGGCAACGGGCGGTGTTGAAGAACCATGTGGCACTGGTAGATCCGCGTCATGCCGACCCCGATATGGTTGAAGAGCAGGTGCGCAGGCAAATCAACGTTATGCACCCCGATGAGGTTAGCATCCCGCTTAAGTGACCGTAACGTCAACCCGGTGCGACAGACGATTGCGCCGCGCGGCTGACTAGGCTTATAGCCAGCCTCATTCATTCTTCGCCCTTGCCAACAAGAGGTAGTTTCAACGGTGGCAAAAACTCCTGCGCGCAGCGCCAAAATATCAGCATCCACCCCCGTGGCGCCATTGTCCAACCGTGAAAGGCCGGGCGAGCCGGGGCGTTACAACGCCAGCAAAGAGGAGCTGCTTGAGTTCTACAAGCAGATGTTGCTCATCCGCAGGTTTGAGGAAAAAGCGGGGCAGCTTTATGGCTTGGGGTTAATCGGCGGTTTTTGCCATTTATACATCGGGCAGGAGGCGGTGGCCGTTGGCCTGCAATCCGCGCTCACGCCAACCGACAGCGTCATCACCGGCTATCGGGACCATGGGCACATGTTGCTGTGCGGCATCCCGGCGCAAGACGTGATGGCCGAGTTGACCGGGCGCGCTGCGGGCATTTCAAAGGGCAAGGGCGGCTCGATGCACATGTTCAGCGTGAAGCATAAATTTTATGGCGGGCACGGCATTGTCGGCGCGCAGGTGTCGCTTGGCACCGGGCTTGGTTTTGCCCACAAATATGCCGGTGATGGCGGTGTTTGCCTGGCGTATTTTGGCGATGGTGCCGCCAATCAGGGCCAGGTTTATGAAAGTTTCAACATGGCCGAGCTTTGGAAGCTGCCGGTGATTTATGTTATCGAAAACAACCAATATGCCATGGGCACCAGCGTCAACCGCGCCAGCGCCGAAGACCAGCTTTTCCGCCGCGGAGAAAGTTTTCGTATCCCCGGTATTCAGGTAGATGGCATGGATGTGCTGGCCTGTCGCGGGGCGGCGGAGGAGGCGCTTGCTTGGGTGCGCAGCGGCAAGGGGCCCATCATTTTGGAAATGAAAACCTATCGTTACCGCGGCCACTCAATGTCGGACCCGGCGAAATATCGCAGCCGTGAAGAGGTGCAGGCCGTGCGCGACAATTCTGACCCTATCGAGCATGTGAAAAGGGAATTGGCAACCATGGGGGTTGCCGAGGCTGATCTGAAGGTGATTGAGCAGGACATTCGCAAAGTAGTGAGCGAGGCTGCGGACTTTGCCGAGAGCACGCCAGAGCCAGCGCCGGCTGAATTGTACACCGATGTTCTGGTGGAGTCCTATTGATGTCGATCGAGATTAAAATGCCCGCCCTTTCTCCCACGATGGAGGAGGGAACGCTCGCCAAATGGCTGGTAAAGGCGGGCGATGCCGTCAAATCCGGTGACATAATGGCCGAGATTGAAACCGATAAGGCAACGATGGAGTTTGAGGCGGTCGACGAGGGCGTTATTGGTGAAATTTTGGTAGCCGAAGGGACGGACGGTGTGAAAGTCGGCACCGTCATCGCGCTGCTTTTGGGGGATGGCGAAAAGGTTGTGCGTGCCGCCGCGCCTGCGCCTGCCGCCGCGGTGCCGGCACCCATAGTCGCAGCGCCAGCGCCCGTTGCTCAGCCGCTCGTCTCCGCGCCGCGCCCGGCGGACCCGGCAATTCCGGCAGGCACCGAAATGGTGAAAATCACCGTGCGCGAGGCGCTTCGCGACGCCATGGCCGAGGAAATGCGCCGGGACGAGCGTGTGTTCGTTATGGGCGAGGAGGTCGCGCAATATCAAGGCGCCTATAAGGTAACCCAAGGTTTGCTGGACGAATTTGGCGACAAGCGCGTCATCGACACGCCGATTACCGAATATGGCTTTGCCGGTGTCGGCACAGGGGCGGCAATGGGCGGCTTGCGGCCAATTGTTGAGTTTATGACCTTCAACTTTGCGATGCAGGCGATCGATCACATCATCAACTCGGCCGCCAAGACGAATTATATGTCCGGCGGGCAAATGCGCTGCCCCATGGTGTTTCGCGGGCCAAACGGCGCGGCGAGCCGGGTTGGCGCGCAGCATAGCCAGAATTATGCGCCATGGTATGCCAGCGTGCCCGGCCTCATCGTCATTGCGCCCTATGATGCCGCCGACGCCAAGGGGCTGATGAAGGCTGCAATCCGCAGTAATGATCCGGTTGTGTTTCTTGAAAATGAGCTGTTGTACGGCCGCAGCTTTGAGGTGCCAAAGCATGATGATTATGTGCTGCCCATCGGCAAGGCGCGGATCATGCGCGGTGGGGCGGATGTAACGATCGTCAGTTACTCAATCGGCGTTGGCCTTGCGCTTGAAGCGGCGGAAACGCTGGCGGGCGAGGGGATTGAGGCCGAAGTTATCGACCTGCGCACGCTGCGCCCGCTCGACACTCAAACTGTGCTGGAGAGTTTGAAAAAGACCAATCGCATGGTCGTTGTCGAGGAAGGTTGGCCCACTTGTTCCATTTCCAGCGAGATTGTCGCTCTGGCCATGGAACAAGGATTTGATGATCTCGATGCGCCGGTGCTGCGGGTGACAAATGAAGATGTACCGCTGCCTTATGCAGCTAATCTGGAAAAACTTGCGCTTATCGATGTGCCGCGCGTTCTCGCAGCGGTAAGGCAAGTCTGCTATCGATAAAGGCTGGTACTCGGTCGAGCGGTGGGGCCGATAGTCGGGCGCCCCACCGCTCGTTCAATATCAGCAACTGGCAACCGGCACATTTGCAGCGTTATAAATCTGTGTCAGATCCCGCCTGTCGCGCACGGCTGTGGAAGCAGTCTCCAGCATCATCATCGAAGGCGCAATGCCCGTGATAATCGTGTTCAGGTTGATGATCGGCTTATATTCGTAGTAAACCTCGACAAACATCGTTGCGTTGTCATCTTGCGCTGTAACTTGTTGCCCGGCCGGGCCAATGCCGTTCAGGTTGGTTTGGCCCGCCGTACCATAAGTTGAGGTGTGGCTGGTTTTTGTTCCATAGCAGCGCTGCCACACTATTTTATATTTGTTGGACGTGTTGGGGTTTGCCACCGGTTCCAGATCAGACAGAATAACGCGCCCGCGCCCGTTCAGGTCAAGCTCGCCCGATTGAAGATTTGCACCGACAAACAGATCGTTAATGTCTGCCTCGTTGATAGTTTTTGAAGACAGCAGCGTACCATTGCCCATCCGCCCGGCGTCATCGGCAAGGTGAAGCGCAAGCTGGCTCACGCGGGTGCGCGTAGTAATATAGTTGGTCGTTTCGGCACCTGCCAGCATCATTAGCAAAATAACGGGCAAGGTATAGGCAAATTCAATAAGCGCGACCCCGGATGTGTCGTCGCGCAGGCAAGCAAGCCGGTTCAACGTCATGCGCTTCATAGGCAATTCCTGGCGGTTGGGGCGCCATAGCTTGCCTGGTCGTTATAGGGCTGATTAGCAAGAACGGTGGTAGCAGAAAGCTCTACATTCTGGTCGATGCCAATAAGCCCCGCAAGTGGAAAGACGCGCGGATAGTTTACTGTTACAGTATAGACCGTTTTATCTTTGGCGCCGCCCTGACCATCGTCGCCGCCGTCTCGGTCCCAGATATTGTTGTTGTTGTCATCTTGATACGGCTCGCCATTGTTACACAAGCCATCGCCATCAGTATCTGTCCAGTTTTCAGCAAGGGCTGCCGCAGCACTTGAAAAAGTGCGGTAATAGCGCCGCGAAAAGGTGGGCGAGGCATTGGTAAACAGATGCTTTACCTGCGCGCCGACCCGGCTGTCGAGCGCGGCCTGTTGTGCGGCCACGCTGCCCGATTCCAGCGCGGAATCGCGGGCGACTTTCTGCACAACACCCTGGAGCACAGCGCGCATGTAAAGCGTGTGCGCAATGTCAAAGCCACCTACCAATACCAGCGCCAGCACAGGAGCGACAAAGGCGAATTCCAACAAGGTGGAGCCGCGCTCATCGTTCGTAAGCGCGCGGATTTGAGGAGGCAGGCTGGTCATCCGGTGAGCCTTAGTTGCGAGATTTGGTTGGCAATGTTGGCAAAAGTTGTCTGTAGCGAAGCCGAATTACGGGCTGTGAAATAGCGCCCCGGCGACGCACAGTTGGAAAGGCGCGACTCTGTGGTGGTGTTCGACCCGCTGCCAAACGAGATGACCCACAAGGTGATGTTCTTGTTTTTCACCGCGGTACACAGTGCCACGAGCCGCGCGTTGATCTGGTCATCAAGCGCCGTCCGCTCCTGGCCGCAGCTCGACGCGCTGCCAACATCGGTCGTCGTCCGTCGATCGAAAAAATGTACGCCGTAAGCCGAGTAGTCGCACGGCGTTGAAACAGCGTCGCCGTCTGTCATGAAGATGAGATGCCGGTCGATTTCACCACCTTGCGGGGTGAGTGCGTTTTCCGAGCCGAAAATGCCCGTCGGCGACATCAGCCGGGCCCCCCACAACATGCCAATGTCGTGATAAGTGTTGCCGCTTGGCGTGAGACTGTCGACATAGCTGCCAAAGGTCGAGGCAGTTGGCCAAGATTGTAGCTTGCGCGCCTCAGTTGGGCAATAATAAGGGAAGTTATTGTAATAATCAGCGTTGATTGACGGCACGTCTGCGCGATCAGCCTCAGCATAGCTCGTTATGATTTTACGTAAAAATGTAAGCTGGGGCAGTGCTGGCCTCCAGCGTGTCGTGTCGTCGTTCACATCGGGCGCAAGGTCAATGTCAAGATCTTTGGCGCCAGCCGGTATTGGTGAGTAGCTGGTCTGTGAAACTGTCTGCCGCTCTTCAATGCAGCCATCCCAGTCAACAACCCGCTGACCACCATTTGCGGCAATGGCAAGCGGGAATTGGCTGTTCCAGCTTACACCGCTGCCGTTTTTAAGCGGCGAGACGTTGACGTTGATCTGCCCATAGTGCCAGCCCTTGAACACGGTGACGGTGCGCGGAACACCAACATCTGTTCGAGAATAGGTTTGCGTTTGGGTGTAAGTCACCTTTCTGCGGCTGATTGTGCACACCTTGGTGCTGCTACGATAGGAGGTTGAATAGGTGTAATAAAAATATGGAGTGTCGACCTTGTACGTCTCTGTCTGTGTCGATCCGTTTTGCGTTATGACGCTGCCATAGGGTGCGCCTGCCGGGCCATCGGCCGCGGGTGTGCTGTTTGCGGGCCTGGAGTTCGTGCAGGCGGTGCTGTTTGCAACAGTGCTGGTCGAAAATACGCTCGATGAGCCGGTCGTTTGTGGGCCATTGGTGGTGCTGATCAGCGTTGGCGTGCCCTGAGTGGGGAAATCGTAAACGGTCGTGGGGCCATAAACCGCCTCGCGCGTTTGATATGGCGCCTGGTCGACAAAATATTCGGTCGGCAGCAATTTCCCCACATTCACATTGGTTGAATAGGGCACGAAACCAAAGCGGATCTGAGTTTGCGAGCCGGTGCCGCCGCTTGGCGTGCCAGTGGTACAGTTGGCGTCGGTATTATATCGGGCGACAATTTCGTAAAAGCATTTAACCGCAGTGCGCAGCCCCTCGATCTTCGTCTCCGTGTCGGTAGAAACGGCTTTTTGACCCATCGACCCGGTGGTATCCAGCACAAACATAACATCGGTGTTGGGCAGGCGCTGCTCTGCGTCGCAAGTAACGGTTAGCGTTTCTGAGGTCTTACCCAGCACGCGCATCAGCGTCATGGGGACTGTGGCCGAAACGGTTCCGGTTACCTTGCCGGCGTTTTCGGTAAAGGTGCGGGTCAGCCCGGTGCTGGTATAGCTGCCGGTGCGAAAGTTGCCGTCAAAAAACTGTATGGCTACCGAGTTGGGATAATAGTTGTTCTGCTCCCACCGGCCGCCGCCCATCGCCTTGCGTCCGGCAAGGGCGGCTGCGTCACACGCATGTTGCAGCCGGGTTTTAGTGATATAAAGGCGACTTATGTCCAGGCCACCACCAATCAGCCCTGTTAACGGAATGAGCGCTGCGGCCATAATGGCCATGGTATTGGCGCGCACGTCGTGGATAAGCCGGCCAAGAAAGCCGCGTGATCCGTCAGTGTGGTGTTCGTTGCTCACAGGCGATCATCCATATCCAGAGGACAGGTTCCGGTCGGGCGCTATGCACCAGGATTGGCTAAGCGTTTTTAAACAGGGGTGGTTACTGCTCGTGAAACCATATCGAGTAGCTGCGCTATGGTTTCATTCCAAAAGATGAGCATGCAAATTGCCGACCCGGAAAGGAGGCTGGCGCTTACCTATGTTGCCAGGTCGCGCCGTGTAGCTTTGGCGGCGCTTTGGCAGTTAGACGAGCTGCTTGCCGACATCATCCGTACCACGCGCGAACCTGTGGTGGGGCAAATGCGGCTTGCCTGGTGGCACGAGGCGCTGATGCGTATTGGCAGTGCGCCTACGCCTGCACACCCGCTGTTGCAGGCCCTTGCAGCCCATGTCGTTCCAGCCGGTGTTGAGGGTGGGGCGCTTGCGGCGATGGTGGACGGTTGGGAGACATTGCTCGGTAGCGATGAGCTTGATGACGCTGCGCTGATGGATCATGCTGAGGCGCGTGGCGGTGCGTTGTTCAAAGCGGCCGGGATGGTTGTGGCGGGCAGGGCGCTTGGAGCAAAGGAAGGCGCGATGCTTCGGCCTGGCGGCGCTGGCTGGGCATTGGTCGATCTGGCCTGCCATTTGCGCGATGCCGGCAGCGCAAAGCGGGCGGCGGCGCTGGCTGCGCCTTTGATTGAGGATGCAATGGCGGCGCGCTGGCCCGTCGCGGCGAGGCCGCTTGGCATGTTGGTGGCGCTGGCGTTGCGCGATGTGCGGTGCGCGCGCTGGTCAACGCGCCGACAAGGGGCGCCGCTGCGTTTGCTTGCCATGGCGCGGCACAGGCTGACCGGGCGATAGGCTTTCCCTTGGCCGGCGTCTCCACTAGGCTGATGCTGGCGGATTCGGCGGAGATTGTTGGGTAATGTGGCGATATTTTGCAGGGGGGGTTGGGGCGCTGATGCTGGTGGCTGCGGCGATTTTTGTCGTCAGCGGGCGGGCGCCTTTGCCGGTGCGGCTGGAATCGTCCGGGGGCGCACCGCTTACCGCTGCCGGGCAACTGAGCGACGGCGGCGATGTAGTGCCCGCCGCCACGGCAAAAACCCGCGAGGAAAAGCGGTTTGGCCGATATGACAAAGACAAAAACGGCGCAATTACGCGCGAGGAATATCTCGCCTCAAGGCGCAAGGCGTATGCAAAGCTCGACATCAACCATGACGGGATGTTGAGCTTTGACGAATGGGCGACAAAAACCACCACCAAATTCGCCGATGCTGACACCAACCATGACGGCGCAATGAGCCGGACCGAATTTGCCACCACTGCGCCAAAAAAATCTGCGCGTGCCAAGCCCAAATGTCTGTGCCCGCCGGCTGAGGCGGCGGTTCGTGAGGATGATAATTAAGCAGCCATCCATTCCGCCAGCGCAGCGCGAGCCCGCGCGGTGTAAAGCAGCTTTCGATCCGCCTTTTTTGTACGACCCGTAATTGGTGGAAACAAACCGAAATTGACGTTCATCGGTTGATATGTATCGGCAATGGCGGCGCCGGTAATGTGCCCTAGCAATGCGCCAAGGGCAGTCTGCACGGGCGGGGCAGGCATGGTGCGTCCGGCCAGTTCTGCCGCGGCAAACCGGCCGGCAAGCAGGCCGATGGCGGCGCTTTCAACATATCCTTCGCACCCGGTAATCTGACCGGCAAAGCGGATATTTGGCCGCGATTTCAGCCGCAGCTCGCCGTCAAGCAATTCGGGTGAGCGGATGAAGGTGTTGCGGTGCAGGCCGCCAAGCCGGGCAAATTTAGCATTTTCCAGCCCCGGAATAGTACGAAACAGCCGCACCTGCTCTGCGTGCTTTAGCTTGGTTTGAAAGCCGACAATGTTCCACAAGGTGCCGCTTGCGTTGTCCTGGCGCAATTGCACCACCGCATAGGGCCAGCGGCCGGTGCGCGGGTCATCAAGGCCAACCGGCTTCATCGGGCCATAGCGCAGCGTGTCGAGCCCACGCTCGGCCATCACTTCAATTGGCATACAGCCCTCAAAATACGGCACATTTTCCCATTCTTTGAACTCGGTCTTCTCACCTGCCAGCAGCCCTGCGTGAAAGGCGAGATATTCCTCCTTGTTCATCGGGCAGTTGATGTAATCCTTGGTCTCTCCCTTGTCCCAGCGCGATTGCATCCAGGCGACAGACATGTCGATGCTCTCATGGTGGACAATGGGGGCGATAGCATCAAAAAAAGCGAGCGCGTCCCGCCCGGTTTCGGCGCCGATATCGTCTGCCAGCGCGGGCGCGGTGAGCGGGCCTGTGGCGATGATGGCGCGCTGCCCCTGCGGCAATTGGTCAACCCGCTCGCGCACAATGGTAATGTTGGGGTGGGCAGTGAGCGCGGCTGTGACGCCAGCGGAAAAGCCATCGCGGTCGACCGCCAGCGCAGAGCCTGCCGGCACGGCATGCACTTGCCCTTGCGCCATGATGATGGAGCCAAGCGCGCGCATTTCGGCGTGGAGCAGGCCAACGGCATTGCGCTCCGCATCGTCGGAGCGAAAGCTGTTGGAGCAAACAAGCTCCGCCAGCCCGTCGGTCTGATGGGCGGGGGTCATGTCGCCCGACCCGCGCATTTCTGATAGTTTTACGCGAAAACCAGCCTCGGCAATTTGCCACGCGGCCTCTGAACCCGCCAGCCCGCCGCCAATGATGTGAATGTCTTGTGTCATGCCCGTGCCTTACAGCAGTGTTTGCTGCTTGTCCGCATAACTCACCCCTCAATCGGCAATATTACCCCGCCTGCATCGCCGCGCATCACCGGCCCGTGCGCGGGCACTGCCGAGAGGGGCAGGGGGGCATAGATGTGCGGAAACAGCGCTCCCCCGCGCGACGGCTCCCACCGCACCGCACCGCCAAGTGCTGCTAAATCCACCGCGGCGATCCACAAATCGGTCTGCCCGGCAAAGTGCTTGTCCACCGTTTCGCTCACCTGCGTGGCGGTGGACAGGTGGATATAGCCATCGGCCAGATCGATGGGCGCGCCGGTGAACATGCCGTTTTGCAGCAGCGCAGCCATCTGCTCGCCCGTCAGTATTTTATAAGCAATGGTGTCGCTCATGCGTCTGCCGGGCCTTGCGCCTCTTCGCGCGCGCCTGCCGCCGGCGTGTCCCCGTCACCGGGCACGTGGGCCTGTGCATCGGTCTCGTCGTCGCTATCCTCAATCCGCGCGGCGCTGACGACATGCTCGTCCTTGCCGACGTCAAACAGCTTCACCCCGGCCGAATTGCGCCCGATGACCCGCATCGAGCCAAGCCCCATACGGATGAGCTTTGCCTGATCGGTAACGAGCATGAGCTGGTCGCTTTTGGCAGCCGGAAAGCTGGCGACCACAGGGCCGTTACGCGCGATATTGTCGATATTGGTGATGCCCTGGCCCCCGCGCCCGGTGCGGCGATATTCATAGGCGGAAGACAGCTTGCCATAGCCATTGGCGCATACGGTGAGGATGAACTGCTCGCGCTCGGCAAGCTCGGCAAACCGCCCGGCCGCCATGGTGGGTTCGCCCTCCCGGTCTGGCTTCCACGGGGCAAAGCGCAGATAATCTTCGCGTTCCTCCGGGCTTGCGCCAACGCGGTGGAGGATGGAGAGCGACATCACTTCGTCGCCGTCCTTCAGCATGACGCCGCGCACGCCGGTGGAGTTGCGGCTCTGGAATTCGCGCACATCGTCTCCGGCAAAGCGGATTGCCTTGCCCGCGCGCGTGGCGAGCAGCACATCGTCGCGCTCATCGAGCAGGGCCACGCCGATGAGCCGGTCCTGTGCGTCCTCGCCGTCAAATTTCATCGCGATTTTGCCGTTGGAGGGCACGTTGGTGAAGGCGTCCATCGAGTTGCGGCGCACGCTGCCACGGGCGGTGGCGAACATGACGTGGAGCTTGCCCCACTCGGCCTCGTCTTCCGGCAGCGGCAGCACGGTGGAAATGGTTTCCCCTTCCGCCAGCGGCAGCAGGTTCACCATCGGGCGCCCGCGGGTGGCCGGGCCGCCCTCTGGCAGCTTCCACACTTTCATGCGGTACACCTTGCCATGGGTGGAGAAGAACAACACCGGCGTGTGGGTGGAGGTGACGAACAGCTCGGTGACTATGTCCTCGTCCTTGGTCGCCATGCCGGCGCGGCCCTTGCCGCCGCGCCGCTGCTCGCGGAAGGTATCGAGCGTGGTGCGCTTGATATACCCTTGCATGGTGACAGTGACGACCATCTCTTCGCGCTCGATCAGGTCTTCATCGTCAATCCCATCGGCGGCGGCGGCGATTTCGGTTTTGCGCGGGGTGGCAAATGCGGCGCGCACCTCAACCAGCTCGTCGCGCATTACGGTATAAAGCTTCACCCGATCAGCCAGAATGGCGAGCAATTCGGTAATCGAGGCGGCGAGCGTCTTGAGCTCGTCGCCAATTTCGTCGCGGCCAAGCCCGGTAAGCCGGTGGAGACGCAGATCGAGAATGGCGCGAACCTGCGCGTCGGACATGCGATAGGTGTCGCCCTCAATCTCCGCCTCAACCGCTTCGACCAAGCGGATATAGGGCGCGATTTCGGCTACCGGCCACTCTCTTGCCGCCAGCGCTGCACGGGCGATGATGGGCGAGGCGGAGCCACGGATGATCTTCACCACTTCATCCAGATTGGTAACGGCGATGACGAGACCGAGCAAAATATGGGCCCGCTCCCGCGCCTTGGCGAGTTCAAACTTGGTGCGCCGGGTAATGACCTCTTCGCGGAAGCGGACAAAGGCGTCGATGATATCTGCAAGATTTAGCGTTTCGGGCCGCCCGCCGCGAATAGCGAGCATGTTGGCCGGAAAGCTCGATTGTGCAGGCGTGTGGCGCCACAATTGGTTGAGCACAACCTCGGGCGTCGCATCGCGCTTCAGGTCGATAACGATGCGCACGCCTTCTCGGTTCGATTCGTCGCGTATGTCGCTGATGCCTTCGACCCGCTTGTCCTTGGCGGCCTCGGCGATTTTTTCGACCAGTGCGTTTTTGCCGGTTTGATAGGGGATTTCGGTGAGGACGATGGAGCGTTTGTCGTTTCGCCCCTCTTCCACAACATGGCGCGAGCGCACGATGATGGAGCCGCGCCCTTCAGCATAAGCGCCCCGGCACCCGGCCCGGCCAAGGATGATGGCGCCGGTGGGGAAATCTGGGCCGGGAATGATGTCCATCAATTCGTCGATGGTAAGTGCATCCCCGCCTGACATGGCACGGTCAATCCACGCCAGGCTCGCATCGACCACTTCGCCCAGGTTGTGTGGTGGAATATTGGTCGCCATGCCAACCGCAATGCCGCCCGCGCCGTTGACAAGAATGTTGGGAAAGCGCGCCGGCAGCACGGTCGGTTCTTCGCGAGAGCCGTCATAATTGGGCGCAAAATCAACCGTATCCTTGTCGATGTCGCCCAGCAGCGTCATCGCCGCCTTGGTCAGCCGTGCTTCGGTATAGCGCATCGAGGCGGGCAGATCGGGGTCCATCGACCCAAAATTGCCCTGCCCGTCCATCAAGGTGACGCGCATCGCCCAATCCTGCGCAAGACGGGCAAGCGCCATGTAAATCGAGCTGTCGCCATGCGGATGGTAGTTGCCCATCACATCGCCCACAATTTTGGCGCATTTGCGATAAGGGCGGCCGGGGATGAAACCACCTTCCTGGCTGGCATAAAGAATGCGGCGGTGAACAGGCTTCAGCCCGTCGCGCACATCGGGCAGCGCGCGCGCGACAATGACGCTCATGGCGTAATCGAGATAGCTCGATCGCATCTCGTCGACGATCGAGATGGGGGTAACGTCGGATGGGTCGGCGAGCAGCGTCTCGTCGGTCAATTTAGGGCGCTTTCGGCTATGTTACAGGATGATGTCGTATCTAGCCTATCGTAACGCTCAAGGCCACCCCGCAACCGCCGAAATCCTGCTGGCTGGCCCGTGGCGGGTCGGGCGGTTTGCCGCGCTGCCGGTTCAACCGTGGTTCATTGTGGTGGGGCAATCATCTTGTCGTGCAAATTGCTCTGCACCGCTGGCGCGCGCTTGTACCGGTTGCGCACGGTGGGTATGGCAGAGCATCAAGCCGGAGCTGCCGGGCTGCCAAGAGGAGAGTTTAGTAATGGTCGTTATTTCCAGGGCTGCACGATTTGCGGTGCTGTTGTTGAGCGCTGGCGGCCTTGCCCTGTCGCTCCCTGCTGAGGCAAAAAAGAAAGAGGCGCCGGCCGCGCCAAGTGGCCCGCCCCCGATCAAACTTTCAAACGAAGTGCGCGCAGCAGCCGTAAAGGCGCAGATGGCGCTTCAGGCGGGCGATCTGCTCAACGCCGAGCCTGCCATCGCCATGGCCGAGGCACTGGCAAAGACTGACGACGAGTTGTATTTTACGCAGACGCTGCGTTTGCAGCTGGTCAGCAAAAAACTCACAGCCGAAGCTGCTGGTGACTCAGCAGCCTTTGCGCGCGGCGAACAGGTGCTGATAAAGCCGCTTGACGCGCTGATCGCCAACCCGCGCACGCCGGCAGCCGACGTGGCCCGTTACACAGGTTTGCGTGGCAACATCGAATATGACGCGCGACGCTTCAACGAGGCCCGCGCTTATTTTGAGCGCGCCAAAGCGCTTGGCTATAAGACAGATGACCTCGATTTGGTGATTGTCAAAACCAAGCTGGAAGGCGGAGATATTCCCGGTGGCATCGCCGGGCTGAAGGCGTTGATCGCGTCCGAGGCCGCAGCCGGGCGCAAGGCACCCGAAAGCTGGTATCGTTATGCCGTCGCCAAGCTCAATGCCGCCAAGCTGCGCCCTGAAATGGTTGAGTGGTTACAGACTTGGGCCGGGGCATATCCCACGCCCAAAAACTGGCGCGATGCCATTGTTATCTATGGGTTTCAGGGCAGCTCAGCCTCTGCGCTCGACAAACGGCAGCGGATTGATCTGTTTCGCCTGATGCGGGTCACAAATGCCCTGGCTGATCAGGTGGATTATTCGGAATATGCACAGATTTGCTACGATCTCGGCCTGCCGAGCGAGGCAATTGCCGTTATCAAGGAGGGGCGCGCATCGGGTAAGATTCCAGCCACCGCAGGTGCGGGCATATTGACCGACGCGCAGCGCGCAGTGGCCGCCGACGCGCCGTTTGCAACGCTGGAAAAACAGGCAGTCGCGGCAAAAAGTGGCGACACTGCTGCTCAAACCGCCGACGCCTATCTCAGTGCTGGCAATTTTGCCAAAGCGGTAGAGTTTTACACGCTGGCCGTGGGCAAGGGGGTTAGCAGGGCCGACGATGTGAACACGCATTTGGGCATTGCGCAAGGGATGACAGGGGACAAGGTGGCCGCCAAGGCGAGCTTTGCCAAAGTATCGACCATGCCGCGTTCGGAAATTGCCGGATTCTGGTTGGTGTGGGCAGATTTGCCGACCACGCCTGCGGGCTGAGTGAAAGGTGGCGAAGGGGGCGCCCAACCGGCGCCTCGCTTCCTGCTTGCGCCTGTTTTAGTCTTCCTGCGGCACGGGGATGCCCGGCACAGACTTGGCGATGCGAATGGTGAGCGATGTCTTGACGCTGGCAACATTGGGAGCCGGCGTCAGATGGGTGGTAAGAATTTCCTGAAAAGCCTTAAGGTCGCTGGCGACAATTTTCAGGATAAAATCAATCTCTCCGTTCAGCATGTGGCATTCGCGAATTTCGGGAATGCTGGCGACATGTTGCTCAAAAGCGGACAGATCCTTCTCCGCCTGGCTGCGCAAGCTAACCAGTGCAAACACGGTGATGGGATAGCCAAGCGTTGCCGGGTCCAGCTCTGCATAATAGCCTTTTATCGCGCCTTGTTCTTCCAGCGCACGCACGCGGCGCAGGCATGGCGGCGCAGTTAGGCCCACCCGCTCGGCAAGGTCGACATTGGTCATGCGGCCATCATTTTGAAGAAGTTCGAGAATTTGGCGGTCAATCTTATCCAATGCCATTGCGCATGGTATCCCTTAGTCTAACTTTTTCGAGCTTATGCTGACCAAAGCCTATAATATAATTGCTATTAAACGCAATTGTCCCACATTGCGACGTGCCAAAATCGGCTATTCCTGATCGGGGTTATCGAGGTTAAGAATTGGTTACAGCACAAAAAAGTGCTCTGACAGGATGCCCATATTGCGGTTCGACGATAGTTTTGAGACGGTTTTGGCGGCAGAAATGTCGACCAGCCTTGGTGCGCAATCGGCCTGGCGGCAGCTTGTCGATCTGGTGGCGCGCGGGCGCGTGCCAGCGCTTGCCAAAGCCGATGTACTCGACAAGCTGCGTTCGCTCCGGTCGCGGGTGCCGCATCATGTGCGCGCAGCAAGTGCCCGCGCGGTGGCAACGGCACGTGCACCGCTCGCTCTGGTTGTGCTGTTTGGTGAAGATGCGCTCACCGTGGCGGCGCCGGTATTGCGATCCGCTCAACTGGAGGTATCGGCGTGGGTTTCGCTGTTGCCGGGGCTTTCCCCAGCGGGACGGGCGATTTTGCGGCACCGGCGAGATTTGCCGCCAGAAGTTGTTCGGGCGCTTCAGGCATATGGCTCGGTCGATTTTGTGCTGCACGGTGAAATTGGTGCGCCGGCTGAATTGCCTGTGCAAGAACATGTGCCAGCCATAATTCACTCGCCAGATGATTCGCCCTTCCAATCCTTTGCCAGTGTGGCGCAGGGCTTGCCCGTGGTGGCGCAAGCCTTGCGGCAGGCCGAAGCAGCAGATGCGGGACAAAAGCTTGAGAATGTTTCACCCGGTCTGGCTGCAAACATCGCGCCACGCGGGCCGTTCGAAATTGCAGATATTGTAGCGCGGATTGAGGCGTTTCACCGCCAGCGTGAAGAGGGCGCAGTCGCTCATGCCCCCAAGCCCGCGCTTTCGCCCGCTCCCGTGCAGCAGGAGGATGCTGCGGATGAGGGAGGTGATGGCGAGACGGAGGGGCGCTTCCGTTTTGAAACCGATGCAGGCGGCCTTATCCGATGGGTGTCGGGCATGGTTCGTGAGCCGGTCATCGGCCTGTCGCTAGATTTTGGTGCCCTGTCGGCCGCAGGCCCTGCTGGCGCCATGCTCGAATCACGGGTTGATGGCGTGGCAGGCGGCGCGTTTCGCCGCCGGGCAAGTTTTGCCGATGCGCGCATGGTGATTGCGGGTAAATCTCGCGCCGCCGGGCAGTGGCGGATTTCGGGCGTACCGGTGTTTGATCCTGCAAGCGGCCGCTTTACGGGGTATCGCGGCACGGCCCGCCGCCCACGCGCCGATGAACAGGCCGAGCCGCTGGCCGCCCAGCCGCTGGCCATTGCCGATTCTTTGCGCCAACTTGTGCACGAACTACGCACGCCGACCACAGCAATTGCGGGCTTTGCCGAGATGATCGACGGTGAAATGCTGGGGCCTGTGCCCGAAGTGTACCGCCGCTATGCGGGCACGATTCGCGAGCAGACCAGAGGGCTGCTTGGCGCGATTGACGATTTGGACATGGCCGCCCGGCTGGATGTCGGCGCGCTGGACCTGCGCCTCACAAGCGTGCCGCTGGCACCGCTGCTGCTGCGCGTGGCGGCAGATCTTGCGCCGCTGGCAGCGCTGCGCGGCGCTGAACTGGCCCTTGAGCCGGGCTTGCCGCCGTTGAGCGCGCGGGGGGACGATCGGGCGATTGACCGGCTGATTTCGCGGTTGATGGCGGTGCTGGTGTCTGCTGCTGCGCGGGGCGAGCGGATTGGTGTTACACTCGCGGCGGAAGGCGAGGAGGCGGTTGTGCTCACGGTGGACCGGCCCGCGGCGCTAAAGCTTTTTTCCTCCGATGCGCTGTTTTCAATCGACGCCGAAAAGGAACATCCGGTGAGTGGTGCGCCACTGCTTGGCACCGGCTTTGCTCTGCGGCTTGCGCGCAACCTGGCCAGCGAGCTGGACGGTAAGCTGATTATTGGGGCGCAATGCTTGACTTTGCGGCTACCTGCCGCCTTCACTCTGCCGATGGACCGGGTATCAACCAACTGACCGTGCAGGAGTGACGTGATGAGTGGCGGGGCGCCGAAGGCCTTTTACGCGGCGCCGCCTGCCCCGGCGGACATTGTGCGCTGGCCCGCCGATTTTGGTGCGCGCTTTACAATTTTTGTCGATACCGAGGAAGAGTTTGACTGGTATGCGCCGTTCAGCCGGGATGCGCGCGCAACAACCGCAGCGCTTGCCTTGCCGGCGGCTCATGCGCGTTTTGCCGCCCACGGCGCGCCGCTGAGTTTTATGGTCGATCATCCCATTGTCAGCGATTTGCGCGCGGTGGATATGCTCTGCCAGTTGCTGGAAGATGGCCGGTCATCCATTGGCACGCAACTGCACCCATGGGTCAACCCGCCTTTTGGCGAAGAAATATCGGTGTTCAACAGTTTTCCGGGCAACCTTGCTCAGCCGCTGGAGGCGGCGAAGCTGGGGCTGCTCACCAGCGCAATTAGCGCAGCCTTTGGGCGCGCGCCGAGGGTTTATCGGGCCGGGCGCTACGGGATTGGGCCAAACACCGCTGCGCTGCTGGTTGAGCACGGCTATCGGTTAGATAGCTCGATGCGTGCGCGCTACGCTTATACGCACCACGGCGGGCCAGATTTTAGCGCAATCGGCAACCATGCTTTTCGCTTTGGCCCTGGCGGCGCACTGGTGGAATTGCCGCTGACGACGGTGTTTACCGGCTGGGCGCGGCGGCTTGGCCCGGCGATTTATCGCCATTCGCAGCGCTTGCCCCATGGCCCCGGCGTGCTGGCGCGGCTGGGAGCGGTGGCGCGCATTGCTTTGTCGCCTGAACATATGCCGCTGCGCGACGCGGCCGAGGCGGTGCGTGTGGCGGTGGGCGAGGGGGGGGAGGTGTTAAATTTTTCGTTCCACTCGCCATCGCTTGTGCCCGGCCACACGCCCTATGTCCGCGATGCGGCGGATTTGGCCAATTTTTGGCGGTGGTGGGATGAGATATTGAGCCTGTTGCAGCGGCTTGGCGTGGTGGCAATTTCTGCTGATGAACTCATCGCGCAGATAAAGCATGCGTAACACCGCTTGCCATATCGGCGTGCCTTCCGCTAACCGGGCGCTTGGTGGGGCCTGTAGCTCAATGGTAGAGCCAGCTGCTCATAACGGCCAGGTTGCGGGTTCGAGTCCTGCCGGGCCCACCAAAACCGGCTAAATCGTCTGTTGCGGCGTTTTAATATCAGTCGGGCGTTGACGGCAGGGGGTTTGACCCCCTAGGGGCCATCGCAGTCGGGGAGTGGCGCAGTCTGGTAGCGCGCCTGCTTTGGGAGCAGGATGTCGCAGGTTCGAATCCTGTCTCCCCGACCACTGCCAAACAGTTTCTTTTGCAGCAATGGTCCGGGATGCCCGATAGCGTCTGTGCAGCCAGTCTGCCTGCACAGACCTCAAAAGAGCCTGCGCATCAACCGCTATTGTCTGGCGCGAACTGTCGATGCGCAGCGAAGCGCTTCTGGCTCATATTATCCGCTAAAGCTTGATCCCATATGCTTTGAACAGGGCTTGAATGGGTGGGCTGATTTTTTTTGCGGCTGCAGCATCTTGTGCTGATTTGGCCTTGTTCCCTTTGCGCGCCCAGGCAACTGCCCGGCCAAATAGCGAAGATGATTCGGCTGGCTTGATAGCCAGCGCCCGGTCATAATCTGCGATTGCTTCATCCAACCGGCCAAGGCGGAGAAAAACAAAGCCACGATTGTCGAGTGCGGCCGGGTTTTCAGGTTCTTTAATCAATGCAGCGTTACAATCTGCCAATGCGGCGTCGAGCGCTAACCCGGCTGTTGCTTTGGACCGGCACAATTTGTTGAGCTCCGCCGCGCTGCTCGCCTTGGCGCGTAATTCTGCAAAATCTTTTTCCGCAAGGGCCTGATTGCCCGATTTGGCGTAGGCGGTGCCGCGGGCAGCAAGTATTTCCTTATCGCCGGGATCATCCTTCAGCGCTTCGGAATAGCTGGAGATTGCACCGGCAAAGTTTCCTTCATCCAACTGAAGCTGCGCTTTTGCAGTAAGAGCGGCGCTGAATGTCGGCTCCAGCTTGAGTGCAGCTTCAACATCGGCACGGCGCCCGGCAAAGTCGGATCGCGGGCGGCTTTGGCTGCGGTTGATATAAATATATGCCTCAGGTTTGATTGCGAGCGCGATGTCATATTCCCGCATCGCCGCTGCATTTTTACCGAGCCCGGCGTAGATTTTGGCTGCGACCACACGCGCATATTGATTTTTTGGGTTTGCCGCCACTGCCGCCATCGCCTCTTTGGCGACCGCATCCTTTTTCCCGCGGTGTATTAGAATGTTGGCGCGCAGCAAATATAGATCAATCGACTGTGGCTCCAGTTTTAACGCTGCCCCGGCATCCAGAAACGCAGCTTCCTCATTTTTAAGCCTAAAGTTAATCTGCGCGCGTTGGGTTAGTGAATAATAATCTTTAGGGTCACGTTCAATTGCTGTTGTATAAGCTGCCAATGCGGCTTCAAAGTTAAGTTTCTTTTCAGCAAAAATACCACGACCTCTTAGTATTAATGGATTTAAAGGGTCAATGGCGTAAGCGGCGTCAAAATCTTTTGTTGCTGAGTTAAATTTTTCTTTTAAAACATATACAACGCCACGCGATACTAATGCAGAAATATTCTTCTGATCTAGCGAAATAACATGCTCATAATCTTTTAATGCAGAATCTAAATCTCCTTTTTGAGCAAAATTATTGCCACGATTCATGAACTCGTCAATAGTTTTAGGCGTAGAATCAATGATATTTGCTTCTTCCTGCTTTGTTGACGTGTAGTTTGAAGGGGCTTGTAGATAAACAGTCAAATCTGCCAAACGACGCAACGCGCTTTGTGCTGCCACCGCATCCTTGGCAGGAAATTCTGCAACAACGCTTCGTTCTGTCTTTTCAATTGTAAAGACACCGTTCAGTATCTCCGCATGTCGACGATATTCGATTCCGGCAACAGTTTCATTAACATCGGCTTTTTTCACCGCGCGCGTATTTTTAAAACCTGGCGGCAGTAAAATAGTTTCAGATAATTTTGTGTAATAAGGGTAAGCAACAGCAAATGGTGCTGTTTGATCCTGGCCTGCGTCACGGCTGAAATTGGCTTTAAACCCGACACCAGTGCCGTCGGTCTCGTACCAGCCGTTCTTCCATTCCATTCGCGCGATGCCGTCCATCAACAGGTTAAGTTCACCCAGCTTGGCATCGAAGTTGGTCGTTACGGATTTTACTTCGACAAAGTCATAAAGATTTTTCCAATAATCGCGCAGAGCAGTTTCGCGAACTGTCTTGCTCATATTGGTCAGGGCAACATTTGTCGCAAAAGCGCCGTCTCCGCGAAAAATGGTTTTGATTTTGATAGGGGCCGGAATGGTCAGCCCGGCGGTTGCATCTATTTTGATAGCAACGTCCTCTGACGGCTGCTCCAGCGGCGGGGGCATTAGCCTGATCAGGGCGGCGCCTGACGGCATTATGGGCAAACCCCAGCTATAGGCGGGGGTGTTTATCCGCTCCAGGTTTGTGTCGCCGGTTCGGGTTCCATCCAGCCAGTACACCTTCCCGCCGATAGTGGCGCGCACCAGTACGTGGTTGAACAGGCCCACCATCGGCAGTCGCTGATCAAGGCCATCACCCGAAGTCGTGTTCACCAGCACAGGTTCGGCTTGAATGCCCAGCGCATGAAGCAGCCCGAGCAAAAGCACGGTCTTGCCTTTACAATCGCCAAATCGCCGTGCCCAGGTTGTCGCTGTGTCTGCTGGCACCAGCCCACCCGCGCCAAAGGCCAGCGCCACATAACGGACCCGGTCCTGCACAAGCGCTAATGCCGCCTCCGCGCGGATTTTTGCGTTCGGTGACAGGGCGCGAATCCGCTCCAGCTCCGCAAGCAGTGGCCCTTGCGCGGGCAGCGTGGACGCTTTTGCGTATAGCGGCGCCATCAGCGCGGCCAGGTCTGCCCAGCCGGCAAAATCGGTTGCCTCGACAAGGCGTCCTATGGAGTAGCGCTGCGGCGCGCCTTTGGGTGCAATAACCGGCTGAGTGTTGTCGAGCGACAATTCAAACGACGTTGTCTTGCCCGTGGTCATAGTTTTGATAGCTGGCAACGCTGCGGTTTGGCGAATCCGGATGGGCAGGCTGCTTGGCCATTCGATGTGCAAATGGGCCCGGTCGATAGAGGAGGAGTCCCACATGGCGCCCACCTGTTCGACGTGATTTTTCAGTGTGGGATCGCTGGATACGATGGTGGCGGCGAATTCAAGAATGTCACCGACCTGCAGTCCTTCTGGTTGGATGTTCGCAGTTAGCAAACCATCAAGCACAGCATTTTCCAGGTTTTGCTCCCGCCTGATTACCGTAAAGGTTTGGCCAGCGGCAAGGACATCAATAATCTGGTCTTCGCGTTTTATGTGGACCTTGTGCACCGTCAGCACATCGGTATCTGGGCGCCATGGTAAGGAAATATTCCCGGCAGAGAGCCCTTGCGGCGACTGAATTTTGATGACGAACTCGAAATAGACCGATTGATGACCCGGTTCGAGCCTGGCTTGCTGATCCTGCAATATTACCCTGACGGCGCTGTCGTCAGCTTTGGCGGGTTCAGGCGAAAGCTTCACCGGCTTCACCCAAATAGGCGGTGGGCCAAATACCGGCTTGTCATCAGCACGCGCTACCCCCGGCAAAAAAATTGCTGCTGCCATCGCAACGGGAAAGTATCGCATATAGGCCAACTCCTTTGCGCCAAGCTAATATGGTAGCGCAGCTAAGCAGCTTGTATATCGGCAGAATTGGTTGCGTGTCAGCCCGTTGTTAAGGCGTATTGAATATTTTGTTTCGAATGTGATCCGCCGGGCAGATTTGAGTATTTTATCCGTGTGGAGCGAAGGCCGGCGCCCGGCTTTGGTCCGGCGCCCGGCTTTGGTCCGGCGCCCTTCGTGCAGCCGCAATCGCTGCTACTGTTCAGGGAATGGTGCGGCTAGAGGGACTCGAACCCCCACGGTTGCCCAACGGTACCTAAAACCGTCGCGTCTACCAATTTCGCCATAGCCGCATCGCGCCCGCTTACAGCCGGGATGGGCCGCAGGGCAAGCAATTGCTGGAATGGGTGCGCAATTTATGTGGCGTCTGGCGGGTGATTGCCTGTCTGTGCGCACCGCAGTGCTGCGGGCAGGGGGCTGGGCAAACATTTCATGGCTGGTCATAATCGTCATCCTCGACTATGTGCCGCCCCTTAGTGGTTGGCGCGTGCCCAAATATGCCATGGTGTAGCGGAGCGGAGCTGGGGTAAGGCGACTGTGATTCTGTTGGTAACGGGCAGTTTTTTTGCTGCTCAGTTGTTGGCTACGGGTTGCGGTGTTGCCCAATATGGGGTTCGATTCCCTTTGCCGGCACCAGCTTCGTCGCCCGATTGGCAAGGCTGGGTGCCGCACAGAATTTCTTTTTTCGATCAGTTGATGAAAGCATAGAGCCAAACAATGCAGACTGTTGAGACGTTGAACGAGGGCCTGAAGCGCGCCTACAAGCTCACGATTACCGCAAAAGATATCGAAGCGCGGGTTGACGCTGAAATCCGGCGTGTGGCCCCGCAAATCCGCATGCCCGGCTTTCGTCCCGGCAAGGTGCCGGCCAATCTTGTTCGCAAGATGCATGGCCCGTCGCTGACGCAGGATGCGCTCAATGGCTCTATTCAAGATGGTATTCAGCAGCTCATCACCGAACAGCGCATCCGCCCGGCCATGCAGCCCAGCGTGTCGCTGGAGGATGGTTTTGAAATTGGCCAGGACGCCAATATCGACGTGACCCTCGAGGTGCTGCCAGATGTGCCGACACCGGCAATCGACACGTTGAAGCTGGAACGGCTGGTGGCGCCAGTTGGCGACGACGCGGTCGAGGCGCAGTTGCTGCGTTTTGCCGAGCAGCAAAAACGCCATGAAGACGCACCAGAAGGTTATGCCGCCAAAACTGGCGACCTTGTGGTAATGAATTTTGCCGGCAAGGTGGACGGCGTGGTGTTTGAGGGCGGCACAGGTGAGGACATGGGGGTCGAAATCGGCTCCGGCCGGCTTATTCCTGGCTTTGAAGACCAGTTGGTTGGTGTAAAGGCCGGTGATGATCATGTGGTGAACGTGACATTCCCCGATGATTATGTTGTGGATGATTTGCGGGCCAAAGACGCGGTTTTCGATCTTAAGATCACAGCCATCCGTATCGCCAAAGAGACGGTGATCGATGAGGAACTGGCAACGTCGCTAGGCCTGGAAAGTTTGGAGCAGTTGCGCGGTTTGCTCAAAGGGCAACTGGAGCAGGAACATAATGGGCTGACCCGTACACACATGAAGCGCAAGCTGCTCGACCAACTGGCCGAGGGGCATGATTTTCCTGTGCCGCCTTCGATGGTGGAGGCGGAGTTTACGCAGATTTGGGCGCAATTGCAGCAAGAGGCGCAAGGCGAAGCCGATCCCGCTGTGGCGATTGCCGAGATGGAGGCAGAGCGCGATGACTACCGTGCCATTGCCGAGCGTCGCGTGCGGCTTGGCTTGTTGTTGTCGGAAATCGGCCAGGCTAATGGCGTTGAGGTTACCCAACAGGAGATGAACCGGCTGATCGCGCAGGCAGCGCAGCAATATCGCCCGGAAGAACGTACCCGGTTTATCGAATATGTTCGGCAAGAGCCAATGGCTGCAGCCCAGCTCCGTGCGCCGCTTTATGAAGACAAGGTGGTCGACTGGCTGTTTGAGCGTGCAGAAATCAGCGAGCGCAACGTAACTCGTGAAGAGCTTGAAGAAGCGATTGAATCAGAGGACGGCCATGTCCATGGACCAGATTGCGACCATGAGCATGATGAAAAACCCGCAGTCAAAACCAAAGCCAAGCCCGCTGCCAAGAGCGCTGATGCTCCAGCGGCGGAAAAGCCGGCCAAGGCCGCGCCCAAAAAGGCAAAAAAGGTTGAGGATGCTCCTGCCGCAGACGTGGTGGCAGAAGATGCTCCCGCCAAGCCCGCTCGCAAGCCGGCCGCCAAAAAGGCAAAGCCCGCGGCAGACCAAGGCTGATCGGGCCAGAAGCGCCCTTGCCGGAGCAAAATTGATGAGCGCAGGGGCATGGTAGTTGCGCGGCAGCAGGGCATGAGCAAAGCGCCGCGCATTGCCGTCTTGCTGCCCTGTTATAATGAGGAAGCCGCGATTGCGCAGACGATCGCCGGCTTTCGAGCCGCGCTGCCCGGCTCAACCATATATGTGTACGATAATAACAGCCGGGATGAGACGGTTGCGCGCGCGCGCGCAGCCGGTGCGGCTGTCGGCATAGAGCGCTTACAGGGCAAGGGTAATGTCGTGCGGCGGATGTTTGCCGATATTGACGCCGACATTTATGTAATGGCCGATGGCGATGCGACCTATGATGCGGCCTCAGCGCCGGTGCTGGTTGCGCGGTTGCTGGGCGAACAACTCGACATGGTGGTTGGCGCGCGCGTGACACAGGCGCAGGCAGCTTATCGACGCGGCCATCAGCTTGGTAACGCCGTGCTCACGCGGATGTTGACACAGCTATTCGGACGTAGTTTTACTGATATCCTATCTGGTTACAGGGTGTTTTCCAGACGATTTGTTAAAAGTTTTCCTGTGCTGAGCGGAGGCTTTGAAATCGAGACGGAAATGAGCGTGCACGCGCTGGAGCTTAAAATGCCAGTAGGCGAAGTGGCGACTCCCTATTTTGCCCGACCTGAAGGTTCTGTCTCGAAACTTAGCACCTATTCCGATGGTTTTCGTATCATCCGCACCATCATCATGCTCTACCGCATCGAGCGGCCCATGTGGTTTTTTGGCGCGATTGGGGCGGCGCTGGCGCTTTTTGGAGTTATGCTCGCCGGGCCGCTGGCGATGACCTATATGCACACCGGCCTGGTGCCGCGGCTGCCCACGGCAATACTCGTGACTGGGCTGATGATTTTGGCTGCGCTTTCGGCCTTTGCTGGCCTTATTCTTGATACCGTGGTGCGCGGGCGGCGCGAGATGCGGCGGCTGGCCTATCTCGCGCACCCGGCACCGGGCACCGGCGCGGATTAAAAGCTGATATCGCTCGCTTTGTTGATAACGGTGCCGAGAATGCCATATTCTCTGGCCTCGTCGGTATCCATCCAATAATCCTTGTCGATGTCGTCGCGCACGCGCTCAATCGGTTGCCCGGTCGTTTTGGAGATGACCTGGGCAAGCCGCTCACGCATTTTTACAATTTCGCGCGCCTGGATGGCAATGTCGCTCGCGCGGCCGCCCGCGCCACCCGATGGTTGATGGATGAGAAAGCGCGTGTTTGGCAGGCAAAAGCGACGCTCTTTTGGCGCGCCAAGGAAAATATGCGTGCCAGCGCTGGCCACCCAACCGGTGCCGATAACCGCAACGGGCGAGGCAAGGAAGCTGATCATGTCGTGAATTGTATCACCCGACTCGACATGGCCACCGGGCGAGTTGATGAAAATCTTGATGGGATCATGGCTGATATGGTCAAGATAGAGGAGCTGTGCCGACACGGTTTGCGCCAGCTTTTGGTCGATACCACCAAAAATAAGTACCGTGCGCGCCTCCAAAAACTTGGCCATAAGCAGGCCAGATGCAGCAGGGCGGTCTTCTTCTTCGTCGTTGAGCCGGGAAAGGCTGATGTCGCGATGTGGCATTGGAAACCCTTTATTTGGAGGCGCCGGGGTAATCTCCCATTTCGCCCGGCGCAAGCCGCGATGCTCGCCGTGACGGTTGGGGGGTTGCGCCTTGCGGCTCCAGACCAGATATATGACATGTAAACGCTGCTAGGATTTGAACTTGATGCACCCGCTCCACGACTCGCTTATCCCCGTTGTTATTGAGCAATCCAACCGGGGGGAGCGCAGTTTCGACATTTATTCGCGCCTCCTGCGCGAGAGGATTATTTTTGTAACGGGCCAGGTGGAGGACCATATGGCCTCGGTCATCACCGCGCAGCTTTTGTTCCTCGAATCGGAAAATCCGAAAAAAGACATCTTCATGTATATCAACTCGCCCGGCGGCGTGGTGACTGCGGGCATGGCGATACACGACACCATGCAGTATATTCGCCCCAAAGTGGGCACTGTGTGCATTGGTCAGGCGGCGTCGATGGGGAGCTTCCTGCTCGCTTCTGGCGAACCGGGAATGCGCGTTGCGCTGACCAATTCTCGGATCATGATCCACCAGCCATCGGGTGGGGCGCAGGGTCAGGCGAGCGACATCGAAATTCAGGCTAAGGAAATTTTGCGAATTCGGCACAGTATGAACGAGTTATACGCAAAATACACCAAGCAACCGCTCGACGTGATTGAAAACGCCATGGAGCGCGACAAGTTTTTGAGCGCAAGCGAAGCGCAGGCTTTTGGCTTGATTGACGAAGTTTTTGACAAGCGGCCAGGCTCGGCTGAAGATTCAGCGAGTGCCGCGGCTTGATCAGGATGGCGTCTATAAACGCTATTTTGGTGATTGTAGGATTGAAGGGGAGCAGGTTACTATCCCCGCCCATGTGCGTGCCTTGGCGGCGCGAAGGATGTGTTGAATGACGAAGCTGACCGGCGGCGATTCCAAGAGTACACTCTACTGCTCGTTTTGCGGTAAGTCGCAACACGAGGTCCGCAAGCTGATTGCCGGGCCAACGGTGTTTGTCTGTGACGAGTGCGTTGAGCTGTGCAACGACATCATCCGTGAAGAGACGAAATCGAGCCTCGTTTCCAAAAAGGACGGCAGCGTGCCGACCCCGCAGGAAATCTGCAACGTGCTCGACGATTATGTCATTGGCCAAAAGCGCGCCAAGCGCGTGCTCTCGGTTGCGGTGCACAACCACTATAAGCGCCTGAACCACGGGCAAAAGGGCGCCGATGTCGAGCTGGCAAAATCCAACATTTTGCTGGTTGGCCCAACCGGCTGCGGCAAGACGCTGCTTGCGCAAACGCTGGCGCGCATTCTCGATGTACCCTTCACCATGGCCGATGCAACTACGCTGACGGAAGCGGGCTATGTGGGCGAGGATGTGGAAAACATCATTCTCAAGCTGCTCCAGGCATCCGATTATAATGTCGAGCGGGCGCAGCGCGGCATCGTTTATATTGACGAAATCGACAAAATCAGCCGCAAGGCGGAAAACCCCTCCATCACGCGCGATGTGAGCGGCGAGGGTGTTCAGCAGGCACTTTTGAAGCTGATGGAGGGCACCACCGCCAGCGTGCCGCCACAGGGCGGGCGCAAACACCCACAGCAGGAATTTTTGCAGGTCGACACGACTAACATTCTCTTCATCTGCGGTGGCGCCTTTTCAGGGCTGGAAAAAATTATTGGAGACAGGCTTCAGGGCAAATCGATTGGCTTTGGCGCCTATGTCGCAGCGCCCGAAGAGCGTCGCACGGGCGAAACGCTGAAATCGGTAGAGCCGGAAGATTTGCTGAAATTTGGGTTGATCCCGGAGTTTGTTGGCCGCCTGCCGGTTATTGCGACGCTGGAAGATCTCGATGTGCCAGCGCTTGTTACCATTTTGACCGAGCCTAAAAATGCACTGGTGAAGCAATATCAAAAGCTGTTTGACATGGAAAATGTTCAGCTCGATTTCACTGAGGATGCGCTGGTGACCGTGGCCAAAAAGGCGATTGATCGTAAAACGGGCGCGCGCGGGCTTCGTTCTATTCTGGAAGGGATGCTGCTCGACACGATGTTCGACCTGCCAGGCATGGATGGCGTTGATCAGGTGATGGTTGACAAGGATGTGATCGAGGGGCGCAAGGAGCCGGTGCGCGTTTATAGCAAAAAGGAAAAAGCTGGCGGCGCGGCCTGACATTTTGTGGCGCGCGGTAGTGTTTGAAGGTTGGGCGTGGTGATGTCGGTGCGACTTGCCATACCGGAAGACCGGGGCCCGGTTTGCAACATGCGCGCTCGCGCCTTTTGCAGATGATGCGGCAATTGGCTGGATTTTTTTCCGATAAGCCGGTGCACAGGCAGCAATTGCCCACATTGTTTGCACTGCTGTTTGACGCAGATGTAGCCCACGGCATCAAGCTGCCTGCCGACAGGGGCCGTGCAGCAACCATGCGGCGCGCGCCTGGCCATACGTCCATTTCTGCTGGAGAGATGTTGCCCCTTGCCCTGTCACCGATCCTCACCTTTGCGCGCGCGATTGCCAGGGCAATGGCAGTTTAGGCGGCGATAGAGGCGTATATGCCCAAAGGGAGTTTTTGGTATTTGCATGTTGCCGGTTGCGATCCGGCGCATCAGGGCAAAGGGCTGGGTGGGGTGTCTTGTTGCGCGCGTCGGCCTTGAGCGGATAGCCGGCGGCGGGCTGCCAGCATCTCTGGAGACGGCGACAGAGCGTAATCTGGCCTTTTAGCGCGGGCTTGGCTTTGAAGTAACACAGAAATGGTGCGTGCGGGGCGGTGGCCCGCGCTTTTGGTCGATGATGCAGCGCTGAGCGGTTTGGCGTCCTATAGCGTGGCGGCAATCGCGCGCACGGCCTGGTCCGGGTCTGCTGCCTGGGTTATCGGGCGGCCGATGACGATGATCGAAGCGCCAGCGTCGATCGCGGCGCGCGGCGTGGTTACTCGCTTTTGATCGCCGACAACGCCGTCTGCCGGGCGTACGCCGGGCACTACAAAAAAACCTTTGGGCCAAAGCTGCCGGGCAGCTGCCACCTCCGCGCCAGAGCACACCACCCCGTCCAGCCCGGCCTCCATCGCCAGCCGTGTCAACCGCTCAACATGGCTATGCGGATCACCGGCGATGCCGGTTGTTGCCAGGTCTGCTGTGTCAAGGCTGGTGAGCATGGTAACGGCTACCACCTTGGTGCCACTTGGCGCGGCGGCTTTGGCATCTTCCAGCATCGCCCGGCCGCCTGCGGCGTGCACTGTCAATATAGCAGGCTGGAGCGATGCAAGCGCCTGCACCGCCTTTGCCACGGTGTTGGGAATGTCGTGCAGCTTTAAATCAAGGAAAACCGGCAAGCCAAGCTCGGCCATTTCGCGCACGCCTGCGATGCCGTTGGCTACAAAAAACTCCAGCCCCAGCTTCATGCCGCCGACATGGTGGCGCACCCGTGTGGCAAGCGCGCGCGCGCGACTGATATCTGGCGTGTCGAGCGCAACGAATATCTTGGTGGTCATGCGACACCCGGCGGAACAGCGGTGAGGACTGGCATGAGCGCATTTACCGGTTCGTCGGTGATTTCCGCCTGTCCTGGGTGCTGCGTGGATGCAGCAACAATCGTTGTGCGCAGTTCCTCGACCGTGCGTTCGGCCATGCCAAGCCGGTGCCGTAGTCGCCATTTTACAGCGTGATGAACCAGCAAAACCGGCAAAAATCCTGCCAGGAACGACAGCAAAAGGAGAAGGGGCAGGTTTATTTCCGCGACGAGGCCAGCCCAAAGCAGGATTTGCACCGGTTTCCAGTTGTTCGCGGCAAAAACGGCGACGATGATAGCCAGCAACACCCAGAACAGCGTTTTTAAAAACTGCATTGATCCACCGCTCCCAGCACAACAGGGGCTCATTCTAGGCCGGTTTGCAGCGATTTGCCAGCACTAGCCAATTTCGTTGCGCAAGGTAGCGATGAGCGCGGCGATTGCGGTAAGCTTGGGCTCCTCCTCGTCGAGAATGGCGAGAAACGCGGCACGCTTAGCTGCGGCAACGCGGTCTGCCGACATTTGCATGGCAGCAGGCAAAGTGGAGGCGATGATGTCGATCAGCCGTTCCGCGCCGTGGAGCCGCCCCCACAGATAATCATTTTCGCGGTAGGACCGGCTGAAAAACGCACCAAAACTGTTGAATTGAATACCTTTGAGTGTTGCTTCTGCGCCACCCCGGCGAATGGCGGCAGCGTCGTCTGGTGAGATGCGATCAACCTTGATGGTGTCAAACTCATCAACCCCTTCGCCCTGAAGCAGTGGCAATGTTGCGACATCATAATAGGGAAAGCCGAGATAGGCGAGCAGCATTGGTCGGCGAACCTCGCGGGAAACCTTGGCCAGTGCGCCCGCCAGCCGTGCATCGGTCTCTTCATCCAGCGCTTTGAGGTTCAGCGAGGCGGCAAAGCCGTCCATCACCTGCTCGGCATTGTTTTTCATCGCTAAAATAGCAGGGCGTAGCGCCATGTGTGTCTCGGTGCGTTTGCACTCAAGATATACCGCCAGACAGGCATAAATGGCTTCACGCAGTGCGCCGATTTGCGTTTCTTCATAATCGGCTTCAACCTCGCCCAGGCGGCGTGCGAGCATTCGCAGCCGGCGAATGCGAAAGCCAAGGTCGTAGTTGCGCAAAAAATTAATGGTGGCCGGGCTGGTGCCGCCTGAAAAGGTCGGCTCGCCATGCGTCATGCCCCTGGCGCTGATGGCTGCGGTGACAAGCGCCTTAATGCCCTCCCTCCGCTCGTCGTCGCCCGTGTCGCCGCCAACGCTTTGCAACATCGTAGTGATCAGATCGATCACTCCAGCAAGCTTCACATGGCCATAGGCAGCATAGCCATAGCCCGCCTTGCTGGCAGCGGCATTTTGCGCCCGCCGCCGCCAGTTACCCAGCCGCGCGACGGTTGGATGATCGAGAAACAGCGTATAGCCAAACAGCGCCTCCACCTGCGCCTCCACCTCGGAGCGAATGGCGGTGATGATAGCGTTCATCCGCTCTATCCGCCGCGAGCGTTCAGCAATCGATTCCAGATTGTCGCGGATGGGCTGTTGGCGTGGAAGCTCGGATATCGCCCCGATGATTGTTTGGAAAAACCCCGGAACCGCGCCGGTGCGGCCAGCGCGGTTCTTCCCGCCGGGATTAGGGTCGATATAGACAAAGCGCCGGTCGACCTGCCGCCGGGCGGGTCGCTCTCGCAGCGCGTCGATTGCCGGGCCGAACGGGGCGTTGACAAGCACCGAACCGTCGATGAGCACGGCTTGTTCCTCGGTGCCATTTTCCGCCTGACGGGGCAAAATACGCTGGAGAAAAGCCGCCCGGCCCGGCCATGCTGCCCCGCGTTTGGCAAGCACCTTGTCCATTTCGGCAACAGTAAACGGCGGGAAAGCGCCGGGAAAGCTGCTCGTCGCGCGGGCGGCATAGACAAGCTCGCCGGGGTGGGCCAGTGTTTCGGCGTGGCGGCCGTGATCCGTGAAGGGGAAGATCAGCCGGTGCTCGGTTTCCATCACCTTAGGGGGCGAGTTGAGCGCCAGCACCTCGGCATGGCCGGCAAAATCGGTCACGGTTACAAACAGGTCGAGCGGCTGGCCATCCGGCAACAGGCGCGGGCCTTTTTCAGCGTGCATCATCGCATCGAACGCTTCGAACATGAGGCTGCTGAACCGCGCTCCGCCAAATGGAGGCTCGAACCACCGCGAGCGGACGAAGCGCGACAGTTTTGCGCGAACTTCGCGGCGGGCGCTGCGATCATCCATGGCGCTTATCTGCTCACCGCTGCGGCGCTGCGCCAGCCAGACGATGGGCAGCGCCCAGATTTTCGTAAGCCGCCCCCATGGCGCATGCTCAGGGTCCAGCAACGCATCAATATCAGCCGACATCAGCCATAAGTCGGTCAGCGGCTCAAGCGATTGGCCGGTCGAAATTGCCTGTGCCAGGAAAATGCCGTTGATGCCGCCGGCACTTGCACCTGCGATAATATCAACCAGCACACGCAGTTTAAGGCCGTGCTCGGCCTCAATTTCTTCCAGAAGCGCGCGGTAAACGCCCTGGCTGCCGCTGTGGGGGGGCGTTGCGTCATGAAAATTGCGGCTCGCTTTGGCCAGCCGCCAGATTTCCTTGGTGATGCCGTGCATATAAACGGCCAGACTGATGCCACCATAGCAGACCAGCGCCAGGCGAAGTTCCTTTTCGCGGATCATGCAACCTCCCCCTTGGCGCCGCCCGGTAGTGCCGGTGCTGGCATATTGCCGCCCAAATATTCCCGCGCGCTTAAGAGATGCGCCGTGGTTTTCGAGCCTAGCATGGTTGCCTGGCCCGGCGCGATAGGCAGCAGGCGCGCATTCCCCAAAGCGCGCGCGGCAGTTGACAGCTTTGGGGGCGTGGTGCCGGTTGCAGGAATCGAACCCGCGACCTTCGGTTTACAAAACCGCTGCTCTACCAGCTGAGCTAAACCGGCGTGCGACAATGCGCGGTGCTCCCATGCGTCAGGTTTTGCCGAAGGTCCAGCCCTGGATTGGCTTAATATGTCGATTTCGCCAGCCGAAATGCCATAATTCGGCACGGATGCCCCGCTAAAAGCTTAGTGCAGTGCCGCCACAATGTCTGCGGTGAATTTAGCAATGTCAAAGCCGCCGCCGCCTGCATCTTCTCCGCGCCGGACGATGACGATGTTCCGGCTGGGTATGATAACAACATATTGCCCCCGATTGCCGTCGGCGGAAAATGTGTCGGCCGGAACACCGGCAGACTTGTTCATTAGCCAAAATGTTGCGCCATAGCCAAATTCTCCCGTGCCCGGCTGCGGCCCGGAGGGCGTGCTCACATAGCTGCGCCATCCTTGTGGCAACAAGCGCTCGCCGTTCCACAGTCCGTCATTTGCATAGAGCAAGCCGAACCGGGCAAGATCTCGCGCCGTGGTCCACACCTGGCTTGAGCCGATGTAATTGCCCTGCCAGTCGGTCTCGCCAACGGTGTGCGCCATGCCGATTTTGCTGAACAGCGCGTCGCGCGGGAAGGTGGCGTAGAGCTTGTCGCCAAGTGCTGTGCGTACCGATAGCATTGCCAGCAAAATGTCGTTGTTCGCATAGCGAAACCGAGTGCCCGGCCGCGCTTCGAGCGGCCAGTGGAGCGTGCCTTCGGGCACGGTGGTGCCGCCAAAATACACAGCGTCTGTGCGGTTGCCCGCGGTGTCGCTATGCAGGCCGCTGGCCATGCGCATCAGATTATCAAGCGTTATTGCGCGCCGCGGATCTCCTTTTATCTGCCAGGTGCCAATCGGGGCGGGGGCGTTCAAGTTCAGCACGCCGCGCTTTACCGCCATGCCCACCAATGTGCCGGTAATGCTTTTGGCGACCGACCAGGTGCGTTGGGCGGTGAAAGGGCCAAAGCCATCGGCATAGCGCTCGGCAACCAGTTGCCCCGCTTTCAGCACGACGACGCCGGTGGTTTTGCTCCGTCCATAAGTTGTACCGTCAAAAGCTGCGGCAACAGGGGGCAGAGCGGGGCGGGAGATGCGCGGCAGGGCATCTCCCATTGGCCATGGCGCAGCGCTGCCTCCCGAAACGGCAGGTACGGGCAGAAAGCTCGCGCTGCGCCGCTCTGGCTGAGTGCCAATAGGCATTGTTGTGCAGCCCGTGGCCGGTGACCAGATGGCCAGGCGCGGCGGCAAAACGTCGCCATAGGCCACGCTTACTATGCCTTGCGCCCGGTCAATCTTCGCAGCAAGGCGCGGGACGATTGCGTTATAATCGGTATAGATGCCGCTTAGTTCATCTGCGGCGATTTGCGCCTCTGTCCGCCCGCCGATGAAGGTGGCGCTGCACGTGATGCCCGCTTTGTAACCCGCCGCAATTGCCAGATCATGGGTGGAGGGCGCGCGGCTCTGCGGCGTTTGTTGCGCGGTGGCGGCGGGGGCGAGAACGGTTGCGGCAATGGGGGCAACTGCGCCAAAAACCGCCAGTCCCAGCCGCCTAATCATCAGCCGCTTGCCCACGCTCATGCCGTAATCCTTCCCAATAGCTTATCCGTTCTGCGATGCGTTTTTCAAAACCGCGGTCGGTTGGTTGATAATAGGTCGCCGGAGCCATGCCTGCCGGCCAGTAATTAGCGCCCGAAAAGCCCTGATCCTCGTCATGATCATAAGCATAGCCGCGGCCATAGCCTATGTCTTTCATCAACTTGGTGGGTGCGTTGAGAATATTGTCGGGTGGCATGAGCGAGCCTGTGTTGCGCGCGGCTTTCCATGCCTGTTTTTGTGCTTTGTAGGCGGCGTTGGATTTTGGCGCGGTGGCGCAGTAAAGGCAGGCTTGTGCAATTGCCAGTTCTCCTTCCGGACTTCCCAAAAACTCAAACGCATCCTTAGCGGCCAGGCACTGTACCAGCGCCTGCGGATCGGCAAGGCCAATGTCTTCGCTGGCAAAGCGGGTGATCCGGCGCAAAACGTAGAGCGGTTCCTCGCCCGCCACGAGCATTCGTGCAAGATAGTAGAGCGCGGCCTGAGGGTCGCTGCCCCGCATCGATTTGTGGAGCGCGGAAATAAGGTTGTAATGCCCCTCCCGGTCTTTGTCATACACCGCTACCCGCCGGTGAAGCAGCGCCGACAGGCCCGCTGAATCAAGTGGCGCCACCAGCTTGATGGAAAACAGAGTCTCGGCCTGGTTGAGCAGAAACCGCCCATCGCCGTCAGCGCTGGCGATCATTGCGGCGCGGGCATTTTCATCGAGCGGCAAGGCACGACCCTCAAGCGCTTCGGCACGGGCTAGCAGGGCGCCAAGCGCTTGCGCGCCCAGCCGGTGGAGGATCAGCACCTGTGCCCGACTGAGCAGCGCCGCGTTCAGCTCAAAAGACGGGTTTTCGGTGGTCGCGCCAACCAGCGTTACCGTGCCATCTTCGACATAGGGCAAAAAGCCATCTTGCTGCGCACGGTTGAAGCGGTGAATTTCATCGACAAACAACAATGTGCGTGCCCCAGCGCGGCCATGCTCACGTGCCTCGGCAAAAGCTTTTTTCAGGTCGGCAACGCCTGAAAACACCGCCGATATTGAAACAAAGCGCATGTTCACCGCATCTGCCAGCAGCCGCGCGATGGTTGTCTTGCCCGTGCCCGGCGGCCCCCACAAAACCATGGAGGAAAGGCGCCCGGCTGCCACCATGCGTCCGATGGCGCCTTGCGCTGCGGTCAGGTGATCTTGCCCCACGACATCAGCAAGCGCCTCCGGGCGCAGCCGGTCGGCAAGCGGCGCGGTGGCCGGTGGCCGATTGCGATCGGGCTGGGGCGTGGAGGCGAAAAGATCTGACATGCGCGCTGCATAGCCGGTTTTGATGGAATATTCACACCCGGTTGCTTCGGGCCGCATAATGGCTGTGGAAGCCAGCATGGCTCACTCGCAAAGGCATGGGCGCAGGCAGATGGCCAATGCCCGCCGACACCGCTTGTCGCCCCCGGTTGGGCCATTTTTCAATAAACCCGCCGATCATTAAGCTGCGATGATGGGTTGGCTGTGTGCGCTGCACGGGGTGCAGTGGGCGACGCCGCAAAACACCTCCATCCGGCGCTGCATAGTCAATCCGTGGACGGTGCTGGTGCACAAATTTGTGCGAACCCGCTTATGGAGCGACGCGAAGCGATTTACGCGGCGCACGGTGCAAAGCGTGCCTCAGCGCCCCCGCCGGGCCAGCACCTGAAGATATTTGTCGAGTACGCTTTGGTTGATCGCCTCCCAGCCAAAGGCGTGGCTCTTCGCCTCGCCCGCTGCGCCGTCATCGTCGGCAAGGTCGCGGCTTTCGCAATATGCCTGGAGCGCATCGGCAAACCCGGCAATATCATCTGGCGCGACGAGCCTGCCCGTCACACCATGATCGACAAGGCTTGAGCTGCCCGTTGCGATTGCGGCGACCACGGGCACGCCGCACGCCATAGCCTCAAGCGTTACATTGCCGAAGGTTTCAGTAACCGACGGGTTGAGCAGCATATCCATCGAGGCGACAGCACGGCCAAGGTCTGCACCCTGTTGAAATCCGGCGAAAACCGCGTCCGGCACGCGCTCGGCAAACCAATCCCGCGCGGGGCCTTCACCAACAATCAGCACCCGGTGGGCAACGCCGCGCTGCTGCAATTCAGCAATGGCGGCGGTGAACACGTCCAGCCCTTTTTCCAGCACCAGCCGGCCTAGAAAGCCGATCACCATCTCATCATCATGGATGCCAAGCGAGCGCCGCCACACCATGCTGCGCGCCGATGGCGTGAAGATTTTTCTGTCAATCCCGCGGGACCAGATGCCGATGTCGTAGTTCATCCGCTGCTTTAGCAATAGCTCCGCCATCGACGCCGAGGGCGGCAAAATTGCGTCGCACCGCCTGTAAAAGCGCCGCAATATCGCCAGCGCCGCCGGCTCCAGAAAACCGGCTCCATAATAGCGCAGATAGGTTTCAAACCGGGTGTGGACCGAGGCAACTACGGGAATATCGTGCGCGCGTGCATAGCTAACCGCGCGGTGACCCAGAATATCGGGCGCCGAGACATGGACAAGGTTGGGCGCAAACGCTGCCAGATCACGCCGAATGGACTTGGGCATGCCAATGGCCACGCGATATTCGCTGCGCCCCGGAATGGAGAAAGAGGGCACGCCAACCAGGTCACCCGTGGGGGCAAAAGCCGGACGTGGCCCAACAGGGGAATATACACGCACAGCCGCCCCGCGCGACATCAGGTGCCCAACCAGCAGGTTAAGTGCCTGAGTTGGCCCGTCGCGCACATAATTATAGTTGCCGCTAAACAATGCTACGCGGAGTTCTGTCGCTTGCATGGCTGCGGCGATAGCGGCGCGCGCGCAGAACGGCAAGGGCAGGCCATGACTATTTGGCGCAGCCACGTGTGAGCATGTTCCCTTATCGTTCTGTTTGCGCTAGGGCAAATGCATGGCAAAACCACAAAAGAAATATGTCTGCCAGGCGTGCGGCTCGGTCGCTACGCGCTGGGCCGGGCAATGCGCCGATTGCGCGCAATGGAACACGCTGATCGAGGAGGCAGGTGGCCCGGTCACGCCGTTTCAGGCAAAGCATAACCTGCAATCTGGCGGGCGGACGCTGCAAATGGTTGGGCTGGACAGCGAGATTGCGCTGCCTGAGCGTTTGCCAACCGGTATTGCTGAGCTGGACCGGGCGCTGGGCGGTGGGTTTGTCGAGGGATCGGCCACGCTCATTGGCGGTGACCCTGGCATCGGCAAATCGACGCTGCTGCTCCAGGCGGCGGCCCGGCTGGCGTGCGCTGGCCATGCCGTGGCCTATGTTTCGGGCGAAGAAGCGGCAGACCAGGTGCGGCTGCGCGCACGGCGGCTGGGGCTGGGCAATGCGCCGGTGCAGCTTGCCGCTGCAACATCGACCCGCGATATTTTGACCACGCTGGGCCTGGGGCGCCCGCCCGCGCTGCTGGTGATCGATTCGATACAAACTATGCACTCCGACCTGATTGAGGGCGCGCCGGGCACTGTCAGCCAGGTGCGTGCCTGTGCACAAGAGTTGATCCGCTTTGCCAAGGAGCGCGGAACAGCGGTGGTGCTTGTTGGTCATGTGACCAAGGACGGTTCCATCGCCGGGCCACGCGTGCTGGAGCATATGGTCGACACTGTGCTCAGTTTTGAAGGAGAGCGCAGCCACCAGTACCGCATTTTGCGCGCGATAAAAAACCGCTTTGGCGGCACCGATGAAATCGGCGTGTTTGCCATGGTGGAACAGGGGTTGAGCGAGGTTGCGAACCCGTCAGCCCTGTTTTTGACCCAGCGTGACGAAGGCGTGAGCGGCACCACCGTTTTTCCAGCGATTGAAGGTACGCGGCCCGTGCTTGTTGAAATTCAGGCGCTGGTCGTGCGGCTGGCGAGTGGGGCAACACCCCGGCGCGCGGTGGTCGGCTGGGATTCTGGAAGGCTTGCAATGATTCTCGCGGTGCTGGAGGCGCGTTGCGGGCTGAGCTTTTCGTCGTCGGAAGTTTATCTTAACATAGCAGGTGGTTACAGAGTGCAAGACCCTGCGGCCGATCTTGCGGTGGCAGCAGCGCTCGTCTCGGCGCTTAGCGAGCGGCCCGTGCCTGTCAGTTCTGTCGCCTTTGGCGAGGTGGCGTTATCGGGCGAGATTCGCGCTGTCGCCCATGGGGCGCTGCGGCTTAAAGAGGCGGCAAAGCTGGGCTTTGAGCGCGCGCTGGCGCCTGCTGCGCTTTTGGGCGAAAATCAGGCGATGGCGATAAATGGCTTCAAGACATTGGCGGCATTCGTTGACCATATGCTGGGTCGTGGCTAGCGCAGGCGTGGGGGCAACCCCATCTGTGTTCAGCCGATATCGGGGACGATGGCATTATGGGACTGACTGCGCTTGATGTTGTTGTGCTGCTGCTGGTTGCCGGCACGGCGGCTCTTGGGTTGATGCGAGGCTTTGTTTCCGAAGCTTTGTCGTTAATGGCATGGATTTTTACGGTTTTTGCGCTTCGCCTTCTTCATGCGCCAGTAATGGGGGCGTTGACGGATATTGTCGGCACAGCAGCCGGAGCCGCGGTGCTGGCTTTTGCGCTCATTGTCGGCATTACCTATTTTGGCGGGCGGATGGCGGCGAGGGGGATTGGCGCACGCACCCGGTCTTCCGTTCTGGGGCCGCTTGACCGGGCATTGGGCCTTGGCTTTGGCGCGGTGAAGGGGTTGATCTTTGCCAGCCTGGCGTTTTTGCTCATCGCGTTGGTAACAGACACGGTTGGCGGCGGCCCCGCCCATCGGCCGGGCTGGATGACCAAATCGCGCACCTATCCGCTGTTGAACGCCACTAGTGCCAGCATTGCCGAATTTGTCGACCGGCGGCGGCAGGGCCTGCCTACTTTTGGTGCAACAGATAATGGCTCTGCGCCCGCTAATGACACCGGCAGGGGCGATGCTGACTTGTGAGCGCAGCACTTTATAACCGTGAGATATTGCGCCTTGCCGCGGCGGTGCCACCCGTCCGGCTGGCGGCACCCATGGCGAGCGTTGAAAAGCGATCCGCCGTGTGCGGTAGCCGGGTTACCGTGGATGTTGCGTTAGATGCTGCGGGTCGGGTGAGCGAGATTGGGATGCTGGTTCGCGCCTGCGCGCTTGGCCAGGCATCTTCCACGCTGATGGCGGCAAGCGCCATTGGCCGTGGTCCGGCAGAACTGGCCACCGCGCGCGATGCGCTGGCGGCGTGGCTAACGGGCAAAGGGCCGCAGCCGGATTGGCCAGGGATTGAGGTATTTGCGCCTGCCTTGCCGCATAGCGCGCGCCATGCCTCGATTCGGCTGGCGTTTGAGGCGGTGGCCGAGGCTGCGGTCTTTGCTGCCAAAGGGCAGGCCGCATGAGCGGATCAAGCCTGCGCGATGCTGTGTTGCTGCTTGGTTTTTCGCTATTTTTTGTGCTGCTGTTCCGCAAATTGGGGCTTGGGGCCACGCTTGGGTTTCTTGTTGCGGGCGCAGCCATTGGCCCACAAGGGCTGGGGTTTGTTGGCCATGCAGACCAGAAGATGGGCATTGCCGGGCTGGGGATTACCTTGTTGCTGTTCATTGTCGGGCTGGAGCTGAACCCGCAGCGGTTGTGGCGGTTGCGGCAGGATATTTTTGCGCTTGGCTTGTTGCAGGTGGTGCTGTGCAGCGCGGCGATTGCGGCGGTTGTGGCGGTTGGCGGCGGCTTTACCCTTGCCGCGGCGGTGGCGCTTGGCCTGCCGCTTGCGCTTTCATCCACAGCGCAGGTGCTGCCAATGTTGCAATCAGCTGGCCGACTGCGCACGCCTTTTGGCGAACGTGCTTTTTCAATCTTGCTGTTTCAGGATTTGTCGATTGTGCCGCTCATTACCATTGTTGCGGCATTATCTCGTGCGCCCGCCCCGGCGGATGCGCCGCCTGGTTGGCTGCTGGCGGTTTACACAGCGCTTGCGGTTGTCGGGCTGGTGCTGGCGGGCCGGTTTTTGCTGCGACCACTGTTCCGGCTCATCGGTAATTTGGGCGAGCGCGAGATGTTTGTCTTTGCCGGGCTGTTTACCGTCATCGCGAGTGCGGCTGTCATGGAGGCGCTGGGCCTGTCAACCGCGCTTGGTGCGTTCATTGCGGGTGTAATGCTAGCGGACAGCCCATATCGCCACGAACTGGAGGCTGATGTCGACCCGTTTCGGGCGATTTTGCTGGGGCTGTTCTTCCTCAGCGTCGGCATGATGCTTGATTTGCACGCAATTGCCGAGCGGCCATTGTTTGTGCTGGGCATGGCAGTAGCGCTCATTGCCATCAAAGCGGCAATTATCATGGTAATTGGCCTTGCATTTCGGATGCGCTGGCGAGCGGCGCTGGCGCTGGGCATATTGCTTAGCCAGGGTGGCGAATTTGGCTTTGTGCTCTTTGCTCAGGCGCAAAAGGCGCTGCTGATTGCGCCGGAAGCCGCCAGCCTTTTTGGCGCGATCGTTACCCTGTCCATGGCGACCACACCGTTTTTGATGAGTGCGACGCGCCGTTTGCGCGCTGGCCCTGCACCGCTTGCGACCGGGCTCCAGCCCCCGCAAAATGACGGCGCAAGCGCGCTTGTCATAGGCTATGGCCGGTTTGGGCAAACGGTGGCGCAAATGCTGACGGGCCAGGGGGTTTCCGTTACGTTGATAGACCGTGATCCGCAGGTGATCGAAGCAGCGGGCAGCTTTGGCATGAAGGTATATTATGGCGACGGCACCCGGCTTGAGATGTTGCGCCAGGCGGGTGCGGCAGATGCGCAGGCGGTCTTGTTCTGTATCGATGGCGATGTGATAGACGCAGATTTGCTGGCGCATGTTCATCAGGCATTTCCCGCAGCCGCGCTATTCGTCCGTGCCTATGACCGGCGCAGCCTGATGAAAATGGCTGGCGCTCCGGTGGCGGGCGCGGTGCGAGAGGTGCTGGAATCTGCCGTCGTCATGGCGCGCCAGGCAATGCAAAATCTGGGCATAGACTCAGAAGAAATCAGCCGAACCGAGGATGAATATCGCCGCCGCGATGCCGAGCGGCTGGTAGCGCAGACCGACGCTGGGGATATGCGCGCAGGCAAGAGCAATATGTTCACGCACCGGTCGATGGCAGCCTTGCTGGCCAAAAATGAGAACGCCAAAAATGAGAACGGGGGAACTCTGGAATGAACTGGTTGATGATGGCCGCCGCCGTGTCTGGCGCGGTGGCAGTGGCGGCGGGCGCTTTTGGTGCACATGGGGCACAAGGCGCGGCGGCGGAGTGGCTGAAGACAGGCGGGCAATATCAGCTTGTCCACGCCGTTGCAGCACTTGTGGCAATGTCGCTTGGCGCACGCGGGGCAGGCTGGGCGTTTGTCGCGGGCAGCGGCGTGTTTGCAGCGACACTCTATCTCATGGCGCTTGGCCTGCCCCGCTGGCTGGGGGCAATTACGCCAGTTGGCGGGGTAGTGATGATTGCTGGCTGGTTTTGGCTCGCCTGGGCGGCCGTGCGGCGCTAAACTGGCAAATCAGCGCGGCTGCCTGTCAAGAAAAGCCGCGACATCTGCCAGGTTGACCGAGTGATCAAGATAGGTTTGGCCAATGCCATGCGCGAGGAGGAAGGGCAGCGTGCCGCCTGCCATCTTCTTGTCGTGGCGCATATGCTCTACCAGCGCGGCGCCGCTTGCAGCCACACCTGATGCGGCCAGGCCATCAGGCAGGCCGGCGTTTCGAACATGCGCGCTGACGCGGCGCGCGTCATCTGGTGAGCAAAGCCCGTGGGCGGCGGAATATCCAAAGGCCAGCGCCATGCCCGCTGCCACCGCCTCGCCGTGGAGCAACCTGTCGGAAAATCCGGTGTCCGCCTCCAGCGCATGGCCAAAAGTGTGACCAAGGTTAAGCAGCGCGCGCATGCCGGTCGTCTCGCGCTCATCCAGCGCGACAATGCGCGCCTTGGCGGTGATGCAATGCGCAACGGCATGGCCGCGCGCCCTGCCATCACCCGCGAGTAGCGCAGTGCCATTTTCCTCGCACCAGGCAAAGAAGGCGGGGTCGTCAATCAGCCCATATTTCACTACCTCGGCATAGCCAGCCCGCACTTCGCGCATGGGTAGCGTATTGAGCGTGTCGGGGTCGATGAGTACGAGCGACGGCTGGTGAAATGCGCCGACAAGATTTTTACCGGCCACGGTGTTGATCGCGGTCTTGCCACCAACGGATGAATCGACCTGTGCCAGCAAGGTGGTGGGGATTTGTACAAAATTGCAGCCGCGCTTGACGATGGAACAGGCAAAGCCAACCAGATCACCGATGACGCCACCGCCCAACGCCACAACATGGTCACCACGCTCCACCCCCAGATGAAGCAGCCAGTCGACGGTCTGCGCCAGCGTTTCCCAACTTTTGCTGTTCTCGCCGGGGGGCAGCTCAAGCACGGCGGTCCCCACGCCGGCGCGCGCCAGCCCGGCGGTAAGCGTTGCCAGATGCACGCCTAAATTGGTGTCGGTAACAATTGCCATGGTGCGCCCGCGCGCAAGCGGCGCAAGCAGGTTTTCTGCGCGGGTGAGCAGCCCGCTTTCGATAAAAACACTATAGCGCCGCGCGCCCAGCTCAACGGGAATTTCGATCATGGTTGTACAAGGCTTTCCCGGCTAAGGGCCTTCAGGATGGCGTCGACGGTGATTTGATGTGGCGCACGGTTGCTGACAATGTGGATTGGCGCCATCGCATAATAGGGATTGCGCACGCGCGAAAGCTCCCGCAGCACGGCGTGCGGGTTGCGCCCGCGCAGCAGGGGCCGGGTGTCGCGCCGCTTCACGCGCTCGGCCAAAATGGCCGGGTCCGCGTCAAGCCATATAGCAAGTGCTGCTTGCAAAATCAGGGCGCGTGTCTCATCGTTGATGAAAGCGCCGCCGCCGGTTGCGATGACTTTGGGCGTGCCGTCGATCAGTCTGGTAATGACCCGGCGCTCGCCATCACGGAAATATGGCTCGCCAAATCGATCAAAAATATCGGAAATCGACATGCCCGCAGCAGTCTCAATTTCGGTATCGGCATCGACAAAGGGCAGGTCAAGCTGGCCTGCCAGCCGCCGGCCCACGGTAGATTTTCCTACCCCCATCAGGCCAACAAGCACAATGGGCTTGCCCTGCCAGGGCAGTGGGGGTTGAGCCGGATGGGAAGCATGATCTGGAAACATTGTGCGCAGGGCTATACAGTGGTGCAAGCCATCGGGCAAAAGGCGCTGGCTTCATTATGGTAAAAAAAGATAAGGTTGACGATGTCCCGCCTAATAATATTGCTTGTTGCCGTTGCTGCGCTGCTGATTGGTGGCGTAGTTGTGCTCGCCAAGACACATGGTGAAAAGCCGCAGCTTCGCGTTGAAAAGGCCGTGACGCTTGAATCGCTTTCGAAATAATACCGCAATCGCGGCGGTTGTGCTGTGCCTGCTGGTGGCAGGTCTGGGCGTGGGCGTGCCGATCATTGGCGCAGCGACAGGGCAGGAGGCGCCTGAGTCGATTCTCCCACCTGGCTTTAGCCAGCCTGCGCCTGCGCCTTCAGCCGGCCCTGCTGCCCGTCGTTCCGCGCCCAATGGCCCGGCATCGGTTGACCCGGCCGCGCCCGCGGCTGGTGAGCAACCGGCGGCGCCCGGTGTCGGCGCCGGCGGTGAGGATGGATCGGGCGATGCAGCTCTTGCAGATGAAACAGCAGGTGCGCTGCCACCCACGCCCGTCGATCCGACGGCGCTTGCCGAATATGAGCTGCCAGGCTTTGCGCGGCGCTCGCTCGACAAGGTGGGCGTGGTCGGCCCGGATCAGGGCGGGCTGGGCGCAGATGCCTTTGGGCGGATGGACGGACGATTTTTGCAAAAACTGATGCGTAGCCTGAATGCGCCCATTGCCTCGCGTTGGGTGTCGATAGGTTTGCGGCAGGCGCTTGCGTCTCGGGTGTCGACCCCAGCCCATGTCAATGGCGCAGATTTCGCCGCCGAGCGTGCCTGGCTGCTGTTGCGCATGGGCGAGGCGCCCGTGGCCCGCGCCCTTGTCGAAGCGGTCGACGGCGATAAATACACCTCAAAAATGCTTCAGGTCGCGATGCAGGCGGCGCTTGCTGCGGGGGATCCGGCAGCAATATGCCCGGTGGTCGATGCTGGCCGGGCCGCACTGGCTGAACATGCGTGGATCTTGGCACAGGCAATGTGCGCAGGGCTTGCCGGCTACCCGCAAGATGCTGGCGCAAAGATTGACCTGGCACGGCGTAATGGCACGGCGCGTGGAATCGATTTATTGCTGGCGGAAAAAGTGGCTGGCGCCGGGTCAAGCGGGCGCCGCGCGGTTACGGTTGAGTGGGACAGCGTCGACCGGCTGAGCATCTGGCGCTATGGCCTTGCTACCGCTACGGGGACGGAAATTCCAGAGGCGCTGTTCGATACAGCCGCCCCGCAAGCGCGCTATTGGCAGGCGCAGGCCGCCATCTGGCCTGCGCATATGCGCACAGCATCGGCCGAGCGCGCCGCTGCGCAGGGAGTTTTTTCCAACGCAGCGCTTGTCGGCTTGTACAGCGAGCTAGCCGGGGACGATGCGGCTGAAGCAGTCTTGGCTATGGACACTGCGCGCGCGTTGCGCAGCGCCTATACCGACCCCTCTTCTGCCGGGCGGATTGGTGCCATGGCGCAGCTTTGGAGCGAGGCAGCGACTGCCAATGCTCGCTATGCCCGCCTCATCCTCACCGCGCGTGCGGCCGCACGTATTCCCCCTGCTGACAAGCTGGCAGAGGCGGATCAACTGATCGCGTCAATGCTGAGCGCCGGGCTTGATGGCCGCGCTGCGCGCTGGGCCGGGCATGTAGAGCGTGGGGGTGATGGCTGGGCCATGCTGTTGCTGGCCAGCCGCAACGACCGCGCCCGGCTGGCAAAAAGCGCGGTAAGTGCCTATCGCGCGGCGGCAAGCGAGGCGAAAGCGCGCATGTTTTTTGCGGGGCTTGCCGGGCTGGGTCGGCTTGACCTGGCAGCGGTGGAACAGCTTGGCGAGAGTATGAAGGTGCAGATCGATGTCGAAAATAGCTGGACCCGCGCGCTCGACCGGGCAGTGGCACAGCGGGCACCGGGCGCGGTAATGCTGCTTTGCGCGGTGGGTATGCAGACTAATGACTGGCGCGGCATCCCTCCCGAAGCGCTGTACCGGATCACCTCGGCCATGCGGCGGGTTGGTCTTGTCGCGCAGGCACGGCTGGTGGCGGTTGAGGCGCTTACCCGGCTTTGATTGCGCAGGCGGATCGCGCGCTGATCGAGCGGTTTTTGGAGATGATGGCCGCGCAAACCGGCGCGGCGCGCAACACGCTGCTTGCCTATCGCAGCGATTTGGCGCTGGCTTCGGCACAATTGCAAGGCGGGCTGAGTGGCGCGGATGCAGCGTCGCTGGCGGCGCTCGCAGAAAGCTGGGCCGATCTTTCGCGCGCAAGTGTGGCACGCAAAGCTTCTGCCATCCGGCGTTTTTTTGCGTTTCTGGCCGAAGAGGGGTTGCGTGTGGATGACCCCGGCATGGCGCTCCCCCGGCCCGGCGCGGCACGGGCTTTGCCCAAGACATTGTCACACGAAGATGTTGACCGGCTGTTTGCGACGATCAAACAGCGGCTGTCGCGGGCGCTGCCCGATGCGCTTGACCTGCGCCTGTCGGCGCTGGTTGAGCTGTTATATGGCTCCGGCTTGCGCGCGAGCGAACTTGTTGCCTTGCCGCGCGACGCGGTTGCGCCCGACCGGCCATTCCTCATCTTGCGCGGCAAGGGTGGGCAAGAGCGGCTGGTGCCGATATCTGATCGTGCGCGCGCAGCCGTTGCGATGTGGCGGGGGCACGTGCCGGCGAAAAGCGCCTGGCTGTTTCCGGGTGGCAAAAGCCATTTGTCGCGAATCAGGCTCTATCAACTGCTGAAGGCGCTGGCGGGCGAGGCGGGGATTGCGCCCGAGCGGGTGAGCCCGCACGTGCTACGCCATGCTTTTGCTACGCACCTGCTGGAAGGGGGCGCAGATTTGCGGGCGTTACAGGCAATGCTGGGCCATGCCGATATAGCGACAACCGAGATTTATACCCATGTCGACAGCGCGCGATTGGTGGCGCTTGTCAATCAACGCCATCCGCTCGTTGACGTGGGGCGCCGCGACGCTTAACCCACAGCGCCTGATGGCAAGTTTTCTCGACTTTGAAAAACCGATCGCCGAGCTGCAAGGCCGGATCGATGAATTGCGTGAAACCGCGATGGGTGGATCGGTGGATATCGAGGCTGATATCTCCCGGTTACAGGCCAAATCGGACCGGCTGCTGCGCGACACCTATGCACGGTTGACGCCGTGGCAAAAAACGCAGGTAGCCCGCCACCCGGACAGGCCGCATTTCAACAACTATCTCGCCGGATTGTTTACCGATTTTCTGCCGCTGGCCGGCGACCGTAATTTTGGCGATGACCAGGCGATTTTGGGCGGATTTGCTCGTTTCAATGGGCGCCGGGTAATGGTTATCGGCCATGAAAAGGGCGATGATACCGCCAGCCGGCTGCGCCACAATTTCGGTATGGGCAAGCCTGAGGGCTATCGCAAGGCGGTGCGGCTGATGCAGCTTGCCGACCGGTTTGGCCTGCCTGTCATCACCCTGGTAGATACCTCCGGCGCCTTTCCCGGCATTCAGGCCGAAGAGCGCGGACAGGCAGAGGCGATTGCGCGCGCGACCGAGCAATGTCTGGCGCTTGGCGTGCCTATGGTGAGCGCAATCGTTGGCGAGGGTGGCTCAGGCGGCGCTGTGGCGCTCGCAACGGGCAACCGCGTGCTGATGTTTGAGCATGCTGTCTATTCGGTCATCTCGCCCGAAGGGTGTGCGTCTATTTTGTGGCGCACGGCGGACAAGGCGGCAGACGCCGCTGAGGCTATGAAGGTGACAGCGCAAGATCTTGCAGCGCTAAAGGTTATCGATGCGATTGTGCCTGAACCATTAGGTGGCGCGCAGCGCAATCCGGCCAAAGCGATTGCTGCGCTCGGAGAGGCAATCGAGGGCTCGCTTGTGGCGCTAGGCGGGCTGGACCGTGCAGCGCTTCGCCGCACGCGCCGCGAAAAGTTCTTGGCAATCGGCAAAATATAGCACTTGCCCGGTCGACGACGCGCATTTGGTCAACGGTATTGGCGACAGACGTGAGAAAGGGCGGCGCAGCTTCCACTACACCGCCCAAACTCATCAACAATCGTTGAACGAAGGATTAGCCCTTCAGGCCGTCCGTCACGTTCGAGAAGGTTGTCTTAAGCTGGTTGCCCAGGCCCTGCATTGCAGCAATGGCGGCAACGGCAATGAGCGCTGCAATCAGACCATATTCGATGGCGGTAGCAGCTTTGTTGTTCTTGATGAATTTGCGAATAGCTTGCATGGTCGCGGTCTCCAGTTAGTGTCTTCAGTACCCGGCTCACCAGAAAATATGATGGAGCACTGCCCGGATTACGCGGGGTTGATTTACAAAAGTTTAAGATCGCCGATTTATTTGACGCTTGTCATGCCCCCCGATGGGCGCTGGCAACAGTGTTGCTGACATTGTTCCACATGGCGGTCGTTACATTGGCCACGTTGCGGAAAGAGGCGATCATCGCGATGACGATCAGCGACACGATCAGGCCATATTCCACCGCGGTTGCCGCTTTCTCGTCCTGGGCAAACAGCCTGAGCCTGCGTCGCATATGCAATTCCAGTGAGATGGTTTGTCGTTGTTAGGCATATGCCCTGCGGGTTAACTGAACGTAAAAATGAAAAGGGGCATGGCATGGCATATCTGCTTCCGGTTGTGGCGGCGGCGCTGGTTGATGGTGATGGGCGGGTGCTGGTGCAGCAGCGGCCACACGGCAAGGCAATGGCGGGTTTGTGGGAATTTCCTGGCGGCAAGGTGGAGCCGGGTGAAACGCCTGAGGCAGCGCTGTGTCGCGAACTGGCGGAGGAGCTGGATATTTCGGTGACCAGTGCCTGCCTTGCCCCGGCCGCTTTTGCCAGCGCACCATTGGCAGACCGGCACCTGATCTTGATGCTGTTCATTTGCCGCAAATGGCAGGGGCTGCCGCGCGCGGTGGAAGCATCTGCGCTGCGCTGGTCGCGCCCGCTTGATCTTCACGCGCTTGATATGCCGCCGGCGGACAAGCCGTTGATCGGTCTGCTCGAAGCTTTGATCTGAGGTGGGTTTCAGCCCGACGGGCGCAGGGCTTGGATGAGCGAAGCGCTGGCGCTTCCCCGTTTGGCGGGTTGCGGCTGCGAAGGGGCAGGCGCCCAACCTGTGAGGAATATAATGTCAAACGTCTCTGCTGTGCGGCCGTCGCCATCGGCGTGTTCGGCAAAAAGTGCCGCCGCGCGGGCAAGTGTGTCGCGGCGCAGCGGGTGGCGGTCTGCCAGCAGGTTGCTTGCCCCCATGCCGCGTAAATCTGCCAGTAGTGAAAACAGGCTGGTATAGCGCACGGTCAGCGTTTCGGTATCGGCCACGGGCAGTGCAAAACCGGCGCGTAGCAGCAAATCGCCCCCGGCGCGCACGTCGATTTGCGGGTGGAGCCGGGCGACGGGGCGTTCGCTTTCGGCTGTGCGCAATATTGTCCGCAGCATATTCAGGCTGCCAGCCCCCGCAAAGGCGCCGATAAACGCACCGTCCGGCCGCAGCACCCGCCGCGCCAGGGCAAGCGCGCCGGGCACGTCATTCACCTGATCAAGCACTCCTGCCGACACCACAAGGTCAAAACTACCATCCGCAAAGGGCAGTTGGTCTTCCTGCGCCTGCACGCCGTGCACGGCTGCGGCAAAGCGCCCGCCCGCGTCGCAGCGGATGACGCGCGCCCCCTGTGGCGGCACAAAGCTACCGTCAAAACACCCCATATCGAGTATGTCGGCAAAGGGGCGCATTATCATCGCCAACCGGTCGGCAATGCCTTCCAGCATGAAGGCCCGCAGAAAATCAAACGCGCCATAACCCGGTGCCGCCCGGTCCCGCCGAAGCCTGCGGGCTTTGGAATCGAAAATCATGCAGTTGTTGTTCACGCAACCGCTTGTGCCGCGCGATGCGTGGCGCGACAAGCGGCAGATGCGTTTGCCTCGTCCAATTGGTTTGCTGATCGACATGGCGCTGCCGCCGCGCTGCCCTGGCTGCGGCGTGATTACGGCCGCCGACCACCAATTTTGCGTAGCGTGCTGGAGCGCGCTTCATTTTCTTGCGCCGCCATGGTGTGCGGCCTGCCAGCGCCCGTTTGCCTTTGATCGTGGCGTTGGCGCATTGTGCGGCGTGTGTCTTGAAACGCCGCCGCTCCATGCGGGCATTTTTGCAGCCGTTACCTATGGCGATGTGGCGCGTGACGTTGTGCTGCGGCTGAAATATGGTGGCCGCATGGCGCTGGCCCGCACGCTGGCTGAACGAATGGCACGGCTGATGCCTCAGGGTGCGGATTTGCTCATACCCGTGCCGTTGCACCGCTGGAGAATATGGGCGCGCGGGTTCAACCAGGCGGCGCTCATCGCGCGTGAATTGACCGATTTGAGCGGCGTGCCAAGCGAGTTGGGCGCCCTGCGCCGTAACAAACCCACGCCGCCAATGGCCAGGCTTAGCGCCAGGGGCCGGCTAAAGGCGGTGGCGGGTGCCTTCAACATTGCCTCTGCGCGTCTGCCGGCTATCCGCGGCAAGGCGATTGTGCTGGTGGACGATGTGCACACCAGCGGCGCTACAAGCAACGCCTGTGTCCGCGTTTTGCTGGAAGCGGGCGCGGCGAATGTATCAATTTTATGCTGGGCCCGCGTGCTCGACGGGGCCCAAGACGATTGACAAGCCGCTATCGGCACCACATTTTCATCAGTATGACCAAGATAGAGATCTATACCAAGGCGTTTTGCCCTTATTGCACTAGTGCAAAGAAACTGCTCGCCAGCAAAAATGTTGTGGTTGAGGAGTTTGATATTTCGCTCGGCGGCCCAAAGCGGCTGGAGATGTTGAACCGTGCGCCGGGGCATACCACCGTGCCGCAGATATTCATCAACGGCCGCCATGTCGGCGGGTCGGATGATCTGGTGGCGCTTGATCGTGCTGGCAAGCTCGACACCCTGCTCGCAGGATGAAAATCGCCCTGCTCCAGATGACGAGCGGGGTTGATCCTGTTGCAAATGCGCAGGCTCTGGCTGCCGGGGTGGAGACGGCCGCCAAGGGCGGTGCGGCAATGCTGTTCACACCCGAAATGACCGGCCTTGTCGACCGGGACCGTGCGCGTGCGGGCGCATCCATCGCGGCTGAAGGTGATGATGTTGTACTGGCGGCGGCGCGCATGGCGGCCGCGGCACATGGCATCTGGCTGCACCTTGGTTCACTCGCATTGCGCGGGGTGGTTGGTAAATTTGTCAATCGTGGTTTTGTCATCGATGCTGGCGGCGCCATCCGGGCGCGGTATGACAAGCTCCACCTGTTCGATGTCGATTTGCCCGGTGGAGAGAGCTGGCGCGAGTCGGCGGTGTATGAGCCGGGGCAGGGCGCGGCGGTGATCGGCACGCCGGCAGGTCTCTTAGGGTTGTCAATTTGTTATGATCTGCGCTTTGCAGATTTGTATCGCGCATTGAGCAGTGCGGGCGCGCAGATATTGTCTGTACCGGCTGCTTTTACGCGGCCAACGGGCAAAGATCATTGGGAGGTTTTGCTGCGCGCGCGAGCGATCGAATCCGGCGCTTATGTTGTTGCCGCTGCGCAAACGGGCATTCACGCAGATGGCCGTGAAACCTATGGCCATTCGCTGGTGATTGACCCTTGGGGGCGGGTGTTGCTCGATATGGGCGAGGCTGCGGGCATCGGTTTTGCCGAAATTGACATGGCCTGCGTGGCGGATGTGCGAACGCGCATTCCCGTATTGGCACATCGCCGGCCCATTCCGCCAGTGGCGGTGGTGGCATGATTGTTTTTGATTTGCGTTGCGAGCAGAGCCATGTGTTCGAGGCGTGGTTTAATTCCAGCGCCGCTTATGATGATCAACGTGCTCGCTCGTTGGTGCAGTGCCCGGTATGCGGGGATAGCAATGTGGGCAAGGCGGCAATGGCGCCTAATATTGCGGCCAAGGGCAACCGTGTGCCGGGTTTGCGAGCGGATGAGCGCGTGCCCGATTCTAAAGCGTTGCTCGCCATGTTGGCCAAGGCGCAGGCAGAAGCTCTTGCCAATTCGCAGTGGGTAGGCGGCGATTTTGCCAAACGCGCTCGTGCAATGCACCATGGTGATGAGCCGGCCGTGCAAATTCATGGTGAGGCCAGGCTTGATGAAGCCCGTGCCATGCTGGAAGAGGGGATAGCGCTTGCACCGCTGCCGCTGCCCGTGGTGCCACCGCAATTGCAGAATTGATGTGCCGCACAGCCGCTGAGTGATTGACCGCCCTTTGCGTCCATAATACCAAGCTGAGCAGTGCCCCCGTAGCTCAGTCGGATAGAGCGACGGTTTCCTAAACCGCAGGCCGGTGGTTCGAATCCACTCGGGGGCACCACCTTTCCTGCCAGTCGGAATGGTTGTGCGTTGAGCTGTGTAAAGTAGCGCCGTATTTGTCGGGACATGTCAAAGGCTGTCGATGATCGAAACAGAGAAAGCATCTGGTCGATAGATTGTGCTGGCTTTGCCATGCAATTGCTTGTGCCTGCTGATGGCAAATGTCATTATGCCGCAAATCCACGAGGATGGCATGCAGGGGCGGGCGATTGGAACGATTGGGCCAGAGCGCCTGCAAGGGGTTGAACTGCTTCGTATTCTGGCGGCTTTTGGCATTGTTGCCTATCATGCCGGTGCACCGTTTCGTGATTTTGCTTATTCAGGCCTGATCGTTTTTCTTCTTCTCTCTCCAGTGCTGGATACCCGATTTAATTGGGAAAGAGTTAGGCCGGTTGGGACGCTTGCTCGTAAGCTTCTTTTGCCCTGGGTGTTTTGGATGGTGGTTTATGGCGCCGCCAACTGGCTTCAGCATAAAACTATATTTCCAGGCGGCTGGACGGATATTTTATACGGTACTAGCCCGCATCTGTGGTTTTTACCTTTCATGTTTTTGGTGCTTGCGGTGTTGAACATGGTTAAGCCTCGCTTTCCTTGCGCTTTGTTTTGGCTTTGTGCCACTGCCGCTTGCGCTTTGTTGTTCACTGTTTCGGTCTGGCGGCCCATATCGCTGATGTGGGCGCACCCTTTTCCACAGTGGATACATGCCGCGCCGCCAGTTTTTGCCGGCATAGCGCTGGGCTTGATGGGTAAGGCAGGGAACGGCAAGTTTATAGCTTTGCTGGTTTTTTCTGGGGCATTAATTGCCGCCGACGCTGCTTTTTTACCCGGTGTAGGAATACCATATACAATCGGAATTGTTTTAACAGTGGTCACTGTTTTTTGGAGTGCGAACATAGTACCCGATAATTGGAATATTCATCCAATTTCCGCTTGCATGATGGGAGTTTATCTTTGTCATATCTTGGTATTAAAAATTGTAAGCGCAACGTTTGGTGAGAATAGTTATTTTAGCGTAGCGATAACTTTCTTTGTCGCTCTTGGTGCTGTTTGGGCTGCCAGGAGGCTATTCCCTCTCAGCAGGTTTGTTTTGGGTTGAGCCGTGCCTAAAACAAGGCCGCATTGGTTGCGCGCCCGTGCGCTGCATTGGACTTCCGCGCTCGACTTTGGCAGGCGGCGTTCGTATCTCAACGGGGCGATTGCGACGCTCATCCAAAGGATATTCCCTGTGCCACCCGCCAGCCCTGCGCCTATCCCTGCGGCCCAATTTTTTGCAAGTTTTGATGGAACGCGTCTTGCCTGGCGGGAATTGGGGGAGGGGCGGCCGGTTGTTTTGCTTCATGGTTTTTTCTCGGATGCGCGCACCAACTGGCTTCGCTATGGCCATGCTGCGGCAATTGCCGGGGCCGGGTTTCGAGCCATTATGCCTGATTTGCGCGCGCATGGCGACAGCGCAAAGCCACACGACGCGGCGAGCTATCCACCTGATGCGTTGGCGCGGGACGGGGCGGCGCTGGTCGCACATCTTGGGCTTGGCGATTATGATCTTGCTGGCTATTCGCTTGGGGCGCGAACGGTGGTGCGCATGCTGGCGGGCGGCGCTGCTCCGCGCCGGGCTATTTTGTCGGGCATGGGGTTTGAGGGCATTACTGGTGCATCGGCGCGAACCGGATTTTTTCGCCGCGTGTTGACAGCCACCATCGAGTTTGAGCGGGGCAGCGCCGAGTGGGCGGCTACAGGCTTTTTGAAAGCCACAAAAGGCGATTCAGCAGCGCTTGTCCGCATTCTGGACACCTTTGTCGACACCACTGAAACTGAGCTTGCGGCGATTATTCAGCCAACGCTGGTGCTGTGCGGGGCGGAAGATCGGGACAATGGCTCTGCGCAGCGTCTGGCCGAGGTGCTACCGAATGCACATTATGAGCAGGTGCCGGGCAACCATATGAACGCAGTGACAAAGCCTGAGCTTGGCGCGGCAATGGCGAGGTTTCTGGCAGCTTGACCAACGGCTCCATCGGTGGTCACTTGGCGGCCATCAACACAGTGTTTAAGATGATATTGGGGAAAGCTATGATGATCCGAACCAGCCTTTGGGCGCTTGCGCTGGCAATTGCGGCGCCCGCCGCCGCCGGTGCGCCAACGGCTGCTGATGCGGCAACGGCTGCTGATGCGGACGCCTTTGTTGCCGATGCCGAAAAGCAACTTTCCGATTTTTCGCTCGATGCCAACCGCGTTGCCTGGATAAACGCAACCTACATCACCGACGATACTGATGCACTGGCTGCAAAAAGCGGCGCACAGGGAACCGAGCTAACCGTAAAGCTGGCGCTTGAGGCGGCAAAATTTCAGTCGGTTGCCGGACTTTCGCCTGACACTGCGCGTAAGCTCAATCTGCTGCGTAACGGCATCACGCTGCCAGCCCCAACAAAGCCCGGCGCAGCGGACGAGCTTTCCACCATCGTCACTCGCATGTCGTCGCAATATGGCAAGGGCATGGGAACACGGGGCGGCAAGCCTGTTAACGGCAGCGATATTGAAGCCGCAATGGGCACGGTACGCGACCCTGAGCAGTTGAAGGAAATGTGGGTTAGCTGGCACGACAATGTTGGCGCGCAAATGCACGACGATTATGCGCGGACGGTACAAATCGCCAATCAGGGCGCCGCAGAGCTTGGTTATGAAGATGTCGGCGCCATGTGGCGCTCTGGCTATGATATGACCCCCAGGGAATTTGCCGCGCTGACCGATAAGCTGTGGCACGATGTCGAGCCGCTTTACAAGGCGTTGCACACCTATGTCCGCTGGAAGCTGAACGAGAAATATGGCGATGCGGTGCAAGGCAAAACCGGGCCGCTACGGGCAGATTTGCTGGGCAATATGTGGGCGCAGGAATGGGGCAATATCTATGATCTTGTTGCGCCAAAAGGGGCCGGAGACCTTGGCTATGACACCGGCGAGCTGCTTCAGGAAAAGGGCTATGATCCGGTAAGAATGGTGAAGGCGGGTGAGGGGTTTTACTCGTCGCTTGGCTTTGCGCCGCTGCCGGACAGCTTTTGGGCGCGCTCGCAAATCGTAAAACCGGCTGACCGCGACGTTATCTGCCATGCATCGGCCTGGAATATCGACAATAAAGACGATATTCGCATCAAAATGTGCACCAAGGTGAACGGAGATGATTTTGTCACCATCCACCACGAGCTTGGCCATAATTATTATCAGCGCGCGTACAAAAATCAGTCGCTTCTCTATGCCAGCGGCGCAAATGACGGTTTTCATGAAGCGATTGGCGACTTCGTGGCGCTGTCCATCACGCCGCAATATCTGGTCGACATTGGCCTGTTGAATGCCGCCAAAGTGCCAAGTGCCGACAAAGACATCGGCCTGCTGCTGAAGCAGGCAATGGACAAGGTGGCGTTTCTCCCCTTTGGTCTGCTGGTGGACAAGTGGCGCTGGGGCGTGTTTGCCGGCGTCATCAAGCCACAGGGTTATGAGGCTGCGTGGAACGCGCTCAGGCTGCAATATCAAGGCGTTGCTCCGCCCGTGGCGCGTGCGGACGACCGGTTCGACCCCGGTGCCAAATATCATATCCCCGCCAGTGTTCCGTACACGCGTTATTTTTTGGCACGACTGCTGCAGTTCCAGTTTTATCAGGCAGCGTGCAAACAGGCGGGCTGGGCCGGGCCGCTCCACCGTTGTTCATTTTACGGCAACAAGGCTGTTGGCGAAAAGCTGAATGCGATGTTGGCGCTGGGCCAGTCAAAGCCATGGCCACAAGCGCTGGAGGCTTTTACCGGCACGCGCGAAATTTCGGGCGCGGCCATGGCGGAATATTTCGCTCCGCTTAAAAAATGGCTCGATGAGCAGAACAAGGGCAAGCCGACGGGCTGGTGATTGCTTTCTTCCCGGCAAACATAGGGCGTTGCGGCGGGGGCGGGTGCGTGCTATCGGCCCGCCCTCACCAAATCCAGGCTGGTCGGAACCAGCCGCGCACGGAGCATGACGCATGGCTAAGAAGAACACGCACCCAGATTATCACATGATCAAAGTGCAGATGACCGACGGCACCACCTATGAGACGCGCTCGACATGGGGCAAAGAAGGTGATCTGATGACGCTGGAAATCGACCCGCTCGCGCATCCGGCATGGACCGGTGGCAACTCTCGCTTGCTTGACGCTGGTGGTCAGGTTGCTCGCTTCAACAAGCGCTTTGGCGGCTTGTCACTCACCAAAAAGTAATTGGCGCTTGCGCGTCGTTAACGGCGCGTTAGCCTTGTCGGCATAGGTTTTCCCCCGTCAACTTGATGGGGGTTAACCATGCTTGCCGCTGAATTTGAACCTGCTCTTGATTCCGGCCGGCGGCACATGCCGCGGGCGCCGGTTTCTCTCGATGCGCGCATCGGGCGAGGTGGGTTGGATCGCACATTGTGTCGGGTAACAGGCCTGTCGGCCCATGGCGCGCGGCTGCAACTTTATTCCGCGCTGCGGGTTGGCTCGGTTATCTGGCTTACCCTGCCCAACATTGGCCCGCAGGCAGCGACGATTGTCTGGTCGGATGATTTTGCCGCTGGTTGCCAGTTTTTGACGCCGCTCGACGACGACTCTTATGAAATGCTGCTGGAAACGGACCAGACACTACGCCGCTTCGACTGAGTGAGGCGGCATTCTGGCGGAAGAGGTGGGATTCGAACCCACGGACAGCTTGCACCGTCGCCGGTTTTCAAGACCGGTTCCTTAAACCACTCGGACACTCTTCCCGCGCCGCGCCGGGCGGCGGCGAACCGCATAGAGCGTTACCCTGCGATAGCGCAAGTGCTGCAATTATCAATATTGGTTATCGCAAGGGGTTCATGTCTGGCCGGGCTTGTGGCACAGTTGGTGGATGAAGGTTGCGCGCCCGTTTTTTCGTTATTTCGGCATTTTGTGTGCCTGCATCGCTGCATGCTTTGGCACCGCCGGAGCGGTTGATGCGCAGGACGAGCCGGGTTTCCAGGCCTTTCTCAAAGACATTGGCAAGCAAGCAGCGGCGCAGGGTGTCAGCCAGCAAACAATAGCTGCAATTTTGCCTATGCTCACGCTGAACCCGCGCGTGATACAGCTTGATCGTGCACAGCCCGGCGGCACCGCCAAAGCGCCAATTCCTGCTTTTGCGCCTTATCGTGCAAGCCATGTAGACAAGCAGCGGATCACGCGTGGGCAGGCTGCCTATCAATCGTTTCGCCCAAAGCTGGCCGAAATTGAGCGTCAAACCGGGGTGCCGGAGGCGATTTTGATCGCGATTTGGGGGCATGAAACCAATTATGGCGATGTGAAGGGCAATTTTGATTTGCCGCGCGCGCTGGCAACGCTGGCATATGATGGGCGCCGACGGGAGCTTTTCAGCGGAGAATTGATTGCCGCGCTCAAAATGGTGGATCGCGGTGTGCCAAGGGAGCGGCTGGTTGGCAGTTGGGCCGGAGCTACGGGAAATCCGCAATTTCTACCATCGGTATATTTGCGGCTGGCGCGCGACGGCGATGGCGATGGTCGCGCCGACATCTGGACAAGCCCGGCAGATACGCTTGCATCAATTGCCAGCTATTTTGCCAATGCCGGCTGGCGGGCGGGCCAGCCATGGGGTTTTGCGGTTGCGGTGCCGGCGACGCTGGACCGGGCAATGATTGGCAGCAGGTTGAAATCACCGCGCTGCGCCAGGGTTTTTGAACGGCACAGCGTGTGGAAATCCATGGCGGAGTGGCGCGCGCTCGGACTTGTTCCAGCGGCGGCGAGCTGGCCTGCAGATGAGGTGCAGGCAACTTTGCTTGAACCAGATGGCCCAGGAAAAACCGCCTATCTGCTAACCGGCAATTACCGCGTCATCCTCGATTATAATTGTTCCAATTTTTATGCGTTGTCGGTGGGGTTGTTGGCGGATGCTGTTGAAAAATAACATCTGGCGGGCCGTGGCGGCTGTGTCGTTGTCTGGCGGCTTTGCCAGCGCGCAAAGCGCAGATGTGGTGAGTAACATCGCGGTCGCGCGTTATGATGCCGTCGGTTATGCTCAGGCAGGCGATATGGCTGCGCTGGCTGGGTTCAGCGCCCACCACGCAACACTGCCGCCCAACAGCTTTGTTGAGGTGACTGCGCTCGACAGCGGGCATACGGTGTTGGTGCAGATTGTGGAAGGGCCGCCGCCGGTGCAGCCGGTGTTGCTGAGATTGTCTCTTCAGGCGGCGCGCGCGCTGGGCAGCACAGGCGGGCAGATGCTGGCTGTACGTATTCGCCGAACCAATCCGCCAGGGATTGATCAACAGGCGCTGCGCGAAGGCAAGGCGGCGTCTCCCCGGCTTGATTCTCCGCCGATTTTGTTGACTGCGCTGCGCAAACGCTTGCCGCAGGTGCCAGCGGACCTGCCCAAGATTTTGCCACCCACACCGGCGCTTACACCTGCAAAAGCTGCGGCCAGCAAGCCCGGCGCGAGCTATCCACCCCCGGTGGCCAATCTGCCGGCAAAAGCTGGGTCGGCAAAAGCTGCGCCACCACCGGATGGCCGCCAGTCGCTCATCGCCAAACCGGCGGTTGCGGGCCTGCTATATGTACAGGTTGCAGCGCTTTCGGCGGCGGATGCCGCGGCTGTGCTTGCGCAAAAGGTTGGCGGGCATGTGGAACGAGCGGGCGCGCTATACCGCGTGCGCCTTGGCCCATTTCGCGATGCAGCCGCCGCCAATCGAGCGCGTGACGTTGCTGCCCAACGCGGTTATAAGGATGCGCGCATCACCCGGTGATGTGATCACCGCTTGTTGATTGACACCAAGCTTTTCTTCGCGATGGACCACGCCTTGATGATGAATAAGCCCGCACTGCCAAAATTTGCCACCCGCGCGGCCGCGGCCCTGGTTGCAACCGTGATGCTGGCGGCGCCTTCCACCGCAGCTGCGCCCGATTTTTCCACACCTGCGCCCATTGCCTATATGCAGGATTTGTCGTCGGGGGCGGTGTTGTTTGCGCGCGATGCCGACCGGCGCATTCCGCCGGCCTCAATGGCCAAGATGATGACGGTTTATGTCGTGTTCGACATGCTCGCCCGTGGCGAAATAAAATTGTCGGACGAGTTTACGGTGCGGCCTGAAACCTGGGCAAGGTGGCACGGGCCGGCGGCTGGCTCGACCATGTTTCTCAGTGTGAATGAGAAGGTCAGCGTTGCCAATTTGCTTTATGGCATCATCACCCTGTCGGGCAATGACGCTTGCGTTGTGCTGGCAGAGGGGATTTCGGGCACGGAGCAGGCCTTTGTCAGCCGGATGAACGACGATGCCCGGCGGATTGGCCTTTCCAACAGCCATTTTGGCACCTCCAATGGCTGGCCAGATGGTGGGGTGACCTATGTTACCGCGCGCGACCTTGGCCATCTGGCGACGGCGACGATCCAGAACTTCCCCAAATTATACAAACAATTCTATTCGCGCCCCGATTTTACATGGGGAACAACGCTTGGCGGGCAGGCGATCAGGCAGGATAATCGCGACCCGTTGCTTGGCCGGGTGGCCGGGGCAGATGGCTTGAAAACAGGGCATACCGATGAGGCAGGCTATGGCTTTACCGGCTCGGCCGAACAAAAGGGGCGGCGGCTGGTCATGGTGCTGGCAGGGCTTGGCAGTTTCAATCAGCGGATCGAGGAATCTGTCAGGTTCATGGAGTGGGGCTTTCGCGCGTGGCAGAGCAAACCGCTGGTTGCCAAAGGGCGCAAGGTTGAAACCGCCGATGTACAACTGGGCACAGCCAACCATGTCGGGCTGGTTGCGGGGGAAAACCTTGCCGCAACACTGCCCGCCGGGCGTGTGCCCGCGCTCCAGCTTCGGGTAGTATATGATGGGCCAATCAAGGCGCCTATCAAGGCCGGGCAGCACATTGCCGATCTGGTAGTGTCATCGGCCGATATTCCCGAACAGCGCTTGCCGCTGCTGGCCGACAAAGATGTGCCGCGTGCAGGCTTTTTCGGCAGCGCCTGGGCGGGGTTGCTTGGCCTGTTCGGCATGTGAGCAAGGCAATTGCGCAGGGGCGCTTTATCTCGCTTGAAGGGGGTGAGGGCGCCGGAAAATCGACACAGGCCAAGCGGCTGATGGCGGCGCTGGCGGCGCGTGCCATTCCCGCAATTTTGACGCGGGAACCAGGCGGCAGTGCTGGGGGCGAGGCCGTTCGCGCGCTGTTGATGGAGGGCGAGGTCAACCGCTGGAGCGCGCGCGCCGAAGCGCTTTTGTTTGCGGCTGCGCGGGCAGATCATATCGAAAAAGTCATCCAGCCAGCGCTAAACGCGGGACAATGGGTGGTTTGCGATCGGTTTCTCGACAGCAGCCGGGCCTATCAGGGCGTGGCGGGCGGCATGGGCGGCGGCGCCATTTTGGCGCTGCACCAAATCGGCTCGCAGGGCTTTTTACCAGACCGCACAATTTTGCTCGATATGCCTGCGGGCATGGGGCGGCTGCGGGCTGAAACACGCGATGGTGCAGCGGCAGACCGGTTTGCCGCGCGCGGCGATGAATTTCATGCGCAGGTCAACGCCGCGTTTCGAGGTTTTGCAAAGGCCGAGCCGGAGCGGTTTCGCATTGTTGATGCCAGCGCTGGTGTCGATGCTGTGGCTGCTGCAATACTCGCGGCGCTAGGTGATTGGCTGCCTGTATGATGCCGCTGGGGAATGAGGCTGCGCATGCGGCCTTTCGCGCGGCGATGACGAGTGGCGCGCTGCACCACGCATGGTTGTTTGTCGGGCCGCAAGGGGTGGGCAAAGCACGGTTTGCGCAGATTGCTGCCATGCGCCTGCTGGCAGAAGGTGCGATGGCAGATGGGCTGCCCCCCGGTTTCGATGTACCTGAAAACCACCCGGCGCGCGCACTGATTGCCGCGGGTTCCCACCCCGATTTTCGCCTGCTGTCACGCCTGCCCAAAGATGTAGACAAGCCTGGGCAGGATTTGGCCCGCAGCATCACCATTGCACAGGTGCGCGCGCTGCAACCAATGTTCGCGACCAAGCCTTCCATGTCATCACGCCGGGTGGTAATCATCGATGCGGTCGATGATCTGGAGCGGCCGGGCGCTTCCAACGCGCTGTTGAAAAACCTTGAAGAACCCCCGGCAGGCACTATTTTTTTACTCGTGAGCCATTCGCCGGGTCGGTTGCTGCCTACCATCCGCTCCCGCTGCCGCCGGTTGCGTTTTGATCCGCTGGACGATGTCGCCATGGCACACGTGCTTAGCGCCGAACTGCCCGATGCAACGGCTGATGAGATTGCGGCGCTTGTCGGCGCGGGGCAGGGTTCTCCTGGCCGGGCGCTTGGCTATGCCGGGCTGGAACTGGCGGCGCTGGATGATGCGCTGATCGCCATTAGCCATCATGGAGACCGGAATAACTCGGCGCGGGCAAAGCTTGCCAAAGCGCTGGCGCTGAAAGCCGCACAGCCTCGTTACGAAGCCTTTCTAGACCGTGTGCCGGTGTTGATAGCCCAGTCCGCCCGCGGGCGCAGTGGAGCATCGCTGCGCGCCGCGCTTGATGCTTATGAGGATGCCCGTGCGCTTGGTGTCAGCGCGCGCGCGCTGTCGCTTGACCAACAGGCGACAGTTTTTGAAATGGCAGGGCTGATGGCGCGGCTCGCGGTGCCGGCCTGACGCTGTCGATTTTGCACTTGCGCCGGGCTTCTATTGGCGCGGCTGATGTTCTATCAGCCCTGCATGGCAGACCCTTTTTATATCACCACCGCAATCCATTATCCCAATGGCAGACCGCATATCGGCCATGCGTATGAAATGATTGCCGGCGACGTTATCGCGCGGTTTCACCGTCAGGCAGGCCGCGACGTGCGCTTTACCACCGGGACCGACGAGCACGGCCTTAAAATGGTACAAACAGCGCGCGGACTTGGCCGGGAAACAGGGGAATTTGCTGATGAAATGTCAGCATATTTCAGTGACATGGCGAGCGAGCTTAATATTTCGGCTGATCGCTTCATCCGCACAACCGAGGTTGCACACCATGCAGCCAGCGCGGCCATCTGGCAGGCAATGCAGGCGCGTGGAGACTTGTATCTCGACCGGTATGAGGGGTGGTACTCGGTCCGTGATGAGGCTTTTTACGAGGAAAAAGAGCTTGTCGAGGCAGAAGGGGGGGTAAAGCTATCTCCGCAGGGTACGCCCGTTGAGTGGACGGTGGAGGAGAGCTGGTTTTTCCGCCTCTCGCATTACCAGCAACCATTGCTCGATCTTTATGCGGCAAACCCGGACTTTATTCGCCCCGAAGGAAGGCGCAACGAGGTTGTGCGCTTTGTCGAAGGCGGGCTGCGCGATTTATCGGTGTCGCGCACCAGCTTTGATTGGGGGGTGAAGGTGCCTGGCTCACCCGATCACGTCATGTATGTGTGGGTAGATGCTTTGACAGCCTATATGACGGCGGTTGGTTACCCCCATTTGGGTGGCGACTATGCCCGTTTCTGGCCCGCCGATGTACATTTGATCGGCAAAGACATTGTGCGCTTTCACGCAGTTTACTGGCCGGCCTTTTTGCTGTCGGCGGGCCTGCCGCTACCCAAGCAAGTGTTCGGCCACGGGTTTTTGCTTGCGCGCGGGGGTGAAAAAATGTCGAAATCGGCCGGCAATGTTGTTGAACCTATGGCGCTAGCAAAACGATATGGCGTTGATGCGCTGCGCTATTTTTTGATGCGCGACATTAGTTTTGGCCAGGATGGCACCTTCTCCGACGAGGCGATTGTCACACGCGCCAATGCAGATTTGTCGAATAGCTTTGGCAATCTGGCGCAGCGCACGCTTAGCCAGATATTCAAGAATTGTGATGGCTATTTGCCTGCGATCAACGGCCACACGCCCGCCGACGCCGCGTTGTTTGCTCATGTCGACAAGGCCGTGCGCACCGATATGCCCCGTGCTTTTGCCGATCTTGCCCTGTCTCAGGTGAGCGATGCGTGGATTCAAGCGGTGTTTGCCTGCAACGCCTATATCGATGAGCAGGCCCCATGGGCACTGCGCAAAACCGACCCAGACAGAATGCAAACGGTGCTGGCCACCCTTTATATCTGTATTGCCCAGCTTGCCGTGGCGATTGCGCCCGTCGTTCCACAAAGCGCCGAGCGATTGCTCGATGCGATGGGCATTGCACCTTCGCTCCGCTCTTTCATGGCGATTGGTGGGCACTGGTATTCACCACTGGCGGAAAACGGGTTCCGCCTTGAGCAGCCTGTGCCGCTCTTCCCCCGGCTGGAACTGCCGCCGGAGGCTGAAGCATGAGTTTTGTCGACAGCCATTGCCACCTGAATTACAAAGGCCTGGCAGAACAACAGCAAGATGTGCTGAAGCGCGCACGTGGGGCGGGCGTTTCCACCATGCTCACCATTGCCACGCGCGAATGCGAGTGGGACGATATCATTGCCATTGCCGAGCGTGAAACGGATGTCTGGGCCACGGTTGGCATTCACCCGCACGAGGCCGATGCCCATGCTCATATCGACACAGCAAAGCTGGTAGATCGCGCAGCGCACCCCCGCGTCATTGGCATTGGTGAAACCGGGCTTGATTATTTTTACGACCATAGCGACCGTGGTCAGCAACAGACAAGTTTTCGTGCTCATATTGCGGCGGCGCGCGCAACGGGGCTGCCCATTGTCGTCCACACGCGCGAGGCAGAGGAAGACACTGCCGCCATTTTGCGCGATGAAATGGGCAAGGGAGCTTATCCCGGCGTTATCCATTGTTTCACCGCCAGCAGTGCCTTTGCCGATATTGCGCTGGAGCTTGGCTTTTACATTTCCATTTCCGGCATCGTTACCTTCAAAAACGCACGCGATTTGCAAGAAACCGCCGCACGGCTGCCGCTTGACCGGCTGTTGATCGAGACGGACTCGCCCTTTCTCGCGCCCGTGCCGCACCGCGGAAAAACCGGAGAGCCAGCCTTTGTGGCGGAAACCGCGCGCTTTCTCGCCAATCTTCGCGGCACCACGGCAGATGCGCTGGGCAAGGCAACGGCGGAGAATTTTTACCGGCTGTTTTCGAAAGCGCAGGTTTGCGATACGCAGCCCAACGTGCTGGCATGAAAATCCGTATTCTGGGGTCGGGCACGTCGTCTGGCGTACCGCGCATCGGCGGCGGTGGCCGGGGTTTGGATAGTGGCTGGGGGAGTTGCGACCAGAGTGACCCGCGCAATTACCGCACCAGAGCCTCTGTGCTGGTCAGCACGCTGTCCACCCGCATTCTTGTGGACACTAGCCCCGATATGCGCGCGCAACTGCTAGCTGCGGCTGTAAACGATGTGGATGCGGTTATCTGGACGCATGATCACGCAGACCATTGCCACGGCATCGACGATTTGCGCCAGCTTTACCACGCCCGTGGCGCACCGGTTGCGGGCTATGCGCGGCCAGATACGCTTGCAGCACTTGAGCGGCGCTTTGGCTACGCCTTTGCTGGGCGCGGTCCTTATCCACCCATGGTGGCGGGGGCGTTGTTGCCCAATGTCGTCACCATTGGCGACATCGTCGTGCGCACGGTAGATCAGCCGCATGGAGACATTACTTCGGCTGGTTTGCGGTTTGAAAGTGCTGGCAGAGCAATTGGATATTCCACAGATTTTCATGAGTTTACGCCTGAAATGCGCGGCAATTTTTCAGACCTGGACATTTGGGTGGTGGACGCGCTGCGCCGCCGGCCGCACCCAACGCACCCGCATCTGGCGCAGGTGCTGCAATGGATTGCAGAGTTGAAGCCGGCGCTGGCCGCGCTTGTCCATATGGACGAATCGATGGATTACGCAACGCTTGCCGCCGAGCTGCCAGCCGGTATCATTCCCGGATATGACGGCCTGGAGCTGGGTGAATGAACCATAGCGGTCTTGATGTCGCAATATATGGCCTGATGCTAGTTTTGCCGCTGTCTGCCCTGGCGGCGCGGCGGCTGCCGCTGGCGACCACGGTTAAGATGGCGCTGGCCTGGCTGGCGATTTTTGTGTTCGCGCTGCTGGTTGTTACAGCGGCGACCCGCGCAGGAATAAGCTGGCGCAGCGCGGGCGCAGCGCTTGGGCTTGGCAATCAGGAAATTGTGGGCAAGGCTGTGCGGCTGGTGAAGCGCGCAGACGGGCATTTTCACGCTACGGCCATCATCAACGGCGTGCCACGCGATATGTTGATCGATACCGGCGCGACCACGATCAGCATTTCACCCGCAACCGCCAAAGCGGCAGGCATCTCAACCGATGGTGATATTGCCGGCACGCTAATCAGCACTGCCAATGGCGTGGTAATCGGGCATGGCGGCATCGTGCAAGCCTTTGCCATCGGGCCAATTCGCGCCAAAGATTTGGAGGTGCTTGTGCTCGACAAGCTCGAAGGCGAAGATGTGGTCGGTATGAATTTTCTGTCGGGCCTAAAAAGCTGGCGGGTAGAAGGCGACACGCTGGTGCTGGAGCCGCACGAAAAATGAACGCGTCATTTAACATAATATATATTATCGAACTAACGGATTGGCTGATTGAGGCGCAGCGCGTTCGCTCCCCCTTTTTGGATTATGGCTGGTGATTGAGCGGCTGACGGCAATCATGGCCCGGTTGCGAGACCCGGCAACCGGCTGCGAGTGGGACCGTGCGCAGGATTTTGCGAGCATCGTGCGCTATACAATCGAAGAAGCGTATGAAGTGGCAGATGCTGTTGCGCGTAACGACATGGCCGATTTGCGCGATGAGCTTGGCGATTTGCTACTGCAAGTGGTTTTCCACAGCCGCGTGGCCCAAGAGGCTGGCCATTTTGCGCTGCCTGATGTCGTTGCGGCCATCAGCGACAAAATGGAGCGCCGCCACCCGCATATTTTTGGTTCAAATGCTGCGGAAGGCGGCGCCGCCTCTTCTGGCTGGGAAGCGATCAAGGCGGCTGAGCGTGGCGCAAAATTGCCAGAAGGCGCCGCGGTGGGCGCGCTGGACGGTGTGGCGCTGGGGCTACCTGCGTTGATGCGCGCGGAAAAGCTGCAAAAACGCGCCGCCGCCACCGGTTTTGACTGGCCAGACCCAAATGGCCCGCGCGCCAAAATCGATGAAGAACTCATCGAGGTGGAAACGGCAACTGATGGCGAGCACCGCGCCGAGGAAATTGGCGATTTGCTCTTCGCCGTGGTCAACTGGGCACGCCACCTTGGTGTTGATGCTGAAAGCGCGCTGCGCGGGGCAAATGCAAAGTTCGAGCGCCGTTTTCGGGCAATGGAAGCTGATGGGGGCACGAGCTTTGCCGCGCTTGGCCTGCCCGCCAAGGAGGCGCTTTGGCTGCGTGCAAAGGTTGCCGAGCGGGCCGGATAAACCTTCGATACAGGCGCTGACCTGTATGACATGACCCGGCTTGTAAAAGGCCCGCCGCTTACTGCGCGTTTAGGCCCCCCGCTGGAGAAATCGCTCATAATCGCGCGGCGCCAGCCGGACATCATAAACCGCGCGTTCCCCCTTCACCCGCTGGCCCAATACCTCGCCATGTGCATACAGCCATGCCGCGCCGGCACCATCGGCCACTGGCAGCGCGATTTGATAGCGCTGATGCTCCTCGGTAAGCCGGGCCGCAACCAGAGCGACAAGCGCGCTTACCCCTTCCCCGCTTGTTGCGGAAAGCGCCGTAACATCGCGCCGCCGGGCCATATCAGCCAAAGCGTCCGCACGGGCATCGCCGGTTAAAAGGTCAAGCTTGTTCCATGCCTCAATCCGCGGGGTTGCCTCAGGCACGCCAATTTCATCGAGCACGGCCTCGACATCGGCACGCTGCGCCTCGCTGTCTGGATGGGCAATGTCGCGCACATGAATCAGCAGATCGGCCGACACGACTTCTTCCAGCGTCGCGCGAAACGCGGCCACTAGCTGCGTTGGCAATTCAGAGACAAAGCCCACCGTGTCGGATAAAATGGCCTTGTCGATACCGGGCAGGCCAATGTGGCGCAGCGTTGGGTCCAGCGTGGCAAACAGCAAATCTTGCGCCACAACGGAAGCCCCGGTTAATCTGTTGAACAATGTTGATTTGCCGGCATTGGTATAGCCCACCAGCGCGATGACGGGCCATGGCGCGCGCTGCCGCCGCTCGCGGTGCAGGCCGCGAGTGCGCGTAACAGATTCCAATTCGCGACGCAGCCTTGCCATCCGGTCGCGGATCAGCCGCCGATCGGCCTCGATCTGCGTTTCACCAGGGCCGCCCAAAAAGCCAAAGCCGCCGCGCTGCCGCTCAAGATGGGTCCAGCTCCGCACCAGCCGGCCGGCCTGATAGTCGAGATGCGCCAGCTCTACCTGTAGCCGCCCTTCTGCTGTTGCTGCACGCTCGCCAAAAATTTCGAGAATAAGGCCGGTGCGGTCAATTACTTTGGCGTCGAGCGCGGTTTCTAGATTGCGCTGCTGAACCGGGGTCAAGGCTGCATCGAAAATGACAAGCCCTGCTTCTTCCATTCGAACACTGGCGGCAAGCGCATCTATTTGCCCACTGCCGATTAACGTGGCGGGCCGTGCCGCGCGCACGCGGATGGCGAGACGATCGGCCACGCTAATGCCGATGGCCGCCGCCAGCCCGGCCGTTTCCGCAAGCCTTGCTTCGCTGTCGCGCGCAGCCACGCCTTGTTCAGGCAATATGATGATGGCGCGGGCACCGCGGGCAAACTCGCCGCGGTCGCGTTCAAAGCCGGTGCTCAATCGTCGCTCAGTTCCGCCGCTTCCTCGGCAAGGTTAAGTGGCTGCGAGGGTTGAATAGTCGACACTGCGTGCTTGTAAACCAATTGGGCCATCCCGTCGCGGCGCAGCAACATGCTGAACAGATCAAACGCCGCCACATAGCCTTGTAACATTACACCATTGACAAGAAACATCGTCACTGGATCATTGGATTTGCGCACAGCATTTAGAAAAATTTCCTGTAAAAGCGGTTGCTTGCGCTGCGATTCTCCCATCTCTTCGAGTAGCGATTCCACATCGATCGGCCCCGATGGCATGATGGTGGAAATGGCGTGCTTGTAGATAAGCTGCGATTGCCCGTCGCGGCGCAGCAGTACTGAAAAATTGTCAAACCAGGTGACAATACCCTGCAATTTCACGCCCTTGACAAGAAACATCGTCACCGGCGCTTTGGAGCGGCGCAGCGCATTCAGGAACAGGTCTTGCAGGGTTGCGTGGCGTTCTGCCATGGATAATTCCTCTGTTATTGGCGGGGTCTGCCCCGCGATGCGCCGGTTCCCGGCGTCGGATTGATGCCCTAGCGGTCGGGCCGGGGCAGTTTAGGCGGCGAGCGCGGCCGCGTCTATAGCTCACCCAACCGCTCATCGTACGCCGATGTTGCACCGGCGCGACTATTCATCGCTGCGCGTGTCGCCAATGCCAAGGAGCTTGAGTTTGCGGTGAAGGGCGGAGCGCTCCATGCCGATGAACGTCGCAGTGCGCGATATATTGCCCGAAAAACGGCGGATTTGTACGCGCAGATACTCTCGCTCAAAGGATTCGCGTGCCTCGCGCAAGGGGGCTCCCATGATGGCGCTGCCGACTACGCCGCCAATGTCACCTTGATCCCCTACAATCTCGGCTGGAAGCAGATCGACATCGATTCTCCCAATCCGGTCTCCGGGCGCCAAAATGATGGTGCGCTCTACCACGTTGCGCAGTTGGCGCACATTGCCAGGCCATTCATAGGATTGCAGTGCAACCATTGCATCATCGGCAATCTCAGGCGTGGGTACGCGACGCTCAGCGGCATAATGGGCGACAAAGTGGCTGACAAGCGCTGGAATATCCTCTCGCCGCGCGGCAAGGCCGGGAATGGCCACCGGCACCACGTTCAGCCGGTAGTACAGGTCTTCGCGAAAGCGCCCCAACGCGATTTCCTCAGTCAAATCGCGCGCGGTGGCGGAAACGACGCGAACATCAACGCGAACCAGCCGCTGTCCGCCAACGCGTGTAAAACTCTGGTCGGTGAGTACGCGCAAAATGCGCCCCTGCGTCGCGAGCGGCATATCGGCAATTTCGTCGAGGAACAGCGTGCCGCCATGCGCCTGCTCAAGCAAGCCAGGACGAACGACATCGCCGCCCTCCTCCACGCCAAACAGCTCCTCCTCCACCCGCTCCGGCATCATCCGTGCCGCGCTGACGATGACAAAGGGAGCAATCGTCCGCTGGCTCCACCCGTGGAGCAGGCGTGCAGCAACTTCTTTACCAACGCCGGCGCCGCCGGTGATGAGCACCCGGCTGCCCGTGGCGGCGACGCGCTTTAGCGTTGCCCGCACGCCGTTGATGGCAGCAGAGCTGCCGGTAAGATCGTCATCGCGCGTAGTGGAGGCGCGCAGCGAGGCAATTTCGCGTTTTAGCCGCTCTGTTTCGGTGGCGCGTTCAACCAGCAGCAGCAACCGCTCAGCCTCAAACGGTTTTTCGATAAAATCAACCGCGCCACGACGGATGGCCGACACAGCGGTATCAAGATTGCCATGGCCTGAAATAACCAGAACCGGAATTGACGGGTCGCGCCGCTTCATCTCGTCGAGCAGTTCCAGCCCGTCGAGCCGCGAACCTTGAAGCCAGACATCGAGCAGCACCAGCGAAGGGCGCCGCATGGCAATCGCCTCAAGCGCTGCATCGCTATCGGCGGCGGTGCGGGTTTCATAGCCCTCATCCTCCAGCACCCCGGCGACCAGTTCGCGAATGTCTTGTTCATCATCGACAACGAGAATATCGAGCGCCATTGGTCAGTTGTTCCATTGTCTGGTCAAAGTGGTTGGCCCGCTCTCTTCCATGTTTTCGTCATAGTGCACCCCTGCCAATTTACTGTCATCGGCAACGCTCTCAAGCTGGCCGGCATCGAAACAGATCGTTACCAGTGTTCCGCCGCCCTGCCGGTCGGTGAAGTTTATGGTGCCAAAATGTTCTTCGACAATTTTTTTGACGATGGCCAGGCCAAGCCCGGTGCCGCGGCTCCTCGTGGTCATATAAGGCTCGACAATCCGGTCCCGCTCCACCGGCAGGCCAACCCCGGTGTCGGCGATGGTGACGATCAGGTGCCGAACAGCGCCGCCACTCGCGCTTGTGCCACAGCGCAGCGCCACGGCTATGTCACCCGTTGTGCCTTCGCCGCGCGCGTCGATTGCTTCAACCGCGTTTTTGACAATGTTGGTGAGCGCCTGCCCCAGTTGGCGCCGGTCGCACACCAGAGGCGGTAATGCGTCGTCATGTTCCAGTGTGAAGCAAATATTGCTGTGAGCAACCTCGTGCAAAAACAACACCTGCCGTGCGATATCTAGCAGAGATTCTTCGCGGAAGAGCGGTTTTGGCATCCGCGCAAAGGAGGAGAACTCGTCCACCATCCGCCGCAAATCGCCCACCTGCCGCACAATAGTTTCGGTAAGTCGGGTAAAGGTGCCATCGGCTGCGTCGATATGTTTGCCATAGCGGCGTTGTAGCCTTTCTGCGGCGAGCTGAATGGGCGTCAGCGGATTTTTTATTTCATGCGCAATGCGGCGTGCAACGTCGGACCAGGCAGCCCGGCGCTGATCGAGCAATTGTTGGGTAATGTCATCAAAGGTGAGGATCGGTCCGGCGTCTCCGCGGGCGATTTTCACCGCAAGCGTTTTTGTATCGCCGGCTGTGGTAATCTGCACAACCGCTTCTCGTGTATCGGCGCTGAGCAAGGCATCAAGCTCTGGCGAAATCTCGAGAAGCGACTGGCCGACAGGGCTTTGCGCGCCAACGCCCAGCAAGCCCCATGCAGAACTGTTGATAAGGCGAATGGTGCGATCTTCGTTGATGGAAATGACGCCAGCCGTCACGCCAGACATTACCGCCTCAATGAGCGCGCGCCGGCTGTCCAGCTGGTCATTTGCCGCAACCAGCGCCCCGGTTTGCGCCTGCAAACGCCCCGTCATTGCGTTAAAGGCAACCGCCAGTGTGCCGATTTCATCATTGGTTTTTGGCGGGGTGACGCGAGCTGAAAGGTCACCATCCGCCACACGTCGCGCAGCGTTTACCAAATCGCCCACCGGCCGAACCAGCTTGTCGGCCACCTCAAGCGCCACCCAAACAGCAATGCCGACAATGATGAGCGACAGCACGAGCAATGCAATGTTGAAGCGCAGTTGCAACGCGCGCGACCGTTCGAGCAACGAGCGATAATCGGCCAAAATCTTCTCGCCACGCTTGAGTTGCTGGTCAAGCTGGGGGTCAAACACACGAGAGGCATAAACATAGGTCGCGTCCCGCATGTCCAGTGGCGTAACCACGCCAATACGGTCGGCACTACGAACGATGACGCTTGGCGCGCCGGCTTTGAGCCGGGCGATCATCGCCGGGGTGATGACCCGGTTCAGCTCCTCGCGGTCATCTGGGTTGACGAGCGCCAGGCGGCTAAGCGAGCCGTCGGGCTTTACCTGAACGATAAGCGCCTCCGACAGGCTGCGCTGGTACACCTGAACACCAAAACCCTGGCGAAATTCGGCGCTGTCTCTCCCCCAATTTTCCAGATAATAGCGCAGATCTCCGCTCATTGTTACGGTTTCACGCTGCACACGGTCCAGCTCGTTTTGCAGATTTTCTTTCGCCAGCAGAGAGGCGTTTTCGAGCATTGAATGTGCGCGCTCGGAAAACCAGAACTCGATGCCATATTGAAAAAGCAGCGAAGCAAAGATCGTTACCAACAGCATCGGCACGCTTGCCAGTACCGAAAATATCGCCACCAGCCGGACGTGCAGCCGCCCGTCGCCCCCCGCTCCCGCGCGCGCCTTGGCCATGCGGCGCCCGATGAGCACGATCAGCGCGATTTGTGGAATGAGATTGGCCCCAAGCAGCAGCGCAACGAGAAGCGGCGTGAGCAGCCGCTGGCTGGCGGCAGAAGTGTTACCGGCGATGACAAAATAGCTGATGAGAGCCATCGCAATCGCCGTCGCCAGGACGCCAATCTCCACCAGCGGCGTTACGCCAAAGCGATTCCGCCCCTCCCCGGATTGCTGCGGCGTTGATGCGCTCGATATTGTCATCGTTGCATTGGTACAACGCAACCGTTGCCGATTAAACACATATCGTGCAGCTCCTATGCAGATACTGGCTTAATCGCGGCACAATGTGGCGCTGATATGGTTAGCCGGTGGTCCATTGCGCCCGTATTATGCCCTGAGCATAGAGAAGTGCCGAAAGATCGCCATGGTCAATCCGCGCGGCTGCTGCCGACGCGACAACCGGCTTTGCGTGATAGGCAACACCCAAACCAGCGGCCTTCACCATCATCAGGTCATTTGCGCCATCGCCCACCGCCATTGTTGCTTCTTGCGGCACACCGAGTGACGCCATGGCGTCAACCAGCGTCTGTCGTTTCATGTTGGCATCGACAATGGGCCGCGCGACTGTGCCATCCAACAAACCGTCTGCAATGCCCAGTACATTGGCGATAGCCCGGTCAAAGCCAATTTCGCGAGCAACCGGCTGGGCAAAGCGGGTGAAGCCGCCTGATACCAAAATGCTGTGCCCGCCGCGCGCGCGCATGGTATGCACCAACGCCAGGGCGCCGGGCATGATTTTGACCCGCTCCGCAAGGCAACGTGTAATCGCGGTTTCGTCCAGCCCTTTGAGCAGCGCAACGCGCGCATCGAGCGCCTGTTCGAAATCAAGCTCGCCGCGCATTGCCGCCTCGGTTACCGTCGCGATCTGGGTTTTTATGCCGGCATAGTCGGCCAGCTCGTCAATACACTCAACCGTGATCATGGTGGAATCCATGTCCGCCACGATCAGCCGCTTTGCCCGGCACATCATCCCTTGAACCACCACATCAACGCCGGCAAACGCACCCTCAAGCGCTGCACGGGCGGCATCTGGCGATTGGGCGAACTGAATATCGGCCGCCACACCCTCGTCCAGCCAGCCTGATGCAACAACCAAACAGCCTGCCGCCGCCAGCCTGTCGCAGCTTTCGGAAATTTGCCCTGCATTCAGCGTATCTGCTGCTATCAATGTCGCAATGAACATTGCTGATCCTTCCCATCGTCCCAAGCTCGCGCTCATCGCAGGGCCAACGGCCAGCGGCAAGTCCGCGCTCGCGCTTGCGCTCGCCACGCGGCATGGCGGCACGATAATCAACGCCGATTCCGCGCAGGTTTATGCAGATTTGCAAATATTGTCCGCACGGCCCGCCCCCGCAGAGCAAGAAGCGGTGCCGCACCGGCTGTTTGGCCATGTGGATGGCGCGCAGCAATATTCAGCCGCGGTCTGGGCAGAGCAGGCCCGCGCGGCAATCACCGAGGCGCATCAGGCGGGGCGATTGCCGATATTGGTGGGCGGCACCGGGCTCTATTTGCGTACGCTGCTCGATGGCATTGCCCCGGTGCCGGAGATAGCGCCAGAAATCCGTGCCGCCGTTCGTGCTTTGCCCGTGGCGGAGGCGCACCGGCGCCTGGCACAGGCGGACCCGCTTGCCGCCGCCCGCCTCGCTCCGGCAGATACGACGCGCGTTGCCCGCGCGTTGGAGGTTGTGATGTCAACCGGGAGGACGCTGGCCATATGGCAGCAGCACCGCGCGGGCGGAATTGGCAACGCGGTTGCGCTTGCGCCGCTTATTTTGCTGCCGGAACGAGCGCGGCTATTTGCTGCCTGCGACGCGCGATTTGAAACGATGATGGCACAAGGCGCGGCAGAAGAAGTGCGCGCGCTCCTCGCTCGCGGGGACATTGCGCCATCGGCCCCGGTGCGCCGCGCGATTGGTGTTTGCGAAATTGCCGGATGGCTTGGCGGTGATTATGACATCAAGACAGCAATCGCAGCGGCGCAACTGGCAACGCGGCGCTATGCCAAGCGGCAGTTCACCTGGTTCCGCAACCAGCCCCCAAAGGACTGGGAGCGCGCCAACGAGATTGAAAATAATGCACTCATCAATAAAATTGATAGATTATTACTATAAAATGCATTGACGGGCAGTTTTAATGCATCTAGCAGCGCCGCTCCGGTTAATGTGTTGCGGCGCGCAAATATGGGCGCAAACAAGGATAAAGACGATGGCCGAGGCAAGCGGCGCAGATATATTGGTGCAGGCATTGTGCGACCTGGGGGTTGATACCGTCTTTGGTTATCCTGGTGGTGCTGTGCTGCCGATTTACGACGCGCTGTTCCGCTCTGGCCGCATTCGCCACATTCTGGTGCGCCATGAGCAGGCCGCCACTCACGCGGCCGAGGGCTATGCCCGCTCAACCGGCAAGCCGGGTGTGGTGCTGGTTACCTCCGGCCCTGGCGCCACCAATGCGGTCACGGGCATTACCGATGCGTTGATGGATTCCATTCCGATGGTTGTCATCACCGGGCAGGTGCCAACCACGCTTATCGGCACAGATGCGTTTCAGGAGGCCGACACTGTTGGCATTACGCGCCACTGCACCAAGCACAACTATCTGGTGACAGACCCTGGCCTGCTTGGCGCCGTAATCCACGAAGCGTTTCACATTGCGACATCTGGCCGCCCCGGCCCGGTTGTGATCGATATTCCCAAGGATGTGCAGGTTGCGACCGCTGAATATACCAATCCCGGTGCCATACAGCACAAGACCTATCGCCCGCAGGTAAAGGCCGAGCCGGTGCTGATTGAGGCGGTGGTGGATATGCTCGCCTCTGCGGAGCGGCCAATCTTCTATACGGGTGGCGGCATCATCAACTCAGGCCCCCATGCAAGCAGGCTGCTGCGAGAACTCGCTGATCTGACGGGTGCACCGGTTACGTCGACGCTGATGGGGCTGGGTGCCCTGCCTGCTTCTTCCCCCGCCTGGCTGGGAATGCTCGGAATGCACGGCACCTATGAGGCCAATCTGGCGATGAACAAGGCCGACCTCATCCTTTGCCTCGGCGCGCGCTTTGATGATCGGGTGACGGGCAGGCTCGACGCCTTTAGTCCGCATTCGAAAAAAATTCATGTCGATATCGACCGCTCCTCGGTGAACAAGAATGTGCGTGTCGATCTTGCCGTTATCGCCGATGTTGGCGAGGCGCTGGCCGATATTATTGCGCTGTGGAAGGCGCGGTACCTGCCCAAACCAGATCTTTTGGGCTGGTGGCGGCAGATCGATGGCTGGCGTGCCCGGCGGAGCCTGGATTTTACGGACAATGGCGCCGAAATTATGCCGCAGCGCGCTATTCGTGCTTTGTGGGAGGCAACCCATGCGCGAGCACCCATCATCACCACAGAAGTTGGCCAGCACCAGATGTGGGCGGCGCAGCATTTTGGGTTTGAGGAGCCAAATAAATGGCTTACCTCCGGCGGCCTTGGCACGATGGGCTATGGCCTGCCCGCGGCCATTGGTGCACAGCTTGGCAACCCGGACGCGCTGGTAATCGACATTGCCGGTGAGGCCTCGATCCAGATGAACATCCAAGAACTGGCAACCGCGACGCAATATCGCCTGCCGGTGAAGATTTTCATTCTCAACAACCAATATATGGGCATGGTCCGGCAGTGGCAGGAGCTGACCTATGCCAGCCGTTATTCCGAAAGCTATTCGGACGCCCTGCCCGATTTTGTCATGCTGGCACAGGCTTATGGCTGGAAGGGTCTGCTCATTGAAACGCCCGACCAACTTGTGAGCGGCATTGACGAAATGCTGGCCCATGACGGCCCGGTGCTGGTCGATTGCCGCGTGGCGCAGCTTGCCAATTGCTTCCCGATGATCCCGTCGGGCGCAGCACACACCGATATGCTGCTCGATGGGGCAGCTGTTTCGGGCGAAATGGATGACGAGGCAAAGGCGCTGGTCTGATGCACATTACACACAAAAAAACCACGCCGCACACATTGTCGGTCATAGTCGACAACCAGCCGGGCATATTGGCGCGGATTGCAGGCCTGTTCACCGCGCGCGGCTATAATATCGAAAGCCTCACGGTTAGCGACGTGACACGCGACAAGGCGGTGAGCCGCATTACCATCGTCACCTCAGCATCTGACCATGTGATGGAGCAGATTATTGCGCAACTCGACCGGCTGGTGCCAGTTCATTCGGTAACGGATCTTACCGCGCTTGGCGCCCATGTCGAGCGCGAGCTGGCGCTGGTCAAAGTGGCGGGCACAGGTGACCATCGGATCGAGGCATTGCGGCTGGCAGACGTATATCGGGCCCGCGTTGTCGATGCGACGACGAGCAGCTTTGTGTTTGAGGTAACCGGTGGTCGCGACAAGATCGACACCTTTGTCACGCTGATGCGTGAAGTTGGGCTGGTTGAAGTAGCCCGCACCGGCATTGCAGCCATCGCCAGGGGCAACATGCCAGCCTGACATGATTTTTTTCGATAAAACTCAACGCCAAGGGGATTGAAATGCGTGTTTATTACGATCGCGACGCCGATCTTAAACTGATTGCCAACAAAAAGATCGCCATCATCGGTTATGGCAGCCAGGGCCATGCCCATGCGCAGAACCTGCGCGATTCAGGCGTTGCGGATGTGGCTGTTGCACTGCGGCCGGGCTCTGCAACCGCTGCAAAGGCACAAGCTGCCGGTTTTACGGTAATGTCCAACGCAGAGGCCGCCAAATGGGCCGACATCATCATGATGCTCGCGCCCGATGAGCATCAGGCAGCTATTTATGCCGATGATCTGCATGCGCATATGAAACCGGGTGCCGCTCTTGCCTTTGCGCACGGGCTGAACATCCATTTCGGCCTGATCGAGCCGCGCGACGACCTTGACGTGGTGATGATAGCACCCAAAGGCCCCGGCCACACCGTTCGCAGCGAATATGCACGCGGCGGCGGCGTGCCTTGCCTTATGGCGGTGCATCAGGATGCAAGCGGTAACGCGCATGACCTGACACTGGCTTATGCCTGCGGCGTGGGCGGCGGGCGCAGTGGCATAATTGAAACCAATTTTCGCGAAGAATGCGAGACCGATCTGTTCGGCGAGCAGGCAGTGCTCTGTGGCGGGGTGACCAACCTTGTCATGGCCGGGTTCGAAACGCTGGTCGAGGCGGGCTATGCCCCGGAAATGGCTTATTTTGAATGCCTGCATGAGGTGAAGCTCATTGTCGATCTCATGTATGAGGGCGGCATCGCCAATATGCGCTATTCGATTTCCAACACCGCGGAATTTGGTGATTATGAAACCGGCCCACGTATCATTACGGCAGAAACCAAAGCGGAGATGAAGCGCGTGCTCGATGATATTCAGCGCGGCAAGTTTGTGCAGCGCTTTATTGCAGATAATCGCGCGGGCAACCCGCAGATGAAGGCCGCGCGCAAGCTGCAAGCCGCGCACCAGATTGAAACGGTGGGCGCCGAACTGCGCGCGATGATGCCGTGGATTGGCGCTAACAAGCTGGTCGACAAAGCGAAAAACTAAGCAAGTTTTTTTGAGGTCGGGTGGCAGCGCAGCGGGCGGGTGTCGGCTGCGCTGCTGCGCCCTGCCCGCTGCACCTGGCTCAGGACCACAAAGTTCAGACCCATATATAGCCATACTGGAAACGCTGAAGGGAAGCCGTGCGCAAACCGGAAACGATGTGTTGCCATTATCGCGTTTGACCCCGAGCCCTGCACGCACGACCTCCATTTTCTCGACAGAAAATAGGGAAGGTCTCCAACATGCGTGTTTTCGCTCCTATAATCTTGGCACTTGTCGCAGCGCCCGTGCTGGCGCAACAAGCTCCCGCCATTCCAGGTTCGCCCGATCCTGCCAAGGCGGTTGCTGGCACCTACATGCTCGATCCTGGTCATAGCCAGGCGGTGTTCAACGTTACGCACTTTGGTTTTTCCAACTATATTGGCCAGTTCCGCGAGCCGACCGGATCGCTGGTGCTTGATACAAAAAACCCAGCAAATTCTAAAGTTTCCGTCACGTTTCAGGTCGCCAAGGTCGCCACAACGGTCGCCGCGCTCGACGCGCATATGCAAAAAGCTGAATTCTTTGACGCGGAAAAATTCCCCACAGTGCAGTTTGTTTCGACCAGCGTCGTCACCAAGGGCAGCAACGCGACCATCACCGGTAACTTGACAATGAAGGGCGTTACCAAGCCCGTTGTCCTGCACGCGCACCTTGTGGGCAGCGGCATCAACCCGTTCACCAAAAAGCCGACTATCGGCTTTGCGGCCACCACCACTGTTACCCGCAGCGAATATGGCGTGTCTTATGGCATCCCCTTTGTTCCCGACCGGGTTGAACTGACCATCAACGCATCGTTCGACGCGCAATAATCCGTCAAACACACCTCGCCGGCCACGCCCGATCGATATATTTTACCGCGCTGTGGCCGGCGCTTGCTGCCGAAAAATATGATCGTGCCAAAGGCCGATCTCCTGCTCAGGGGCTGGACAGCCACAGCGTTGACCGACTAGGTATCGGCACATGACATGGTCAACGCTATCTCTCTCGCTGCGACTTACGCGCCCTTAGGCGCCACACCCGCTTGCGCCCCGTGTGGCGCGGCGGCCCGCCTAAGGGCCAGACCGACCCGATACGCCAACCGGAAACTGTCGCGAGAGAAGCCTTATGCTCACTGATCCATCGACCAAATACCGCCCTTTCCCTCAAATTGTTTTGCCCGACAGGCAGTGGCCGGGCCGCATGATCACCAAGGCGCCACGCTGGCTTTCTACCGATTTGCGCGACGGCAATCAGGCGCTGATCGACCCGATGGACGGCGAGAAAAAAACGCGCTTTTTTGATTTGTTGGTGAAAATTGGGCTGAAAGAAATCGAGGTTGGCTTTCCTTCGGCTGGTGCAACCGAGTTTGATTTTATCGCTGGCCTCGTTGCATCGGGGAGGATTCCAGATGATGTAACCATCCAGGTGCTCACCCAGTCCCGCCGCGATCTTATCGAGAAGAGCTTTCAGTCGCTGCGTGGGGCCAAACGGGCTATTGTTCATCTCTACAACGCGCTGAGCCCTGCGTGGCGCAAAATAGTGTTCGGTATGAGCCAGGCGCAGGTAAAGGCCATCGCTATTGAAGGCGCCATGATTTTGCGCGATCAGGCGGCGGCCCAGCCGACAACCGACTGGCATTTTGAATATTCGCCCGAAACTTTTTCTACCGCCGAGCTCGAATTTTCGCTGGAGGTGTGTGAGGCGGTAATGGATGTGCTGTGCCCTACGCCAGATCATCCGCTCATTCTTAATTTGCCCGCAACTGTTGAGGCGGCAACACCCAATATTTATGCTGACCAGATTGAATGGTTTGGCCGCAACATTCGAAATCGCGACTGTGTGGTGCTGAGCCTGCATCCGCATAACGACCGGGGCACAGGCGTTGCAGCAGCCGAGCTTGGGCTGATGGCGGGCGCAGACCGGGTGGAGGGGTGTCTGTTTGGCAATGGCGAGCGGACGGGCAATGTCGATCTCGTGACAATGGGGCTTAATTTATACACACAAGGTGTTGATCCAAAACTTGATTTTTCTGATATTGATGCGGTTATCAACACCGTTACCTATTGCAATGCCCTGCCTGTTCACCCGCGCCACCCTTATGCGGGAGATCTGGTTTTCACCGCTTTTTCCGGCAGCCATCAAGACGCGATTAAAAAAGGCTTTGCCGCGCAGGAAGCGCGCAACGACGAGTTTTGGGAAGTACCCTATCTGCCGATCGACCCGGCCGACCTTGGGCGCAATTATGAGGCGGTAATCCGTGTTAATTCGCAATCCGGCAAAGGCGGCGTTGCCTGGGTTATCGAACAGGACAAGGGACTGAAACTGCCCAAGCGGCTACAAGCAGATTTCAGCCGCCACGTTCAGCGCCTTGCCGATGAGGCCGGGCGTGAATTGAACGCCAGCGACATTTGGGCGCTGTTCGAGGCGACTTATCTGCCGCGTCGGGCCGACCGGATAGCGCTGATCGACTACCACGAAACCGGCGCGGCAGGCGCCAGGGTTTTTGTCGGTACGGTGAAGGTGGATGGTACAGCGCAGTCTATCAGCGGGCGCGGCAACGGGTTGATTTCAAGCGTGGTTGCCGCCCTGAACAGCGCTTGCGGCGTGGAAATTGATGTTGCGGATTATAATGAGCACGCCATCGGTGCCGGATCAGACGTGCAGGCTGCGGCCTATCTTGAATGTCGCGATGGGCATGGGCGCACAATATTCGGGGTTGGTATCGACGCTGATATTGCCACTGCCAGTGTGCGAGCGGTGCTAAGTGCTGCCAACGCTGCAATGGCGCGCTAGGCTGCCTTCTTCGCTTTCGGGACCACGTTTGGGCAATTACCCTTGCCGAACGCGGAGCACCTCACAGCCCACGCGTGCGTCGGGGTAGATCTCAGGCTTCATCGTGCGCACGCGTACGCCTGCGACCCGCGCATCACCCAGCGCCAGTGCGGCGATGGCGTCGCACAGGGTTTCCTGGAGTTCAAAATGACGCGATGCGGCAAGCGCCGAGATCTCCCGACGCAAAAAATCATAATCGACCACGGCTGCGATGTCGTCTTGCGGAGCGGTTGCGCCATAATCGCAATATAACCAAACGCTGACCAGCACCCGCTGCGGCCCGGCGCGCTCTTGCGGGTGGATGCCAAGGCCGACATGAACCTCCAGCTCGTCGAGCATGGTAACGTAGCGCGCGGGCGCCGCTGCGGCGGTTGCAAGATCGATAAAATCAGCCATTGGCGCCACTTTGCGGCCGCGTGGCGAACATGACGTCGCGATTGCGGGTGACAAAACGCTGGCCGCAGTCCACAAAAATATTCTGTCCGGTTACACTGGGTGTTGTCAGTAAAAATTCCACCGCGCGGGCAATGTCGCCAATGGCAACCGGCTGGCCGAGCAGATTTTCACGGGCAACCGCTGCAAATTCTTCAGCCGTCTGGTCGTGGCTGGCAAGTGTTATTCCCGGCGACACCGCATTTACCCGCACCAGCGGCGCCAGCGACTGGGCGAGCATGGTTGTCGCTGCTTCCAGCGCAGATTTGCTGAGCGTGTAGGAAAAGAAATCGGGGTTCAGATTGGCCAGCTTCTGGTCAAGCAGATTAACCACCGAGCCGTGTGTCAGCCCCGGCTGGCGTGCAAGTGCGGTTGTCAGCTCGACGGGGGCAAGCAGATTGGCCTGTACTGCATGATCAAATAACGACCGGCTCATGGCACCGGGTGTATCAAACTCAAAGTGCGATGCACAATTTACCAGCCCGGTAATCACCCCGCCCGCCCGCTCACTTGCCGCCAGAACAAGCGCAGCCGCAGCACCTGGCCGGGCAAGATCGGCAAAAATCGTCTCAACCGCTGCGCCACGCTCGCGCAGTTCGTCGGCCAAAGCCTGTGCGGCCTGTTCGGATTGGTGATAATGCAACACAACATGGTGCCCGGCGCGCGCCAGATGCGCCAAAATCGCCGCTCCGATGCGCTTTGCAGCGCCGGTTACGATGATAGTTTGCTTCATAAAACTGCCGCTCCGCCAATATGCGTGCTTGCCCGGTGCCGCTCGTGCGTGATCAATGCCCCATCAACGCGAGCACTTCCTTGCGGCTGCGCTCATCGTCGCGGAAAACGCCCATCATGCGACTAGTCATCATCGACACCCCCGGTGTTCGTACGCCGCGCGCCGACATGCAGGCATGACTTGCCTCAATCACCACAGCTACCCCAAGCGGGCGCAAATTTTCCCATATGCAATTGGCGACCTCGGCGGTCAGCCGCTCTTGCACCTGCAAGCGGCGTGCATAAGCATGCAGCACACGCGCCAGTTTCGAAATTCCTACCACCCAGTTGGACGGCAAATAGGCGATATGAGCCCGGCCAATGATCGGCGCCATATGGTGTTCACAGTGTGACTGAAATGGGATGTCCTTTAGCACGATGATCTCATCATACCCGCCGACCTCTTCAAAAACGCGGGACAGATGAGCCGCCGGGTCGTCGTCATATCCCTGGCAATATTCCTTCCAGGCGCGCGCGACACGGCGTGGAGTGTCGACCAAACCCTCTCTGTCGGGGTCATCGCCTGCCCAGCGAATCAGTGTTTTGATAGCGTCGCTCACCTCTTGCGGCACGGCCATTTTCGGCGTGGGCCGCGCATCTTCAACACCGGACCCGGCGAGATTATCGTTTGTCATTCGTCCTCCAGATGTCGCCGATTCGCCGTCGCCGCTACGGCAAGTGGCAATCAGGCAATATTAGTCTCGTTATGCAACTGTCTCATTTGGGCAACACTTGCGCAAGCCCGCAGAATTGCGTGCATAATCCATTGACGGATGAAAAGAAGCAACGCTAGTTTCACCTACGAATTACAACTGCAAACTTCCGCGAGATTTGGGCGCAGACCCGGCAGGCGGATCAGGAGAGGTTTTGCGATGAAGAAGGTAGAACTGCTCGCAGCAACAGCGCTGGCGATATTTTATACATCACCCGTATGGGCGCAAACCGCCCCCGCGACCCAGGCGCCGCAGGAAGACGTTGCGCAGCAGGATCAGGGCGAAGACATTATCGTAACCGCATCCAAGCGCGAAACTACACTGCTCGATACGCCAATCGCGGTGTCCGTTACCAGCGGCGAGACGATTGAGCGGGCGCAAATCCGCGATCTGAATGATTTGCAGACCGTGGTGCCGTCGCTGCGGGTGTCGCAGCTTCAATCATCAGCCAATACCAATTTTATTATCCGCGGCTTTGGCAACGGCGCCAACAATGCCGGTATCGAGCCTTCGGTCGGTGTGTTCATCGACGGAGTTTATCGTTCACGTTCTGCTGCGCAAATTGCCGATTTGCCCAATCTGAAGCGGGTTGAGGTGTTGCGCGGGCCTCAGTCGACATTGTTTGGTAAAAACGCGTCGGCGGGTGTCATCAGCATCGTTACAGCCGAGCCGAGCTTCAAATTGAAAGGCGGAGCAGAAGCTACTTATGGCAACTACAATGCCGTAATTTTAAAGGGCAATGTAACCGGACCAATTACCGACACGCTGGCATTTGAAGTATCGGGAAATTATAATCGGCGCGATGGGTATGTACGTGACCTTGCGCTTAACAGCAACACTAACGAACGTAATCGCTACGGTGTTCGTGGACAGTTGTTGTTTCAACCTAGCGCTTCGGCAAAATTTAGGCTGATTGCGGACTTTGACCAGATCGATGAAAATTGCTGCGCGGCTGGCAACGTTATTAGTGGGCCTGCAAGTGGTGTTATTCGCGCCGTTGGTGGTAATATCGATGTCAACAATCCGTTTTCTTACAATGTTTATAACAACCTGCCATCTTCGAACAACATTAGGAATTACGGCGTTTCTTTACAAAGCGACTATACGCTTGGGCAATTCTCACTAACGTCGATCAACGCCTATCGTGAGGTGCGGACGCGGACCAATCAAGATTCTGATTTCTCCAGCGCAGATTTGATCGGATCAAATTTGGGAACTCAGGCAATCAACACTTACACCAGCGAAGTGCGGCTTGCCTCGAACTTTGACGGGCGCTTTAACTTTCTGGCCGGCGTTTATTATTTCAACGAGCAAATTCGCACGACCGATGACCTTACTTTCGGTCGAGATTTTCGTAACTATGCGGGCGGGTTGATCAATCCAACGCTGTTCGGCGCGGGCGTTCCCGGTGAGCTGATACTGCAAGGCCTTGAAGCGCAGCTTGCCGGGGCAGGAGTTGTTCCGGGTTCGTCATTCCGGCAGGGAACCGGCGTGTTTGATCGGTTCCGCTACTCAAACACCTCCTACTCCTTTTTCGGCAGTGCAGATTTTAAGCTGACCGAGCGGCTGATTTTTACTGGTGGGCTGAACTACACCAACGACAGAAAGCGTGTTTCATCGCTTGATACGTTCAGCAACGACAGTTTTTCGGCACTTGATTTTGTGGCGATTGGCCGCGGTTTGCTCACGCAAGGGGCGGTTGCAAGCGGCGTGGGCACAGCACTTGGCCTTGGTACAGGGGTGAGTGCCACACCAACGCAGATCGCGAGCTTTGCTGCTGCTCAGCCAACGATTTTTGCACAAATTCAATCTGGTGCTACCGCTTTTGCTGCAGCAAATCAGAGCAATCCGGCGCTGAATTCGCTTTTGGCGCTGCGGCCATTTCAATTTTTGCCGCCCTTCCTGAACTTTCCCAATGCTGTGGAAAGCGGGCGCACGAACGACGGCAATGTCTCCTACAATTTGCGGCTGGCTTATAAGGCGACGGAACATATCAGCCTGTACGTGACTTATGGCACGGGCTTTAAGGCAAGCTCGTTCAACCTTTCACGCGATTCCCGGCCATTTCCGGCGGATTTCATTCCAGGGTCGCCCGTTACCAATCCGGCGGCGTCAGCAATTCGCACAGCCGGACTTGCCCTGCCCAATCTGTCGACGGGCTCACGCTATGCAGGGCCGGAAGAGGCGCGGGTTATTGAAGGTGGCATCAAGGTTAAATATCCTCGCTTTGCCTTTAATATTGCTGCATTCCAGCAGCAGATTGACGGATTTCAGGGCAATATTTTCGTAGGTACAGGCTTTGTATTGTCTAACGCGGGCCGCGAATCTGTCATCGGGCTTGAATTTGACAGCAGCTACACGCCCATCAAGCCGTTGACGCTGAATTTCGCGCTCACCTATCTCTCGCCGAAATATGATTCCTTTGTTAATGGCTCGGCTTTCAATCCGGCTACGCTCACGGTTGTTTCGGCGGATTTATCTGGTCAGGCGCCGGCTGGCATTGCTCCGATTTCGCTTTCTGGCGGCGCCACCTACACGCGCCGGTTGAACAGCAATGTAAGCCTTATTTTGAGCGGTGATTATCAATATGAGAGCCCGACGCCGGTTGCTGATGGTTTGCCTTCGGTTAAGCGCACGGTGAACTCGCTCAATCTGGCCGCAACGCTGGAATTTGACGGCGGGTTTCAGGTGTCGGTATGGGGGCGCAACCTTACCAATGCGCAATATCTGACGCAGATTTTCCCGTCGGTGGTTCAGTCGGGGAGCATTTCGGGCTATCCAAACCAGCCTGTAACCTATGGCGGCACGGTGCGGTTCAAATTTTGAGCTATTCGAACACGAGCGAGCCTTCGTGCCAGATATTCAAGGGCTTGTGAACAAAGGGCCGCGGCGCAATCCGCGGCCCTTTGCTGTTATCGACGCAGGCGCTCGGCATGCCAGCAGATATGTTCAGCCATGAACGTAGAAATGAAATTATAGCTATGGTCGTAGCCGCGCTGCATGCGCAGATTTAGCGTCATGCCAGCCTTGTCGCATGCGGCTTGCAGCAGTTCGGGGCGCAACTGTTCGGCAAGAAAGTTATCGGCATCTCCTTGATCGATCAGCAGCTCGCCAAGGCGGGCGCCATCGTCGATCAACGCGCAGGCATCATAAGCACGCCAGGCTGCCCTGTCGCTCCCCAAATATCCGCCAAGCGCCTTTTCTCCCCATGGGCAGTGCAGCGGCGACACAATTGGCGCAAAGGCAGACACGCTGGCAAAACGTGCCGGGTTGCGCAGCGCCACCGTCAGCGCCCCGTGCCCACCCATCGAGTGGCCGGTAATTGCCTGCGCCGCCATGTCCACCATGGGAAAGGCCGCCGCGATGAGTGCTGGCAGTTCCTGTTCAACATATTGGCGCATTTGAAAATGCCGCGCCCAGGGTGTTTGTGTAGCATTTACATAAAAACCGGCGCCCTGGCCAAAATCATAAGCATCATCGTCAGGTACGTTGGCGCCCCGCGGAGATGTGTCGGGTGCAATGAAAACAATGCCATGCTTAGCGCATGCCGCGCGAAACTCGCCCTTGTCTGTTACATTGGCATGCGTGCATGTCAGCCCTGAAAGATACCATAGGACTGGCAGGCGGGCGCCCTCGCGGTGCGGGGGCACGAAGACAGAAAAAGTCATCGTACCCCCGGTCGCCTGGGATTGGTGGCGATAAACGCCCTGCACGCCGCCATGGCTTTTGGTGGCAGAAACGGTTTCCAACCCCGTCATCGTCTGGCTCAGCTCATCCGGTGCATGGCGCAAATTTTGTTGCCATCGGGGTCTCGCAAATAGCCCAGATATAATTTGCCAAAGCCGCCATCGCGCACGCCGGGCGGGTTTTCGCACGTGGTGCCGCCATTGGCGAGGCCTGCTGCATGAAAGGCATCGACAAGCTCGGTAGTGGCCGCGGCAAACCCAATGGTGCCGCCATTGGCGTGACAGGCCGGCTCGCCATTGATCGGTTTGGTGATGAGCAACAGCCCATCATTATGTGCGTACAAAACCCTGCCCTGAGCGTCTCGACCCGGCCTGATGCCTAACGCACCAAGCACAGCATCATAAAATGTTTTCGATTTTTCCAAATCATTGGCGCCGATCATCAAGTGTGAAAACATCAACCTCTCCTTTGTGTAAGTAATTAAATATTTATCCGACTATCAATAAACAATAACACTACGAATGCTCTCGCCCGCGTGCAAAAGTTCAAACCCTTTGTTAATCTCATCGAGACTAAGAACGTGCGTAATCATCGGGTCGATCGATATTTTTCCATTCATATACCAATCAACGATTTCAGGCACATCGGTTCGCCCACGCGCACCGCCAAATGCGGTGCCGCGCCAAACCCGTCCGGTAACAAGTTGAAACGGGCGGGTGCTGATTTCCTTGCCCGCCTCGGCGACGCCGATGATGATGGATTCGCCCCAACCGCGGTGGCAGGCTTCCAGCGCCTGGCGCATCACGTCGGTATTGCCGGTGCAATCGAACGTGAAATCTGCGCCCCCCCCTGTCAGAGCGACAAGATGCTGCACAATATCGCCTTCGACATGCTTTGGATTGACAAAATGGGTCATCCCAAATTGGGTTCCCCACGCCTCGCGCGCTGGGTTGATATCAACGCCGATAATCATGCCAGCGCCAGCCAGGCGGGCACCTTGCAGCACGTTCAGCCCAATGCCGCCCAGGCCAAAAACAATGACATTGTCGCCAGGGCGCACTTTGGCGGTGTTCACGGCTGCCCCCACCCCGGTGGTTACGCCGCAGCCAACATAACAGGCCGTTTTAAAGGGGGCGTCCTTGCGTATTTTTGCCACCGCAATTTCTGGCAATACAGTGAAGTTTGAAAAGGTTGAACAGCCCATATAATGAAACACCGGCTGGCCGCGATAGGAAAAACGGCTTGTGCCATCGGGCATTAGCCCTTGCCCTTGTGTCGCGCGGATTGCGGTGCACAAATTGGTCTTGCCGCTCAGGCAGCTTTTGCATTGCCGGCATTCGGGCGTGTAAAGCGGGATGACATGATCCCCCGGTGTGACCGAAGTTACGCCTGCGCCAATTTCACGCACAATGCCCGCGCCCTCATGGCCCAAAACGCTGGGAAACAGGCCCTCGCTGTCGAGCCCATCGAGCGTATAAGCGTCGGTGTGGCAAATGCCGGTCGCCATGATTTCAACCAGAACCTCGCCGGCTTTTGGCCCTTCAAGGTCGAGTTCGACAATTTCAAGCGGGCGCTTTGCTTCGAAAGCGACGGCGGCTCTGGTTTTCATCGGTTCATGCTCCGGCAGACAGGTTGCGCTTTGTGTTGCAGCCGGCGGCCAGAAGCAAGAGGTACGCAGCGCATATCTGCCCACGCATTTGCCATAAGCGTCGCCAGAGAAGCAAATTTTGCAAACAACCGCGAGCAACGGCACCGAGCATAGTGACAATCGTAAAAAGGCGGCGCAAAAGCGAAACCGCGCCAGCAGGGGCGCAACATTTTGGGCCGATAGTAGTTAGGCCCTTCAAGGGAGGACAGCATGGCAAAAGAAGCCACGACGAAAGCAGCAGGCCCGAAAACGGGCGGCATTCATGCGCCGGTACAGCCGTCGACTGAACTTGCCGTTATAGTCGGTGCCGACAAGCTGCCGCGCAGTGAAGTCGTCAGTAAGGTTTGGGCCTATATCAAGGCGCATAACCTGCAAAACCCGGCCAACAAGCGCGAGATTTTGGCTGATGCCGCTCTTGAAAAGATTTTCGGGAAAAAGTCCGTTACTATGTTCGAAATGAACAAATATATTTCGCAGCATGTAAAGGCCTGATGCGGCTCGCCGGGGTGCGGCGCAACGCAGCATCCCGGCCGGTTCGCAATTTGTGCCGCTCTGGCGCGGCAATCAGGCCATTATCCGCGGCCGATCAGCCTTTTGGCGATCATATCTGCCACATCGGCAATGGGCATTCCAGTTTTGGCGCTTTCGCCCCAAATCTCGACCAGCCTGTCGGGAATTTTGCGGATGCGCGCTTCCACTTCCGCGCGGTTGCCCTGCCCCAGATATTCAAGACAAACATTAATGATGCCGCCCGCGTTGATGACATAATCGGGCGCATATAAAATGCCGCGCGCGTGCAGGCGCGCGCCGTCTGCCGGCGTTGCAAGCTGATTATTGGCGCCGCCTGCCACCACAGTTGTTTGCAAATCGGCAATGGATTGCTCGGTCAAAATTGCGCCAAGTGCGTTGGGGCTGACAATGTCGGCCGCAATGCTCAAAATTTCTTCTGCCCGCGCGGTGTCTGCGCCCAGTTTGGCCGCAAGAGCGGTTGCCCGCTCGGCGTTCACGTCTGCCAGTGTCAGCTTGGCGCCATCCGCCGCCAGCAGGCGCGCCAGGCCGCCACCCACGCTGCCGACGCCCTGAATGGCGACATGCACGCCCGCCATGCTCGCTGCGCCAAGCCCATGCTCTGCGGCGGCTTTTACGCCAAGATACACGCCAAGCGCGGTGGAAGGCCCCGGATTACCCCCCGCAGCCCCGCTTGCCACCGGCAGGCCGGAGACATGGCGTGTTTGGCTGGCGATTGTTACCATGTCCGTGTCGCTCATGCCGACATCTTCGGCAGTAACATAGCGCCCGTTGAGCAAATCGATCGCGCGGCCAAATGCCTTCAGCATCTCAGGCGTTTTGCGGCCATCTGCGTCGGCCAGTACCACCGCTTTGCCGCCGCCCATCGGCAGGCCGGCCATGGCGTTTTTGAAGCTCATGCCGCGCGACAGGCGAAGTGCGTCGGTAATCGCGTCGCCGGGTTGCGCATAACGCCAAAACCGCACGCCCCCCCCGGCAGGCCCCAGGGCAGTGGAGTGGATGGCGATGACGGCGCTCAGGCCAGACGCAGGATCGGTAAAGAAGTGGACGCTTTCATGCGCGTCAAAATCCGGATAGCCCCAGTTCGATGTCACGCAACAATCCCCGGCGTTCAGGCAAATCATGGGGCGACCGACGGGACTTGAACCCGCAACTTCCGGCATCACAAGCCGGCGCTCTAACCAGTTGAACTACGGTCGCCATGGAGCCAGCGCCACTAGCGGCCCTGCCTGCCCCACGTCAAGGCCATCAAAATTGTCCTTCGACAGAAAGTCGATAAATCCCGCCTTGTTCAACGAATCCGGCAAGGACAAGTTGTTGGGCAGCGGCGGCATCGGCTGGCTGAATGTTGAGCGTTGCCTGGTAGCGCCCATCGCCATGTATCCTAAAATCCACCGATTCGGTTCCTGCCTGCCCGGTCATGGGCAAGAGCAGATCGCCCGCATCGCATTTTGCCGATCCGCTGATCGATGGCGGCAAGGCCAGGTCTGCAAGGCTTGCGCTCAAAATCGCGCGCACACGCCCAGCCGCGGCTGCGCATTTGCCGCCGGAGAAGCGAACGCTAACTTCCTCAAGCTCCAGCCGGGATAGCGGCAGAGGAGCAAATATTCGCCCCGTGGCAACATTTGCCGTCATCGATGCCAGCTCGGTTGATCCACCCGCCACCGCCACCGCCACCGCGCCGTGGAGCCGCTTGCCCGCGTCGCTCGTTATGCCGGCCAAATCGACCCTCACAGTGCCGACGAGTAACGGCAGCGGCGCCACAAAGGCGCGCAAATCGCCGAGCGACAACTCGCCAAAGCGCGCATCCGCAAGCGTGCCGCTCCACACCGAGCCTGTAACCGCGCGCGCGCTCAGCCCGCCTGCGCGCGCGCCGAACAACTCCAGCGCAAGCCGCATGGGGAGCAGCGCGACAAGGGCCACCACGAGCAGCGCAACGAACAGTGAGCGCATACCCAGCCGCCGCGACAGGCGGTTCATTTGCCGCGCGCCCGCAACGAAAGCTGTACCAAAAGCGTGCGATCACCATTATCGGAGGTCGATAATGTGTCGACAAGCACGCCTGCGCTTTCAAGCTCGGCAACCCACCCAAATAATGCCGCGGGCCGTGCAGAGGGAATGGAAATTTGCACAGTATCGTTGGGTTGCGGCGCAACATTGGCAAGAGCAAACCCGGCAGCCGCAGCGCGTTCGCGCACGGTAGATTCAAGCGGCGCCAAAAGAGGCGCGGGCGGGCTCTTCTGTAACTGTTCAAGCGATGCGAGCAGCGCGTTGGTCTCTTCCAGCCGCATAACAGCATCTGCGTGGCGCGCGCGCGCGTCTGCAAGCGCCTCTGCCAGTGGCCGGGCTACACCATACCAGCCAGCTACCAGCACGACGAGTATGGCGGCCATGCCAACGCCCCATTGTTCACGCGTGGAAAGCGCCCTAAACCAGGCTGTAAGCTGCTTGATCATGGCTTGCTCACCACAAATTCTCCCTTAAACCGGCCGCCCGTGGCAGTAAACGGCCTGGGCTCTACGATAAAACCCATCGCTTCCAGCCGGTTTTTTACATCAATAATCTGCCCCTCGGTCTGGGTGGCCAGTGTCATCCGCACATCGCCATTGGCGTCGAACGACAGCGTGCGCAGCTCGCTGCCCGGTACGCCCTGCACCGCGCTGAACACCGCTGCGGCTGAGCGGCTAAAGCCAAGCCCTGCCCCCCGCAAGCCCGCCACCCTGTCTCGTAATTGCCTTGCGGCGTCTCCTGCTGTTTCACCAGGTGGCAGGCTTTGCCGGGCCAATGCTTCTGCGCGCTGTTCCAGCGCTTGGGCCGCAAAAGAATATCTAGCCAGTTGAACAAGCGCGATGGCAACGCTCACCGCCAGCAGTGCCGCCAGCAGCCAGCCGAGCCGCCTGACCCTCCGCCAGTCAATCGCCCTGCGCCGCCGGGCAAACCCGCCCTGCCGCAGATCAAGCGCAGGAAACGCGGTTGCCGCGACGATCGATGCCTCAAGCGCCTCGCGCTCCAGCGTAACCGGCGCGGCGCCACCGGTTATCAACGCTGTAATACCAGCCTCATCGACAAATGCTGCCTCAGGCCCGCGCACCACTGTCTCATCGCCAATTTCGGCGCGAACATAGCCATTCTCGGGGCGGGCAAGCAGCAGCGCGGCGGGCAGCATGGCCGTGCAATCGACACCGTTAGCCGCCAGCATCTCCTGCCAATGCTCCATGCGCGCCATGGCGGCAACAGCTATCGGCCGCGCTGCCCCCTCCCCCTCGCGCCCAATGGCGACGTGCAGCTGGGCTATTGGCGCAGCGCAGCGCTCCGCCATAATCACCCGAGCAGCCGCCAGCGATTGCGCAGCGGAACGATCGGGTAACTCTGCCCAGTGCAGCGCAACATCGGCCGATGGCACAACCGCGACAACCGGCACCTGCTCATCCAGCCGGGGCAGCCCTTCGCCGCGGGCGACAATGTGGCCGCCCTCCACCCTCAGCCAGCGGAACACACGCTCAGCGGTGGCGGGCAAAAAAATAATGATGCGCCCATTCATGCCGGATCTTCCCATGCCCTGGCGACAATGGTGGAAGGTTGCTGGCGCGCGTCGATCAGCGCGCGCTGCGACAGCGCAACGCCGCCAAGCGCCACTTCGGTTCGAAGCGTGAACCAGGTTGTTGTAATTGCCGTTTGCTGTTGCACGTCTGGCCCCGCCGTTGCGCCTTGCAGCGCTGGTCGCTGCAGGAACTCCAGCGTGCTCGTAAAGCCTTGCGGCGGCCGCTCAAGCAGAACTTGGCGCGCCCGGCCAATATCAAGCGTGTCGGGAAAAATCATCGCAAGGAGTACCGCCTGTTCGGGTAACAATGTGTTGACGTTGATCCGCGATGGCACGGCGCGCGGCTGTGCGCACACCCATGGCGCAAGTGTCGCAAAAATCTCTGGCGTCACTCCGCTCACGCTGCGTAATTCGCTTGCATCGGCCATCAGCGTGTTGGCTGTGCGATATGCTTGTGTGCTGCGTGCATACCGGGCATCTTCGGCCCCTTGCGGCTGCGCATCGCCATCGCTGTCGATCCAGTCCGCCGTGGCGGCGGCAATGGCGCTGCCAGTTTGCTGTGTAATGCCCAGCAGCCGCATCAGCCGGGAAAACTCCATCACCGCGGCTGCCCGTGAGCGGTAAATCCCGCGCGATTCCTCAACTACCAGCCCGTTCAGGTTGAAGCAATTGCCGCCATCGGTGATTGTCGCTGTTGCTACGCCTTGCGGAATTGGCAGCGCAAACGGCGTACCGCTCCACCCGCCCGCCAACGTTACCCTTGCTGCATCGCGCGATAATATGGCGTCGATCCTTGTGGTTGCCAGCGTTTCTGTGGCCATTGCATAGGCGCGCGCCTGATCCAGCGCGATGGCGTTGGCGCCGAGCCGTGTTGCAAGGCGCATTTTTTCAAGCGCGCCTGCTGCGATGACCGCGATGACCGCGACCAGCAACAATATCGTTAGTAGCGCTGCTCCGCGCTCGCCTGGCCGGCTACTGGCCATTGGCGACCTCCTGCGCAGAGGCCGGGTTTTGTGAACGCAGCAAAGATGGCGGCGGCCGATAGCCAGTTCCCAGCAGCGATAACAGGCGGAACGAGGTGTGATCGAGGCGGGTAATTACCAGCTCCACTGCCTGCGGCATTGCTGCGGCGCCCGTATTTTCGCGCCCCGCGCCATCCCAGCGATCGCTCCAGGCGCCCTCCAGCCGAAAACGCAGCGCCACGCTTGCCACCCCGTCGAGCAACACCGCCAGATGAAGCGGCGGCGCGCCATCAAGCTGAGCGTAGCTGGCGCGCACCAATTTATGGTCGCTCAGCCGATATTCGACCTTTTGCAGGCTGGGGCGTGGTTGTTGATCCAGATTGGTCCACCCGCCGCGCACGAACATCATTAGCCGGTCATCGCCTCTGCCGTTTGTTCCCTGAAATGGCGGCGCAGACTGGCCGTCCCCATCCCGCATACCGCGAACAACTGCCTGCGCCATATCTGCCGACAATATCGAGGAAAAGCGGTTGAGCGCGGCGATATCGTTCAGCTTTGAGTCTGCGGCCCTTTGAGCACGCACGCTAAAACTGAGCAGCAAGACACCCGCTGCCGCCAGCAGCGAAAAAATCAGCAGCGCAATCAGCATTTCGACCAGCGTAAAACCTTGTGCGCTGCCGTGGCGCTTGGCGGGACGGGGCATCATTGCCCCTCCACAGCCGCTGGCGGTGCCCCATTTTGCGCAGCAGGGCGCGGCGGCGGGTTGGGCGGGCGCACCACGCTCAACTGCCCGCGTACCATGCCGCGCGCATTGGCCACCGCAATGTCGAGCCGAACCGCGCCCTTGTCTCCCAATATGGCTGTCTTGCGGGTCCAGGCCCAGCGCCGCCCGCCGTTCATCTCCTCGCCCCGGGCCTCGCCCACCGCCGGTGCGCGCGCGTCGCTAATCGCCTCGGCGGCAACATTATGCGCGACGATTTGAGCAAGCATAGCCTCATCAAGCGCTGCTGTGTTGCGAATTACCGCACCCTCAAGCCGGATGAGCGCGAGTGCTGCAAGGCTGAACACCGCAAGCGCCACAAGCATCTCAACAAGCGTAAAGCCACTTGGGCGGGAGCAGTTGCGACTAGCGACCATGGATGCCAATAGCGCCGCTTGTGTCTATCGACACGGTTATCGTTTCGCGCTCGCGCCGAAGCTGCACATCGAGTGGCTGGTTGGCGGAGCCAGTTGAATCAAAGATAATGCGGCCACGTTCGTCCCCCGGCGGGAGCAGCGCGTTCACATCTTGCGCCCAGCGCGCCACGCGCAGCGGCTTGTCGGCAATCGGCCGCCACGTACCGCCTGCGCGGCGATCAAAGCCATAACCCTGCGGCGTCACCCAGATGCTCACCGAACGTGCCTCGATGATCGCGCTGTCATGCGCTGCCCGCGCGCGCGCGGCAAAACGCTCCGCCTCTTCTACCAGCCGCCCGCGTGGATCGGGAAGGGCAAGCACCGTCGCCGCCGATGCCAGCGCGAGAATCGTCACCACGATCAACAGCTCGACAAGCGTGAAGCCGCGGGCCCTGGAGTGCGCGGGTTTATTGCCAGCTTGCGATATCGGCATTGCTGCCCTCGCCACCTTCCTTGCCATCTGCGCCATAAGACCAGATGTCGGTTTCCCCATGTGAACCGGGGGAGGTGTAGAGATATTCCCGGCCCCAGGGATCTTTAGGTAGCTTTTTAATATACCCGCCCGCCTGATAGCGCGCCGGGTCCGCGCTCGGTGGCGCCTTGACCAGCGCTTGCAGGCCGTCCGCCGTTGATGGGTAAGAAAAATTCTGGAGTTTGTACGTCTCCAGCGCACTTTCGATGGTTGCGATGTCCGATTTCGCCTTTTCGCTGCGCGCCCTGTCTCCTTGCGGTAACACATTGAGCACCACAATAGTTGCCAGCAGGCCGAGAATGACGATGACGACCATCAACTCGACAAGGGTAAAGCCGCTGTTGCGCCGGCGATTTTTTTTGAGTGGGGGAAAGGCGCGCATGATACTCCTCATTGGCCGGCAAGCGTGTTGAGCTGCAAAATCGGCAGTAGAATGGATAGCACAATTGCCGCCACAATGCCGCCCATCACGATGATGATCGCCGGCTCAAGCAGCGATAGCGCGGTGGCGGTGAAACGGTCGAATTCGCGCTCAAGATATTCCGCCGCTCGCTCCAGCATTTCGTCAAGCTGGCCCGCCGCTTCGCCGCTTGCGGCAAGATAGGTAAGCAGCGGCGGAAACACCCCGGCCCGCCGCATTGCCGCTGAAAGGCTGCCGCCGCCGCGAATTGATTCGACGATTTCGTCAGATGCCAGCCGCAATCTGCGATTGTTGATCGTCCCCGCAGTCAGCGCAAGGCCGTCAAGCAGCGGCAGGCGGCTTGCCACCATCGTTGCAAGCGTGCGCGCCATACGCGCGGCATGAAGGTCGCGCAGCAGCCGCCCGGCCAACGGCACCCGAAGCAACCATGTGTCAAACGCCAGCCGTATCGGCGGCTGGCGCAGCGCCTGCACAAAGACGACTGCCAGCACCACCGCGCCCAGCAACAACACCCACCACCACGAAACCAGAAAAGCCGAAAGGCCGATCACCATGCGCGTAAGCAGCGGCAATTGCTGGCCAATCGTGTCAAACTGCTCCACCACCTGGGGGACAACAACCACCATCAGCGCGGTAACCACAGCCATTGCCACCAATGCCAGCATAGCAGGATAGGTAAGTGTGGTGATCAACTTGCTGCGGATTTCGGCCTGCCGCTCCAGCAGCACGGCCAGCCGATCAAGAATTGTCGGCAAGGAACCGGAATTTTCGCCCGCCGAAACCATGGCGCAATAAAGGCTGGGAAAGCTTTTGGGCTCGCGCGCCATTGCCTCGGCCAGCCGCCGGCCTTCGACCACGCCCAAATGCACCGCGCCGACAATGTCGCGCACCTGCGGCTGCTCGGTCTGGCGGACGATGGTGCGCAGCGATTCCTCAAGCGGGCTGACCCGGTTCAGCGTTGCCAGTTGGCGGGTGAACAAGGTCAGATGCTTGGTCGACATCCGCCGCCCGCGCAGTTGCTGTAACAGGCTTTTTGGGCGCGTAGCCTCTTTTGTGGCCGCAGTTCCAGGCTCGATGCGGACTATGTAAAATCTGCGCGCGTCGAGCATGGCGTGGGCATGGTCGATCGATTCCGCCGACACCGCGCCTCGCTTTTCCCGCCCGGCCCTGTCTATCGCCAGAAAATCGAACTCAGGCATCGGCCATGTCGTTGCGGGAGATGCGCACCGCCTCTTCGGGCGTCGTCAACCCATCGCGCACGAGCTGACGGGCAGCGGAACCCAGATTGGGCGCGTTGATAAAAGCATGGCGCGCAATAATTGCCTCGTCGCCACCATCGTTGATGAGGCGGCGGATGGTGTCGTCGATACGAATTGCCTCAAACACTCCAATCCGGCCCTTGAACCCGCTATGCCCACATTCATCACAGCCAACCGGCTCATAAACCACAGCACCCGAATCAAACCCCAGCAGAGCAGAAACAGAGCCTTGCGCCTGCACCGGCCGCCGGCAATGCTGGCATAGCCGCCGCACCAGCCGCTGGGCAATGACACCGCGCAAGGTGGAGGCAAGCAAAAACGGCTCGATCTTCATGTCGCGCATCCGCGTAATCGCGCCAACAGCATCATTGGTGTGGACGGTGGATAGCACCAGATGCCCGGTAAGCGAAGCCTGCACCGCAATTTCCGCCGTTTCGCGATCGCGGATTTCGCCCACCATCACCACATCGGGGTCTTGCCGCAAAATGGCGCGCAGGCCAGCGGCAAAGGTAAGGCCTACCTTGGGGTTGACCTGTGTCTGCCCTACGCCGTCAATCGCATATTCAACCGGGTCTTCTACCGTCAGTACATTGCGCGTTCCGTCGTTCAGCAGGCGCAGCGCGGCATAGAGCGTAGTCGTTTTGCCCGACCCTGTTGGCCCGGTAACCAGCACAATGCCGTTGGGCTCGCTAATGGCTGCGCGCAGCATGGTGTTGATGGCCGGCGCCATGCCCAGCACATCAAGATCGATACCCGCATTTTCCTTGTCGAGAATGCGCAAGACCACTCGCTCACCAGCCCGGCTCGGCAGTGTTGATACGCGCACATCAAGCAGCTTGCCGCCAAGCGACAAGCCCATGCGCCCATCCTGCGGAATACGGCGCTCTGCAATGTCGAGCCGCGCCATCACCTTGATCCGGCTGACGACCACGGGCGCGACATGCGGGGGCATCCGCAAAGTTTCGCGTAGCACCCCGTCGATCCGCATCCGCACAACAAGCCCGGTCTCATATGGTTCGATATGAATGTCCGACACGCCGTTGCGCGCTGCATCGGCGATGATGCCGTTGATAAGGCGGATAGCCGGTGCATCGTCGGCGGTATCGAGCAAATCCTCCGCTGTTGGCAAATCGCCCGCCAGCAAATCAAGCTCATCCCCAAGCCCAAGCGAACCCGCCGCCGCCGCTGCGGCCTGCCCGTCCATGGCGTAGCGCTCCGACAATAATCGGTCAAACTCCTCCGCCGTGCTGAGCGAAACGTTAAATGGGCGGGCAAGATGGCGGCGCAGCTCCAGCAATACCCTTGGATCGGCCCCTTCGCGCAACGCCACGGAAAAATGCGCAGGCTCCCCATCGTCGACCACAACGCCGTAGCGGCGCGCAAAGCCATAGGGAATGCTCGCAACGCGTTCGGGCAAGATCAACTGATCGGGCAGCACGATGGCGTCGGCGTCCGTGCCCATTGGCTGAACGTCTCCCCGCGCAATTTTCATCGCGGGGTTCCTCTTGCTGCATTCGCTGCATCGGGCGCTTTGGGCGCCGAGGGCAAGCCGACACGCGGATCCTCGATGCTGCCCGCTGCGGGAGATGGCGGCAGCGGCGGCGCTGCGCCCAGATAATCTCGCACAAGCTGATCGATGCCAGGTTCGCTGCCGGGGTCTTGCAGCCCTTGTTGCAGCCGCAGATAGCCATAACGCTGCTCGGCAACCCTGCGGCTGTCTTGTGCTGAACGCAAAATGGTCGGGCGGATGAATACCACGAGATTGGTTTTGCTGCGCGCCTTGCCTTTTGAGCGGAACAACTGGCCAAGGCCTGGAATATCCCCCAAAAATGGCACTTTCTCAATTGTGCGGCGCTCATTGTCGTCAAGCAGGCCGCCAATTACCCCAATGGCGCCGTCGTCGAGCGTGAGGGTTGTTTCAAATTCTCGCTTGTTGAGAATGAGGTCACTATTGTCATTGGACACCGGCCCGGCAACCGAGCTAACCTGCTGGCGTAAAAACAATTTTATCGTACCGCTGGAGTTCACCTGGGGGCGCACCTCAAGCTGAATGCCCACATTTTCCCGCTGCACGGTGCGAAAGGCGTTGTCGAAATTTTGGCTCAGCGCCTGGCCGGTGGTGATCGGGATTTCCTGCCCCACCAGCAAATGCGCCGGCTGGTTATCCAGCGTAATGATGTGCGGTGCCTGTAGAAGATTTGATGTCGTGTCGGATTTCAGCGCGTTGATAATGCCGCCAAAAATACCATCCCGGCCAATTTTGGTCGCAAAGCCGCCAATGCCGCCTGAGGCCCCCAAAATGGAACTGACAGCCGATTGGGCAAGCGAATCGCTGATGGCGCTGTTTGTAGAGGTAACAGTGGTGGTGCCGTTTACCGTTGTCGTTGTAGTGTTGAGTTCGCGCGCGCCAATGGCGCCTGCCACCGTCAGCAAATTAGGCGCGGAATTGGAGAATGTGGTTGTCCCAAACGGCACGCCGCTGCCGCCAAGGCTGCCAAACAGCAACTGAAAGCCCAGCCGGTCAGCCGTTGTGTCTGATATTTCGGCGACAATGGCTTCCACAAGCACCTGCTCGCGCCGCGTGTCCAACTGCCGAACCACCTCGGCAAGCTGGCGCTGAACCTCGGCTGGCGCGGCAATGACAATCGCGTTAGCCCCGGCAAAGCGCGTAACGACTGCCGCTGTGCGGCCGCCCTCGGCTACAATGGCCGGCGCCCCTTGTGGCTGGCTGCCGCCCGATTGCGCGGGAGCGGCTTGCGGCTGGACGATGCTGTTTGCATTGGCGCTGCTCTGGCCGCCAAAGCCGCTGCCCGCGCTGGAAAGCTGTGCTGCTTGCGGCAATGGTGATGGTGTTTGGCCAACAAGCTGCTGCAGCACTGGCAAAAGCTGCTCGGCATCGGCATTTTGCAAGAATACAACTTTTATCTCGGTGCCAATCGATGCGCGGCGATCCAGATCTTCCGCCACCGCAGCCAGCCGCGCAACGCCTGGCGCATCGCCGCGAATGGCCACCGCATTTGCACTTGTTACCGCGACTACCGTCACCCCCGGCGCGCCATTTTGCGATGGTGGCAACAAAGCCTGCAACGCGGCAGCAATTTCACGCGCGCCGGCGTTTTTCAGGCCGACAACGCGTGTTGTCGCATTGTCGTTGTCGATCCGCGCCAGCACTTCGCGCACACGGCGGACATTATCCGCAAAGTCCACGATCACCAGCGAATTTCCCGCCCTATTGGCCGAAACGGAACCCTGTTGGCTGATGAGCGGGCGCACCGTATCCACCGCTGCACCTGCATCGATCGATCGTAGGCGAACAATTTCGGTAACAAAGCTGTTGCGCGCGGCCGTGGCTGAACCGCCCACGCGGCCGGGCTGCGAGGCGGCATTGTCCACCGGCTGCACCCGCAAGGCGCCGTTTGAAGTTGGCACCGCCACCAGCCCATTGGCACGCAGGGTGGACAGGAAAATCTCAAAATATTCCGAGCGGGACAACGCACGATCGGTAACAACCGTCACCTTGCCTTGGACGCGGTTGTCGATGATGAAGGTTCGCCCGGTAACTTTCGCTGCATCGGCGATGAAAGCGCGTATATCCGCATCGCGCACATTTAGTGTGGTCTGTGCAGCAAGTGGTGCCGCAAGGGCCAGCGCAACTGCGGCCGAAAGCAGAATTTTCTTCATCGTCACTGCCCCGTAATCATCACAGCAAGCGGCAAAACTTCGGCCCCGCGCTCAACACTTAGCGATAAATTTCCGCCTCTGGAAAAGCCGGCGGCGACGCGCTGCAAATCATTCGGTCCGGTGACCGGTTGCCCGCCAATTTGAGTCACAACATCCCCTTCATTGAAACCAACTTTGCGGAAAACCTCGCCCGACCCTTGCGGCCGTACTGCAAGCCCGGTCACCCGACCGCCATCAATCCGCGGAATAAACCCGATATCGCTGCGCAATTGGGAAAGCGACACGCCCGATGATGCACTGTCTGCGCCATCTGCCTGCACACCTTCAACCGCAACCGGCTGTGCAGGTGCCACAGCGCCTTGCTGCCCACCGGATTGGTCAAGAAAAAGTTCTTCATCCACCCCGCCGCGCGCCAGCGTAACATGGTCGAACGCGACCCGCTTCAGCGTGACGCCGGGCACAATCTCATCGCCAACCGAAAAGCTGTTTTGCACACCATCAGGCGTTGCGATAATCGCCGAGCCTCGCCCGGTTGCTGAATCCAGCCGCGTGCCAAACAACGCAAGTTGAAGCGAGGTAACAGCCGCTGCCACCGGTTGAGCGCCTTCCAACCGGAAAAAAGGGTCAGTCCCGCGCAATATTTCGCCCGGCGCAAGATTTTCGCCCGGCTCTCCTGCCCGCCATGCACCTAGCGGGTTTATCGGGGTGAACATCGCCCATGCCAGTCGCGCACTTTGCGCTGCAAGAGCCGCCGTCAGCAGCAGCGCCGCAATGCGATATGGCGTTAAACGCGACAGATGCGCGCTTATCCGGCGTGCACGCGTTGCTAATTCAGGCGGCATCAAGACAAATTCCTTCGGATAGCCCCCTGCTAAGAGCCATATATGACAATTGCAGGCTTGTTTTGTGACAGTTTTATATCAACGACAAAGCTGGGTGGAGGCTGGCATCGGCATAATGAATTTGGCATTCTCGCCGCGATGATCGATTCCATACTCCTTTCACGGGCAAATGTGCCAGGGTTTGACGATGAACAGACGATGGCGTGGCTGCATGTGCAGCCGGGCATTCAGCGGATTCCCAGCGCCAAAGTAGCGATTTTCCAACGACGAAATTTTTTGGCGCCGGCGCTGTGCGCGGCGCTTGTTCGGGCAATTGACGGGCGCAGACGGCCCTCGACCATTTCCGATTCTGATGGCGACGCGACTTTTCGTACCAGTGAAACATGCGATTTTGGGCCAGATGACGCGCTTGCCCATGGGGTTGACCGGCAGATTGCGGATTTTTTGGGCATAGACCCCGCTTATGGAGAACCGCTTCAAGGCCAGCGCTATGCCGTTGGGCAGGAGTTCAAGGCACATACCGATTATTTTGAGCCGCTTGGCATAGATTATGAAAAATACTGCCGCGTGGCCGGCCAGCGGACATGGACGGCGATGATATATCTGAACGAACCCGGCGCGGGCGGCGCAACCCGCTTCAAGGCGGTCGACAAAATATTTCAGCCTGAAACGGGAAAATTGCTGCTGTGGAACAACCGGCGGCCCGATGGCACGCCCAACCCATCCACCATCCATCAGGGGATGAAAGTGCGCGTGGGCACAAAATATATCCTTACCAAATGGTTTCGTGAGCAAGTCTGGGGCTGAGCGAATTTGCCGCCCGCAAACAGGCAGGCCAAAGCCGTGACTTGGTGGGGAAATGCGCCGTTAGCGGCGTTGAGCAGCGCGACATCGGCGGCCAATTCCGACATATTTAGTTCATAAAACAGCCAACAAACTGCAACGCAAGACGCATCTTAACGTCACAACTCGGCTCTAACAGGCTGGCCGACGGGCACGCAGGGGGCACACGACTCGCGGGCTGTCCGTCGTCTTATTCTGCCCGGCTAAAGGGTGTCACGATGTTGGAGACAGGGAAATGATCCATTCAAACCTACGCCGGGTGCTATTTGCAACCGCGTCATTTGCAGCGCTTGGTGGCTGCGGCGCCAACGATATTGCCTCGCCCGGCACAGGTGGCAATGTTATTATCAACAACCCGCCACCGGCACCCACGCCAACCCCCACACCAACCCCCACGCCAACGGTTTCGCTGGTAACACCGGCTACTGGCTGCCCGACCATCGCCGATTCACAAGGCCTTGCGGACGCCGGCACCATTACTGGCCCTACGGGCACCTACCGCGTTTGCAGCCTGCCCGCCCGTCTGAACCGCAGCAGCACCCTGCCGCGCATTTCTGGCGTGCTCTATCAGCTTCCCGGCCGGGTTGACGTTGGCACCGATGGTGGCCCGGTTGCGTCCTCTTCTGACACCAATGTAACGCTGACAATCGACCCAGGCGTTATCGTCTATGGCGGCACGGGCGTTTCGTGGCTGAACGTGAACCGTGGTAACCGTATTTCAGCAGTCGGCACCGCAACCCAGCCGATCATTTTTACAAGCCGCGATAATATTCTTGGCCTTAACACCGACACTTCTTCTGGCCAGTGGGGCGGGATTGTGCTTTCGGGCCGCGCCCAGATTACCGATTGCGCGGCACCGGCAGCCACGCCGGGCACAACGGCTTGCGAACGCCAGACAGAAGGCGCGGTTGACCCCTCGCTATATGGTGGCGCGACCAATACCGACAATAGTGGCACGATGCGCTTTGTGCAGATCCGCTATTCCGGCTTTGTGCTCTCGGCAAATAGCGAACTTCAATCGCTGACGACAGAAGGCATCGGTTCTGGCACACAGCTTGACAGCATTCAGTCGTTCAACAGCTCGGACGATGGCGCAGAATTCTTTGGTGGCCACGTTCATTTCAGCCATTATATCTCGGTTGGCGCAGAAGATGATAACATCGACTCCGACACCGGCACCAAGGCCAATTTCCAGTTTGTCATCATTGCGCAACGCCCCAATGTTGGCGACGCCATCATAGAGGCCGACACGGACAATTCGGTTGACGGCAACACGCCTCGGCAGAACACCCGTGTGTCGAACTTCACCTTTATTGATCGCTCGCCAAACGCCAGCGCCGATCAGGCATCAATTTTGCTGCGTGGTGGCACGGATTATGGCCTGTTCAACGGTGTAATGGTGAGCGCGAGCAACCCATGCCTGCGTATCAGCCGTGCGCAAACAGCTGCAACCACGCAAGACGCTGCAATCGACGAATTCGGTGCACCAATGTTCCGCTCGATGGTAATGCAGTGCGGCACGCCGGTATATATCGGCAGCGGCGTTGCGGCTTCGGAAGTGCAGACACTGTTCGGCTCCGGCGCCAATGGCAACAACGACACCTTTACGCCAACGCTGACCAGCCTGTTTATCAACGGCGCCAACGAAACCGCGGTAACACCTTTCAACGTAACGACGCTGAACGGGCAGACTTTCAATGGCATCGAGCTGACGCGCGCGGGCTTTTTCGGGCAGGTCACCTATATTGGCGCTGTTCGGGACGCAAACGACACCTGGTACACCCAGTGGACGTGCAACAGCAGCACGGCGATGTTCGGTACGGGCAATAGCGGCCTTTGCACTTCGCTGCCTACGACCTGATCGCACGGTGATTTATTGGGGGGCGGGGCAAGGCCATCGGGCCAGCCTCGCCCCTGTTTCGGTTTTGTACTAGGGGGTTACCATGTCCATTTCATCGGGGCTGTCCAGCCTGTTGCTTTTGTCCTCTGCTCTGGTTGCGCCTTCGCTTGCCTGTGCGCAGGCGGCTCCGGCTGATCCGGCTCAGGCGACACCCCCAACCGCGCCCGCCAAAGAAGGCGCGCCTGCGCCCGATGCTTCTGACTTGCAAAATGCCGATGCCGCAGCGCAAGCCGAGGCGCCGGATGTCTCCATTCCCGGCGGCGGCAACGACATTGTTGTAACAGGGCGGCGCAACAGCAACATTGCCCGCTCATCGTCACAGGTAGTGTCGGTATTGTCGAGCGCGGACATTGCCAGAACCGGGGAAGGTGACATCGCCGGCTCGCTCAGCCGCGTGACCGGGCTGAGCGTTGTGGGCAATGGTTTTGTCTATGTTCGCGGCCTTGGTGATCGTTATTCGCTGGCGCTGCTAAACGGATCTCCCCTGCCCAGCCCGGAACCGCTCAAGCGGGTTGTACCGCTCGATATTTTTCCAACCAGCGTTATTGCCTCTTCGCTTGTACAAAAAAGCTACTCGGCCAATTTTTCCGGTGAATTTGGCGGCGGTGTTATCAACCTGACGACAAAATCCGTACCCAAGGAAGGCTTTTTGACCGTTGGTTCCAGCATCGGAGTTGACAGCGCTACCACGGGCCAGCTTGGCTACACCTATTTTGGTAGTGCAAGCGATTTTACAGGCTTTGACAATGGCGCGCGTGATTTGACGCCGGCACTGCGCGACTTCTTCAACAGCGGTGAGCAGATCGGCAACCCTGGTGTCGATACACAGGCAATTGCTTCAGGCATCGTTACGTCGCGCAACGCGCTTGTGCAGCGCAATGGTGCGTTGCCGCCCAACTGGTCGGCAAACATCACGGGCGGTAAATCCTTTGAAGTGGGCGGTGATCTGACACTGGGCATTATTGCCACTGCTGGCTACAATAACAAATGGAAAACGCGCGACACAACGCAGCAAACCGCCAATGCGCTGGACCTTTCCTCGACCAATTTCGATTTTGAGCGGGTGATCACCGACAACCGTATCGTGGTAAACGGGTTGTTAGGCCTTTCGGCAGAATTTGGCCGCAACAAGGTTCGGCTGACCAATTTGTTCATCCGCGACACCATTAAGGAAGCGCGCATCGGCCTTGGTTCGCGCAACCGCGACAATAGCGGTGTTACTTTTTCCACGCAGGATACCGCTTTTTTTGCAAGGCAGTTGTTCAACACGCAATTGGTTGGTGAGTTCAAGATTGGCGAAAAGCTGAGCCTTGATGTTCGCGGCGGCTATGCCTTGTCGCGTCGGGACTCTCCTTATGAGCTGAGCTTCACCTACAGTCGCAGCAATAGCCCAAGCGATCCTTTTGGTCAGGTTTTTACCAACACGCTCAACACCGGGCAGCGGCCGGGCAATGCATCGGCTACCTTCTCAAAGCTCAATGAAACCCTGTGGTCCGGCGGGATTGACCTTTCCTACCAGATATTGCCGACGCTGACTGGAACTGTCGGCTATGCGATTTCGGATACTGATCGTACAACGTCGCGCCGGTCGCTTGGTTTTCAGGGTAATAACAGCCTGGACATTCCGTCGGGCAGCGGGGCGGGCGTAGCGCTGCTGCGCCCCGATCTGCTGCTACAGCCAGCGATTATCGATTTTTTCGATATTAGTCTGGTTGATCTGGACGGCGGCAACCCGACCTACCTCGCCCGGCTGCGCACGCACGGCGCCTATGGGCAAATTCAGGCGCAGATTACGCCAGCGCTAAGCTTCAACGCCGGTGTTCGTTTTGAAAGCGGCAACCAGACGGTTAGCCCGGTTGCTGTTTACACGGTTTTCCCACCCTCATTGCCGCCGGCCACGCGGATTAACCGAGATTATTTTCTCCCGGCCGGCACCATTACTTATCAGATTACACCAGAGATGCAGTTCCGGCTGAGCGGGTCTGAAACGATTGCGCGGCCGCAGTTCCGCGAGCTTGTGTTCCAGACCTATTATGACCCAGATACCAACACCGCCTATCAGGGCAACCCGCTGCTTGAGGACAGCCAGCTTTACAACGGCGAGGCGCGCTGGGAGTGGTATTTTGCCCGCGAACAACGGGTCGCGGTTGCCGGGTTCTACAAGCGGATCAACAACCCGATCGAAACTTATGTGGACGACAACGGCAATGCGCTGGTGACACGCTTTGCCAATGCGCCAAATGCCGATCTTTACGGTGTTGAGCTTGAAACGCAGAAATATTTTGATCTGTCGTCGCTGGTCAAAAGTCGCTTGTTTGCCACGCGCCGCGCGGTGGCCATCGTCAATTACACCTACACCAAATCGCGGATCAACGTGGGGCCGAATGACGGGGTGCGCGCTTTTCCGCTTTCTGTTACACAGGCCAACCAGTTGTTCCGCGACGGCACGTCGCTAACCGGCCAGTCCGACCACCTCGTCAATGCCGAGTTTGGGCTGGAAAACACCGGCAGACTGTCACAACAAACCTTCTTGCTATCTTATGCCAGCAACCGCGTTACTCGGCGCGGACCTTCAGGGCAGCCGGATATTTTTGAAATTCCCGGCTTCAAGCTGGATTTTGTTGCGCGTCAGGGCGTGCGAATTGCTGGTATCGAAACCGAGATGAAGCTGGAAATCCGCAACATTACTGGCACTCGCTATCAGGAGTTGCAGCAAAACGGCGCTAACCGTATTTTTTACAACCGTTATGATGTTGGTACGACGGCCAATTTCGGGCTGAGCGTCAACTTCTGATGCGCGCATGGGGCCGGTGGATGAATTAATCCGCCGGCCGTGCTGCCACCAAAAAATTTCAGGCATGCGCCGGGCTGCACTTGCCAGCTCTGCCGCTTGGGCGTGGCATTTATCAGCAATGAATGAGCGCGGCGACACTGCGGGCTGCACGGCATCCGGGCCACAGAATATCGCAAGGTACAGAGCCTGTGGCAGCGCTTTAAGCTGCGCTGCGTTCTCCGGTATATCTTAACAAAATCACACAAATGGTGGGCGCGGCTGGGATTGAACCAGCGACCCCTGCGGTGTGAACACAGTGCTCTACCACTGAGCTACGCGCCCTAACCCTGAGCCGAATTAGCCGGGGCGATGGTCTGCCGACCGCCCCGGTTCTCCGTCCTTTATCACGCAATCAGGGCTTGTCCAGCCGGGTTGCTCGTCAATTAATTTACCGCGTCCTTCAGGCCTTTGCCGGCCTTGAACTTGGGCTGCGACGATGCCTTGATCGTCATAGGCTCGCCCGTGCGCGGGTTGCGGCCAGTGGAAGCCTTGCGCTTGCTGACCGAAAATGTGCCAAAGCCCACCAGGCGAACATCGTCGCCCTTGGTCAATGCGCCAGAGATAGCATCGAACACAGCTTCCACAGCCTTGCTCGCATCACCCTTTGTCAGGCCGGACATTTCCGCGACCGAACCGATCAATTCCTGTTTGTTCATGCCTTTGGAACCCCCAATCAAATTTCTAATCATGCATATCGCAATGTTGAGCCACGGCAAGGCCGGGCCGCCAATAAGGCCAGACAGCCCGTGTCTGTCAAAACAATTTCGTCACATTTTGTCTGAAACTGGCCAGAATAAGGCTTTTTTTAGTGTGGCCGTTCGATTTGTGCCGTCGCGCCGCCGGGCAGCGGCAAGGCGGCCAGTTCGTCGGCATCGGTCCAGTCGATGGCGGTGAGCGGCTCGGTGAGCGCGAGTCGCAGCGCCTCATCGACATGCGCCACAGCGATGATCGTCAAACCTTCCCGCACATTTGCCGGAATTTCCGCCAGATCTTTCTCGTTTTCCTGCGGGATCAACACCGTGGTAATGCCGCCGCGCAGTGCCGCGAGCAGTTTTTCCTTCAAGCCACCAATTGGCAAAACCCGGCCGCGCAGCGTCACTTCACCGGTCATCGCCACATCGCGGCGCACGGCAACGCCAGTCAGTGTCGAAACGATTGAGGTGACAATGCCAATACCCGCCGATGGGCCGTCCTTGGGCACGGCACCCTCAGGCAAATGGATATGCACATCCTTGCGCGCGAACAGGCTGGGCTTGATGCCATAGCTTGGCGCCCGCGCCTTGACGAAGCTCATCGCGGCCTCAACCGACTCCTTCATCACATCGCCCAGCTTGCCGGTCGTGCGCACCATGCCCTTGCCAGCGACGGTGACAGATTCGATCGTGAGCAGCTCGCCACCAACTTCGGTCCAGGCGAGGCCGGTAACCGCGCCAATCTGGTGCTCCTCTTCCCCCATGCCAAAGCGATATTTTCTGACACCTGCATAATCCGAAAGATTTTCCGGCGTGATTTCCACACCTTCCATCTTGCCTTCAAGAATGCGGCGCAGTGCCTTGCGCGCAAGGCGTGCAATTTCGCGCTCCAGCGTGCGCACCCCGGCCTCGCGGGTATAATAGCGGATGAGATCACGCAAACCGCCGGTTGAGAGGATGAATTCGCCCGGTTTCAGCCCATGCGCCTCAATCTGTTTGGCAACCAGATGCCGCTCGGCAATCTCAACCTTTTCATCCTCGGTATAGCCCTCCAGCCGGATGATCTCCATCCGGTCCAGCAGTGGTTGCGGCAGGTTCAGCGTATTGGCTGTGGTTACGAACATCACGTCCGACAAATCGATATCGATTTCGAGATAATGGTCCTGAAATTTGCTGTTTTGTTCAGGATCAAGCACCTCCAGCAATGCAGATGCCGGGTCACCGCGAAAATCCTGGCCTAGTTTGTCAATTTCATCGAGCAGGAACAACGGGTTGCTCGTTCCTGCTTTGCGCAAATTGGTGACGATTTTGCCCGGCAATGAGCCGATATAGGTGCGCCTGTGGCCGCGGATTTCCGCTTCGTCGCGCACGCCGCCCAGCGATTGCCGAACAAACTCACGCCCGGTTGCCTTGGCGATGGATTTGCCAAGGCTGGTCTTGCCCACGCCCGGCGGGCCAACAAGGCATAAAATCGGCCCTTTCAGCTTGTTGGTGCGCGCTTGGACGGCCAGATATTCAATGATCCGGTCCTTCACCTTTTCCAGCGCGTAATGATCCTGATCGAGTACGGCTTGTGCGGCGGAAATGTCCTTTTTTACCTTTGATTTCTTGCCCCATGGCAGGCCGAGCAGCACATCCAGATAGTTGCGCACAACCGTTGCCTCAGCAGACATTGGCGCCATGGTTTTCAGCTTTTTAAGCTCGGCCGTTGCCTTGCTCCGCGCCTCTTTCGATAGCTTAAGCGCGGCGATCTTGCTGGTCAGCTCAGCGATTTCATCGCCCTCGCCCTCCTCGCCTTCATTGCCCAATTCGCGCTGAATGGCTTTTAGCTGCTCGTTCAGATAATATTCGCGCTGCGTTTTTTCCATCTGGCGCTTTACGCGGCTGCGGATCTTCTTCTCCACCTGCAGTACGCCCAGCTCGCCCTCCATGAAGGCGAAGACCATTTCGAGCCGTTTTTGCGCATCCGGCTCGGCCAGAAGCGCCTGTTTTTCCGCCACTTTTACCTGAATGTTGCCCGAAACAGCATCGGCCAGGCGCGATGGGTCGTCGATATCGGCCAGTTGCACGGCGGTTTCGTTCGGCGTTTTGCGGTTGAGCTTGGCGTAATTCTCAAACTGATCGACCACCGAGCGCATCAGCGCGGCCAGCTCGTGGCCATAATCATGCGCCTTGCGATCAACCTCGCCCGCCATTTCCTCAAGCGTGCCCGCGGCATCGGCATCAGACACATAGGCGACATCGGCCACCAGATACCCGTCTCGTGTGTGCAGCGCCTCCAGCGTCGCACGGCGCTTGCCCTCGACCAGCACGCGCACGGTGCCGTCGGGCAGCTTCAGCAACTGCACAACTGTGGCGGTTACGCCTAGATCATATAGATCATCCCGGTCCGGGTCATCTTCGCTTGGGTCGATCTGTGCGACGAGAAAAATCTCCTTGTCGGCCGCCATTGCCGCCTCCAACGCGGCGACAGACTTGTCGCGACCGACGAACAACGGCACGATCATTTGCGGAAAAACAACGATATCGCGCAGCGGCAACAATGGATAAGTTTCGGTCATGAAATCTCCGCGAACACCCAACAGGGGCGTTACTCCCCTCTTATATGGGATTGGTTTAACATCCGCCAAGATCGCTGCAAAAATCCGCGGGCCATTGGTGCGGCAAATTGCGCGCGCCGGCGCTGCCAGCGGCTGGCGCGGCGCGCATGCGGCCTATGCAACGCTGTGTTTTGTCGCGCTTGTTGCGGCCGTCACACCCATTGCCTGTGCCCATGCCAGTATATTGCCCAAAAAGGGCGAACCGGCAATTACGGTGCAAACGCAGCGCTCCGGTGGGCCGATTGACGAAGAACAGGCCGGGCTGACATTCGACCACGCCGATCTGTCGTTTGAGGTTTTTCCTGAAAAGGAGATTATTCGGGGCGACGCGCTCCTCACTTTCACCGCAAAAGCGCCTGTCCGCACACTTGTGCTCGACCTTGACAAAAATCTGCCTGTCACGGGTATTAGCATTAATGACACCGGGCTTGCCAAAGCGGCATGGACCAACCCGGAAGGCAAGCTTCGCATCGCCCTTCCCCGCACGGCCCGCGCGGGAGAGAAGATTGTCGCGCGCATCCGCTATGGCGGCACACCGCACGTCGCGGTTAAAGCGCCTTGGGACGACGGGCTGGTTTGGGCAAAGACCAGCGACGGCAAACCCTGGATTGCGACGACGGCACAAGGGTTTGGCTGTGACCTGTTTTGGCCCTGCCTCGATTTCCCCACCGGGGAGCCAGGCCGGGCGGATATTCGCATCACCGTGCCCAAGGGGCTTTCGGCACCTTCAAACGGCGTGCTCATCGGCGTTGATAAAATATCTGGCGGGCGCAGTACCTGGCATTGGCGGGTAAAGCACCCAAATACCTATGGCATCGCGCTCAACATTGGCCCGTATGAACAACTATCGGGTACGTATAAGAGTAGGTTTGGCAACGCCATCTTGATATATTACTGGTATCTGCCTGGTAAAAATGCGTTGGCAAAGGCGGAGGCGCTGTTTGCCGAATTTGCGCCCACGCTCGATTTTTTTGAAGATAACATCGGCCCCTATCCTTTTGGTGACGAAAAGCTGGGCGTGGTAGAGACACCGCATCTGGGCATGGAGCACCAGACTATCAACGCCTATGGCAATGGCTATGCCAAGGCAGTCGAGGGGTTTGACTGGCTGTTCCAGCACGAACTTAGCCATGAATGGTTTGGCAACCAGATGACGGTGGCGAGCTGGGATGACTTTTGGCTGCACGAGGGCTTTGCCGAATACATGCAGCCACTATATGGCCGCTGGAGAGAGGGCGAGGCTCGCTATGCCGCCATGCTCGATGGGCAGCGGGTGCGCGTTCAAAACCGGGCGCCGCTCATTTCTGGCGCCGACCGTATTGCCGATGACGTGTATAAAGAAGCTCGTGGCGGGCCAGCGGTGGACATTTATTACAAGGGCGCATGGGTGCTCCACACGCTGCGCTGGCTCATTGGTGACTCGGCGTTTTTCGATGCAACGCGCATGCTGGTTTATGGCCGCAAAGACCCAAAGCCGGGCAATTTTGCATCGCGCTATGCTTCAACAACCGAGTTTGAGGCAATCGTCAACCGGGTAACAGGTGGAGATTATCGCTGGTTTTTCAACGCTTATGTGCGCCGGTCCGCGTTGCCGGAATTGACGGGCAAGCGCGAGGGCGATCGGCTAATGCTTGCCTGGAAGACGGACAATGGCGCCCCTTTCCCCATGCCGGTTGAAGTGCAAATCGACAGCGCCGTGCTGCGGGTGGAAATGACCGGGGGGAGCGCGACCGTCGCCGTGCCGCCTGCGGCCCATATCGTGCTTGATCCTTGGGCGCGCATTTTGAAGCGGTCGATTGCGGTGGAGGCGCTTCAGGAATATCAGCGTGCGCAGGCCAAAGCCGGCAGTTGAGCAAGGCGCTGCGGCTTGCGGCGAGGCGCAGTGCTGTGTATTATGCAAGCAAATCACAGCATGAAGGGCGGCTGATTTGTTTACTCCAATGCCCGTCGGTAAAGCTGGGCTGATTGTTTTTGCTGTCGGTTTTTTGGCGTTTTTGCTGGCAATTGGTGCTGCAAAACTGCGTGGGCGGCGCCATCCTCGCGATGCTGACAACCGGCGAGACATGCGCTCCGTCTTGTGGATCGCGGCCCAAGGGGCTGGCATGGCGTTTCTTGGGATTGGGGGAGTGCGCGTGGAATTGGAGCCATTTTCGCTTCGCGCGCTGACCGATGCGGCCATTGTCGGCTCGTTGATGGGCGGGGCGGTTGGCCTGTTCCACTGGGCGAGCGCGACCATGGGGCGCAACTGGGCGCTCATCGCGCGCACAAGAGACGATGGATCGCTCATAACCGACGGACCTTTTGCCTGGGTACGCAACCCGATTTATGTCGCGCTCGCGCTCGTCATGGTGGCGATGGGCGTTGCCTTTGGCCATCTTGCAGGGCTTGTGGTTGCTTTGCCGGTTTTTTGCATAGCGACATGGCTGCGCGTGCGCAGCGAGGAGGAGGTTTTACGGGCAAGTTTTGGCCCGGCATATGATGAGTATGCAGCAAAGGTAAAGCGCTTCATCCCTGGCTTATTCTGACCATTGCGCAGCGCTGGGCAGGTGACGGGCGGGTGCAAACCGCTTATGAACGGGCAATGCCTATTACAGCCAAAATTTGCGGCCTCTCGACAAGCCAAAGCGTTGATGCCGCGATTGCCGGTGGAGCAAGCCATATCGGCATGGTGTTTTTCCCCCCCTCCCCGCGCCATTTGTCCACGCCTCAGGCCGCGCGCCTTGCCGCCCGCATGCCGCCCATGATCCGGCGAGTAGGTGTATTCGTAAACCCAGATGACGCAACGATAGATGAAGCGTTGGCAAGCGGCGCGGTGGAAGTGCTGCAATTGCACAAAACCAGCCCTGCGCGTTGTGCAGAACTTCGCGCCCGAACAGGGCTTGAATTATGGGCGGCAATTGCGGTGAAAACCGCTATGGATCTGGCGCAATCGCGCGCGTTTCAGGGTGTGGCGGACCGGCTGCTTTACGATGCGAAAACCCCAGATGGCGCAAGCCTGCCGGGCGGCATGGGCGTGCGGTTCGACTGGGCGCTGCTCCACGGGCACCGCCACGAAATGCCCTGGGCGCTTTCCGGCGGGCTTGACGCGGAAAATTTGGCACAGGCCGTGAGCATAACGGGCGCGACGCTTGTGGATGTGTCTTCCGGGGTTGAATCCGCTGCCGGCATCAAGGATGTGGACAAGATCGCTACATTCCTTAAAGCCGCAAACCAATTATGACTGCACCAAACTCTTATCGCGCCCAACCCGATGAACGCGGGCATTTTGGGCAATTTGGCGGGCGCTATGTCGCTGAAACGCTGATGCCGCTCATCTTGTCGCTGGAGGCGGAATATAACCGCGCCAAGGCGGACCCGGCATTCCATGCGCAATTTGATGATTTGCTTGAACATTATGTCGGTCGGCCCAGCCCGCTTTACTTTGCAGAGCGGCTGACGGATGAAGTGCGCCGGGGCGCCGCTCCAGGCATGGGCGCGCAAATCTGGTTTAAGCGCGACGAGCTGAACCACACCGGCGCGCACAAGATCAACAACTGTGTCGGCCAGATTTTGCTCGCCATGCGTATGGGCAAAACGCGGATCATCGCCGAAACCGGCGCCGGGCAGCACGGCGTTGCCACTGCCACTGTTTGCGCGCGTTTTGGCCTGCCGTGCATCATCTATATGGGCGCGCGCGATATTGAGCGCCAGCAGCCCAATGTGTTCCGCATGAAGCTGCTTGGCGCCGAAGTTCGGCCCGTCACCTCTGGCGCGGCCACGCTGAAGGACGCGATGAACGAAGGCCTGCGCGACTGGGTGGCCAATGTCCACGACACCTTCTACATCATCGGCACTGCGGCCGGGCCACACCCTTATCCTGAACTTGTGCGCGATTTTCAAAGCATTATCGGCAAGGAAGCGCGCGCGCAGATGCTCTCACGCATCAACCGTCTGCCCGATTTGCTGGTGGCTGCTATTGGTGGCGGGTCAAACGCGATTGGCTTGTTTCACCCGTTTCTCGACGATACAGATGTAAAGATGCTGGGCGTAGAAGCGGCCGGCCACGGGCTGGACAAGGAACATGCCGCCTCGCTCACCGGAGGCGCGCCGGGTATTTTGCACGGTAACAAAACCTATCTCCTTCAAGATGCCGACGGGCAGATAACTGAGGCGCACTCGATTTCTGCCGGGCTGGATTATCCCGGCATCGGCCCAGAACACGCCTGGCTGCGCGATGTTGGCCGGGTGGATTATACCAGTGCTACCGATGCTGAAGCGCTCGACGCTTTTCAGCTATTGTGCCGTACTGAGGGCATTATTCCCGCGCTGGAGCCAAGCCACGCCATTGCCGCCGTTGCCAAGGTTGCACCCACAATGCGCACCGACCAGATTATCCTCGCAAATCTGTGCGGGCGCGGCGACAAGGACATTTTCACCGTCGCCCAGGCGCTGGGGGAGGCGATGTGACCCGCCTCTCAGATGCCTTTTCCGCCCACCGCGCCGCGCTTGTTACTTTTGTAACCGCAGGCGATGGCCCAACTCCTGCTATTCTTGACGCCCTTGTTGCAGGCGGCGCGGATGTGATTGAGCTGGGCATGCCGTTTACCGACCCCATGGCCGATGGCCCTGCTATTCAGGCTGCAAACTTGCGCAGCCTGGGCGCGGGCACGACGACGGCCGATATTCTTGCCATCGCCGCCGGTTTTCGTGCTCGCCATCCCCAAGTGCCGCTGGTGCTGATGGGCTATGCCAACCCGATGCTGCGGCGCGGGGCACAATGGTTTGCAGAACAAGCGGCCAAGGCAGGTGTTGACGGCGTCATCTGTGTCGATTTGCCGCCCGAAGAAGATGAGCTTGCGCCCGCGCTCACCGCGCAGGGCCTGTCCTTCATCCGCCTTGCTACGCCCACGACCGATGTCGCGCGGCTGCCCACTGTGCTGGAAGGGGCAAGCGGTTTTCTCTATTATGTTTCGGTTGCGGGAATAACGGGCCTGCAACAGGCCGCACAAACCTCCATCGAGCAGGCCGTTGCCCGGCTGAAACAGTCGACCGATCTGCCCATCGCCGTTGGTTTTGGCGTGCGTACGCCAGATCAGGCGCGCGCCATTGCGCAGGTGGCAGATGGCGTTGTGGTTGGATCGGCCATTGTTGAAATTATTGGGAGCCACGGCGCAGACGCGGCTGAACCGGTGCAAACCTATGTCGCAACCCTTGCTGCTGCCATTGCCAATGCCAGAAAGGTGCCCGCATGAGCTGGCTTTCAAGCGTTCGTAACGTTTTATCTTTTGTAGTTCCAAAAAAGGAGACAACAGATAATTTGTGGCACAAATGCAAAGGCTGCGGCCAGCTTGTGTTTGTGAAGGAGCTGGAAGAAAACCTACATGTCTGCCCGCACTGCGACCATCACGAGCGGATTGGCCCGACGGCGCGCTTTGCCTACAGCTTTGACCCTGGGAGCTACCGGCTGCTGCCGCAGCCACGCGTACCGGAAGATCCGCTGAAATTTCGCGATACGAAAAAATATGCCGACCGGCTGAAAGCGGCGCGCACCGCGACCGGCGAGGGGGACGCACTCGTCAACGCACTTGGCACCATAATGGGCAACAAGGCTGTGGTCGGGGTGCAGGATTTTGCTTTTATGGGCGGCTCGATGGGCCTTGCTGTGGGGGCGGCGTTTGTTGCCGGCGTTGAAGCGGCGATTGCGGCTCAGTGCCCTTATATCATCTTCACCGCATCGGGCGGCGCGCGAATGCAGGAAGGGATATTGTCGCTGATGCAGATGCCGCGTTCAACCGTTGCCATTCAGTTGTTGCACGATGCGGGCCTGCCCTATGTCGTGGTGCTAACCGACCCTACATCTGGCGGTGTGATGGCGGCCTACGCCATGCTGGGTGATGTCGCGATTGCAGAGCCAAAGGCGACGCTCGCCTTTACTGGTCGGCGCGTTATTGAAAACACCATTCGCGAAAAACTTCCCGAAGATTTCCAGACATCGGAATATCTGCTGGCACACGGGATGATAGACATGGTGACGCCGCGGCGGCATTTGCGTGAAACGCTTGGCAGGGTGATTGGCTATTTGCGCGCCGACCAGGCGGCCTGAACAACGCAGCGGCGCACCATGAAGGCATGTTGATGGCCGATTTCGCGATTTCATCCTCGCCGCAGGTTCAAGCGCAGTTGGACCGGCTCTGGGCGCTTTCTCCCGGTGCCGATATCTTGGGGCTGGAGCGGATAACCCGGCTGCTCGCCCGGCTTGGCAACCCGCATAAGGCGCTTCCCCCGATTTTTCATGTCGCGGGCACCAATGGCAAGGGGTCGACCTGTGCCTATTTGCGCGCGGCAATAGAGGCGGCGGGTTTGCGCTGCCATGTTTACACCAGCCCGCATCTTGTGAACTTCAACGAACGTATTCGGCTGGCGGGCACGCTGATCACCGACAAGGCACTTGCTCCGTTGCTTGGGGAGGTGCTCGATATGGCTGAAGGCATTGGCCCCAGCTTTTTTGAAGTGACGACGGCCGCTGCGTTTCTTGCCTTTTCACGGATACCGGCCGATGCTTGTATCATCGAAGTCGGGCTTGGCGGGCGGCTTGATGCGACAAATGTGCTCGGGCGCCCCATTGCCACCGGAATCGCCCAGCTTGGGGTTGATCATCAGAGTTTTCTTGGCAACAGCATCGAAGAAATTGCGGCGGAAAAGGCTGGGATTGCCAAGGCTGCCACACCGCTGGTCACACTCAAATATCCGCCTGAAGTGGCTCAGATAATAAGGCAGCGCGCCGCAGAAGCGGGAAGCCCCGTTGTCGTTCAAGGTGAGCACTGGCAAAGTCGGGTCAGCCGCGCGGCCCTGCATTATGAAGACGGGTACGGTACAGTAAAAACCGCGCTGCCCCGGCTGGTTGGCGCGCATCAGGCAGACAACCTTGCGCTTGCCATTGCCATGCTCCGGCACCAGACGGTGCTTAACATTCCGCAGGCAGCCTATCGGGCAGCGGCGGAATGGGTGGAGTGGCCTGCACGGATGCAGCGCCTTAGCCCCGGCCCGCTCACCCGGCTTTTGCCTGATGGCAGCAGTTTGTGGCTGGACGGCGGGCATAATGCCGCAGCGGCAGACGCCATTAGCGCTACGCTGAAAGCGCAGGCAGGCACCCGGCCTGTGCACCTTGTCCTTGGGATGCTGGCCAACAAAGATGCTCGCGGGCTGCTCCGCCCGTTTGCGTCAATTGCGCGTTCGGTGCAGGCAGTGCCAGTTCCAGGCCATGAGCACCATACGCCAGCGACACTTGCTGCACTTGCCAACGGCCTTGGCCTGCACGGCACCCCGGCGCAAAACGTGGCTGCCGCGCTTAGCGCCATCGCCCAGCGCGCTGACCCTGTAGACCCACCTGTGGTGCTGATCCTCGGCTCGCTTTATTTGGCAGCAACAGCGCTGGCCGCAAACGGGCAAATTCCCTCCTAACTTCGTTCAATCCGCCCCTTCGCTCTGTGCGCCGGCAGAGCCGATGGACCGGTCAACCATGCCATTTCGTATCATCCACCAAAACAGCAACACGCCAGGCAGCGCGACCAGCGTGGTCATCCAGTAAAAGGCAACATAACCGAACTGGCTGACCAGTGCTCCGGCGGAAACGGCAGTAAGCACCCTGCCCGCCACGCTCGACCCGGCGGAAATCAACGCATATTGCGCCGCTGTGAACCGTACATCGCACAGTGCAGCAAAATAGGCGACGACCGTTACCCCGCCAATGCCGCTGGCAAAATTTTCAAAACCAATGGCGCCCGCCAGGCCGATATTGCTGTGGCCGGCTGTTGCTAAAACCGCAAAGCTGGCGTTGGACACTGCCATCAAAATCAGGCTGATGAGCACCGACCGCTTCATGCCGAGCCGCGCGAAAAGCGCTCCGCCGACAAAAATGCCAACAAGATATGCCCAAAAGCCAACAGCCACATCAAAAACGGCAATTTCGTCGTTGGTAAACTTCAAATCATTCAGTAGCAGCCGCAACACAATCTGCCCCAGCGTATCCCCAATTTTGTGGATTAGGATAAAGGCTAACACCATGACGGCGCCTTGCCGCTGAAAAAACTCGGTGAACGGCCCGGCGATCGCAGCCCAAATTTCTTTGAGACCACGCTTGCCAGCAGCAGCGCGGTGGCGCGGCGGTTCCCCCATGGCAAGTGCACAGATCATTGCAGGAAGCGCGAACAAGGCACAGGCAATATAGGCTAACGCCCAGCCATGCCGCGCCGCCAGATATAACGCCAGCGATCCTGCCAACACCGAGCCAATCCGCCAGCCATATTGCGTCATCCCGGAGCCCGCGCCAAGCTGATAGGGCTTTAGTTGTTCAATGCGATAAGCGTCGATAACGATATCAAATGTCGCCCCAGCAAGGCCAACCAGCAATGCAGCGATTATGGTTGCGCCGATATCGGCCTTTGGGTCAACCAGAGCAAGGTTTACTACAGCGGCAATCACCAACAGCCCGGAAAACAACATCCACGACACACGCTGGCCAAGCGCACCCAGCAATGGCAGGCGAACCCCGTCCACCACCCATGCCCAAAGCGGCTTTAAATTATAAACAAGAAAACCAAGCGTGAAGCCGGTGACAAGCTTTTTGTCGATGCCGTCTTGCACAAGGCGCGTCGTCAGCGTGGCACCAATCATCGCATAGGGAAAGCCCGACGATATGCCGAGGAAGAAAGCGACCAGCGGCTCGCGCTCAAAATAGGGGCGGATGCCTGATAGCCACCCGCCGCGCTCCGCTTCCATTGTCATTGTGCCCCTGTTTGTTGTGAATTTCGCAGCCGACACTAGCGGCAAAAATCGCCAGCGGAAGCCATGACGACGCTGCAACCCATATAGAGCTTACAGCCTGTGAGCCGCGCGCCCCAACCGCGCAACAACCGCGCTTATTCGATGCGCATTGGCACCAATGTCGCTGCGCCCCACGCGTGAGACGGAGCGAATGTCCACCCGGCTCATTTGCCCATCTGCCACAATACGAATGACGACATCGTCCTTAAAGCCCCACCAGCGCGCAGTATCTGTCGCTTCGATGCGCCCTTCGGCCGGAACGGCGGCAACGATATCAAGCCCTTGTGCCTGCACCGCATCCAGTACCTTACGATAAGCATTGGCAACGGGCATTGGCAACAGCACCGGCTGGATCATAGGATATGCCGCGGCTTGAAGCGGCGCATTTGCCGGGTCATATTCCAAGCTGTTGCTGCCACTGCCACGAATTTCAGGCGTAATCGCGGTAAATTTTGGTGGGTTTGCCGTATCGGTGCTGATGTCATGTATAGGCGGCACCCCGCGCGCATGGAGCAGCACAGCGGCAAAGGCTGCAAAACCTGCCGAGCCAGCCACGGCGCCGAGCAGAATAATCCGCGCTCGCTGCCCGCGCACCAGGCCAACCAAACACCAAAGCGCTGCTGCCCCGGCTGCAAGCGAGGCCAGCGCAAACAGCGCTAGTCCAGCCTTCCACCCCAATATTCCCGACCGGGTGAGCGGCCCGGCCAACAGCACCGCAAGCGCTGCACCCATCGCGATATAGCTCATCGCTCGTGTCCATCTGCCCGCCATCCTGCCATCTCCCTTTTAAGCCGTTATGATGGCCCATCCCGGCACATTGCGCCACGGCAATTTTTACGCAGACATTGCCCTTGGCGGGCTGTTTGACAAGCCACGAACCGAAGGGTGTAATTATTTTTGAACCAAAGCTCATTTTAGCTGTATTGGCGCTATCGTGTCATCATTCCGCCCGCCCCTGCCCGACCGCGCCAGCGCGCCTGCCCCACAACGCATCGCCAAACTTCTGGCACGAGCGGGCATTGCCTCGCGCCGAGAGATTGAACGGATGATTGGCGAAGGGCGGGTTGCGCTGAACGGTACGGTGCTCGACACGCCGGCTACCATTCTTGCCTCGCTCGCCGGCGTGACGGTTGATGGCAATCCGGTTGAAACGCCAGCGCCGGCGCGGCTGTTTTTATATCACAAACCGTCGGGCCTGCTGGTTACGGAGCGAGACCCGGCCGGGCGGGCGACTATTTATGACCGTTTGCCTAAAGGGCTGCCCCGGCTGGTGCCGGTTGGCCGGCTCGATTTGAATACCGAAGGGCTGCTGCTTTTAACAACCGATGGCGAGTTGAAGCGCCAACTTGAGCTTCCCTCGACCGGGGTGGAACGGGCTTATCGCGCGCGCGCTTATGGCACCGTGTCGCAGGCACAGCTTGAAGAACTGATCCATGGTGTGGAGATTGAGGGTGTGCGCTATGGCTCCATCAACGCCAATCTTGAGCGCCGCACAGGGGCCAATGTCTGGATTGAAATGATACTGACAGAAGGAAAGAACCGTGAGGTTCGCCGGGTGCTCGAATATCTGGGGTTGAAGGTTTCGCGGCTAATCCGCACGCGTTATGGGCCGTTCGTGCTTGCCGACCTGCCCATTGGCGAAATTGGCGAAGTGCGCGCGCATGATGTTGCTGCTTTTCGCCGTGACCCAACGCGAAATCCTCCACCCGAACGGGTAGATAATGCGGTCGATGCACGCACCGGCCGGCGTGGCGTGGCGCGCGTTGATAGCCTGGCAAGCCGCAAGCCGCCCGTTGCCCGCACAACAAGGCTTACAGATCACAAGTCTGGCGGCGAGCGTTCGCCGCGTGCGCTACAGGCCGGCACTCCCGAAAACAAGCGCGCTGCCCGCGCGCACAACCATCGGCTGACGCGCAGTAACGACAGCTCAGGCCGCCCAATCTCCACACGTGCCGATCGGCCATTTGCTGGGCAAGGGGCAACCCCTTTGCCCGTTGGCGAAAAACCACCGCGCGTGCGGTTGCGCGCCAGCAGGCCAGGCGATGCAGAAGCGCCGCGGGCCATGGACAGGCGGGGTGAATCCAAAGCAAGCGACCAAAAGGGCTTGCGGGCCGATCATCAGCGCAAAGCTGAAAAGCCGCCTCGCTCAGGCGCGAAACGACCTTTAAGCACCAGCTCAGGCGAGCACAGGCCCGCTGCCTCACCGCGCTTTGCTCCGCGCAGCGACAGCCGTTCGCGGCCAAATTCGGGCGGTGCACCCGGCCGGGGCAAGCGCTAAGCCATGCGGATAATTTCCGGTCAGTGGCGCGGGCGCGCGATCGCTGCGCCCAGGGGGGACACCACCCGCCCAACGGCAGATCGCACGCGCGAGGCGCTGTTTTCGATGCTTACCAGTCGGCTGGGCGCGTTTGACGGGCTGGCAACGGCAGATTTGTTTGCCGGATCAGGGGCGCTGGGGCTGGAAGCCTTGTCGCGCGGCGCGGCCTCGTGCCTGTTTGTCGAAAATGATAAATGCGCGCTCGATGCGCTGCGCAGCAACATTGCAAAGTTAAACGCGCAGGGTGCCGATGTGCGGGCGCAATCGGTGATGGCGCTCGGAGCCGCGCGCGCGCCGCTAGACCTTGTGATGATGGACCCACCCTATGGAACCGGAGCAGGCGCCGTTGCGCTGGATAAGCTCAGCCGGTTGGGCTGGATTGGCGCGGCCACCTGGATTAGCATCGAAACCGGCGCGAAGGAGCCTGTTTCTCTCGCCGGATATGGGGTTGATGCTGAACGCACCTATGGCAGAGCGCGGCTGAGCCTGCTGCGAAAACTATCCGATCAGGGCTGAAAACCGGGCCTTTAGCTCAAATTTCAGGCCGTGCCGGCCGCCCGCACAATTGCCAGCAACGACCAATATAGACCGCCAGAAAGCAGCATGACTGCGGGCAGAGTCAATATCCATGCCAGCGCCATATTGCGTATAGTGCGCAATTGCAGCCCCGCGCCATTGCCTACCGAAGCCCCGGCTACACCGCTTGTTAAAATATGCGTGGTTGACACCGGCAAGCCAAAACGCTCGGCAAGCATAATGGTAACTGCGGTCATCATTTCTGCCGATGCGCCCATGCCATAGGTCAAATGCGCTTTGCCAATCCTCTCCCCCACCGTCACGACAATCCGCTTCCAGCCAACCATCGTGCCAAGACCAAGGGCAATGGCGACAGCGATTTTCACCCATAGCGGAATAAAACGGGTGGCCATTTCCAATGAAGACTGAAACTCTCCCAGAGTTTTCAAATCATTTTTGGAAAAGTTCTCTTTTGCAGCGCCGTTCTTGGTGATGAGTTTGGTTGTATCGAGCAACAAATACATGTCGTTGCGTAACAATGGCGTTTGCGCTGCTGGTACTTTGTTGAGCGAACCAAAATGGCCAAGCTGCGTACCAACCTCGCGCGACACGCTCTCCACAGCTGCATAAACCACCGGGTCATTAGCAGATTTATTTTTGAGCGCACTCGCCAGCACATCGCGGGCAACCGGGCCGCCAACGGCAGCGCTCCCGGCATATTTATGGAAGATGGCGGAGGTATCGCTCGCCAGATGGACAAAAGCCGGCGTATCTCGTTCGGGCATGCCCCGGTTGAGCGCATAGGCCGTTGGCGCGCAACCGATGAGGATGAGCATGATCAACCCCATGCCCTTTTGCCCGTCATTTCCGCCATGCGCGAAGGACACTGCAGTGCAGGTGAAAACCAGCAGCGCACGGATGCCCCGCGGCGGCGGGGCGTCGCCCTCTGGTTCGCGGTACAGCTTGGGGTTACGCAAAACGCGCTTCATAACAACCAAAAGCACGAGCGCGCCCGCAAAACCAATTAGCGGGCTGAACAGCAGGGCGGATAGAATTTTTTGCGCCTGGCTCCAGTCAACACCCGACGTGCCGCCTGTTCCTGAAGATATTATTTGATTCGCAAACCCCACCCCCAAAATAGACCCGATCAGCGCATGGCTTGATGAGTTTGGCAGGCCAACATACCATGTGGCCAGGTTCCACAATATGGCGGCCGACAGCAGCGAGAAAATCATCGCAAAACCGGCGCCGCTACCAACATTCAGGATGAGTTCAACCGGCAATAGCGCCAAAATGGAATATGCCACTGCACCAGAAGAAAGCATGACCCCCAAAAAATTGAAGAAGCCTGACCAAACAACGGCAAGAGGTGCTGACATAGAGTTGGTGTAAATTACCGTGGCAACCGCGTTGGCCGTGTCGTGAAACCCGTTCACAAACTCAAAACCCAGCGCGATCAACAGTGCCACGCCAAGGAAAAACAGCACACCCAGTTCCACCGTTTCCCCCACCTGCGCGGTATCGGAAACTATACTGTAGCCGGCATAGATGATCGCCCCAAGCAAGGTGGCCACAAACAGCCCCCGCCAAACGGGAGAAGCGGGTCGATCAAACCGCGGACCGGAACGCTGCGGAGACGGGCCCATATTGCCGGGCTTGAAAATTGTCGTGGCCATGGCGCTGCCATCGTCCAAGCATGTGATAGTTTTATGACCATCGCCAATTTCGTTTGGGTAACAACCGGCCTTTTGCACACAAAAACATATGCGATTTTCCGTTCATGCCAGCGGCGCAAGGCGCAAAATTGCACACAACGCCACAAGCACGCCGTGCATTTGCCGCATTAATGTGGTTAGGGCGTTCATCCCCTGGCCTGAGATCACCAGCCCTTGAGAACAATCATCAACGTGCCCAAGACGCAAATTCCCCCCCTTTCCCCCCCAAAACACCCAATGTCCGACCGGCCGTTGCGAGTGCTGACCTATCTCAACAGCTTCAACCCAGGCGGTGTTGAGCGCGTTGCGCTGCGCCTCATTGGCGCATGGCGGCAAGACGGTGTGGAGGCGGTGTTGGTCATGGGCAGTGACAAAGGCGCCGCGCGAGGCGCTTTGGGCGACACTCCCTACCGCCTGCTCCACGACAACGGCCATTGGCTCCAGCGGGCGCTGGCATTGCGGATATTGTTTCAGCTACCAGCCATTATCCGCCAGGAACGGCCCGACATATTATTTTGTGCTGGCAATACATATAGTTGGGTTGCGCTGTTGATGCGGCTCATGATGGGGCGGCGCTGCCCGCCTGTTGTTGCCAAGATCAGTAACGACCTTGTTCGGCACGACCAGCGGCCACTTGTTCGCTTTGGCTACCATCTCTGGCTGCGGCTACAAGGGCAGGTGATCGACCATTTTGTGGGCATGGCGCCGCCAATGGCCGACGAAATAATGCGCTATACCGGGGCCGGGCAAGGCCGGGTAACAATCATCAACGATCCGGCTCTGCTCATTGCAGAGGTAGACCGGCTTGCTGAAACCGGAAGCAAGCGCGTGCTTGCAGAAAACGGGCGCCGGTTTCTTGCCATTGGCAGGTTGAGCCCGCAAAAAAATCTGGCCGTAATGCTGGCGGCGTTTGCGCGCATGGCGGGGCGGGCTGACCGGCTGACCATTGTCGGTGAGGGGCCAGAACGACCGGCGCTGGAAAAGCAGGCGGCGATGCTCGGCATTGCCGACCAGGTGGCAATGCCCGGCTATAGTGACAACCTCCACCCATGGCTGCAATCGGCGGAAACGCTTGTCATGTCCTCTGATTATGAAGGCGTGCCCGCCGCCATTATTGAAGCGATTGCCGCCAATTTAACAGTGGTCGCAACGGATTGCAGCGTCAGCATGGCTGCGCTGACAGGCAATGGCCAGTTCGGCACACTCGTGCCGGTTGGCGATGTTGAAGCACTTGCGCGCGCGATGAGCATGGCCACCTACGATGCCTGCCGGGCGAGCGCGGCCAGGGCTCATGCCGCGGAATTCACGCTGGAAAGCGGTAGCGCGCAATATCTGGCACTTATGCGCCGGCTGGCAGCCGAACGACAGGCGCTAAATCTGCGTTGAGCGGGCCAACAAAGAAGGTTGCTCTGGCTTGCTCTGTTCCCTAGTTGTTCACGCATGACGCCTGCACCCCCTCCCCTTGCGACACCCGCTGCCGACGCCCCTTATCTGCGCGGCCTTAACGAGCCGCAGCGTGACGCCGTGCTTACCACCGACGGCCCAGTGCTGGTGCTGGCGGGTGCAGGCACGGGCAAGACAGCCGCACTCACCGCGCGGCTCGCGCATTTGCTCCACACGCGCCGCGCCTATCCAAGCGAGATTTTGAGCGTTACCTTTACCAACAAGGCCGCGCGCGAGATGCGCCACCGCGTGGGTGCGCTGGTAGGTGACATGGTGGAAGAGATGCCATGGCTGGGCACTTTTCATGCAATTGGCGCCAAGATGCTGCGCCGCCATGCACAGCTTGTCGGCTTGCAGAGCAACTTCACCATTCTAGACACCGACGACCAGCTCCGTTTGCTAAAGCAGCTTATCATCGCCAGCGATATCGATGAAAAGCGCTGGCCCGCACGGCAACTTGCCGGGTTTATCGATAGCTGGAAGAACAAGGGCATCGCTCCAGCGGAGCTGAGCGCGGGTGACAGCGAATTATTTGTGCATGGCCGCGGCAAGGAACTATACACAGCCTATCAGGCCCGGCTGCTTGCGCTTAACGCGTGCGATTTCGGCGACCTGCTGCTCCACATGCTCGTCATCCTGCGGCGCGACCGCGATGTGCTGGCCGAGTATCAGCGGCGCTTTCGTTACATCATGGTTGATGAATATCAGGACACAAACTCGGTTCAATATCTCTGGCTGCGCCTTCTTGCGCAGGAGCGCCGCAACATTTGCTGCGTGGGAGATGATGACCAGTCCATCTATAGCTGGCGCGGCGCGCAGGTGGAAAATATCCTGAAGTTCGAGCGCGATTTTCCCGGCGCAAAAATAATTCGGCTGGAGCAAAATTACCGCAGCACATCGCACATTCTGGCCGCCGCCAGCGGGGTTATTGCGCACAATAGCGGGCGGCTGGGCAAAACCTTGTGGACTGCGGCTGAAGGGGGCGAGCCGGTGCGCGTTATGGGCGTGTGGGATGGGCCGGAAGAAGCAAGGCGTGTGGGCGAGCAGATTGAGGACGCACAGCGCTGCGGCCAATCGCTCGACCGGATCGCCATTCTTGTGCGGGCGCAGCACCAGACGCGCGAATTTGAAGACAGGTTCATCACCATTGGACTGAACTACCGCATCGTGGGCGGCTTTCGTTTCTATGAGCGTGCTGAAATTCGCGATGCGCTGGCCTATTTGCGGCTGGTGCACCAACCATCCGATGATCTGGCTTTTGAGCGTATCGTCAACGTCCCCAAACGAGGTTTGGGAGACAAGGCGGTGCAAAAACTACACCTGCTTGCGCGCGCTGAGCGCGTGCCGATGAGCGTGGCGGCCGCGCGTATCCTCGATACTGACGAACTGACCGGAGCCGCCCGGCGGTCGCTTGGCAATTTTGTGGGGGATCTGGCGCGTTGGCGTTCGCTTGCCGGAACAATGGCGCATGCAGACCTGGCGCGGCAAATTCTTGACGAAAGTGGTTATACCGCTGCGCTGCAGGCGGAAAAATCTACCGAAGCGGCAGGCCGGCTGGAAAACTTGACCGAACTCGCCCGCGCGATGGAAGAATATGACAGCCTTGGCGCTTTTCTGGAGCATGTCAGCCTCGTGATGGACAATGAGGCAAGTGCCGAGGAGGCGAAGGTTACTATTATGACCATCCACGCCGCCAAAGGTCTTGAATATGACACGGTGTTTCTTGTTGGCTGGGAGGAGGGCATTTTCCCTTCGCAGCGCGCGCTGGACGAAGGCGGCACCGCCAGCCTGGAGGAAGAACGCCGCCTCGCTTATGTCGCCATAACCCGCGCGCGGCGGCGCGCCGTCATCCTCCATGCGGCCAATCGACGGATCTATGGCCAGTGGACTTCGAGCATCCCGTCGCGTTTCATAGCAGAGCTGCCCGCCGCCAACATAACGCAAGAAAGTAGCCTGACAGGCGGCGAAAGCCTGTGGCGTGCCAACTGGACCACGCACGCCGACCCGTTTAGCGACATTGGCCGGGGCACGGGGCGCGGGCCGGGCTGGCAGCGTGCAGCAAGCACCGCAAGCTTTGTGCGCGAGACAGCGCGCGTGGTTGAAGCGCGAGCAAGCGCGGTTAGCATCGGCAACAAGGGGCGCGGCGATGTTACCATTGGCCTGCGCGTCTTTCACCAAAAATTCGGCTATGGCCTGATCGTGGAAATCGAAGGCAATAAGCTGGAAATCGATTTTGAAACAGCAGGGCGCAAGCGCGTGATGGACAGCTTCATCTCCATAGGCTGAAGCGCATGGAAGCGCCGGCGCTCTGCCCTGGCGGCTTGTAAAAGCCGGGTGTCGCCGCGCCATCATCTGAACCGCGATCCACCTGTTATTTGCCTGGTCAGTCCCGCTCGACCGCCATCAGCGCGGTGCCTTCATAACGCTCGGCTTCTGGTTCAAACAATGCGCTGGGTACAAAGCCTGTGTCGGTGCGGGTCACGTCGCTCAACCCGCTGAGGCGGTAGGTAGCGATTTTTTCCTCACGTGGCGGCTTGCCGTCGCGCAGCAGCGTTACCGCGTCGATGTGCAACACATCGTGGCGGGTGTAGAGTATATGCGGCGCGGGCAGCGCGGTGCCCCGGTTATAGGTCGCGCGCACGCATAGCTTGCGCACGATGGCCTCCAATATCGTCGGCACCACGCCAGAGGGGGTATCGTCGCTGGAGCTGTCGGCCGGGTCACCGGCCAAGCGTTGGTCGAGCATTGTCATACAACGGAGTATATACTAAAATGCTGCATTGCAGCAACCGCGAAAAACAGCGGGAAACAGCACTACGCCCTTCCCCGCTGGCCGTCAGGCGCAATTGAACACCCGGTCTCTAAAAGGCAGCGCGGGCGCGGGCTTCCTTCATCATCGCCTGGCGGACCAGCGGAATTGGCGGGCCGCCAAAACTCAAAAACGCATCGTGAAAGGCTTTCCACCCGGCGCGGCCGCCATGGCTTGCTGTCCAGTCTGCACGTAATTTGCGGATCATCAGCTTGCCCATGGTGTAATTCAGATAAGCCGGATCATAAGTGCCCCGTGCAGATTGCTGGCGGGCGGTGCCCTCATCTTGATGGCATTCGGTGACAAACAACTGCCGCGATTGCTCCTGCGTCATACCACGAGCATGCAGCCCAATGGCTGAAAGATAGCGGCAATCGCGCAGCAGCGCGTTGGCAAGCTGGCCAATATGCGTCTCTGGGTCACCATTATTGAGCCCGGCCTCCCACATCATTTCTTCGGTATAATGTGCCCAGCCCTCCGCAAAAGCATAACCCACAAACAACTGCCCAAACAGCGAAGGCGAGCGATTGGCGTGGAGGAACTGCACAAAATGGCCCGGCATCACTTCATGCACCGAGGTGAACAGCAAATCTTGCTTGCCGGGAATGAAATCATCCTGCACCTTTTTTGTCCAGGAAGGGTCTGGCGGGGAAATATAATAGACTGACGCAATACCCTTATCGAACGGCCCTGGTGGGTCAATATAGGCGGAATTCTGCCGATTATAGGGCGGGCTTTCCTCCACCAGCGCCTGCTCCGTGCCGGGAATCGTCAACAGATTTTTTTCGACCACAAACGCACGCAATATGGGGATTTGCCTGCGCGCTTCTGCCACCGGTCCGCCATCGGGCTTGTTGGCGGCCATTTTTGCCACGCAATCCTCAATCGTTGCACCTGGCGCAAACTTGCCGCACGCATGGGCAAGAGCTGCCTGATTGCGTTTCAAATCTGCCCGGCCAGCCGCTTCCAGCGCATCAAGCGGAAGGGAAACCCCTTCTGTCGCCGCCAGCATCCGCGAAAAACGCTGCGGCCCCAGCGCAAAGTCTTGTGTGGCCGCGGCGCGTTGCCCCTCCAGCCAATCAGCCAGCGCTTGCATCGATTTTGCGGCCGCATCGGCGGCTTGCGCAAATTGTTGCTGGAGTGCGGCGTCCTTTACATCGGCAAAAGCGGCCATTGCGTCGCCGGCATAAAATTCGGCGAAGCCTTTGAACCCGGCCACGCCATAGTTGATAAAACTCAGCGGCATCGGCGTTTTCAGATTGGCGCGAATGCTGGTGGCAGCATCCGGCACGTTGCGGAAAAACGCGATCATCGCCTTCATCCGCGTTTGCGCATCGGCATAGGGACGCGCGATATAGACATTAGGATCAAGCCCGCCACCGACATAATATGCCGGGTTATGATGAGGCTGGTCGGCGTCTTCGAGCCAGAATAGCTTTCCCTCGGCTACGTTGACGAGGTAGTCGCGCTCAAACCGGTCTGCCGCGCTCAATCTTCGGGCGTCAAACGCCTTGGCCTGCGCAATTGCGCTTTTCAGGAAAGCCGCCTGCCGCTTCAGCCCGGCATCGCTCCAGTCGGGCAGTTGCCCGTCAAAATCATGCCGACCTTGGTAAACCGCATTAGCAGGGTCAAGCTTGAACCAGCCTTCGATAAAGGCGGCGCGAAATTTTTTCCACTCGGCCGGCGTTGCAGCCGCGGCGCTGCCAGGTTTTTTAGCGGCGATGGCATGCCCCAGCATTGGCGCGCTCACCACCAAGGCCAGCACCGACAGCCCCAGCAATTTCAAACGCATTTCATCTGCTCCAAACCGACTCGTTGGGCGGAAACTGGCAGGTTGGGCGCCGGGGCGCCAGCCCTTGGCCCAAACAAACCTGTTTTGCCCAAAACATATTCATCGATTGCCCGACATGCGCTCCTGCCGTTAATAGAGGCGGTGATGACCACCCCCCATCCTTTGCGCATCGCCAATTTCCGAGCCTATTGGGCCGCGCGTTTCACCATGACGGTTGCGCAAAACGCGATGATTATTGTCATTGGCTGGCAGGTTTATACCATTGCGCGGCGAACAATGTCGCCAAACGCTGCGGCCGCGCAGCTTGGGCTAATCGGTCTGTTGCAGTTTCTCCCCCTGTTTTTCAGCACACCGATTACCGGCTGGGTGGCGGATCATTTTGACAGGCGGTGGATTACGCGGACGACGGTTGCGCTACAAATTGCCTGCGCCGCCATCCTTGCACTGGTGACGCAGGCAGGCGAGATGACCTTGCCCGTGCTTTTTGGGGTTGCAGTGTTGCTGGGGTTTGCCAGGGCATTTGCCGGGCCGGCCTTTGGCGCGCTGGCGCCTAATTTGGTGCCGCATGCGGTGTTACCCACCGCAATCGCGCTCAGTTCCATTTCTTGGCAGGTCGGTACGATCATCGGCCCGGCGCTGGGCGGCTATGCCTATTCGCTTGCTCCGGCCGGGGCATATTTTCTTGCAGCGTCGCTGTTTGCCGCCTCGCTCATCTGCCTGATGCTGATCGGGCCTGTGGTGCGTTCCTCGTCGGTGGCCAAAGCGCACCCGTTACGCCAGATTGTCGACGGGCTGGCATATGTTGGTGAAAACAAGCTGGTGTTTGGCGCGATTACGCTCGACCTGTTTGCCGTATTTTTGGCGGGAACAAATGCGTTGCTGCCAATTTATGCGCACGACATTTTGCATGTTGACGCGCGCGGGCTGAGCCTGCTTGCGGCGGCTCCGGCGGTGGGGGCTTCGATTACCGCGATTGTTTTTGCCTTTCGCCCCATCAAATCGAATGTCGGGCCAAAAATGCTGCTCGCCGTGCTGGTTTATGGTGTGGCGACGATTGTGTTTGGGTTGTCCACGCTCATGCCGCTAAGCTTGGCGGCGCTGGCTGTGGCGGGGGCGGCTGACATGTTTTCAGTATATATCCGTCAGTCGCTCATTCAGCTCCACACGCCCGACGACAAACGCGGCCGAGTTGGCGCTGTTTCGCAGCTTACCATTTCCGCGTCGAATGAGCTGGGCGAGGCTGAGTCGGGCTTTCTGGCCGCGGCACTTGGCCCGGTTGGCGCGGTGTTGGTTGGCGGCGGCGGGGCGATTGCAGTTACGCTGCTGTGGACCTATCTTTTCCCCAGCATTCGTCGCGCGCGCAGTTTTGAGCCGCCCGAACATACACAGCCTGAAACAACGCCCTTGGAGCCAGCACGATGAAAGCCAGCACTATTCTCGATACCATCGGCAATACCCCGCATATCCGCCTGCAAAAGCTGTTTGCGGGCAGCGAGGTGTGGATCAAATCGGAGCGCTCAAACCCTGGCGGGTCGATCAAGGACCGAATTGCGCTGGCAATGGTTGAGGCAGCCGAAGAAACGGGCGCGCTGCAACCTGGCGGCACGATAATCGAGCCGACAAGCGGCAACACCGGCGTTGGGCTTGCCATGGTGGCAGCGGTAAAAGGCTATCGTTTGGTACTGGTGATGCCAGAAAGCATGTCGCTTGAACGGCGTCGACTTATGCTCGCTTACGGCGCGACTTTTGACCTTACGCCGCGCGAAAAAGGGATGAGAGGCGCAATTGAACGGGCAATGGAACTGGTGGAGGCGACCCCTGGTGCCTGGATGCCACAGCAATTTGAAAATCCCGCCAATATCGCCGTGCACACGCGCACAACCGCGCAGGAAATTCTTGCCGATTTTGCCGACAGCCCCATTGATGTTCTCATCACCGGTGTGGGCACTGGCGGGCATATTACTGGTGTTGCCGAGGCACTGAAAAAGTCCTGGCCTAATCTCAAGGTTTATGCGGTGGAGCCAGCCGCCTCGCCCGTCATTTCTGGCGGCATTCCTGGCCCTCACCCAATTCAGGGAATTGGCGCCGGCTTCATTCCCGCCAATCTGCACACCGCCAGCATCGATGGTACAATTCAGGTGGAAGCGGCCGATGCCAAGGACATGGCGCGCCGCGCCGCGGCAGAAGAGGGGATGCTGGTAGGCATCAGCTCTGGCGCGACCCTTGCTGCAATCCGCCAGAAACTCGCCGATTTGCCAGATGATGTCCGCGTGCTCGGCTTTAATTACGATACGGGCGAGCGCTATCTGTCCGTGCCCGATTTCCTGCCAGAAGGGTGAGTGGGCAATAATTTCAGTCTGCCCTGTCACATGGCTGCCAACCACTTTGTTAGGCCTGCAATAGCCGCAGCACCGCCGGGCCGGGGGGTGCGGATTGTGCTTGCGCTGACCGCATTGCTGGCAGTCGCAGGGCCAGTGTTCATCGTTTTCATGACAGAAATACCAGATGTGCAGCCCGCACGGCGGGGAGCGCCGCGCACTGCCACTAAAGCCATTGCCCCCATAGCTGAGCCGCTCGCATTTCAAAATGTCGCGCCGGAGGACGCGCGCGCCATCAACGCTGCCGTGCCATTTTCCAAAAGCCCCAACCCAGCCGCCCGACCATATTTCGCAACCGGCGAGCCGGCCAGCATTGCGCGTGCAGATGACTGTCTGGCGGCAGCGATGCTATATGAGGCCGGAGACGACGCGAATGGCGAGCGCGCCGTTGCACAGGTCATACTCAACCGGTTGCGCCACCCTGCCTTTCCCAAAACAGTATGCGGCGTGGTGTTTGAGGGCGCTGAGCGCCGCACCGGCTGCCAGTTTACCTTTACCTGCGATGGCGCGCTTGCCCGGCACCGCTGGAGCGACAGCGCATGGGAGCGGGCGCGCCGACTGGCTACTGCTGCACTCACGGGCCAGGTTTTTGCGCCCGTTGGCTATGCAACGCATTATCACACGGACTGGGTTGTCCCCTATTGGAGCGAAAGTCTGGACAAAATTACAGCCGTTGGCGTGCACCTGTTTTTCCGCTGGGCTGGGTGGTGGGGCACTCCGCCTGCTTTTATGCGCGCAGTTGATAGCCACGAACCGACAATCGCCGCGCTGGCACCATTTTCACCGGCGCATCAGCCTGGTGGATTGTTGAGCGATGCCGCCCTTACCGTCGCACCGCCGCCGCCGCCCGCAAGGCCAAGCGCGCTTGACGCCGATGTGTTTATGGTTGCGCTGGACCCTGCGCTTCCCCCAGCCAGCTACCCCGCGTTTGCGCAGGCAAGTTGCGGCGTGCGCGACTATTGCAAATTTCTCGGCTGGCCGCGCGGAGTGCAAATTCCCGCGTCACTCCCCCTCGATACGCGCCAAATTGCCGCATTACGCTTTAGCTATTTGCGCGACCATGCACGCGGGCTGGACAAGTATTTGTGGAATTGCGCCCAAACGCCGCGTGATGATCCGCATCAATGTATGAAGAACCAGGCGTTGCCAACGCCCCAGCCCCTGCCATCGGCGCCTGCACCTCTCACGCTGCTGCAAACATCTCCGGCGAAAGCGCCATAACGCTATCTGCCCCGCCCTCAATCTTGCGGCGGAGCGCGCCAGCATCTGGCAAAATCCGCTCAGCATAGAAACGCGCGGTCACCAGCTTTGCCTCAAGAAACGCTTTGTTGCCAGCACCTTGTGTGAGCAGCCCATCTGCCGCCACCGCCATGCGCAGCCACATCAACCCAACGGCGACAATGCCCATCAGGTGCATATAGCTGTGCGCGCCTGCGCCGACATTATTGGGGTTGGTCATGCCGTTTTGCATAAACCACATGGTCGCGGCTTGGAGATCATTTTTTGCCCGCTCAAGCCGGGTGGCGAAATCGGCTAGCGCAGGGTTTTGCTTTGCTGTGGCAATTTCTTCGCCAACAATACGAAACAGCGCTTGCACCGCGCGGCCGCCATTTTGCGCCAGCTTTCGTCCAACCAGATCCATCGCCTGTACACCATTGGTGCCTTCATAGATCATCGCAATTCGCGCATCTCGCACATATTGCTCCATGCCCCATTCAGCAATGTAGCCATGCCCGCCATAAACCTGTTGCGCGTTGGTGGCGACATCATAGCCCTTATCGGTGCCATAGCCTTTGATCACGGGAGTAAGCAGGCTCACCAGATCATCGGCGAGCTGACGCTCCTCTTCAGAGGCGCCGGCATGGGCAAGATCAACCTGAAGGGCGGCCCACAAGCACAGCGCGCGCAGCCCTTCCGTCAGCGCTTTTCCTTCCATCAACATGCGCCGCACATCGGGGTGGACGAACAGCGTGTCGGCCTTTTCATTAGGCTCAGCAGCCCCAGTGAGCGCGCGGCCCTGCCGCCGGTCCTGCGCATATTGTACCGCGTTTTGATATGCCGTTTCGGCAACCGCCAACCCTTGCAGCCCAACGCCGAGCCGGGCTGCGTTCATCATAATGAACATGGCGGCCAGCCCTTTCATTTCTTCACCCACCAGCCAGCCGGTTGCGCCGTCATAATTCATCACGCAGGTGGAATTGGCGTGGATGCCCATTTTATGCTCGATCGAACCGCAGCTAACGGTGTTGCGTGCACCCAGCGAGCCATCGTCGTTGACAAGGAATTTGGGCACCACGAACAGCGAAATGCCCTTGGAGCTTTCGGGCGCGCCAGGCGTTTTGGCGAGTACCAGATGGATGATGTTTTCCGTCAGGTCATGTTCACCCGATGAGATAAAAATCTTGGTGCCCGTAATCGCATAGGAGCCATCAGCCTGTGGCTCCGCCTTGGTTTTGATCAAGCCAAGGTCAGTGCCGCAATGCGGCTCTGTCAGGTTCATGGTGCCACCCCATTTGCCCGACACCATGTTGGGCACATATTTTGCCTTTTGTTCGTCACTGCCTTTTACCAGCAACGAGGCAATCGCACCGTGCGTAAGCCCAGGATACATGGCAAAGGCCATGTTGGCCGAAATCATATATTCCTGAAACGCGGTTGACACGACGTGCGGCATCCCCTGCCCGCCAAATTCTTCCGGTGCCGACAAAGTGCCCCAGCCAGAATCGACAAATTGCGCATAGGCCTGTTTGAACCCGTCAGGCGTCGTTACGGAGCCATCCGCATGGCGCGTACAGCCTTGCTGATCGCCGCTGTGGTTGATGGGAAACAGCACTTCGGCAACAAATTTGCCACCTTCACCAAGCACGGCGTCGACCACATCGGGCGTGGCGTTTTGAAAGCCGGGCAAATTGGCAAACCGCTCCAGCCCGACAACTTGCTCAAGAATGAAGCGGGTATCGCGAACGGGGGGGGTATATGTCGGCATGAGAATTAATCCTTCACGGTGGATTTTGGGTCGAGAAGCGCGATGAACTGCGTAAGTTCCTCAATCGCTGCATCAATATCGTGTTTTTGCGCCGCAAGCAGGGCCACGCGGTTGCGGCAGCGCTCAATAGTAACCTCGCGCTGTGCGCGCCGCCCGTCGCCAATGTCGTACAGGTCGATCATCTCGCGGATTTCCGCCAGGCTAAAACCGACGCGCTTGCCACGCAATATCCAGGCGAGCCGCGCGCGGTCGCGCAGAGCATAAATCCGCGCGGTGCCGCGCCGCTGCGGTGAAATCAGCCCCTCGTCTTCATAAAAACGCAGCGCGCGCGCGGTAACGCCAAATTCGGCGGACAAATCGGAAATGGTGAACTCATCCCGGTCGGGATGCGGTTCAATCGGCGCGTAGGCGAGTATAGAGGCCATGTTGCCTTGTTACCTAACCCTTACGTGAACGTCAAGCGACAACCTCCAATCCACGGGCATTGCTGAGGTGTTATTGAGGGTCGCCGCAAAGCAATTTTCCTCCCGCGTCGCGCAGCGCGGCGGCTTCCGACACCGAATCACTCAGCCGCCGCACATCGAGCGCGGCCACCGACGCCCGCCCGACGCACAGCGCGCTGCACGATTGGGGCAACTGACCGGGCAGAACGATACGATCTCCTTCAAACCGCGCATCAAATACGCAGCCATTGCCGGCACCGAGATTGATTTTTAGCGTCTCGCCGTCTTTCGCCACCGTGCCGGCGCCGCTGCACGCCTGCCCATCGCCATAATCAACAAATATGCCGATGCGGAAATCCACCCGGTCTGGCACGACACAAATTCTGTCGGCGTCACGGGCATATAATCCGGTCAGGTCAACGCCCGAAGGATCGGGAATTACGCCTGATGCGATCGCTGCGGTTTCAAGGTCGGGCGGCGCAGAGGAGATTTGCGAATTTTCCGCCGGCAAGGCCGAGCAGCCAACCAGCACAAATGCCAATATCATTAACCAGCCGCGAGCGCCCACTATCATGCGACCAAGGTCAGCACAGCGCCGTCGATCCGCCGATAAAAACAGCTCTTCGCGCCAGTGTGGCATGCCGGACCGGCAGGCTCGACCAGCAGCCACACCGCGTCCTGATCACAATCTATGCGAATATCGACGACGCGCAGCACATGCCCGGAGCTTTCACCCTTACGCCACAATCGCCCCCGGCTACGCGACCAGAAGTGCGCTTCCCCGCTTGCAACCGTTGCCTGCAAGGCCTCGGCGTTCATATGGGCGAGCATCAGCACCTCGCCCGTTTCACAATGGGTTGCAACCGCAGTTATCAGCCCGGCGGCGTCATATTTTGGGTCCAGCACAAAGCCGGTTTCGCGCGAATCAGCCATAGCGCTTGGTAGCGCAGGCGCTTGCTCCCTGCACCCTTTTCAACACCGGCCCAAGCGCTGCTGCAAACCGATTTACGCCAGATGATGACAAAGAGGAGACAAATGCCATTTGCCGCCCTATATGCGCGCAACGGCACCATTTGTGGGCACCCATGCTGACAACTAATCCTTTTGATGATGACAAGCTGCGCGAAGAGTGCGGCATCTTTGGCGTATCCGGCACAGACGGCGAGGCAGCGGCGCTTGTCGCGCTTGGCCTGCACGCGCTGCAACACCGCGGGCAGGAGGCGGCTGGCATCACTACCTTTGATGGCAAGGCGTTTCACACCCACCGCGCTATGGGCCATGTGGCGGGCAATTTTGACCGCGACGATGTTATCCGCGCGCTGCAAGGCAACACCGCTTGTGGCCATGTCCGCTATTCAACCACAGGTGAAACGGCGCTGCGCAATGTGCAGCCGCTCTATGCCGAGCTTGCCAGCGGCGGCTTTGCCATTTCGCACAATGGCAATATTTCAAACGCCACAAGGCTGCGGCGCGAGCTGATTCGGCGCGGGTCGATTTTCCAGTCCACCTCCGACACAGAGACCATTATTCATCTGGTCGCCACGTCAAACTATCGGACGCTGCTAGACAAATTCATCGACGCGCTAAAGCAGGTTGAAGGCGCCTATTCGCTGATTGTGATGACGCCCGAAGGCATGATCGCGTGTCGCGATCCGCTGGGCATTCGCCCATTGGTTATGGGCCGGCTTGGCGATGCGATCATCTTTGCGTCGGAAACGGTCGCGCTCGATGTGGTGGGCGCAACCTTTGAGCGCGCGATTGAGCCGGGCGAGTTGGTGATCACGCAAGGCACCGAAATGCGCTCCATCCGGCCTTTTGCCGCGGTTGCGCCGCGCCCGTGCATCTTTGAGTATGTCTATTTCTCACGGCCAGATTCGATCAGCGGAGATCAGTCGGTCTATTCAGTACGCAAGGCAATCGGCGCGCAGCTTTCGCTTGAAAGCCCTGTGGAGGCCGATCTTATCATCCCCGTGCCTGATTCCGGCACGCCTGCCGCCATTGGTTATGCGCAGGCATCGGGTATTCCCTTTGAGCTAGGCATCATCCGCTCGCACTATGTCGGCCGCACTTTCATTCAGCCAGGGGACAAGGTTCGCCATCTCGGTGTCAAGCTGAAGCACAACGCCAACCGCGCGCTTATCAAAGGCAAGCGGATTGTGCTCATCGATGATTCGATTGTGCGCGGCACAACCAGCCTCAAAATTGTGCAGATGATGCGCGATGCAGGTGCAGCCGAGGTGCATATGCGCATTGCCAGCCCGCCCACGCGGCATAGCTGCTTTTATGGGGTGGACACGCCAGAGCGCGCCAAACTGCTCGCGGCTCAGCTCGATGTGCGCGGAATGAAGGAATTTATTCACGCCGATAGCCTGGCGTTTATTTCAATAGACGGGCTGTACAAAGCCTTGGGACAAGAGCACCGCTCGTCGAGCCGGCCCACCCACTGCGACGCCTGCTTTACCGGAGATTACCCCACGACGCTGACTGATCAGGATGAAGGTGCCTCGGTGGATCAATTTGCCCTGCTTGCCGAGCGCGTCGGCTAGGCAACTGTCGATAATTTGCAGCTATGGACCAGGATTTGATCGATAAACCATTCGCCAATCGTCTTGCGCTGGTAACCGGCGCGAGCCGCGGCATCGGCGCTGCTACTGCCAAAGCGCTTGCTGCGGCGGGCGCGCATGTCGTGTTGACCGCGCGCACAACCGGCGGGCTGGAGCAGGTGGAAGAAGCTATTCACCAGGCGGGCGGCACCGCCACCATCGCGCCAATAGATTTGGCAGAAAATGACGCAGTGGCCAGGCTCGCCATGGCGCTCGCCGAGCGATGGAGCACGCTTGATATTCTGGTGCTCAACGCCGCCACGCTTGGCACTTTAGGCAATGTCGCAGCGATAGACCCAAAGGATCTGGCAAAGTTGCTTACGCTTAATGTCAGCGCGCAAGCCGCGCTCTTGAGCGCTTTTGACCCAATGCTGCGCAAGGCAGATCGGGCGCGCGTCGTTGGGCTGACAACCAGTGTCGCGCGCAGCCCGCGCGCCTATTGGGGGGAATATGCCGCCTCAAAAGCCGCGTTTGAGGTGATTGTGCAATGCTATGGCAAGGAAGTGTCGAACATCAGCGGCGTGCGGACCGCGCTTGTTGACCCCGGCGCGACAAGAACCGCGATGCGCGCGCGCGCTTATCCCGGTGAAGACCCGGCCACGGTGAAACTGCCCGAAACGGTCGCCGACGCAATTATCGCCATGCTCACCCACGGTTTTGACGACGGCCATTTTGAGCGCGTGGGCTGAAGGTGTGCCCATAACTCAAGTTCCATGTGCGTTAGCCAGGGCCGATGCCGCTTGTTAGAATAGCTTTGTCCAGTTGGGTGAAATCAGCCAAAACTCAGGAGAAACGTGTTTTGGGTCACCAAATGTTTTTACGCAGCCGAAAACTGCTCTAGCGCTGCTTGACCAATGTCACCTGCCCAACGTTGATGCCCCCGCTGCGAAACCCGCCTTCGCAGTACATCAGATAATATCGCCACAAGTTGATGAAGCGTTGATCAAAATTGGGTGGCAACCGCCCTTCCTCCGCCGCATTGTCAAACGCGGTGCGCCAGCGCCGCAATGTCTCGGCATAATGGTTGCCAAAGGTAAAAGGCGCCTCCCAAGCCAGCCCCTGTGCCGCTGCAAGCGCGCGAAAGCGCTGTTCTGAAAGCAACATGCCGCCGGGAAAAATGTAACGCTGAATGAAATCTACATTGCGCGCATAATCAGCAAAAACTGCGTCATCGATGGTAATATATTGCAAGACCGCCCGCCCGCCGGGCTTCAGGCTGCGTGCAATAACTTCAAGATATTGCGGCCAATATTTCTGACCAACGGCCTCCACCATCTCGATGCTGACAACGGCGTCATAGGTGCCTGCAATCTCGCGATAGTCGATGAGGTCAACCGATGCGCGCTCCAGCCCGCCACGCATGATCCGCGCCAGAGCTGCGTCGCGCTGCGCGGCAGACAGGGTAATACCGCGCACCGCCCGCCCCTCGCGTGCGGCAAACTCAACAAAACCACCCCATCCGCAGCCAATTTCCAATATCGCCTCACCGGGCGCTGTTTGGGTTCGCGCCAGTGCTGTAGCCAGTTTGCGCTTTTGCGCGGCTGCAAGCGGCTCATCACCACTTGTCGGATCGGCAAACAGCGCTGCGGAATAACTCATAGTTTCGTCCAGCCAGGCGGCGTAAAAATCATTGCCCAGGTCGTAATGTGCCTTGATGTTGTGCGCAGCGCCTGACTTGCTGTTGCGGCGGCGGGCGTGCAGCCACCGCTGCAACAGCCGCCCAAGGCCGCGCGCACGAGTCGCGTTGCCGAGCGTAACGCGGTTACGCATCAGCACATCAAACAGCGCAACGGGGTCGGCGCTACGCCACTCCCCCGCTGCCCAGGCTTCATACCAGCCCGATGATCCGCGGTGCGCGGCACGCAGCAAGGCGCGCCAGCGGCGTAGATCAATCGTTGCAAGCGGTCCCTCTCCGCGCCCACCGACCAGCCTTACACTGCCATCGGGCAGGTGCGCATGGATCGCCCCATATTCAAGGGCTAAATCCAGCTGCTCGACCATTGGATAAAATAGCGGCGACAACAGCGCCGCCAACCCAATTTTGCGGCGCACCGGGCCGCCAGATGCTGCATCTGGCATATTGGCATCATCCGCCATCGGTTTCTGTCCAGCCACGGCGTGCACAGCCTGATGATTCGCGCTGACGCCTGACAACCCAAGCCGCTAGCACAGACTGCCCCATTTTCCGTTGGGCACAAAAATCAGGCTGGGTGGCCAATGCGTTTGTCGACCTGCCATGTCTGCCCCTTGGCGACCAGCTTTTGCAGATCGGCAACCTTGCCAGACGCAGCGCTGCTGTTTTGCGCCACAACCGCTGCCTCAAAAGTTGGCCTGGGGTCATCATATAGTACGCCAAGCGCCATGGGAAATTCGCCAAAGGGCATTTCCACCAACATATGCGCAACAGTGCGATTGGTGGTGTCGTGAACAGTAACACCGGCCGCCTGCCAGTTGCCGTCGACCACATCCACCACAACCGGTGTCAAGCGCTGCTGGTCAATCGCAATGCCCTTTGCGCCACCGGCAAACAGCATTGGTGCGCCATGCTCCAACCACAACTGGTTGCCAGCCGCGTTGGGTTTTGCAGTAAAATCCTGAAACACCTCATCATTATAGACGATGCAGTTTTGGAAAATTTCCACAAATGCCGCGCCTTGATGCTGATAGGCGGCCTTAAAAACGCCGGACAGATTTTTGTGCACATCAATGCCACGCGCCACAAACCGTGCGCCCGACCCCAGCGCAAATGCACAGGGCGATGCAGGACGATCCACCGAGCCATAAGGCGTGGACGGGCTGCGCGTGCCGACACGGGAGGTGGGTGAATATTGCCCCTTGGTCAGGCCATAAATTTCGTTGTTGAAAAGCAATATCTGGCAGTTCAGGTTGCGCCGGAGCACGTGCATCGTGTGGTTCCCGCCAATCGACAATGCGTCGCCATCGCCGGTGATGATCCACACATCAAGCTCAGGATTGGCCAGCTTCACTCCCGTTGCCACCGCTGGCGCGCGGCCATGGATGGTATGAAAACCATATGTCTCCATATAATAGGGGAAGCGCGACGAGCAGCCGATGCCGCTGACGAACACGGTGTTTTCTGGCCGTGCGCCAATTTCGGGCATGGTGCGCTGAATGGCTTTCAATATGGCATAGTCTCCGCAGCCGGGGCACCAGCGCACTTCCTGATCGGTCTCCCAGTCCTTGGGAGTGGTGGGGCGGGCAACGGGGGTCATATCGTTCATCTTCATATTCCCTGACTAGGGTCGAAATTCATCGGGCTGAGCAACAAATCAAACGAGTGCGGCTTCGATTGCCGCTTCGATTTCGGCAATACGAAATGGCTGGCCCGACACTTTATTGAGCGGGCGGGCATCGACCAGATATTGGTCGCGCAGCACAGTTTTGAGCTGGCCTGTGTTCATCTCCGGCACGAGAATCTGGTCATAACTTTTGAGCAAATCGCCCAAATTCCGCGGCAGCGGCCAGATGTGGCGGATATGGACATGAGCAACATCTGCTCCGCGCGCCCGCGCGCGCCGCACTGCCTGATGAATGGGGCCAAAAGTGCTCCCCCAGCCGACAACTACGAGCTTGCCACCTTCCTTGCCCAAATCAACCTGTTGATCAGGTACATCGATCCCCAAAACCTTGTTCTGGCGGATGTCGGTCATCATCTGGTGGTTGGCCGCGCCATAATCGAGATTGCCGGTGTCGACGGCTTTTTCAATGCCGCCAATGCGGTGGAGCAACCCCGGTGTACCCGGCTTCACCCAGGGACGCGCAAGCTTTTCGTCGCGGCCATAAGGCTTAAAGCCACCGTCTGGTGCGCTTTCCAGAAAGGTAACCGGAAAAGGTGTATAGCCACCCATATCCGGCACGCGCCAGGGCTCGGCCGCATTGGCGATATAGCCGTCGGTCAAAATCATAACTGGCGTCATATATTGGGTGGCAATCCGCACCGCCTCGATTGCGCAATCAAAACAATCGGCGGCCGAGCGCGCGGCGATAACCGGCATGGGCGCGTCACCGTTGCGACCATAAACCGCCTGATACAAATCGGATTGTTCGGTTTTGGTCGGCAGGCCAGTGGATGGCCCGCCGCGCTGCGAATTGACGATGACAAGCGGAAGCTCGGTCATAATCGCCAGCCCCATTGCCTCTCCCTTAAGCGCAATGCCGGGGCCAGACGAGGAGGTAACGCCAAGCTGGCCCGCATAAGATGCGCCAATGGCAGAGGCGATGGCCGCAATCTCATCTTCGGCCTGAAAGGTGGTGATACCATATTCCTTAAGGCCGGAAAGATGGTGCAAAATCGCCGATGCCGGCGTGATGGGATATCCACCAAAGAACATCTTCAGGTTCGCAAGCTGTGCGCCTGCCACCAGCCCCAGCGAAATTGCCTCAGCGCCGGTAACGGTGCGGTAAAGCCCCGGCTCGGCAGGCGCTGCGCCGACATGATGCTGCTTCATCGGCCCGGCAAGTTCGGCGGTTTCGCCATAAGCATGGCCTGCGTTTAGCGCTGCGATATTGGCTTGTGCCAGCACAGGCTTTTTTGCGAATTTGCCATTTAACCAGTCGATAATCGGCGCACGGTCCCGGTCGAACATCCATAGCGCAAGGCCAAGTGTCCACATGTTTTTGCAGCGCAGCGCTTCCTTGTTGCCAAGGCCAAAGGGCTTTACCGCCTCAAGCGTGAGTTGCGAAATGTTGAGCTTTAGCAACTGCCATTTTGCCAGGCTGTCACCGTCGAGCGGGTTGCTTGCATATTTCGCCTTGGCGAGGTTGCGTTCGCCAAATTCGCCCTCATCGGCGATGATAAGGCCACCGGGCTTGAGTTGGTCGACATTGGTTTTGAGCGCGGCCGGGTTCATCGCAATCAACACGTCGGGCTGGTCTCCGGCAGTGTCGACCTCGGTTGAACCGAAGTTAATCTGAAAAGCGGATACGCCAAACAGCGTGCCTTGTGGTGCACGAATCTCGGCGGGAAAATCGGGGAAAGTCGCCAGGTCATTGCCGGCAAGTGCGGTAGAAAGCGTGAACTGCCCGCCTGTAAGCTGCATCCCATCGCCGGAATCACCCGCAAAGCGAACAACAACCGATTCGGATGGGGCAGTGTCTTTTGTCATCGCCACTTTGGGGTTCAAATCATGGGCGGCGCTAGCCATTGTCATCTTCCTGCAAGATAAGGTTGCCGTCCTCTACGCTTGCGTTGCGTTCTGCCCAAGGTAGAAAATGCGTTAGTCGCGTAAATTGGTGCTTTTCGAAAAGGCCATCGCCGCGCAGCGTGCAGGGCAAGGCCATGGACGGCGGCATTGATCCGCCTTAATCATTAAAGAAAACGTCGGGCAAAAATGGCCGCCCACCGCAGGAGATTATCGCGTGACCGAGCATTATACCCGCCCCGACGTGGCGCAATTTTTGTCTTTTTTGAACGCGTTGCCCGGCCCCAAGATGCACGATCTGCCACCTGCTGCTGCCCGCGCGGTTTATGTTGCGAGCAAGGATGCAGCAGACCTGCCAATTGGCGATCTGGCGGTAATGCGCAACCTGAGCGCGCCCGGCCCGGCTGGTGCCGTTAAACTGCGGCTGTTTGATGCACGGGCAGAGCGCGAAGCTGGCCCGGTACTGGTGTTTTTTCATGGCGGCGGTTTTGTTATCGGTGATCTTGATACTCATGCGGGCATTTGTGCCGAAATAGCGAGGGCGCTGGATTTGCCCGTTATCGCGGTTGATTATCGTCTGGCGCCCGAACACCCTTTTCCGGCCGCGCCTGATGATTGCGAGGCTGTTACCCGCTGGATTGCTCTTGGCCCGGCGGAGCTGGGGCTGAACGTTACCGGGTTGGTGCTTGCAGGAGATAGCGCTGGCGGTGCGCTCACTATTGTTACTGCAATGGCGCTGCGCGATGCGCCAGCGCATGTGCCCGTCCTTGCTCAATTTCCCATCTATCCAACGGTTGATCGCGCAGAAAACCATGCCTCGTTCGAAATGTTTGGCGATGGGCGCCTGTTGACAAAGCAGAGCATGGCCTGGTTCGACATGGCCTATGCCGCCAACAGCGACCATTGGCGCGGTGCGCCGCTTGGCGGGGCGCATCATGACATGCCGCCAACGCTTGTTCTGACCGCAGGGCTTGATCCGCTGCGCGATCAGGGCCGCGCTTATGCGGCTGCGCTTGTCATGGCAGGAGTTCCCACCATTTATCGCGACGCGCCGGGGACTGTTCATGGCTTTATTACGTTGCGTAAGGCGCTCCCATCGGGCGTGGAAGATATTGCAGGTGCGCTTGTTGTGCTCAAGGCGATGATTGCAGAGGCGCAGGCAAACCAGAAAAAGGCGGCAGCGTGAACGAGCCCGGCAAGCTGCCCTATCGCCCTTGTGCGGGGATCATGATCATGAACGCGCAAGGGCAGATTTTCGTCGGCCAGCGCGTCGACACCAAGGTGGAGGCGTGGCAGCTTCCGCAAGGCGGAATTGACCCTGGCGAGACGGCGCACGACGCAGCCTTTCGCGAGTTGGCGGAGGAAACGGGCATCTCCGCCGACAAAGTTGCGCTGCTCGCCACATCGGCTGAGGAATATTATTACGATCTGCCCGATGATCTGATCGGCAAGGTCTGGCGGGGGAAATGGCGCGGCCAGCGGCAACGCTGGTTCCTGTTCCGTTTTTTGGGTAGCGATGGAGATGTGAATATTGCGACTGAGCATCAGGAATTTTCAGCCTGGCGCTGGGTTGCTCCGGCTGAAATAATCTCGCTTGCTGTGCCTTTCAAACGGACGCTCTATGCCAATGTGCTGGCGGCATTTAGCGATCATCTGCTGCCTGGTTTTGGGGCGCGGGAATGACAAAATCCTTCTCCACGGCCAGCCATGGCCAAGAGGCGCAAGCGCTGCTTGATCGGTTGCGCGCAGAGCCGATGCTCGCGCAGGTTGAGCAATGGGCCGCAATAAATTCTGGCACCCGCAATCTGGCCGGGCTGGGCACCATGGCGGCCAGGCTGGCCGATGCGTTTTCAGCGTTGCCGGGCGAGGTTGCGCTGGTCGAGCCTGCCCCGGTAGAGGCGGTTTTGGCCAATGGCAGCGCCGAGGCGCTCGACCATGGCAGCCACCTGCACCTGCGGGTACGGCCGGCTGCGCCGGTGCAACTGTTGTTCACTGGCCATATGGACACGGTTTTTGGCTCAGAACACCCCTTCCAGCAAGTGTCGTGGCGTGGAGACGGCGTGCTCGGTGGTCCAGGTGTTGCGGATATGAAGGGTGGCATCGCGCTGATGCTCGCGGCACTGAAAACCGTGGAGCAAGACCCGCTTGCCTCACGCGTTGGATATGAGGTGGTGCTAAACTCGGACGAGGAAACCGGCTCGCTATCCTCAGCAGCGCTGCTTGCTCGTGCGGCCAGTGGCAAGATCGCCGCGCTAACCTATGAACCTGCGCTGCCCGATGGCACGCTCGCCGGCGCACGCGGGGGCACGGGCAATTTTTCCATCATCGTGCGCGGCCGCAGCGCTCATGCCGGGCGCAACCCGGAGGATGGCCGCAACGCCATTGTCGCTGCAAGCGCGCTGGCACTGGCAATGATGGAGATTCAATCCCCCGCCCTCTCGGTCAACCCGGCAAAAATCGAGGGCGGTGGTCCCAACAACATTGTGCCGGACCTGGCGGTGCTCCGCATTAACTTGCGCCCGCATGATGTGGATGAAATAGCCCGCGCCCGTGCACATATCGACCATATAACTGCACGTATTGCGGCGGAGTACGGCGTAAACATTCACGTGCACGGCAGTTTCAACCGCCCGCCCAAACCGATTGATGCCGGTTCTGCCAGGTTGTTTGAGCTGGTTCGGGAGTGCGGCGCAGCGCTTGGCCTTGCGATAGGCTGGCGCGCAACTGGCGGTGTATGCGACGGCAACAATATTGCCGCATGCGGCGTACCAGTGGTGGACACCATGGGCGCGCGCGGTGGCGACATTCATTCCGCCAATGAATTTTTGCTGACCGACAGCCTGGTCGAGCGGGCCGCGCTGTCGGCGCTTACCATTTTGCGCCTGGCCGAAAGAGGACATTTGTGACTTTCATCATCCGCGCCGCGACCGATGGCGATTTGCAGCCGCTATATGAGATGGCCAAGCTCACCGGCGGCGGCTTTACCAACCTGCCGCCAGACCGCGCAGCGCTGCGCAACAAACTTGCCCGTAGCAAAGCCGGTTTTGATCGCGCTCAAGAGAGTTTGGCGGACGAATTATTTGTGCTGGTGCTGCAAAACACCGAAACGGGCGAAGTGCGCGGAACGTGTCAGCTCTTTACTCAAGTGGGGCAAAAATGGCCGTTTTACAGTTATCGGATCGGCGCGCTGACCCAGCATAGCGAAGAATTAAAACGCACTTTCCGCGCCGACATGCTGAGCCTTAGCACCGATCTTGAAGGGTCGAGCGAGGTTGGCGGCTTGTTCCTCCACCCTGGAGAGCGTGCCGGGGGCCTTGGCATGTTGCTCGCCCGCAGCCGATATTTATTTATCAAGGCGCATCGCGCGCGTTTTGCCGACCGCATTCTGGCTGAGCTGCGCGGCATTATTGACGAGGCAGGCGGATCGCCATTTTGGGATGGCCTGGCGGGGCGGTTTTTCGGCATGAACTTTCAAGATGCCGATCAGTTCAACGCCATACACGGTAATCAGTTTATTGCCGATCTTATGCCCAAGCACCCCATTTACACGGCCATGCTCTCCGATGCGGCGCGCGCGGTAATCGGTTTGCCGCACCCCTCTGGCCGGGCGGCAATGCGGATGCTGGAGAATGAGGGTTTTACCTTCGATAATTATATCGACATTTTCGATGGCGGCCCCAGCATGTGCGCGCGGGTCGACCAAATGCGTACAATGCGCGAAGGGCAAACCGCCATCGTTACTGCAATTGACGGCCGGGGCGGCGAGGAATCTTTGGTGGCAGCAGGGCATCTGGCCCAGTTTCGCTGCGCTTATGGTATGGTGCAGGCGGTGGAAGGCGGCGTCATTGTGGACAGCGTCTGTGCCGCAGCGATTGGTGTTGAACCAGGCACACAAATACACCACGTCGCCCGACTGTAATTTTGGCCGCCGCCACAGCCAGCAACTGTCGGATTAATTGACATTTAACCATGTTGCAATTGTTGAAAACGGCAGATTTCCGAGCTTGGCACATTGTTTGCTCCGTACATCGCATGTGGTACAAAATTTCTCGGCTATTTGTCATCAAAACCAAGTTTGAGGCGTTTCTCGTCATCTATGGCCTAGGTATGGGGGCGGTGGAGCGCGGCGTGCATTATATGCAGCAATATCCGGGAGTTGGTGGATGGCTATTGTTTGCGGTGTGCCCAATCGCGGTTTTTATGGCCGGCGCGCGCATTTTGGAGGCGGTGGAAAACAGCCCGGCGAATTGACCGGAACTTTTGGGGCGAACAGCATAACTTCGTCGCAACTGCGGCACAAACGGCTATGGGAACGGGCATGAATGTTCCCCTCACCCATTTGCAGCGACTGGAAGCCGAGAGCATCCACATTTTGCGAGAGGTTGTCGCCGAGGCTGACCGGCCGGTGATGCTCTATTCCATCGGCAAGGACTCAGCCGTGATGCTGCACCTTGCGCGCAAGGCATTTTACCCCGCGCCGCCGCCCTTCCCGCTGCTCCATGTCGACACGACGTGGAAGTTTCGCGCCATGTATGATCTGCGCGAAAAGGCAGCCAAGGCAGCGGCAATGGAGTTGATTGTCTATCATAACCCTGAAGCCCTGGCGCGGGGCATCAACCCGTTTGACCATGGCAGCCGCCATACGGATATGTGGAAGACCGAAGGGCTGAAACAGGCACTGGCGCTTTACGGTTTTGACGCAGCCTTTGGCGGCGCGCGGCGGGACGAGGAAAAGAGCCGGGCCAAGGAGCGGATATTCAGCTTCCGTTCCGAGCATCAGCGCTGGGATCCAAAAAACCAACGACCAGAACTATGGCGGCTTTACAACGCGCGCAAAAACAAAGGTGAAAGCATCCGCGTTTTTCCCCTTTCCAACTGGACTGAACTGGACATCTGGCAATATATTCAGCGCGAAAATATCGATATTGTGCCGCTTTATTTCGCGGCCCCGCGGCCAACAATTGAGCGTGACGGGATGTTGCTGATGGTCGATGACGAACGCTTTCGGCTCGCCCCAGGCGAAACACCGGTAGAGCGCTCCATCCGCTTTCGCACGCTGGGCTGCTATCCGCTTACCGGTGCTGTTGAAAGCGAAGCGACAACGCTAAGCGAGGTTATTCAAGAGATGTTGCTCACGACTACAAGCGAGCGGCAGGGCCGGGCGATTGATCGTGATCAGGGCGCGAGCATGGAGCAGAAAAAGCAGGAGGGTTATTTCTGATGCACGCCTCCCATGCCCCCGCCTATCGCGCAGATGCGCTCATCGCTGAAGATATTGACGCATATCTTGCGCTTCACCAGCAAAAAACGCTGCTGCGCTTCATCACTTGCGGCTCGGTGGATGATGGCAAATCCACACTGATCGGCCGGCTGCTTTACGATTCAAAAATGATTTTTGAAGACCAGCTTACCGCGTTGGAAAGCGACAGCAAACGCGTTGGCACGCAAGGGCAGAATATCGATTTTGCGCTGCTGGTCGACGGGCTGGCGGCAGAGCGCGAGCAGGGCATCACCATCGACGTTGCTTACCGCTTTTTTTCAACCGAAAAGCGCAAGTTCATCGTTGCTGATACGCCGGGCCACGAGCAATATACCCGCAACATGGTTACAGCGGCCTCCACGGCTGATCTTGCCGTTATTCTGATCGACGCGCGCAAAGGTGTGCTCACCCAAACCCGGCGACACAGTTATTTGGCGCATTTGCTGGGTATTCGCCACGTGGTGCTTGCAGTCAACAAGATGGATCTTGTGGCGTATGACGCGGCAGTTTTTGACCGCATAGTGGCCGACTACCGGATTTTTGCAGACGAGATCGGTATCAAGACGTTCACTGCTGTCCCAATGTCTGGGTATCGGGGGGACAATGTTGCTGCGCGTTGTGCAGATATGGCGTGGTATACCGGACCAACGCTGATCGAACATCTGGAAAGCGTAGAACTTGGGGATGACCGCGCAGCAGAAGGTGCTTTTCGCCTGCCTGTTCAGTGGGTGAACCGCCCCAACCTCGATTTTCGTGGTTTCGCCGGGCAAATCGCAAGCGGTACGGTTTTGCCGGGAGATGCGGTTCGTATCTTGCCTTCGGGCCGGATCAGCCATGTTGCGCGAATTGTAACGATGGACGGCGATCTTGAGCGTGCGGTCGCGGGGCAATCGGTCACGCTCACGCTGAGCGATGAGGTGGATTGTTCACGCGGAAATATTATTGCCGCCGCGGCCGCCCCGCCTCAGGCGTCCGACCAATTTTCCGCAACTATTGTGTGGATGGACGAAACCGCGCTGCTGCCGGGCCGGGCCTATATCATTAAGCTGGCCACCCAAAACGCCACTGCCACGATCAAAGCGCCCGACCATCTTATCGACATCAACACCATGGCCAAACTTTCGGCCCGCACGCTTGGGTTGAACGATATTGGCGTGGCCGATCTGACGACCGACCGCCCGTTGGTGTTTGAACCCTATGCCAGCAATACCGACCTTGGCGGCTTCATTCTGATTGACAGGGCGACCAATGCAACCGTGGGCGCCGGGCTCATCCGCCATGCGCTGCGCCGTGCACAAAACATCCACTGGCAAGCAACCGATATCGGGCGGGAGGCCCACGCAGCGCAAAAAGGGCAGCAGCCGCGCCTCATTTGGTTTACCGGCCTGTCCGGCTCCGGCAAATCCACCATCGCCAATTTGGTTGAGCGCAAGCTGCAAGAGCTTGGCAAGCACACATTTTTGCTCGATGGCGACAATGTTCGCCACGGCCTGAACAAGGATCTGGGCTTTAGCGATGCTGACCGGGTGGAGAATATCCGCCGGGTGGGTGAAGTAGCAAAGCTGATGACCGATGCCGGGCTGATCGTGCTTACCGCCTTCATCTCGCCCTTCCGTGCCGAGCGGGCAATGGTGCGCGCGATGATGCCGGCGGATGAATTTGTCGAGGTTTATATCGATACCCCGCTCGACGTGGCCGAGGCGCGCGATGTGAAAGGGCTGTACAAAAAGGCACGGGCGGGCGCCATTCCAAATTTCACCGGAATTTCCAGTGCTTATGAACCGCCAGAAGCGCCAGATCTGCACATCGACACAATTGCGGAAACAGCCGAGGCTGCCGCGCAGCGCATTGTCGAACATGTTATCGGTGTGTGGAGCTATGCGCTTTGACCGGGCCGAACTACGCTGCCGACGCTGATGTTGCCCGTACAATCGCCGCCGAAGCTGGCGCATTGCTGCTCGCGCTGCAACAAGGTGGCGGCTTGCCCGGCGAACTTGGAACCCAAGGCGACCGCGAGGCAAATGCGCTGATCATTGCACGCTTGAAGGCGGCCTTCCCAAATGATTTCATCCTCTCCGAAGAAGCGCCCGACGATACCACCCGGTGCAGCGCCAGCCGGGTGTGGATCGTCGATCCGCTGGACGGCACGCGTGAATATGCCGCCGGACGCAACGACTGGGCGGTTCATATCGGGCTGGCGGTGGATGGTGCGCCTGTGGCGGGCGCCGTGGCAGTGCCGGGCGCCGGGCGGATTTTCACCAGTAATGATGCAGCCGGCATGCCCGCTGCTACCGCCCCCCATGGTCCGCGCATGCTGGTCAGCCGCAGCCGACCGCCCGAAATTGCCATTGCCGCTGCGAGTGCAATAGGAGCAACGCTGGTGCCAATGGGCTCAGCCGGGGCAAAAGCCATGGCGGTGGTCACCGGCGAGGCGGAAATTTACCTGCATGACGGCGGGCAATATGAATGGGACAGTTGCGCGCCCGTCGCGGTTGCTCTGGCCGCGGGCTGCCACGCTTCGCGCATCGACGGTACACCACTCGTCTATAACGGCGCCAACCCCTATTTGCCGGACTTGCTCATCTGCCGGCCAGAATGGGCAGCGCGGGTATTGAGCGCCATCGCAGCGGCGCATCAGGCGAAAAACACCCGTTGATTTGCGTGCGCCGCTCAGGCGGCTTTGCGCGCCTTGGCCAGTTTTTTCAGCACCATTTCGCGCTTGAGGCGAGAAAGATGGTCGAGAAACACTATGCCCTGCAAATGGTCCATCTCGTGCTGAATACAGGTGGCGAGCAGCCCGTTGAGCGTTTCTTCATGACTTGCGCCTTGCGCATCGAGCCAGCGCACCCGGCACGTTGCCGGCCGATCGACATCGGCAAACTGATCGGGCACCGACAAGCACCCTTCGGTATAGCTGGTCCATTCTTCATCGGTGGCAACAATTTCGGGGTTGATGAACACGCGCGGCGCCTTCACCGGCTTGCCGTCTTCGCCCTCCTCCTGAAGGTCGATGACCAGCACGCGTTTTGGTACACCAATCTGGATGGCGGCCAGGCCAATGCCGCGCGCGGCGTACATCGTGTCGAACATGTCGTTGATCAACGCGCGAATGCCATCATCCACCACATCTACCGGCGCAGAAATGGTCCGCAAGCGCGGATCGGGGACTTCGATTATTTCATGAACAGCCATAGCAGGAGAGCTAGGAAAGCCGGTGCCCGCCGTCAAGTAAGCAGCGTGTTTTACGCAACAGGTTTTCGCGCCCGCAGCGCTTGTGCCAGCGTGCCATCGTCAAGATAATCCAGTTCACCACCAACCGGCAGGCCATGGGCCAATTGGGTTACCCGCACCGGAAAATGCTCGATCCGCTCGGCGATATAATGCGCCGTTGTTTGCCCCTCCAGCGTAGCATTCATCGCCAGCACCACCTCGTCAATGCCACCAGCCTCAATCCGGTGGAGCAACGCATCAATGCTCAAATCCTCCGGCCGTACGCCGTCAAGCGCGGATAACCGCCCGCCCAGCACATGAAATTTGCCGGGAAACAGGTGCGAGCGGTCGAGCGCCCAAAGGTCGGCGACATCTTCCACCACGCACAACGCGCGCGAATCACGCCGCATATCTGCACATACGCCGCACGGGTTGGTCGTATCCACATTGCCGCACACTGCGCACAGCACTAGCCGCTCCGCCACGGCCTCAAGCGCGGCGCGCAGCGGGGCCAGCGCCGTTTCGCGCTTTTTCAACAAATGCAGCACCGCGCGCCGGGCAGAACGGGGGCCAAGGCCAGGCAATTTTGCCAGCGCCTGCGTTAGCGCCTCGATTTCGGGTGAAGCCATACCGCACGATAGGGGCTTGCGCGCCCCTCTGCCAAGCGGCCAGAGAGAATATTGCGCAGCCATAGGGAAATTTATGCGGATCATCTTCATGGGCACGCCGGAATTTTCGGTGCCGGTACTCCAGGCATTGGTGGATGCCGGGCATGAGGTGGCGGCGGTTTATTGCCAGCCGCCGCGCCGGGCCGGGCGCGGCAAAGCGCTCACGCCGTCTCCCGTCCACGCTCGCGCAGAAGCGCTTGGCATAGCAGTGCACGCGCCCGCTACGCTGCGTGATGAGGCAGCGCAGGCAGAATTTGCAGCACTTGGCGCCGATATTGGCGTGGTCGCCGCCTATGGGCTTATTTTACCGCGCGCCATTCTGGCGGCGCCCCGCCATGGCTGTCTAAACGTCCACGCATCGCTCCTGCCGCGATGGCGAGGGGCTGCACCGGTGCAACGTGCCATTCTCGCGGGCGACGCGCTCACGGGCGTGTGCATCATGCAGATGGAAGTCGGGCTGGACACGGGGCCTGTGTTGCTGCGCGAGGTGACACAGATCAACCATAAGACGGCCGGTGAATTAACGGATGAACTCAGCGCAATGGGCGCGCGGATGATGGCACAGGCCCTTGCCACGTTGCCCGCCCTTGCGCCGGAGCCGCAGGCACAAAACGGTATCACCTATGCCGCCAAGGTCGACAAGGCGGAAGCGCGGATCGACTGGAGCCAGCCTGCAAGCCAGATTGAGCGCCATGTTCGCGCCTTCAACCCTGCACCGGGCGCATATTTTGAGTTGAATGGCGAGCGGATCAAGCTGCTTGCGGCGGAGCCGGTGGCGGGCAGCGGACACCCCGGTACGGTGCTTGATGACAGGCTTACTACCGCGTGCAAAGCGGGCGCGCTTCGCCCCCTGCTCCTGCAACGCGCTGGGCGCGCCGCCATGACAGCGGCCGAGTTGCTGCGCGGATTCCCCATCCCAATTGGCGCCAGCTTGTGACACGATTTGCGCTGACAATTGAATTTGACGGCCGACCTTTTATGGGCTGGCAGCGCCAGTTGCATGGGCCAAGCGTGCAGCAAACTTTGGAAACTGCCATTGCCCATATGGTGCATGAGGAGGTGAGCCTTCACGCCGCCGGGCGCACCGATGCTGGCGTGCACGCGCGCGCCATGCGGGCGCATGTCGACATTGCTCGCCCGATTACCCCTTTTCGCCTGATGGAGGGGGCAAACGCACTTGTCCGCCCGGCGCCCATTGCTGTGCTGGCCTGCGAGGCGGTGCCGCAAGACTGGCACGCCCGCTTTTCCTGCACCGCGCGCCATTATGAATATCGCATCATCAACCGACGCGCACCACTTGCGCTGGATCATGGCCGGGCATGGCGCGTGCCCGTTGCACTGGATGAAACCGAAATGACAAAGGGTGCAGCACACCTTGTTGGCAGGCATGATTTTACCACCTTTCGCTCCGCCCATTGCCAGGCAGACAGCCCTGTGCGCACGCTCGACCGGCTGGACGTTGCGCGCATGGGTGACGACATACTCATCCGCGCCTCTGCCCGCTCGTTCCTCCACCATCAGGTCCGTTCGATGGTAGGGTGCCTGGCTCTGGTTGGCATGGGCCGCTGGGCGCCCGCCGACATGGCGCGCGCGCTGGCTGCGCAAGATCGCTCGGCGCTTGGCCACAACGCGCCGAGCGACGGTTTATATTTTCTGCGCGCCGATTACCCGCTGCTCAGCGCCTGAAACATCCGGCCAGCTCAACATGCGTTGACCAGCGAAACTGGCCAACCGGCTGCACCCAATCAAGCCGATAGCCATGCGCGCAAATTACTTTAGCATCGCGGGCAAAGCTGCTGGGGTTGCACGAAACATAGGCAATGACACCGGCCATACACTCACTCAGCGCTTCTGCCTGATCGCGCGCGCCGGCGCGTGGCGGGTCGAGAATGACAGCGTCAAACCGGCTTAGCTCCGCCACGGTCAGCGGGCGGCGATAAAGGTCGCGGTGTTCGGCAAAGACCAGCCTTTCCGCCCGCGCTGCCGCAGACTGCAACGCGGCCAGCGCATCTCGCTCCGCTTCGGCTGCATAAACCCTGGCACCCGGTGCCACCCCAAGCGCAAATGTGCCCAGCCCGGCAAATAAATCGGCGATGGTCGCAGCCGAGCCAACCATTTCGCGCACCGCCTGCACAAGCGCGGCTTCGCCGTCAGCCGTTGCCTGCAAAAATCCGCCCGGAGGAAAAGCCACAGCCACGCCACCAAGCGTGATGGTGGCAGGCTCTGGCTCCCAGCGAGTTTCGGCGCGGCCGTGATCCTCAATCGCCAGCCGGGCAATGCCGTGCGCCGCGCCAAAATCTGAAATCGCCTCCGCTGCTGCCAGGCCGGTAGCCTCTACCCCGGCCAGAACCAGATCAACTCCTTGGTCAACCAGCGTCATCTGCACATCTACCCGGCGCTTGCCCTTCATCAACACAGCGAGCAACCCGCGCAACGGGCGCAAAATGGCAGTCAGATTCGGGTGCAGCACCGGGCATTGCGCCAAATCAACCAGCGTGTGGCTACCCGCCTCGGCAAAGCCAAGCACCACCTGCTTGCCGCGTAGCTCGGCATGCAGCGAGGCACGACGGCGGCTGTGCGCGGGAGAAAGTTTGGCTGGGCGGATCTCGGCTGCCAAAAACTGGGCCCGCAGCGCGCCATCAATCCGGTCATGGATAAAAGCGGCGTAACTCTCATCATCAAGATGCTGAAGCTGGCACCCGCCGCACCGGGGAAAATGGCGGCAGGCAGGCGCCAAATGGTGCGGCCCCGGCGTTACCGTGCCATCGCTGGCCAATCGGTCTCCCGGCGCGGCAAGCGGTGCATGACGGCCATCTGGAGTAACGCCCTCGCCACGCGCTGCAACACGCACGATAATATCTTGATCTGTCATGGCTCGGCTCTATCGCGGCAATTGCCAGCCGTCACGGCTTTCTGGTCGCTGGCGCACCAATGGTGGCGGGCAGGCGGTAGCGGTCTTTGCCCAGCGCAACCTCAATCTCATCGGCGCCTGTAACGCTCACTATAGCCGCTACCGCACCGTCTGCCGCTATTACGCCGCGCGCGTCGGCCGTGAGGAGCAAGCGGTGAAACCCGCCATCGGGGTTACGCACTGTCAGTTGCGTTCCGCGCGCAGACACCTCCTGCTCCACCGAGCAGCGCGGCGCAAACGCCCTGTCACCACCTGTCGCGCAGGCGATAGCGGCAGCACCCTGCGCCACACTGTCGGCGCTATCATCCACTACCGGTTGCGCTGTGCAGCCTGCAAGCGCTAGCAAGGCTGCTGCGCTAAATATCCGCGTAAACATGGGTTTCGGCCTGCGCGCCAGGGTGCGTCACGGCCCCTTTGAAGGCCGGACCAACATTGGCTGCATAGCGCCACAAAGCGCCCGACTGATAATCATTTTGGCGCGGCACCCAGCCTGCCCGCCGCGCGTCGAGCGTTTCGGCAGTAACGTCGAGATCAATCGTCCCGGCCTCGGCATCGATGCGGATGATGTCGCCATCTTCCACCAGCGCAATCGGGCCGCCATCTGCGGCTTCCGGGCCGACATGGCCAATGCAAAAGCCCCGTGTGGCGCCAGAAAAGCGACCATCGGTAATCAGCGCCACCTTTTCGCCAAGTCCAAGGCCATAAAGCGCCGCGGTGGTGGACAGCATTTCGCGCATGCCCGGCCCGCCCTTTGGCCCTTCATAGCGGATGACGATGACGCACCCTTCGGCAATTTCGCGCTTTTCAACCGCGGCAAAACAATCCTCCTCGCAATCGAACACGCGAGCCGGGCCGACAAATTGCAGCCGCTTCATGCCAGCAACCTTCACAATAGCCCCATCGGGCGCCAGCGAACCTTTAAGTCCCACAACGCCGCCGGTGGCCGACAATGGCGCTTTTACGTCGTAAATTACCTTTTGCTCCGGGTTCCAGGTGACCTGATCGATATTTTCGCCCAGCGTTTTGCCGGTCACGGTCAAACAATTGCCGTCAAGATAGCCGCCATCAAGCATCGTCTTCATCAGCATGTACACACCGCCCGCCTCGTACATGTCCTTTGCCACATATTTTCCACCGGGCTTCAGGTCGGCGATATAGGGCGTGGATTTGAAAGCCTCGGCCACGTCGAACAGATCAAAATCAATGCCTGCCTCATGCGCCATTGCGGGCAGGTGGAGCGCGGCATTGGTGGAGCCGCCTGTCGCTGCCACCACGCGCGCGGCGTTTACAAAGGCTGAGCGCGTGCAAATGTCGCGCGGGCGGATGTTGGCTGCAAGCAGAGCCATCACCTGCTCGCCGGCAGCCACGGCAATTTCCTCGCGCGCGCGAAAGGGGGCGGGCATCATGTTCGAATTTGGCAGGGACAGGCCAATCGCCTCGCCCACGCACGCCATGGTGTTAGCGGTAAACTGCCCGCCGCACGCGCCATGGCCAGGGCAGGCCACTTTTTCCAGTGCAATCAACTCCTGAAGCGGGCAGGCATCCGCTGCATATTGGCCAACTGCCTCAAACACATCAACCACAGTAACATCGCGGCCATGGAATGAGCCGGGCAATATCGAGCCGCCATAAACAAAAATGCTCGGCACGTTGAGGCGTAACATTGCCATCATCATGCCCGGCAGCGATTTGTCGCAGCCCGCAAAACCCACCAGCGCATCATAGCAGTGCCCACGAACGCTAAGCTCCACCGAATCAGCAATGACTTCGCGGCTAACGAGCGAGGATTTCATCCCCTGATGGCCCATAGCGATGCCATCTGTCACCGTGATGGTGTTGAACCGCCGGGGCATGCCGCCGCCCGCTTTCACGCCTGCCTGCGCTGCATCCGCCTGCGCATCGAGCGTGGTGTTGCACGGTGCAGAGTTGTTCCCAGCACTTGCCAGGCCAACAAAAGGGCGGCTGATTTCCTCTTCGGAAATGCCCATGGCATAATAATAGCTGCGGTGCGGCGCCCGCTCCGGCCCAAGGCTGACATGCCTGCTTGGCAGACGGTTTTTATCAAAATTATGGTTCATAATGATTGCCTATGTCGCAAATGACCTATTTTGCGCAAGCCTGTTGCGCACATCAAACAAAATTGGCGCGATGATCGCCGCCCATCTGGCGACGCCCGCTTCGTTTGCGATCAAATCATTGCGCACTTCGATGGAAAATCCGCCAATGCCCTGCCCCTCGGCATGGCGGTTGAGCGTCATGTTTAACTGACGGCCCGAATAGGGCGCGTTGTCGCCTGTCACCACCCCTGCCTGCTCCAGCGCCGCGATAATCATGCGAGCAGCGCGCGCCTGCCGATTATACAAGATGCCAACCTCCCATGGCCGCGGCGCGTGCGGCCCGGTTTCAAGCGCGGGAGTAAAGCTGTGGATACCCACAATCAGCCTTGGCCGGCGCTCGCGCACCTGCCGGGCCAGCACATTATGATAGGGCGCGTGGAAGCGCGCCACCCTGGCCTGCTGGTCTGCATTAACATTGCCGGGAATGGCATGACCATCGCTTAACACCGGTACAAGGTCGGGATGGTCGACAGGTCGGTTCAGATCAACCACCAGCCGCGACACCGTGGCGAGCAAGGCCGGCGCGCCCAGTGCCCCGGCCAGCGCGCGTGTCAGCGGCCCGGCGCCAATATCAACAGCAACATGGCGCGCCAGCACCTGCGGCGCCACACCAAGCTCAATGTCTGCGGGAACGGCGTTTGCGGCATGGTCGCACAGCAGCAAAATGTCAGCGGCGCCGTCTATCTGCTCAAGGGGAGCAGCCGTCATGCCAGGGTCGATTCCAGCAGCCACCATTCAGGGCGGGCCACACCTAGCCGATGCGCCGCCGCGGCCCGTTGATCATTGGTTTCAAAAAGCGCAAAACACGTAGCGCCCGAGCCAGACATGCGCGCCAACACGACACCCGGCATGGCGCTGAGCGCACCGACTACTTCGCCAATCACCGGCGCGGCTGCCATGGCGGGTGGGGCAAGATCGTTGCGCGCCGCAATCGCCCGCTCGATCAGCGTGCCAGCCATGGGCATCGCGCCTCGATCAACCCCGTCCCACGCCCTGAAGACCGCCGCTGTCGACACAGCGATACCAGGGTTAACCAGTAACACCGGCATATTGCTCACCCCGCCGACCGGGGCCAAATGCTCCCCCTTGCCCGTGCCGATGGCACTTTTGCCCAACAGGCAGGCGGGCACATCCGCCCCTAGCTGCTCTGCCAGCGAAAACAGGCGCGGGTCATCCACCGCCACGCCCGACAGGCGCGCAAGCCCGCGCAGCGTTGCGGCCGCATCAGCAGAGCCGCCGCCAATGCCAGAGGCAACCGGCAAATGCTTGTCAAGCGTGATGGCCAATGGGCCGGGTACGCCAAATATGTCAGAAAAGCCCGCCAGTGCACGCGTGACGAGATTGTCCCCCTCTCCGGCCAGCCCAGCCGAAAACGGGCCGGTCACCGTAAAGTTGTTCGCCAGCGCAGGGGCAATGCAAAGCCGATCACCATCAGCAAGGAAGGCGAACATCGTCTCCAACTCATGATACCCATCTGCCCGCCGCGCGCGAACATGAAGCGCAAGGTTGATTTTTGCCGGTGCATTTTCGGTGATCATCATTTTGTTCTGCATTTTTCAGTTTTGCGCTGCACCTGCGGAGTTTTTTTGAACGACGCCCGTCGCTGCAAGCCGCGCGGAGCCGCCGCTGCGGCCACATGCATGGGCGCCAAAAAACGCCTACATGTTGGGATAATTGGGGCCACCGCCACCTTCCGGCACTACCCAGTTGATGTTTTGAGTGGGATCTTTGATGTCGCAGGTTTTGCAATGGACGCAGTTTTGCGCGTTAATCTGAAGCCGCGGCACGCCACTTTCCTCACCAATAATTTCATACACACCCGCCGGGCAATAACGCTGCTCAGGGCTGTTATACAGCGCCAGATTTACGGTAACCGGCACATCAGCGTCTTTGAGCGTGAGGTGGACTGGCTGGTCCTCTGCATGGTTTGTGTTTGACAAGAACACAGATGAAAGCCGGTCAAAGCTCAGCACGCCATCGGGCTTAGGATAATCGATCGGGCGGACCTGATCCTTGCGCCACAGGCTTTCATTGTCACGGTGATGGCCAAGGGTGAAAGGCAGTTTGATGCCCCAGCTTTCCAAAAACATCGTCGCATTGGCCAGCCCGGCTCCCAGCAACATGCCATAGCGATCAACCAGCGGTTGCGCATTGCGCACCACCGACAGCTCCTTTTGCACCCAGCTTGCTTCAAAAGCTGCCGGATAGGCTGCCAGTTCATCGCCCTGCCGCCCAGCCGCCAGCGCTTCTGCAATAGCGTCTGCTGCCATCATGCCAGATTTCATGGCGGTGTGGCTGCCCTTGATACGCGGCACGTTGAGAAAGCCCGCTGCGCAGCCGATGAGAGCCCCGCCGGGAAACACCAGCTTGGGAATGGACTGCAAGCCGCCATCGCTGATCGCACGCGCACCATAGGAAACCCGCTTGCCGCCTTGCAGTATTTTGGCAATTTCGGGGTGCGTTTTCCACCGTTGAAACTCCTGAAACGGAGAAAGATGCGGGTTGGTATAGCTAAGCCATGTCACCAGCCCCAGTGCCACCTGCCCATCGGCCTGATGATAGAGAAACCCGCCGCCGCGCGCGTTGCCATCAAGCGGCCAGCCCTGGCTGTGGATCACCCGGCCCGGCACGTGGTTTTCCGGCGCAATATCCCATAATTCTTTGATGCCAATGCCATAAACCTGTGGCTCGCTGTCTTTTGCCAGGTCAAAAATGCGGGTTAGCTCTTTTGACAAATGGCCGCGCACACCTTCGGCAAACAGCGTGTATTTGGCGTGAAGCTCAAGCCCGGGCTGATAATCCGGCTTATGCGTGCCGTCGCGCGCAACACCCATGTCGCCGGTGGCCACGCCTTTTACCGAGCCATCTTCGTTAAACAAAATCTCAGCCGCGGCAAAACCTGGAAAAACCTCCACGCCCAGCCCTTCGGCCTGCTCCGCCAGCCAGCGGCACAGATTACCAAGGCTAACGGTGTAGGTGCCATGGTTGTTCATAAAGCTGGGCATCAGAAAATGCGGCACGCTGAACTTTTTTTTGGCTGTCAAAACCCAGTGTTGATTATCCGTCACCGGTACTGCCGAGAGCGGGCAGCCCATGGCGCGCCAGTCTGGCAGCAGCTCGTCCATCGCCTTTGGGTCGACCACCGCGCCCGACAGAATATGCGCGCCAACCTCCGAGCCTTTTTCCAGCACGCTGACTGAAATTTCCTGGCCCGTTTGCGCGGCCTGTTGTTTAAGCCGGATGGCGGCGGCAAGCCCTGCTGGCCCTGCCCCAACAATCACCACGTCATACGGCATCGATTCGCGTTCGCTCACCTTGCAGTCTCCCGTCCACCTGCCACCGGCCTGTCGTCGCAACCCGGCAACGTCTTGTCCATTCCTGCGTGCCCGCGAATTGACCGCAAGGTCAACTGCCAGTCTAAGAGAAGATTATGGGGGCTGAACAAAATTTCGACTGGAAAGCTGCCGCTGCAAGCGGCCTGGACTGGTGGCACGACGCAGGCGTCGATTGCGCAACCGACGATATCGCGCGCGACTGGCTGGCGCTGAGCACCAATCCAGAACCGGCTGCGCAAGCGAGCCAAAACCACAGCCCGGCAGCCGCCGCCGCTACGGCAAGGGCTGTGCCGGCCGCACCGCTCAGCCTGCCAGAAACGCTTGACGAATTCACCGCGTGGCGTGTTTGCGCCGCCGCGCCTGAGGCTGGCTGGGCAGGTGCCAAGCTGGGCGCAACCGGCAACTCCGCCGCTGCGCTGATGGTGATTGTCGATATGCCGGACCGCGAAGATTTTGAGCAGGGCGTGTTGCTTGGCGGCACCGCCGGGCGTCTGTTTGACCGGATGATGGCCGCCATTGGTCTGAATCGCGAATCGCTCTACCTCGTTCCCATGGCGGTTTGTCGGCCGCCTTCTGGCCAACTCCCGGCTGAGGCCGAGCCATTGCTCGCAGATATTTTGCGCCGCCACATCGCTCTTGCCCGCCCGCGCTGCCTGCTCGTCCTTGGTCGTGCGCCGAGCCGTGCAATCCTTGGGGCAGATGTTGCGCAGGCGCGCGGAAAGCTACAGTTTGTTAACCATGATGGCGGACAATGCGGCGCATTCGCCAGTTTTCACCCGCGGTTTCTTGTTGAGCGACCCACAGCCAAGGCCGAAGCGTGGAAGGATTTGCAATTGCTGCGGCGGGAGAATGTTGCGTGAGATTGCGGGTTTTTCTGCTGGCGGCAATCGCCTTGATGCCCGCTTTGCCAGCATCGGCTGCTGACCAGCCACGGCCGCAACCGGCGAAAAGCGCGCACGCGCGCGCCATTCCTGCCCAGCTCGACGAGGCGCAACGCGCTGGTTATCGCGCGGTATTTGCAAGCATTCACGCGGGCAAATGGGCCGATGCCCGCCTGCAACTGGCCGGCATGAAACCTGGTCCCCTGCATGACATTGCCCTGGCCGAGCTGCTGACAGCCAAAGGCAGCCCAAAAGCTTCGCTGGAAGAATTGTCCAAATTGCTTGCCAGTGCGCCCGAGCTTCCCGAAGCAGAGGCCATCGCTCGCCTTGCTGCTGCGCGTGGCGCGGTTGATCTGCCGGCGCTGCCAGATGCACAAGCATTGATCTGGCTGGGGAGCGCGCCCGTCAGGGCACGTGCCAAGGCTAACCGCAGCGATTTGGCCGCCGCCGCGCTTGCCGCGAAAATGCAGCCCTTTGTAAAGGAAGACCGTGGTGCGCAGGCACAGGCTTTGCTCGAGGCGACCACCGGCCTTTCTCCAGAAGTAACGACCGAGTGGCAGCAACGCGTCGCCTGGATTTATTACCTTGCAGGGGATGACGCCAATGCCCGTATCATGGCGGCAAAGGCGGCGGGCGGCGCCGGCGACTGGGCTTTACAAGCGCAATGGGTGGAAGGTCTTGCGGCCTGGCGCCAGCAAGATTGTGCGGCCGCCGACGCCGCCTTTTCCAATGTCGCCACACGTACTGGCGATGTCGAGATGCGCGCAGCGGGGCTATATTGGTCAACCCGCGCAGCCATTGCCTGCGGCAAGCCCGAACGGGTTGAGCCACGGCTAAAACAGGCCGCCCAATATGATGAGACATTCTACGGCCTGCTTGCCCGCCAGGCGCTGGGCATCTCGGCCGGGGCAGATCGCCCTGCATCAGGCGTAGTGCTTGCCGATTGGGGCACGCTTAACCGACGGCCAAATATCCGCGTTGCCGCCGCTTTGGTGGAGATTGACGAGCCAGGCCTTGCCGACGAGGTGCTCCGGCGCCAGGCGCGTATTGGCGACCCGGCGGAGTTTGCTGCGCTGGTAAGCCTTGCCGAGGCGCTCAGCCTGCCCGCCACGCAGATATGGCTTGCGCACAACGGACCGGCCGGTTTTTCTCCCCCGGTTGCCGCGCGCTATCCCGCGCCCGATTGGGCACCGCAGGGCGGTTGGCGCATCGACAAGGCGCTGGTATTTGCCCATACTTTGCAGGAGTCGCACTTTCGCACCAACGTCGTCAGCCCGGCGGGCGCCTATGGCCTGATGCAAATCCGCCCCGCCGCGGCGACCGACATTGCCCGTGCGCGCGGTACGCGCACCGACCGGGCAGCACTCAGCATGCCATCCACAAATTTTGAAATTGGGCAAAGCTATCTGGAGCAATTGCGTGATCGCGCAGCGACAAGCGGTCTGCTGCCCAAGGTGATTGCCGCCTATAATGCCGGGCCCGGCCCGGTTGAAAGCTGGAACACGCAGATCCGCGATGGCGGGGATCCGCTGCTTTACATCGAATCGATTCCCTATTGGGAGACGCGCGGCTATGTAATTACGGTAATGCGCAATTATTGGATTTATGAACGCCAGGGCGGCAAAATCTCTTCCCCCAGCCGCCAGGCTTTGGCGCAGGGCTTGTGGCCGCGCTTTCCCGGCTTGCCCGGTGCCGCCGCACTGCGACTGACAGGCAGCCCACAAGCATCTTCTGCCCCACAAGCAATGGCAGCGACCAGTGGCAATTGATCCATCGGGCGTGTTTTTGCCCGTTCGCATTGCTGTGTTGACGGTGTCTGACACCCGCACGCGCGCCGATGATCGCTCCGGCGACACGCTGGCTGAGCGGTTGACGGGCGCTGGCCATGTGCTGGCTGGGCGAGACATTGTGAAGGACGATGTTGCGCTGATCGTTGCACGGCTGAACGGCTGGATCGATGATCCGCAAATTGACTGTGTCATTACCACCGGCGGCACCGGAGTTACTGGGCGCGATGTAACGCCTGAAGCCATTGCACTGGTTCAGGACAAGCCGATTCCGGGCTTTGGCGAAATGTTCCGCTGGCTTAGCTTTCAGTCCATCGGCACGTCGACCATCCAATCCCGCGCTTGCGCTTGCGTTGCCCGCGGCACCTATATTTTCGCGCTACCAGGCTCAACAGGCGCGGTGAAGGATGGATGGGATGGGATTTTGCGCGATCAGCTAGACAGCCGCCACCGCCCCTGCAATTTCGTTGAACTGATGCCAAGGTTGATGGAGCGCTGAGCAGCTATTTCGCGCCGCCGGTAGCCGACTTTATAGCTTTGAGCTTTTCAGCCAAAAAATCGGCAAAATTAGCGTCGAGTGATGTGTACCAATCGAGCGCATCGGCAAAGTTTTTGTATGTTATTTTACCAGCAGTTGTTATGTCAAAATAAAGGTTAAGGTCGCCGTCCTTATCAACCGCTATCCTCAAAAATCGTTTGTTTACATTCCATTCGTTCGTGAAAGCGGGCGTAAAAATCGGGTCTTTCTTGTACCATGAAGAAAATTGCAGTGATGTGCAGTTTTTATTATTTTCGCACCCATAAAAATCGATCGTAAATGGCGATCCGTTCGCCGCACTGGAAATATAAGCCTCACCCCGATCGTTAACTATTAGCTCTGCGCGATAGCCCGCCTTTTGCACAGCGGTAACAACAACTTCGGGCTGGCCTGCATCGATGAGCGCATCGTCATCACCCGTCGCTGTTGCTGCTAATAGCATCGCTGCCAACATCATGCTCATCGGTCACCCCCAATCTTGAACTTCCAGCAAATTTGTAGCCTGCCCTTTCTAAACAACAAGCACAAAAAATTCACCGCCTCAACAGCTTATGCAGGCTGCATTGCTGCAAGTTCATTACCGTCAAAATCGCGAAAGTGAAAACGACGACCGCCGGGAAACGCAAATATTTCGCGCGAAATAGCCGCGCCCGCAGCGACAACCGCCTCGCGCGTTGCTTCAAGATCTGCCACCTCGATTACCGCAAGTGGAGCCGCTAACCGGTCGTCATCATGAGCATCCAGCCCGATGTCGGTGTCGCCTGAAAGGGTCGCGGCATAATCTGGCCCGAAATCGGTAAATTTCCAGCCAAAAACAGCCGTATAAAAGGCCGCAGACGGCCCGGTTTGCGCAACGGGCAGTTCAACATACATCAGCCGGGCCATCGATCCACTCCCAAAGTTCTTGTTATGTTCTAACAAAATTGCTAACCAATGTCAATGCGAAAAACGACCCGACCGGTGCGCGGCGCCACGCAAAATGAGGTCAGCGCACGCTTTGCGCTCCCGTCCCGCCAGGCAGACGGCGACTGGCTCGACGATGAGGTGTTGATCGACAGCGCGCCGCGCCAGCAAAAAACAACGGTAACGATTGAAACAGCCCGCAGCATCCTGTCCCATAATCAGTCGCCCGATGTGCCGTTTGACCGTTCAGTAAACCCATATCGAGGCTGCGAGCATGGCTGCATCTACTGCTTTGCCCGCCCTTCCCATGCCTATCATGATCTGTCGCCTGGGCTGGATTTCGAAACCAGGCTTTTTGCCAAGCACAATGCAGCAGATTTGCTGCACGCAACAATTTCAAAACATGGCTATGCAGCGGCGCCAATTGCCTTTGGCACCAACACCGACCCTTACCAGCCTATTGAGCGCGAGTGGGGCATTATGCGTCAGTGCCTGGCCCTGTTGGCAGCGTGCAACCACCCGATATACATCACCACAAAATCTGACAGGATCGTTCGCGATATCGATCTGCTAGGCCCAATGGCGTCAAAAAATCTGGTGAAAATTGCGATATCGGTAACATCGCTCGACCCGCGCACCGCGATGACGCTGGAGCCACGCGCGCCCGCGCCTGAACGCCGCTTGAGAGCGGTGCGCGCGCTGGTAGCGGCAGGCGTACCGACCTGGGTGTCCATTGCCCCGGTTATTCCAGCGATTACCGATCATGAGATGGAACGGCTCATCGCGCGTGCAGCGCAGGCCGGAGCAGTTGGGGCCAGTTATATACCTTTGCGCCTGCCATGGGAGGTGGCGCCGTTGTTCAAAGCATGGCTGGCGGAATATTTTCCCGATCGGGCGGGCAAGGTAATGTCCATCATCAAACAGTTGCGCGGCGGCCGGGAGAATGACCCGGCATTTGGATCGCGCATGCGCGGACAAGGTGTGTGGGCCGATTTGCTGCGCACAAGATTCCGCATTGCCTGCCGAAAATATGGGCTGAACGCGCAGCACCAGCCGCTAAGGTGCGACCTGTTTTGCCCGCCCGCCGGCCCGCAGGGCGAGTTGTTCTAACTTTTCATTGTCAGGTCAGACAGTTGCCAGCCGATAGTCCTTGTACGCCGCTCTCAGCGCGGTTTTAAGCAGTTTTCCGGTTGCGGTATGGGGCAAAGATTCAACAAAGACGACTTCATCGGGCAACCACCACTTAGCCACATGGGCTGACAGATGAGCAGTGACTTCGGCCTCGCTCACCGTGCTTTGCGCCTTGCGTACCACAAGCAGCAATGGTCGCTCGTCCCATTTCGGGTGGGGCACGCCAATTGCGGCGGCCTCGGCAACGCCAGGGCAGCCACAGGCCGCATTTTCCAGATCAACCGAGCTGATCCACTCTCCGCCGGATTTGATGACGTCCTTGGCCCGGTCGGTAATCTGCATTGTCCCATCGGCATGAATAACCGCCACATCCCCGGTATCGAACCAGCCCTGTGCGTCGACACTATCGGCTTCTGCTTTGAAATAGCGCTTGAGCACCCATGGCCCCCGGATCTGCAACTGGCCCGAACTGACGCCATCTCGCGGTTGTACCTGCCCTTCATCATCAACCACGCGCAGCTCTACGCCAAAGGGTATCTGCCCTTGTCTGCTCACAAAATCGAGCTGTTCCGCCACTGACATGTCACCCCAATGCGGCGGGCGCGTGCCGGCCGTGCCGATGGGGGAGGTCTCAGTCATTCCCCACAGATGCTTGACGGTTGCGCCCATTGCCATAATCCGCGCAATCATTGCGCGCGGTGCAGCCGACCCGCCAATCGTCACCTGCTGGAGAAAACGCGGCGCATCGTCCGTTGCGTCGATATGCTGGAACATCGACAACCACACCGTCGGCACGCCTGCCGAGTGCGTCACCCTTTCCTCGTTCATCAACCGGCACAATATCGCCGCGTCGTTAACAGCGGAGAACACAAATTTCGCGCCAGCCAGCGCGCCGGCAAATGGCAGGCCCCAAGCCGCGGCATGAAACATTGGCACAACGGGCAGCACCACCGCCTCGCTCGAAAGGCTGAGCAGCGCTGGCGAAACCCCAGCCATAGCGTGCAACATCGTGGAGCGATGTTCATAGAGCACGCCCTTGGGGTTCCCGGTTGTTCCGCTAGTATAGCACAACATGCACGGCGCGCGCTCTGGCCCATTTGTCCAGGCATATTCTCCCGTTTGCGCAGCGATTACGGCATCGAACCCGCCTGCGCCCTCGTCGTCAAATGGCACAAAATGCTCAATCGTTTGCCATTGCGGCCTTAGCCGGTCGACAATCGGCTGGAACTGCCGGTCGTAAAACAGCACCCGGTCTTCGGCATGGTTGGCGATATAGGCAATCTGCTCGTCAAACAGGCGCGGGTTAATGGTGTGGATCACCCCGCCCATGCCAATAGTGCCATACCAGGCAACAAGATGGCGGCTATGGTTCATCGCCAGTGTCGCCACCCGCTCCCCCGGCCTCACGCCCATTTTCTCCAGCGCCTGAGCAAGTTTGCGCGCGTCGCGGTGAATGCCGGCCCAGTTGGTGCGGGTCTGCTGGCCATTGGCCAGGTACGACACAATCTCGCAATCGCCGTGCTCGCGCGCTGCATGGTCGATCAGATGCGGCACCCGCAGCTCAAAATCCTGCATTCCGCCCAACATTGCACCCTCTCCCTCGCGCGCTTTTACCCAACGAGCGCCAGCTTTCCCGGCGCTGCGCCTCGATTCATCGGCTGTAACGCCACATCGCACACACCGCCCAGCGCGGCAATCCGGTCTGCCAGTTCGCCATCAAGCAAATGGCCGCCGCCAAGCACCATCAGCACCTGAGCGCCATCCTCCAGGACAAGTTTTAGCCGCACGGCCCCTTGCGCGCCTTGCGCACCAAGCAGGATTGCGCGCAAATCTGCCAACGCGCCGGCTGCGTCGAGCGTAATTTCCATCAACATTGGCGCAGTGCTCGCCAGCACGTCAAAAGGCGTAAAGCTTTTAACGGAAACGCGTGGCGCTTCCTCTCCCGGCCGCCTGTCCAGCTCAACAGCAATAATCCCGCATTGACCGCTGCGCGCTGCTTCTTCCAAATCCGCCGCGGTGCCATCTTCAAAGCAGGTGGCAGCAAACTGGCCCGACGAATCCGACAGGTTCGCCATCATATAGCGCCGCCCGCGTGCCGAAGTGCGCCAGCGCGCTTCCTCCACCAGCACCGCCATGGTTGCGTTGATGCGGTTGCCGTCATCTGGAATGTTCAGCTCACCAAGCCCGGTATAGCTGCGGGCGCCGTGCATCCGCGCCAGATGCCGCCCGCGATCAACTGGATGTGCCGAAAAGTAAAAGCCAAACGCCTCCTTCTCCTGCTCCATCCGCTCTGCCAAAGTCCAGCGTGCAGCGGGCGGCAACGAAATTGCGCCGCCCGAAGATGGCTCTGAATCGCCAAACAGCCCACCCTGCCCGGTCTGCCGCTGGTTAGCCAAGCGGCTCGCCACCGCCAAAATGGTTTCAGCAGATGCCGCAATGCCCGCGCGATTATCCTCGATTTCGTCAAACGCGCCTGCCGCCGCCAGCGTTTCCAACTGCCGCTTGTTGATGAGGCGCGGGTCCACCCGCGCGGCCAAATCTGCCAAAGACAAAAACGGCCCATTGGCGGTACGCTCGGCCACCAGCCTTTCCATCGCCCCTTCGCCAACGCTTTTGAGCGCCGCCAGCGCATAGCGTACAGCCAGACAGTCTGCCTGAGGCTCAACCGTAAAATCCGCCGCGCTGTGGTTGATCGAGGGGGGCAGACATTTAACGCCCATCCGCCGCATATCTTCAGCAAAGACGCCCAGCTTATCGGTCAACGCAATGTCAAAACACATTGAAGCGGCAAAAAATTCTGCTGGATAATGGGCCTTTAGCCACGCTGTCTGATAGGTGAGCAGCGCATAGGCTGCCGCGTGCGATTTATTAAAACCATAGCCGGCAAATTTGTCGATCAAATCAAACAGCTCGTTGGCCTTGGCCGCCCCAATGCCGTTGACGCTTGCGCACCCTTCGACAAAACCTGCGCGCTGTGCGTCCATCTCGGCCTGAATTTTCTTGCCCATTGCGCGGCGCAGCATATCTGCCCCGCCCAGGCTATAGCCCGCTAGTACCTGCGCTGCCTGCATCACCTGCTCTTGATAAACAAAAATGCCGTAGGTTTCGCTCAAAATTGGTTCCAGCAGCGGGTGGGGATATTCAATTTCCTCCTGCCCGTTTTTGCGGCGGCCAAACATGGGAATATTGTCCATCGGCCCTGGCCGGTACAACGCGCCAAGCGCAATAATATCTTCAAACACCGTGGGCTTAACGGCGGAAAGCGTGCGGCGCATCCCTTCTGATTCCACCTGAAACACGCCAACGGTGTTGCCGCTTTGAAGCAACTTGTAGGTCGCATCATCGTCCCAGGGCAGTATATCCAGGTCAACCGCAACCCCACGCGCCGCCAGCATTTCAACAGCCTTTTTGAGGACGGAAAGCGTTTTCAGGCCCAAAAAGTCGAACTTCACCAGCCCGGCGCCTTCAACATACTTCATGTCAAACTGCGTGACAGGCATGTCGGAGCGCGGGTCTCGATATAGCGGCACCAGCTCGGCAAGCGGCCTGTCGCCAATCACCACGCCGGCTGCGTGGGTGGAGGAATGGCGCGGCAGCCCCTCCAGTTTCATCGCCAGGTCAAGCAGGTGGCGCACAGCGGCGTCATTCTTATATTCAGCGGCCAGTTCGCTCACGCCATTAAGCGCGCGGTCAAGCGTCCAGGGGTCGGTCGGGTGATTGGGCACCAGCTTGGCAAGCCTGTCGACCTGACCATAGCTCATCTGGAGCACCCGCCCGGTGTCTTTCAGCACCGCGCGTGCCTTTAGCCGCCCAAAGGTGATGATTTGCGCCACATGGTCGCTGCCATATTTGGCCTGAACATAGCGAATAACTTCTTCGCGCCGCGTTTCACAAAAGTCGATGTCGAAATCGGGCATCGACACCCGCTCAGGGTTCAAAAATCGCTCAAACAATAGCCCCAGCCTTATTGGGTCAAGGTCGGTAATGGTGAGCGACCAAGCAACTACCGAACCTGCGCCGGAGCCGCGCCCTGGCCCCACCGGAATATTATGATCCTTTGCCCATTTGATGAAATCGGCCACGATCAAAAAGTAACCGGGAAAACCCATATTGATGATGACATCGAGCTCGAATTCCAGCCGGTCACGATATGGCTGGCACCAGTCGTCCGTATCGGCAACGCCTTTTGCCAGCGCGATTTTTTCAAGGCGCGCCTCAAGCCCGGCGCGCGCATCCTTACGTAACCTAGTCGCCTCGCCCTCGCGGTCTCCTGCAAGGCTGGGCAAAATCGGCTTGCGCTTGGGAGCTGCCACCGCGCAGCGCTGTGCAACGACCAGTGTATTCGCAATTGCCTCTGGCAGATCTGCAAATAGCAGCTGCATCTCCTTGGCCGGTTTCATCCAGGCATCTGGCGAGCTTTTGGGCCGGTCATCGCTGGCAAGGTAGGTGGAGTTGGCGATGCACAGCAGCGCATCATGCGCCGGGCCGAAGGATTTTTCGCCAAAACAACATGGGTTGGTCGCCACGATAGGCAAATGGCAGCCGTAAGCCAGATTAAGTAAATGAGGCTCGGCCTTGGCTTCTGTTTCGTCCTGCCGACGGACAAGCTCGATAAACAGCCGGTCCGCAAACAGTGCCTGAAGCCGCTTTGCGTAGAGTTGGGCATGGTCGGGCTGATCTTCGGCAAACAGCCGTGCAAGCGCACCCTCCTTTCCCGCTGTCAGCGCGATAAGACCCGTGTTGTGGGCGCTTAGCACGTCAAAATCGACATGAGGGGCTTGCTCAACCGGCCGGCCAAGATGCGCCTGCGACACCAGCGCGCACAAATTTTGATACCCCGCCTCATCCTGCGCATAAAGCGCGAGCCAGTCGATAATGGGGGCCGCGCCGTCCGGCATATCGGGCCGGGCAACGCCCAGCATCGCACCGATAACGGGCTGCACCCCGGCAGCAAAAGCCGCGTCGGAAAATGCCATGGCCGCGTACAGGCCGTTGCGATCTGTCAACGCGGCGGCGGGAAAGCCAAGTTCGCGTGCGCGCCTGGCAATCTCCTTTGGCTCAATGGCACCGTCGAGCATCGTAAAGCTGGAGAAGATTCGTAAAGGGACAAAGCCAGAATGCGCCATCCCCACACTATGAGCAAAGCGCCAGGCAAAGGGAAGCTGCCATACCAACGAAGCTGTGCATAGCTTAAGGGCGCCCCGGAACAACGCCCGGAACGCCCTTTATATTCAACACCTTATCACGGTGGGCAATCAAGCCGCAAAAGCGACCCTTACCTTGCGACGGGTGCGCATACCCGCGCCAACCATGCCAAAGCCTGCAATCATCAGCGCCCAGGTAGATGCCTCGGGCACAGCCGAAATCGTAAAGCTGATCGCGCCAAAATTATCGCCACTGTTCGAATCAAAATAAGCCAGGTTCAGCGGGCCACCCTGCGAGGTGAAAATGCCGTTTGCCCCCAAAAGCTGAAACTGATTGCCGCCAAGAACCGCGACAAGCGAGCCAAAGGGCGCACTGAGATTACCCTGCGAATGCGACCCGAAATTTTGACCAATCAACGTGCCAACCAACTGACCGGAATCATCGGCCGCAGTGGCAAACCGGTTGGCAACAAGGCCGTTTGCATCAGAAAAGCGTGGCAATGCACCCGCTGACCAAAGATCATTCGTGCTCGAAGTGATGCGGAACCGCTGCCCCGCAGCAAAGCTGAGCCCGGTTGCAGCCGCCGTGCCGCCCGTTGTGCTGTTGTCCCGTGCTGAAACGGAAATGACGACAGCCGCGCCCGCTGGCGCTGCTGAAAATAGCGTGGCGGCAACCAGTGCCGCACCAAGAAACTTCATGTCTAACCCTCCGAATAAACCCCTTCGCGAGGATCTATCATTTTTCTGACTCGGTTACCAGTTTATTAAGGTTTCAACATGGGACACAAAGCGCCGTCTGCTCAGTCCACCAGTTCAAACCGCCCTTCATGCAGGCGAACCACCTTGTCCATTCGCTGCGCCAGCCGCTCATTATGCGTGGCAATGAGTGCCGATGACCCTTCGTGACGCACCAGCCGCAGCAGTTCCGACAGCACGACATCGGCGGTATGTTCATCAAGATTGCCGGTGGGTTCGTCCGCCAGCACAAGCGCGGGTCGATTGGCCAGCGCGCGCGCCACCGCAACGCGTTGCTGCTCGCCACCCGAAAGCTGGCTTGGCCGGTGCGTAAGCCGCGCACCCAGGCCAAGCGATGTGAGCAACGCCCGCGCGCGTGCTTCAGCCGTCCGGCGCGTTTCACCGTGAATAAGCAAAGGGAGCACGACATTTTCGGTCGCGCTGAAATCTGGCAGCAAATGGTGGAACTGATAGACAAACCCCAAATAATCACGGCGCACCACCGTTCTGCCATGGCTGTCGAGCCGCGCGGCCTCTTGCCCGGCAATTTTTATCGAGCCGCCAAAGCCGCCTTCGAGCAGGCCAACCGCCTGTAGCAATGTAGATTTGCCCGATCCCGAAGGGCCGAGTAAGCCAATAATCTCGCCGGGCTGGATGACCAGATCAACGCCGCGCAGCACGTCAATTGTCGCCCCGCCTTGCGTGAAGCTGCGCGTCAGCCCGGCAAGCGCCAGAACGGGTTCACTCATAGCGCAATACCTGAACAGGATCCGTACTCGCTGCCTTGAAAGCGGGGTACAAAGTGGCGAGAAAGCTGAACACCAGCGCCATTAGCGCAATGGCAATAATTTCTACCGGATCAGGCTTTGATGGCAGCTCGGTAAGATAGCGGATTGATGGATCCCACAGATTTTGCCCGGTCACAAGCTGAACAAAATTAACCACATGCTGGCGGAAGAGCAAAAATACAAATCCCAGCGCCAGCCCCGCCACCATGCCAAGCGAGCCGATTGTCACCCCAACGGTCATAAAAATGCGGATAAGGCTGCCGCGTGTCGCGCCCATGGTGCGCAAAATGGCGATATCGCGCGTCTTTGCGCGTACTAGCATGATGAGCGACGACAAGATGTTGAACACCGCAACCAAAATGATGATCGACAAAACGGTGAACATCGCAATCCGTTCCACCTCCAGCGCTTCAAACAGTTGCGCGTTCAACTGGCGCCAGTCGGAAATCTCGGCCCGACTGCCCACTTTGGCGGCAAGCGGAGCAAGGATGGGTCCAACCCGGTCGGGGTTAGTGGTAATTATCTCAACCACGCCGACATTGTCGCCCATAAGCAACAAGGTTTGCGCGTCTGCCATCGGCATAACGACATAGATTTTATCGTAATCATAAACCCCAACCTCAAAAATCGCGCCGACGGTGTAAGAGACAATACGTGGCACTGAGCCAAAGGGCGTGGCCTGCCCGGCAGGATTAATAAGCGAAATCTCGCTGCCCACCTGCGCGCCAAGCGCCTCCGCCAGCCGCGACCCAATCCCCACCCGACCGCTGCCCGGTGTCAAACTGGCAATGGAGCCGCTCAGCACCTTGGCGTTGATGGATGGGTTTGCGCGAATATCCGCCACGCGCATCCCGCGGATGAGCACCGCCTCCACCCGCCCGTTAAAACTCGACATGAGTGGCTGCTCGATTAGCGGTGTGGCTTTCACGACACCCGGCGTCGCCTGCGCATCGCGCAGCACCTGCCGCCAGTCCCCAAGCTGGCCATTATAGCCCTGCACCACAGCATGGCCGTTCAGCCCGACAATTTTGTCAAACAGCTCTGCGCGAAAACCGTTCATCACGCTCATCACAATGACCAGCGCGGCGACCCCCAGCATCACCGCGACAAGGCTGATGCCCGCCACGAGAAAGATAAACGCCTCCCCCCGGCCAGGCAGCAAATAGCGCCTGGCGATCATTCGTTCGTAGCGTGATAGGAGCATTTACGGTTCCTGGCCCCCGCCCGGTATTGAGCAAGGGCTGATCTAGAGCGCTGTGCCAGCGCATGCAACAGAGGCAAAGAGGGCGCAGTTGTTGCGCATTCGCCACAGCGCAGCGCCAATCGTCACCACCGCGCTGATTTCACGATGACAAATATGTCGGACGAACTTAGCGTTGGGCCACTGATGCACCGGCAACGGCCGTGGTTCGGGGAAGCTTCCTGTCTCGCTCGCCATCAGGCTGAGCAGATATTGGGGTGAATATGGGGGCTGACGAGCAATCGTCACGCAGGACGCCCGGACTGGAAACGGTCCGGGCGTTTGCTGTTTGGGCATGCCTGTGCCGGCCAAACCGGGCAATCAAAAGTTTTTGGATACCGTGATGCCATAGGTGCGCGGGTCACCCGGCTGGCCGACAACCAGCCCGGTATTGCCCGTCGCAAAAATCTCCCATTGCCCCCCCCCCTTGAACCCGTGGCGAAGCCCCCCAAAATTATGGGCGTACGGCGCCAAAACGGGCCGTGCAGGCAACGGTGCCGCGCAGTGGCGGGCACCGCCAAGACGTTCAATTTGCTCATTGGAGGATTTGACTATGCGTCAGTTTGATTTGACCCCCTATCGCCGTTCCGCCATCGGTTTTGACCGGTTGTTCGACATGCTTGAAGCAAGCGCGCGCCAGGCGAATACGGAAAACTACCCCCCGTTTAACCTCGAACGGCTGGCTGAGGACCGTTATCGCATCACGCTTGCGGTCGCTGGCTTCTCACGCGACGATATCGAAATTATCGCCCAGCAAAATCTGTTGCTTATTAAAGGCAAAAAGGATGAAACAGGCGCCGGAGAGCGCGCATTTTTGCACCTTGGCATCGCCAATCGCAGCTTTGAGCGCCGATTTGAGCTGGCAGATTTTGTCCGTGTCGACGATGCCCGGCTGAATGACGGGCTGCTCACCATCGATTTGCTGCGCGAAGTCCCAGAGGCGATGAAGCCAAAGACCATCGCGATCAAAACCGGCGCGCCGCTAGTGGCGGTTGATGCAGCAATTGTGGGAGCCAGCGCCGCCGCTGCATAAGCCGGGCACTGCAATGGAATACAGCGGGCGCCTGATATAATCGCCAGGCGCCCGTTTTTATGCCCATCTGCCCCAAGAAATATGTGCTAAACCAGCCGGCTCTGCCGCACGGCCGCAGCAACAAAACTGGCGAACAGCGGGTGAGGATCAAACGGCTTCGATTTGAGCTCAGGGTGAAACTGCACACCCACAAACCAGGGGTGGTCCGGCCGCTCCACAATTTCCGGCAGCGAGCCGTCGGGCGACATGCCTGAAAACACCAGCCCTGTTTTTTCAAGCGGATCGCGGTAGCGCGTGTTCACCTCATAGCGGTGGCGGTGGCGCTCGCTAATCGTCTCGGCGCCATAAACCGAGGCAACGACACTGTTACCCGCCAGCGCAGCAGGATAAGCGCCAAGCCGCATCGTGCCACCAAGGTCGCCACCCTCAGCGCGTTCCTGTAATCCTTTGGCCGACATCCATTCGGTTATCATGCCAACTACCGGTTGGGCAGTCGGGCCAAACTCCGTTGATGAAGCATCCGCCACATTGGCCAGGTTACGCATCCCTTCAACGCACGCCATCTGCATGCCAAAGCAAATGCCAAAAAACGGCACCTGCCGCTCGCGCGCAAAGCGCACACTGGCGATTTTGCCCTCTGCCCCGCGCGCGCCAAAGGCGCCGGGTACAAGAATGGCGTGGCACGGCTCCAGCCGGGCAGCGATGTCGGCGTCCTCAGCCTCAAACAGCTCGGCGTCGATCCATTGGATGTTGACCTTCACCCGGTTGGCAATGCCGCCATGCACCAGCGCTTCGTTCAACGATTTATAGGCATCTGGCAGGCCGGTATATTTGCCAACCACGCCAATGGTCACCTCGCCTTCAGGGTTGCTGAGGCGGTCCATAATATTGGTCCAGCGGCTAAGATCGGGGCTGGAGGAACCATCCAGGCGAAACGCGCTCAGCACCGCGCGATCAAGCCCTTCGGCATGATATTGCAGCGGCACGCCGTAAATCGACTGCGCATCCAGCGCGGGTATAACCGCCTCGACCGGCACATTGCAAAACAGCGCAATCTTTGCCCGGTCGCTATCGGGCAGCGGGCGCTCGGCGCGGCACACGAGCACATCGGGCTGAATGCCAAGCGCAGTCAGCTCGCGCACGCTGTGCTGGGTTGGTTTGGTCTTCAACTCGCCCGCGGCCGCAATATAGGGCACGAGCGTTACGTGGATGAACACCGAATTGTCGCGCCCCAGATCGTTGCGCAATTGCCGGATGGCCTCGATGAACGGCAGCGATTCAATATCGCCCACAGTGCCGCCAATTTCACACAGCACAAAATCCACATCGTCGCTCTGCGCCACGGCAAAGGCTTTTATAGCATCGGTCACGTGCGGAATAACCTGCACCGTTGCTCCAAGATAATCCCCGCGTCGCTCGCGCTGAATAATCGTCTGATAAATACGGCCAGAGGTCACATTGTCAGACTGACGGCTGGAAACGCCGGTAAAGCGCTCATAATGGCCAAGATCAAGATCGGTCTCGGCGCCATCGTCCGTTACATAAACTTCGCCATGCTGATAGGGCGACATCGTGCCCGGATCTACATTGAGATAGGGATCGAACTTACGAATTCGCACGGAATAGCCACGCGCCTGAAGCAGGGCCGCAAGGCTTGCCGCCATAAGACCCTTACCAAGCGAGGAGACCACGCCGCCGGTGATGAAAATGAACCGCGCCATGGGAGCAAACGCCTAGCCGCGAAATGACCCCGCCCACAAGCGCCCGAATCCGGGCCGGAGCGGAATTATTTCAACTGTAAAAATTAATTATGAAAAATCAACGATCAAGCGGCACTGCGCTATTGTCGACACCCGCGCCGCCTGTGGGTGCTGCATTTTGCTGGGGCAAAACCACATTGCCACCAACTGCGGCTGCGGCCGCCGCCGCGGCTGAACCCTCCCCGCCAGCCGCTGGCGTACCACCGGATACCACATCGCCTGCCGCGGGTTGTTTGCGCGCCAACGACGCGTCAACCGTGGCCGAATGGCGCGTCGCTGCCATTACCGCCAGCAAAATACTGAAGCTGACAAACAACACCGCAAGACCAGAGGTTGCTCGCGTCAGGAAATCCGCCGTTCCGCGCGCCGACATCAACCCCGAAGGGCTGCCGCCCATGCCCAGGCCACCACCTTCTGAACGCTGCGCCAAAATGACTACGACCAGCAAAAACGCGATAATGGCGTGAACAATGATCAGGAACAAAAATAATGTCATGGTGCAGATGGCGTTCCAAAAACAGGGTGATTGAATGGCCACATAGGGCGGCAAGGCGGCGCAATCAACTGGCGCGTTGATAACACGGCGCCACCGCGCGAACGGCCGGGCGCAAATTTGCGTGGCGCGCGCGTGAAACCAATGGCGGGGCTGGTCGTTTCACCTGCACAGCAAATGCTGCGCCATTTGGGGAAACTTGCCATGCTTCAAAACACCACCGCCAGCCTTATCGGCGCTACCCCGCGCCCGCTTGACGCCTGGATGACCGGGCTGATCGGCTATGTCCGCTCCGGTTACCCCGATCTTACCAACCGGCAAATGGCACTGCTCATGGTGGTTTATCTGCAAAACGGGCCCCATACGGTGCGCGGATTGGCGCAAGATTTAGGCGTTTCAAAACCGGTCATCACACGCGCCTTGAACAAACTTGCGTTGCTCGGCTATCTCCGCCGCGAGCGCGACGATAAAGACAAGCGTAATATCTACGTTATGCGCACGGTTGAAGGGGCAAAATTTCTTGAAGAATTCGGCCAATTTGTCGGCATCGGAGCATCCGAAATCGTCGGATGTGCTCCCGCGCAAGAGCTTTGCGCTTAACGGGCCCACCACCCCGCTCGACCAGCGGACCAACGCCGTGCGCGCGGATTTAGCCGATATTCGGCTGGCCGAATTTGTTTTTGCTCCGCATTATGCAGCAGCGCTCGCCATGCGCTTTACCCGCACGGCGGAACTGCTTGAACTGCCAAAGGGCGACGCCTGCTTGCTCGCCGCCTGCCAGCCGGGCGACCGATTCGACGCGCTGGATTTTGCCGCTGGCTACGCATGGGGCATCGCGACGAGTGTCGGGCTGGTTGGCTATGTGCTGCTCGACGCGCTCGAACCCGATACGTGTGCACCATGACCGCGCGGGTTTTTATCGATGGCGGCGCGGGCACCACGGGGCTTGAAATTGTCGACCGCCTAAGCGGCCGGAGCGATTTTTCGGTTCTCACGCTCGACGAGGCTCACCGCAAAGACGATGCCGCCCGCGCGGCTGCGCTGAACGAGGCAGATTTTGTCATCCTGTGTCTGCCAGACGATGCCGCGCGCGCGGCAGTGGCGCTCATCACCAATCCGGCAACGCGCGTTATCGACGCCTCGACCGCGCACCGCACCGCGCCGGGCTGGGTCTATGGTTTTGCCGAGCTGGAACCTGGCCAGACCGATGCGATTGCCGCAGCATACCGGGTGAGCAACCCCGGCTGCTATCCAACCGGCTTTTTAGCGTTGATCCGCCCGTTGATCCGCGCAGGGCTGGTTCCGCATGATTGGCCAATTTCGGTCAACGCGGTATCGGGCTATTCTGGCGGTGGTCGCGCGATGATCAGCGAGTTTGAAGGCGGCACCGCAGCCACAGCCTGCCGCGCTTATGCCCTGCACGGTGCGCACAAACATGTGAGTGAGATGCGCCTCCATGCCAAATTGTCCCACCCGCCAATTTTTATGCCCTCAGTCGCTGCCACCTATCGTGGGATGATGATTGAGGTGCCCTTGCCGCTTCATCTTTTGCCCAACCACCCACCGCTTGCCGCATGCGAGGCAGCATTGCGCGATGCTTATCACAATAGCCCGCTTGTTCTGGTAGCTGAAGGGGCCGATGCCACACTTATCCGCATTGAAGAAAACGCGCAGACAGACCAGATGACTTTGCGCGTTTGTGGCGATGCGCAGGCCGGGCAAGCACGGCTGATTGCGACGCTTGATAATCTGGGCAAGGGTGCTGCGGGCGCTGCTGTTCAAAATCTCAATATCATGGCTGGCACAGATCCATTGGCCGGTTTGATATTGCGCTAAAACCACTGCAACAAAAGGGTATGCGCCAATGCGCCAACCAGCATCAAAACTGCTTCTTTTCGGCGCCACGGGCGATCTTGCGCAGCGCATGTTGCTGCCATCGCTCTATGGCCTGCACATTGATGGTCTGCTGCCAGATGGTCTGACGATTACCTGCACCGCGCGATCAGCCCATGATGATGTCGGCTATCGCCGCTTTGCATATGAAGCGATCGACACTTTTGTGCCAGCAGAGCTGCGCGTACCAGAGCAGATAACAACGTTTTTGGAGCGCGTCTCCTATCAGTCGCTAGATGCGTCGGCGCTTGAGGGTTTTGGTGATCTGGCAGCCAAGATTGGCGATGTGTCGGGCGGGCTTGCGATATTCCTGTCCACCGCGCCTTCCCTCTTCCGCCCGACGATCAAAGGGCTTCAATCAGCCGGGCTTGCTGGCGCTAATGTGCGCATTGGGCTGGAAAAGCCGCTTGGGCACGACCTTGCCTCAAGCCGCGAGATAAACGACGCCGTGGCCGAGGTTTTTCCCGAAGAGCGCACCTTTCGCATCGACCATTATCTTGGCAAGGAAACGGTGCAGAATATTCTGGCGCTGCGCTTTGGCAACGCGCTGTTCGAGCCTGTCTGGAATGCGCGCGGCATCGACAATATTCAGATCACCATCTCCGAGACGGTTGGGCTGGAAGGGCGCGCGGGCTATTATGATGGCTCTGGCGCGCTGCGCGACATGGTGCAAAACCACATGCTGCAACTGCTCGCGCTCATCGCAATGGAGCCCCCCGCCCGGTTTGATGGCACCTCGATCCGCGATGAAAAGGTAAAGGTGCTGCGCTCGCTTCGCCCCATCACCCCGGCAGAGGCGCCGCAACTTACGGTAACAGGCCAATATGGCAGCGGCGCTGTGAATGGCGGGCTGGTGCGCAGCTATGCCGACGAGCTGGAGCGCGCCTCGACCACCGAAACCTTTGTTGCAATCAAAGCACATGTTGACAACTGGCGCTGGCAGGGCGTGCCTTTTTACCTGCGCACCGGCAAGCGAATGGGCGCGCGGCAATCCGAAATCTCCATTCAGTTCAAGCCCGTGCCGCATTCGATTTTTGCCGAGCGCGGCGGCAAGCTGGCGCCCAATACGCTGGTTATCCGCCTGCAGCCCGAAGAATATGTTCGCCTGCTGGTCATGGCCAAGGAGCCGGGGCTGGACCGGGACAATATCCACCTGCGCGAGGTGCCGCTTGACCTCAGCCTCGACACCGAATTCGCCGAAACCCGGCGGCGCATTGCCTATGAGCGCCTGTTGCTCGACCTTGTTGAAGGCGATCAGACCCTGTTTGTCCGCCGAGATGAGGTGGAGGCGCAGTGGCAGTGGATCGATGCAATTCGCGCTGGCTGGGCAGAAAATAATGTTACTCCCAGGCCCTATGCGTCGGGCAGTTGGGGCCCGTCAGCCGCCGTCGCACTGACCGAGCGTGACGGGGTTACCTGGCGGGACAATTGAGTATTTTTGACAAGCTTTAGGGACTTTGCATGACTGAAATTGAATGGTGGGACTATGACGACGCCGATGAAATGGCTGGCGCCGTTGCGGGTGATGCCCAGTTCATTATTGAAAGCGCACTCGATGCGCGCGGACAGGCGATTATCGCGCTTCCCGGTGGCAAGACACCGCTTGCCATTTACGACAAGCTCGCGCGCGCCAAGCTGGACTGGAAACGGGTGACGATTCTTCCCACCGATGACCGGCTGGTGCCAATGGGCGATGCGTTGTCCAACATTACGCAGATCGCCAAGGTTTTTCTGCCAAAGGGCGTGCGCGTGCTGCCCATTACCAGCGAAGCGGCGAGCGATTACAAGGCCGCCGGGCGCGCAGCCGACGCGCGCCTTCAAGATATTCACTGGCCGCTCGACCTGTGCGTGCTTGGCATGGGTACAGACGGCCACACCGCCTCCATCTTTCCGGGCCCCGATTTTGAAGAGGCAATTGCCGGCCCCAAGGAGCGCCGGGCGCTTGGCGTCATGCCCGATCCGCTGCCGCCAGAGGCGCCCGTTGCGCGTGTTACCCTTTCTCGCGCGGCGATTGCATCCGCCAGAGCACTTATGGTAGCGGTAACAGGGCAGGTAAAACGCGAGTTGCTGGAGCGCGCAATCAAAGATGGCCCAATGTCCGCCTACCCCATTGGCCGCGTGCTTGCAGATGTTGAACTGCCGGTTGATATTCACTGGAGCGCCTGAATGACCCTGCACCCCGAAGTTGCCGCTGTAACCGACCGGGTTATCGAGCGCTCGCGCGCCAGCCGCAGCGCGTATCTGGCATTGATTGAGCAAGAGCGCGACAGCGGGGTGGACCGGCCAATTCTGGGCTGCGCCAATCTTGCGCATGGTTTTGCCGGCACCGAGGAGGACCGCGACACCATGAAGGCGGGTCGTGCCATGAATATTGGCATCGTCACCGCCTATAACGACATGCTTTCGGCTCATGCGCCCTATTATCGCTACCCCGAACAGATGAAGCTTTGGGCGCGCGAAGCGGGGATAACCGCGCAGGTCGCAGGTGGGGTGCCTGCTATGTGCGACGGCGTGACACAAGGCTTTGCCGGCATGGAGCTGTCGCTCTTCAGCCGCGATACCATTGCACTGTCCACCGCCATCGCGCTCAGCCACGGCATGTTCGAAGGGGCAGCGCTGCTTGGCATTTGCGACAAAATCGTACCTGGCCTGTTGATGGGCGCCTTGCGCTTTGGCCATTTGCCGATGGTCCTCATCCCAAGCGGGCCGATGCGCTCTGGCCTGCCCAACAAGGAAAAGGCCATGGTGCGCGAGCGTTTTGCCGAGGGCAAAGCAAGCCGCGATGAATTGCTTGATGCCGAAATCGCCGCCTATCACTCCAAGGGCACCTGCACTTTTTATGGCACTGCCAATTCCAACCAGATGATGATGGAGATGATGGGCCTGCACATGCCGGGTGCCGCCTTTTCAAATCCTGGCACCAAGCTGCGCCAGGAGTTGACGCGTGCGGCCGTTCACCGCCTTGCGCAAATCGGCTGGAAGGGCGAGGATTATCGCCCACTGGGCCGGTGTGTGGATGAAAAGGCCATTGTAAATGCCGCCATTGGCCTGTTGGCCACGGGTGGCTCGACCAACCATCTGATTCACCTACCCGCCATTGCCGCTGCGGCTGGCATTATCATCGACTGGGAGGATTTTGACCGGCTGTCGCGCGTGGTGCCGCTCATCGCGCGGGTATATCCTAATGGCTCCGCCGATGTGAACGCATTTGAAAGCGCAGGCGGCATGCCCTTTGTCATCCGCGAGCTGATCGGCGCTGGTTTACTCCACCGCGATTTGTTGACAGTGGCTGGCGATGATCTTGCCGATTATGGCAAGGCGCCGGTTATGGAGGGTGATGCACTTGTCTGGGTTGAGCCCGGCCCAAGCGGCGATGACACCATATTGCGCCCGACGAGCGCGCCCTTCTCACCCGAAGGCGGGTTTCGTATTCTTACCGGCAATCTGGGCCGCGCCTGCATAAAAGTTTCCGCCGTCGAGCGGGATCGCTGGACAATCGAGGCGCCGTGCCGGGTGTTTGACGACCAGGCAGCAGTGCAGGCAGCATTCAAGGCCGGTGAGCTTGACCAGGACGTGGTTGTCGTTGTGCGGTTTCAGGGCCCACGCGCCAATGGCATGCCAGAGCTGCATAAGTTGACCCCGCCGCTTGGCGTGCTTCAAAACCGCGGTTTTCGCGTGGCGCTGGTAACAGACGGGCGCATGTCGGGCGCAAGCGGCAAGGTGCCGTGCGCCATTCATGCCAGCCCGGAGGCGCTGGGTAACGGCCCGCTCGGCAAGCTGCGCGACGGGGATATTATACGGCTGGATGCAGAAACCGGCACACTCGCTGCGCTGGTTGATGAGGCAAGCTGGGCACAGCGCGACCATGCGCCTGCGCCACCGCCGGCACGCGGCACAGGGCGAGAGCTGTTTTCGCTCTTCCGGGGTGCTGCCAATGAGGCAGAAAAAGGGGCCTCCCCCCTGCTCGCAGCAATGGGTGCGTGATGGAAGTTGTTGCGGTTGATATTGGCGGCACCCATGCCCGCTTTGCGATAGCGCAGGTGGCAGGTGGCAGGGTAGTGTCGCTTGGTGCGCCCGTCACGCTCAAAACGGCAGAATATGCCAGCCTGCAAACCGCGTGGCAGGCATTTGGCGCCGCGACTGACCGGCCCTTGCCACGCGCTGCTGCCATTGCCGTTGCCTCCCCCATTGGCGGCGACATCATCAAGCTCACCAATAATCCGTGGATCATCCGCCCGGCACTGGTGAAAGAACGGCTGGAGGTTGACCATTATTCGCTCGTCAACGATTTTGGCGCGGTTGGTCACGCCGCGGCCCAATTGCCCGATGATATGTTTACGCATCTTTGCGGGCCTGACACGCCTTTTCCCGCCACTGGACCGATAACGATTTGCGGGCCCGGCACAGGCCTTGGTGTAGCGCAGATATTGCGCACGTTGCATGGCTATCATGTTGTTGAAACCGAAGGTGGTCACACCGATTTCGCCCCGCTCGACGGGCTGGAAGACGCGATGCTGAAGCGGTTACGCAAGGTCTTCACCCGCGTGTCGGCCGAGCGCATAGTCGCCGGGCCGGGCATTGTCGCCATTTACGAAACGCTCGCCGAGATTGAAGGGCGCGCCGTGCAGCGGCTGGACGATAAGGCCATTTGGACCATGGCGCTGGAGGGAACGGACAGCCTGGCGCTGGCCGCGCTTGACCGGTTCTGCCTCAGCCTTGGCGCTGTGGCGGGAGACTTGGCGCTGGCGCAAGGAGCAAAAGGAGTAGTCATTGCCGGCGGGCTTGGCCTGAGGTTGAAAGACCAGCTGACACAATCGGGCTTTGCCGAGCGGTTTGTAGCCAAGGGGCGCTTTCGCGGCATGATGGAGGCGATGCCGGTTAAACTAATCACCCACCCTCAGCCCGGCCTGTTTGGCGCAGCGGCGAGCTTTGCCCAAGGACAGACGCCATGAAAATCGACGCGATCATGCAAAACGGACCGGTAATCCCCGTGCTCGTCATCAACGACGCAGCCGATGCGCGGCCGCTGGCCACAGCGCTTGTCGCCGGCGGGCTGCGGGTGCTTGAAGTTACGCTGCGGACACCCGCCGCGCTTGAAGCTATTGCCGAAATGAAGCAGGTGCCCGGTGCAATTGTCGGCGCTGGCACGGTGATCAACGCCGCTCAATTCGCCGATGCGATGGCGGCAGGCGCAGGATTCATCGTCTCACCAGGTCTTACGGAACGGCTGGCGGCGCCCATTGTCGAAAGTGGCGTGCCCTTCCTTCCGGGCATCGCCAATGCGGGCGACATCATGCGTGGGCTGGATTTGGGCCTGGAGCATTTCAAATTCTTTCCGGCCGAAACCAATGGCGGATTGAAAGCGCTTAAAAGCCTCGCTGCCCCTTTCTACCAGTGCAAGTTCTGCCCCACAGGCGGGATCACCGAAGCAACGGCGCCAGAGTGGCTGGCGTTTGACCCTGTGCTGTGTGTGGGGGGAAGCTGGATTACGCCCGCTGGCGCCACCATGGCCGAGGTTGAAGCCCGTGCGCGCGCAGCGGCCAGCCTAGCCAGCTAGGGATTAAATCCCTCGTTTTTTGCGGATGGCACGCCATTTGGCGACATTGGCGTCGTGCTGCGCGAGCGTATCGGCAAATGCGTGGCCGCCTGTGCCATCGGCCACAAAATATTTGGCGCTCGATTGCGCAGGGTCGAGCACCGCGTCGATAGAGGCCCGCCCCGGATTGCAAATCGGCCCCGCAGGCAGGCCGGCCATGGAATATGTGTTATAAGCGTTTTTTGCCCGCACTTCCGACAATAAAATGCGCCGTCCCAATGGCTTACCTCTGGTGATAGGGTAGATGATGGTTGGGTCTGCCTGCAACCTGAAACCGGGCTGCTTCAGCCGGTTGGAATATACCGCCGCCACCATGCGGCGCTCGCTTGGCTTGCCAGTTTCCTTCTCAACGATAGAGGCAAGGATCAGCGCTTCCTCGGGCGTTTTTACTGCAATGCCCGGCTTGCGATTTGCCCAGGCAGCAGCCAGATAACGCTTCATTGCCGCCTGCATCCGGGCGACCACTCGCTCCCGCGTGTCGCCACGCTCATAGCTATAGCTGTCGGGCAGCAGGCTTCCTTCGGCTGGAACCGGAATTTCTCCCGTCAACTCGTCAACCGCCATTAGCCGCTCTTGCACCAACACAGACGGCATCCCTTCCGGGATAGTCACTAACCGCTGCACGGTTTTGCCGCCCTGCAACAGGCGCAGCACGTCCGACTGGCTCATATGAGCGGGAAAGTGATAATCCCCCGCCTTAATGCCCGTGCCAGCGCCAAACACGCGCACAAGCATTTTGAAACGGGTGGCAGAGGCGATGACTCCTGCCCTTTGCAGCCGCGCCGCTGTGCCGGAGAGTGAGGCTCCCTCAGGCACGGTAAAACTGATCGCTCGCGGCGCAGGGCCGCGTCCGCCCCAATCTTGCACTGCAAAAAACAGCACCCCGATTAGCGCGAGCACCGCCAGCAGGCCAGCACAGCCAAGTTTGCGCACGCGATTTACCCCATAGCAAAAATAATGCGTCAGATAGCCTTCATCACCAGGCTCGCATTGGTGCCGCCAAAGCCGAACGAGTTGTTCAGCACAGCCTTTACCTTGCGCTCCTTGGCGACATGCGGAACAAGATCAACGCCAATGCAATTGTCGCTTGGGTCATCAAGGTTCAGCGTTGGCGGCACAATTTGATCGCGCATGGCCAATATGCAAAAAATACTCTCCACCGCGCCCGCGCCGCCCAGCAAATGCCCAATCGCCGATTTGGTTGAGCTCATCGACATGCTGCCAAGGGCATCACCAAACAGGCGCCGCACCGCGCCCAGCTCAAGCTCATCGCCAAGCGGGGTGGAGGTGCCGTGCGCATTCACATAATCGATATCACCAAGTGCGAGGCCCGATTTGCGCATTGCCATTGCCATTGAGCGAAAAGCGCCTGCCCCTTCCGGGTGTGGGGCGGTAACATGATAGGCATCGCCCGACAGGCCATAGCCCACCACCTCGGCATAGATTTTGGCACCGCGCTTTTTGGCGTGCTCATATTCTTCAAGAACCACAACGCCCGCGCCCTCGCCCATCACAAAGCCGTCGCGATTTTTGTCATAGGGGCGGCTACCGCGCTCAGGCGCGTCGTTAAAGCCAGTGGAAAGCGCGCGTGCCTGCGCAAAACCGGCAATGCCAATGGGGCAAATCGCCCCTTCCGAGCCGCCAGCCAGCATCACATCGGCATCATCATCGCGGATCATGCGTGCAGCATCGCCAATGGAATGTGCACCTGTTGAACAGGCCGTAACCACCGCGTGATTTGGGCCCATCAGCCCGTATTTTATCTGCACCTGCCCTGAAATCAGGTTGATTAACCGACCATGCACAAAGTGGGGGGAAACGCGCCTCGGCCCTTTTTCGTGCAGCACAATCGATTCGCTGGCAATGCCCGGCAATCCACCAATGCCAGAGCCGATGGAGCAGCCGGCGCGAAACCGTTCTTCCTCGCTCATATCGGTCAATCCGGCATCTTCAAGCGCCTGACCTGCTGCGTCGATGCCGTAAATAATGAAAGGGTCCACCTGCCGCTGTACCTTGTGGTCCACACGCTTGCCAGGGTCAAAACCATAAGGGTGATCGGCCGGCTTTACTTCGCAGGCAATGCGGCAGGCATAATCCGTCGCATCGAACCGGGTGATGACGCCCGCGCCCGATTTTGCCGCCAGAATATTCGCCCAGGCCGTTTCAACATCTGCGCCCAATGGGGTGACTAGGCCCAGCCCGGTTACGACAACGCGCCGCATGGCAATCTCCGTCTTTTCAATAACGCGATATCAAAACGGCTCCCCACCCCGGCAAAAACCGGTTGCGGAGAGCCGTTTCGTTTCATGTGGCCAGTATTTGGCCGCAAGCAAGTTTACACGCGGCCCAACCGACCGGCAAACAAGCCCATGCCAAAGGCTCAGCCTTTGTGCTCGTCGATATAGCTGATGGCATCCTTAACCGTGCCGATCTTCTCAGCCGCATCGTCTGGAATTTCCACGCTGAATTCTTCTTCAAACGCCATCACCAACTCAACGATGTCGAGGCTGTCTGCGCCCAGATCATCGATAAAGCTTGCATCTTCCGTCACCTTGTCAGCTTCGACGCCAAGATGCTCGACAACGATCTTCTTTACGCGATCAGCAGTCTCGCTCATGTTTATATCCCTCTCGTGCCTTTGGGGGTTTATGATCCTGAACGCACCTAGAACGCACTGCCCGCCCTTGCAAGGGGGCAGCGTCAGATCATCGCCATCCCGCCGTTCACATGCAGTGTTTGCCCAGTGACATAAGCGGCTTCGCGGCTGGCAAGATACACAACCGCTGCGCCAATATCTGCGCCACTGCCCATGTGCCCGGCGGGGATTCGCGCGTTGAGCGCTTCTTTTTGCGTGTCTGGCAAGGCGTCGGTCATTGGCGAGGTAATGAAGCCGGGCGCTACGCAATTTACCGTGATGTTCCTGCTTGCCAGCTCCTGCGCCAGCGCCTTTGACATTGCGGTGATCCCGCCTTTGGAGGCAGCGTAGTTCGCCTGACCGGGGTTGCCCGTTGTCCCCACAACCGAGGTGATGGAAATGATGCGGCCAAAGCGCGCCTTCATCATCGGCCGGGCCGCAGCCCGCGCAAGGCGGAATGCCGCCTCAAGGTTAACGCGGATCACCTGATCCCATTCCTCGTCCTTCATCCGCATTACCAGATTGTCACGCGTGACGCCGGCATTGTTGACGAGAATATCCAGCCTGCCGCCAAGCGCCTCTGCTGCTTGCCCGACCAGTGCATCAACCGCGGCACCATCCGACAAATCGCACGGCAGCGCGACATGATCGCCACCAAGCGATTCGCAAAACGCCGACAGCTTGGCCGCGTTGGAGCCTGACACCGCCAGCCGCGCACCCTGCGCTGCCAGCGCCTGCGCAACTGCCGAGCCAATGCCGCCAGAAGCGCCGGTCACCAGCGCCGTCATTCCCGATAGATCAAACATGCCGTTCCTTTCTCTTCAAATTGCCGCGCTGCATCAAAGCGTTTTGGCCAGCGTTTCAATATCGTCCATCGTCAAAATGCTGATCGCCTCGACCTCGGGCGCGCTGCGCTTGACCATGGCGCCCAGCACCTTGCCGCCAAATTCGACAAACCGCCCAACCCCGGCATCTGCCATAGCGAGCACCGACTCGCGCCAGCGGACCATGCCCGTCACCTGCTCAACCAACCGCAGACGGATTTCGTCGGGCGCGGCAACCGGCGCGGCAAGCACATTGGCGTATAGCGGCACCAATGGCGCAGACACTCGCGCCTGCGCCAGCGCGGTGGCCATTGCGTCGGCCGCAGGCTGCATCAGCGGGCAGTGAAAGGGCGCCGACACCGGCAACAAAATTCCCCGCTTGGCGCCCATATCCTTGGCAATGGCAATTGCCCTGTCGATCGCACCCTTGTGCCCCGAAATCACCACCTGTGAGGGATCATTATCATTGGCAACGGCGCAAACTTCACCTTCGGCTGCCGCCTCGGCAATGGCGCGGGCCTTGTCGATATCGGCACCCAGCAAGGCAGCCATCGCGCCAATGCCAACCGGCACCGCCGCCTGCATTGCCTGCCCGCGCAGCTTCAGCAGCCGCGCCGTGGTTGCCAGGTCAAGCGCGCCAGCGGCACACAGCGCCGAATATTCCCCAAGCGAATGCCCTGCGACAAAATCAACCTTATCCGCCATCCGCACGCCGCACTCACGCTCCAGCACGCGCAAAGTGGCGATGGCGTTGGCCATAATCGCGGGTTGCGCGTTTTCGGTAAGGGTAAGCGCCTCCTCTGGCCCCTCCCCCATCAGCCGGAACAAACTCTGGCCAATCGCCTCGTCAACTTCCTGAAACACCTCGCGCGCAGCCGCGCTTGAGGCGGCAAGCGCCTGCCCCATGCCGACCGACTGGCTGCCCTGACCTGGAAAAATAAACGCCCGCATTTCGGCTCCTCAATCAATATCGTTGATGGCGGACTAGAAACCGGGTGCGGCATTGGCAAGTGCACGCGCCCTGTCTGGCAAGGCCAGGTTGCTTCGCGCTTGCGTTCGCTGGCAATTCGGCTATTAGCGCGCATTCTGGCGGCATGGGCAGTTTGCGTTTGTCCCGCCGGAAAGACTTTGGAGACGACAGCCGGAGGGGCGCTTTGCATGGTGCAGGCGTCAGCAATCGGCCAAGATGAAGGACAAGACATGGCTCTGTACGAGCACGTGTTCCTTGCGCGCCAGGATTTGGCACAGGCGCAGGTGGATGCACTGGCGGAAACCGCCACCAAAATCGTCGAAGACAATGCCGGCAAGGTTGTGAAAACCGAAAGCTGGGGGTTGCGCTCAATCGCCTACCGCATCGCAAAGAACCGCAAGGCGCATTATGTGATGCTCGAAATAGACGCCCCCGCAGGCGTTGTTGCAGAGCTTGAGCGGCAGACGCAGATCAACGAAGACATCATCCGCTACATGACGGTGAAGGTCGATGCGCATGAAGCTGGCCCATCGGTGATGATGCGCAAGGGCGATCGCGACAGCCGCCGTGGTGGCGAACGTGGCGACCGGCCTGAGCGCGGTGAGCGCCCCCGTCGTGATTTTGACGGCGAATAAGGAGGATTTGATCAATGGCACGTCCCTTTTTCCGCCGCCGCAAGAGCTGCCCTTTTTCCGCAAAGGATGCTCCCCGGATTGATTATAAAGACGTTCGTCTGCTTCAGGGCTTTGTCTCTGAGCGTGGCAAGATCGTCCCGTCGCGCATCACCTCGGTGAGCGCCAAGAAGCAGCGTGAACTCGCCCAGGCGATCAAGCGCGCCCGCCATCTGGGCTTGCTGCCCTACATCGTCAAATAAGGAGCTGACCCCATGGATGTGATCCTGCTGGAACGCGTCGAGAAGCTCGGCGGTATTGGCGATGTGGTGAAGGTGAAGGACGGGTTTGCCCGCAACTTTCTGCTTCCCAATAAAAAGGCGCTGCGTGCAAACGCTGCCAATCGCAAGGTGTTTGAAGCCAATCGTGAGCGGATCGAGGCAGAAAATGCCGTGCGCCGCGACATTGCGGTTAAGGATTCAGCGACGATTGACGGTGTGGTGCTGACGCTTATCCGCCAGTCGTCAAACACTGGTCAGCTCTATGGCTCGGTTGCAGTGCGCGACTTGGTAGAAGCGCTCGAAGCCGACGGCCACAAAGTGACCAAGGCGCAAGTTGTGCTCGACAAGCCGATCAAAACCATTGGCCTGCACTCGATCAAAATTGCGCTGCACCCTGAGGTGTCGGTCACCATCAAGGCCAACATCGCCCGCAGCCCTGAAGAGGCAGAAATGCAGGCCAAGGGTGTGGACGTGATGGAGGCGATGTTCGAAAAGGACGAGGCTGGCTTCACCGAAGATTATGACCCCAATGCGGAACCCGGCGAAATCGCTACCGCAGCGGATGAAGTCGAAGCCGAAACTTCAGCCGAAGGCTGAGCATCTGCTGAAATTTAAAAAAGGGCCGTCGGAGATAATCGCTCTCCGGCGGCCCAATTTTTTACGCAGTACAGCATTATCTATCCCGACCAGGCACCTGAAACACCAGGACCCGGCCGCCGGACTCAGCGGGAGCTTTCAGTCCGCGACCGCCCTTGGCACCGGCGCGCGCCGGTGCCAATCGGGGGACAGGGGTAACACTGCCAGCCCTTGCCTGAACAAATGCTGACAAAAAGTGGCACGGCGGACCCGCTGGGCAGAGGTGTTTATTTCCGGCCAAACAGTTTTTCAATGTCACCATGCGCCAGCTTTACCCATGTCGGGCGGCCATGGTTGCATTGGCCTGAATGCGGCGTAACTTCCATTTCGCGCAGCAGCGCGTTCATTTCTGCAACCGACAGCACGCGCCCGGCGCGTACCGAGCTATGGCAGGCCATGGTCGCGGCCACATGGTCGAGCCGTTCCTTCAGGCTCAGCGCTTCATCATAAGCGGCCAGCTCATCGGCAAGATCGGTCACCAGCCCGACGACATCGCCCTGCCCCAGCGCCGCCGGCACACCACGAACCAGCATCGCGCGCGGGCCGAAACGGTCAAGCATCAGGCCAAACTCCGCCAGTTCGCCAGCGCGCGCCTCCAGACGATCGCACGCGCTTTCCTCCAGCTCAACCACTTCTGGCAACAGCAACGCTTGCGCTGCCACCTGCCCTGTTGCCATTGCCCGGCGCATCCGCTCCAGCACCAGCCGCTCGTGCGCTGCGTGCTGATCAACAATGACCAGCCCATCTGCCGCTTCTGCCACGATATAGGTCTTTGCTACCTGCCCGCGCGCCACGCCCAGCGGAAAGGTAATAGCCTCCGGCACCGGCGCATCGGCCATCTCCGCCCGCGCCTGTGGCGGTGACGCGAAGAAGCTTGCGCGGCGATCCTGCACCCCCTGCCCCGTCAACACAAACGGCGCAGGATCGGCCGTTCTGACAGGCGCAGGCCACAGACCCGGCGGCGCGACAGGCTCGCTTTGCCAAGCGGCGAGCGCAGCTTCTGCCGGGCGCTGCACACTGCGGTGCCCGGCCCCATCAAGCGCACGCTTCAAACCGCTCACGATCATCCCACGCATCAGCGCAGGATCGCGAAAGCGCACCTCGGTTTTGGCGGGGTGCACATTCACATCCACCATGTCGGCCGGCACATCAAGAAACAGCGCAACCACTGCGTGCCTGTCTCTCGCAAGCACATCGGCATAGGCACCGCGCACTGCACCTGCGAGCAGGCGGTCTTTCACCGGGCGCCCGTTTACGAACAGATATTGATGATCGGCAACGCCGCGGTTGAACGTGGGCAGGCCAGCCACGCCGCCAAGCCGAACACCATCGCGCTCCAGATCGATTGTTACACTATTTTCCACAAGTGCCCGGTCGGTCAGCGCTGCAACGCGCGCCGGCCGGTCTGCCACTGCTGCGACGTTGAGGCTGAGCCGGCCATCGTGGCTAAGCATGAATCCAATTTCGGGACGGGCCATTGCCAGCCGCTTGATGACATCGACACAAGCGGCATATTCTGAACGGGCCGAGCGCAAAAATTTGCGGCGGGCGGGCACCCGCTCGAACAAACCTTCAACGACAATGCGCGTACCCGGCGGCAGGCCCGCAGGCCCTTCACGTAACAGCGCGCCATTGTCCACCAGCCGCGCCCAGCCTTCAGCCCCGCGCACCCGGCTTTCCAGCGTTAGCCGCGCGACACTGGCAATAGAGGGTAGCGCTTCACCACGAAACCCCAGTGTTTCAACGGCTTCTATCGCCTCGTCGGGCAGTTTGGAGGTTGCGTGCCGCTCCAGCGCGAGCGCCATGTCCGGCGGGGTCATGCCCGATCCGTCATCCACCACCTCAATCCGCTCAATGCCGCCGCTGGCAAGCGTAACGACAATGCGCGTGGCGCCGGCGTCAATCGCGTTCTCCACCAGCTCTTTAAGGGCGCTGGCGGGTCTTTCCACCACTTCACCGGCAGCGATGCGATTGACAAGATGTTCGGGCAAGCGGCGTATTGACATGGGCACCGCTCTAGCCCAAGCGACGGCATTCCGCGACCCGCATCGTACAACATTTAAAAGCCTGGGTAACCGGGCTTGGCGGGAGCAGAAAAGCCCTTGCGAACCACCGCGACTTTGTGGCCGCGGACAGTGACGGAACCATAAATGAATTTCCCGCGGTTTTTCAATCTTATGTCCCACGATATGGCGATCGATCTGGGGACTGCCAATACACTTGTCTATGTTCGTGGCCGGGGGATTGTGCTCAACGAGCCCTCGGTAGTGGCGGTTGAAACGCTGAACGGCGTGAAAAGCGTGAAAGCTGTGGGCGACGACGCCAAGCTGATGATGGGTAAAACTCCCGACAGTATTCAGGCCATCCGCCCGCTGCGCGACGGGGTCATCGCCGATATCGACGTTGCCGAGCAGATGATAAAATATTTTATTCGCAAGGTGCACGGCCAACGTCGCTTCATTCGGCCAAAAATTGTCATCTGCGTGCCATCGGGCTCTACATCGGTTGAACGGCGCGCCATTCGCGATGCGGCGCAAAACGCCGGCGCCAGCCAGGTTTGGCTGATCGAAGAACCAATGGCCGCAGCGATTGGCGCTGGAATGCCGGTTACAGAACCTATCGGCTCGATGGTTGTCGATATTGGCGGCGGAACGACAGAGGTGGCGGTGCTTTCGCTCAGGGGGCTGGCTTATACAACCTCGGTGCGCGTTGGCGGAGACAAGATGGATGAGGCTATTGTTTCCTACGTCCGCCGCAACCACAACCTGCTTATTGGCGAAGCAACGGCAGAGCGGATCAAGCAGGAGCTTGGCGTTGCCAAAGCCCCGCTCGACGGCATTGGCCAGACAATCCACATCAAGGGGCGCGATCTGGTAAACGGTGTGCCCAAGGAAATTCAGATCAACCAAGGCCAGATCGCCGAGGCGCTTTCAGAGCCAGTTGGCACCATTGTTGAAGGCGTGCGGATTGCGCTGGAAAATACCGCGCCTGAGCTGGCGGCTGACATTGTCGACCAGGGCATTGTGCTAACCGGCGGCGGCGCGCTGTTGCGCGGCATTGACGAAGTGCTGCGTGATGAGACCGGCCTGCCCGTCACCATCGCTGAAGACCCGCTTACGTGCGTGGCCATCGGCACCGGCCGTGCGCTGGAAGATCCTATCTTCCGCGGCGTGCTTCACAGCGCATAACAAGGGATAGATGGGCATGGCGGCCCCGCGAAACCGCAGCCCCGGCTTTTCAAGGCGCGCGCAGGCGGGCCTGTTTGTCGGCTATGTAGTAGCTCTGGCGGGGCTTATAGTCTCTGCGGTGCTGCTGGCCATTTCGGTGCTCGACCCCAACGCATTTGGCGCGTTGCGCGGCGGTGTTGCGGAATTGACCACGCCGATTTCCTCCACGCTGAGCGTTGTCGGGCGGGGTATTGGCGGCATTCCCGGTGCGGTTGGAAACCATTTTGCCATAATGCGTCGCAACGCAGCACTTGAGCAGCAACTCCGTGCCTCAAGGGCAGACATTGTGCGCGCGCAAAGCCTGGCGCGTGAGAATATGCGCCTGCGAACCCTGTTGTCGGTGCGCGACCGGATTAGCGAACACGTAACGGTTGCCCGCCTTGTCAGCTCTTCTGCCACCAGCACACGGCGCTTTGCGATTTTGAATGCGGGTTTTCGCCAGGGTGTTGGCCCCGGCCAGCCGGTGCGCGGGCCGGAAGGGCTGGTGGGTCGGGTGCTTGAGGCAGGGCCAGACACCGCCCGTATTTTGCTGCTTGCCGATGCGGAAAGCGTTGTTCCCGTCAGGCGTTCAAGCGACGGTTTGCCCGCAATTGCCACGGGCCGTGGCGATGGGCTTATCGAAATAAAAACGCTCAACCTGAACAACGCCGCCTTCAAAAACGGAGATTTGCTGGTTACGTCTGGCGTTGGCGGCATTTTCCCGCCTGATATACCCGTGGCCCGCGTGGTTGGCAAAACACGTGATGCAGTTGTCGCCCGCAGCATCGCCCTGCCCGATACGTTTGACATCGCCATTGTACAGCGCGCCTTTTTGCCGGCGATGCAGCCTGGCGCAAGCGGGAACCAGGGTCAGCCGGGCGCAGCGCACTAATGGCACGGGTGCGTGGCCCTTTTGATCCGGCGCCGGTTTCAGTCTCCTTTTGGTTGATCCCTGTCGCATCTGTGATGGCCGGGTCGATGATAACGCTGCTGCCGTTTATCGCCCCATTTGGTATCGTGCCGCCCTTTGGCGTTATGATGTTGATCGGCTGGCGGCTGGGCAAACCCGACGCACTGCCAATTTGGGCGCCGCTGCTTTTTGGCTTGTTTGACGATCTTATCAGCGGCCAGCCGCTTGGCAGCGCCATGCTGCTGTGGGGTAGTGCCATTTTGGCGATAGACCTGCTCGACCAGCGGCTGGTGGCACGTGACTTCTGGCAGGACTGGTTGCTGGCCTCAGCCGCGATCAGCGCCATTCTCATGCTCGGCCGTTTCATTGCGACCCCGTTGTCAGCGCATGTCGACACTATGTTGTTGTTGCAAATATTATTATCGGCCATGATCTATCCTGGCGTCACGCAAATTGTGGCGTGGCTTGATTATAAACGGATGGAAGAATGATCGGCCCGGCGCGCGTAGTAACCGAGGCGCACCAGCAGTTCAGCTTTACGCGGCGGGCAACGCTGCTGGCGGTGGGGCAGGCTGGTGTGGGGTTGCTGCTTGCCGGGCGGATGGGTTGGCTGGCTATTGCCGAAAATGAGCACTATCAGCTCATGTCGGAAAGTAACCGTGTCAACACCACGCTGGTGCCGCCGCAGCGCGGCTGGATAATCGATCGGCACGGCGCCGCCATCGCCAACAACCGTACCGATTTTCGGATTGACATCATTCCCGATTTGTTACGCGAAAAAGAGCGCGTCATCAGCGTGCTGCGCCAGCTACTTGCTTTGACTGTCGATGACATTGCGCGGATCGAGGGAGATTTGAAACACGCAGCCGGGTTTCAACCCGTGCAGGTTGCTGATGCGCTGGACTGGGAGCGGTTTGCTGCGGTTAGCGTGCGACTGCCGGAACTTCCAGGTGTTGCGCCCACTCGGGGCTATTCGCGCAATTATCCAGCAGGCGCAGCCGTTGCCCATCTGACCGGCTATGTTGGCGCCGCCTCGGCCGAAGAATTTCGCAAAAAACGCGATCCGCTGCTCATCACGCCGGGATATAAAATTGGCAAAGACGGGTTGGAGCGCGCGCTGGAAGACAAGTTGCGCGGCACGCCCGGCGCCAAACGGGTTGAAGTGACCGCCCATGGCAAGCTGGTGCGCGAGCTGAAAACCCAGCCAGAAAACCCCGGCCAGCCACAAAGGCTGACGATCGACCTTGGCCTTCAGGAGTATGTTTCTCGGCGGCTGGGCACCAATTCCGGCTCGGCGGTGGTGCTGGATTGCCTGACAGGCGATGTGCTGGCGATGGCCTCCATGCCCGCCTACGACCCCAACAGCTTTTCCGACGGCATCAGCCATCTTGAGTGGGACATGCTGTCGGGTGATGACCATGTGCCGCTGATGAACAAGGTGCTCCAGGGGCTTTACCCGCCGGGCTCTACTGTCAAGCCAATGAACGCGCTTGCGCTGTTAAAAGCAGGGGTTGACCCGCATGCAACGGTGAATTGCAGTGGCGCGCTGCGGGTGGGTACGGGCGTGTTCCATTGTCACAGTCGCCGTGGGCACGGCGCGGTCAACATGCGCACAGGCGTGGCGCAAAGCTGCGACATCTACTTTTTCGAAATGGTGCGCCGGCTCGGTTATGACGCCATTGCCCCGGTCGCGCGCTCGGTTGGACTGGGGGCAAAATTCGACTTGCCCTTTGGCAGTCAGCGTTTCGGCACGGTGCCAGACAGCGCCTGGAAGCTCAAGAAATACAATAATGCCTGGACCGTAGCAGACTCTGTGAACGCCTCAATCGGCCAGGGTTATGTGCTGGTTAATCCCATGCAGCTTGCCGTCATGGCGGCACGCATCGCCTCTGGCAAAATGCTTCAGCCCCATATTCTGATGGATCAACCGCGCTCACCTGCCCCGTCGCTTGGGTTTGATCCTGAGCATTTGGCAATTGTGCACGACGCCATGTTTGCCGTGGTGAATGACGGCGGCACCGGGGGGGCGGCACGGCTGCAGGTGCCTGGCGTTTCTCTTGCCGCCAAAACAGGGACCGCACAGGTCCGCCGCATCACATTGGCCGAGCGGCGAACAGGGGTGCTGCGCAACGGCGCGCTGCCCTTCAAATTGCGCGACCATGCGCTGTTCGTGTGCTTTGCTCCGGCAGACAACCCCCGCTATGCCGCCGGCATTGCACTGGAGCATAATGGGCACACCGTTCGCAACCTCGATACCCCGCTCATCGGGCGCGACATTATGACTTATCTGTTCGACAAAGCGCGCGCGTTGAAATCACTTGCTGAGGTTGAGCCAAGCTGGGGAGGCGACATTGCCACGCGCATGGCGCTTTCAGCCGAGGCATATCGCGCCGCCGCTGCCGCTCCTTCACCTGAAAGCGCAGCAACCGAACTGGGCCTGGGCGCCGCCACCGACGCTCCGGCCGTAAAAGCCGCGACAAACGCTGCAAAAGCAACGGCCGAAAGCCTGGCGCGCGACGCTGCCACCGGCAATAGCATCGCCGAAACCGGCTCCACCGAGATTGCCCCATGAACGGCCTGGGTTTTGTACCAGCGCCCATCGCGCAATTGCGATGGCGCATCATTTTGCTGGTGCTTGCCATTGGCGGCTTTGGTTTGGTCGTGCTCTATTCCGCTGCGGGTGGCAATGTCAGGCCCTGGGCGCTAGTTCAGGGCATAAGGCTGACAGTATTCCTGAGCGGCGCCATTCTACTTTCGCGCATTCCGGTGTCGATATGGAGCCAGGGCGCCCTTCCCGCTTTTGCCGGGTTGATGATATTGCTGGTGCTCGTGGAACTGCTGGGCGCCGTGCGCGGCGGCGGGCAGCGCTGGCTGGATCTGGGGCCTTTGCGCCTCCAGCCTTCAGAGTTGATGAAGCCGTGCATTGTACTTGCGGTTGCTAAATTTTACGACATGCTGCCCCCCAACGAAATTCGCCGCTGGGGGGCAATCTGGCCGGCATGCGTGCTGATCGGCCTGCCAGCCTTGCTTATCATGCACCAGCCAGACCTGGGCACCGCGCTTATGGTTGTGGCGGGCGGCGTGACTGTTATGTTTCTGGCGGGCATTCCATTGCGGCTGTTCGTTGGCGGTGCACTGGCATTGGCAGCGGCGGTGCCACTGGTGTTCAACTTCGTGCTTCACGGCTATCAGCGCAACAGGGTTTTGGTGTTTCTCAATCCTGAAAGCGACCCGCTCGGCATTGGCTATCATATCAACCAATCAAAAATCGCGATTGGCTCTGGCGGTATTTTTGGCAAAGGCTTTCTTCAAGGTACGCAGAGCCATTTGGATTATCTTCCCGAAGGCCATACCGACTTTGCACTGGCGACGATGATGGAGGAATGGGGCCTGCTGGGCGGCATTGCGCTGATTGTGGGTTTTTTTATCATCGTTCAATGGGGCGTGAACGTGGCGCTGCGCGCGCCAGACCGGTTCTCCCGGCTCACCGCAGCGGGGCTGGCTGCGACATTATTTTTCTATGTTTCCATTAACATGGCAATGGTAATGGGCATGGCACCGGTTGTTGGCGTGCCGCTGCCGCTCATCAGCTTTGGTGGGTCATCCCAAATGACGTTTATGATTTGCCTTGGCATCCTCATGTCCATCGACCGGCAAAACCGCCGGGCGCCGCGCTGGTAGAGCGCCTAACAAAAAAAACTGCGCTTTGGGGTTTGCATTCAGCAGGCCTCAGTGCTAACCGCCCACCTTCAATAAGGAGCGCGCTATAAAAAGCCCGCCACCACCGGTTTGGACGCATAGCTCAGTTGGTAGAGCAGCTGACTCTTAATCAGCGGGTCCTTGGTTCGAGCCCAAGTGCGTCCACCAAACTTCTCAACGACTTAGGTGCAAATATACACCCCTTCCAAGGGGCTGTCGAGCGCCACGTAATCGCCACGTAATCAACGTGTTTCTTAGCCTGGCGTAGAGGCTTGATTTTCGATGTGCGGGAGGAGGTTTCCTCCCAGGTCGAAGCCGCTGTGCGTCTTCTTCACACCCACCTCAGCAGGGACACCCCGCAACGCCCCGAAACGAGGAGCGGGGCTAAGGACGCGCTCGGTCCCGTGCGCCGTTCCGGCGCACTCCTGCGGGCGCGGCGTTTCACCACAAGGGCCCCGCAGGCACTCTGAACCGGCGGACATGAAACGAAGCGTAGGCTGGGAAAGCCGACAGGCCCCGGCTTTCCGCCTGCGCGAGCGATGACGCGATGCTCCGCCTCTTTCAGGGTGCAGTTTCTTGCTTTGGCGATCTCGCTGGCCGCTCGCGCGGTTGTAAGCGTTGAGGGGGAGAGTGAGAGTCTGGCGGGCTTCGCCGTGACGGGATGAGGGTCGAGAGAGAGGCTCCCGGCCAGCCGTCATGGAGATTTCCCATGGATATGCAGGTTCTCGATACGCGCCGCGACTCAAGCGGCGGTTACAAGGTGGATGTCTCGCGCGGCTCGCGCGTGGGTCGGGTGTCGTCGGAATGGTTCTCGCGCCCCGATGATGAGCGGTTTCTGTCACTGGGCGATCTGGCCCGGTCGGTGCGCGGTCGGTCCGACCGCAGCCGGACGCGCGTGGTCGAGACGGCGCTGATCCATGTCGAAGCAAGCCGCAATGATCCGGAACGCCTGGCTCTCATGTTGCCAGGTGCCGAGGCACCGGTGACGCCTACCCACTGGAGCTTTGGGCAACTGGCCAGCCAGGTAGGCGCTCCTGCTGCCTATCTGCGCCAACTTCCGGCGCCGCTCGCCGCGATCAATCTGCAATACGGGCTGACCTCCAACCGAGCCGAACAGATCAAGATGAACCGCACCGGGATTGTCGGAGGCTCCAACTCCTGAGAAGGCGGAGCCTGTATGAGCAAGACAACGAACAAGTTTTCACCCGAGATACGCGCCCGTGCGGTGCGGATGATATTGGATCACGAAGG